>NZ_WHOB01000032.1 GCF_013141775.1 Paenibacillus phytohabitans
CCGAACGCTTCATAGACCTTGAAGGCCATCTGCGCCTTCGCGATCCCATCCCGCGCCGCGAAGATATCCTTCAGCTTGCTTAGGGCCGCAATACCCTCTACGGTCAAAAGCCCGGACGTTTGGATGATATTCCGCAGCTTCTGCACTGCCGGATCGTTATTCAGCTCATCCTTTCCCAGCAGGACGGTAACAGACGTGATCAGATACGCTACACTCTTCTGCACAATGGCAGGAATGGAAATCCGCCCGGCAGGACCTTGTGTCCCAAAGCTTCCGAATACACCCGCGAGAAGACTAAACTGCTGCGTAAGCTTGTCGGCCTGCCGTTTATTCTCCTCCTGGAGTCCTGCAACCCCCTTCAGGGCGGTCCGGATAATATCCTCCAATTTCTCTGCTTCTACAGTTAATTCGTTGATCATGACCTGGGCCTTCACGAGGTGGTCTCCCATGGGAATTCCGCCCCAGCCGCTGGACTGGCCCTTCAGCTGCAAATACAGCCGGTTAGTGTCCTGGCTTACCTGGCCTA
>NZ_WHOB01000033.1 GCF_013141775.1 Paenibacillus phytohabitans
CCGAATACGTCGTACAGCGTAACGTTCAATTACAAAATAGTAGATAAACCTGCAAATGAGGGTTATTTTGACTTTTTCGTAAGAACTCCAACAGGTGATGGAAGAAATGATGTTGGCTGGGCTACATGGAATGAGGCGATTGGAAGTAGGGGAAGTAAACACGTAGAGTTTATAACAGGAGCATACAGCGATTATTTTCTAAACTTTGGAATGCGGTATGGTGGGGCCATTTCAATAGATGATATTAAGATATCGAAGCAGTAGCGATAGTCACTAATTTTCAAATACACCGAGAATAATTTTGCATTTTCTTTAAAGGATGTTTTTATAACCAAGTAGTAAAATGTTGCTTGTGCAGCAGATACTGAGAAGATGATGCTACCTCCAAAAAAATTAATGAGGATGTTTCGTACAAAATCGCTTATCTTGTTCATTCGATATTCCCTAGAGGAAAGTGTGATAGTGGAATAGAGTTTGGAAATCGAATATTAGAAAATAAAACCCTTGAATTCTTTCGAGGGTTTTTATTTTTTCTGCAAAGCTTTTTTGTTAAGTTCTTCTGTTTTAAGATGTGACAAAATTATAACGCATTCGACAAAATATAATCTATTACGACAAAATGCAACCGTTTTAAAGAATGAAAGATTAACTTATGATTATTGGGGAGGTAACGAAGTTGATTGATAAGAATTGTTCTGTGATATTGAGTCACACTATTACATAACATTAAGGTGGTAGATCGTTTAATGCGAATAAGGAAGCTGTACTTACGATTATTTATTTGCACTGTCCTCTTACTAACTTTCGGATCATCTATGGTGTATGGTGCCGCAAAAAATGTGAAAAGCTATACCTATGACTCTAGTGGAAGACTGACGTTCATAGATTCGAGAAGTGAGAGAATGAGCTTGCAGTATGATCCACAAGGAAACTTGACATCTAAATATAATGAAGCGGATTCCAATAGTCTATTTGGTACACCAGTTGTAGGTGCGATCTCAGATGCAGTGAAAGCATACAGTAGCGCGCAAGGCAGTGGGAACTGGTATTATCAGCAATGGGATGGAAGTACATATACTGATTTGCAGTACAAGAATAACCAATGGGAAGGAAAGACTCCATACACAATTATCTATAAAGAATTCCAGCATCCAGATCAAACGGATTCAGTAAGGAAATGGGTAGCTCCCAAATCGGGGATGATTAGAATCTCAGGAAATGTGGCGAAAAGTGATCTTGGAGGTGGGGATGGGGTTATCGTATCCGTCTTAAAAAATAAAGTGAAACTTTGGTCCAAAACAATACCTTTCAATGACAACAAAGGATATGAAGTTGGCTTGACTGTAGGTGTGAGTACAGGAGATGCAATCTATTTTGTGGTGAATAAAAATGGGGATGCTTCCTATGACTCTACCAGTTGGAAGCCAGCCATAGCATATTTGGATGCTCATTCAGCAGAAGAAGAGTACAGCAATAGTCAAGGCTCTAAAAATTGGTACTACCAGCAGTGGGATGGAAATACGTATACCAATCTGCAGTATAAGAACAGCCAATGGGAAGGGGGAACACCTTACACGATCATCTTAAAGGAATTTCAGCATCCGGACCAGACAGATTCTGTGCGGAAATGGGTAGCCCCTAAGTCAGGGTTAATACGAATTGCGGGGAATGTTGCCAAAAGCAATCCGCTGGGTGGGGACGGGGTCATCGCTTCTGTGCTGAAAAATAATATACAGTTATGGTCTACAACAGTAGCCTATAACGATACAGCGGGATATGAAGTGGGATTAACAGTAGGCATAAGTGCAGGAGATGCAATCTATTTTGTGGTGAATAAGAATGTAGATAATAGCTATGACGGCACCAGTTGGAAGCCGGTTATTGCATATTTAGATGCACATGCAGCAGATGCAGAATATAGCAACACTCAAGGTTCCGGGGATTGGTACTACCAGCAGTGGGATGGGGCAACCTACACGGATTTACAGTATAAGAACAATCAGTGGGAAGGTAAAACCCCTTTTACGATTATTTCAGGAGCATTCCAGCATCCAGATCAAACGGATTCCGTTCGCAAATGGGTGGCTCCGAAATCCGGTATGATTCGAATTGCAGGGAATATAGCTAAGATAGATGCTACAGGAGGCGACGGAATTATTGCGACAATCCTGAAAAACAGGGTGCAGTTATGGTCACAAACCATAGCGTATAACGATACAGCAGGGTTTGAAGTCGGAATAACGGTAGGGGTAAGTAAGGGCGATGCTATTTATTTTGTAGTGAACAACAATCAAAGTAATTCGTATGACAGTACAAGCTGGAAGCCAGTTATAGCTTATCTAGATTCGAATACGGTGGAAGAAGAATACAGTAATATTCAAGGCAGTGGGAACTGGTATTATCAGCAATGGGATGGGAATACATATAGCGATTTGCAGTACAAGAATAACCAATGGGAAGGAAAGACCCCATACACCATTATCCTCAAAGAATTTCAGCATCCGGATCAAACGGATTCAGTAAGAAAATGGGTAGCTCCGAAATCCGGCAAGATTCGTATCGCGGGAAATCTAGCAAAGAGCAACCCGGGAGGGGGCGATGGGATCGTTGCTACTATTTTGAAGAACCGTGCAAAGCTCTGGTCCCAAACCATAGCCTATAACGACACAGCCGGATATGAACTGGGGGTAACGACAGAAGTCCTGGCAGGAGATTCTATTTATTTTATCGTGAATAAAAATGGAGACTCTGCTTATGATGGGACAAGCTGGAAGAGTGTGATTTCGTATGTGGAGTAAAGAAATACTAGTTTGGACGTGTAATGAAACGTCAGTGACACGGAAGGAAGGCAAATTGAAATACAATATTATGAATATGGAAAAGAGTTAATGACAATGAGATATTTATTCATAAACAAAAAGCAACTGTTGGTTATGTTTATCAGTGGTGTTTTCATCTATTTCGTATTTAGTCTGCATCTCTCTGCGGTTTGGGCAGAGGCAACCAGAACCTCCAGCTATATTATAGTAGATATGGCCGGAACTGTTCAAAAGCAGAACGTTTTTGTGTACAACCGAGGCAGGCTTGAAACGGAGATTTTACAAGATAACTCGATGATTCAGTATACATACGATTCCAACGGTAATTTGCTCAAACGGACAAAAGAGTCTTCCTTGGCACCGTATATAATCAGCACTGCAGCAGTTTCCTATGATATTTATCTAAAGGGAGTCCCTAATAATGCTCAATCAGTGCATTTTCCTACCTGGAGAGAACAAAACGGTCAGGACGATATTGAGTGGATTGTCGGTGAAAAAGTAGCTTCTGGTGTCTGGAAAGGCACAGTAGTTCTTTCCAGACATGGAGGAACTGGGTCTTATATTACTCATATTTACGTGGATAGCAAAGCGGTAAGCGGATTGTCAGCCCAAATTCAAGATACGGTGAAAGTCACTGCTCCTTCAAGCGTATCGTTAGCGGATACCTTCTATGAAGTGAACGTAGAAGGTGTTGCCAGGACAGTGAGTGAAGTGCGATTCCCGTCATGGACCCAAAATAATGGTCAGGATGACTTGGTTAATCCCTGGATTATGGGAGAGAAAATCAACGATACAACTTGGAAAATTCGGATACCATTTGCCGAACACAATTTTGAGACCGGTAATTATTTCACTCACATTTATTCTTTTGACAGATATGGAGCCCTTAATGGGATTGGAGGCACGACTGTTCAGGTAAAAGGAGGAGCAGGAGGCTCTAAAGAAACAGATATCTCCGGCGTATCCTATGATGTCTTCATTTATGGTGTAGAACCGACAGTTCAAAAGGTTCAATTTCCAACTTGGACAGCGTATAGAGATCAGGATGACATTGAGTGGATTGATGGGGTGAGGATAGGCAACGGGGTATGGAGAGCTACAGTCGTCTACTCCAAGCATAACTCAGAGATTGGACCGTATATTACTCACATCTATGGTGATGGGAATTTTATGGGAGCATGGACCTTCAAAGTTACAAATTCGCAAAATGTAAAAGCTCCGGGAACAGCGAAGATAAGTGATAGATACTATGAAGTTTCTATTGAAGGCGTACCGGCAAATGTAACTCGGCTGGAATTCCCTACGTGGACGAATAATAAAGGTCAAGATGATCTCAATTGGTATCAAGGTGAACGTGAGAGCACATCCAAGTGGAAAGTTAGGATACCCTTTGCCAATCACGGAAATGAAACTGGGATATATACGACTCACCTATATGCCAGTGATGGCTATGGGAATAGCTTAATGGTCAGCGGTGTGACAGTAGAAGTGCAACAATAATGAGTAGCACATTCATAGTATGATGAGGAGAATGGACAGTTTGAAGTTTCCAATACGCTTGTTATTATCGTTAATTGTACTCGCCCTAACCAATAATTTATGGGAAACCTTTGATATTCAAGCCTCGCTGTATCCTTCGGTAGAAAGTCATTCAGTCGCTGCTGCTGCTGCTGGTAGTAATGGGCTCAAGGGAGAATACTATGACAACTCCAATCTTACTGGGCTCAAGCTGACACGGACGGATGCGAATGTGAATTTCAATTGGGGGTTAGGTTCTCCCGATGCTTCAATTGCAGTGGATACGTTCTCCGTAAGATGGACGGGGACTATTAAATCCCAATATAGTGAAGCATATACCTTCTATATTACTGTTGATGATGGTGTCAGGCTATGGATAAATGGTCGATTATTGATAGACAAATGGATACCCCAAGCAAGTGAGCTAACGAGTCTACCGATTACACTGACCGCAGGACAAAGCTATGATATCCGGCTTGAATATTTTGAGAACGGCGGCGGAGCAACGGCAATTCTGCAATGGTCGAGTACCAGTCAAGCCAAACAGGTTGTTCCGCAAACCCAATTAACCCCACCGCTAGAATCAGCCCGAGTTGGACTCAAGGGGGAGTATTATGATAATTCAGACCTAAGCGGGCTCAAGCTGACACGAACGGATGCGGATTTAAATTTCAGCTGGGGGTTGGGTTCTCCTGATGCTTTAATTGGCCAAGACACCTTCTCTGTGAGATGGACAGGGACCCTTAAACCTAAATATAGTGAAAGTTATACCTTTTATATCATTGTAGATGATGGAGTCCGGCTTTGGGTAGATGGTCGCTTGATCATAGACAAATGGATACCCCAAGCCAGTGAGCTAACGAGTCAGCCCATCACACTGATCGCCGGACAAAACTATGATATACGCCTCGAATATTTTGAAAATGGTGGAGGAGCAACAGCGATATTACAATGGTCGAGTGCCAGTCAGGTCAAACAGATCGTGCCGCAAAGTCAATTGTATCTTCCAGCTGATGTTCAGGGAGTAGGTCTGAAAGGAGAGTATTATGACAATCTGGAGATGAATGGGCTAAAACTGACACGTACAGACGCAAGTGTCAATTTTAATTGGGTAGAGGGTTCCCCGGACAGCTTGATCGAGCCAGACACCTTTTCAGCTCGGTGGACGGGAACGATCAAGCCAAAGTATAGCGAACCCTATTCGTTTTATCTCAATGCGGACGACGGGGTGCGTTTATGGATAGACGGCAAACTTATTCTTAATCGTTGGGTCAACCAAGCCGATCAATTTCATAGCAGTACCGTACAATTAGTAGCCGGAAATCAATACGACATTCAAATCGAGTATTTTGAAAACCTAGGTGGAGCAGCCATCGGACTTCTGTGGGAAAGTCCTACTCAAGTGAAAGAGTTCGTTCCTCAGAGCCAATTGTATCCACCAGTTGAGGGTCCTGGAGTGGGTCTGAAGGGAGAATACTATGATAATATGGATTTTACTGATCTGAAATTCACGCGCACAGATGCTGATCTTAATTTTGGATGGGGGGCTCTATCGCCAGATGCGGGCATTGGAGCAGATACATTCTCTGTGAGGTGGCAGGGATTAATCCGTCCCAAATCTAGCGGAACATACACGTTCTACGCGAATTCAGATGATGGGGTTCGGCTTTGGGTAAATGGACAACTGCTTATTGATAAGTGGGTCACACAGGCCAGTGAATTAACCAGTATTCCTATCTATCTGATAGAGGGCCAGAATTATGAGCTTCGCATCGAATATTTCGAAAATGGCGGAGGCGCCTCCTTTGGGTTGTCTTGGTCAAGTGATAGCCAAGTGAAAGAAATCGTCCCACAGTCGCAGCTATATTTACCGTATAAGACATATATGCCAGTGGAATATCATTATGATTCCAATGGGAGGTTGGAGTCCGCGCGTCTCTCAGACGGTAGTATTATCCGCTATGAATATGATGCTAATGGGAATCTGATGAAGATGGGCAAATGATATATCGAAGGGAACTAATTATACTCGTAATTGTACTGTGTCGGACATCATAGTTTAAACAGAAGGAGGAGAGAGGGGACTTTGTTCGCTTCCCATGCCTCGCTTGAGCTATACTCTCCACCTGTTGTCCGGGTAGCGTAATAACTTTGTAATTTTTCACACCTGAAGATATTAACTTCTCTGCCTTGATATCGTGTAGCAACATATTGAACTGCTTAAAGATTAATTAATTCATTTATATTAAACGGAGGAACCCATTTTGAAGAAGAAATCATTTCCTAATAAATTGTTTATGCTATTTTTGGCACTTAGCTTAATTATTCCTGGTTTCCAGTTCAGTACAGCCAGCGCTCAAAATGCCGAAGCTGAAATCATTGGAGATTCAATCGTTGAAAAAGCCACGGAGAACTTGCAGAATCAGACACCGATAGATCCTGCGGAGCTTTCCTACGAAGCGGCACCTACAGTTGCAAACACTACATATAATTTTAACGAAGATTTGCAGATCCAGGCGCTAAAGGCTCGCACGTATCAAATTCAAGGGACTACAGCCGGGAGAGCGTCTCTCTATCGTAGCCCTAGGGATTTAACTAAGGAAGAAATCGATCAGTTGGTTCTTGCTGGGGCTGGTAAAGAAGACTTATACTGGGTTAATTTGTTGTTCAAGAAAACCGCAGTCTCCCCTGAGGAGATTTTTAAGCTTAAAAGAAATGGAAAGGGCAACTGGGAGGAAGTAGAGCAGCAATTGCTGACCATGGACGAGAAGTTGACTGTTGAGAATGCGGTCTATACAGCTGAACTTAAGACGTCCACAGTAACGAATGCTATATATACTGAAGAGAATCTAACACCAACTGCATTGAAGCAAGACTTCTCCACCTTCGACCTTATGGTGGCCAGTGCCTTGGATTCATTGGTAGTCCAACAGCAAATTAATCAAACGAACAAACCACAATTCGCCGGTCGCCAAGGCAGCGACGAGAAGATTGATCCGGTGTCTGGGGCGCTGACATGGAAGCGGTCGGACATCAATTTGCCCGGTCGTGACGGGCTTGATCTGAATATCGGTGTCATGTACAACTCTAACCAAGCTTTTGCCTATATGCGGGACTACTATTCCAATAGCCAAATCAAGAAATACAACTATCTGCTCTCGTGCTATGATCTGGGCATGGGGTGGTCCTTTCAGTTCCCTTCTGTGCAAAATACGAACGGTTATTTATTTTACCACGATGGGCAAGGCGGAGTTTATCGCGTAGATTTCTATTCGAATGATACTCTGGACAGTTATACACATTTGGTGGGATACCAAGGGAAAGATGTACGGTTTATGACTGACTCCGGAAGTTTCACTTACGGAAATTTGACCTCGGCCTATTATCTGGAATATGACAGCAAAAAGCGTGAATATTTCACAGGAGATGGTAGGCTAATAGGAATTGAAGATCGTTATGGGAATACAAATAAATTCGATTATACAACTCGTACTTCTTACAATGGAGAACCGATTAATGTAATCTCTGCTATTACAGATAGCTTGGAGCGGGTTGTTAAGTTTGATTATGAGACAACTTTACAAACCACAGGAGATTTTAGCGGAGAGAAAATAATAGTAAGTGTTACCGTAGACGGGGTTGAGAAAAAAGTAACTTATAATAAATACAGAAGTAATTTGACCTTCAATGGCACCCCAGATGGCTATGCACCTGTATTAGGCTATATAATTAACCAGAACAATGAATATACTTATTTTACGGATACTGTTTTAACGGGGAAATTTAATTTCTATTATAAAACAATAGATTCAAATGCCGGATATAACGGTTATCAATTAATTTCTAGAATTCAATATCCGAATTCGTATTCCTCCTATGATTATAAACTGGTGACCCGCAATTTAGGGTCAAACGGAGTCGGGGAAGAGGTAGTGGTTACCTCAAGGAAGGATTACACCGAGTTTACGGCAAGCTCGAACTATAACCAGATTTCTTACAGCTACAATGGTGATTATACCGGTTACCCCAATTACTGGGATGTAAGCTATCTTCCAAGTGATTATCAATTCTCATCGACCAGCACTGTGCAAAGTGCGTCGGCAACCAACGGGTTGGCAACGACGTATACGTTCAATCATTTGCATCAGCCGGTATCCACAGTCGTGGTAGCTTCGAATGGTGAACGCAAAGAAACACGAAATACAGTCTTCCATCCTGTCTTTAAGTTTCTGCCTACACGGACAACCATAGCGCAATTTGCAAATGGTGACACCGATAGTACTGCCAATATGCTGTATACCGAAACCAATTACACGGATTGGGGGGCGTTCCAAAGCACAACCCTACCGATGACAGCGAGTCAATTTGAAAATGTTGCACTAAAGTCCAAATATACGACGAGTTATAGCTATGAACCGAGCTATCATGAGTTGAGTGCGAAGAGTTGGTATCAAAATGACTTAACCCCATTAAGTGAAAGCTATTCCTACAATGAGTATGGCCGAATTCTGAGCTATACTGATCCTAAGAATGAAACTACCACCTATACGTATGAGGCTATACCAGGAGAAGCGAAAAAAATCAGCAAAATTGAACAAAAAAAATCGTTTTCTAACGGAATGACCTCCAAAGTGACGACTATACTGGGTTCTGAGTATAAATACGCTTTCCCTACGGAACAGAATAGTGAGTTTACAAACATTGCAGCTTCCGGTCAGAGAACCGCATCGTCCGTTAAGAAAACACTTAAATACGAAATGGTCTCTGGCCGGGTCTTGGAGGAGAAGGATGGGAGCGGCCGGGCGACAATCTATGCTTATGATAAGCTAGGTCGGATAACTTCGATCACCTATCCGCAAGTTACCAACTTAAAGGGTGAAAAGTATGATATGCAAGATCTGTATACGTATACGAATACGTACTCAAGCAGTTCTATTTTTGATAGCTACAATAAAGGGATACTTATGCTGCTGGTTAATTCCAAACGGAAGTATACCCAGAAATCTACGGGGGCCATTACCTATTTTAATAATAAGAATGAATACTACGACGGCTTTGGTATCTTGCGACTAGAGCAAGTAGTGGATACTGGAGCTATTACTCAGTACCGTGTGGATGATCTATTGCGGACCGTGTATGCCGTTGACCCTATGAATAATACGACCAATATTACGCTGGATGCCTGGGGCAATCAGAGCGAGGCGCTGGATGCCTATGGTAATCTGTATGTCAGCACTACGAATCTGAAACAACGCAAGCTTACAAGCTATCTAGTTGAGGCCGCGAATGTTACTACATACCGCCAAAATACGAATAATGCTAGTCTAAAGATGAGTTATGTCGAGCAAAATTATGATCAGTGGGGAAAATTGGTCTCCAACGTGGCCTACAAGAATTGGCCGGATCAAACGCAGGCTTCAATCATAACTGAGTCCTTCAGCTATGATTATAGTGGTAATTTAACTGGATACATTGATCCCAAGAAAAATCTGAATACAGATGGAGTTACAACAAAATACGCTTACGATGGCTTGAACCATTTGACGTCTGTTAAGGATGCGCTGGATCAGATCACCAGCTATCAATATGATGAGAATGAGCAGATTACACAGACGTCTATACAAGCGGGAGCTTCGGGTACTCCGGTTGTCCTGAACAGCAAGGAATACAATGAAATGGGCCAACTTATCATCAAAAGGGATGGAAACTCGCAAGCAGAGAATGTGACCTACAATTCGTTGGGCCTTCCAGAGACTAAAACAGATCGTAACGGTACCATAGCAAGTTATAAATACGATGAAAGAAATCAACTGACAGAAAGTGTTCTGAAGAGTTCAACAGGTGTGTCGTTGCAGAGTAGGTTTATTTTTGGGAATGATGGGATAAAGAGCGACACCAGTGAGTTAATCATCAACGGAGCAACGTCTTCCCAAAAGTCAACCATTGATACGGTTAAACGCACTACGAATATTGCCTCAACCGCTTCGGGTTACTCGGCCTCTACAGCCTATGTCTACGATAAGCTGAACCGGACTACAAGAATGACCAGCACTTTAAGCGGTGTGAATACAGTTTATACCAATTATCAATACGATAAGTTGCGGCTTACCCAAGTTCAAACTGATGGGAGTTCTACTCGAAATACAGCAGCGTCCGCAAATGCGGTGTATGATTATTATGCCTCAGGAATGATTAAGTCTATCACTTACCCAACACTTTCGGATAATACTATCCTGAAGACAGAATACCAGTATGATGCTTTAAACCGTTTGAAATCGGTCAGAAACATTAAGAATTCTGAGGGCCTTTCTATCTATAGCTATGTATATGATAATAATGGCAACATTATTGCCGTTACAGAGGCTTTAATTGGAAATGATCGTCAGACCACCAATTATACTTATGATAATCTTAACCGTTTACTAACTATCCTTCGGCCGGATGGAGGTAAAGTTCAATACACGTATGATTTAAGAGGTAACCGGCAGACGTTAACAGATACTTCAACATTAGGTCTCTCCATCAGCGACAGCAGCTATACTTATAACTTGCTGAATATGTTGACGACTGTTACAAACAATAACTCTACCGTTTCCTTCAGTTATTTGCCGAATAATTTAAGATATCAAAAATCCAAAGATAGTGTGGTAACGAAGTATAACTATAATGGGGCAGGACAAGTGGTTTCGGAAACCCGGAGCGATGGCCAAAAAGCCAGTTATATCCGGGGGGACCGTCTACTGGTTAAGAAGGATTATACGGTAGCGAACTCTATAAAAGATTACTACTATCTGTACAATGGTCATGGAGATGTAGTACAAATTGTAGATACGGCCGGGAAAATCGTTAATTCTTACAGTTATGATGTTTGGGGGAATATTTCGAACCAAACGGAAGAAATAGCTAATTCATTTAAATATGCCGGTGAGATTTATGATAGTGAGACAGGACTGTACTATTTAAGATCAAGATATTACGATCCAAGTATTGGTCGATTTATTAATGAGGATACGTACGAGGGGCAGATTGATAATCCGCTGAGTTTGAATATATATACTTATGTAAATAACAATCCATTGAAGTATATTGATCCAAGCGGACATGCGCCAATCGTAGGGGATAGCCCATATGATACAGCGGCTCCGAATACTGTAATAGGTTATATAGTATATGTGTCAAAAGATCAGTTAACCCAACTTGGATTTAAGAATGTAACAAGTGACATATTGAAAGACTTAAATACTACATTAGGGACATACGATATAACAACAAGTGAAAGGATAAGTCATTTTTTAGCACAGGTTATGCAAGAATCAGAACTAGGCAAGTGGACTACTGAACTAGGTGGAAAAAAATATTTTTCGAAATATGAGCCTGGAACAAAGTTGGGCAAACAACTTGGTAATAAAGAACAGGGTGATGGTTATAAATTTAGAGGAGCTGGATACATACAAATGACTGGTAGGTATAACTATCAACGATTTGCTGACGCAATGGGTGACTCGAAAATTCTGGATTTAGGTGCTGAATATGTTGCAGAAAATTATGCATGGCGTGCAGCCGGATTTTGGTGGGATGATAACAATATGAATAAACTGGTCGATTCAGGGGCTTCAGTTACTCAAGTGACAAGGAGAGTTAATGGTGGGACAAATCATCTTGCTAATAGACAGAAATACTACGCACTTGCTAAGAAAGTTATACGTTAGAGAAAGACTTACTACCTAAGACTGGAGATGAAGAGATGTGAAAAAACGCTTGATAATTATATTACCAATTTTATTAACATTAATTTCTTGTAGTACAAAAGCTGAGTTAAACTCTGATATAGCAAAAAATAGTAATGAATCAAGTATAGGAGAAAATTACAAAGTTGAAAGTAGCAAGTATTCTAAAAATAAGATTAACATATCGTATCCCAAAATAGTTAATTTAGCTAATGATACAAGTGAATCGAAGATAAATGAAGTGATTCAAGAAGGAGCGATAAGAATAGTTAAATCCTATTCATTAGAGAAGGACAGTCTTGAAATAGAATATCGAATTATGTTGAAAAATAATAAATTACTAAGCATTCAATACTCCGGGTCAGCATTTACCGAAGGAGCAGCCTATCCGTTAAATATCTTTTATACATCAAATATTGATTTAGAAAAGGGAGTGAAAGTTAAACTAACTGATTTATTAGAGATCGATGAAGCGTTTGTTGAAGAATTCAAACAAAGTAAATATAAAAGTTATGATGCCAATTTAAATTTGATAGAGGAAGGAGTTATGGAAGATATCTGGAGTGGATATAATAATCAAGATTTACTTAATTATATTAAACAATCAGATGAAGTGGATCAGATAAATGAATCAGGAACGTTTAGTTATATCACCCAAGATTCAATTGGAGTAAGTATTTCAATTCCACATGCACTAGGCGATCATTTAGAAATGGAAATGAGTTTTGCGGATTTAAATAAAAATATAAAGCAAGAAAATAAGTTGTGGGATAGTTTAGTGGGAAAATAATAAATATTATACGAGTTTGACCACATGGATGGAATTTCCGTGTGGTCTTTTTATATATTGACATTCCGAGTATGGCGATATATTAATCTCGAATGACATACTAGTATGAGTGAATGAAATGATAGGGTTACAATTTATTGCTGACACGTTTCACATGGAGTACAAAACGGTAGAAGGAGGGAGCAATCGGGGTTTCAAAGCAAACATTTCAGGACTAGATCAAAAGGAAGACAGAAGATTCCCGAACCACACGTCTGGAACAGTTATCCGAGTTATTTGGAATTGAGGATCAGACGTTGTCCCAGAAGGAGTTGCTTCCATCCGGAAAGTCGGAAATCCTGAAGGCTTAATTAATCAAAACAGATGAGCATGAGGAAATCGAGGTCACAAACGTTGATGATGAAGGAAACGAATGTACTACAACACAGCACTATTCACAGCATTTTAGCCTTCTTGAGTTTGTTCAAACAGGACAAAAAAGAGAAAGATTGATAGAACAGGTAAGTTCCTTGCTAAATCCTGATTTAATCAACGAAAGCAAAAATTTAAAACTTTTAGAAGATGTGGTTATGATAATCCAAGAACAGAATCGTAATAAAAGCACCGTGTTGGAATCGGTCTTATATTATCTCGTCTACCGAGATAATGAATGGGGAATACATCCAGATTATGCAAAATACGAACAGAAACAGTTCTTTGAGAAGCTAAATAATCTGTTTGAGGAAACTGGAATTAAACCTTGATAGGTGGTGGATACTATGAACATGATAGATACAAGTTGAACAATAGACCAACTTCAGCTGTTGGTTCCGTTCTTATAACATCTCCTTTAACTAAAGCATTTTATTGAACATTATTCTTTTTTTCATATACTGTTGGTTTAAAACGAAGAACCGCATTTAGCGTGGGAGATAAAAGCAATGAAAGGCACCAAATTAAATCTGGTTTATTGAGCAGACAGAGTAATGCTTAACCAAAGCATCCTTGGCCTTATGCAAATAGTGGGTTGGATGTAATCTTTATTCTAAGAGATATTGATTCGAAAATATGAGTTTTGCTCTATAACCCATACTTTTTCAGAACATTCTTCGTACGTTCGGCTTGCCTCTATGAGCTATGATCATACAGTAGACATATTGCTCAAAGGAGGTAGGACATCATTGCATATTGTACTTGTTGGCGTAAAGCCAGAAATCAGTGATCCCCATTTTAAATTTCATGTATGCGGTACGTTTGAGGAAGTCAAAGAAAGCGTCTTGATCCTGATACCGGAATACGTCCTGATCCATGAGGATGAGGCTCGTAGCCTCTTACCGTTGGCGGAGGAGGTCCCTGTAAAGTTTATCGTGATTAGTGAGGCAACCAGCCTAACATCAACAGCGGTAAGAAGCTGGACCGCATTGGGCGCTTCGGACGTATGGCTGAACGGGAGCTGGCAAGAGAAGCTGCTCGAAGCTCATCATCTGGTGGAGACGAGGGCTCAACAGATCGCATTCCCTGAAATGAACTTCAGCCGAACAGGGGAAAGGATCGTTATCGCTGTAGGCAGTGTGTATGAAGGGGCTGGCAGCACGCATACAGCACTGCTCATCGCCTACTATTTGGCCCGGTATGCGAAAACCAAAGTGGCGGTGTGGGAGGGCGGGAATCATCCGTGTTTCTCTTTCCTGGAGTACATCAAGGAAGGCGATTTCTCGAACCATCCCCGTTATGAATTGAATAATGTATCTCTCTATAAGGGGGAGGTTTCCGAGTATTGGATCGGATCGCTGATGAGCGACTACCGCTATACGGTGCTGGACTTAGGGAGTTTGCAGAGCAGCAAGCAGGCTGATCTATTTGTACAAGCCAGCGTTCCTGTCCTAGTCGGTTCAGGAAGTGAATGGCGGGTGAAGGAGTTAATCTCCTTTTGCAGGGAGCATAGCCGAGTGCCGCAGGAATACTGGCGCATTGCTTTGCCACTGGCAAACGAACCGAATCGGGAGATGGTCGCGGGATGCTTAAGCGGCAGGCCCGTATTTGCGGTTCCGAATCATCCAGATCCGTTTCATCCCCAGGCGAATACAGATGAATTGCTGGAGGGCCTCTTATCTCCGATTTTGCAAAAACAGAAAAAGCGGGGACTTGGCCGTTTCTTCTAACGGAAAGTTCAATTCAATCATTGCAAGACCTGAACTGCTTCAAGCGTTGAAGCGGTATTTTGTGCTGTCCGGAAAGGAGGTGAAATTCAAAATGAATCGACAAGGACATATAGGACTAGCCATACTTGCAGGCTCGGCAGTGCTCTATGTTACGCCAGCCCTGTCCATACTACCTGCTGCCGTATTGATTGCCGCTGCGGGCATCGGCGGGCTGCTGCCGGATCTGGACCATAAGACCAGCACCGTTAGTAATAAGCTCCAGTTCTCGGCAAGGACGCGAAAGAAACTGAAAGGATTGTCCGCCCTATCGCTGGGAATGGGAATATTGTGGTTTTTCCTGCAGCAACCGATGCCCTGGCTATGGGCGGCAGCAGGCCTGATCCTTGCCCTAGCCTCTCGGCTACGCATGCTCCTCCTAAGCGGACTTGGACTGCTGCTACTTGCCGGATACGAATGGTACAGCCTGCATTGGCTCACGCTGTTTGCGGGTGTTGCTTTGCTGGTGATGCCTTTCGTCAAGCATCGCGGGATCATTCATAGTCCGGAGTTCGCCGGTGCGTTGAGCCTTGGCGTAGTCTCTTTGACCGCGACACAGCCGTTTCTGTTCCAGGCGCTCGGTTTAGGCTTGCTGGCTGGGTGGTGGTCACATTTGGCGGGGGATGCCGTGACGGTGGAAGGCATTCGTTCCGTACTTCTCCCACGGCTGAAGGTGGCGCTGAATCTGCTGCGAAATGGCGGGGCTGCCGAGCGGTGGATCGCAAGAAGCTGCTGGCTCTGCAGTATCGCATTTTGGCTGATGATATTCTATTGAAAATGGAAGGGAAGAGAACAATGAAAATCAAAAAGACCGGGACCCTCATCATGATGGTCCTGTTTAGTATGTTCATGTTACCCATGCTGGCCTATGCCGATGATAATAATCCAATCACCAAGATCAAGGAGAAAATGAAGTTTAACTGGAAGGTGCTGGACGGCCTGGATTTTGTATTTACGCCGATTGGACTCGTGATCTCCTTACTGACGATAGCCACACTGGTGTTTGTTGTCGTCCGGGTGATTATCAAGCTGGTCAAAATCAGCACCGGGAAAGGCACCATCAAGGATAAGTGGTTCTGGATTGAAGCAGGACTCATTGTATTTATCGTGTTCCTGTTCATCAGCGGAGCCTTCTTCAGCTTCCTGGAAAATATCTATAACTGGACATCCACACAGGATCTTGGAGGTGAAAAGTCAGCCTTGTGGACCTCTCCGGATATTCGTAAGTTAAGGGGTTAATGCAGGGATGGACAACGATTATCTCTCGAAAATGAAAAAAATGTATACCGTTGATCCAGGTGTAGTGGATGATTTGAACTGGTTCTTAGTCCTGGCAGGTGCTGCAGGAACAATACTGTGTGTTTTCGCTTTAGCGTACTGGCTGATCCGTTTTTTTGCGTTCCTGTTCTCCGCCAGCCGGGGGGCAGAGAGCCTGAAGGATACAATCTTCTGGAAGCGGATGGCGGTAGCGCTGGGGCTGATTCTGTTATTCATGACCGGCTCGGTATTTACCCTGCTGTCACAATTCTATGATTATATGGCGATTTGGGGGTGGGGAGGTTGAGACAACGAATTCGGGTAGTGGCCGTTCTGCTGCTACTGTTGCTGGGTTTCACGAACACTCTGTTGACCGTAACGGTACAGGCATCACCCAGTCAGGTCGTAGCTTCAAAACAAGCGGATGTGAAGATCGCCTCTGCTTTGCCCATACCGACCACGGCACCATCCAGTTCAGAGGAACCTGCTGAGCGGGAGACCAGCTGGTACATTCCCGGCTGGGTAGACGATATGATTCAAAAGGTCGATGAGATGATTCAGTCGTTCAAGGATCTCATGTCCGGCAAGCTGATCAAGGATGCGATTGAAGGTCTCATCGTCCTACTGGTGGACGAGCTCATGTCCCCGCTCTATGATGCCTTTGCCAAAAGCTACTTGTTCACGCCGCAAATCGCGGAGATCGCTATGGTGCAGTCGGGCTGGTCGCTCTTTATGATCATTGGCCTAGTGCTGTTGTTTATCGGAATTGCATGGCTGACCTTTAAAATCATTCAAGGCAAAAAGGACCTGGGCAGTTTGCTCAAGGTCTTTTTAGTTTGCTTTGTCGCCACGTATTTCTCGCTCACCGCGCTGAATATCGCCAATGTCGGCATCAACTGGATCGCCAGCAAGATGTTTGAGGGCATTATTGGCACGAGCGGCATTGCCTATGAAGGCTTAGAGGGGCAGCAGATTCTAAAAGCGATGATTGTCGGTGCCGATGGAATTACAGATTCCGCGTATGCCGCCCAAACTCTCGGTGAGCTGACCGTGTCCACCAGCGGGGGAATCTTTAATCTGCTCAGTTATTTGTTACTGGTCGTATTGCCTCTTTATGTGGTTGCCGTACTGAAGACCCTGGTGCTTATCTTTATGGCGATCCTGGTCAATCTATGGATTACCCAATCGGCCTATACCGGAAAAATGGAGACGCTGCTCGGGTTTGCCAATCTGTATCTGCGGACGCTACTTGTCGGCCTGATCTGCGGCTTACATTGGGCGATTTTTGTGAAGATGCAGACGGATTACGGCGAGGGAGAGGGTTTTTGTGCTGCTTTAGGCATACCGCCCATCATCTTTGCGATTCTCAGTGCGCTGGCGTTACTCATGTTCTTCTTCTTTTTCTGGCTGAAGCCGCTGATGAAAGCCGTGCAGCATCCGGTGACACTGAACGGAGCACAGGTACTCGATTCCGTGGGGAAATGGGGAGAACGAACGTCAACGTCTCTGGATTCCATGGGCAAGCGGATGGGCTCCGAAGGCGTGCAGAAGAAGGCGCTGAGCATGCAAGAAGCCAGCAAGCGGATGCAGCAAGCAGCAGATCGTATGCGTACACAGCGCAGTGTAGGCAAAGACAAATTGGTCTCAACGCTTAGCGGTGGGCTGTCTGAATCGGTGCAAGGCATTGCTTATCATGAACCGGAAGAATGGCTTCAAGAAGGTGGTCAGATCCATGTGGAGGCTCTGCACGAGCTGGCGCTTGGAGAGTCGGAAATCAAATCGTCGGCGCTGAATATTTCAGAGGTTCTGGGAGACGAAGGGTTCCGGAGTGTATCCTTGCTGAAGGCTCCTGTGGCCCAGCGTAAACAGCTGACCAAGAAGCTTAGTACCCTGAAGAAAGAATACAAGGAAGATGTCCAGTGGGATGAGGATACCGGTGAATTGATCCTGGCCGGTCCTACCCTGGATATGCTGCCGCAGCTGGAGCAGGAAGGATTCGATGTCAGTGCGGTTCGTGAGGGGATGTACAAGGATGGAGCGTTCGTGGATCTGAATAGTACACCTAAGATTTCACTGCTCTCAGGCTCCTCCGAAGCGGAGCACACGGCAGAACTGATTAAAGAAGCCTTACCGCTCTACACACAGGCGAAGCTACCCCAAGGCAAAGCATCTTCGGCCTACCATGCGCTGCAGGACCGTGCCGATGAATACCCGTGGGTCAAGGAGCTGCTGCTGGAGCAGGGCGTGTTATGGTTGCCGGATGATCACCTGGAAGAGGCTACTGAAGTACTGGAAGGGATGCTCACCCAAACGACCCGGAAGATCCGGGTGAACTTCCCGCGTCACTCCCGGTTTGCCGCCAGCATGATTGCGGATTGGGAACGTTCCGGTATATCGGAGGCGCTGGTGGAAGTGCTGGAGCTGGCTAAAGATGAATCTCATGCCTTTATTCCCGAAGAACATTGGAGTGAATTCCAAAAGGCCTATGACAGCTACCGAAAAGACCGGACTCCTTACTGGCGTGCGAAAGATGGCGCAGTCTATGTCATTAAAGACCGCGTGCCGGTCAATTATGGACAACCTCCATTGGATGGACTGGATATGGGCAGCTTTGAACAACTGCAGAAGGAAATGCTGCATCGGCATGAGCAGCAGCGGAACAAGGAGAATCAACAGGCGAGCACATCGAAAGCTCAAAATGTCGGAAAAGTGAAAGACAAAGGGCAGGTGAAGTAAATGGATCAGGAACAACAGGAACGGGAAGAGGAGCTGCTGCGCGCAAGCTTTATGGGCGATATCCGTGAGGATGTAGAGTTTTTAGGATTGTCGCTGAAAGATATCGGCTGGATCGTTGGAACCACGCTCGTGATCGGGGGCTTCCCCTTTTTGCTTCCGTTCCCGGTATTGTTCAAAATGACTTGGATCGTAGCCATCTTCATGATTAGCACATTGGGGCAATGGCTCAAGTGGCCGTATCGTCTTAAGCGCTACATCCATGATGCACAGCAAAAGAAGGAAGGAGCCGGGGAAGACCTAGGTTTCTTTCTTGGTGTAGAGGAAGATGGCTGGCTCTACCGCAGCGGGAAAACCTTGCATGTGGTGTCTTCGCTATCAGCATCCCCCTGGAAAACAGCGGTGTATGCGCAGAAACGGACGCGGATTGGCGGGTTTGAACAGTTTCTGCGTGCCATGGTGCAGGAAGGCTTTTCGGCACAAATCTCGGCAGAGCAGATCCCGGATGTCCGCCTGGAACTGTGGAATCAGAAACGAAACCATCCGGCGAAGAGTCCAGGCATCCAGGCCATGAAACTGAACCGAATCGAGATGTGGGAGCGGCTGGCAAGAGACGGAAAGGCGCTGCGCAGTGAATATACGCTGACCCTCACGACCTCGGAATCGAAAATCAAGATCAGGGAACGGGCAGATGAACCAGCAGATCTGAATCCGGAAGCGCTGAAACGTTTCCGGCTGCTGAGTGAGCTGCAGGAGAAAAAGGATCGTGTGCTCCATACGCTTACTTCGCATGGTGGGCATAGCACATCGTTATTATCCGGATTTTCACTGCCGGAGATTGTGGGACGGTGGTGGGATCGGACCGCATGGGAGGCTTGGAAGATGAATGGAGACTCATGGGCTGAACCCAGACCATATGAAGTGTCTGAGGACTCGGACCCTTTAAATGAGCAGGAGACAGAGCAAGGAGTACTGGAAACGCAAGGCCAAGAACCAGATGAGAAGTGTTCGTTGTTCAGTCCATCGCTAGTCAAGTTCATTCAGGACAATCCTCCGGTGGAAGATCACGCGGAGAATGAAGCCATGCCTGACATTAAGGAGGGAAAGATCCCCGCACCATTGGTGATCGAGGATGTGGTCCCCAAGTTGTCCTGGAGAAGTGCATTTCAGCTCAGAGGGTGGCCTATAGCACGATGGATGCAAAGCGGTAAAAATAGAATCCCCTTTCTTCGAACAACCTGGAGTACAAGGCTCCTCCCTGGGTTTGCCAGCTGGATACGGAAATGCCATGCAGGCTGGCAGAAGGTTCGAATTCAAAAGGTTGAACCTCCAGCAGCTACGTTAGAGTACACGCCGGATAAGCTAACCGAAGAAGGAATTCTGCCGCCAAAACATCCAACACCCGGAATAAGTCAGCTTCAAGGGATTGTACTGCTAACCTCTCCCATTCCCAGCGGCAAGTCTTTTCTGGCTGCGAATCTCGGGGTGGCGGCAAGCCTATCTGGTACTACCGTGAGTATCATAGATCTATCGCCTGATCAAGGGACACGGACGGTGCTGAATCCACTGCAGCAACCTCCGGAACTGGACATCTGGGACACCTGGTCGGGGAAAGCTGCAGATTGGTTGTTGTTTACCCCTAGAGCCTATCCTGCCTTGCAGGAAGTGGAACAAATGCTTCAGTGCCGAGCAGCGGAAGATGGACTCGTTATTGCTGAAATCCCCTGGAACTATCCTGAACGGGAGGCGTTGCTGCAACGATATCGTTCCATCGCGGTGCTCGATTGTGACTACCATCATTGGCTGCGCTTCGTTGAATTAGCCCCGTGCTGGGAAGGGGAATTCTGGCTGAACCAGAGTACCCGGGATATGGCTCCCCGGATGGCCTCCCTGCTCAAGGAACAGTATCAGCAGACGTATACGGCGGTCTATCCGTACTGTACATCGGCTGCCTACAGCTTGTATCAGGGCCGGCCGCTGGCGCTTGATCCCAACAAACGCAGTTTACTGAACGTACACGGAAATAGAGAGGAGACCACCGATGAGCCTGCTCAAACATACGAAGCGGTTAGTTAAACAGTGGAAGAAGCAGCCCCGACAGCTGGTGGTGAACATGGTGGACGGTAAGGATGGGAAGACCGGCCATTATGTGCGGGTGCTCATGGTCCAGGAGTATCCCCCGGAGATCATTGCCGGATATCTGGATCAGCTGGATGGCATCGTTACCCATGCCGGGGCCACCTTACGCAAGACGATCCGGTATGCGCAAAGCGATATCAAATTCAACACCCGAATGAAGTACAAGCTGAACCGGCTTACAGCCAGTATTAATGATCAGAGTGAAACCGATCCGGCACGGAATGCAGAGATTGCCGCGAAGGAAACCATTTTAGCCTTGCGGGATTCCACGTTGTCCAGTGATCACAAGCTGGTCGAAGTGCAGACCTTCTTAACAATATCTGCACCAAAGCTGCATCAGATTGAGGCGGCAGAGGCCGGGCTGAAGTTGTGGTTCGATAACATGTCCGGGAAGCTGAATGAACTTAGGCGTGAGCAGCAAGAGGCGATGCGGCAAACGGCCCCAGCCTTTGACCCCTACAGTGATCACAGTGAATTTTTCAACAAGACCCATTATGGGCGGGTCACGACAGATTCTGTCGCAGCACGCACCTACCCCATGACCCGAGGCTCGTTCTCTGATAGCGAAGGACTTTATTTTGGTCGCCGGACCGAGGACGGCGGCTTTTGTTTTGTGAATCTATGTGATCCGGATGATCCCCGGGCGCAGAACGTGACCGTGTTCGGCAAGACCGGCGAAGGCAAAAGCTACTTTCTGAAGGCGCTTGTGGTCTCCTTGCTGGAAGAAGGCGTGCATGTATTTGTCTTTGATCTGGACGGTGAATGGCGGGAGCTCTGTGCGTATGTGGGCGGTGTCTATATTGACCACACCACCGAAGAAGGTTGCTATTTCGAGCCACTGACGATCATGCCAGCCATCACGGAGATTGATGAGGAATGTGCGCAGTATAATCGCTCCCGGTACAAGATGGCTGAGAAAAGCGGCGTGCGCACCTTCTCGCTGCTCGGGGAGAACTTAACCCGTCCAGAAATCTTTGAAGTAGGCGAAGCCATTCGCAGAGTCTACCGTGCCGCAGGGATCGAGAAGAAGCAGCCGGAAACTTGGAATGCGCCTATCGGGCAGAAGCCAACCATTCATGCAGTGTTCGCAGAAATTGAAGAGGCGGCTCACAGTAATGCCGATGCCAAAAGCTTGTATGACAAGATCAAAATCTATTTCATCGGGATTTACGATGATATTTTCCAAATCGAAGAGGCCTCCAGTTTTGATCAGAAAGCACCGCTGGTTGTCTACCGGGTCGGCTCCGGTGAGGAGGACGAGTCCAAGAAGGATGAATCGGCCAAGCAAGCACAGATCAAGATGTCGATGGCCTTTGAACAGGTCAATGCCAACATTCATCTACTCAAAATTGCCGGTGCTGACTTTTCTGCCGTTTTGGTGGACGAAGGGCAGCGGCAGCTGCAAAATCCGGAGCTGCGCAGTTATGTCTTCACCTGGTACACGGCGATTCGTAAGCAGAACGGCATGATGATCCTGGCAGGCAACTCCCCGGCCATTATGCTGGATACCGCTGCCGGGGTAGGCATGTGGGAGAACACCAGCGTGCGCGTGTACTTTTATATGGAGCAATCCGCAGTACGTTTACTCTCCTCCCACGCGGATCTGCCACCTGAGATTCAAGA
>NZ_WHOB01000034.1 GCF_013141775.1 Paenibacillus phytohabitans
CCGCCGCTGCTGCAGACCGCGCGCAACCGGCGACCAATCAAACCAGGGCAAAGCAGTTGCCACGGTCCTGCAGGCGGGCTAGTGGATCACCGGCGAGTTATCGATCGATGCATCGGCGGGAGCCGGGTACTGGGGCTCACCGGCAGCCATGGAGACCGGCAGCAGCTGCGGTAGATCTGCAGCTGGCAGTGTGGCCAACCGGCGCACTGGCTTTCGGAAGGGACGTCTACCGCAGCTGCTGCGGATCCGTAACAGGAGGCGACCGATGCCACTAGGCCTTCATACTTGGTGCGCTGGCATAGATGAGTAACTAAATTATTTGAAAATAATTTATAGTAATATGGTAAGATAAGTTTAATATCTTTTTGAGACATATGTCTCAAAAATAGGAGGGTGTTCATTGTTTGATGTGAAGTCTTTGACATTAAGCGATATAACGAAAGAAATTCACCATGTTTTTAAACTGT
The DNA here is from genome assembly GCF_013141775.1 of Paenibacillus phytohabitans. GTDB lineage: Bacteria > Bacillota > Bacilli > Paenibacillales > Paenibacillaceae > Paenibacillus_AQ > Paenibacillus_AQ phytohabitans. The sequence goes on from NZ_WHOB01000034.1 coordinate 468, forward strand.
TTAATCTAACCTATTTTGAAGGAATTTTATCCACACCAGCTATAACTATACAATCAAATGGACATCACAGACTATCTATGGGGTGGTGCTCAACAAAACCGGTTTGGGGTACTCAAGACGGTTCGTTACAAATGTATGAACTTAATCTTTCTGCTGAGTTTATGGATCAAGATTTTTTTGAAACAATGGACACGGTATTACATGAAATGGTCCATCTCTACCATTTAACAATAGGAATACAAGATACTAGCCGGAAGGGAGCCTATCATAATAAAAATTTTAAACAAAAAGTTTTAGAGCTAGGGTTTGAATACCAAGAGGATAAACCACATCCTACACATGGATGGAGCTATGCGAGACTTGGAAAAGAAGCTAAAAAAAAAATAGAAGAAATGCCGATCAGAAAAGAAATTTTTGTTATTGCACGCCATGGATACACTTATTTCAAAGCTTTGGCAGAGGGCAAAGATCCTGCTGAAGTAATGAGTTCTGGTATTATTAATAATAATGAATCAAGTTCAAAGTCAATTAAATGGATATGTTCATCATGTGGGGTATCAGTAAGAGCATATAATAAAAACCTGAATATTCTATGCGGTGACTGTGATCAAAGGTTGGAAATGGAATGAATTATATACCTAAAAGCCTATGTGGATATCTTATCCGACATGGGCTTTTTTATTTATTTAATTATAAATATAAATAGTTTACAAAAGATGTTTTAATGGTATAATAAAATAAAAAGGAGGTGAACAGTATGTGTATGCCCGCACAGGAAGTATATTCTCAATTCGAGGTTCTTAGATTAGAAATGTATGAGTTAAGCAACTTATATGGTTTAGATTCTGCTATAGTCCTGTCTAAATCACAGGAATTAGACCAGCTGCACAACCTTATTAATCAAACAAAAAAGCCGAATGCGTAGGAGCATCCGACTTAATCAAGAGGCGTGAAACTTTGCCGGTACCACGCCTCTCCAGAATAACATGAAAAAGGAGAGATTTGTATGGAAATTTTAACAACCCCCGCCCTTGGGTGGGTATTTTTAGTGGAGGCTGGAGTTGCATTTCTTTGGTGCATATTTAAAAAAAATAAACAAAATTCCGACAATATATAAGTTTTGAGGAGTACTGTGGACAACTTTTCTCTTCTTTTTTAGCACCTTGTGTGCTAAAATGTGGATAACTTAATTGTTCTTTTGACAAAGAAATAGCCATTGAAAAAGCTACTAGTAAAAGAGTTGGAGCTCTTAGGCTAGTGTGCCGAATCAACCGATCTGGACATCGGTGAATCAGTGCTTTAACAATGACCTGGGGTATTTCTTTAATACCTTATTTATGGTATTGATATATACTAATTTACCATAGTGTCATCTATTTTTCAAGTGTTTACAAGCCCTCGATTTGTCTTTGTATAGGCAGATCGTGGGCTTTTTCTGTTTCATTAACAATATAAATTCATCTATTAAAGGGGTATTTCATCTAAACGAACAACGTGGTTCTTTTTCAGAAGGGCGTGAAGGGAAAAGCTGCATAAGATGCGAAGTAGGTTCGGAGCACATTGTTCACCTCTATTTACAATTTAACACCATGTGAAAAGTTCATAATAGTAACCCCTAAAGTTTTAGCTACTGCCATAACACACAATTGTCTGTTCAAATACCCGTTTAAAGGGTGCTCTATTCCATACATTTTTTTACACAAACAGGAGGTTGTTATGCCGAATCCAATTAAGCTGAAGAGAGTTGTAATTAAAGAAGAATTAGTCGCTTTAACTGGCGATTATGTATCAGCTTTAATACTTAACCAATTCGTTTACTGGTCTGAAAGAGTCAAGGATGCTGATAAATTAATTCAAGAAGAAACAGAGCGTATGTCCTTGAATGGCGTCTTGCCTAATCTTAAATTTGACCATGGTTGGTTCTACAAAAAGGCAGAAGAGCTATCAACCGAATTAATGCTCAATTCTAGTGATCAAACCATAAGAAGAAAAATTAAAAGTTTAATAGATCATGGTTGGATCTATGAACGAAGAAATCCCAACTATTCTTGGGACAAAACATTTCAATACAGGGTTGATTTAATTCAAATCATGACTGATTTGAGCGCCAAAGGATATCATTTGGAAGGTTATGAGTCACTACAACGAACATTAAATATAACGAATCTCCAAATTGGTTTTCCGTACCTCCAATTTGGAGGTACGGAAAATGATTATGGAGATTCGTTACTCCAGAATGGAAATTCCTATCTCCAGTCAGGAAATTCGGGACCTCATATTGGACGAACGGATCTCCATAATCGAACTCCGAACCTCCATGGTGGACAAGCAATACCAGAGATTACTACAGAGATTACTACAGATTCAAAATTGAATGAACGGTTGATTGGGGCGGCTAATGCCTCCTCTACAAATATTTCGTTTAATAATAATGAAATATACGAAGTTCTCAAAAGTAATCTACCTAAGTATTGTTACATTGCAGATAATATACCGATGCATGAGAGTTACATAGAATCAATTTTTTTAATGTTAATACAGCATCATAAAGATATTCTTTTACCTGAAATAGTTATCAAAGCTTGTGAGCGTTATTTTGAGAATTCTTGCAATCTTGATCTTTCAACTGGTGATGTATCTATGAAAATAAAAATAAATAATCCAATAGGATATTTTTCTACGTGCTATGAAGAAGCTTATAAACTCTACAAAGTAAAACGAGGATTGTTAAGTAAATAGCAAGCCGCACTCGGCGCATTGATGGAAGCCTCACTAGAAGCCACTAGCCTTACCTCTAGGACTGCGGCGGCTGTCTTACCCTGATTAAGCGGTAGACGTTCTTCCGAAGGTTGGTGCGCCTGGTGCGCTCCAGCTGGCCACACTGCCATCTGCAGATCTACCGCAGCTGCTGCCGCTAAGCTCCATTACCTGGCTACCGCCGGGGCAGCGATCGATAACTCGCCGGGGGTTCCACTGACCCGCCGGTAGGAGCACGGCAACTGCTTTGCCCTGGTTAATGGTGGCCGGCTGCACGCGGATCCGCAGCAGCGGTAGACGTTCTTCCGGAAGCCGGTGCGCCCGGCTCGCCAGTTGCCACACTGCCGGCTGCCGATCTATTGCAGCTACTGCCAGTGCTCTGCTGGAATCCGGTGAGCCCAGTATCCAGCAGCCGGCGGCACAGCGATCAATAACTCGCAGGCGGTCCACCAGCCCGCCTGCAGGACCCGGCAACAGTTTCACCATGTTGATTGGTCGCCGGCTGCGCGCGGATCCGCAGCTGCTGCGGTAGACGTTCTTCCGGAAGCCGGTGCGCCCGGTGCGCGCTGGTTGGCCACACTGCCGGCTGCCGATACTCTCCTGGATGCTGGTGAACCCAGTACCT
>NZ_WHOB01000035.1 GCF_013141775.1 Paenibacillus phytohabitans
CCGTCTACCTTAACTAGCTTGAGCGAACCTAAGGTTTCCTGGTTTGTAATTGGAGCCAGTACCTGCTGGGCTTTCACAGTGATTGTGACATCCTTCGGCGTTGAATCCAATTCATACCCGGCTGGTGCCTTTGTTTCCTCCAACGTGTACGTACCCAGCTTCAAATCATCGAATACAATTTCACCGTTCGCATTGGTAGTTTTCGTTGCTACAACAGTCTTGCTGGAATTCGTGAGCTTGAACTCTGCTCCGGCAAGCTTTTTCGTGGCGTCAGCAGCGTCTACCTTGATGAGCTTTAGCGAACCCAGGGTTTCCACATTCTTAATCGGAGCCAGCACCTGCTGGGCCTTCCCGCTGATTGTGATGTTACGCACTGTCCCATCCAGATCATATCCCGCTGGAGCCTTTGTTTCCTCCAGAGTATACGTTCCAAGCTTCAAATCATCGAATACAATTTCACCATTCGCATTGGTAGTCTTCGTTGCTACCACAATCTTGCTGGAATTCGTGAGCTTGAACTCTGCTCCGGCAAGCTTTTTCGTGTCATCAGCGCCGTCCACCTTGACTAGCTTGAGCGAACCCAGGGTCTCCTGGTTCTTAATCGGGTCCAGTACCTTCTGTACATTGGAATCAATCGTAATATTCTGTGGTGTTCCATCCAAGTCATATCCGGCTGGAGCCGTCGTCTCCTCCAGGGTATAGACTCCGACCTTCAAATTATCGAATACAATTTCACCGCTGGCATTGGTAGTCTTTGTTCCTACCACAACCTTGCTGGAATTCGTGAGCTTGAATACAGCTCCTTCAAGCTTCTTCGTCCCGTCAGTTGCATCGACCTTAACGAACTTAATTGAGCCGATGGTTTCTATATTCGCAATCGGGGTCAGAACAAGCTGATCCTTCGAAGTAATCTTGACATTGCGTACCCTTGCATCCAAATCATATCCGTAGGGGGCCTTGGTTTCCACCAGGGTATAGTCCCCAAGATTCAGATCTGTGAATTCAATTTCACCATCGTTATTCGTAACACGCGTTACCGCCACATTTGTGCTGGTATTCGTGAGTCTGAACTCTGCTCCGGCAAGCTTCTTATTCACATTATTATAATCTACCTTACTTATCTTGAGTGAGCCCAAGGTTTTGGTGTTCTTAATTGGGTCCAGCACCAGCTGATCCTTTAAATCAATCTTGATAGTACGCACTGTTCCATCTAAATCATATCCATCCGGAGCCTTGACTTCCTCCAGTGTGTACGTTGCAAGCTTCAAATCATCGAATACAATTTCACCATTGGCATTGGTAGTCCCTGCCGCAACCACAGTATTGCTGGAATTGTATAATTCGAACTTTGCTCCTGCAAGCTTCTTCGTTCCGTCCGCTGCATCCACCTTTATAAGCTTGAGTGAGCCTGTGGTTGCTTTATTGGGGATCGACGGCAGAATCTGCTGTACTTTCGAATCAATCTTGACATTACGCACCGTTCCATCCAATTCATACCCGGTTGGAGCTTCGGTCTCCTTCAGTGTATAATCTCCGAGCTTCAAATTATTGAATACTATTTCACCATTAGCACTGGTAGTCGCCGTTGCCACCATAGCATCGCTGGAATCGTACAGCTCGAACTTCGCTCCGGCAAGCTTCTTCGTTCCGTCCGCCGCATCTACCTTAACAAGCTTGAGCGAACCCAAGGTTTCTTTATTCGTAATTGGAGCCAGCACCTGCTGTACTTTCGAACTAATCGTGATGTTGCGCACCGTGGAATCCAAATCATATCCGGCCGGAGCCTTGGTTTCCTCCAGTGTATATGCTCCAACCTTCAGATTATCGAATATAATTTCACCACTGGCGTTAGTAGTTGCCGCTGCCACCATGGCATTGCTGGAATTGTACAACTCGAACTTCGCTCCGGCAAGCTTCTTCGTACTGTCAGCTGCATCTACCTTAACGAGCTTGAGCGAGCCCAGAGTTGCTGTGTTCTTGATCGGTTCCAGAACCTTCTGCACATCCGAGTCGATCGTAACGCTCTGCTTTGTTGAATCCAGTTCATATCCGGCCGGAGCAGCAGTTTCCTGATAGGAGTAGGTTCCGAACTTCAAATTACTGAATACAATTTCCCCGCTGGCATTGGTAGTAGATGTTGCCACTAGAGTATTGCTGGAATTGTATAACTCAAACTTTGCTCCTGCAAGCTTCTTCGTTTCATCATCTTTATCTACCTTTATTAGTTTAAGCGAACCTTGAAGTGCTTCATTAGTAACCGTCACAGCATTTTGTTGAGCCGGATCAATAGTTACGGGAACACTATTACCATTAAGCTTATATCCAGCCGGTGCTTTAGTTTCTTTGTATGTGTAGCTTCCTCCCATTAATTTCGTAAAAATCACTACGCCGTTTGCATCGGCAGTTCCCGTTTCGACCAATTTATTTGCTGCATCATACAGTTCAAACTCTGCACCTGCAAGTTTTTTGGACGAATCATCCTGGGCAACCTTAGTCAGCTTGAGCGAGCCGTTATAATCATTCGTAACGGTCAGCAGAACAGGTGTAGAAGAATTAATGGTTACCGTCCGTGCTGTAGTAGTATCCAGTGCATATCCGGTAGGTGCCTTTGTTTCCTTTAGAACATATTTACCGGCCCGCAAATTAGTGAACTCCAGATTACCAGCTGAATCACTGGTTGCTTTTACTGTATCCTTCAGTTCTGTACCTACAATGCGACCCAGGGAGAACTCAGCACCCTGAAGATTTTTAGTTTGGTCTGCATTTGTTTTCAGCACCTTAAGCGAGCCTTTCACACCGCTGCCCGTACCTCCGGTATCAACGATGGTGAAGCTTTGGGTGAATGAAGAAGGTTTATTTACCAGTTGGGACCCCAATCCACTGAACGACACAGCATTGGTTACAGGTACGGTCCCTACTGCCGTAATGACTGACTTATAGGTGAGAATGTATGGTTTATTAATGGTGTTCGTAAATGCCAGCTTGAATGTATCCTTGCCGGTACTGTCCGTGATGAAATCCAGCGTATAATCCTTGTCACGCTCAAGCTTGTTAGCCGTTACATTTACAGTCCCGTTTGCAGGGTTAACAGTGGTCTCAACAAGCTGGAAGCTTTCAGGCAGCAGTACCTGATTACTACTCGGAGTATCCACGACTTGAACATTGCTCACGTTTGACTGGTTTGCATTAATCGTTACTGTCCAGTTAATGATAGTTTGATCAGAACTATCCCGGGATCCGGTTTTTGTTACATATTGTCCGCCATTCGTTACACTTGCACTGCCGGATAATACTTCCGAGACTGGCTTATCGCCCGAGTTATTCAAAATGGCGTTATTAGTAACGCTAGACAGGTTAATATCACCGTCTTTGAACTCCGTTTTAAAAACTACATAGAAAGCATAATCCAGGCTGTCTTTGAATTTAACCTTGAGCAATTTATCTGTTACAGTAACTGTGTAGTCTGTACCCTCAACCAAAGCAGGATTTACAGAGTAATGTGCTCCATCAGCACCATAATTCATCTTATTAACGATCACAGTACCCGCAACTACCTGCTGACCCGCCGGAAGCGTATCAACCAGCTCCGCACCTGCAGCGAGCACTCTTTTATTATAGTTCGCTCCAACTGTCCAGGTGATTTTCTTACTGGCTATATCATACTTTCCTGTCTTAAATCCATTCTTTATAACTTTACCGTCTGGAGTGAATGTTGAACTTGATGTCTGAGCACTGCTTGATGTTTTTTCATTCCACACAATGGATGCAGTATTAATGAAATATTTTGAAGCAGTGATCAACGAGTAATAATCAAATTTAGTACTGTACGTAATCGTGTAAGCCTTAGTAATTGGCTTTAAAAATTTAATCTCAAAACCCTCATTCACCTTAAATTCACCAGAGCCTAAATTGGTGATCTCATAATCTGTACCTTCAACAAGCGCAGGCGAAATATCCGGTTTCCCGATCAGTTGCAATCCTGCGTTAGTAAATTTATCGGTAAGTACCAGGTTTGTCATAGTTCTGCTGTCTTCATTAACCTTAATAGTCCATTTCACGGTCTTGTTCAAGTAGTCTACATCCGTACCGTTATTTACAGCCTGCTTGTTCAAAATACGTTGGGTAGTCGAAGTACTCGTTTGAACAGTTTGCCCGTTATATGTCGCCTTATTTACGATACTCTCACCAGAGTATACCCGCTCAGCTACCTTTGTCTTATAGACAATCCGGTAGGCAGATTGAATATCATGGTTGAACTGAAGCTTAAATCCGGCTGTATCTGATACGTCAGGTAGTTGTGTCAGCGTATAATCTGTATCTGCGATCAACGTTCCGTCATCTGTTCCAGATCCATTTTGATCCAGCTTGACCTTATAGATAATCATTGAACCATCAACATAGTCTTGGGTTATGTTGAAATAATCAGTCAGCACAGCATTATTCGACGTTATGGATTTTTCATTATAATTGAACCTAATCTCCCAAGTAATGGTCTCATCCGATGAATTATAACCGCTTGTAAACTTTTCCAGCGTTTTGCCCAAGTTAATATTAACCTCTGCAGAGGCAGTTTGAGGTGAGCCATTAGCAGTCAGTGTAGCTGTATTATTAAACTTTGTTTGCTCTGTAGTACTTATGTTCTTGGTAGTAAACTTTATCCGGTAGGCTTCATTTATTGAATTATTGAATTTGAGATCCAATTTGGTCAGATCACTTGCGGTCGTGTCATAGAGTGCAGAACTGACCTGCCCGCCAAGGGTTAAGTTTCCTTTAACATCCACCGTCAAGGCATATACAGCAATAGAAGCCGGGTCCAGCTCCAAGCCTGTCTGCATGGGGTCAGTAATTACAGCATTATCAAGTTTGTTCAAAAGCGTATTTACATCAACCGTCCAGTCAATACTGCTGGCATTATATTTTTGCGGCATGGGTGTTCCGGTTTTGGTGATAGCTTTGCCGTTACTGGGTTGAACCTGAAGTGTAATTGAGTTATCGGCATTTCCCGCTATCGGAAAATGGAGTACCTGCGTTGTGCTGCCGGTAACTGTAGTTAAGCTTAGGGTGGATTCAACCCAAAAAGTGCCTTTTATATCCAATAGCCCTTCAATATTTTCATTAAAAACAAATACGACTTTATTATCTGCACCTACAGTATAAGTACCAATTCCATTAGCGAATTCACTATTAACCAGCGTACCGGAGTACGTTTGATTAATTTTTAATTGGGAAGGAAGGGTATACGTGTATGTAGCGCCTTTGTCATACTTTGCATCCGGAAGCTCATAAGTCAAATTCAGCCTAACCATAGAATCCAGCTTGTACACACTATCCGTAACCTGCATCCCATTTTCGTAAACCGAGAGTGTTACAGTTTTAACAATATCTTCGGTAATTTCTGTGTTCACTGCATCCGCATTTACATTGGTGAAGAAACCCATTGCATTAGCGAATGATGTTATAAACAATATTATTCCGAGCCCCAGTGCCCATTTTTTCTTTTTCATTAATCTCAAGACCTCTCCCTCTTTCATATGTATAATTTGTTCTTACTTCAGTCGCGGAATGATCAGATAAGACATTAGAGCAGTGACATGAACAATTTCTGAACAGCTAAGTAATTTCCCCATTTCTCACTCCAATTTCCTAAAAACCGCTTAGTATTGACAAAGAAAGTGCCAAAAGGCGTGATTATGACAAGATAAATTGTAACTAAAGTCACTGATAAATCACTGACAAACCGCTGATAAACTCACAAATCCCCCTAAGAAAAACAAAAAAGCCATTGGGCCAGCAGAATGTTCTGCTGGCCCAATGGCCTAAACTCAGGTTTTAATTTAGTGGAAAGCTTCTATATATACCGTTTACAGGCTGGCTTGGTCGGCCGGGAGCAGCGTCTTACGCTTCTCAATAAGCTTGTTCAGTGCATCCAGATAGGCTCTGGCACTCGCTTCCAGGATATCGGTACTGAGTCCGCGGCCCTGCGCTGCGATCTCGCCTTGGGACAGCACAACATGAACCTCACCCTGTGCGTCTTTACCTCTGCTGACTGCCTTAATCGAATAGTCGCCCAAGGTGACTTCCTCACCAGTAGCCTGATCAATGGCGTTATAGATCGCGTCTACGGAACCATTACCCTCGGCAACTGCCACAATCGGCTGCGGCTCCTGCCCGTTAATAATAACTTTGGCCGTTGGCGTAGCTTCATTACCATAAGTCACATATATTGTCTGCAGGCTGAAGGTCTCCGGTGTATCGATCAGCTTCTCTTCCAGAAGAGCCAGAATATCCTCATCCGAGACTTCCTTCTTCTTGTCCGCCAGATCCTTGAACTTGGCAAAAGCGGCATTCAGCTCTTCCTCCGGGACGTCATAGCCCAGATCACTGAGCTTGTCGCGGAAGGCATGGCGTCCGGAGTGCTTGCCGAGCACCAGCTTGCTCTCTTTGAGTCCGATCGTTTCAGGCGTCATGATCTCGTAGGTGGTCTTCTCCTTCAGCATGCCATCCTGATGAATACCGGATTCATGCGCGAAGGCGTTGGCCCCGACGATGGCTTTATTCCCGGGCACTACCATCCCGGTCAGCTTGCTGACCAAGCGGCTGGTACGGGATATTTCCGACAGGACCAGTGAAGTTTTGGCGTCAAAAAATTCGCTGCGGGTCTCCAGCGCCAGCGCTACCTCTTCAATAGCTGTATTTCCTGCCCGTTCGCCAATGCCGTTAATGGTGCCTTCGATCTGATCCGCACCATTCTGAATGGCAGCAAGCGTATTGGCGGTAGCCATCCCCAGATCATTATGACAATGTGCACTGAGCTGTACCCGTTCGATATCCGGCACCGTATCCTTCAGGAATTTGAAAATCGCTCCGTATTCCGAAGGATTCAAATAGCCCACAGTATCAGGGATGTTCACCACATTGGCTCCTTCACGGATCGCCATCGACACCATTTCAGCCATGAAGTCACGTTCTGTCCGGCCGGCATCTTCCAAAGAGAACTCCAGCTTAGGGAAATATTTCTTGGCATAACGGATAGCCGACTGCGCAGTTTCCAGTACCTGTGCTTTATCCATACGGAGCTTGTGCTGGCGGTGAATCGGTGATGTAGCAAGGAAAATATGAATACAAGGATCCTGTGCTCCCTGCAGCGCTTCCTTAACCGCATCGATATCACTCTCTCTGGAACGGGAGAGGCCAATCAAAGTGACGTTCTTCACGGCTCTGGCCACTGCGTTAACCGCAGCCAGATCTCCGGGCGATGCCGCAGGGAATCCGGCTTCCATCCGGTCAATTCCCAGCTTCTCCAGCTGATAGGCGATTTCCACCTTCTCGCGCGTGTTGAGGTTCACACCCGGTGACTGCTCTCCGTCACGCAGCGTCGTGTCGAACACATATATTTTCCGCATGCTGAGCACCTCCTGCAAATTGTCCATAAATCCCCAAATGCGGCTCGCAAAATTACGGCCGCATCTGAGAATCACCTATGGTTCATGTAGTCTTAAGTATATGTCCTATTTCTTAATCCAGTGCATCATTTCACGCAGCTGGCTTCCTACCACTTCTACCGGATGAGCGGCTTCGTTGCGGCGGGTAGCTGTCAGGAAGGCACGGCCGGATTGGTTCTCAAGGATAAAGTCGCGGGCGAATTTACCTTGTTGAATATCGGACAGCACTTCTTTCATTGCTTTTTTGGTTTCATCCGTGATGATCCGTGGTCCGGTTACATAATCACCGTATTCAGCTGTGTTACTGATGGAATCGCGCATAGTGGCAAGTCCGCCTTCATACACCAGGTCCACGATCAATTTCATTTCATGCAGACACTCGAAGTAAGCCATCTCAGGAGCATAACCGGCTTCTGTCAGTGTTTCGAATCCGGCTTTGATCAGTGCAGATACACCGCCGCAGAGTACAGCTTGTTCACCGAACAAATCTGTTTCTGTTTCTTCGCGGAAGGAAGTTTCGATAACTCCTGCACGGGTACAGCCGATACCTTTGGCATATGCAAGTCCGATCGCCTTGGCATTACCGGTTGCGTCCTGTTCAATGGCGATCAGGCCGGGAACTCCGAAGCCTTCAACATAAGTACGGCGAACCATGTGGCCCGGGGACTTAGGTGCTACCAGCAGCACGTCTGCATCCTTAGGAGCAACGATTTGACCAAAATGTACGTTAAAGCCGTGGGAGAACATCAGAGCCGCGCCGTTCTTCAGGTTCGGTTCAATTTCATTCTTATATACGGATGCCTGTGTTTCGTCCGGCATGAGAATCTGCACTACATCTGCACGGGATACTGCTTCTGCTACAGACAATACTTCAAAACCGTCATTCTTGGCAGTTTCAAAAGATTTGCCTTCACGCAGGCCGATGACAACCTGAAGTCCACTGTCACGCAAGTTCTGTGCCTGAGCATGCCCTTGGCTTCCGTACCCGATTACTGCAATTGTCTTTCCTTTTAATACGCTAAGTTCTGCATCCTGTTCATAGTACGTTGTAACTGCCATTGTCAATATCCTCCTTTAATTTGGACCCATCGTAAAGAGCGGGTGCTTCAAGAGCGCGGTGCTTCCTTAACTATGCATTGGCGTGCTCCTCAAGCCCCCGCTCTTTCGCGGGAAAGCCTAACCATATCTTAATAAATTAATGCAAGCAAGCAGTAATTCGTTAAAGCTGTAAATTGTGACGATCACGCATTACCGCGGATCATCGCCGTTACACCTGTTCGTGACAGTTCCTTAATGCCATAAGGCTTCAGCAGCTCAATCATAGCATCAATTTTCTGGGTCTCTCCAACTACCTGTACTAGTAAGCTTGTTGTTCCGATATCCACTACCGAGGCCCGGAAGGTTTCGACAACACCCATAATCTCAGGCCGTTCAGCCGGATCAGCCTTGACCTTAATCAACGCCAGCTCACGGGCAACCATGGGCTTGGAGCCAAGATCAATAACCTTGATGACATCGATCAGCTTGTAGAGCTGCTTCTCAATCTGCTCAAGCGTATGCTGGTCTCCAAGAGTAACGATAACCATCCGGGACAGCCCAATCTCTTCAGACTGGCCTACAGTTATACTCTCAATATTGAACCCCCGGCGGCCGAATAGTCCGGATACCCGCTGCAGCACACCTGGCTGGTCATTTACAAGCACGGAAATCGTATGTCTCATCACCGCTATTCATCCCCCATCAGCATTTGATCAATGGTTGACCCTTGGGTTACCATCGGGTAGACATTCTCGTCTTTAGGGACAACGAATTCTACCAGGACGGGTCCAGGTGTTTCCAGGGCTTCTTTCCACGCAGCTCCGGCTTCCTCTTTATTCGTAGCCCGCAGACCCTTAACTCCGTAAGCTTCAGCCAATTTCACAAAATCCGGACTGCCGGCAAGATCGGTATAGCTGTAACGCTTCTCATAGATGAGATTCTGCCATTGCCGGACCATTCCCAGTACCTGATTGTTGATTACAACGATTTTGACCGGAATCTTATTAATCGCACAAATTGCAAGTTCCTGTGAACACATCTGCATGCCGCCGTCACCATTAATGGAGACTACCAGCCGCTCCGGATGTGCCATTTGCGCTCCGATTGCCGCAGGGAAGCCGAAGCCCATTGTACCAAGACCACCCGAAGTAATCCATGCGCGCGGGTGATTGAATTTGTAATATTGTGCAGCCCACATCTGGTGCTGTCCTACGTCAGTAGTAACAATTGCCTCGCCTTTAGTGGTGTCATTAATCATTTGAATTACCCATTGCGGTTTCAGCTCTGACTCTGAATCTTTATAACGCAGCGGCTGATCCAGCTTCCACTGGGCGATTTGCGTTCTCCAGGCATCCGCATTCGCGGCCCGCTTAACATCAGGAATCAGCATTTCCAGCACGGTTTTGACATCGCCAACGATTGGAATATCAGGCGATACATTCTTGCCGATCTCCGCCGGATCGATGTCGATATGAACAATCTTGGCTTTGGGAGCGAAACCATCCAGCTTACCGGTTACACGGTCATCAAACCGGGCACCAATATTAATCAGCAGATCGCATTGTTGAATCGCATTGTTCGCTGTATAGGTACCGTGCATGCCCGGCATTCCCATCCACAGATCCTCCGCACTCGGATAACAGCCCAGACCCAGCAGTGTTGTAGTAATAGGAATTTCTGTACGCTTCACGAATTCATACATCGCTTCATGCGCTCCGGAGTAAATGACCCCGCCGCCTGCAATAATGATCGGACGCTCTGCAGCAGCAATGGCCTTCACCAGCTTATCAAGCTGAAGCTTGTTAGGCACAGTGCGCGGGTTGTAGCCGCGAAGGTTAACGCCTTGCTGCTGAACCGGCGTGAACAATGTCTTAGCAGCAGATACATCCTTCGGAATATCAATCAGTACCGGACCCTTGCGTCCCGTATTCGCGATATGGAAGGCCTCATGAATAATTCGCGGCAGGTCTTCAACATCCCGTACCAGATAGCTGTGCTTCGTAATCGGCATCGTTATACCGGTAATATCCGCTTCCTGAAAAGCATCTGTGCCGATCAGGCTGGAGAATACGTTCCCGGTGATTACCACCAGCGGAACAGAGTCCATGAATGCAGTAGCAATTCCTGTTACCAGATTAGTTGCCCCCGGGCCTGAAGTGGCGATACATACGCCTGCTTTGCCGCTCGCTCTGGCATATCCGTCAGCTGCATGAATCGCTCCCTGCTCATGGCGTGTCAGAATATGTTTGAAATCATCGAATCCATAAAGAGCATCATAGATATAGAGTACAGCCCCGCCCGGATATCCGAATACAGTATCCACACCTTCCAGTACTAGACTGCGCAGCAGGACTTCGGAACCTGTAATCACCTCAGGATTTTTCCATTTCTCACGTAACTGCTCTATAGACCGCACTTCTTCCGGTAATTGCGCGCTCATCAGTATTCCTCCCTTCGATTGTTCACATTCATTATTCAAATGACAGGACGTCTTTTATACAACATTTAATATTGACGAACAGGCTGTAAATCCTCCCTATTCAACAAAAAAACCTCTCGCCTCCCACGCGCAGAATAAGCGCGTGAGGGACGAAAGGTTTAGCTTCCGTGGTACCACCCATGTTTGCATTACATCTCACGATGAAATGCCTTATCAGGATACAAAAATCCATCGATGTAGGCAGGGCCCAAATCTCTGTAACCTGAAGTCCCTAACGCGGACTAAACGATTCCCCCTAATAATTCCACCGCTCTTGCTGATGGACCTTTCAGGGAAACAGCTCCGAGGTGAGCTCGTATATAAGGGATTTTGGTGGAGGTTGCAGCAATTCCTCTCACTCTCTGAACAAAAGAGCCCTTAAAACTTCGTCCTCTTCATCGCCGATACATGTATGTTCGTTAAAATGTTTAGACACATTATATGATTTCCTCACACGGTAAGTCAATACCCATCTTGCGGATATATATTAAATTCTTCACAAAATGTTGTTCTACCCTTACCGGAACGCCCACACCAAGCAGGGCATATGATGTACGACAATGCGTGGAAAGGGGGCATTATATGATTCGTTACCGCAGACCCAAGCAGGATGACACCGTCATTTTTGACTTGATTGAAAAGCAGCTTGTCCCGCTATCCCATCTTCCACAGACGATTATCAATCAGGTCAGAAAAGATCTGCCCCGCCGCCTGGGGCAAGGCGTTACTCTCGTGGCTTGTCCTGACTATGAGAGTGATCCGCTGGGGTTCGTACACTTTATGCTGCATGGAGATTTGTTATATATCGATATGCTCGCCATTGCGCCTAATGCAAGGCGTAGGCGTTACGGGAATATGCTGATGGATAGAGCGGAGCGGTTTGCACTATCACGCGCATGCCGGCGGGCCAAGGTCTCTGTGGATACCGGGAATACAGCCGGCCTTGCCTTTTATGAAAAACTGGGCTACAGCGTAGCCCGTTATCAACCGCAAAACTACTGTTATGAGCTTGAAAAACAGTTCATCTGATGAACTCAGGCCGCTCTAAAGCTTAAAAGAATCCAATAGGTGGAACACCATAACCGGGACCTGGACCATAACCGCCGTAAGGACCGGGAACAGGCCCTGGGCCATAGCCATAACCGCCTCCATAAGGGGCACCGCCATAGCCATAGCCTCCACCGCCATAGCCATATGGAGCCGTACCTATAGCCAGCAAATCAAACAATACAAGTGGAATCAATGCTTTGGTTTGTACTTTTTTACCACTGATACGCTGTAGAACAAGACGGTTGCCCGAAACACGGATTAACTTGCCCATCACCTTGGAGCCGTCTTTTTTTACTGCAACGATATTTTTACCCACCAGCTTCATGACTTGTTTTTTCGTAACCGGCTGTGCCATAATATCCCTCCTAATGAGTTTCTTAAGCAGTCTATTCGCCTCGGCTGGTATTTGCCTGTACATCTGTCCTGTCCGAATCATGAAGGAGCAGCATCACCGCTAATAAAAAAACGCATTTCCGGATAACCGGAAATGCGCTCTGCAACGAAAAAGAATTAAACAGGAGATACCGACCCTAGCGTTTGCCCGGATCGTATGGTTCCCCCAAAGCCTTAGGGGCCGAAGAACGTCCGACTGCACTGACCAGTACGATGATGGTTAGTACATAAGGAATCATGAAAATGAATTCCTGCGGAATACTCTTGGACCATTCAAACAATTGCACATAGTTACGGATGGCCTGGGACAGACCGAAGAACACGGCTGCTCCGAAAGCACCCAGCGGATTCCATTTCCCGAAGATCATCGCCGCAATGGCAATGAAGCCTTGTCCGGAGATGGTATTGTGAGCAAACGTACCGGTAGTCGTCAAAGTAATTGTAGCTCCGCCGATACCAGCCAGCAGGCCGCTCAGCATTACGCCAATATATCTCATCTTGTTTACATTTACACCCAATGTGTCAGCTGCACTCGGATGTTCACCGACTGCACGCAGACGGAGTCCAAACGGAGTTTTGAACAGGACGAAATAAATAACAACTACTAATATAATCGCTAAGTAGGTCGTTGGATAGGAATTAAAAATCCCTTCTCCGATCACTGGTATCTTGGAAAGTCCGGGAATGGATACTTTGCTAAAACCGTCGATCAGCGGAGTTTCACCGGATCCGTCGAAGATTAGCTTAACCATGTACAATGTACTGCCTGCGGCAAGGAAGTTGATGACCGTACCACTTATCGTCTGGTCGGCCTTGAAGGTTATCGAAGCCACCGCATGAATCAATGAACCAATCACACCCACAGCCATGGCACTAAGCACACCAACCCATGGCGCCCATTCACCCATTCCTGCTTCCTGAGCGTAGTACCCACCCACTGCTGCAGCAAATGCACCAAACATCATCAAGCCTTCAAGTCCGATGTTGACGACACCGGATCGTTCAGAGAAGATGCCGCCAAGGGCGGCAAATATAAGCGCCGTGGAAAAAACAAGCGTTGTATTGAGCAGTTGGCCTAAGACTTCCATCTATAACACCTTCTCTTTCTTGCGCTTGAAGTAAAACGGTTTGAGCACCCAGCGTACAATGCCTTGCGCAGCAATGAAGAAAATAATTGAACCGATGACAATACGGATCAGCTCCGGAGGTACATCTGCACCAAAGCTCATCCCTGCAGAACCGTACGTAAGCGTACCGTATAGAATAGCAGCGAGAATGACGCCGAGCGGATGAGTCAGCCCGAGCAGAGCCACAGCGATACCGTCGAATCCATAACCAGGTGATGCCGCGAATACCGATTGATAATGGAAGACACCCAGTACCTCACCAGCTCCCGCCAATCCGGCGAACACACCACTGATGAACATCGCTTTGATCACATTGCGTCCTACATTCATACCTGCATATTCTGCAGCATGCGGGTTCAAACCTACCGCACGCATTTCGTAACCTTGCTTGGTTTTCCATAAATAGACGTAGAAGAATGTAGCTGCTGCAAGAGCAATAACCGTTCCCCAATGCAGACGGGCATTGTCGAATGTGGAGAACAGGAAGGTCATCGACAGCGATGCCGGATTATCTTCCGAACGGTTCTGTCCCTGTAAGAGCAGGAAGGTCCGGACAATATAGTTCGACAGGAAGAGCGCAATCCAGTTCAACATGATCGTAGTAATAACTTCGTTGATTCCGCGTTTGGCCTTCAGGTAACCGGCAATCCCCGCCCAAAGTCCGCCGCATACACCCGCTGCAATCACGGCAAGAGGTACAAGCAGGAATGCAGGCAATACGCCGCCAAGCTTGATGCCGACTACTGAAGCAGCCGTCATACCGATCATTACCTGGCCATCGGCGCCAATGTTAAACATCCCCGAACGGAAAGCAAAGGCTACCGCGAGACCTGTGAACATTAGCGGAGTCATCTCGCGCACAGCTTCACCGAAATCGTATGGACTGCCGAATACGCGTTTGAATAACGCCGAGTAGGCTGCAACCGGATCGTATCCGCCAATCAGCATAACGATAGCGCCGACCAGGAAACCCAACAGAATCGCAATAAGCGGAATAATGTAGGTGTCTGTAGCGAATATTTTTTTGATTCTAGACATCCGCGTGGCCTCCCCGCTTCAAGCTGCCCGCCATCATCAGACCCAGTTCCTGGTCATTCGTATCCTGCGGGAATACTTCTCCGACAATCTGCCCTTCGTAAATAACGGCAATTCTGTCGGATACATTCATAATTTCGTCCAGTTCAAAAGAGATCAGCAATACGGCTTTGCCCTGGTCACGCTGGGCAATCAGCTGCTTCTGAACAAATTCAATGGCTCCGACATCAAGGCCACGTGTAGGCTGTGCTGCAATCAGGAGCGTCGGATTTTTGTCTATTTCCCGCGCAATAATCGCTTTCTGTTGATTACCGCCGGATAATGACCGGGCTTTGTTCTCAATTGAAGGCGTACGCACATCGAATTGCTTCACCAGATCCTCTGCATGCTGGTTGATAACATCCTTATTCAAGAATCCGTTCTGATTGTACGGGCTCTTATAATACGTTTCCAGCACCATATTCTCACTTACAGTGAAATCAAGTACAAGTCCATGCTTGTGCCGGTCTTCCGGGATATGGGAGACATTCATTTCAGACACTTTACGCGGAGAGAGGTTGGCAATCTCCTTGCCCGAAACGGTAATTGAACCGGAATCGATCTTGCGCAAACCGGTAATCGCCTGAATAAGCTCGCTTTGTCCGTTGCCGTCGACTCCTGCAATCCCCAGAATCTCGCCCGCTTTCACTTCAAAGCTGAGGCCGTTCAGCACAGGGACCCCATCCTTGCTTTTACTTCTGACATCAGACAGCTTCAGGATGCCTTCACCAATATGTGCAGGCTGCTTGTCTACTTTAAAGGTAACACCGCGTCCGACCATTTTTTCGGCCAGCTCATTCGGATTCGTTCCGGAGGTCTTAACGGTATCAATTACCTTACCCCGCCGGATAATGGTTACACGGTCGGAAATCTGCATAATTTCTTTCAGCTTATGGGTAATAAGTATGATGGACTTGCCTTCGGCAACGAGCCGCTTCATAATCGCCATCAGTTCAGTAATTTCCTGGGGCGTAAGTACAGCGGTAGGCTCGTCGAATATAAGTATATCCGCTCCGCGGTACAGGGTTTTCATAATTTCTACCCGTTGCTGCATGCCTACCGAAATGTCATGAATTTTGGCATTTGGATTGACTTGAAGACCGTACTGCTCCGATAGCTTACGAACCTGCTCCGCAGCGGATTTATAGTCGATTTTAAGACCTTTTTTCGGTTCCATGCCAAGAACAATGTTCTCGGTTACCGTAAAAGGCTCTACTAGCTTGAAATGTTGGTGAACCATACCAATGCCAAGCTCAATAGCCTTATTGGGGTTATCGATAATAACCGGTTTCCCGTCGATTTCGATGCTGCCTTCATCGGGCTGGTACAGTCCGAATACGATATTCATCAAGGTTGATTTGCCTGCCCCATTCTCACCAAGCAGTGCATGTATCTCGCCTTTTTCCAGCGTCAGACTGATAGCGTCATTCGCGACAATACCGGGAAAGCGTTTTGTGATTTGCTTCAACTCTACGACAGGAGCCGCAGCACTCATGGTATCACCCTCATCACAGAATATATAATACTGCCTTATAGACACGGCTGTACCGCCCTATGCAGGACGGTACCGCTGTGTATACCTATAACAAATGTTGTAACAGAGAACAAGGCCAGCTCAAGTAACCGGCCTTGTTTCTTGATATGGTTAAATCCAGTAAAGGTGAGGCAAAGAATTACTCGGCAGGAACAGTGATTGTTCCATCGATGATTTGTTTGCTGTACTCGTCAACTTTAGCCAGGATTTCTGCAGAAACGTTAGCTTTGGATGTTTCAGGAAGGCCTACGCCGTTGTCTTTCAGACTAAGAACAGTTGTAGTTCCGCCTTTGAATGTTCCGTCAACCACTTGCTGGGAAACCTTCTTAACCGCTTCGTCAACACGTTTGATCATGGAAGTCAAAGTTACATCGTCGCCAAATTCCAGGGATTGGTCTTTGTCTACGCCGATAACCCATACTTTAGTACCGCCAGCTTTGTTGCGGGACTTAGCTTCATTGAATACGCCGTTACCTGTAGCGCCGGCAGCCGGGAAGATGATGTCATTGCCTGCATCATACAGGGTAGCAGCCAGGGATTTACCAGTATCAGGCTTGTCATAAGCACCTGCATAAGTAATCGTTACATTCGCAGTAGGGTTAACTGCCAATACGCCGGCTTTGAAGCCAACTTCGAAACGTTTGATAACCGGGCTTTCCATACCGCCGATGAAGCCTACTTTGTTAGTTTTGGTTGTCAGACCTGCAACAACACCTACCAGGAAGGATCCTTCGTTCTCAGCAAATGTCACAGATTCAACGTTAGGAGCTTCTACTACGCTGTCGATGATTGCCAGGTTAGCAGTCGGGTTCTCATTAGCAACCTTCAACACTGCATCGCCAAGGTCAAAACCGATACCCCAAGTCAGATCATAGCCGCCTTTAACGAATTGGTTAAGGTTTGGCTCATAGTCTGCATTGGATTTACTTTGCAGGTATTTGATTTCAGCGCCAGATTCTGTTTCCAGAGCCTGCAGGGCTTCCCAAGCGGATTGGTTAAAGGATTTGTCATTAACGCCGCCCACGTCAGTTACGAGACCGAGTTTGACAGCCTTAGGAGCCTCAGTTGCTGCTGGTGCTTCTGTTGCTGCTGCATCTGTGGTTGGTGCAGTAGTTGCTGCTCCAGCATTGGTGTTTGCGTTGTTATTGTTTCCGCATCCTGCCAAAATAACAGTGAATGCCATAACCATAACTAAAGATAGTTGGTAAAACTTCTTCATCGAATGTGATCCCCCTTAGAAAATTGGATGTCTTCTGTGTTCTGCTTGGACATACCATTAGAACAAATTATACCTGCAAAAAAAGCTAAAATCCAGTCTATTAATGACCTCAGGTCAATAATAATTTGCATTTATCAACAAGAAACCGCTTACCATGACATGGCATGTAACCGCTATGTATGGTAGGTGTCAGGAAACCTCGAAATTCATCTTGTGATACCCGCGCATTAACGTTATTATTGCACAGTGATGGCTTTTCTATTATCATGAATGTTTACATATTGTTCGCAAAGGGAGTTACTGAAATGGATCAAGAAAACAAACCTCAAGTTGTTCCGGTCTCTAAATACTGCCACGAATCCCGCGTATTCAAAACCGGCCGCGTCTTTCCGAATGATGTTAACAACCACAAAACATTGTTCGGCGGCAAACTGATGAGCACAATTGATGAAGTCGCCTCCATCTCGGCCATGCGCCACTGCCGTACGAATGTGGTAACCGCCTCCGCTGACTCTGTAGACTTCCTTCTGCCGATCAGGCCAACTGATTCCGTCTGCTTCGAATCCTTCGTCTCCTGGACGGGACGCACCAGCATCGAGGTATTCGTCAAAATCATCTCGGAGAACCTCTATACAGGTGAACGCGCAGTTGCAGCTACATCGTTCCTTACCTTTGTTGCAGTCCATGAAGATGGCACTCCATCCCCTGTTCCGGCCATCATTGCCGAGACTGAGGAAGAGAAGCTGATCTGCCAATCGGCCAACGAGCGTTCGGAGCTGCGCAAGATCAGACGGGCCAGCAGCAAGAAGCTGGCTTCACAGCTTAGCACAACAAAGTACTGGGAATAGCACTCTCCGGAATTCTGTTCCTTCAATATAGCAGGGAGCAGCAGCTCAGCCTTACGGCACAAAAAAGCACCGTCACGCGGGACATCCCGCAGGCGGTGCTTTTCGGTTTATATCATTCTTACGCGTTGATCTTCTCTTTGGCAACTACAGCCAGGGAGTTGAATGCGTTCAGATCGTTCACTGCCAGATCAGCCAGCATCTTACGGTTCACTTCTACGCCAGCCAATTTCAGGCCGTATACAAGCTTGCTATAGGAAAGACCGTTCAAACGCGCTGCTGCGTTGATACGAACGATCCACAGTCTGCGGAAGTTACGTTTAGTCTGACGACGGTCACGGTAAGCGTAAACCATCGATTTCATTACTTGCTCTTTAGCTGTTTTGAAAATGCGGTGCTTGGAACCGAAGTAACCTTTTGCCAGTTTCAATACTTTTTTATGTCTACGACGAACTACAAATCCGCCTTTAACTCTTGCCATATTAATAAACCTCCCAAAAATGTGTAATTAACTATTTCAAGTTAGCAAGTCCTTGTTTCAAACGTCTTACATCCCCAGGGGCCATTACTGGATTGCCGTTCAATACGCGTTTTGCGCGTTTCGATTTGTGGGACAGCAAGTGGTTCTTGTGAGCTTTGTAACGCAATACTTTACCAGTTCCAGTGATCTTAAAGCGGCCTTTCAGGCTGCTATGTGTTTTCATTTTAGGCATGGTGTTTCCTCCTTGAATATTATGCGGCGCCAAATTGCTGTGCAAGTGACTCCAGGATTATTGGGCTTTAGGAGCCAAAATCATAATCATGCTGCGGCCTTCCAGCTTAGGCTGGCGCTCAACAACAGAAATATCTTCCACTTCGTTCTTCACACGCTCCAGGATCTTCTGGCCGATACTCGCATGGGTAATCTCACGTCCGCGGAAACGAACGGAGCACTTCACTTTATCGCCTTCGCCCAGGAACTTGATAACATTGCGGAACTTGGTCTGATAATCATGTTCTTCAATGTTAGCACGGAACCAGACTTCCTTGATGTCCACGATCTTCTGGTTCTTGCGCGCTTCCTTCTCTTTCTTCTGCGTTTCATAACGGAACTTGCCGTAATCCATGATGCGGCATACCGGCGGTTTCGCCTGCGGTGCTACATTGACTAAATCAAGATTAAGATCGATCGCCATCTGCAACGCCTCGCGGATCGGTTTGATCCCGATTTGTTCACCTTCTGCTCCAACCAGCCGGACCTCTTTGGCCCGAATTTCATCATTGATCATATGTTCCTTACTGATAATACTCCACCTCCGGATCTTCTTGTAATGCGGTTCTCCATAAAAAAGGGATGCCGGTAACTCCCCGACACCCCGTTTGATCAACGTTCATGAATTATAACCATTCATAAAGCATTGAGATCAAAACCAGCCGGCAATTTAGCCGTTCAGGTGAGAAGCCGGTGCTTCTGCTTGCAATCCCTATGTTTTGCATACTTGAATACTATACAACACTGAGCGAACAGTGTCAATATCTTCCCCAAAAAATACTTAGATAACAATCAGGCATTATACTACACTTGCTTGCTCTGCACTTCTTCAAGCCGCACCACACGCGTGTGCTTGGTATGGCTCCATTGCTTGTTGTTCTGCGTGAAGAACGCGTAGAACGTAATGGGGTACCACGAGAGCAGATAAACCGGGAAGGCCAGGAGGTACAGATATACCTTCTTGAACTTCACCTTCTCCAGCGCCATGGCCAGCAGGAAGGTCAGAATATTGGCACCAATGGCAAAGTAGCTCAGCCAGAGCGGCAAATGACCGTAAATATTAGCAATATGCGGACCATCGAACATGGAGTTGTCGATCCACATTACCGCCGTCATCAGGAACGTCAGCAGCACAATGTAGACGTTCGCTCCATAGAGCGCCAAGTCAAACTTCGTCAGGCTGCGTTCTTTGATGCTCTGCCACAGCAAAGGGAAGAAATAACGGCGGGCGACTGTGAAATGCCCCTGCATCCACCGCAGACGCTGTCTGGAGGAAGCCTTGAACGTAAGCGGCTTCTCATCGAAGACCTTGGCATCATAGTTGAATCTTGGATACACACCCTTAGAAGCGCTGCGCATGGTGAATTCCAAATCCTCCACCAGACTTGTGGCCCCCCAGCCCATCTCTTTGAGCAGGTTCGTCTCGAAGCACATGCCTGTTCCGCCGAGGAAGTTGGCCATATTCAGATTATGGCGCGACAGCTGCCAGAGCCGGTTGATGTACCAGTAGGATACGCCATAAGCAGCGGTAATCCATGAATCCTCCGGATTCTTGGTATCGATATAACCTTGAATTACACGGCCGCCTGAGCATAGATCATTATTCATTTCGGTCAGGAATTCGGTATGCGCGAGGTTGTCGGCATCAAACATCACGACAGCATCATACTGGCGGGGCAGCGCCCACAGCTCCTTGAGCATCCACTCGATGGCATAACCTTTTCCGCGAAGATTCGTGTTGGTACGTACACAGGCATTCATACCGTGCTCCCGTACGATGGCTGCTGTATTATCCGTACAGTTATCGCAGATGACAAATACATCGTACAGTTCCTGGGGATAATTAAGCTGCTTCAGATTTTCCATTAACGCGCCGACTACTTCTTCCTCGTTGTGCGCGGCAACCAGTACGGCAAATGACTTTTGCGGCGCATACTTAACCTTGTTCTTTTTCTTGTGCAGTCCAAACAGTGAGAATGCAAACTGATAAACTGCAATTGCCGCCAAGATCACTTGGAGCGTAACAAACAATGCGTCTGTCATGATCTTTTGATGCCCCCTTTTTCCAAGTCTAGATGTTCTCTTTCTCTCTCAGGCTTGTTAACGTTCTTTCTGACCCTTTTGTTGCATCCCTTACACAGACAAGAATTATCCCTTTTTCTCGGGCAGGCTTCCGAATTGTTTATTAGCCCCGTTCCTAAGATATGAACATGGTATCCGGATCATGGCCGAATCCTTATTTCTCTGTTACCTTATAAACGGGATCTTCCTGCTTGAATCATTGTAGACGCATTGGGGTACACAAGTCAAAACTGGCATTTTTCGAGTGATTCCGAGCTTTTTCTTGAAATGGACTGCCTTAAAAAAGTATGATAAAGACAGCTTCAGCTCTTGGAACCTGCTGCTTAAGCTGCGCCAAATATCTTTAGCCGGACTAACGGAGGGACAAGATATGAGACCTTTTTTCAAGAAACTGCATCTCTTGGAGCGGCTTCTCTTTCAATGGATTAACGGACGGCTGCACAACCGTTTTCTGAACTTCTGGCTCTGGTACCTCACTCATCTCGGAGGAGCTACAAGCGCCATCGGTATCAATGTTCTGATCTGGGCACTGTGTCCACAGCCATGGAGAACTACAGGACTGCAGGCACTGACCGCACTGGCTGTAAGCCATCTGCCCGTTGCCGTTGCCAAAAAGCTCTATCCGCGCATGCGGCCTTATCTGGCGCTGCCGGGCACCAATACGTTTCATAATCCGCTTAAGGATCATTCTTTTCCTTCAGGCCATACTACAGCTATCTTCGCCTCTACGGTTCCTTATATGATGGCTTACCCTGCCCTGACCTATATCTTGCTTCCGCTCGCCTGCACGGTCGGCTTCTCCCGGATCTATCTCGGGCTGCATTATCCGTCTGATGTCATCGCTGGTGCGGTAATCGGCTCCGGTGTTGCTGCAGGCACGCTTGCGCTATGGGTCTGACGCCCTCCCGGCCGCCGGACCCCTGAATACGACTAAAGAACAGGTGAACTATACATTGCGCAAAAAAAGAGTATTATTGCTGTCGGAAGGTTTCGGCGCAGGGCATACCCAGGCAGCCTACGCGCTGTCGAGCAGCCTGCGCAAATTGTCGCCTGATGTGCAGACGAAGGTACTGGAGCTCGGAAGCTTCCTTAATCCCAAGATGGCGCCGATCATTGTCTCTGCCTACCGCAAGACGGTGATCTCCCAGCCCCGGCTGATGGGCTATGTGTACCGGCACCAAAAATCATTCAATCGTCTTACCACACTTGCCCTGCACCGCATATTTTATACGCATACCCAAAATATTGTGAAGCAGCTGAAGCCCGACATCATCGTCTGCACTCATTTCATTCCAGGCGCTGTGGTTTCCCGGCTGAAACGGCTGGACCCGTCGCTCAAAGCGCCGCTGATCACAGTCATTACCGATTACGATGCCCATGCCAGCTGGATCAGTCCTGAAGTGGACCGTTATCTGGTCTCTACACCGGAGGTCAAGGCCAAGCTCCGCCGCCGCAGTGTTGCTGCCGCCAAGATCCGGGTAACCGGTATGCCGGTACATCCCGATTTCTGGGAGCATCCCGGCCGGGAAGAGATCCAGAAGCAATTCAGCCTCATGAACATGCCTACGGTCATGGTCATGGGCGGCGGCTGGGGCATGATGAACGATGAGGTGGTGAACGAGGCCCTCGCCGGCTGGCGGGAGAAAGTGCAGCTTGTGTTCTGCCTCGGACAGAACGACAAGCTGCTGCGCGGAATGCAGGAAGACCCGCGCTACTGCCACCCCAACATCAAGCTGCTGGGCTTCACCCGTGAAGTTGATAAGCTCATGGAGGTCTCGGACCTGCTGGTCACCAAGCCCGGCGGAATGACCTGCAGCGAAGGATTGGCCAAGGGCATCCCCATGCTCTTCCATTCACCGCTGCCGGGGCAGGAAGAAGAAAACTGCCGTTATTTCACGGCAGCCGGCTTCGGGGAACCGATAAGCTCCCTCGATGTGGTCGACCGTTGGATGGAACGGCTGCTGGGCGACTACGGGGATGTGCGGGCCAAACGCAAAGCCCATCTGGAGGAGATTTCCCGGTTCAACCCGCTGCAAAGCGCCCAGAGCATCATTGACATGCTGGAATAGCCCCTGGATTCTTATAGAACAATGGGACCTAAGGCATACACCTTCTTATATTGGATGAGAAACGGCAAATGGCAGCCCAGGGAGGATTACCCGGACTGCCATTTGCACTATACAGCTAATAATGTGGAAAGGACTACAGGCGGTATTTGTCCAGCCGGGAGGCCTGATACTGCTTCAGCGCCTCTTCCCCGACAATGGCTTCGCAGCGCTGAATGTTCACACCGCGTCCGTAAAATTTGGTTTCATATTCCGTCATGACATGCTCCTCATTGATCACGCCGCCTTCATGCAGATCAAGGGAGATGTTCTTCATCTGCAGACCATAGTCGGCAAAAGCATTCAGGGAGAATTCAAACAGGCTGCGGGAATCCGTCTTCAGGTGGATTTCGCCAAGCGGACTAAGCAGCCCGCGGTATTTGTCGAGAAAACGCGGATGCGTCAGACGCCGGCGGGCATGCTTGCTCTTCGGCCACGGATCGCTGAAATTCAGGTAGATCCGCTCCAGTTCACCCGGAGCAAATACTTCCTCCGCATAATCGATATTGGCCAGTGCCACTCTGACGTTCGGCGGCGTCTCTTCCCCTGCCGGCTCCCACACATTTCTGGCCTTCTCGGCTGCACGCCGGACCAGTTCATCGTACATATCAACGCCGATAAAATTGATACCGGGATATTTGAAGCTCATCTGGCTGATAAACTGCCCCTTGCCCATTCCGAACTCCACATGAATCGGATGATCATTGCCGAACAGCTCCGACCAACGGCCCTTCAGGCTGCGTGGATCAAGGATGACCAGGTCAGTCTGCTCCTCAAGGCTTTCACGTATTCCTTTTCTTCCGCGTAAACGCATTAGGTATTCCTCCGCTTATCTCTTATTGCATTATCTGTGAATAGGATAACTGCCACTTGCAATATTGTGCCGAACTTGCCGTCAAAAGTAAAGGGATTTAAGCAGGAAGCTGAAAATATCCCTGCAAAAATTCAAAAAAAAGGATTCCCCGTCCAGCCTGAAAAAGGCCGGTTGGAAAATCCCTTTTTGTTGTATTTGGAATTGGGGTCCACTTTTCAACAGTACATAGTCTACCTTGCCGGAGCGTTAAAATCAAATGTCTTCTCGAAGGCACTGCGGATCTTGCGCTGCGCTTCGGTCTTAATCTTGTGGTTGCCGTTAAATTCCACGCCTGTCAGGGCAAGGGCCTCATCGGGAGTCAGCTGCACATCAATCGAACCTTTATTATCGGGAAACACCGTTGGAGAATTCATCGTTATCACCTCTATGGTTTATTATGGACCGGACGACACGAAATTATGAATTCAAAAATGTGATTGTGGTTGCTGCAGCGGCTTTTTTACACTTTAAATATAACATAATGTGTAAGCATTTACAAGCGAAATCCCGGCTGTTTCCTGCCTATTTCTAGCCTTTTTCCGCCGGATTTCCGGGAGTAATTGTTACGCTCTTCTTTGATTTTTGATACAATGGGAAGGTTAATGAAAGGAGCTGCACATGTCTAATCTTCTACAGACCTCCTCTCCGCTTCTGTGGGGGGATAAACGGTTCCATACCTGGAACTATGAAATGCGTGATCAGATGGGTACCAAGGTGTTCAAGGTCATGCTCGATGCCGGCTTCACCTGTCCAAACCGTGACGGTTCCATCGCCAAAGGAGGCTGCACTTTCTGCAGCGCCAGAGGGTCTGGTGATTTCGCCGGAAGCCGCCGCGATGATCTGGTTACCCAGTTCAACAATGTACGTGACCGCCAGCACTTGAAATGGCCAAACGCCAAATATATCGGCTATTTCCAGGCCTACACTAATACGTACGCTCCCGTTGAGGAGCTAAGGGAATATTATGAGGTTATCCTGCAGCAGCCGGGTGTGGTCGGCCTCGCCATTGCTACCCGGCCGGACTGCCTGCCCGATGATGTGGTCGAATACCTTGCCGATCTGAACAAGCGCACCTATCTGTGGGTAGAGATGGGGCTTCAGACCATCCACCAGTCCACCTCCGATCTGATTAACCGGGCGCATGATACAGCCTGTTATACCGAAGCCGTTGCGAAGCTCCGACGTCACGGTATCCGGGTCTGCACCCATATCATTCACGGGCTTCCGCAGGAAACGCATGAGATGATGCTGGAGACTGTATCTGCTGTTGCCAACATGGGCGTGCAGGGGATCAAAATCCACCTGCTTCACCTCATGCGCAAAACGCCGATGGTGAAGCAGTACGAAGCCGGCCTGCTGCGCTTCCTGGAGCAGGATGAGTATGTGAAGCTGATTGCCGACTCCCTGGAGATTCTGCCGCCGGACATGATTGTCCACCGCCTGACCGGCGATGCTCCGCGTGATTCCCTGGTCGGCCCGATGTGGAGCCTGAAGAAGTGGGAAGTTCTGAATGCCATTGACCACGAGCTGATTGCCCGTGATACCTGGCAGGGTAAGTACTGGAGGAAGGGCTAATGGGCTTCATGTCCGTCCTTAGCTTTGCTCATAAATTAACCGCCGAGCGGCTCTCCCCCGGCGGACGGGCCATTGACGCCACCGTGGGCACAGGTAGCGACACCCTGTTCCTCGCCAAGGCGGCGGGGCCGCGCGGCGGGGTCTACGGCTTCGACATCCAGCACGCGGCGCTGGCTCTTGCCGGAGAGCGCCTGCGGCTGGCCCGGGAGGAAGCGCCTGCTGCGCTGGCTCCCGTAACCCTGCTGCAGCGGAGCCATGCAGCAATGGCTGAAGCCGTTCCGCAGGATTGGCGCGGAACGGTCTCGGCGGTGATGTTCAACCTCGGCTATCTGCCCGCGGGCGATGCCGACAAGACCATCATCACCGAGCCGGAGAGCACGCTGGCCGCGCTGGAGGCGGCGCTGCTGCTGCTGCGCCCGGGCGGGATCATCACGGCCGTGCTGTATCCCGGCCACGAAGGCGGCGGCCGTGAAGCTGCCGCCGTGGAAGCCTGGGCCGCCGGACTGGCCCAGCCGGACGCGCAATCCATCGTGTACCGCCAGCTGCAGCGCGATTCCGCCCCGTATGTTGTAGCTGTAGAGAAGAAAAAAGGAGCTGATCACTAAATGGCAGTAACCAAAATGGAGCATGTCGGCATTAAAGTGGACATTCTTGAGCGTTCACTGCAATTTTACCAGGAGGTCATCGGCTTGACGCTTCAGGGTATTCTGGGCCAGCCTGGAGATGAAGTGCGTCTCGCCTTTCTCAGCTTCCCCGGACAAGCCAGTGTTGAGATTGAACTGATTGAACGGGCATTCGAGGGTCTGCCGCAGGAAGGACGGGTAAGCCATACCGCCTTCACAGTCGATGACATTGAGGAAGAGCACAGAAGACTTGCCGGACTCGGCATCCCGGCACTGACCGGTATTTCAGAGCTCGCGAACGGCAGCCGCTATTTCTTCTTCGAGGGACCGGACAGCGAGAAGCTGGAGTTCTTCCAGCCGGCGCACAGTCCTACAAATCCTGCACGAAATACAACATTTACTTCATAAATAGCGATTCCCATCCAAACTGTTGTGCAAAAGGCAGCATTTCTCCTCCTGCAAGTATTTTAGCGGCAAAATTCCTGTATTTTGTACAACAATGCTGCCAATCACCCTGGTATCGCTCAATCAATGTTGTAATAAGTACAACATAACCATGATGCTGCCAATAATGTGTGAGCTTAAGCGTGTCACATATGATCCGGCTTGGCTGACCAGCGTCTGACCCGCGTTTGACCGGTTACTTATTGGGTTATAGTCCGATGTACCGTTTAAATATTAAGTCTTAAACATTCTATAATCAGGAAGGAAGATGTTGTAATGACAAAACCATATCCTCTGAAATTTCAGCCGGAGTTCAAAGAACGTGTCTGGGGAGGCCGTGCGCTGGAGAAATTCGGCCTGGCGCTGCCGGAAGGCCATATCGGCGAAGGCTGGATGATCGCTGACCACCCGAACGGAACCTCTTCTGTAGTGAACGGCGAGCTCGCCGGACTAGGTCTGGATGCCATCCGTGCGCAGTTCGGACATGAATGGTTCGGCAGCAAGGGCATTACCGAAGACGGCGGAAGATTCCCGCTGCTGATCAAGCTGCTCGATTGCAATGACAATCTTTCCGTGCAGGTACACCCTACTGATGATTACGCCGGATTACCCAAGGGCGAACTGGGCAAAACAGAAATGTGGTACGTGCTGGATGCCAAGCCGGGCGCCAAAATCATCTACGGTCTGAAAGAAGGCGTAACCCGCGAAGTTCTGCAGGATGCACTTGAGAACGGGACCGTTATGGACAGCCTGCAGGAAGTGACTGTAGCGGCAGGAGATTCTTTCTATATTCCCGCAGGCACCGTTCACGCCTTGTGTGCAGGTGTCGTTGTAGCCGAAATCCAGCAGAACTCCGACACTACATACCGGATTTACGATTACGACCGTCCAGGCCTGGACGGCAAGCCGCGCGAGCTGCATATTGAGGATTCCCTGAATGTTACTGCCTATGAAGGTGCAGGCGCGACCTCGATGAAGACAGACGGTGCAGTGGCCGGTGAATGGCTGCAAATCGCCTCCTCCCCTTATTTCATTGTTGAAAAAGGTGTGGTTTCCGGTGAATGGCAGCTTACCACCACGGACGACAGCTTCACTATTCTGGTGATCTGTGAAGGCAGCGGCCACCTGATCTGGGAAGACGGCTCCCAGCCTTATGCAGCAGGCGAATGCTACCTGCTCCCGTCCAGCCTCGGCGCCTACAGCATCGAAGGCATGTCCACGGTTCTCCGCTCTTATCTGCCGTAAGCAACCATAACTGGTATACCGGGCAGATTTATTTTAACGAAGTACTCTTACGCTAGGATTGCTGAATTTAACTTTCAGGAGGACGGCGATGACAGAGAACACCTTTACGATGACCGATCCACTAGGTGTCAAAATCCATGTCTATGAATGGCTGCCGGAAGCTGGAACTGACGTCAGAGGGATCGTGCAGGTCTCTCACGGCATGTGTGAAACGGCTGCGCGTTATGCCCGGTTTGCGTCCGCGCTCACCGCAGCCGGTTATGCGGTGTATGCCAATGACCACCGGGGCCACGGCCTCACCGCCGGCCAAGTCAATCTGCTAGGCGATACCGGGGAGAACGGTTTCTACTGGATGCGCCGCAATCTGCTGCAGCTTGCGGGAATCGCCTGCTCCAGGCATCAGCATGTGCCGATTTACCTGTTCGCCCATAGCATGGGCTCCTTCCTGGCCCAGAAGCTGATGTGCGAAGAAGGTAACGAAATCTACAGCGGCTTCATTCTCAGCGGTACCAACGGTCCGCGGAGCATGCTGCGGCTGGCAGAATCGCTGTCGGCAATGCAGCTAAGGCTGCAGGGAGACCACCATCGCAGCGTATTGTTGAACGGCATTGTCTTTGGCGCTTATAACCGTGCCTTCTCTCCTGTCAGGACCGCCTTTGACTGGCTTAGCAGAGACCCGGTGGAGGTGGACCACTTCATCTCCGACCCGTTCTGCGGGGCGATCTGCACTACCCGCTTCTTCCGGGATTTCTTCCATATGCTGCGGGAGCTTCATACCAGGGCCACCCTGCGGACCTTGTGCAGAGATAAACCTGTCTATCTGTTCGCCGGGGAGAAAGACCCCGTGGGGATGAACGGTCAAGGGGTGAAGCGTCTGGCCGAACTGTACCGCGGGCAGGGAATACAGGATGTAGAGTGCAAGCTGTACCCTGAAGGCAGGCATGAGATGCTGAACGAGGTCAACCGGGATGAGGTCACCGCCGATGTGCTGGACTGGCTTGCCCGCCACCTCCCTGCCGGCTCCATGCGGCTTCAGCCTACGGCGAATTAGCTTCAATGGAGCTTTGACTCTGGTGCCCTGGCTGACCATTCGTGTAACCTGCAGGGAAAATGCTGAGAAATGTCAGTAGCTTAAATCGGTATGTATCCAAATAAAACGAGGCACCCCGCACCTGACGGAGTGCCTCGTTTTCGGTTATGCTGCCAAAGTTCTGCTGCTGCCCAGGGTGTTTCCACCTGATTGACATTGCAGCAGCAACTATTGCTGTATTTTCTGCAGGATCCCCGCGGGATTGCGCATCCCGGTATGAGATGCCCGCTCAAGCTTTAACTGTAAAATGTACAACTAAAACGATCTTTTTCTGCGCAGAAGGAGTTTTAATTGCACTCTATACACTTATAAAATGCTCCTATGCCATAAAAGCGCACTATTCTCTAATTTAATTGTACAGAATACAGTTATCCCTGCTCATCCGGCTTTTCGCCGTATTTTAACTGCACGAAATACAATTATCTGCAATAGATTTTGCATTAGCGTACGATAAAATCAGTTCTGTTGTATTTTATACAATTGATCTCCAGATATCTGCTCAAAATTACCCATTCTACAGAATTCTACTGTACAAAGTGCAATAGACATAGTTTCAGGTCAGACCCCAACCTATGATTTTCAAGGTCTTCACGAGTCTGATGACTAATATTCTTAAGTTAAGCCTGTACTAAACAGATTCTTTTTCCGGGCCGAAATGTTCTGATAATATCTTCACTAAAACCTCTCTGTAAGCATCTAAATCATATGATGAGTTGTTCACTTTTGTCTTAGCCATATTTACGCCGTTAAAGATCCATTCTTCCAGTCCCCTTCTTGCCTTAAGCACCTTCAGAGTTCCTTCCAAACCGATGTAACCCTGTTTTTTGCCAAACCCTTGTTTGGTGTAATAGTCAATAAACCCGTCTGACCATTCCCGGGGTCTTTCTTCAACAGCCTTGCCGAAGGAGTAATCAAGATCGTTCTGGTCAACGTATATCAGAAGCGGATTCAGCGTTTCTACAATGGCTGCCAGTTCAATAACATAACTTGTGACGTCTTCCTTGGCGGCATCAAGTTTGATCATTCCCATGGTTACAGGATTCTGTATGAAGCAACAATCGAAAATATAAAGGTCAGCGCCATTTAAGGCACTCTCCGCAAACTGCTTCCATTTTGCCGTAATCAGTTCCCTGTTTCGGTCTAGCGGCAATTCATACACATCATGCTTCACCAAAGTATCCAGCATTTCATTTGGAATACTTGAACCGTGTTCATTGATTAGTTTCCGGTATTCCACGAAATAACTATTTCCTTGATTCCATGTATATGGGCTTAATAAATCCCTAAACTCCTCATAGGCGCTCAATAGATCATCGTATTCAACTTCATCTAGACAAGCGACTCCGTCATAATCAGCAGGATGATCCAAATTTCCTTCAAGGAATAGACTGGCCTTAAGATTTCTCTCCGTAAGAATTTCATGTACCAGCTGAGCCGTGGTTGATTTCCCGGAGCCCGGTAAGCCCTCGATTAAGATCAATTTAGTTTGCATATAGTAGTTCCTCCATTCATTTTTAGGAGGATAGGCAGGTAAGCATCAAGGGAGATGCGTTTTTCCCGTAAAAAAAAGCGGATACCCAGGTATCCGCAGAAGTGGCTTTATGACACACCTTATCCTGCATACCCTGTAAGATTAAAAAAAGACATGCCTAATACAATAGTACGTTCACTATTACAGGCATTCTTTAGACTTGTTAATCTTTACAGAGTCATCCACATGATACGGTTTATGCTCCTTTATAGGCATCTCATTCCTGATATTAACACCGGATACCACCAATTACAATTGCGTAGTTTCTATTACAGCCTGCGTTTTATCCATGATTAGCATCATAATCGTTCCCCAGCTCTGCAAGCCGCTCCAGGGAATCATATTCGAAGGTTAAGTCAGGCTGCCATTCCCTTAAATCCAATTCAACCTTTATGTCTAAACCGAGTTCCTTGGATAAAATAGCGGCCGTTTGAAGGGCTCTCGTGTATGGAGAAGAAATAATGACTTCCGCTTCTTTCAGCCGCTCATCCTTTGCTGTCCGATATACCTGGTTCACTCCCGCTTCCGTAAGAGGCACCAGATCCCGGCCATGGCCCTTTAATTTGTACTGCTCATTGATGTTCCACTCGGGTTCGCCATGGCGAATGAGATAAAACTGTGTCATAGAAATCCCCCTGCCTCTTTTTGGTACTAAATCTATTCGCTCCTCCTACTACACAATCCTACCCAGTCGAATTTCGTAATGGAAGCCTGCCACGCTCTTCATATCGCATCTGCTGAAGTAGTAGATCGTCATGAACACAGCAAAAAGCCGAAGCTTCACTGCCCCCATGGGACAACCGTAAGCTCCGGCCATTTCGACTTCCATTTCCGTGTCTTATTCAAGTAGACGTCCTCGCTGATTAACGCCTTGTTTGGCCTCAGGATTAAATGAAACAGATCGTGCAGACCGAACGGTGCGTATACCTGCCACTCCCCCTCGCTGCTGAGTCTCGCCCCCAGCGAAGTAACCGTTGTCGGCCAGCTGTTAATTGCATCTTCCAGGGAAGCGTAGGGTGCCAGCTCTACACCGAACTTATCACGGTACCACAGATGAACCCGGGCCTGGTTCTTGAGATCAACCGGAATAGAAATACCTGCAAACAGCTCACGTCCGTTGGCGATCATCCGGTCCTCCGCAGCATAGCTCAAATGATGCCCATCGTAGTAGATTATATCAATATCACCAATTCCGTAATCCGGTTCCCGCCCGGTAAGCTCGTTCCACACCGACTGAACCAGACACCCTGCTCCAATATATTAAGGAAAAGGCGCCAGCCCTTGAGCACGCTTGAAAATATCCATCAGCAGCGCACTGCGGGAGAACAGCTCCGTCAGACGATTGTGAAGGATCTCCCCCTCATCCATGGGCAGCCGGAGCCACGGGCTCAGTAGCCAGCACATATTGTAAAATCAGCTGCGTTCCCTTGCTCCCGCTGCGCCGCAGCCCGTAATCCTGAAACCCTGCGCGGGCGTACAGCTGTCCGGCAGGAATGTTGCGCTCATTAACGGCCAGCACAATCTGCTCTGCTTCCGGGTAATGGCGGCGGACGAAATCAGGCAGCAGGGCCATCGCTGCTTTGGCGAAGCCTTGTCCCTGGCAGGCATAATCCATCAGAAAGGCGCGCAGAAGCACTGCGCCGGAGTAGTCTTGGAAGAAGTCTGCGATATCTTCGCCTGTATGAAGAACGAAGAAGCCTACCGCCCGGTCTCCCTGGGCAATGACGACTCCCATTTTGCCGGCATCCGTGCAGGCATCCTGCAGCGTCTGCTCCGGCAGTCCGGTAAATTCCGCCTGCTCCGGAGGAAGCTGAAAGCTCAGCAACTGGTCCTTGAATGTCTCCTCATGCTTCTCTTCATACCTGAACAATGTAATGCGCTGACCCAGCCTCATCCTTACATCCCTCCCCCAAACAGCATCTTTCCCATGAGCCAAACTTAAGCTGTTTACTATTACTTTTCTTGAAATGCTGCCCAAAATACAACATTTCCCTGATAATACTGGCCTCAACCCAGAATTGTTGTATAGAATGCAGCATTTCTCCTCTTCCAGAGCACTTACGGGGAAAATTCTTGTATTTCATACAACAATCCGCCTGAACACCCTGGTATTTAGCATTCCGAGTTGCAAAACGTACAACATTTATGCCGATACAAGCGCGAACTTAAAAAGTTTAATTCTGCCAGCAACCAATCTGGGAATCAGTATGAGGAGTCGGGCAATTCCGGCTTGTCCCATAGCCGAAGCGATTGATCAGTTACTTGTTTGATTGGGTTGTAGTCCCCAGTGCGGGTTATATAGCCGCAAGTCCATGCTGATTCAGCAGCTGGATTCCGGCTATATAGGCAGCGTGTAATACTGCGCCCGCTGGCTCTCGTCCTGCTGATAGAGCACGATCAGCAGCGTACTGCCATCGCTTGAACCGGGATGCGCATCAGCCACAGCCGGGGCTGCCCCCTCGGCCACAGCTACCGCCGCATTCTCTGCCGCTTCTGCTACGGCCGTACTGCCCGCCCCTTTATCCGCATGGCTGCCTGCTATGTCCGTTGCAGCTCCCGCCCGTTTATCCGCGAGGCCACCTGCTGTTTCGGTTGCAGCTCCCGCTCCCGGCTTGCTATCCGCGCTGTCCGCTGAACTCTCAAGCGTGCCAGCGTTCTCGCCTTCAGCACCAGCCACACCATCAAAACGCAGCCCGCTGATCGAATCCAGCACCGGCTCCAGCCGGAACGGAAGCACATCCAGCACGATGTACTTCTGCAGCTCACGCTCACTTAAGCCCGCTTCTGCCAGCTTGGCCGAAATCAGCTCCGGCTGCCCGGCAATCTGCTTCAGGTATTTCGCCCACTCTGACTTATCCAGAACATCCTCCCACCAGATTTTGCGCGGCTTGTACTTGTGGCCGAGGAAATAATCCAGCTTCATCAGTCCGGTGATGATGTCCATGGACGCAGTCCCCCGGTCCGTGAGGAAATTATGCAGCCGGGTGAACAGATCCTCGAGCTGATGTCCGATCTTCTGCCAGCCCCGCGCTTCCCAGTAGTCGCCGAATTCCTGGAAGAAATCGAATGGTGACGGGAAGACATGGCGGATCAGATACTTGACCGAATGAGCCAGGCGCTGGCTATTCCAGTACTTCTCCAGCACATCCTCCAGCCGCTTCAGCCGGATAATGTCCGAGAACGGCATGACATGGCTGCTGAGAATTTCGTACGGCGCATGCTCCATGTACGTATAGTCGTATTTGGCTGCCTGGGCGCGCAGTCCGGTGCCGCGGAGCATTTTGAGGAAACCCAGCTGCAGCTCCTCCGGCTCCATGGCGAATACATCATTGAAGGTCTTGCGGAAGGTCGAATAATCCTCCATCGGCAGTCCGGCAATCAAATCGAGATGCTGGTCGATATTGCCGCTGGCCTTGATCTTCATTACCGTGCGGGACAGCTTCGTGAAGTTCTGGCGGCGTTTGACCAATTCATTGGTCTCGTCATTGGTCGACTGCACACCGATCTCGAAGCGGAAAACTCCGGGCGGCGCATTCTGGGCGAGGAAATCCAGCACCTCCGGACGCATAATATCCGCTGTAATCTCGAATTGGAACACACAGCCCTGGTGATTGTCGATCAGGAACTGGAACATCTCCATCGCGTAATTGCGGTTGATATTAAAGGTGCGGTCGAGGAATTTGATCACCTTGGCCCCGCCTTCAATCAGATAGAGCAGATCGGATTTCACCCGTTCAATATCGTAGTAACGCACGCCTACCTCGATGCTGGACAGGCAGAACTGGCAGTTGAAGGGACAACCCCGGCTCGTCTCAAAATACACAATACGCTTACTGAGCTCCGGCAGATCATCCGCGAACCGGTGTGGCGTCGGCAGGGTATTAAGGTCGCTTTTGGGACGCGGCGGGTTGACAATCAGTTCCTCCCCCTTGCGGTAGGCAGCGCCGTATACGAAATGATACTTGTGCTCATCCCGGATCTCCTGCAGCAGATGATGGAAGGTCTCCTCCCCGTCCCCGTTGACTACGAAGTCGATTCCGGCTTCCCGTTTCATCCAGTACAGCGGCTCATAAGACACCTCCGGCCCGCCAAGTACGATCTTCACCTCCGGCATCACCTGCTTGAGGATCGCGACCAGCTTGACCGTTTCTTCGATGTTCCAGATATAACAGGAGAAGCCGATCACATCCGGCTGCTTCTGGAAAAGGTCCGACACGATATTCATCAAGGGATCTTTGATGGTGTATTCCGCCAAAAGGATATCTTCGAATTCATGCTCGCTGTACGCCTTCAGAAGCCGGATCGCCAGTGACGTATGAATATATTTGGCATTTAATGTGGCCAGGATGATTCTCATGCCTTATAACCTTCTTTACATTTCATTTTGAAAAAACTCCAGGAATGCCTTGCCGTATTTGCGGTACTTCACTTCGCCGACACCCTTCACCCTCAGCATCTCCGCTTCCGTCTGCGGGCAAACCACGCTCATCTCGCGCAGCGTCGCATCATTGAAGATGATGTAGGATGGCACATGCTCGCGCCCCGCCAGCTCGCGGCGGATCAGGCGCAGCTGCTCGAAGACCGTCTCGTTGACGGCCGACGGCGAATGGTCGCGCGTACGGCTGCGGTCCCGCGTGCCGGAGGTGACAAGCGTGCGGGCCACGCGCTGGTGAACCTCACGCTGGCCGCGCAGCACCTCGGCAGCCAGCGGCTGCAGGCGCACGACCGGATACTGGCCTTCGGACAAGGCCAGATAACCCTCCGAGATCAGCACATTGATGCTCTCGGTAATCTCCTTCTCGCTGCGCCCGGACATCGCCCCGTGGGTCGGCAGCTTCTCGAAGCCGTACTGCAGCACCTTCTGGTTGCGTGAGCCCTTCAGCACTGAGGATACCAGCGCCACACCGTAGCGTTCACGCATGCGGTGGATGCAGGAGAAGATCTTCTGCGCATCCACCGTCATGTCTACCAGCTGCCGTTCATCGGTGCAGGAGCTGCAGATGCCGCACGGATCGTCGTCATGATTCTCGCCGAAATAATCCAGCTGTGCACTGCGCAGACAGCGGGTGGTGTAGCAGTAATCAATCATCTGCTGCAGCTTGCGGTATTCGTTGGCTTTGCGCTCTGTGTCCTGCGGATTCTGCTCAATCAGGAACTTCTGCGTCATGATATCCTGCGCGCTGAAGAGCAGAATACAGTCACTCGGCTCCCCGTCGCGGCCGGCACGTCCGGCCTCCTGGACATACGCCTCCATATTCTTCGGCATATTATAGTGGATGACATAACGGACATTGGACTTGTCGATCCCCATCCCAAAAGCATTCGTGGCAACCATGACGCGGATATCGTCATACAGGAACCCTTCCTGGTTCTCGGCCCGATCCTGGTCGCTCATCCCGGCATGATAGCGGCCCGCGGCGACTCCCGCCGCCTGCAGCCGCTGATAGAGATCATCCACCTCTTTGCGGGTGGCGGCATAGACGATACCCGGCTGATGCGAATGCTGCGCCGTGTAGTCCAGTACGAATTCACGCTTATTCTCTCCGCGCAGCACTTGCATGGCCAGATTATCACGGCCAAGTCCGGTCATGAAGACGCCCGGATCGCGCAGACGCAGCAGCCGGACCATATCCTCCATAACCTCAGGTGTAGCGGTAGCGGTAAAAGCGGCCAGAATCGGCCGCTGCGGCAGCTCCTCTACAAACGGCGACACCGCCAGATAGCTGGTACGGAAATCATGGCCCCACTGCGATACGCAGTGCGCCTCATCGACAGCCACGCAGGAGATGGACAGCCCTGCCATCTCCAGGCGGAACCAGTCCAGCTCCAGACGTTCCGGCGCCACATAGAGCAGCTTCAGCTCGCCCCGGCGGGCAGCGCGGATCCTGTCATTCACTTCCTTGCCGCTTAAGGTGCTGTTGATATAGGCAGCCGGAATCCCGGCGGTAGTAAGGGCGTCCACCTGATCCTTCATCAGCGAGATCAGCGGGGATACAACAAGTGTAAGTCCCGGCAGCAGCAGTGCCGGAACCTGATAGCAGATCGATTTACCGCCTCCGGTAGGCAGGATGCCCAGCGTATCGCGGCCTTCGAGCAGATTGTTCACAATTTTCTTCTGGCCTTCCCGGAAATCCGGATACCCGTAATATTTTTGCAGTTCAGCCTGCGCTTGCTCCATTAGTGATCCTTGCATCTTCATATCTCTTCTGACTCCTTAAGACTTTCTACCTTTAGTTTACCGGGCAACAGGGTACTTAGGCAACCGCTTGAAGCAGATATCCTAGCACTCCTTTTGGGCCTGTTACATAAAATTTACATAAAAATCACGCGATCAAGCAACACTTTATAGAAATACATTCGAATTGTACTGCTGAGGAGGCCGCCATTTGCAAGCCTGGAAAGATAAATATACCGCTTATGTGCATAAGCAGCAGCAAGCTTCTCCTCCGGAGCCTGACAAAAGTCCGCTTACAGGAAATCTGCAGGCTGATTTACAAGCGCTTCAGGCACGGCTCGGCGACAACGGCGACCTCGTAGTCCGCGACTTCCAGCTCTTCGGAGCCCACCAGGCCGTAATGCTCTTCTTTTCTTCACTGGTTAATACAGAGCAGGTGCGCGAGCATGTCCTTAAACCTTTAATGGCCGGGCCCACCGGGCATAAGGAAATTCCGGAGCATATGGCCGGTATGATCCATTATATCTGGAGCACAGCCGTCCAGGTAACTCAGGGAACAACCACTACAGACATTTCCGTGCTGCCGGACGCTGCCGTGAAGGGTGAGCTGATTCTGTTGATAGAGGGAGTGCCCGAAGCCCTTGTGCTCGATATGCGCCAGATTGATATGCGCGGCGTGGAGCAGCCGCAGACCGAGCAGGTCATCCGCGGACCCCGTGAAGGGTACGTAGAGAAGCTGGAGAACAACCTGTCCCTGCTGCGCTACCGGCTTCAGAGCACAGATTTCCGGATTGAAATCAGCCCGATCGGAACCCGTACCCAGTCGAGGGTGGCTTTATGCTATATCGAGAGCATTGCCGACAGCGGGCTCGTTGCTGAAGCGATGCGCAGAATCTCAATGATTGATACCGACGGCATTCTTGATGCCGGATACATTGAGCAGTTCATTGAAGACCAGCCGCTGTCTCCGTTCCCGCAGGTACAATGCACAGAGCGGCCCGACAAGACGGTTGCCGCTCTGCTGGAAGGGCGGGTTGCCATGCTTGTCGACGGTTCCCCCTTTGCTGTAATCGTCCCTGCTCTGTTCAACCAGTTCTTTCAGACGGTAGATGATTACACAGAGCGTTTCATTATGGGCAGCCTGATCCGCATAATCCGTCTCATCGCGCTGTCTTTCTCACTTTTTTTCCCGGCGTTATATGTTTCTGTGATCTCGTTTAATCCCGAATTAATGCCAACGGAATTCGCTGTGGCTATCTCGGGCGGAAGAGCAGGTGTGCCGTTTCCTGCCGTTCTGGAGGTACTGATCATGGAGGTCTCCATGGAGGTGCTGCGTGAAGCTACTATCCGTCTGCCGCAGATGATCGGCGGCGCCTTATCCATCGTGGGCGTTCTCGTGATTGGACAGGCAGCAGTAGGTGCCGGACTCGCCAGTCCGATTACCGTGGTGATTGTGGCGCTGACGACCATCGGTTCTTTTGCCACTCCAGCCTATAATGCTGCTATTGCCTTGCGGATGCTAAGATTTCCGCTGATTATACTGGCCGGAATGTTCGGTCTCTACGGTGTGATGATCGGTACGATTCTCATTCTGAACCATCTGCTGTTCCTGGAATCCTTCGGCGTCCCGTATATGTCCCCTTTCATACCCGGCAAATGGCGTGACCTGAAGGATACGCTGGTACGTGTGCCGCTGTGGTGGATGCGCCGCCGTCCGAGCTTCCTGCATGCCCAGAATAATGACAGGCTGTCCCGCAATGTTCCCGCAGTACATGTAGATCAGATCCTCAGGCAGGAAGGTGAACCCAGTGAACAATCTCCGGCAGATCACAACGCTGCGCGCAGCCGCCGTCATCAGTAGCACCATTATCGGTGTCGGGATTCTCAGTTTCCCCCGTTACATGGCATTAGCCGGGAACAGCAGCGCGCCCTTCATCGCATTCAGCGGCGTCGTCCTGTCTTTCCTCAGCTATTGGCTGCTCGCCTCCCTGTGCCAGCGTTTCCCCAAAGAGTCCCTCTTTGTGTTCAGCCGCAGGCTGATCGGACGTCCGCTAGCCACCGTCTTCACCGCGGTAATTCTGATATTGTTTATTACGCTGACAGGGATCACTACACGCCAGTTCGGAGATGTCGCCACAACCGTGCTGTATAAAAAAACACCAATTGAAGCCACCATTTTTCTGATGCTGCTCGTTAGCCTGCTCTCCTCCAGACGCAATGTTGTGAAGTTCTCGTATATCCATTTTTTCTACCTGCCGCTGATTGTCGGCTCTATCGTACTCACGATCCTCATCTCGCTGAAAAGCGTGGATCTCCTTAATCTGCAGCCCATTCTAATGTCACCTACCCTCGAATTCTGGAATGGTGCACGGGAGGCAAGCTATCTGTTCCAGAGCTCCTTCGTAATTACACTGCTGATTCCTTTCATGGAAAAGCCTAAGCACGCATTCCGCGCTGGCGCTCTGGCCATAATCATGTCGGGTGCCATCTATGTGCTGATCGTGATCGCCTCTGTGGGAATGTTTGGTGCGGAGGAGACCAAGCTGCTGATCTATCCCACGCTGGAAATGGCGCGTTCCGCAGCATTTGGTGAGGGTTTTCTTGAACGGCTGGATGCCATCTTCATCATTATCTGGGTCATTTCGGTCTATACAACGGTGTACACTACGTATTACATATCCGCCTACCTGATGCAGAACCTGTTCGCTCTCCGTGATCAGAGTATGGCCGCAAGTATGCTGCTGCCGCTGATCTTTGCTCTGGCGATGCTGCCCCCCAATGTCTTCGAGGCCTATAAATGGATCCTTCACCTGGGCAATGCCGGAATGGCACTGATGGTTGGATATCCGCTGCTGCTATGGATAGCCTACTTCATCCGGCGCGCCGGGAAGGAGGCCTCCTCATGACCAGAAGGCTTCCGCGCTCCCTCGCCCTAATCCTAATGCTGGCTATGGCTGCCCCTGTTCTAAGCGGTTGCTGGGATCAGGTGGAAATTGAAGACCGGGCGCTTGTACTCGGGTTGTCCATTGATAAGGTATCAGCCAAAGAGGCAGAGAAAGGAGACGAAGTCACCCACATTCACG
The DNA here is from genome assembly GCF_013141775.1 of Paenibacillus phytohabitans. Classification (GTDB taxonomy): domain Bacteria; phylum Bacillota; class Bacilli; order Paenibacillales; family Paenibacillaceae; genus Paenibacillus_AQ; species Paenibacillus_AQ phytohabitans. The sequence goes on from NZ_WHOB01000035.1 coordinate 39,759, forward strand.
ATGATCATCTGCCGGCAGAAATGATCAGTGTGACCGCGCAGATTGCCGTTCCCGGCAGAGTGCCCCTTGGCCCCGGAAGCGGAGGGGGAAACCCGGGTGACGACAAGACGAGCCCGGTCTGGGTGGTTAGTGTACGCGGCATTTCACTCGACGATGCCATGAACAATCTGCAGCAGCAGATCGCCGACCCGCGTTATCTGGTTCATCTGCGGATCATTATCATTAGCGAGGATATCGCCCGGGGCAATCTCGAGGAGCTCAATGACTATCTCCGGCGCAATCCGGAAATCCGGCGCAGAACCTGGCTGCTGGTCTCCGAAGGCAAAGCTTCTGATTTCATGGATGTGAATCCGCCGCTTCAGCGTGTGCCCACACTTTATATTTTGTCCATGATGGAGAAGTCGGTGTCCTCCGGGAAGTTCCCCCGGGATTATATCGGCACATTCTGGTCGGCGGATACCAAGTGGGGCCAGAGCGCTTACTTGCCTTATGTCGCATTGCGCAATAGAGATAATATCCTGATCAAAGGATTGGCTTATTTCAGCGGCGGAAGAATGGTCAACAAGACCGATCCGATTGAAATCGGCGGCTTCATGGCACTCAAGGGAATCGACCCGGGAGGTTATTCTACCCTCTTTCATACCAATAAGATGGGTATCGTCATGACCAAAATCAATGAGCGGTTCACCCGGACGCGGAGCTACATCAAGGACGGCAAACCTTTTCTGTCGTATCAGGTCTTCCTGGAGGCCGATCTCGATGAGCATTATGGCAGCAATATCCCTGTCGACTCATCCGCCAAGCTGCAGGAAATTGAACGGGATTTCGAAGAACAGGTCCGAAGCATACTGACCGGACTGGTTAAGCAGACCCAGAAGGATCACTCCGATATTTTTGGCATGGGCGAAATGATCCGGAGTCACCATCCTGCCTACTGGAAAGAGCATATTCATGACAAAGATGACTGGGAAAGCCTGTATAGCAGCACTGAGGTAGACATTCAAATGAAGCTTCATATCCGGAGAGTGGGACTGAAAGACCAATAACCAGTCATTAAGTTCATGTATCTATATTTAGAAGGGAGCGATCCGCATGGTCCGCCTGTTCGGAAGTCTGGTTATCATATTGTTCGTCTCCACACTGATGCTGCTGGCGGTAGATGCCCGGATTTACAACAGCAAAGGCTGGCTCCGGGAGAAAAAATACGCAATGGTTCTGGGATGGGCCTACGGCGCCATCTCCCTGGCTATCCTTATCGGGCTGATCATTTATGTCTAGCTGTCCCGGCACCCTCCGTAGTATTTCTTCACGGCCCATGGTATATTGAGGAGTACAATATTACAGGACGGAGAATGCAGGCATGAATACAAGAAGAAATCCCAAAGAGGGTTCCAAGCGGGGCGTGAAGCCCGCAGCAGCCTCCAAGGCCCAGCCTAAATCAGGAACCAGAAATCAGGGGAACAAGACCTCTAACCATAAACCGGGGGCAAGACCGGGAGCACCTGCCACAACAACAACCAAAACACCTGCCCAGATAAAATCCTATACGGTGTCCGAGCCCGCAGAGCTGCTGCCTTACCTGCTTAAGACGATTACGAATAAGGGACGGAATGCGGTCAAGTCGATGCTGTCCCGGGGACAGATATCGGTAAACGGCAAGCCGGTAACCCAGCATAACCATCAGCTCCATCCCGGTCAGACTGTGACGATTGATCAGGAGAAGCATGCAGAAGCCAAAGAAATGCTCGGCCTGACCATCGTCCATGAGGATGATGATATCATCGTCATTCAGAAGGATGCCGGACTGCTGTCGATTGCTACCGGAGAAGACAATGAACTGACAGCTTACCGCCAACTGATGGAGCATGTGCGCCTGACGAATCCGAAGAACCGCGTCTTTGTGGTACACCGGCTGGACCGTGATACCTCAGGAGTCATGATGTTTGCCAAAAGCGAGGCGATTCAGCAGTCCCTGCAGAACAGCTGGAAAGAGACCGTCAAGGAACGCTCCTACGTGGCGCTGGTGGAAGGCGCAGTCAAGAAATCCGAAGGCACCATCAGCTCCTGGCTGAAGGAGACGTCTACGCTGAAGATGTACTCCAGTCCGCATGAAGGGGACGGGCTGCATGCCGTAACCCGTTATAAGCTGATCCAGGCCAACCGCCATTTCTCCCTGCTGGAAGTCCACCTGGAGACCGGACGGAAGAACCAGATCCGTGTCCACATGTCAGACATCGGGCATCCAATCGCCGGCGACAAGAAATACGGTGCAGAGACCAAAGCCGTCGGCCGTCTCGGTCTGCATGCCCGCGTGCTCTCGTTCGTTCATCCGACTACCGGAGATGTCCTCACCTTTGAGAGTCCGATTCCAAAGACATTCCTGAAGTATACTGCACCTGCGCCGACGAACTGATTAAGCCCGGCTAATTTCTTAGTCAGTTACTAGAGTGTGATTCCACTCCAGACACATTTATTCGCGTAACTAAAGGAAAATGAGAGGCATTTATGCCTCTCATTTGTCGCTTTCGGGAATTCTCCCCGATTCGATTCATCCGCTTGCTGTGGCAGAGATCGGGCATCGTTCTATGAAATCCTGCACATAATACAACATTCCCCTCCTCCTATCGGCCCAAAAACCACTATTGTTGTACAAACTGCAACATTTCACCTTGTTCAAGCGGCTCAGCAGAATTATTCTTGTATTTCATACAACAATACGCCCGATCACCCGGCTATCCATCAATCAAAGTTGCAAAACGTACAACATTTATATTTACAGTGTCTATAGTGCTTCCCAAGAAGCCTCCACTCCGCCGCTAAAGAATCCAGTGTACAGGTATTGACGTATTCCGCCAGTCCCGCAATCATCCGGCTTAGATAAACTCCCCGATCTCCAGCAACGGCGGATCGGTCTGCACGGAGTCGGGATATTTAATGCCCGCGCCTGTGTTCAGCACGACCACCCGGTCCTCCGGCCGAATCCAGCCCGACTGCGCCAGCTTGCGCGCAGCGGCGAAGGCGGCGGCACCTTCCGGACAGATGAACGAGCCCTCCAGCCGGGCAATCTTCTCCTGCTCGATGCTCATCTCCGCATCAGAGACAGCGATTGCCACGCCGTCCGTCTCATAGACGGCCTTCAGCACCAGGAAGTCGCCCAGCGCCTTCGGTACATTGATGCCGAAGGCGGCGGTGGCGGAATCCGGCCAGAACTGCGAACGCTCGGCCTTCTCTTCCCACGCCTTCACGATCGGCGCACAGCCTTCGGCCTGCACGGCAACCAGCCGCGGCAGCGGGCCTTGCACCCAGCCAAGCTCCTGCAGCTCCTGCAGCGCTTTGTAAATGCCGATTAATCCGACTCCGCCTCCGGTGGGATAGAGAATTACATCCGGCATTTCCCAGCCAAGCTGCTCGGCAATCTCCAGCCCCATCGTCTTCTTGCCTTCGATGCGGTAAGGCTCCTTCAGGGTGGAGGCGTCATACAGTCCCTTATCCGCCACCTCCCGGGCCACGATCGCACCGGCATCGCTGATCAGGCCGTTGACCAGATACAGCTTCGCTCCGGCAAGCGCCACTTCGCTGCGCGTAATCTTCGGCGCATCCTGCGGCATCACAATCGTTGCCTCAATGCCCGCCCTTGCCGAATAAAGCGCCCATGCTGCTCCGGCATTGCCGTTCGTCGGCATGGCCAGCCCTGTTACGCCAAGCTCCTTCGCTTTCGAGACACCAACCGCTGCCCCGCGTGCCTTGAAGCTGCCGCTCGGCACCAGACTCTCATCCTTCATTAACAATGAAGAGATACCATAGTCTTCTCCGAGACGCGGCAGTGCAAGCAGCGGCGTCATTCCTTCCCCGAGTGTGACCACATGGCCCTCCTCCACTACCGGAAGCAGTTCATGGTACCGCCATAAATCAGGATTCCTGCTGCTCAAATCCTCTTTCGACCATTCCCTCTTCAATCGTTCCAGATCATACCGCACCAGCAGCGGCGATCCGCATGTACAGAGCTGGCGCACAGCATCAGCACTATAGTGTTCTCCACATTGCGGACATTCCAAATGTGATATATAGCTGTAACTCATCCGGCACTCCCCCTTCTTATTATGGCTGTCATTCCATTTTAAACTTAGTATATAGGATTAGTCTGCTTAACTCTATTACCATCCTGTGAAATCCTCTTTCACCTAAAAAAGACACCCGCAAGGGTGCCTTTTCATGCTCACTATCTGATCTCGTACCAGTTCCTCAGACCTAACGCCATAGCGCGGCCGAATTACTCTACCTTACCGCCTTCAACTACCAGCTCGTCAGTATAGCCTTCTCCATAGACTTCATTTAATGTATCGTTATAGGCCTGATGAATGAATTGCTCTTTACCGATGGTTTCAAGCTCTGTATTGATCCAGTTCAGCAGCTCCGTGTTGCCTTTGGCTACTGCCGGGGCAATCGTATCCTGTCCGCCAAACGCCGGGATGCTTACCGTGAAGCCGGGATTGGACTTCGCCCAGGCGATCAGCTCGGTGTTATCGTTGGCAATCGCTGCACCGCGTCCGTCTTTGAGTGCTGCAAAGATCTCTGTGTACTGGTCAAATTTCAGCAGCTCAATGTCCGGGTACTCTTTAGTGAAGTAAGTTTCTGCTGTGGTTCCTTTGGCAACGATAAGCTTCTGGCCTTTCTCCTTCAGCTGGTCAATCGAAGTAACCGGTGCACTGTCAGGGGATACGATCCCGAAGGACAGCTTCATATACGGATTGGCAAAATCCACTTTTTCTTTTCTTTCATCCGTTACGGTGAAGTTAGCCATAATGATATCTACTTTATTGGATTCCAGGTAAGCGACGCGGCTGGCCGCATCGACCAGAACGAATTCCGCCTTGGATTCATCCCCGAGCAGGTCCTTGGCGAATCTTTTGGCGATATAGACGTCGAAGCCCTGATTCTTGCCGTCGGCATCCACATATCCAAATGGCGGTTTATCCGCAAAAACACCAATCCGGACCTTGCCGTCCTTCTTCAGCTGTTCAATAGAAGCAAACTTGGATGAGGCCGACCCTGCACTATTATCCTTGTTATCCGAATTACCACAAGCGGTTAAGCCCGCCAGCAATAAACCCGCTGCCATAAATGATACTGCCCATTTCATCCCTTTTCTCATTCCTCTTCATCCCCTGTTTTCTATGATTTTTAATACTGAAATATATCCAGAAAGTGCTGTGCACGCTCTGTCGCTGGTTGGGTGAAAAATTGCTGCGGCTCCGCGATCTCACAAATGCTGCCCTGATCCATAAATACGATCCGGTCACCTACAGACTTGGCAAAGCCCATTTCATGGGTCACGATAATCATCGTCATGCCCTGTTCGGCAAGCCCCAGAATAACATCCAGCACTTCGCGCACCATTTCAGGATCAAGCGAAGCCGTTACTTCATCGAATAACATGATCTCGGGGTTCATACATAACGCGCGTACAATCGCGATCCGCTGCTTCTGTCCTCCGGACAGCTGCCGGGGATAAGCATCCTTGCGGTCCAGCAGCCCGACCCGGCCCAGCAGCTGCTCTGCCTGCTGCCGCGCTTCTTTCGGTTCTCTCTTTTGCACCTTGAGAGGTCCGAGCAGAATGTTGTCCAGCACCGTCATATGCGAGAACAGCTCATAATTCTGAAACACCATCCCGATGCGCTGCCTGACTTCACGCCAATTCACCTGCGGCCCGGCCAGATCCTGGCCATGGTAGCTGATTCTTCCGCCCTGCACGGGCTCCAGCCCGTTAAGACATCGCAGGAGCGTGCTTTTTCCGCAGCCGGACGGGCCGAGAATAACTGTTACTTCCCCTTTAACTACCTGCAGATCAATGCCGCTTAGAACCAGCCGTTCTCCGAAGCTTTTCTGCAATCCTTCTACCTCCAGCAACAGTTCGCCGGTATTTATCATGATTATCGTTCCTTCCTAACGGCTAATTCTGCCATCTGCGTTCCACTCTCCGGGAAATACGGGATAACGGGAAACATACGGCAAAGTACAGGATAAAGATGAAGCCATACACCCAAAACGAAGCGGTTGGCGCTTTGATGACCCCAAGCTCAATGATCTGCTGCCCGATCTTCACAACCTCTATGACTCCAATCAGCACAACGAGCGAGGTGGTCTTGATCATCCGTGTCGCCAGGTTAATTGCGCCAGGCACCATTCTGCGGATAGCCTGGGGGATAAGAATATACCGGTACAGCTGCCCCCGGCTGAGTCCCAGCGCTGCACCCGATTCCTCCTGATGCTTCGGCATGGACTGCAGCGCCCCCCGCACAATGTCGCCAATCTCGGCCGCTCCCCACAGGCTGAACACCAGAATGGAAGTCGTCTCACCGCTAATGTCGATATTTAATAGAGGTGTGAAGCTGAAATGCACAACGTAGAGCCAGACCAGAATCGGTATGATCCGGAAGGCCTCCAGATACAACCGTAGCAATGCCTGCAACGGCTTCACGTTCAGCGTCCGGAGCAGCCCCATCACTATGCCCAGCACCGTCCCGATCACAATGGAAACAAACGAAATTTCAATGGTGACCAGCAGACCGCCGAGCAGACGCTCGAAGTTCGAGCCTTCAAACAGTACCTCAATCCCCGAATTCTGCATATCTTACCTTCCTTTCCAGCCAGCTCAGCACAACCGACAGAGGAAGCACCAGAATGAGATAAGCGGCCACCAGCAGCAGCAGGGATTCCGCTGTTTTGTAATGCATGCCGATCAGATCCTTCGCCACATTCATCAGATCCATTAAGGCGATTGCTCCGACAATGGAGGTCTCCTTGAGCAGAAAAATCACATTCGCTCCCAGTGAAGGAATGCTGATGGCAAAAGCCTGCGGAAGAATAACATATCTGGCGAGCTGGGTCCGGGATAATCCGATACTAAGTCCCGACTCCACCTGTGTCCTGCTTACAGCTTCCATTCCGCCGCGGAAAGCCTCGGTCATATAACTGCCTCCCAGGAAGGTCAGCCCGACAATGGCACAGGTGACCTCGCTCATCCGAAGGCCGACCTTAGGCAAGCCATAGTATAGGAAGAACAGCTGTACCAGCAGCGGGGTATTCCTCGACAGCTCGATATAAGCTTGAATAATGAAGCTGATGCCCTTCACTTTGTAATACAGGATAACGCTGAATATCAGTCCCAGCACCAGCGAGAACAGAATGGCCCAGAAGGCCAGCTTCAAGGTTAGCCACATCGCGTCACCATACAGCGGCAGGCTCTCGGCGATAAACTCCCAATCCAAATTCATAACCATTCACAACCCTTTGTCTGTAAATAAAATCCCCCATGAATGCAGAAAACTAACTATTCAAATGTGAAAACCCAACTTTATAGGCGGCTTAAGACGCCTTTGGATTTTTGTGAGCAACGATGATTGCCCTATGTACAATTCTGCCAAACTATTTAAAATTCTTACAAAAACCTCACATACTGTGGTAATCATCTTATTCACATAATGCCTACTTGTCAACTATGTTTTCTTAATTTTCACTCTTTTCCGCGTCATGGTACAATACAGAGAAACGTTAGAAGGTGCCGCTCTTGTTCCATCCTACTGTATTTGACAATATTAAAATCGCTTTTGAGAACCAGATCTACGACTATGATAATCTGGATGGAATCCTTGTCGTGACGGACCGGTCGGATTTGCTGAACCTCGCGCTGATGTCACGGGAGTTCAGTCTCTCCTTCAAATTGACTGAAGGCAATAATGTAACCTCCGAAATTATGCTGCAATCTTCGGTGAAGGATCTGGGCGACGAAATTATGGAAACACCGGGGAGTGATCCCGGTTGCACTCTTCTATTACGCTTTTATATGGAGATTGACGATGTGAATGTGCAGTGTCCAGCGGCGGAGAAGATTCTGTCTACGATCTGGGGGCCGGATTTCCAGCCTGTCCAGTCCCTCAGCTTCCGCTACGGCCAGGAAGGCGATACGTACAATAACTGCATAGAACTGCAGTTCAAGCGACAAATCACTGAAGAACAGATGGAAGATATTCCGAACCTTCTGAAGTTCCTGCTGCAAAGCGCCGGGGAACTGGAGGAGGTATAATTCTTAAGGCGGGGTGAACTGCATATGAATTTTCTGCCTCCTGCAAGGACGGGCCGCTGGCTCTGGTGGTATGTCAGTTATGCGCTGATTGTGTGGCTGCTGCTGATTCTGCACCGGTTCGTGCTGCTCGGCGAGAGTTTCGATCTTCTGATCTTACTTCGCTGGGCTGCTCTTTCTATCGTGCTCTCCGGTATTATTAACAGCTTCGGCTGGTATGGCGCCCGGCTGGTGTGGATATTCTCGACCGCAGGCGTTGTGCTCGGGATCAGCCTGATGTTCATTTACACTTCCCGCGATATGTCAGGCTGGGAGGATCTTGCGGGCTTTCTGTCTTTTCTCCTGTTCACGGCGGGTGGTTTCGTCCTTGGTTTGCTTGTGGAAGGCAGCCGGCTGCTTGTTCAATATTTGCGCAGACGCTGATGCCTTCTGCTGGCCGGACTCTACCCTTATACAGGATTACAAGAGGAGCTGATGACCCTGATGTCCAATTCCTTGCTGACCAAAAATGCGCTCGCCCGCTCCCTGAAAGAGCTGATGGCACATATTCCGCTGAACAAAATCTCCGTCAGGCATCTGGTGGACGACTGCGGAGTGAACCGGCAGACCTTTTATTATCATTTTCAGGATATCTTTGACCTCCTGGGCTGGATCTACAAGACTGAGGCGGTCGAGAGTATTGCCCAGTACCGCAGCTACAGCACGTGGACGGACGGATTTCACCGGATTTTCTGCTATATCGAGAGCAATAAAGCCTTCTGCTGCAACACGCTGGACTCACTGGGACGGACACATCTCGATGCCTACTTGTATGAAGTAACTAATGATCTGATCATGGGAGTCATTAACGAGCTGGCCGCCGGGATGGATATCAGGCTGGAGGATAAGCAATTTATCGCTAACTTCTACACGCTGGCCTTCACCGGGCTTGTGATTCAGTGGATGCGCGACGGTATGAAGGATCAGCCGAAGCATATGATTGAGAAGCTCAGCGTGCTGATCGAAGGAAATTTCCTCAAAGCGCTGCATAAATATGAACAGGCGATGCCGTAACCCTCCGGGTTGCGGCTTTTTTAATGAAATAATATGTTTTGGGGTTATTTCCCTGTCCAAAAACTATACACTTTGCTCCATATGACCAAATTTCATACACTCGCGGACTTTTGATGATACCTTCCACAGCGGCGCTATATTACACTCGGTTCAGGTACAGCAATCAAGCAAACCTATGGAGGCGACAATCAGTGAAAAAAGAGTACGGTAACGAGCAGGTGTATTTTGTCGGAGGCGGAATTGCATCACTTGCGGGTGCGGCATACCTCGTCAGAGACTGTGGTTTTCCCGGACAGAACATTCACATTATTGAAGAGATGAAGATCCTCGGCGGCAGCAATGACGGCTCAGGCAATGAGGAGCACGGCTATGTAATCCGCGGCGGCCGGATGCTGAACGACGAAACCTATGAGAACCTATGGGAACTTCTAAATACGATTCCATCGATTGACCAGCCGGGGCTGACGCTGCGGGAAGAAATCACACAATTCGATGATGCCAATCCAACCCGCTCCAAGGCGCGCCTGGTGGATAGCAAGGGTGAGATTCAGGATGTCAATTCGATGGGCTTCGATATGGCTGACCGCCTGGCCCTGGGCAAACTGATCATTACTCCGGAGGCCAAAATGGGCAAAGCGCGGATTAACGACTGGTTCGGACCGCATTTCTTCACCACCAACTTCTGGTATATGTGGGCGACTACCTTCGCCTTCCAGCCTTGGCATAGTGCGGTTGAGCTGAAACGCTATATGATCCGCTTCATTCATGAATTCCCGAGAATTCAGACGCTCGAAGGCGTAACCCGCACCCCTTACAATCAATATGATTCGATTATTCTGCCGCTGCACCAGTATCTGGAGCCGTTTGGCGTAGATTTCACGTTAAAATGTACGGTAACCGATCTGGAATTCAAAGAAGGCGACGGCATTACCGTTACGAAAATGAAGGTCTCCCGTCAAGGCGTGGAAGACGTGATTGAGATTAATGAAGGCGACCGTGTGATTATCACCAACGGCTCGATGACCGAAGGCTCCAGCCTCGGATCGATGACCTCCGCACCGCGTCTGAACGGCAAGGGCAGCTCCTGGAAGCTGTGGGAGAATATCGCCGCCAAGAAGCCGGGTCTCGGCAATCCTTCGTCCTTCGACGATCATGTGGACGAGTCCAAATGGGAATCCTTCACGGTTACCTTCCAGGACTCGAAGTTCTTCGACCTGATGGAAGACTTCACCCGCAACCGGGCCGGCACCGGAGCACTCGTGACCTTCAAGGATTCCAGCTGGCTGATGTCCGTTGTATTGGCCTTCCAGCCGCATTTCCGCAACCAGCCGGAGCATGTCAAGGTATTCTGGGGTTACGGACTGTATCCGGACAAGGTCGGCGATTATGTCCACAAGAAAATGTGCGACTGTACCGGCGAAGAGATCATGAAGGAGCTGATTGGCCATCTGCATTTCGAGGCGCATAAGGAAGAGATCATGGCTACTGCCAATTGCATTCCTTGCATGATGCCGTACATCACATCCCAGTTCATGCCAAGACTGAACAGCGACCGGCCGCAGGTTGTGCCTGAAGGCTCCAGCAACCTGGCCTTTGTCGGCCAATACTGCGAAATCCCGGATGATGTGGTCTTCACGGAAGAATATTCCGTCCGTGCAGCCCGAATTGCCGTCTACACCCTGTTCGGCATTAACCGTCCGGTGGAGCCGATCAAGGAATACCAGCATGATGTGCGCACGCTGTTATCGAGCCTTGTAACTTCGTTCAGATAGTACGGTTATATGGCCCGGAATAGGTAAACGAAATACCCCGCTGCATGGAGAGAATCCATACAGCGGGGTATTTGTGTGCGAGTCTGCCTAAGCGGAATCAGATGCTGCAGGAGCCATCATCACAGCCGTCAGCATCTTCTGCCTTGGACTGCGGCTTGCCGACTACCTGGAGCACAGGGGTATTCTGCTCTTCGGCCCATACGGTGTCCAGGACTTCGGTGAATACCGGACCCGGCTGCGCGCCGGACACCGCATATTTGTTGTTGAAGACGAAGAACGGCACGCCGGTGATATTCAGCAGCCGGGCTGCATCAATATCTGCATTTACCTGATCAGCATAAGCGTCGCTCTCCAGCACCGCAGCCGTTTCAGCCTGATCGAGTCCGACCTCTGCGGCCAGCTCAGCCAGTACCTTGCGGTCACCGAGATTCAGCGAGTCGGTGAAATACGCGCGCAGCAGCCGTTCGGTCATTTGCGGGGCTTTACCCTTTGTAGCCGCGTAATGGCTTAAGCGGTGACCGTCGAACGTATTGGTCGACTGGACCGTATCAAAGTTGAACTCAAGACCCACACCCTGCGCCTGTTCGGCGAGCTGTGCGTTCGTAGCTTTAGCTTTGTCACGGGTCATGCCGTATTTGGCAGCCAGAATATCGTGAATATCTCTCGTTTCGTCGGTGCGCGCATTCGGATCCAGCTGGAAGCTGCGGAATACGACCTCCACCTTGTCACGGTCCGGGAACTGGCTCAGGGCGTGCTCCAGCCGTCTTTTGCCGATATAGCAGAACGGGCAGGCATAATCGGACCATATATCTATTCTCATGGGAATTCCTCCTGAAATGTATTGGATGTAATGCTGTACTACAATTGACGAGTCTTACATGTCACTTACTATTATATAGTTAAAAACCGAAAATTACAAACAAACTTTCTGCCGGAATGCAGATAGTATTGTACAGGTGCTTCATGGATCATTCCATTGACTAATCGGTGATTAGACGGCAGGTGAATTCCATATCAAGTCCGCAGATGTATTTAGGGAGGCGTTCCATTGTTCAGAGAGGATTCCGGGGTGATCATACGCAGATTGGATGCTTGCTTACGTCGGGTCTGTTTATGTATGCGGCAGGAATTCCAAAATAATCCCCCCGTTCCGCAACAAGCTGCTGTATGCCTGTATAGCCGCCATCGGCTTCTATGCAGGTATACAGCAGCTATAGGCTTCTATGTAGTCGCAGAGCATCGGATCTGCAACGGGTTCGCCAATTAGAGGAGTGACCATCCGCCGTATTCCGGCAGCCGCGGCCTCAGTCACAACGGCACAACAATAAGACAGCGGTCTACAAGGGAGACGTTAACTCCGGAGCATACCCGTCACCGAAGAGCGGTGCGGACGGATCAAGCCCTAAGCTCTCCTGAAGCAGATTGTAGAGTCTGGCTCCGATAATCTCTTCCGAATAATCAGAGCGGACGATCTGCAGCGCTGCTGCCCCCATCTCCCGGCACCTATCAGGATTGCCGAGCAGCTGATCCAGGGATGCAGCTAGTTGAGCCGGGTCAAGCCCCTCAGCGAGCAGTCCGCTCTCCCCGTGGCGTACCAGACCTCTGACCCCCATCACATTAAAAGCAACGGTGGGAAGACCGCAGGCCCCGGCTTCCAGGATAACCAGCGGCAATCCTTCATAACGCGAAGGCAGCACAAACAGCTCTGAGACGCTGTAATAGCTGGCCAGCATATCCTTGTTGCGGATTGTACCGAGCATGATGAAGCGGTCCTCCAGCCCCTTGGCCCGGATCAGATCCTTCAGACTCTGTTCATCCGGACCGCCGCCGGCAACCAATATTCTAAGGTCAGGGTGCTGCTTCAGCTGCTCCATGGCCTGCACCAGCAGCGAATGGCCCTTCTGATGCTCAAACAGCCGTCCAACGGTAATGATATATCTGCAGCCGGGGTCCAGCCCCAGCGCGGCTATCGCCTCATCCTTATCCCGCCGGTAAAAGATCGCCGAATTCACGAAATTCGGCAGCAGCCGGATCCGCCCCTCCAGATGCGGAAAGTGGCGCACCATGCTGTTCTGCTCATCTTCGTTAAGCGTAGTCATGAATGCTGCCTTATGAAGCGTATGCTTCTTGATCGGCAGAATCCACTTATGGATGCTGCCCCCGTGGTAAGCGGCAATGATCGGGATGCTCAGCTTCTTCGCAGCGGCAGCCAGCCGCTCAAAGCGTCCGGAAGCATATTCCTGGGCATAGATCAGGCTGATTCCGTCTCCCCGCAGAATATCACACAGGTCTCTCTGAATCGTAGATATATATTGTGATACGAATTTGCCGATCGGTGTCCGGTGGGACAAGGGAATGACGGAATACCATTTATACAGCATGCCCACCGGGATAAACTTAATTGTACAATCCACAATTCCGTGCTGATAGGTGCGGACCTCACTCCCAATCCTGGTGAAATTATAGATGGTCGTGCGGATCCCCTTGGTTTGCAGAAGACGCGCATAGTCGAAAGAAAAATCGTTATGATACGAATGTACATATTCCTCTTCACTGAGACCCAGACCCTTTACGAAGAAATCTTCAAAGTAATTGGTATGCATAAAGATTCCGACATGCATAACGTCCCCTCCTAAAAGTTTTGTTAGCTTTGCTTCTTCAGATGCTAATTCGTACAAAACCTGCTTCGGAAGCATCCGCTTAGGTTTTGTAAGCATATACATTCTGAAATTAATTCTATTATAAGCGCAACTGTACTAAATAAAAGTAAACCAAAGTGGTATATACGGCCTACAAAAGGGGGAGTAAAATTAGATCAACACGTACTTTCGGTGCATTGTAATCTAAAATTAAAGCGGACAGTCTAGGACGTCCCGGGAGGAGTCAGCGGTATGCATGATCTGTCTATAGTAATTCCTACACGCAACCGGATCAGCGATCTGACCCTGTGCATTGAATCCATCGGCAGGCAGACAGAGCTGGAGGATGTTTCAGTTGAACTGCTGATTGTGGATGACGGCGAGATTGAGGAGAAAGTGCTGGAGTATTTCCGCAAGGTACTGGGGCGTATGCCTCAAGCCGAGCTGCGCTATTACCGCAAAACCAAACCCGGCGTCTGGCTCTCCCGCTATGAAGCCCTGGGGCTTATCGACGGTGAGATTCTGCTCAGCTTCGATGACGATGCCGAGCTGGATGATCCGCTCTACATCCGCCGGATGCTGGACACCTATGCTTCGGACCCGTCCATTGCCGGAGTAGGCGGCATCGCCAAGGGCCTCTCCAGCAGCAGGTCCGGCAAACTGCTCGGCAGGCTGACCTGCCAGATGTCGGCTTCACCCGGCAGGCTGTCGGCAAGCACACTGGCAGGCTCCCTGCTGCTGTGGGGGGAGACCGAGAATATTTTCGAGACGGATTTCTTCCATGGCTGCAATATGTCCTTCCGGACGTCGGCGCTGCAGGATATGAAGCCTTACCCCTGGATGACCAGCTACGCGGTGGCTGACGATATCTATATGTGCCATCTGGCCAGCAGATACGGCAAGCTTGTGATCAATCCGGAGATGAAGATTATGCATCATGAATCGCCCAGCTCCCGCGACAAGGCAGGCCGGGTGGCCCGGGCTACTGCAGTGAATCATTATTATTTGCTTAATCTGCGCAAGGCACCGGTGAAGAATTATGCCGCATTGCTGTGGACACTGACCTATTTAACCGGCAAAGCTACCCTCAAGCGGAATTTCAATGCCGTCTCGGGCTATGCCAGCGGAATTCTCTTCGTACTGAACCCCCGTAAGGATAAATACAGGGAATTTATGCTGGACTAGCAGCGCCAGATTTAACCTATATAGATTGAACTTGTATTTTTTCTATTATGGGATTGCCGTGACTCCAGAGGATGTTTGGCCCTCCGGCCGCTGCCCGTCTGCAGATTTCTTGAATTTAACCCGCTGTTCGCGGTGGAAATCCGCAGACAAAGGCGGACGCTGTCGCTCCTACAGTTCCAAAATTCTCCTCCGCCACTACTGAAGGTTTGCGGTGACCGGATTAGAGTGATCGGATTACGGTATCCGGCATGCTTAATTGCACTTTATACAACTAAATCGTCTGATTACCAACCAATTATCCGTTTAGTTGTATTTCGTGCAATTAAAATGCCGGTTGTAGAGGGTTCTGTCCGTTTCGGCGGATTTAGTTGTACAGACTGCAGTTATAAGACGGAAGCAACCCTTTTCGCAGGTTTTAATTGTACATAATACAACTATCCTGATTTTCCACTTGGACTGAATACACAAGTTGCTGCATTGTTTGAATGAACTCACTTCTTCAGTCCTGTTGTATGTGCCAGTTCTTAAAGCATCACACAGTATAACCGAAGCCCAGTATCGTAAAGCATTTATCCTTATCTTCCTTCGCCATGCGGATCTCAATGACATGCTGCTGACTCTGCTCATTCTGGTACAGAATGACCGGATTGCAGTGCGTCCAGCTGTTCACATGCGGGTCAGCAGTCAGCACAAGGCTGCCATCGACGAAGATCTCTGCCCGGCCAAAATCAGGGCTGCCCGAATCCTTGTATACGAGGATCAGATTGCTGCTGGTGAGGGTCAGCCTGAAGCTCTCCTCACCGGATGCTGCCGTATGCAGCCAGTTATGCGGAAATTCCGGGGTGCCGAAGGGATCGGCATCCAGCTCTACCCGCTGCAAATCCGTGTCGGTTGCCCCGAAGCCTCCAGCTTCCACCCCGATATCGCTGAGACCTGTCAGGCTCTTGCGGTCAAGCAGCCGTATATTCGCGTAATCATTTCCGAGGACCGGCCTTTTAGCGGTTGTAATATCCTCTTCGTCCCGGAGCGACCGGCAGGTCTCGGAGAATAAATAACCCAGACAGTCCGCCATTACCCGGTGTCCGTCATTAGCAGGATGATAAATATCGTAGAAAAATTGCCGTTTCGATATGATGTTCCCCTCAGTCTTGCTCAGACGGAACTGTCCGGTTACCGCATCTTTGATGCTGACCATCGGGAGGTTATAGTGCCTGCCCACAGGAGCGAGCCGTTCCTGAAGGTTCCAGTCGTTCACAAACACACTGAACAGCAGAATCACGGCGGGCCGGGCCGGGTCAGACAGGATTTTTAGACAAAGGCTCTCGAAGCAATTGCCCTTCGTTTCATCACCCTCGTCATTCACTGCAAATTCCACCACCACGATGTCCGGCGTTACCGCACCCTCCCGCAGAATATCTCTTTCATAACGGATCACTCCAAGCTCAGAAGACGTCCCGCCTACTCCGGCTTTCACATAATGGATATTCTCACCACCGTCCTTACCGAACTGCTCCTTGAACTGCAAATATGACTGGTAAGCATAACATCCGGTGTGGATCGGCTTAGCCCCTGCACCCTGGGTGATGGACCCTCCAATATAAGCAATGGTGACATCCTCCCCCTTGATTGCCTTGTCTATAGCTGTTCTGAGCCGGTAATTATTGCCCGAATGCAGCAGAGACTTAGCAATCATTGCGCGGTATTCCAGCGAACCGAAGGCAACCGGAGCTTCCATTGTAGCTTCTGGCGCAGTATAGCCGTCATTCAAATAGAAAATAATACTCGCCGTTGCCAGCTCTCCTTCACGGCCAAATTCAAAAGCGAATTTACCGGGACTTATATCGTCCCCGGACCACATGGCCTCCTCCAGCTTCAGCAATATCTCCGTCCCGTCCCCCGGACAGGGGACACGAAGCTGCGTCCCTGTCTCATACTTGCTGCTTCTGCCCCAGTTCTGCATAAGAAAGGAGACCTCTCCCCCTTCACTGCCGGTACCGGTCTTCACGGACACCCCGATACTATGCACCAGCTCACGGAACCCGGCCCAGGTTGTCAGAAGCGCCAGCATCCCCTCATCCGTAATCCCGCCTATGTATCTTGCCTTATCCGTCAGATAATTGCCTTCCAGATACACTTCCTGGGATGGACTGCCCTCCGCTCTGGCTGTCGCCTCGATCGCTGTTTCGAACATGACGAAGAAGCCGCCTCTTCTCTCCTCCGGATCTTTGGGGGCCGCCGGACCTTCCATTCTGCCGCCGGTAAAATCATTGTTATTGCCCTTCAATTGGATCAGCTCGCTTTCCGGTATATATGAAGACGCTCTCATTATAGACGGGAGGCGGACTACGCTCAACCGGGAAAGGCGGACTTTGTTAATTTATTACAATAATTGTCTAGTTTGTCTACCTACACTATAGTAGAATCCCCGTTGAAATGAACAGGATCATATGCTCTTTAATCCGGTTTTTGTCCAGCGGTTCATGGGATTTGTTCCATTCCGTTGTGAGCGCCAGGTACATTCGCAGAATCATAAATGCCGCAACACTGGAATCACAGGGCTTCACTTCACCGCTGCCGATGGCTTCCTCAATCTGCTGTCTCAAGAAATCCAGCGCGTATGCCTCCATCCGCTTAACACCTTCCAGCGCCTGGGCTGTTCCGATGTCCCGCACCTCCTGGGCGAGCTTCACAAATAGCTCATGATCAGACCGGAATTCCAGAATAGAATCCAGCAGATTAAGCAAATTATGCACAAAGGTCGTTTGTTCTGCCGCTACACGGTTCATCACCGACATTAATTCCTGCGAAGCCTTGTCCAGAATTTCCTCAAACAGCTCTTCTTTGGTTTTGAAAAAAGTATAGATCGTGCCTTTGCCCACATTGGCGATTCTGGATACCTGATCCATAGTCGTAGCTTTATAGCCAAATTGTACAAAGGACAGGGTCGCTGCCTGCAGGATCAACGCCTTGCGGTCAATGGACATAGGTAAAACTCCTTTCTTTCTGTACGACCATAAATTGACTAAATTTAATTTTTGGTCACTAAGTCACAAATCAATTTACCATGTCCCCGGGAAGAAGACAACTTTTTGATAAAATTTTCAATCCGCTTCCGTTCTGCAAGCTGCTCTTCTGCACAAAATGTCATGAAATTAGTATCCCTTGCCATTCTTTCTGGGGTATGATAATAAAGATGTGATCAAGAAACTAACTTTATGGATGGTGGAATATGTTTAAGAACAAGAAATCCGGCGTTATTCTGGCCGCTCTCGTCATTGTTATCGTCGCAGCTGTGGGCATCTGGCTCTTGGTGGGCAACAATGGAAAAGACAGCACAACTACTGAAACCCCCGGCGGTGCAACGGTCACAAAAGATGGCGATACGAAGTCCCTGGAACAGACGTTTTATATTTATGATACGGTCGTGAATATCAAGGTCTTCGGTGATACTGTAGAGCAGAAGAATATGGATGATATTCAGGCGATGCTGGAACGGATGGACATCGAGTTCAGCCGCACCAAGGAGAACGGGGAATTATACGCTGTGAATCAGGCAGCCGGTAAAGAAGCCGTAGCCGTATCCGACGAAACGCTGGATATCGTGAAGCTTTCCCTCAAATATGCCGAAGAAATGGACGGGCTATATGATCCGACTGTTGGACCGCTCGTTGACCTCTGGGCAATCGGCGAAGGCGGAGAACGTGTTCCCGATCAAGCAGCGATTGATAAAGCCCGCAGCCTGACCAATTACAAGGATGTTATTGTGGATGATGCCGCGAAGACGGTGAAGCTGGCCAA
This sequence comes from Paenibacillus phytohabitans, assembly GCF_013141775.1. Lineage (GTDB taxonomy): Bacteria > Bacillota > Bacilli > Paenibacillales > Paenibacillaceae > Paenibacillus_AQ > Paenibacillus_AQ phytohabitans. The sequence continues at coordinate 58,286 of NZ_WHOB01000035.1, forward strand.
AGAAGGCATGGTGCTGGACATGGGCGGGATCGGCAAAGGGTATGCCGCTGACCGGATCGCCGACTATCTCAAGGCGCAAGGCCTGGACAGTGCGATGATCAATCTCGGCGGCAGCAGTATTATTGCACTTGGCAACAAGCCGAACGGCTCGCCGTGGAATATCGGCCTGCAGGACCCCGATCAGAGCCGCGGTACACAGCTGGGTACAATCAAAATCTCTGACGAGGTTATTGATGCATCCGGGGTATACGAACGTTTCTTCATGCAGGACGGTGTGCGTTACCATCATATTCTGGACCCGCGGACGGGCTTCCCGTCCCAGAACGGGCTGAAGAGCATTACCATTATGAGTCCGAACGCAACAGATGCGGATGCCCTGTCAACCGGTGTATTCCTGATGGGTCTCGAAGACGGCATGAAGTATCTTGAAGCGCTCCCGGAGAAGGTCGATGCCTTCTTCATCACAGACGACAACAAGATTTATGCCACCTCTTCGCTGAGAGAACGGCTGAATCTGACCGATCCTACGTACAGCTTCGCTAATTAATACCGCGCAGTGATGGATGTACAGCATCGTATGCAAGCAGAAAAAGGTGCCTTCCTTTGGGGAGGGCACCTTTTTTGTCATACCAGCGGCAGCTCACTGAACTCCTTATAATTGGTGAAAATATAGCTTGGCGTGTGATCTCCCCCCGGCTGCCGGCCGCGTGGGTTGTACCAGCATACCTTCCAGCCCGCCGCAAGCGCACCGACCACATCATTAGCCCATGTATCACCTACATAGAGGCTGTTCTCAGGTGCAGTTCCCGTCATCTTATTGACATGGGCGAAAATCGCCGGGTCGGGCTTAGCCAGACCCACAGCATCCGAGATGAAGATCATCTCCGGCGGAATGAGCTTATCTATACCCAGCCCGCGCAGCTTGCCCATCTGGTGCTGCAGCGGGCCGTTGGTGATAATGCCTACCGGATGACCCAGGGCAATGAAGCGCTGAAGCTGCTCCGCCACGCCTTCGATCATCTCGATCGTGTACTGGCGGGCAATATAGGAGGCCTGAACTCTGGCTGCCTGCTCCCGGCTCAAGGGCAGGCCATATTCGGCAAAAGCCAGCTCCAGCCGCATCACCCGGGTCTCCTCCAGCTCAAGCTCCCCGCGCAGATATTTCGGCCACAGTAAATCACTGTGATGCCGTACGGTGTAGAACAGCTCCGCATAATCCAGCTTGTCTTCATCTGGCGCCAGCACCTCGCGCACCGCTTCCCGGAAAGGCACCAAATGGTCGTACAACGTATCATCCAGATCAAAAAACACAGCCAGCTTATTGCTTGTCTCCACGTAAACTCCCCTAACTAACTATGTCTTTAAAAAAATAAATGATAAGTGAAAAAGCTCTCGTCCCGGATGTAGCCTTGGGCTTCATACAGACGCTGTGCGCCGGTATTATGAGTCATCGTTGAAAGCGTCAGTCCCTTCGCACCTGTCCCCTGCGCAAATCCGCGCACGCCTTCAAGCAGCAGTGAGCCAAGTCCATGCCCGCGCTGCGCCTCCGTCACAAACAGATCGTTCAGAATCCATACGGGCTGAACTGTAATGGAGGAGAAGGAAGGGTACAGCTGTGCCATTCCATACGTCCGCTTGTCCGCACCCTCACCGGCTGCTGCTATAAAAATTACAGATTCCTCATTGGACAACCTCGCCTTCAGAAATTCCCGTGCAGCTTCCAGGTCAGAGGCTTGGCCGTAATAGCTGCGATATTCATCGAATAGCGGAGCAAGCTCCTCCACATCCTCAAGCCCTGCCCGTTCAAAACGAAAATTCAACATGGCTCTCCCCTCCTTCTGCCCAGCTTCCTTTATTCCTTGGAGTCATAAAAAACATGACGGGCCGTGATTTTACCGTCTTCAATGTCCATCAGGCCGAAGGAATACTGCTTCTCCCGCCGCTTGTCCGTAGGTGATCCGGGGTTGAACAGCAGAATACCGTTCTCCCGGCGCATCAGCGGCTGATGTGAATGGCCAAAGAGTATACAGTCCACATCCTGGCCTTCAAAAGCGAGCAGAGCGTTTCCATCCGTCCCTTTGCGGGAATACGGCGCATGTCCGTGAATCATCCCGATACGCATGCCCTCCAGCGTAACGATCTTGCTCTCACCGAAGCGCTGAATAATCTCATATCCATCGTTGTTGCCGGCGATTCCCTCCACCGGAGCAAGCCCGGCCAGCAGATCGTAGATCTCCAGCGATACCCAATCGCCCAGATGCAGAATCATATCCACCTTGCTGAATTCTTCCATAAGCACGGAGGGCAGCCCCTTGGCCCTGCTTGAGAGATGTGTATCCGATACTACTCCAATCTTCATCTGCTTCAGCTCCTAATTCTTATAGTCATCCTGCCGGCACCCCGGTAGATTTCCATCCTAATTCCAAGTGTTCAAAAATGACCCGAGATACTGGAAGTAAAATAGCCGAGAAACGCTGTAAACAACGTTCCTCAGCCATTTCACATCAACCTTCTCAAGTTTACGTACTTATAATTGTACGGTTTGGCGAACTTAGAAGCAAGCCGCGCCCGGCCTAAGTCTCATTCCCGCCAATTCCAGAGCCGGACTTCACCCACCCGCATATAGCTGACCCAGGAAGCCTCGCGCAGCTTCAGCAGTTCCTTGACGGGTCCGGTAGCAACGGCTCCATAGATCTGAACTCCATGCTCCTGAAGATAGGAGAGAGAAGTATCCAGTTCAATAAACGGCGCTGCCTTCCTGGCCAGTGACTGATGCTTCTGCAGCAGCTTAAGCGTTTTGATGAAGTTCGCATCACGCAGTGCCCCATCCCCATAGGGTTCAACAGAAGGCGATACGCTGCTGTAGGAGGAGACCGAGCTGAACCAGCCTGTTTTCTCAGTGGTGACCTCTGATTTCAGCATATCATCGTCATGCCAGATCGGCTCATAGGGAAATCCCAGCGGAGAAGTAACCACCTCATCGTGGGTAGAAGGGCCGGTATCTGCCCCGAACCAGACCGGACGCAAATTCAGCACTTCAAACTCCTTCAGCAGCTCATCTGTGGTAAATAAATGGTCAAAGGACAGATAAGCTTCGGCAACCGTACCCTCGGGAAGCTTATCCAGCTTGTTCCACTCATCGCTGTTATCCCCGCTGCTAACGGAACCATCTGCTGCCGGATAGTAGAAAATGTAATTACCCGCATTCCGGTCATCCATCCAGTTGAACACTCCGGGATAGGATAGCCCCAGGAGAAAGGTCTGATTGTAATTACCCATCTGAACCTTCTCCCCGCCTACCTGCTTCAGCAGTTTACCGGTCAGATTCATCCGGAAGACCGATTTCGCATTGCTGGTAAGATATGTGGTTGTGTTGGGCCGGGTCACGGCAATCGCCGAGGATACAACATCACTATAGGTCTCACCACGGTTCCCGGTGTTGTAGAATACTATAGTAATAATATTACTGATGATCATGAAGAGAATGAAAGCCATAAATACAGTAAGGGTGTTCACGAGCCGCGCCTTCCATTTGCCGCGGCGGATAATTTTCTTCTCCCGCTTTTCCGCCTTTTTCTTTACCTTCTTGAGTCCCGGAGAATCGCTGCCGGCCGGGTCCGCCTTGGTCCACCGTTCGCTGGTCTGCTCTTCCCGCTCCATTTGCTCCTCCAGATACAGCTGATAAGCCTCCAGCTTCTCCAGTTCACTCTCTAGCGCCTCCCGCTCTTCCTCCGGAAGTGTTCCCTCACTATATTTCCTCAGCTGTTCTTTGAAGTCCTCACTCATGCTCATTCCTCCTCCGGTCCGCCTCACGCAGCTTCTGCCTGGCGCGGAATACCAATATCTTGTATTGGGACAAACCTACGTTCATGACGCCAGCAGCTTCCTTGTAGGTCAGCCCGTGATAATCATGCAGCAGCAGCGCATGGCACTGCCCCTCCGGCAGGCGGCTGAGTGCCAGTGCTGTCTCTTCCCAGCGTTCCTGACGCAGCAAAGTCCCCTCCGTGGTCTCGGGATGGGGCAGCCCGCTGAAAAACCCGTCATCCTTGGACACACTCCGCTTTTCCTTGCGCTTGTAATCCACGAAGACATTGTAAGCCACACGGAACAGCCACGGCTTAATCCGCTCTTCCCGGCAATCCTCCAGATACAGATATGCCCGGTAGAAGGTCTCCTGCATTAAGTCTTCGGCCGCATGGTGGTCATGGCAGAGGGAGCGCAGATAGCGGTAGATGTCCGCCACATAATTCTCATATAGATCATCCAGCGAATTCGGCTCCATCTCCTCCCCCCTTAATCCATCCACGTATGAGAATGCCAAAAGTTACACTTCTGTATGAAAATTTCCCGTATCCGCGCCGTTGCTGAGGGGACAGAGGGGAAGCTAAGTTTGTTAACGGACAGCAGCACGCTTATTTGCGGATTTTTGTCGGTAGCGTCAAGAAGTTTTGCTTACAGTTCGGAGTGCTGCGGATGATCTAAGTGGAATTAGTACATCTAATTTGGCGTCAAAGGGTACATTTTATTAAAAGCAATTGGAAAAACAACACTTAATCGGTCCGATTTCAGCTAAATCCGGGTGGGTCGGTGGATTAAGTGGACTTTTTCCAACTGCTTACTCTCAACTCTCCGTTTCGGCAGAATTAAGTGCCTTTTTTCCAACTATGTCCACTGTCCCCGGTAGCCACTAAATAAATAAATAAGGAGTAAGCTTCGCTTCTCTAAATCTATAAACTCTTATCCTCCCAGGAAAAAGGGAGCCTCCCGGCTCCCCAAATCTTTCCCATTACAGTTGCTTCTCTTACTTAATAAAACCCGATACTGGACGAAGCGTCCTTCATCCATTCACGCTTGCGACCTTTGTCCAGTTCGCCGCGCATGCCGCGCACCAGCGACTCGACATCAGCCGTGCCATTCTCATGCCATTCCAGTGCCGCACTGACATACAGCTCGCCAAGCTGGGTCAGGGAGAAATCCCCTGTCAGGCGCGCAGCCGTGGCCGTACCTTCCTCACCCGCGAAGGCGGAGAACCCGCGCAGCTGCAGATATTCGAGGCGCAGCGCCTCATTTGGCATCTTGATCTCATAGGCCCGGTCGAAGCGCCCGGCGCGGTTCATGAGGCCGGGGTCTATTTTCTCCGGATAATTGGTGGTGCCGATCAGGAAGATGCCTTCCTTCGAAGTAGCCCCGTCCAGCGTGTTCAGGAAAAAGGAGCGGACCTCCTGCGGCATGGAATCGATGTCCTCAATCACCAGTACCATCGGCGCCAGCCGGGCCGCAGCCTCGAACACCTCATTCACTGACTCACTGCTCGTATATTCGGTAATCTGCCAGTAGATCACAGGTCCCGGTACACTTCCGGCGATCGATTTGACGAGCGTAGTCTTGCCGTTGCCCGGATGTCCGTAGAGCAGAATGCCCCGCTTGTACGGGATATCGTAAGTGACGTAGAAGCTGCGGTCCGAATCAAAAAACTGGTCGAGCGAACGGTAGATTTCTTTCTTGATCCCCGCGTCCAGCACGACCTCCTCACGCCCGACAGAGCGGGTGATGGGTTCATCCTCACGGAAGATTCCGTTACGCCGGTCAGTGAACACCGTCACCTTATTAATGTTCTGCTCCCGCTGCCGGGTACGCACATTGGCCAGGAAGAATTGCAGCTGTGCATCAGATGCCGCGAACACATAGTCCTGGAAGTTGATGCCGTTCTCCTGGAACACAGGCACCCGCGCCAGCGCAATGCCCATGGCAGGATACGCCAGCACATTATTGCGGATCGAGAGATGGATATTGTACTCCGGCTGCTCTTTATCATCGTCATACACAAACGTCCGGTCCTCCAGGCGGTCAAAAATCCGCGCCACATGCTCCACCCCGGCATTCCCGCTCTGCACATCGTTCTCCAGCAGCTTCCAGTATTCACTGTTGGGGTCATCGCTCGCATACAGCTCATAACGGACGCCGTAGCGGCTGTAGAGCGCTTCAAGTATGCCGTCAACCAGGCGCGCGTACACATCATAACCTTTGATGATTCCGGCTCTGTCTTCATCGTATTCGTAGATTACAGTAGGTTTCTTAATCTCCTGCTCCATCCTATTTCGTCCCCTTTATCGCTGCGAGCGGCTTGCATTTGGCCACAACAGCAGCCAGGCCGGCGCCCGTAACGCTTTCTATAATCTCATCTACATTCTTATAGGCCTGGGGAGATTCGTCAATGATAGATTCCAGGGAATGCTGATTCACTACAATCTCGTCTGCCGTCCCCACCTTCATCGACCGGGAGAATTCATCGACAGACACCAGCCGCTTCGTCGCCGAGCGGGAGCGGATGCGTCCGGCTCCATGGCAGATCGAATAATAATTCTCTTCTCCTCCGGGCTGGCCGACCATGATGTAGGAAGCGGTGCCCATCGAGCCGGGAATCAGCGCCGGATGCCCGGTCGCCGCATAAGCCCGCGGATTATCCGCATGGTCTGCAGGCAGGGCGCGTGTCGCCCCTTTGCGGTGAACAAACTTGGTGCCTGAGGAGGTCTCCTCTTCCCACGCATAATTGTGCATCAGATCGTAGAGGGTGCGCAGCTCGCATTTCGTGCCGAAGACGTCACGGAAGCCCTCACGTACACCATAAGCGATCAGATGGCGGTTCACTACCGCATAGTTCAGCGCCGAGTACATCAGATTAACATAGCGCTGGGCCTGCGGATGTGCCAGGGGCGCATAGATCAGGCGCGGGTCTGCGCTGCCAAGTCCAAGCTGGCCCATGACCTTGGCGAAGGCCGGGGTACAGAACTGATTGACCATACCTCCCCAGGCCCGGGAGCCGGAGTGGATCATCACGGCAATCTGCCCGTCCCTAAGCCCCCACGCTTCAGCCACTTGCCGCTGCTCCTCGGCGATTTCAATCGCCTGGATCTCAACGAAATGGTTACCCCCGCCAAGGGTGCCGAGCTGGCGGTGCCCCCGGTGCCAGGCCATATCCGGCAGCTCATTCAGAATCTCGTCATCGAAGGCAAGCTTGCTGATCTCCACATGGGACAGTGTGCTTGATTTCTTCGGAGTGTAGCTGTCCGGAACATATTTGCTGGGCAGGCCGTGCAGTCCCTTGCGCACGATATTCTCCAGCCGGATATCGCTGTAGTGCCCTCGCTGCTGGGCCTCCATCGGCAGATACTTCTCAATTGCACGGACCAGCTTCCGGCGCAGCTTCACTTCACGCAGATCATCCATATGCAGATTGGTCAGATGTACACGCATGCCGCAGCCGATATCACTGCCTACAATGGACGGCGAGACGTAGCCTGACGCGGCATCCCAGACCGCGGTAGTCCCGATGCAGGTTCCGACGCCTACATGTACATCAGGAGTGTAGCTCATATATTCAATATTTGGAATCTGCAGATTGTTGTTAGCCATTTCCAGGACCTTATAATCAAGTGAGCCGAACAATTGCTCACTTGCATATACCTTGAGATCGCCGCCCGGAAGGGCCACCTCATGTTTGTAGCGGGATACATCGCCCGCCTGCTGCTTCATGCTATTCATAAATGTTTTCATTTCCTCTCAGGTTGGTAAGATAAATTCCAGTTTTGTGGTACGCAAAAAGAGCCGCAGATCAGTTCTGATCATGCGGCTCCCGGAGCGCTGGGTGCAGCTTCGAATTCAAGCCGGGACACCCGTATGCAGTTGTGACATATTAAGCACGCTGCGTATTATGTCTTCCGGACGAAGGCGATGAGATCAGATTGTTCATATGCGGTTGTAATGTGACTGTGCGGCGTTCTCAAACCATTTGTTCCAATCATGACCCATCGGCCTCCCTTCTCTAAATGATAAACCCAATAATATATGGCGCTGCTGCAGATTGTCAACCCTGAATCTGGTAAAGTTTGTTTTATTTGAATTTCGACCAGTCCTGATTGCTGTTCTCCAGCAGGTGGCCGAAATCATTCTCCAGACGTTTCTGCTCTGCCTTGCGTTTGTCCTCCGCTTCCTTGAGGGCGGCGTCTTTCTTGCCTTGCTCTTCGGCTTTGAGCGCATCGGACTGCGCCTTCAGCTTGTCCAGCACCTCGCGGCTGAGCAGGTCTTTGAGCGTTGCCGGAGCATCGGCCGCAGCAGGGCGCGGAGCCGGAGTTATCTTCTTCTTTTTAGCCAAGGGAATCATCCTTTCAAGTAGTGCAAATAGTTCAAATTTGTTTTAGTTATAGGTCTTTTCGTTTATAATGTACAGTAAGAGGTGAGCCTAATGAAATCCACAGAGTTATGTCCAAGGTTACAAAAAAGCATGGATATTATCGGCAGACGTTGGACGGGCTTAATCATCTATCAGCTTCTGCAAGGTCCCCAGCGCTTCGGCGCCATCGAAGCTTCGCTGCCGGTCAGCGGCAGGCTTTTGTCCGAGCGGCTGAAGGAACTGGAGCAGGAGGGTATCGTCCTGCGCGAGGTTTTTCCCGAAACGCCTGTAAGAATCCAGTATTCGTTAACTGACAAGGGCCGGGCCCTGGAATCCGTCATCCGTGATTTGCAGGTATGGTCGGAGGACTGGATTACGGAAGAGGAATGCCGGTCTGCTTCAGCTGCTCCTCCGCAATAAGTTTCACACACTGTTTCTGCGAAAGCCTTATATAAATTTACAGCTTGCGGCCTACGATAACAAGGTCACGCGGAATGCCGTCCAGCACGGCGACACCCGGCAGCAGGCCCCATTGTCCGAAACCAAACTTCCGCAGCAGCGCAAGACTTGGCTCATTGTGGCCAAACACAAAGCCGACCAGGTTCTGCAGACCAAGACGCGGACATTCCTGAAGCGCCTTGGTCAGCAGGATACTTCCGGCGCCGCTGCCGCGGAATTTTTCATTTACATAGACACTGATCTCTGCCGTTCCATTATAGGCCGGACGCCCATAGAATGACTGGAAGCTGAACCAGGCCGCAATTTCGCCGCCTTGCCGCAGAACCCAGAGCGGACGGTGATGGCTGTTATGCTCATGGAACCACTTCACTCTATCCTCCACGGCTACCGGCGTAAGATCCGCTGTTACCATTCTTCCGGCAACCGTCGTGTTATAAATCTCCACAATCGCTCCCAAATCCTCAATTGCCGCATCCTCTATGCTGTAACCTTGCCAATCCATGCTATGATTCCTCCTAAAAGTTGTATGTGATATGTGAACAACATTTCCCTCATCCTACGGCTCAAATCCAAAGTTGTTGTACAAAAGGCAGGATTTCAGCTTTTTCAAGCAGCTTAGGCTAGTTCAGCCCTGTCTGTTCCAGACTCCACTTCCACAGCCGTGCGGCTTCTTCTGTATTCTTCGCCCTTGGCGATAATTCCTTGATCTCGCGGCGGTAATAATATTGTCCGCTTACTTCGCTCAGCTCCGGCGCAGCCGCCAGATAGATAGCGGTGTCTGCACCTTTCTCAGGCGTCAGGAAGAAGTAGGACAGCAGCTTCAGCAGTGAGCGCCCAAAGCCTGTTTCCCGGTTCACTCCGATGCTCGTCCCCACCGCTCCCGGATGCACACAGTTCGCAGTAACCCTGGTGCCCTTCAGTTGAGCAGCCAGCTCGCGGGTAAACAGGATGTTGGCCAGTTTGGAACGGGCGTAAGCCTTAGCCGGGTTGAAGCCGCGTGACAGCGTATGATCCTCCAGATGCAGCTTGCCAATCTTGTAAGCACCTGAAGCCACTACCACAATCCTGCCCTGTTCAGCATGCTTCAGTCTATCCAATAACAACATGGTGAGCAGAAAATGCCCCAGATGATTCACGCCCAAATCCTGCTCATAGCCGTCTGAAGTAAGCTCACGTCTGATGGCGACTACGCCAGCATTATTGATCAGCACATCAAGCACCGGGTAGCCGGCCGTGAATTCCTCTGCAAAAGCGCGAATGCTTGCGAACGAACCCAGATCGCACAGCATCAGCCTGATTTGATCAGAGCCGCTCTGGCGCACTGCTTCCGCAAGAGCTTCCTCCCCGCGTTTACGGCTGCGGCAGGCCATGATTACATGGGCTCCTCTGCGGGCCATTTCCACTGTCGTAGCCAGTCCCATGCCGGAATTCGCACCGGTGACAAGCACGGTCTTTCCTTTCATGGACATCTTCCCCTCTCTTGCGGGCCAGCCAGGCCAGGGCATGGCGTAGCCTTTTCAGAGTATATGTTTTATGATAATGTTACATCATTTCTGAGGGTTAAAATAGCCCCTGGGCATGGAATAACTTCTCAAGAAGTTTATTCCCGGTTAGATGCAACTTATCCACTACAGGGGGCGGGTACATGGCTACGATTGAAGATTTCTTGAAGCTGGACATACGCATAGGAACCATTCTGTCCGCTGAGCTTTTTCCTGAAGCACGCAAACCGGCGATTAAGCTGCAGATCGATTTCGGGGAACTCGGCATCAAGACCTCCAGTGCGCAGATCACCAAACGTTACACTCCGGAAGAGCTGATCGGCCGGCAGATTGCCGCTGTCGTGAACTTCCCGTCCAGACGGATTGCCGGCTTCCTCTCGGAAGTGCTCGTCCTCGGCGGCGTACCGGAGGAAGGCGATGTGATTCTGCTGGCTCCGGAGCAGCAGGTTCCGAACGGAACGCCGATCGCGTAACGGACCCGCTGAACCGGCCACCCCGGGTATGCCGCTTGCACTGCGTAGTCTCGTAAGCTCACAGGCCTGACGGTAAGAATATCGTCTGCTACCCATGGTGCACGGTATGTAAGCAAACCGCAGGTGCTGATCGGTTGCTTGCGGGCTGGCTGAGCCGGAGTTTGCACGCTGCAAGCCCATAACAGGAAAGGCTGTCCTCTGTGCAGGTGATCTGCAAGGAGGACAGCCTTTGTTTGTTTCATAATTACAGAGTTACAGAGTGAAACGGACTCAGATGACGCTATTTTGCGGAAAAGGGTGCTTTTGACGTTTATCCGGACTCAGAAGCCCTTATTTGGAATATTATAGACCCGAACACGGTAAAACAGAGCCATTAAGGTCATCTGAGTCCGCAACAGACAGAAACCGGGCTAATATCCGGAAATAACGGCTTCTCAGTCCGCATCAGCGGCGGATGGCCGAGAAATCCCTTCTCCATTAGCATAGCCTGGTAAAGTGCCGGAGGAAATAAACGGAAAATACAGCTAACAGCCCTTATTTCCAATTCGGCCGCAGCGCAATCAGCTTATCATCCTGTGCGCGCGGGTTGCCTCTGCCATCACGGTTATTGGTCATAATGTACAGGGTGCCGTCAGGCCCTTCCGCCACATTGCGGATTCGGCCATACTTCTCTTTGAATAAATCCGTAATCTTAGGCTTGCCGCCCGAAGGAGACAAAGAAACCCGCAGCAGCTGCTGCCCCGCCAGACCGGCAACCAACAGTTCGCCGCTCCATGGCCCCTGCGTAATAAATGTCATGCCCGACGGCGCCCAGGTCACCTCCCCGCTGTGTGCCAGCGGAGCCTTCAGCTTCAGCTTAGCGGCTCCGGTCTCATCGCCTTCAATCAGCGGCCAGCCGTAATTGGACCCGGCCTGAATACGATTGATCTCATCATGGCTCGACTGGCCATGCTCCGAGCTGTATAAGACTCCGCTCTCCGGCTGCCAGGCCAGACCCTGCGGATTGCGGTGGCCCATGCTATAGACCGGAGATCCCGGCCACGGGTTATCTTCAGGGATGCCGCCGCTGGTGGTAATCCGCAGTATTTTTCCGCCCAGGCTGGTCTTATCCTGCGCGAGCTCAGGCTCATAGCGTTCACCTGTGGTGATGTACAAATAGCCGTCCGGGCCCAGCTTAACCCTTCCGCCGTTATGATTGGTGTCCCCTGGTATATTATCCAGCAGAACCTGCTTGATCTCCGCTTTGCTGCTGCCGATCTTAATCCGCAGGACCCGGTTTGCCACTCCGCCCTCCGCATTGCGGTAAGAATGATATACATATGCCAATCCGTTGCTCTCGAACTCCCGATCAAGCGCAAGTCCCAGCAACCCGCCCTCTCCCTTACTGATAAAGGGGGCTTCAAGCTCCAGCAGCGGGGCCTCACGAAGCCTGCCGTTCTCTATGACACGCAGGCTGCCCGGCCGTTCGGTGAAAAAGATCCGCCCGTCCGGAGCGAACGCCATCTCCCAAGGCACATTCAATCCGTCTGCCAGCGTATGGGCGGTATAAGGGAAGGCTGACGAAGCTGGCGGCTTCGGCGCGGCAGCCGTTACTTCCGGTGCCTGTGTGCTTCCAGAGGCACCAGGTGATGCTGCGCCAACCGGCGCACCCGTTCCTGCACTGGCAGACGCTCCCGGTGTTCTTGTCACCGGCGTTTCGGTCATTGTAGTCATCGAAGATGGAAGAGCAGTGCCGGCAGGCTGTGCGTCAAGACGCGGATTCTCTCCTGTCAACTGCCCTTGCATAGTATCTTGTTCAGAAGAGGTGCAGGCTGACAGAAGGCCCATCAGCAGGACCAAAGTTCCGCGCAGCAGAAATGTACGGGAGAGGACCGATGTACCGGACATATTCATAACCTCCTGTTAAGTGAAGCTGGAATAGGAACCAGAAATGATTGTGGCAACTATTACCCGGTGCTTAACTTCACTAAACCCCCTTTAGCATCCGCTCCAGGGACGTGCAGCCTCCCGGATTATGAATTATAATGAGAATAATGCTGTTTCAAGCGTGTATATGAAAGGGGAACTATTGCAATGAATGAAGCTCTGCTTAAACTGGAGCAAGGACTTACAGAAGGAGGCTTGGATGCTCTCCTCGTGACCGATCCCAAGCATGTATATTATCTGACCGGCTTCGCCAGCAACCCGCATGAACGCTTTCTGGGCCTGCTGCTGATCCGCGGCGAGGAGCCTGTGCTGATCGTTCCGGCGCTGGACGCCGAAGCGGCGCATGCCGCCTCCTCGGTGAAGACTATTCTGACGCACAGCGATACGGACAACCCGTACGAGCTGCTCAAATCCCGCTTCGGCGGCGCTGCTCCGGGCAGCTTCGGCATAGAGAAGGAGCACTTCTCCGTCAGCCGCTATGAGTTGCTGGCAGACGCCATCCCAGCGGGGGCATTCAGCGACATCGGCCATCTGCTCCGCGCTATGCGCGCCATGAAGACGCCTGAAGAAATCCGCATTATGAAGCATGCCGCCGAACTTGTGGAGGAAGTTCTCCGCCGGGGCCTGTCGCATGTCAAAGCCGGTGTCAGCGAGAATGAGCTGGTAGCGGAGCTTGAATACCTGATGAAAAAAGCCGGAGCCTCCGGCCCCTCCTTCGACACCATGGTGCTCTCCGGCCCGAATACGGCCCTGCCGCATGGTGTACCGGGTGAACGCAAGATTCAGCCGGGTGATCTGCTGATGTTCGATCTTGGCGTATACGCCGCTGGCTATGCCTCCGATATTACCCGCACCTTCGCTGTAGGCGAGATAGACAGCAAGCTGATAGATATCTATAATACTGTGCTTGCTGCCAATGAAGCTGGTATTGCCGCTTCTGTTGCCGGAGCCACCTTCGGTTCTGTTGACAAGGCCGCCCGTGACGTTATTGAAGCCGCCGGCTACGGCGAATACTTCATGCACCGCGTCGGACATGGTCTCGGCATGGATACCCATGAATATCCATCACTGCATGGACTCAATACGGATATTATTGCAAACGGCAACGTCTTCACAGTAGAACCGGGGATTTATGTGCCGAATCTTGGCGGCGTGCGCATTGAGGATGATGTGCTCGTTACGGCAGAGGGCCCGCAGACGCTGACCAGCTTCCCCAAAGAATTGACTGTGCTGAGCCTGTAATTCAGAAATCAAAAAAAGCCCCAATCTCTAGATCACTGGAGGTTAGGGCTTTTTTATATAAACTATTCTATGAAATATTGCGCTTGGTCTCCTGGGAAGGGACGGTCTGCTCTTCTTCAGCGAACTTAAAGGAACGGGCAAGGTATAGCACCGGTGTGCCTGCACCTGTAAGCAGGAATTTGGCCAGATAGGTAGTCAGCAGAATCTCTGTCCATACCTTCAGGTCATAGGTTCCGGCAAAAGCAATCGTACAGAAGATCAGGGTGTCGACAAAAGAGCTGATCATGGTGCTGCCGTTAGAGCGGATCCAGAGCTGCCGTGAGCTGCCGTAGTACTTGCGGATCCATGCGTATAAGCGCACATCCAGAAACTGGCTGATAAAATATGCGGTAAGACTGCCCAGCGCAAGTCTCGGCATCAGGCCGAAGATCGTCTGGAGTGAGGATTGGGCAATATCCGTCTCCTGCGGCTCAAATACAAGCACCATCTGCATAATGACAGTAGTCATTAGCAGAGTGAAGAATCCGAACCAGACGGCGTTCCGCGCTTCTGCCCGCCCGTATCTCTCATTCAGCAGGTCACTGGTCATATATAACGTGACATACATCGTATTTCCCAGCGTCATTACAATATCGAAAGGCATCGCAATCGTCTTGGCGACTTGTATATTGGCGACCACGGTTGCCATGCCGACCCAGGCATAGAGCCCTTTTTTACCGAACAACCGGTAGCAGAGCAGAAAAAACACAAAATTAACAACAACAAACAAAATCCCCCACAACAAATTAAACATATTTCTGTTAACTCCTCCTAGTTTTGGTTACGCGGGATGGTTACGAACCGCGGCTATCCACTCTTATAGAAACAAAACATTAATACTCTACCACAGAAAAAGCTAACATGCTATGAAATTTAAAATTTTCATGAAAACAGCGTATAATTCATTTTTTTCGGTAAATTGGTGATAGACTCGTTAAATATTCAATTTTTTCTGAAAAATAATGCAGTATAGAGCAAACTTTCACTATTCAACCTGAGGTTAATTCTATAGAATAGTTATCAATCACAATTCCCGTTCACAGATAGCTTCATATATGACCTACACCAATGGAATATATTGCTGCTTGCCTGGCTCTTTGTCTGGCTTGGGATATTCAGATGCAATTGACAGAAAAGGAGAGAAAGAAATGTTCCGTTTCAAAAAATCAATTAGCCGCAAGTTTACGCTTCTGCTGTTTGTCGTTCTGTTACTCACTTCTCTTTTGCTAAGTATCAGCTTCTACTTCATATCCATTAATATCATCGACAGCTATGTGATGCCGCAGATCAACAAGTCTCTGACTGCCTCAGCCCAGGATGTATATAAGAATATGAATGCTACAAGCGCGCAGCAGGCTCTTAACAAGAATGAACAGGCGGGGACCAATGTAGAATTCTATTTCGAGGAAAAGCGGAAGCAGCACGATGTTGAGACCATTTTCCTCATTGACCTGAAGGAAGGCAAAGCTACTGTTCTGGTCGCGGATCATAGTGCCAAGCTTCAGCGTGAAGAGTCCATTGAGGTATTGCCTGCCATGGAGCAAGCCTCCAAAGGAAAATCCGGACTTAGTGAAATCTATAGTGATAGTCATGGTATACATAAGACTGCATTTGTTGGCGTTCCCGGCACCACCATGCTCGTTGGCGTGAGCTCGGATGTCGGCTTTATCCAAGAAAAGATGAGCAGCATTCTGTGGACCAGTGCGGGAATCACCCTGCTGGCACTTATTATCGGACTCTCCGGCGCCACACTGATGAGCCGCAGAATCATCCGTCCGATCAAACTGCTGGCGGCCTACAGCAACAAGCTGGCCGGAGGCGATTTCACCGAAGCACTTACGATCAAAGGCAACGATGAAGTAGGCCAGCTCTCCGAGAGCTTCCGGATCATGAGTGAGCGGCTCAAGGAGATGATCGGACATGTGCTGGATACATCGGGCGCAGTAGTTGCCGATTCCAATGATCTGAAGGAACGTGTTCAGATTCTGAACAACATGGCTGAGCAATCTGCTGTCTCTGTAGAGGAAATCGGTAAAGGCAGCACCACGATTGCGAGCAGCGCACTCGATAATTCCCGGGCCATGGATGAGATCAACATCGGCATCCAGCATATCGCTTCCGCCGCCGGTGAGGTCACGGAGCAGATCAGTGAAGCCTCCGCCGAAGCGATGGGCGGTAATGACATTGCCCAGAGTGCTGTGCAGCAGATGCGCCAGGTGGAACAGGCCTCGGTACAGTCGCTGGAGCAATTCCGTATCATGAATGAACGCTCGCTGATGATCGGGGAAGTGGTGCAGGGCATTACCGAAATCACGAAGCAGATTCAGATGCTGTCGCTTAACGCATCCATTGAAGCAGCGCGCGCCGGAGAGCATGGCCGGGGATTCGCTGTCGTGGCCGGTGAAGTGCGCAAGCTGTCGGAGCAGTCCAAGGAATCCAATGAGCAGATCCGCGAATTCCTGCTCGGACTTCAGGAAGATATGAACCACTCGGTATCCGAGATGAATCACGTAAATACAGAAGTAGCTTCAGGTATGAACAAAGTGGTGGAAGCAGGCAATGCCTTCAATCATCTGCTGATTCTTATCCAGAGCATCAACCACAGCATCCAGTCCGTATCTGCCGCTACCCAGCAGATTTCGGCAGGCACCGAAGAAGTCAGCGCCTCGGTGGAAGAAACGGCACAGATTACTGCCAAGTCGCAGCAGAGCGCCGATACGCTGGCCGGCAACTCTGCCCGCCAGCACCAGGAGCTGGAAGGCCACGCGCTGACCGTAGAGCATCTGCATGAGCAGGCCGTGAAGCTGCAGAAGGCTGTCGAGCAGTTTAAGATTTAGCTTGTTCTGTTCAATCAACTCTATAAAGCTGTTTAATAATAAATATAAAAAGCAGCTCCAAAGGCCACGTGGCTGTTGGAGCTGCTTTTTTGCATAGGGACAAGTACAATCCTTCAATTCCTCAAATTTGATTCGTTGCTGGCACCTTGAGATTCTTAAGTTCACACGGGTTCAGGATAAATGTTGTACGAAATAAATGTTGTATAAATTACAACTTCGATCCATAGATACCCGGGTTTTTAGGAAGATTGTTGTATATAATACAAGAATTTCTCTGATTAGCCGTTTGGAAGAGGAGAAATCCTGCCTTCCGTACAACATTTTTGAATTAAGAGCGATGTAATCTGCAAAATGTTGTATTTTGCGCAGGATTTCATAGAATAAAAAGGTTCCATCACAATCCTTGGATGAGAATAGAGGGATTCGTGCGATAACTGATTAGGACACGCTCAGTGTCTCGGTGCCCACAAGATGACAGAGACCCCGATCACGCAGATGCCGGCGCCGATCCAGTCGTAGAGATCCGGTGTTTTCCTGTCCACCAGCCAGCCCCACAGCACAGCAAGCACGACGAATACTCCGCCATAGGCGGCATATACCCGGCCAAAGGAAGGAAACTTCTGCAGCGTCGGGATAATACCATACGCGATCAGGATGGCAGAGCCTGCCAATCCGTACCACAGCGGCCGCGATTCCCGCAGCCAGAGCCAGACCAGATACCCGCCCCCGATCTCGGCCAGTCCGGCAACAATAAACAGCAGAACCGCAATAAACATCCCTATTCCTCATTTCTTGGCAAGCCCATAATATTGTACACGGCATTCATGTCCAGATGTGACCTTACAGCATCCGCCAGCCGGTCAAATTCCTGCTCACGGAGCGCAGCAGCCGAGAAGGTTACGGATAGCGGTGCGAGTCCTTTGGCAATACGCAATCCGTCCAGCCAGCTGCGGCGCAGCCCATCGTTGTGGAACAAGCCGTGCAGATAGCTGCCCCAGATTCTGCCGTCCGGGGTTCCCCAGCCTTCCGGCAGAGCCTGTCCTTCCAGCCCGTCCAGACTGAACAGACTGCGTACCGAAGCAGCATCATGATTCGTCGTCGTTCCCATATGTATCTCGTAGCCGGTAATGGGCATCTCTCCGATTGAGGCGGGCGCCTGTGTGCTTAGTTGCAGCGGATGATCCGCAGCCAGTGTTCCGCTCACGCGTACCGTGGTCTTCTGCTGCAGGAACGCCGTTGACAGCGGCAGATACCCGAGGCCCTCACTCTCACCCGGTTCAGCACTCTCAACCGCATGAGGATCAAGCAGTTGCACCCCCAGCATCTGATACCCGCCGCAGATTCCGGCAAGCTGCTGCGTCCCCTGTCCCAGTGCACGCTCTATGGCCTCCGGGAACCCCTGCTCCCGCAAATACTGCAGGTCGGCAGCTGTATTCTTCGTGCCCGGCAATATAATGACATCCGGCGTTCCAAGCTCGTCTGCCGACAGGACATAGCGTACGGCAGCATCCGGCTCATCCTCCAGCGGAGCGAAGTCGGTGAAATTGGAGATGCGCGGATAGCGGATGACCGCAATATCAAGTTCTTTCATAGAACCTTCACGCACGCGGCCTGAGGTTCCTTCCAGAACTACGGAGTCCTCCGCCTCAATCCGCAGCTGCGGCAGGAACGGCAGCACCCCCAGCACCGGAATGCCTGTACGCTCCTCCAGCCAGTCCAGCCCGGGCTGCAGCAGCGAGACATCCCCGCGGAATTTATTGATAATGAAGCCTTTGACCCGGGCCCGTTCATGCGGCTCCAGCAGCTCCAGCGTACCCACAATGAAAGCAAACACGCCGCCCCGGTCAATATCGGCAACCAGCAGCACCGGCGCATCCGCCCAGCCGGCCAGATTCATATTGACGATATCCCGCGCCTTGAGGTTGATCTCCGCGGGGCTGCCTGCGCCTTCCATCAGCACAATATCATAGGCCTCCCGCAGACGGCCAAGCGCATCCATCACCGTCCCTTTGGCTTCGGGGAGAAACTTCTCACGGTATTCTCTCGCACTGAGCGCGGCATGCGGCACACCATGCACCACAATCTGCGCGCTCATCTCACCGGATGGCTTCAGCAGGATCGGATTCATGTCGCTGGTAGCCGTAATACCGAAGGCTTCCGCCTGCATCCCCTGGGCGCGGCCGATTTCTTTGCCGTCTGCTGTAACATAAGAATTCAGCGCCATATTCTGCGACTTGAACGGTGCCGTACGGTAGCCGTCCCGGGTCATAATCCGTCCGATGGCGGCGGTGACGAGGCTTTTGCCGACATCGGAGGCAGTTCCCTGCACCATCAGCACGGCGGCTGGCTGCTGCTTGCCGCGTCCATCTGCAACCCCCGGCGCTGCCTGGACGGTAGCTGGCTGCTGCTTATCCGCTCCACCCGCAGACCCCGGCGCGATCTGGACGGCTGCTGCCTTCAACTTATTATCCGCTTCACCCGCAGGCCCCGGTGCGGCCTGGGCGGCAGCCTTACATGCAGTTGTATCTTCCATGTTCATCTTCCTCGCTTTCTGGCTGCTGCCGGAATTAAGAACGGCACAGTTGTAATAGATCGCTGAGCCGGGCGGCGCGGCCGGCATTGCACGGCCGCGCTGTCCGCTACAGGTTGTGCTGCAGCAGCACCAGCACCAGCAGAACCACCGTCTCGAGCAGCTCACCCAGCGCGCCGTAGACGTCGCCGGTGAGCCCGCCGAGCCGGCTGGCAATCCGCCGCGCTGCGAGCATGCCGCAGGCTGCCGCAGCCGCCGGCGCCAGGATGGCCGCCGCCGCCAGCTGCGGCCAGGCCCCGCTGCCCGCGCCGAGCGCCAGAGGCGCCGCGGCAGCGGCCAGCGTAAGCAGCGCGGCGGTTAGACGCGCGCGCCGCTCCAGCCGGGCAGGCAGCCCGCCGAAGCTGGCGGCCAGCCCTTCATTGCCGCGGGCCAGCGGATAGCGGGCCATGGCCCGCACCATGTACCAGCGGCTCCAGACCGGCGGCAGCAGGAGCAGCGGCAGCATGCTGTAGCTGCCGCCTTCAATCAATGCCGCCAGCAGCGAGGCCTTCAGCAGCAGGAGCAGCACACAGGCCAGCACGCCCATAGCACCAACGCGGCTGTCCTTCATAATCTCCAGCATCCGCTCCCGCGAGCGGTAGCTGAGCAGCGCATCGGCGCTGTCCATCCAGCCGTCCAGATGCAGCCCGCCGGTCAGCCCCACCCACAGGATGAGGGTGATGACAGCGGCAGGCCAGGCCGGCAGCAGCCAGGCGGCGGCAGCTGCGCCAAGCGCGGCGCTGAGGCCGATGGCTGCGCCGACCAGCGGATAATAGACCACGCTGCGGCGCAGCAGCTCAGGCGAGAAATCCGGGCTGTATTTGACCGGAAACCGCGACAGGAACTGAAACGCGGCAGCGGCATCCCCCCGCGCGCTCACAGCAGGTACTCCCGGCTCTTCAGCTCAACAGGTATTCCGGCCGTAACCAGGAATACCTGCTCACACTGCAGGGCAAGCCGCGCGTTCATCCGTCCGGCCAGGTCACGGTACAGCCGGCCGAGTGAATAATCCGGCACAATGCCGTCGCCTACTTCATTGGTAACCAAAATTAGCGTCCCCTGGAAGCTGGAGACACTCTGTTCCAGTCCGGCAATTGCCGCTTCAACCAGTTGCTGCCGGTCACTGCATTCCTCCACAGCCAGCAGCTGGTTGGACAGCCAGAGCGTCAGGCAGTCCACCAAGACTGTCTGACCGCTGCCGCTGCCGGACAGCCGCCG
This sequence comes from Paenibacillus phytohabitans, assembly GCF_013141775.1. Taxonomy (GTDB): domain Bacteria; phylum Bacillota; class Bacilli; order Paenibacillales; family Paenibacillaceae; genus Paenibacillus_AQ; species Paenibacillus_AQ phytohabitans. Next base: position 78,721 of record NZ_WHOB01000035.1, read on the forward strand.
GAGCAGCGCCGACAGTTCAAGCGGCTCCTCCAGAGTCTCCCAGCGGAAGCCGCCCTCCTCCCGCTGCTGCCGGTGCAGGGCAATCCGGGCCTTCATCTCTTCATCGAACGCTTGCCCGGTCGCCACATAGACCGCCTGCTGCGGGTCTGCCAGCTTCTTGGTTAAGCGCTCGGCGAAGCCGCTTTTCCCGCTGCGTGCCCCTCCTGTTACAAGGATGCTCATACGCTCTCCGACCCGGAGACCCCCGCACTCTCGAAGGTCGCCATCTCCCGCATAATCCGGCAGACCGCTTCAATGAAATGCAGGCACAGCGCGCCGCCGGTACCTTCACCGAGGCGCAGTCCGAGATCCAGCAGAGCCTCCAGACCTAGGCGGTCCAGCATCAGCTTATGCCCCTGCTCGCCGGAGACATGGGAAGCAATCATGTAAGCCGTTGATTCCGGTGCCAATGCCTTGGCGACGAGGGCTGCCGCTCCGGAAATAAAACCGTCCAGAATGACCGGAATCCGCAGCGCAGCCGCCCCCAGAATCAGACCGGCCAGGCCGGCAATCTCAAGTCCGCCTACCTTCGAGAGTACATCGATCGGGTCAGCCGGATTCGGCGCATTAACCTTCAGGGCGCGTTCGATCACCGATATTTTGTGGCGCAGCCGCTCGTCGTCAATGCCTGTCCCCCGTCCGGCCGCCGTCTCTGGCGGAATACCTTCCAGTGCGCATAATACTGCAGCACTTGCTGTAGTATTGCCGATCCCCATCTCACCGGTAATAAAAAGCTCCGTCCCGTTCTTCACCGCTTCCTGAGCCACCTGAACCCCAACCAGAATCGCGCGCAGCGCATCATCGCGGCTCATGGCAGGACCTGCCGCCATATTGTCCGTGCCGCGGCGCACTTTGCGGTCGATCAGCTCCGGATGGGTAATATCACCATTGATGCCGATGTCCACGAACTGAACTTCTGCACCACCCTGGCGGGCCAGCACGTTCACGGCTGCGCCGCCGCTCAGGAAGTTATAGGCCATCTGCATTGTAACCTCCTGCGGAAAAGCACTGACCCCTTCACAACAGACCCCATGATCCGCTGCCATAACTACTACCGTACGTTTGCTGTAACAGGGCTGTTCTACTTTGGAGATCCCGGCCAGCCGGACGGCCAGCGCCTCCAGCCGCCCGAGGCTTCCCGGCGGCTTGGTCAGGCTGTTCAGGCGGAGCACCGCGCGTAAGGTCGCTTTTTCATCAGGCGGAGCGATCCGTCCGGTTACTTCTTGTATGGCTGTGATCATGATATTACCTCCTGTTATCTATTGTATATTCTATTGAAAACAATTCACTTCTATCGGCTCTGCATACTGTCATCAGAACACAAAAAAAGCTCCCCTGCTCTGAAGAAGGGAGCTTCCGCTGACTTGGCTGCAAGCCAATTGAATTCTAACATATCCCTATTTCTTCCTTAAAGGATTATAGGTGATATAGATTGATCTTACAATTAGATTTTTACCTTCATGAAGCCTTCCAGCCGCTCCAGCGCTTCGGTCAGCTTCGCTGTAGAAGCCGCATAGGAGCAGCGGATGTACCCTTCTCCGCCAGCCCCGAACACATGGCCCGGAACAACTGCGACTCCCGCCTCCTTCAGCAGCCTTAAGGCGAATTCCTCCGAGGTCATGCCAGTGCGGGCAATGGAGGCAAAAGCATAGAATGCCCCCTGCGGCATATGGCAGGGCAGTCCGGCAGACCGCAGTCCGTCTACAAACATTGTCCGGCGGTCCTTGAAGTAGGCTTTCATCCGGTCTTTATCCGGCAGAGCACTGCGCAGGGATTCGGCAGCGGCGATCTGGCCCAGCACAGGCGCACACATGGCTGTGTATTGATGAATTTTGAGCATAGCCGCCAGCAGTTCGCGGTTCCCGCAGGCATATCCGACCCGCCATCCGGTCATGGCAAAAGCCTTCGAGAACCCGCTGATCACCACCGTCCGCTCCTTCATGCCGGGGAGTGAAGCAATACTTACATGTGTGCTGTCGTAGGTCAGCTCGGCATAGATCTCATCCGAAATCACGATCAGCCCGTGCTCCTTCACCACCTCAGCTACCGGCAGCCAGTCCTCATAGGTCATTACCGCCCCCGTAGGGTTACTCGGAAAATTCACCATCAGCAGCTTGGATCGCGGAGTGATCGCCCGCTTCAGTGCTTCGGCCGTGAGCTTAAAGCCCTGCTCCACAGTCGTCTCCACCGTGGCCAGCGTTCCGCCATTCAGATAGGCAATAGGCGCATAGGCGACATAACCCGGGGCAGGAATCAGAATCTCATCGCCCGGTGCGATGAAGGCGCGCAGCGCCAGATCCACGGCTTCACTGCTCCCTACAGTAACCAATATTTCGTCCGCAGGATCGTACTGCAGGTCGAAGCCCTTCTGCAAATACCCGGCAATCTCCTCCCGCAGCTCCAAACGTCCGCTGTTAGGCGTATACATCGTCTCCCCACGGTCCAGGGCGCGGATACAGGCCGCTCTGACCTGTTCAGGAGTAGCGAAGTCGGGTTCACCAACCCCGAGTGAAATAATATCGTTGTTACCCGCAGCCAGATCAAAAAAAGCGCGGATGCCCGAAGGCGGGATCTCTCTTAAGCGCGGAGTAATGGGCTCGCTGTGCAGGGAGATTCCAGAGAGGCGCTGGATGCGGGGGTGGCGGTCCACAGACAAAGCTGATTGTTTTCTGTTCATAACCCGCCACCCCCTTGCAGTACCAGTTGTGCTTCTGGTGCTTCCGCTGCTCCACCCATACCTCTGCGCTCCCGCAGCGATCCGCTGATAATCTCATCCAGCAGCCGGGTGAAGGAAATACCAGCAGCCCTTGCACTTTGCGGCAGCAGGCTGGTTGCGGTCATGCCGGGCAGGGTGTTCACTTCCAGCACATATGGAATGCCGTCCTTCAGCAGCATATCCACCCGTGCATACACCGCGCATTTCAGCGCCCGGTAGCAGGCAAGTGCCGCCGTATGCACCCGTTCCTCGACCTCCGCAGGTAACTGGATGATCTGTTCCTTCGCCCCGCCCTGCTCATATTTGGCGCTATAATCGAACCAGTCTGCACCCAGTGACTGAATCCCGATTACCGGCAGCATTTCATCTCCCAGAATAGAACAGGTAATCTCCTGTCCTAAGGTATATTGCTCAATCAGTACCGAGCAGTCCGCGGCAAAAGCCTTCTCCACCGCCCCGCGCAGCTCCTGCGGATGGTTCACCTTGGTCATGCCGATGCTGGAGCCGCCGGAATTCGGCTTGACCATCACCGGATAACCCAGCCGGTCCACGGCTTCCGGTGCATATTCATTGATATGCTCCCAGCACAGCCAGTCGGGTGTGGGGATGCTTTTGCTGCGGATAACCGTCTTGGCCAGCCCTTTATCCATGCAGAGACTGCTGGACAGCACGCCGCTCCCGGAGTAAGGAATGCCTAGCGTTTCAAGCGTACCTTGTACGGTGCCATCCTCGCCGTAGGTCCCATGCAGGGCGAGCAGAGCGAAGTCCAGCCCCTCTACGCCCTCCAGCAGCTCCTTCCGCGAGGTGATAGGTACAGGAATCCCGGTGTATTTTGCCGGATCCAGCGCCTTCAGCATCTCCCTGCCGGTATTCATGGACACCTCATATTCAGACGATACGCCGCCCATAATAACTCCCACTCTAATCATATCCGTACACCCCTTCATCCCATAAGTTGCCGTGCTGTCCTGCCAATAATTTCGATCCCTCTGCGTATATCCTCATCCGCCACTCTGGAGAAGCCCAGCCGCAGCGTATTCTGCCCTGTACCGTCTGTGAAGAAGATGTCTCCCGCCGTAAAAATAACCCCCTGCCCGTGGCACGCTGCCAGCAATTCCCTTGTGCTGAAGCCTTCAGCGAACGTTACAAACAGATGCAGTCCCCCGTCCCCCGACAATGAGGCATACGGAATATGCTCCTTGCAGCAGGCCAGCGTCAGCTCGTATTTGCGTTTATACTCCAGCCGGGCCTTCTTCAGATACTTCTCCAGATTGCCGCCCAGCAGATATTGGTACAAAATAGACTGGTCGAGCGTCGAGGTATGAATACTGCGTGCCCTTTTGACACTTTCGAGATAATAGATCAGCTCCTGATCCGCCAGCACCCAGCCTACCCGCAATCCGGGGAATAGCACTTTGGAGAAGCTGCCGAGGTAGATGACACTGTTCCCGCTGCCCGCCGCCGCCATTAACGGAGCCACATGGGCACCCGAATAACGCAGCTCCTCGTTGAAACCATCCTCAATAACCGGCACCTTGTAATCCGACATGAGCTTCATCAGGCCTTGTCTTTTCTCGGGAGACATGACAATTCCGGTAGGATTGTGGTAGGAGGGGACCAGATACGCACAGTCGTATTCCCGCTCTTCGAGCGCGCGCTTGAGTTCGCCGAGGTGGATGCCATCCCGCTCCATCGTTACCCCGTGAATCCCGAAGCCGTGCAGCTTCAGATTCTTGATCGCCGTATGATGCGTCGGGTTCTCACAGATTACAGCGCCATGCCGCTTACCCAGAGCAGACAACACTATGTCGAAGCCCTCCGTGAACCCGTTCGTAATCAGCAGATCCTTCCCGCGCATATCCACGCCCTTGTGCTCCATATATTGCCGCAAATAATCTATTAAAGGTTTATATCCCTTGGCATATCCATAATTCAGCAGAACGTTGCCCTCCACGGACATGCGCTCCAGAAAAGCTCTTTTCACCTGATCCAGATCGAAGAGGCTCTCATCCGGCGCGATACTGGTAAAAGAAATCGTTCCTTTCCCCGCGCGGATCCCCCGCTTCATAATGTCCAGCTCTTCCGCGAGCAGCGCCTGGCCGCTGAGCCGCTCTTTCCAGTCCATGCTCCAGGAGGCCGCTTCCGGATCTCCGTGCCCCGCTGCAGCACCTTGTGAGACATAACTCCCCTGGCCCTGCACCGTATACGCGAAGCCGTCATCCTCCAGACTCTCATAGGCCGAAATAATGGAGTTGCGGCTGACCTTGAGGAGTGTGCTGAGTTCCCGTGTCGAGGGGAGCTTCTGCCCGCCCTGGAGCGCGCTTTTGATAATAAGATGTTTCATGTAATCCTTCACCTGGATATATACCGGACGTCCGGCAATGAGCTTGAAATCCTTAAACATACCGCTATCGCCCCCATAGCTATCATGGCACAGACTCCGCCGTAAAAAAAGAACCACAGCCCCGGGATTTTCTTCCGGCTGTGGTTCTAAGGGGGGACAATGTATTCGGTTTTTCGCATACATTTGGTTCGTTAACACTATCTGCGACGCATTGTATTCGGTTTTTCGCAACCGAATTATAGCGGTCCCTAGTCCAGCTGTGGTAGCTACACTTCGCGCGGCATCATGCGCCAGGCTCCTTCATCCTTCCGAAGATTCAGTACAGTGACTTCACCCGGCGCGGGTGCAGCTGCTGTATAGAAGGTTACTCCTTCGGTCAGACGCGCCAGCAGTAGCCGGATGATGCCGCCATGAGTCACTATAAGCACGCGTGGAGGCGGGGGATTGGGTGATGAGTCTGGCGCTAATGGAACTGCAGAAGATGAAATTGGCACTGGTGGAACCGCCATAGCTGAGATTGGTACTGGTGAAACTTCTGCTGGAGGAACTACCGCTGCAGGAACTATCACTACAGGAACTACCGCTGCAGGAGCTACCGCTGGTGGAACCACCCTTGGTTCGCCGGTTGCAAGCCCGGGCATCCCACCGTTAATGCTTGTATACTCCAGTTCCTGCTCCAGCTGAGCCCAGAAATCATCCAACCGGGCTTCAAACTGTTCCCACGCTTCCCCTTCCGGCGGTGTTACTATTTCGGGGTGGTCAATCCAGCTGCGGTAATGCCCGTTATCCTTCAGCTGCTCATAATCGCAGCCTTCCCAGGCACCAAAATCCAGCTCGCGCAGCCGCGAATCATAGATGGCCTGCTGCTCCAGGTGCGGAGCCATGGCTTCCAGTGTCTCCCTGCATCTGCGCAGGTCACTGCAATAGACACGCCAGAATTCCCCGCCGAGCGCCGACTGGTCGCATAATGCGGACAATTGCTGCCGCTCCTCCGGCAGCAGCGGCAGATCGGTGCTGCCCAAATAACGGCGCTCCTTGTTCCACTGCGTATGCCCATGGCGGATAAGCACCAGCTCCAGATCATACTCCACTTCCTGTTGTGTTTCCAACTCCAGCTCCCGTTCCTGCTCCTGCTCCAACTCCTGTTCCTGCCCCAACTTCAACTTCAACTTCAACTCCACCTCCTGCTGCGGTGCCGGGTTTCTTATGCTACTGTGGCCTGCCGGAGCCGAATCCTTCAAGTGGCTTATCTTGTCATTGTCCGCATCCTTATCCTTGTCCTTATCAATGTCCTTGCCCTTGCCCTTGTCCGTATCCTTGCCCTTGTCCGTATCCTTACCCTCGTCCTTGTCCATCTGCACTCCGCTCAGCCCCCCATCCCCTGCCATAACAAGGCAACCGCTGCACACAGGCAGACAAATATGGCTGAAGACAGCATCATCATCCGCGAAGTCACAATAATATCCTCCGGCTCCATTGTCCGCAGGGGATCTCCCATGTAGGCGCGGAAGGAGGTTACGCCGTGGTATACATTTTCTCCGCCCAGGCGGATGCCCAGTGCTCCGGCAACTGCCGATTCCGGGTAGCCGCTGTTCGGGCTGGGATGAAGACGTGCATCCCTCCGCACGGTACGCCAGCATCTCCGCCAGTCCAGCCGCAGCAGCGCCGCACATAAGGTTAGGAATAGCGCTGTAATCCGCGCCGGTATGTAATTCGCGACATCATCCAGACGGGCGGATGCCCAGCCGAGGTCGCGGTACTTGTCGTTCTTGTAGCCGACCATGGAATCCAGCGTGTTCACCGCACGGTAAGCCATAGCCAGCGGAGCCCCGCCCAGCAGGGCGAAGAACAGCGGCGAGATGATCGCGTCGACGATGTTCTCCGCCACTGTTTCCACTGTGCCGCGGACGATCTCCGGGCTCTCCAGATGCACCGTATCCCGGCCGACGATCATTCCCAGCGCTCTGCGGGCAGCGGGAATATCTCCTTGGCGGAGTTCTATATATACCGCCAGCCCGGCATCCTTCAACCCTTTGGAGGCAATTGTTGTGGAGATCAGCCATACTTCGGCAGCCCCGGCCAGCCAGGGGGATATCTTATAGAGCAGCATGACAAGCAGCGCTGTCAGCATCCATGCGCCTCCTGCTACCAGGAGCGGAAGCAGCAGCCCCGCCCGCTTCAGGGCACGGGGCGCCGATGCGAAGCGGCGGATAAGCCGCTCTATCGAGCTGATGGCCTTCCCCATATAGACAACGGGATGGGGAAGATTACGCGGATCGCCGACAATCCGGTCCACAACATAAGCGGCCAACAGTATGATGGCAAGCTTCACCTTGGTTCACCCCGCTGCGGTTCCTGGCGGTCCTTCTTCATCATTCCAGACATTATTCCCGGCCGCCCTTCTTCAGATGGCCGGGCTGCCCAATTAGTGCTTCTTGAGGCGGTAACAGTTCAGCTGCCACTACTGCTTCGAATTCAACTGCTTCTTCTCCACTTGCGGCTTGCCCAGTTTCCGCAGAAGCCGCAAGTTGCTCTGCCTGCGCCAAGTCAGCAAGTTCCGCTCTCCGCACAGCCTCCGCCGCCTTCACCGAACGCAGACTTTCCGTCACCGCACTGTACACCAGCCTGCCGATGGCTCCGCCCAGGTCGGTCGCTGTTCCGGCATACACATGCTCCGCTGCATAACGGCGGCTCCCGCTCACCGCGAGCACAATCGCATCCGTTGTGGTCCCGGTTGCGATTAGACCGTTCTCGGAATCCGTGATTCCGAGATCTGCCAGGGCGGCAGCCTTCGCTTCCGTGGCTGTCATCACAGCATTGACCATGGCCGACGGCGACAGCCAGCCGTCAATGCCAAGCATAATGTTAATCGTGCCCGGGCGGTAAGCCGCCAGCACGCTGCGCTGCGATCCGGCGCGGGCAGCATTGCCCGCAGCCGCTGTCACGCAGCACATAATCCCCGCAGAGCCGGTATCCTCTTCGGCAACAGCGGCATGTTCAAGCGGAACTGCCGTCATCATTCCGGCGCAGCCTTCCAGCGGATAACCCCACTCCTGCAGCTTATTTTCCATATCCCGTACCGGATTGCTGCATTCGTAGTCCCGGGTGACATATTGGTTCACCGCCCGCTTCAGGCGGCCTGTTCCTCCGCCATACACTGCGCTTGATATACTGTCTACCTCAGCCGGAAATTCCAGCAGCAGATGGCCTTCCCGCCACTCCAGCGTTAGTCCCTGCCAGACCCTGCTTTGGTACACCGCCAATCCACCGTCAAGATTAAAGGGTAGGTTCACATTCACTTCTTTCACAATACATCCGCTCCTCTCGTGCAGTAAACTATTCCTAAACCCACTATATCATTATATATATAAGACGCACTTAAGATTTGAACTTGAAGCTTAGTCGTCACTGCGATGAACATTTGGACTTCAGGCCGCTGCCCGCTCCAGATTTCTTGTTTATTACCGCTGCTATCCTCCCCTACAGTTCCAAATCCCCCTCCGCTTCTTTCGCTTTTGTTAATTTTTTTAGTGCGTCTTATAGAGTATCTCGTTTTCTCTGTATCAATGTTTATAGCCTGCAAAAACAAAAAGCTGACGCCGGAAATCCGGACGCCAGCTTGCTCTGCCGTATGCTACTGCTGTTCAATTTTGGCTAACAGTCTAAGAATCAGGGTCACGGCCTCTGCCCGCGTGGCCTGATCATTCGGAGCCAGCCGGTTATTGCCTTGGCCTTCAACCAGACCCGCTTCGTAGGCGGCTGCCGCATACGGCTGACCCCATGAAGGAATAAGCTCCGCATCCGCAAAAGCTGCCTTAGCCTTAGGTTCTGTCTTCCATTCCAGCGCCCGGACAATCATGGAAATCATCTCCAGGCGGGTAATCTTTCCGCCCGGCCGGAAGGACTGATCCGTATAGCCTGTAATCCAGCCGGATTTAACCGCAGCGGCAACATACGGCTTCGCCCACGGCTGAATGCTGCCTTCATCCGTGAAGGAAAGTCCGGATTGCGCAAGGTCCACCTGTAAGGCGCGGCCCAGGATCACCGCGAATTCACTGCGCGTAACGGCTCCGTCCGGACGGAAGGTTCCGTCTTCATAACCGTTCACCAGCTTGCGCTGCGCCGCAGTTATAATGCTCTCTTTTGCCCAGTGCTTCTCTACATCCTTGAACGCAGGCTGAGTAGCCGCCATACCGCCATCGCCTGTATCTCCTGTGCCGCCTGTGCTGCCCGTATTGCCGGTGGTTACGATAGTGCCGATAGTACCGGTATTCCCCGTGTTGTTGCCCTCATTCCCATTATTGCCGTTGTTGCCGTTATTACCGTTATTACCGTTGTTACCGTTGTTGCCATTGTTCCCTGTATCCGTGCCTCCGTCAGGCTTGGTGTCTGCCTTTAGCACCGTCAATACGAAGCTTTTCTGCGCCTCTGCCCCATCTTTCTTCAGGATGGCCGTCAAAGTCACCCCGGTTGTGCTCGCCGGACGCTTAACCTCTCCTTTACTGGAGATGATATCGGGACTACTTGAGGTCCAGGTAATTTCACTTCCATGCTCACCTGCTGCCGGCAAAATAACGTCTTTCGTAACCGAGGTCTGGAGGTCATCATCGGCATACACAATTTCAAGCTTATCCTTATCTAAGTTAACAGCCAGCGGTTTCGGTAAATCACCTAAAGTTATCGTTACTGAGGCTGTATTTAACGGAACCGTAACGATACCTTTGCTGTTATCCATTATGCCTGCAGATACATCCGTAATATTGTTCACCATGCTTGGCAATTGGACACTGAAGCTTGCCCCTCCGGCACCGGCTTTCGCCTGGCTCAAGTCGCTGCTGAAGGTCACCACGAGCTGGTTGTCTTGTCTTACAATGCTGTACCCGACTCTGCCGCCTTGCAGGGCGGGGTAATTTTGCACGCTAGCCACCTTATTATTGTTCTTGGCAGCATCCTTGACCCACTCCTTAGGAATACCGCGGCCTACAATAATCTCAGTCTTCTGGTTCTGATCATATATCCGCTCGGCAATCAGGGAGTCAATAAGTACCTTGGAGTTAACCGATTGTCCCCACATATGCTGAGCCGAGCCGCCGCCTCCCGGTGTATTCTGAAGGTTCAGCTGATCATTCGTCTGTGCCCAAGGGCTTCCTGCGACAGGATAATTGATCCCTTCCCACCAGCTGAACGGCCCGCTCATCGAATTTTCAATCATGAATTCATACGCTTTAATGCCTATATCCCGGTATTCTTCTCCGCGCAGCGCAGCGCTTCCGTATCCGGCGTTGTACGCGCTTGAATAAAAGCCATGCGGATACCCCCCGAAGTTGTACGGAGAATCTGTCGTATCCTCCTGAATACGCCGGTTGATTCCATAGGAATACGTATCATCCAGCAGCTTCAGGCTGATGTTGTCCTCCGGCTGCTCCGCCCCATACAGATAGCCGTCCCAGTGCCATCTGCCGAACAGGAACATGGAAGCCCAATTCGCATCTCTGGAGTCTTTCATCCGGTTCTCATCATTGGTCTCAACGACCGAGGCCGGAATATAATCAAGCCCTTCTTCGGTTATCGTCTGCTCCAGTTTGGCTGTGAATTTGGCCAATAAGTCGTCATACCTTGCTTTTGCCCACTCCGCTTCCTGCAAATAGGCTTCGTCATTCTTAATACGGTAGAGCTCGCGGGTTACATATTCGTAGGCGGTCAGACCGGTCAGGGCAGAGTAATTATCGATCGTCCAGTTGCCCTCGGAATCAATCGCATACGTTTTTTTCATAATTCCGTCAGCGTTGCGGTCACTCTCGATGGTTCGCGCCCCGAATTTAACCCGCTTCTCAAATACGGTACCGGTAGAGCCGTCATCGGCGGTCATCTGCTCATCGAAGATAGAGGCGTCACCGGTTTTACTTAAGTAAACCGCGTACGCCCACGGAATCTTCCAGTTCGTATCCCAGTACAGATTGCTGTCCACCTGACCCGTCTCAATGTTGATTCCGCCTGTCAGCGGGATACTCTTCAGATAATTCTGCGCATGGGCGAAATCCCCGCTCTGAATCAGGTTCACCAGAATGCCCAGCGTATCATGGGAGAATAACCGGGCATAGCCGTTCTCCCCCACATGCAGATACGTATCATCTTTAATAATCAGCGTATCGATATAGCCGGATTTGAACGCATTTTCAAGCTCCCGGTTCGGCAAGCCGATATCCACTACTGCGGAGAGTCTCGTCAGCCAATACGCCTTCATCTCACTGTAGTTGGCTTCGAAGGTTCCCAGACCCGCCACCTGCTCTTTGGTCAAGGAAGTAAACCGGGTCACGTTCTTGTCAAAATATTCATACTTGTCAGCTTCAATCGCATATTCCCTGACAACGCTCTCCCCCGGCTGAACGGTGTACATATTTACAGCGTCCGCATTAAGTGGCACCAGATTGCCCGAGACGACCGGCAGCAGCATGAGCTCGCCTGAATGATTCGCAGCCGTGACTCTCGAATAGTTGACGACATAATCCTTATGGTCCACCGTATGTTTGTTGGCGAAGGTCTCAATCTTGTAGTCTACTTTATTCTTCGTATATTCACTGATCATTACCGGTAAATAACCTTCCCCCTTAGTCCACTTGATGTTGCTTGTATCAGCAACTCCGAACGTGACCATTTGCTTCGGGGCCACCGGACCATGCTGCTCCGGACGGCTTCCGCCGATTTGATACGATCCGTCCAGAAAAGCGAGCGAAGCATTCTTGTCTCCCTCGAAGCCGAAGGCCGCTGACATTAGCGCATGGGTATCGTACTGGTATTTGCCTGCGGTCTTCAAATTATGAACCGCTTCCAAAACAGCGGAGTAGGCTGTCAGCTTCTCGTTATCCAGAGCGTTTGCATCCAGCGCCTTGGCGGCTTGCACAGCTTCATTCAAGGTGTTCAGGGAACTGAGGGTGTAGCCTTTGATGACGGCCCGGCTAATAAGATCGATCTGCCCGGCAATCGCCGCCATATCCATATTAATCTTCAGCTGGCCCCTTGCCGCCTGCAAATGGCTGAGCGCTGCATTGATCTCCTCCGGGTCAGCGTCAAAATCGTTCAAAACCAGGCCGGCATTAGCCAACGCGGCTTCGAGTGCAGACCACGACTGCACGGTGTACAGCCTGCTGTTGTAGTTAGATTTGGCAATATCATCGATTAAGGCCTGCAAGGCGGTTCTGTCCACATCCGTATTCTTAATAATTCTTAAGATGCCGGTGCCCAGATGTGCTTCGGATTGGAAGGCACCGGAGACACTTTTGCCGAAAAATTCACTTGCCGTTTCCCCGTTCTTCTTCATGACCATCCAGCGGTATTTGCCGGCAGACAGATTCTTCTGTGATAAAACCAGAGCGTACCGTGTATTTCCGGCGAGACTGTAACGGAGTGGAATCGTAGTCATTTCACCGTCCGCAACACGGTCCCGGCTGACCACCGTTTCTGCAAGAGGAGCACCTGCCGGGAAGCCGGAAGGGTCTGTCCCATATAGCTTCACGGTCAAGTCGCTTACGTTATTGGACATTTTCCTCACATTTACTTGTGCGTACTGCATCTCGAAGCTCTCCTGAGCTGTAAAAGTCTGATATCTGTCCTGCTGATCCCCATTGCTGCCGAATTCGTATTCATTCTCCGCAGCACCTGTGTAATCGATCATCAGATTGGTTTCTCTTCTTACCAGAGCCGCTTGCTTCTGCTCCAGAAGAGACAGGGCACTGTCGGTTTCCGCCTGGAGGGCATCCTGCTTGTCCAGAACCTCCTTGGCTTCAACCCTTGCCTTGGCAAAGTCCTGCCAGGATTCATCCGTGTATACACCTTGGAGTTTGTCCTTCACCTGATTATAGGCAAGCTGCAGCGCGCTTTTGTCGGCTACCTCCTTGCTGCTTACCGCAAGTCCCGAGAAAGACATGTTACCGTACCGTGAAAGGGTTTCTGCCTGCAGACCCTCAACTCTTAGTTGCACATTGGCTGGCACCTTAATCTGATACTTGTATACTTCCGAGGTCCCCCCCGCACTGATTTCCTTCGTCTCCATGAGGTTCATATCTGCATAGATCCTCACAGCAGCTTTCGCCTGCCATAACCCGATGCCGAAGACGACGGTTGACTCCTGCGGCTGCGGGGCAACTTGGAAGGTCCAGCCTACATCCCCGTATATCCCCGAATCTCTGTTTTTGGGGAAAAACACGCCGAATCCGGTATCCTTGACAGCCCTTTCATAACCAGCCATGCCGTCATTCCAGGAATAGGACAAGTAATTCCCGTCATTGCCCCTATCCGGCTTCCCTTCGGTACCTGTGGTATCGTTCCCGTACACGCTGAAGGTTACAGAGCTGGGAGCGGCTTTTTTAATCTGAACGATGTCATCCGGGCCGTTGCCTTTCAAGTGCAGCCAGTCTACATTCCCAACCTCCGACAGATCCAGCGCATACTCCCCTTCTACTTTACTTTGGGTAATATCAAGTGCGGCGGAGCTTACAGCAGCATCTGCGGCATCTGCACCGTCTGCTCCATAGGCGGCCCGGGGCTGGCCAAGCGGGGTTGAGGATAAGACCAGTGAAGCCAGTAATAACAAGACGGGGATTTTTCGTAAGGGTATTCTGAGCATTCTTTAACCTCCTTGTGTATTTGATTTAAGCATATAAAAACCCGGTAAGTTTAAACATACGAATATCTTTACATCCAGCCGACTTTTTTTACCTCTTTACGGCCCGGCCATCCGGGTAAACATAATGTTTGGGTTCATGCACGCTTAGTAACAAGTCTGCGGGTGAACGCGTGGCGAATTAACTTTCCGGTAACATACATACTTCAAAACAACACAAAAAAACCGTTCCTGTAATTAATGGAGGTACCACCCGCCATTTCAAAAGGAGCGATTTCTTTGTACATTAATAGATGATGGACCCTTCTGGTAAGAGACAGGGTCCGTTCGGTACTATAGCCGGCCTAATAAGTGGATTTATGACATTTATTTATATGTTTTAACCGTGCATGCGTTTATTAAGTGGAAAAATGGCATCTAATTCTCTTGATTCCGCCTCCAAACGGGGATGCGGGCCGAATAGATGTACTTTTTCCAACTGCTGTCCCGAAATTGTCTGGTTCAGGACAATTAAATGCTCTTTTTCCACTTATTTCTTGCGGAGAGTATGCGTGCACACCGGCAGCGAAGCGAGCCGGAGAACCGTTGACGGCTGGCACGCTAACGGCTGGCGGCCGGCGCGTAACGGCTGGCGGCGGC
>NZ_WHOB01000005.1 GCF_013141775.1 Paenibacillus phytohabitans
AAAGTAAATATGGCGCGCCCTGAGAGATTCGAACTCCCGACCTTTTGATTCGTAGTCAAACGCTCTATCCAGCTGAGCTAAGGGCGCAAAAATTTTGGAGCGGACGACGGGAATCGAACCCGCGACCCTCGCCTTGGCAAGGCGATGCTCTACCGCTGAGCCACGTCCGCAAACAAGTGGTGCGCGTGAAGGGACTTGAACCCCCACGTCTTACGACGCCAGATCCTAAGTCTGGTGCGTCTGCCATTCCGCCACACGCGCATAAAACTAATAAAAGTGAGCCATGAAGGACTCGAACCTTCGACACCCTGATTAAAAGTCAGGTGCTCTACCAACTGAGCTAATGGCTCGCAATTGGCAGGGGATATAGGATTCGAACCTATGATGACGGAGTCAGAGTCCGTTGCCTTACCGCTTGGCGAATCCCCTACAATAGATACCTATATAATGCCCACAATCTCCCACAAATATCAAGAAAATTATGGTGGAGGCTGAGGGGTTCGAACCCCCGACCCTCTGCTTGTAAGGCAGATGCTCTCCCAGCTGAGCTAAGCCTCCATATGTATGGTGACCCAAAAGGGGTGAAACTCAGGGAATTCTCATCCCATCAAAAATTGGTGACCCGTATGGGATTCGAACCCATGTTACCTCCGTGAAAGGGAGGTGTCTTAACCCCTTGACCAACGGGCCTCAGTAAATCTGTGGAGCTCTCAACCGGATTCGAACCGGTGACCTCTTCCTTACCATGGAAGCACTCTACCTGCTGAGCTATGAGAGCATGGCTCCCCGAACAGGACTCGAACCTGTGACAACTCGATTAACAGTCGAGTGCTCTACCAACTGAGCTATCAGGGAA
>NZ_WHOB01000036.1 GCF_013141775.1 Paenibacillus phytohabitans
CGATGATCAGAATGGAATCCGGATTCTCCTCATGGAAGTATTTAATAGTGAAGGTTATGCCACCTTTCAGGCAGCTAACGGAAAATTGGCACTCGAGATCGTCAAGAACGAATCGCCGGATATGGTTCTGCTCGATATGAAAATCCCGGGGATGGACGGACTGGAGATCCTCAAGCATTTGAAGGAGCTGAACCCGGCGATCAAAGTGATTATGATGACGGCTTACGGAGAACTGGACATGATCAAGGAAGCGACCAAGCTGGGAGCCCTGATGCATTTCACCAAGCCGTTTGATATCGATGAGATGCGGGTTGCCGTTAATATGCATCTGCACAATAAGTCGGTTGATCAATGCAGCTAGCTTAGAAATGAACAGTTTGGGTAAGTCCTGTTATGGATACGCTAAAGAGGGAAAGTCCCGCAGGAATATGGGCTGGCTGAATATCGTCCCACCGGGACATTTTTTTGTGTATCCTATTTAGTATTTGACACAGGATGTGCTATAATAGGCCTGTATGTGATGTCGGCTTATATAAGCAACTCAAACATTTTAGGAGGATTGAAACCATGCCATTAGTATCTATGACAGACATGTTAACCAAAGCACTTGAAGGAAAATATGCAGTTGGCCAGTTCAACATCAATAACCTGGAGTGGACTCAAGCGATTCTTGGTGCAGCAGAAGAAGAGAAATCACCAGTAATCCTTGGCGTATCCGAAGGTGCAGCTCGTCACATGGGCGGCTTCTACACTGTAGTTAAGATGGTTGAAGGTCTTATTCATGACATGAAAATTACCGTTCCTGTAGCAATCCATTTGGACCACGGTTCAAGCTTTGACAAATGTAAGGATGCAATCGATGCCGGATTTACTTCCGTAATGATCGACGGCTCCCACCACCCAATCGACGAGAACATTGAAATGACCAAGAAGGTCGTTGAATATGCTCATGCTAAAGGTGTTTCTGTAGAAGCTGAAGTTGGTACTGTAGGCGGACAGGAAGATGACGTTATCGGCGGCATCCAATACGCTGACCTTAACGAATGCGTACGCATCGTTAAAGAAACCGGCATCGACACTTTGGCTCCGGCACTGGGTTCCGTACATGGTCCTTACCTGGGCGAACCGAACCTTGGATTCAAGGAAATGGAAGAAATTCGTGATGCAGTCAACCTTCCGCTCGTACTTCACGGCGGTACTGGTATTCCTGTACATGACATTCAGAAGTCCATCTCCCTGGGTACTTCCAAGATCAACGTAAACACTGAGAACCAAATCGCGTTTGCCAAAGTAGTCCGCGAAGTTCTGGCTGCTAAACCGGATGCTTACGATCCGCGTACATTCATCGCACCAGGCCGCGAAGCCATCAAACAAACCGTTATTGGCAAAATCCGTGAATTCGGATCCAGCAACAAAGCTTAATTTTAACTCTGCCGCGTAACGGGACAGGTTATTTCCTGCTGTCCCGCCTGCATATCTTTATCAGAAGAGTATACCGCATAGCCGGTGTCCTTCCGGTAAAGTCATTTCAGATTTCCTCAGAAACGGGTGCCGTCCTTAAGTTAGGGCGGCGCAGCCGTTTCTTCTTCTAATCACCATGTCACCACAAGCCACAGCTGGTATTGCCAGAACAAGCCGCAATACACGTAGGGGGAACCAGATAAATTTATGGAAAAATTAATGATTGGCGGCGGACGTCCGCTAGAGGGCGTTGTAACCATCAGCGGAGCAAAGAATAGCGCAATTGCGCTTATTCCAGCGGCGATTTTGGCGGAATCTGAAGTTGTGCTGGATAACCTGCCTGCTCTTAGTGATGTGGCCGTTTACTCCGAAATTCTGGAGGAGCTTGGCGCGAGTGTATCGTGGACCGGCAGCCAGATGAGAATTAATCCCTCCCGTATCGTATCCATTCCCATGCCTAACGGACCGGTCAAGAAACTCCGGGCTTCTTATTATATGATGGGTGCGCTTCTCGGCAGATTCAAAGAGGCGACGATTGGTCTTCCCGGCGGCTGTAATTTTGAGCCGCGTCCGATTGACCAGCATATCAAAGGCTTTGAAGCGCTTGGTGCGACTGTAACCAACGATCATGGCTCTATTCACTTGTATGCCAAAGAACTGCGTGGTGCCAAGATTTATCTGGATGTATCCAGCGTTGGAGCCACAATAAATATTATGCTGGCGGCCTCACGTGCCAAAGGCTCTACAATTATTGAAAATGCGGCTAAAGAGCCTGAGATTATAGATGTAGCTACCCTATTAAACTCTATGGGCGCTGTTATTAAAGGCGCCGGTACAGAAACGATCCGGATTGAAGGCGTAACTGAAATGCATGGTTGCCGACATTCCATCATTCCTGACCGAATTCAAGCGGGAACATATATGATTGCCGCTGCGGCAACGCGTGGCAATGTGCTGATAGATAACGTGATTCCCAAGCATCTGGAGGCGCTGACTGCCAAGCTGCTGGAAATGGGAGTAGATATAGAAGAGCTGGATGAGAGTATCCGGGTCATCGGCAGAGCCAAGTACCAGCATGCTGATGTCAAAGCATTGATATACCCCGGCTTCGCCACCGATTTGCAATCTCCGATGACAAGTATGCTAACTCAAGCGGAAGGCGTTAGCGTCTTGAGCGATTTCGTATACAGCAACCGGTTCAAGCATGTCCCTGAATTAGTCCGTATGGGCGCCAAGATTCGCGTCGAAGGGCGTTCTGCAATTATTGAGGGCGGCAAGCTCAATGCCGCGAAGGTGAAGGCTGCCGATTTACGGGCAGGTGCGGCTCTGGTCATTGCCGGACTCACCGTTGAGGAAGGAATTACCGAAGTGACAGGCGTGGAGTATATAGACCGCGGTTATGATAACCTCGTAAGCAACCTGCGCAATTTAGGTGCCGAAGTCTGGCGCGAGAACGAATAAGTATGTACCCGGAACGATTGGAAGGAGCATAATTTGCCTTTAAACTGCATATCTCCTTCCAATTCGGGTAATCCTATCCTAATAAGCATTTTCATAGACTCATATTTTGCCCGGCAGAGAACGCCGGAAGAACTCATTATAAAAATTGAATAGGTGGTTATCACACATGGATCTTCAAATTTCCGATCTGGAAGAAATGAAGCTGACCGATCTGTATAAGCTGGCTAAGAAATACCAGATCCCTTATTACGGAACGCTCAAGAAGCGGGAGCTGATCTTCGCGATTCTCCGGGCGCAGGCTGAGCAGAGCGGTCTTATGTTTATGGAAGGCGTGCTTGAGATCCTGCCGGAAGGCTACGGTTTCCTTAGACCGATTAACTACTTGCCGAGTGCGGAGGATATTTATATCTCGGCTTCGCAGATCCGCAAGTTTGATCTTAGAAGCGGCGACCTTGTATCCGGGAAATGCCGTACACCCAAAGAGAATGAACGTTATTTCGGATTGCTTCAAGTTAATGCCGTCAATGGTGAGAATCCGGCCAGTGCAGCTGAACGATTACATTTCCCGGCCCTTACACCTCTTTATCCGCAAGACAAGCTGCCGCTTGAAACTTCCTCTGCCCATTTATCTACCCGTATAATGGATTTGCTTGCTCCCGTAGGTTTAGGACAGCGCGGTTTGATTGTAGCACCTCCCAAAGCAGGAAAGACGCTCCTCCTAAAAGAAATTGCCAACAGTATCTCCACTAACAATCCTGAGATCGCATTGTTTGTACTGCTGATTGATGAACGTCCCGAGGAAGTAACGGATATGCAGCGTTCTGTTAAGGGCGAGGTAGTAGCTTCAACGTTCGACGAGCTTCCGGAGAATCATATCAAAGTGGCTGAGCTTGTGCTTCAACGGGCACTGCGTCTGGTCGAGCACAAGAAAGATGTCGTTATCCTGCTGGACAGCATTACCCGGCTGGCCCGTGCTTACAATCTCGTGGTTCCGCCATCCGGCCGGACACTGAGCGGAGGGATTGATCCTGCGGCCTTCCATCGTCCTAAGCGTTTCTTCGGTTCCGCGCGGAACGTAGAAGAAGGCGGAAGCCTGACCATACTTGCAACAGCGCTGATTGATACCGGATCACGCATGGACGATATTATTTACGAAGAATTCAAAGGCACAGGGAACATGGAGCTTCACCTGGACCGCAAGCTGGCAGAACGCCGTATCTTCCCGGCCATCGATATCCGCCGTTCGGGTACACGCCGCGAGGAAGTATTGCTTAGCAAGGAAGAACTGGATACCATCTGGTCAATCCGTAAAAATATGAATGAATCCTACGACTTTGTAGAAGGATTCCTGAAGAAACTGCGTGACACCAAGACGAATGCTGAGTTCCTGGCCTCTTTTGATGTGGCCGGCAACAAGGATTCCTCGTCAGCAAACAGTACCGCCAGCAAAGGCGGAACATCGAACAGCGGTTCATCGGCCCGCCGTACCACGCGGCCCAAGACACCTTCTGTGCCTACAACCTGAGAATTGATAACAAGAGGAGACTAACATGTATTTGGTATATGCCGACGGGCAAGGAAACGTATATGATCATCCCGAGCTGTACGGGCTGGCCCGCAGCGGGGATATGATTGTTGAGATACTGGAGGAAGAATTGATCCCGCTGCCTGAAGGCGCTACTCTGGTAGGGCTGCCTAATACGCGGGCAATCGGGATGGATCCCGGGACAGGTGAAATGCTGCCGTTGCCTTTAGGCTCACAGGCTGTTGGAGCGCTGTTGCCGCAGGGTTTTACCCGTCTGTGCCTTCCCGGCTATGTCAAGACAGATAAGACGTATAAGCTTCCGCTCTTCGGTTATTCCGCTGTAGTATGGAAGGATGGCGGATTCTACGTAGCGGCGGATCCTACAGATGATACGGAGCAGTGGAATCCTTTGAATTGTGACCGCGGGGATGTAGAGATTGGCGTCAGTGATTTGACCGCCAAGTACCCGGAGAACCGTCTCTATAATCATCTGTCCAACTGCGCACTGGAATACGAATGCCTGACCTCGTCCAACACCTTCTTGGGCCGCTGGGAAGGTGCTGTTCCGGTCTCCTACTCGTGCAATGCCGGCTGCTTCGGCTGTATCTCGGAACAGCCTGATGACAGCGGGTTTGTGTCGCCGCAGACGCGGATGAACTTCCGTCCCACAGTGAGCGAAGTTTCACAAGTCATGCTGGAGCACCTGAAGACGCCAGAGTCGATTGTAAGCTTTGGACAGGGCTGTGAAGGCGAACCTTCTACCCAGGCGAAGATAATCATTGAGTCCATTCGTGAAGTACGCTCTATTACAGATATGGGTTATATCAATATCAATACGAACGCAGGATTAAGCGATCATATCCGCGGCATTGTGGATGCTGGTCTTGACCTTATGCGGGTCAGCACAATCAGTGCGCTGGATGATCACTATAATGCATACTACAAGCCGCGCGGCTATACGCTGGCTAATGTAGAGAAGTCCCTGAAATATGCAGCTTCACAGGGTGTATATACTTCCATTAACTATCTGATTTTTCCGGGTGTCACGGACCGCGAGGAAGAGATTGAGGCGATGGTTGAGTTCGTTAGACGTACAGACATTAAGCTAATTCAGATGCGGAATCTTAATATTGACCCGGAGAGCTATCTGGAGCTGATTCCTCCTGCACAAGGCGAAATCCTTGGAATGAAGACGATGCTGGAGATCTTCCGCGAGGAGCTGCCGGATGTTGTAATTGGCTCCTTCACCCATGTTCCGCCTGCTGAACTGGCCCGTGCCAAGCAGCGCAGAGTGCACCAGTAACCGCTGAGTTGAGTCTTGCCCAAACCTATTGCAGGCCCCTGGGCTTCCATGCTAAAATGTAGCTTGCGTAATCATATAACTCTAAGTCCGCATGAGGCTTAGGGCGTGAGAGGTGAATATTCAAATGCAAACAGCAATTCAACCCAAGTACAATGTAACTAAGGTAACCTGCGCCTGTGGCAACTCCTTTGAAGCTGGCTCTGCCAAGGAGGAGCTGCGTGTCGAAATTTGCTCCAGCTGCCACCCGTTCTTCACCGGCAAGCAGAAGTTCCTGGATGCCGGCGGCCGAGTTGATAAGTTCAAGAAGAAATACGGCATCTAATTGTTCTGCCGTTTTATTGTTAGTTGATTTTTGTCCGGCCGTAAGCTATACTTATCTTCGCCGTGCTAGACGGGGAGGTAGCGGTGCCCTGTAACTCGCAATCCGCTGTAGCGAGGTTGAATTCCTGTTAGAGGTGCTGTCGATGTGAGGCCTTGGTTCCTATGGGCTGTGTTGACGGTTGGGTCCTCCGCAATGAGTGCTTGTGAACCTGGTCAGGTCCGGAAGGAAGCAGCCATAAGTGAGTTTACTCTTGTGCCGGAGGGTGGCCTAGCCCGAGCAGTTTTGTAGGGTTGCCGCTTGGATCGCAGTCATCAATAACGGGTGCACGGTTTAAATACTATTATGATAGCGTCTTTGCCACAAGCGAAGATGCTTTTTGTTTTTTGAAAGATAAGAAACTATATGCTCATCATACTTTATCCTAATACTTCCCGCTGATACGGATACCTGAAAGCGATACGTAGTATCGCTGCATCGGAAGCACAGGCCTCGTTAGAGGAAGGCGAAAGCGCTTCTGCTTGGTCAAAGACTGGGGAATATAGTATAATAAATTAGCGACAAATGCCGGAAAGCGGCAGCCTGAGAGAGGGTAATGCATAGTGGAACATATCGCGCTGTACCGTGCTTGGCGGCCGCAGTCGTTTCAGGATATGGTAGGGCAGCAGCATATTATCCAGACGCTGCAGAATGCGATCCGTGAACAGCGGGTTTCGCATGCGTATCTGTTCAGCGGCCCGCGGGGGACCGGTAAGACGAGTGCGGCCAAGGTACTGGCCAAAGCGGTCAATTGCGAGCGGGGCCCGGGTCCGGAGCCGTGCAATGAATGTCCGTCTTGTCTGCGGATCACAGCGGGCAACGTAATGGATGTCCAGGAGATTGACGCGGCCTCCAACCGGGGTGTTGAAGAGATTCGCGATCTGCGGGATAAGGTGAAATATGCACCTACCGAAGTACGCCGTAAAGTGTATATTATTGATGAAGTGCATATGCTGACAACAGAAGCATTCAATGCCCTGCTTAAGACGCTGGAAGAACCGCCGCCGCATGTCATGTTTATTCTGGCTACGACAGAGCCGCATAAACTGCCGGCTACGATCATTTCACGCTGCCAGCGGTTTGACTTCCGCCGGGTTTCCCTGGAGGAGCAGACCGGCCGGCTGAGAGAGATATGCCAGAAGGAAGGCATTACGGCAGATGCGGACGCACTGCAGTATATTGCCCGTCTGTCCGACGGAGGGATGCGGGATGCGCTGAGCATACTTGATCAGATCTCGTCTTTCACAGACGGGAATGTGACGTATCAGCAGGTGCTGGGCATGACCGGAGGAATTCCATCCGAACAGTTCGCCCGCCTGGCTACAGCCATTTTGGAGAGTGATATGGGGCTGCTGCTGGAACTTGTCGAGCAGTTGATGCACGAGGGCAAGAGTGCCGACAAATGTCTGGAGAATCTTTTGTATTATTTCCGTGATTTACTTATGATCAAGATGGTGCCGGGGGCAGACCAGTTAACCGACCGTGTACTGAATCCGGCGGAATTCCGTGATATGGCAGCAGCCTTTACCCGCGACCGGCTGTTCCTGATTGTGGAGACGCTGAGCCGCTATCTGGGTGAGATGAAATATGCCACTCATCCGCAGACTTTATTTGAAGTAGCGCTGATGAAGCTGTGCAGTACCCAGCAGGAGGCGGCTCCTTCAGCGGGCGCTCCGTCCTTGAGTGCTGTAGCACCGGAAGCGGGAAGAAGCTCTTCCCCGGTGGATTCGGGGGAACTGGATGCACTCAAACGGCAGATTGCCGCGCTGGAGAAGAAGCTTGAGCAGGCGATCCAATCCGGAGGTGTGGCCGGCGGGCGTGAGCAGGCTGCGCCGCAGAGAGCGGCCGCCCCGCCAAGCGCTCCAAGAGTATCATCTGCAGGCAAGCTTCCGCCGCAGCTCGATAAGTTCATTGCGGGTAAAGACAGCGCTGACTTTGGCAATGTGTATAAGCAGTGGAGCCAGGTTCTGCAGGGCGTGAAGGAAGAGAAAGTTACTGTGCATGCGTGGTTTGTAGATGGAGAGCCGGTGGCAGTCATGGAAGATGCAGTGCTGGTCGCCTTCAAGAATACAATTCACCGGGATACGACTGAGAAGCCGGCCAACCGTCAGGTCATCGAGAATGTGATGTCTGCTAAGCTGGGTAAGCCATACCGGCTGGTGACGATGATGCTGCGTGACTGGAATGAGGCTGCGACCAAGTCAGCTTCCAAGGCCAGTACAGAAGAACTGCATCTGGAGCATGAGCACGAGACTATAGAAGCGAAACCCGAACCATGGATTGACGAGGCGATCCAGCTCTTTGGAGAAGACCTTGTTGTCATAAAGGAATAGAGCCTCAAGCATACTAGCGCAGATAACGCGCATCCCAAAGGAGAGACGATGTATGAATAATATGAACCAAATGATGAAACAGGTAAAGAAAATGCAGGAGCAGATGCTCAAAGCCCAGGAAGAACTGGGCGGTAAGACCATTGAAGGCTCATCCGGCGGCGGCGTGGTTACCGTTCAGGTGAACGGCCACAAAAAATTGCTCTCCATTCAGATTAAACCGGAGGTTGTTGATCCGGAGGATATCGAAATGCTGCAGGATCTGGTGATCACTGCTGTTAATGATGCTCTTACCCAGGCTGAAGAGTTGGCTAACAACGATATGGGTAAATTCACCGGCGGAATGAAGATCCCTGGCTTATTCTAGGCTTACTCCACTCCCGACCAAAGGAGAACCATTACTTTGTATTATCCAGAACCGCTAGCCAAGCTGATAGAAGCTTTTACACGTTTACCAGGGATTGGCCCGAAGACAGCAGCCCGGCTGGCCTTTCATGTGCTTAACATGAAGGAGGATGAGGTGATTGATTTCGCCAAAGCCCTAGTCAGTGTTAAACGAAATCTTCATTATTGCTCGGTCTGCTGTAATATTACCGATACTGACCCGTGCCGGATCTGTCAGGACAAATCCCGCGATGCTTCGATAATCTGTGTGGTTCAGGACTCCAAGGATCTGGTAGCCATAGAGAGAACCAAAGAGTTTGACGGCTACTATCATGTGCTGCAGGGGGCCATCTCCCCTATGGAGGGCATCGGACCTGATGATATACGGCTGAAGGAGCTGCTGACCAGACTCAGTGATGAGCGGGTCAAGGAGCTGATTATGGCGACCAATCCCAACATTGAGGGCGAGGCCACGGCCATGTATATCTCCCGTCTAGTCCGTCCGTTCGAGATCAAGATCACGAGAATCGCCCATGGCTTGCCTGTAGGCGGCGATCTTGAGTATGCGGATGAGGTAACCCTGTCGAAGGCGCTGGAAGGCCGTCGTGAGCTGTTCTGAGTGTTCTGACATTGAATTGTACTTGAAGAGGCCCTTGGGGCCTCTTTTTTTATTAGATATAGACTCCAGGGGCGGCCAGCATTCAACAAAAGAGCAGACGAGCACTGACTCATGGTTCTAAGTTTGTCCCTATTCCGATATGTATGAGATTAACGGGTGTGCGGCACCGGCTGCGCCAGTAGTCATTCATAGGAGGGGATTGCAATGGGATGGTGGAACACGAAATGGCTGGGCAGAGATGCAGAAGGAGCGAATAATGCCCATACGGAAGAAGAGTGGGGGACGGTGTACCATGAGGTCCGCAAAGCGCAGTCGGAGTGGGAACGGGCATATCTGATGTTTGATGAGGCAATGGGGCAGGATCAGATTGATTATGCCATCTATATACTCGAGGCGGCCGAGCGTAAATACCAGATCCATCTTAAGCATGCCAAGAGACTGGGGCTGAACCGGAGCCAGCTGCCGATGTAACCGGAATAATTATTGAGGGGGATCGCAATGCTAAGAACTGTTGCATTGGGTGTGCTGATTCTGTCAGGACTCCTGTTAATTCTAATTGTATTCAGAAAAAAACTGGGGTGGGCATGGATAAGTGTATTTGGAACTCATCTTATTCTGGCTGCAATCGGCATTTATATCGTTAACTTCTCCGGTATTCTAACGGATGTACACATCCCGCTGAATCCCACAACCATAGGCGCAGTAACGATTCTTGGGCTGCCCGGGGTACTATTGCTGCTGGGTTTAAAATTAACTTTGTTTTAATGGTTGACGAGGGTTGTGGATTTATGATACATTAAGTCTCGGCCCTTTGAGCAAGATGTTCTCGGATAACTTGCTGAAAGCTAAAGCGAAAAAAGAAATTAAAAAAAAGCTTGACTGAAACAAAGG
>NZ_WHOB01000037.1 GCF_013141775.1 Paenibacillus phytohabitans
CGATTGGGCTCATGGGTGTGACCGGCGCGACCGGCGCGATGGGCAGCATCGGGCTGATGGGCAATATTGGAGCCATGGGCGATATTGGGCTGATGGGTGCAATGGGAGCAATGGGCTTAATGGGCCTCGAAGGCATAACCGGCGCCACGGGAGCAACTGGGGCTACCGGGGCTCCGGGAGCCATGGGCCTTATGGGCTTGCCGGGAACTGCCGGCTTGCCTGGTGTTACAGGTGCCACTGGCGCGACTGGCGCAGCAGGAGCGACAGGACCGGCAGGTGCACCGGGAGCGCCCGGTCTGGCGGGCTCGCCGGGGATAGCGGGAGCCGGATCGTCATCCATTGAGACTTTGAAAATTGGGGATCTCAATGCCCAAATCCCCTTTAATGCGAGCGGCGGCAACAATCAGGCCATCGGGGCGCTCGCCTTCAGCGGGCAGCAGATCACGATTAACAGACTTGCAGCATATGTTACGCAATTAGGCTCTACCGGTGTGTTCCAGATGGCTGTCCTGCAACCGACCAGCTCCTCCCAGTCTACAGTTATTGGAGTAACCACTGTAGCGACCTCATTACGGGCAGGAATATTTATTCTCCCGCTGACAGCCTCTCTGACACTTTCAGGGGATATCACGTATCAGCTTGCCGTCTTCAACCTGATCAACGGCTCTAACCTCGGCGGACGAAGCACCGGAACATCCGGGCTGGTCTCCCCGCCGATTAATTTCAGATCGCAGAACCTCTCCGGATTCACAACAGGCCAGTCTATCAATACTAGCGATGTCATCCTTCTATCCCCTTGGCTGGCGGGACTCGCTTAACCCCTTCAATCCACCCGCCAACATAAAACAGGGACCGCCCTAATAAGGCAGTCCCCTTTCCTTTATCCGCTCTAATCCAGCTCCGCACGCGAGAATAGATCCCGGATCAATACGTCGTCCTCACAAGCCCGCTTGAATGCGGAGGCGAAGGCTATGACCGCAGCTCCATCGGAGGAGTACGCGCAGAACATACCGGCCTCCGGGTCAAACCGGATGATTCCGGCCAGTTCAGGCATCTGTTCCTCAAGGAATACCGCAGCCAGAGAGCCCCAGTCATATCCATTGCCTTCGAATCCCTCTTCTTCCCGCGCAGCAAACACTTCGGCCTTGTAGCTGCCTACGTTCAGAATCACAGATTTTCCGCCATTCTCCTGCTCTACTATAATAAAAGGCTTAACATCCACAGCTTCCGTGGCTTCTGCCTCCTTCAGCTTCGCAAGCAATTGTTCCTCTGCTATATCCGTGAACCGCAGCGTTCCCTCACTCTCCACGATCATTCCCTGCCGCACCCGTTCATCCAGCCAGTCGGAGATGAAGCCCGGGGCGTATCCGCCTGTACTGAATTCGCCGCCGAACGCGATTATTTTCGAATAGACCTCAAGATATTGGTCACGGTTCGTCTGCGGATAGGCGCTGGTGTACAGCCAGAACTGCAGATCATACATCAAGGCCGAGCGTTCGTCCGCATGAAGAGAGAAATGGCCCTTCTCTTCAACGATGGCGGTGCAGATGCCGCGGATGATCCCATCTATGTTATCCACTCCGGTGGCTTTATCGCATAGCTCCTGAAGCAGAGGAGAGAATTGCCCGGCGGCTACCTTCCGCAGATCGTCCTGCTTATCTTCCTCCGATGTATCATAGACCTCCTCGCTCACCAGCCCGCGGATGAAGGTCTCATAATCCTTGGCCAGGAACGTAATTTCATAGTTGTTCTCCTGGTCCACATGAATGACCTCGGGTTCTCCATCCGGCCCGCAGTAGCGGTAATCCAGCATCACCACATCGTGGCCTGCAGACGGACAGTCCCCAATAACTACTCCAATATCGGGGTATCCCCACTCCTCGATCATGAACTGGCTGCCGAGATCGCCGCAGAGGGCATAGCATTGGTCCCGGCCGATACCGGCAATTCCCGAGATTGCGATATGATCTTCAGCCCAGGAGGTGGATTCCTCCACCGGGAAGCAGGTGTTACGGGGAATCCCGCCGTTCTGCTGCTTCATCATCGCGATGTAAGAGGACGGCAGCTTATAGCCCAGCTCCTGCTCCACAGAAGTAATCAGTTCGTCACTGGGCGGCGCCGACACATACTCCTTCCGGGCATAGTCGCTGTCCTCCCAGAAATCCGCGCAGTATTCAATGAAAGCGTTCAGGTCTCTTCCGTCCGCATCCCCCTGTGCATTGGAGGCACGCAGCGCTGCGGCACGCCTTACCTTCTCCCGCTTCTCCCGCTGTTCGCCGCTCCGGCTCCACTTCAGCAGCATTACGGTATCCCCGTCTCCGGGATCTAATTCATCCGCACGCTCAAACGCATGGATAGCCTGTTCATATTGCTTCAGATAATAATAGGAATATCCTATGCGAAAATGCCACAGCGGATCATTCCCGCCCTCCCCCGCAATACTGAGCAGCTGCTCCAATGCCTCCCCATAATGTTCCAGGTTGTTGTAGGCTCTGGCCAACTGGCTGATAGTCTCATAATCTCTTGCATCCGGCGGAATCTCCTGAATGCGGTCCACAATCTGCTGATACTCATTATCTTCATGCCAGCGTTTCAGCTGTGCCAGCAACTCCTCATCCATGCCTTCGGCCTCCTCATGTGACACTGCAAATAAGCCCGTACCCGATCGCTGCCGGACTGCTTGCAGTCAGTTAAATCGCTATTACCCATTCACCCTGAATGGACGGGTCTAAACATAGGTTTGAGATATACCCCAATATATAAATGCGTATTTTCACAAAAAGAGACCATCCCCCGCCAACATCCGGCAAGGAAACAGCCTCTTCGTATTATCACTCTTACTACACTTATATGCTCCGCTGCCCGTCCGGTTACTGAATCGCTTGCAGATGCTCCTCGAGGCGGTCCCAGGTTTCGGTAATCCCCTGCTCCATCCCCATATCCATCACCGTCTTGAGCGCTTCCGCGGAATCGTATTTCGACCGGCTCACCAGCTTCGTCTTCCCATCGTATTCTTCAAAGAACATGCTGACCAGCGTGGACGGCATACCTTCGGTTTCGTTGCCTTCGGCATCCGAGAAGTAATCGGTATAGACAAAACTCTCGCCGTCGGTGATCTCATGGTAGACCCCTTTGCCCCAGGATTCCATGCCGAAGAAGTCGCCCTGCTTCTCATCCACACATTTCATACAGTAGTGCCAGACGCCGCCCGGACGAAAATCAACGCTGCAGAAGGGAACAATCCAGCCGCGCGGACCCCACCACTGCTTCAGATGCTCAGCCTCGGAGAATACTTTGAATACAAGCTCACGCGGTGCATCGAATACACGTTCAAGAACCAGTTCAAGACCTTCTACTCTCGAAATCATTTTGCTGGACATTCCTAATCCCTCCTGATAATCATGAATTGTCTTTGGATTGCAGCTTCCGGAGATAATCATCCAGATTGTCGAAGCGTTCACTCCACAGCTTACGGTAGGCCTCCAGCCAAGCATCCATAGCCTCCAGCGGCTCTGTACGCAGCCTGTAATTCCGTCGGTTCGCCGCCGCCTCTACCTCAACCAGTCCGGCTTCCAGCAGTACGCGCAAATGCTTCGAAGCCTGAGGCTGCCGCAGCTCCAGCCGCTCAGCAATATCGCCTACGCTCAGCGGCCCGTCCTTCAGGATCTCTACCATCCGCAGGCGGGTGGGTTCGGCAAGTGCGCTAAATGTCGTTGTGTCCATCATTCCGATGTTCCTTTAGTAAAGCTTGTATTATTTATTGGTGGTGTACACTTACAATATACCCGAATAGGAATATTCCCGTCAAGGAATATTATAATTCATTCTGCTAAATCAGGTTATTGATTCGTTGAATAGACCTTAGCACTCAGCTCTGCTGCAGATTCATAATCCTCCGCCGGCGCAATAATTTGCAGATTCTTACTCATACCGCCGCCCGTTTCCGGACCAATGGGCTCGTAAAGGAGAATCTTAACACTGTCAAAGCTACCTTTTTTCCAAATGGAACCGAAAGCAAACCCGCTTGGCTTCCAATCATAATAGGTGATGTTCCCCCACCCGTCTCTAATATCAGGATAGAACACGATATCGGACATCTCATACTTGCTGTAATCATATTTCTCAACTGTGATGTCCCCGTGGAACACCTGATTGCGGAATAATGCCCGGTGGAGGCTGCCTTTAATATGTATCGTAGTTCTTTGCGCCGATGATGCGTCGCCGGTTCTGAATTCAACCGCCGGATAGCTGGTGTCAATCGCTTTGGGGAAGCTATACATAGTGCAAAAAAGAACGCCACCGATTAGTAGCAATATGGTGAAAATCAGCACTTTCCTCTTCATACATAACTTCCCCCTCAGTTCTTCAGGATACCGTAAGTTACGCCGGATTAAATCTACTTATGACCCTATGAACGTCAGCGTCACGGTTGTACCTTGTCCCGGCGTGCTGTCGATGGCGATGGAGCCGCCATACCGCTCCATGATTGCCTTGGCAATGGCCAGTCCCAGGCCCGAGCCGCCCTGCGAGCGGTTGCGTGAAGCTTCCGTACGGTAGAAGCGCTCGAAGATATGCGGCAGCTGCTCAGCGGATATTCCGATTCCTGTATCGGCTACGGTCACGATCACCTTCCCGTCGTCTGAACGGGAATGCCCGATTCTTACTGCTCCGCCTTCAGTCGTATATTTCAGTGCATTCTCCACGATGTTGCGGAGCACCTGATAGCAGGCGCTGCCAGGCATCCGGATGGGCAGCGCCTGTTCACCGGGGCCGCCGTCATAATCAAGCTGCACCCCCGGATTGACATGAACAGTCTGAGGGAGCAGTTCGTTCAGCACAGAGTTCAGATTGCAGGCTTCTTCATCTCCGCCCTCCGGGGCCAGCGCCTCCGCCTCTGCTTCCGCAAGCAGCAGCAGCTGGGAGATCAGCTCCTTCATCCTCCGCGTCTCATCCATCATGAACGCCAGCGACTCATTCAGCACCTCCGGTGACTGCCTGCCCCACCGCTGGATCATATGCGTATGGCCTTCAATAATGGCCAGCGGTGTCTTAAGCTCATGGGAAGCATCGGCAATGAAGCGGCGCTGCTGGTCGAAGGAGACCTCCAGCTTATGCAGGAACCCGTTGAAGGTCTCGCCCAATTGCTGCAGCTCATCCTGGGCGGCAGGGACATGCAGCCGCCGGGACAGGCTGTTCGTCCCGATGCTGCGCACTTCGCCAATCATGCTGCGAATCGGCTTCAGCGCTGACCGGGAGACGATGCCCCCTGCAAGCACAGCCATTCCGGCAGCCAGCAGCAGCCCCAGCAGCAGCAGTCTGCCCACCTCCTTCTCGGCGGTGGCGCTGCGTGATTGCCCGCTGTCCGTAAGCTGCAGCCGGACAAGGCCATATACGGGCAAGGACAGCTCCTTCTCTGCGCTGTAGACATCTGAGCCGGGCGCCGGTTCACCTTCGCCCGCTTCTGCGAGCACACGCCCGCGTGCATCCAGCATTTGCAGAACCTGGCCTTTATCCAGCTCAGGGGCAAACACCGAGAAATCCGGCTTCAAAAAAGCCGCTGCACCGCTTCCTTTGCCCAAACCGGGCTGAAGCAGGGACGGCAGGAACTCCACCTCACCGACCCGCAGCTCAAACTGTCTAAGCTTGGCATCCAGCAGCCGGGTCTCCTGGCTGTCTGTCCAATGCTTGAAGGTAATATAGACAAATCCGCTGACCACCGCCGTAACGGCCAGTGCAGTGAGTGCAATCGAAGCGCTGACTTTACGGGAGAACGTCCATGGCTTCATTCACTCACCTCAGTCTCTCAGAATATATCCGCTGCCACGGACTGTATGGATCAGCTTCTCGCTGTAGCCTTCATCCACCTTCATGCGCACATACCGGATATAGACATCCACCACATTCGTCTCGCCTTCATACGAGTAGCCCCAGACCAGGTTCAGCAGTGCCTCACGGTTCATCAGCCGGTTCTTATGGACCAGCAGGCAGTGCAGCAGCTCGAATTCGCGCTGTGAGCATTCAATCTCGCGCCCGGCGCGGCTGACCCGGTGCGCAGCCCTGTCCAGTATCAGATCCTTGGCATGCAGGACTTCATCCCCGGCTTCTGCGGCGTGCAGCCTGCGCTGCAGGGAACGCATGCGGGCCAGCAGCTCTTCGATGGCGAAGGGCTTCGGCACATAATCATCCGCCCCGGTGTCCAGTCCCCGTACCCGGTCACTGACCGTGTCCCTGGCAGTCAGCATAATAATTGGAGTCTGCTTCACCGCGCGTACCCGCTTGCATACTTCTATTCCGCTGATGCCCGGCAGATTCAAATCGAGCAGAATGATGTCAAAATGCTCCCCCAGCGCTTGCCCGGCACCCGTAATACCATCGCACGCAACCGTAATGTCATAACCTTCATAGGACAGCTCCAGCTCCAGCAGGCGGATCATGGCAGGCTCGTCCTCAATAACCAATACGCGTTCCTTCAACCTCTCGTCCACCTCTTCACAAGATCAGTTCTGCATTAGCGACAACCCGGCCATAGACTTGGCGCGGATCTGATACGTACCTGCGCCCAGCTTCCCGCTGGCCCGGTGATTCTTCAATGTCAGCGGGAAGTCTGTTTCAATCTCTTCAAAAGCAGATTCCGCATCGACCACGACTCCCGCATCCCCCGGCCAGGCCAGCTCTACGTCCCCTACCGCTGTAGTTACCTTCCAGTCTCCGCCGACCTTCCGGCTCCTCACATGAATGTTCCCGGCTACGGTGACCGCTTCTACAGCAGCCAATGCGTCCTTCACCGACACATTGCCGTTTGTGGCCTTCAGGGTCAAGTCTCCGGCAATTTGCTCCGCCTTGACGTTGCCGTTGGTAACTGTGACTTCTACGCGGTCCTTCGCTTCAGAGACCTGCACATTGCCATTCACCGTATGTAATTTGAGCGCATTGCCTATGCCGGAAGCAGATATATTTCCGTTCACAGCCGCTAACTCAATTCTACCTGTACTAGAAACTTTTGACAAAGAAAGATTGCCGTTCTCCGTCTCTGCCTGAAGCTCGGCCTTCATGCCCTGCGGCAGTGTAACCGTCAGATCAAGGCTTGGATATCGCCAATTGCCATAAGACCCGCTGTAGGTTCTAATCTCCAGATCAGCCCCTTTGCTTACCTTCATCCCCGCCTTGTCCGCTACGGCCTTCGCCTCATCCGCGGTTGCCTGATGGACGGTCACGGTCATATGGACCTCCATCTCCTTGACATTGCCCTGCTTAATTTCGATGGTTCCGTTCGTGTTGGCAATAGAGACACTTTGCGTGCCGGCCGGCAGGCTGATGCGGGTAATGCCTTTGTCAAAAGAGTAGCCCGTCCCCGTCTTCTTCCCCGTTGTCTGCAGAGAGACTGCAGCCGCCGGAGCTGACACCGAGGCCTGTGCTGGCGCGGATTCAAAGTCCGCCTCAGCCAGCGGCCGCGCACCGGCGGCCCCTTCATTCGCTATGCCCATGTACATTAATACCGCCGCCAGCGAGGCGCTTGTGATTAGCTGTTTCCACGTCATTCTCATATTCCCTCTCCTCCAGTTCATGTGATTACCCTTAGGGTAAACCATCCTTGATGAGAAAGACTTTGCAGGGAGATTAGAGTTTGATGAGAAAAAAACAGCCGGGAGAACCCTCCCGGCTGTTCTTCAAAATACATTAGGTTCCCGCCAATATCGGCATTGCGGAATTCAGCTGCTACCCCTGCTTAATCGGCGCAGCCAGAATGATCTGTCCCCGCGGGGCGTCTCCCCCGTCATCCGGCTCCAGCGTAATTGCCACGGTATCGTAGGCCTTCGGATCAAACGAATAATAGAGTGCCCCGTTTCCGTCCTGTGAGATGAAGGTGCCCGCATTCTGCGGCGTATCCCCTTTGATCAGCCATACCTGGTAGACCTCTGTGCCTGTAAGCTCCGGCAGATCCTCCGCCTGGATTACGAGGTGGGTCCCGGATGTATCAGCGACAATGGTCGCTACACCCTTGGCGGAAACAGCCTCTCCCGCCGGGCTAAGCGCCACCGTCTCATTCACCTTAAGCCCCTGCAGGGGCCCGGTGCCGGAGGCAATCTGCCGCTGCAGCTGGTCTACATCCCCGCGCAGCTGGCCGGTATAGACAATCAGCAGCAGCACGGCGACAGCCAGCCCGAGGCTTAAGTAACCCCAGAAGCGGGTTTTTCTAGGCTCAGGAATCCTTGCCCGGGGCAGCCCCTGCTCTATTGGAGGTGCCTTTACCGGTTCACGCTCGATTGTGCGCTCTGCCGCAGGCTGAATATTGAGGCTGGTCTTCGGCTGAGGGGCTGACGCACTTACATGCCCTGACTCTAATACCCGTGATAATATCCGATCCTTCATTCCGGAAGGCGGCTCTGCGGGCTCGGAAGCAAGGGGAAGATGGTCCAGTACCTGCCGGTATTCACTTACCAGCTCCTTGCATTCACTGCAGGCTTCTGCATGGGCAGCGAACTGCGCTGTCTCTTCTGCCGTCAGTGCGCCCAGAACATATAATTCGGCCAGTTCACAGAGATCATCCTTATGTTCACTCATGCGCATGATCCCTCCTTCCCCAGTGCCGTAATGATTTGTGCAGCTGCTTCATTGCCAATCGGACCCTTCCTTTGACCGTCCCCAGCGGAATTGCCGCAAGGTTCGCTACTTCCTGCTGGGTATAGCCCTGATAATAAATCATATCCATCACCTGCTGCTGATCCCGGCTGAGCCCCAGCAGCGCGTCCCTGATCTGTTCCCCGGCCATCTGCAGCTCAACGAGATCCTCGGTGAGCGCTGTATGGTCCTGAATCATATCCAGATTCCCGGAGTCTGCAGATTGCTGCGGCAGCCGGGAGCTGCGTTTACGGAGATGATCAATCGCCAGATTGCGCGTAACCGCGAACATCCAGGTGAGCAGCTTGCCCCTGCCGAAATCAATCTGCTCCGCATTCTTCCATACCCGCAGGAACAGTTCCTGCATTACTTCTTCGGCGGCCATCGAATCCTTCACGATCTGGTAAGCGAAACTATAGATTACCCGTTCATACCGGTCATAGAGCAGTTCGAGGGCATTCGAGTCTTTCTGTGCAATAAGCAGAATTAACTGCTTATCGTCAGCTGTGTCATTCAATTGCCATCCCCCATTCAACAAAAATTTAGGACCCCGGCGCTCCAGCGCTGAACTTCCTGCGTTTCACTGAGTATAACCGCTTTGCACAAGCGGCTCAACTTTGAATGAAAGATCATGCCCTCCGGAATTGAAGCCCGGCCGGCTTCCATATATGATAGCTATATCATATCCGCAAAGGGAGGATTCATTTCCGTGGCCGTACTTATTAATGAACAGATTAGAGCAGCCGAGGTCGAGCTTACCGGGCTGAAGGGCCAGAAGCTCGGCACCGTATCCAGAGACGAGGCGCTGGCTATGGCCAGATCCGCAGGAGCCGATCTGGTGTGCACCTCGCTGATGAGCAGTCCGCCGCCGTGCAGCCTGGTCGCCAAGGGCAAAGGCAAAGCCGCTGCGCAAGCGGCCCGCAAGGGCGATACCAGCCGTCCGCAAGGCGGCGGAGGCAGCCATGAGAAGGTGAAGGAGCTGCGCTTCACCGCCCATATTGAAGAGCATGACTACGACACGAAGCTGCGTCAGGCGGACAAGCACCTGCGCTCCGGCAAGCCGGTGCAGCTGGTCGTGAAGTCTTCCGGTGCGAAGGAAGCGGCGGCCGCGAAGGCAGTCCTGGAGCGTCTGCTTGCAGATCTGAAAGAGGCCGGAAGCAAAACCACCGGAATTCAGACCAGCGGCAAAGGCGCACAGGTACGGGTAAATCCGCGTACGTAATATTGCTGTGAGAGCAACAAGTGGAAAAAGGTATCTTAATTTACCTGTTTCTGAGGGATGAACCGAAGCAAGTGGAAAAACAACATCTATTATTGTTAGGTTTAGCTACTGTGGGTGAAACGGGGGGATTTAAGTGCTGTTTGTCCAACTGTTACTGGAGCAGGGTTCTATCGTTCATCAGCAAGTGGACAATATCCAACTATCTCCGGTCCTCATAGCATCCGAGCTTGTCCGTTCGTTCTCTCTAGTTCGAAGCATATACATTCTTATCTATGAAGTGGAAACGGCTTTGCTGTCCTGTAAAAGGACGGCAAAGCCGTTATTCTTGAACCCCATCTTCTTCAACTGCCAAGCCGCCCAGCAAACCGCAACCTTTCCAGCACATGCAGCAGCTCACCGTTGCAGTCCTCATAATCGCCGGTTAGCCCGGCCAGCTCCCGTTCAAACCGGAAGCCCAGCTTCTGGAATACCCCGAGTGACGCTGTGTTCCGCGGATCTGCCTTGGCATATAACCGGTCCAGCCCGATTACATTGAAGGCATAAGCCGTGAGCGCCCGGGCGGCCTCGGTGGCATAGCCCCGGCCCCAATGCTCACGCCCGATCAGATAATACAGCTCGGTATCCGGTGCGCTGAAATTCAGTACGCCGAGGCCGCACCAGCCGATCAGCTGTCCGGTTGCCTTGCTGCAAACCGCGAACGAATATTTGAACGGCAACTCAAACGGCGTATGATAGCTGAACATCAGCCAGCGGAACAAGCCTTCATATTCATGCCGCTGCATGACCTCCATATGCATAAAGGTTAGCACCTCCGGATTCTGCATCAGCGCGAAGGAAGCGCCAAGATCACTTTCAATATAAGGACGGATGATCAGACGCTCTGTTTCAAGCCTCATCGCAGCTAACGTTATATTCATTTAGGTGGCCCCGCTTTCAAGTCCTGTCTGTACCCCAGCATAGTACAAGCGAAAGAATGTCGACAAGGTAAAAGATGATTTAATCCGTTTGCCCCCTGCCGTTATTCCACAGCGTTCTGAAGGCATCACAGCTGCGGATCAGGGAATCGAAATTCCCCTCCCCTACCAGCCTTCCCTGCTCCATCACCAGAATCTGGTCTACTCCGCTGATGAAATTCAGCCGGTGCGCAATAATAATAACCGTCTTGTTCCTGAACTCTGCAAACACCGTTTCCATCAGGCTTTTCTCCGTAATATTATCCAGCGCCGAGACCGGTTCATCGAGGATGATCAGATTCCGCTTCTGCAGGAGCGCCCGGGCAAAAGCCAGCCGCTGCCGCTCACCCCCCGACAACTTCAGGCCCCGCTCACCCACCATCGTCTCCAGCTTCTCCGGCAGCTCCAGCACCTTATCCTTCAGATTCACCTTGTCCAGAATCGCATACAGCTCGTCATCCGGCACCTCCTGGTCAAACACCATATTTTCCCTGATCGTGGTATCGAATATCGGACTATCCGCGACAGATAAGAGATATGATCATAGTAGCTGTTCAGACTCAGCTCATCGATATCCGTGCCGTCCACCAGCAGCTTGCCGCCGCTTTTCTTCAGCAGGCCCGTAATCAGCTTAATGACCGTCGATTTTCCGCTTCCGCTTAAGCCAACCAGTGCGACCGAGGTTCCGCGCGCGATAGAGAAGGACAGCCGGTCCAGCACCTGAACCTCCCCGTAGCCGAAGGACACCTCCCTGAATTCAAGATCGCCCTGCAGCCGGGCCACCGCCTTCCCCTTCTCCAGATTGGCGTCCTCCCGGGCATTCAGGAATTCCTCAAACCGCTGATAGGTCACCCTGTTCAGCTTGTAGCCGACGAATAACACGTTGAAGATGGCAATCGGCGTATATATTTTCTCAATGAACATGAACAAGGCCACCATCACCCCGACCGAGGCCTGCCCGGACACCACATTCTTCACTCCATAGAGCAGGACAATCACTTTAATGACCGTAATGAACATTTCGAATAAGGCAAAAAAAGACTCATGGATCATCTGCAGCTGAGCGCTTTTGTGAATAATCTGCCGTGCGGTCTCGTTCAGTCTGCTGATCTCCTGCGCATACTTCTTATTGGTCCGGAACACAACCAGCTCCATGAATCCGCGGATTGAATAGCGGGACATGGACTCCTGCTCCTTAAGCACAGCCGCTTTAATCCGGTAGAGGTATTTCAGCAGCACATTCGTGATCACGAAGATCACCACATACCCGCCCGCAATCACCAGCATGATTCTGAGGTCATAATAGCTGATGAAGAACAAGCTGAAGAGGATGGTAGGCAGCAGCTCATGCAGTGTCCCCAGAATAAAAGTAAACAGAATGCTGTTCCCGGCCGCCGCGCCGTTCTCAATTACCTTGATCATCTGGCCTGTGCCCATATTCTGATAGGCGGTATAATCCATTCTGGAGATTTTGGACAAGGCCATAATCTTCAATCGTTCCGTGATGCTGTTTGACAGATGGGCGCCCGGATATTCATCCGCATAATTCAGAAGTACATTCGCGCCCAGCAGCACCCCGTAGATGACAATCCAATGTGTGATTTCGCTGAAGCCCGTTCCATCCACCGCCTGATCGAGAATCTTCTGAAAGACCACTATGCCCAGACTGCTTAAGAACTGAATGACGAAACCAAGAAGGATATATAGAGCAATCCACCCTTTGAGGTGGACAAGACATTTTCGCAGCATAATTACAATCTCCAATCTTAAAATGAGTATAAAAAAGCCGGGACCACGCTTCGCCACCCAACGCTAATGAACCCCCTGCATATGCAGTGTGGTCCTTACGTTGAATAACTCAGTGTCCCGGCTCTAAAAATGAATGCCTGGCACCGTCCAAGGTTATAGTTATCATGTGATCAAAAAGGCAGACTGCCCCCTTGATGGCTGGTACGCGTTCTACCCAGCCCGATAACTACTTCCTTGCGACAGTGCGGTATGGCATCCATTTCACCCCGATTGTAAGATTGTCTTGTTCCTAATCCAGCATGGAGCGCAGCCACGCCGCCGACTGCTCCATATAACCCAGCTGGTCTACAGCATCAAAATGCTCGATGGCCAGCGTATCTGCGTATCCCTCTGCCTTCAGCATCCGGAGCACCTCGGCGATCCGGATGCAGCCTGAGCCTGCAGGGGACGGATACAGCGGAATCCCGCTTGCGCTGATTCTGGGCTCCCCGCCGTTGTCTTCCAGCGACCGGTCCTTGCAGTGGACATGGATTATCCGGTCCTTCAGCTTCGCGAACGCTTCCAGTTCATCCTCACCACGGTAGATGAAGTTCCCCGTGTCGAACGTGATTGCCAGCTTAGGCACATGCTCCAGGAACCAGAGCAGCTCGTCCGCCGACGAGAACGGCGCCCGGATATCGTCGAAGTCCTCCATCGTCACACGGATGCCCTTACGCTCCGCGTAATCACAAATGGCATTCAGCGCAGCAGCCATGCTCTGAAGAGCCTGGCCCCGCGCCTCCGGGGTGGCCGTTTCTTCGGTGAAGCCCGGAATGACCAGCACCTTACCGGCCCCGAGGTAGGCCGCCGTATCAATGAATGCATACCCCGGCTCCGGTGCAGGCTGATTGCCGAAGTCAAAAAAAGCATACATCGACGCCACGGAGATCCCCGCTGCATCCAGCCTTTTTTTCATCGCCTCTGTACCGGTCAGCGCCTCTTCCAGATCAAGCTCTACCGCCTCTATGCCATAGGCATGCACTTTGTCCAGTACATCCGTAAGCGGCAGGCCGCTCTGCTCGCTTGCCTTCACAATATGATTGTAAAATACCGATAGCTTCAAGCTCTCCAGCCCCTCTCAGCCTAGCGCTTAGTATCCTCAGCATCCTTAGAATCCGAGTTATCGTCCGCTTCTTCGGCCGAATCCTCAGCATCCCCAGAATCCTCAGGATCATCAGAACCGTCCTGCACGCCCGCTTCATTCCGGCTCCATTCCAGGAACTCAATAATGTCCTGATCCTCAGGGTCCAGCTTATGGGCCTTCTCAAAAGCCTTGATCGCCTCATCGTACTGGTCCAGATAATAATGGGCGTAACCGACGCGGAAATGCCACAGCGGATCTTTTTTGCCTTTGTCAGCGGTCTTGTTGAACCATTTAAGCGCTTCCTTATAACGTCCCAGATTATTGAGCGCCCGGCCCAGATGAACCGCCAGCTCATCATCGATCAGCGGGGTAGGAACCTCTTTGATGCGGGATACAATTTGTTCGAATTCATCTTCCTCATGCCAAGCATTCAATTGCGCAATTAACTCTTGTCTCATTACAAACAGCCTCCCGGTTAATATATCCATTCCTCTAAGAGTTACTTTATCATTTTCACGGAGAGTTTCCCACTGTTGCCCTGTCCGCCCTAAGCCGGGATGGCGATCTCGAAGGTGGTTCCCTTTCCTTTTTCGCTTCGAACCTCGATAACTCCCTTAACTTTGTTGATCGCACTGTAAGCCATCAGCATGCCCAGACCCGTACCTTCTTCTTTGGTGGAATAGTAGGGTTTGCCCAGACGTGAGATTTCATCCTTCGTCATCCCGATGCCGGTGTCGCGGATGGTAATGATAATATTCTGCTTCCTTTCGGAGATATCAATGGACAGAACGCCGTCATCCATTCCCTTCATCGCTTCGATCCCGTTTTTGTACAGATTAATCAGACATTGCTGCATCAGATTCCGGTCATAATGGGCGCAGAGTGAGTTGTTGAAGCTGAACTCGACCGCTACTTTGTGGATTGTGGCATACGGCATGATGACATTCTTGGTGTATTCACACTCGGCCTGGAGGTTGGAATAGACCATATTCTCCGACTGCGGCTTGGCAAAAGAGAGATAATCGCTGATGATCTTCTCCGCCCGGTTCAACTCCAGCAGCGACAGTTCAATATATCCCTTCTCTTCGGGCGTAAGCGTCTTCGATTTGTTCAGCAGCTGAAGGAACCCGCTTGTCACGGTTAACGGATTCCGCATCTCATGGGAGACGCTGGCCGCCAGCTCACTAACCACATTAAGCCGCTCCGACTGCATAATCCGGTCCCGATTCTTAAGATTGGTAATGATCTGCTCCAGCAGAATCATTAAGACCGCCATCACGGCTGCATGAGTGGTCAAAGCATAGAAGGTGAGCATCCAGAACTGCATATCCAGCGACTCCATAACCATGCTCAGCACAATCAGATAACAGCCCATTGTCAGCACGGCAATGACGGTTGCCCAGCTGATCCGTGTTCTTGGCTTCGAACGGATAAATCTTGAACTTAATAACGGCACAACAATCAGAACTGCTGTTGAAAAAAGAAACGAGTGAATCGTTCCCTCTCCGCCTATATAGAAACGGTATACGTTTAAAATCAGATAGAGCGGAAGAACATTTTTGTACCCTCCATACAAAGCTGCGATAAGAAACGGAACATACCGCAGGTCAAAGATAAACCCCGTCTCCAGCCGGATCGGCTTGGCGATACACAGGATCATGGTTATAGCTGTGAGCAGCACAAGAATCTTCCGGTTATAGGCGTGCGGCCTATTCTCAAAGAAGATCAGAAAGATAAGTACCGGAAACAGCATAAACAAGAAATTAAGAAGCAACGTCTCGAACAAGGTTAACTTCCTTTCGACTCCAATACTGGTATGGTATCTGCATTTGTGTTCTGTGCACTATACTTAGAACATTACGCTAATCTATTATTATAAGTAAAGCTAAACCGGATTACTATTAAAATCTTCTATGATTTTCCATTATTTTACCACATGTTATGGACTCTGCTATAATCAATGGACATGCCCAAATAACTGCATCTCAGGGGAGGAAGCATTATGGCTTTTACCATTAATAATCTGAAGGATAACCCTAATGTTGTGATTAAAGAACAGCTTGGCGGATTCTCGGTCATTGAATACAAGGAGGATCTGAGCAGCACCTCCATGCTGGAAGCCCAGGCCAACTTCTTCATGAGCAAGAGCAATATGCGCAACAAGCAGCTGATGATTGAGCTTACGAATAGTGAGGTTATGCTGAGCGCAGGCGCTATGCAGTATATGATCGGCAATATCGAAATGACGTCGGGTGTCAAAGGTGTCGGCGGTCTGATGCGCAATATAATATCCAGTGCAGCAACCGGCACGAGTGCCATCAAACCGCTCTATAAAGGAACAGGGACGATTATGCTCGAAACCACCTACAAATATCTCTGGCTGATTGATGTCGACAACGACCATATCGTGATTGATGACGGCATGTTCCTGGCCTGCGAGACTACGCTGGATATTGCCGTCGCTGCACGCAAGAATGTATCCTCAGCCGTCCTCGGCGGAGAAGGGCTGTTCAACCTGAGCGCACGGGGTAAAGGGATTATCGCCCTTGAGGCTCCTATTCCATCCGAGGAAGCCGTGGTGGTCGAGCTGCAGAATGACGTGCTGAAGGTAGATGGCAATTTCGCGTTGATGTGGTCGAACTCGCTTGACTTTACCGTAGAGAAATCAGGAAAGACCCGCATGGGCTCTGCCGTATCCGGCGAAGGCCTGGTCAATGTCTACCGGGGAACCGGTATGGTCTGGCTGGCACCGCTCATGAATTACAAGAACAGCCTGTTTCAGGCTGCGCCTACTTCCTGATTCTGAGGCCACCTGAGGCAATGCTCCACCCAACCTAAATTCATCTAAAGGACGGGCCATCCGTATGTCTATTCAAGCTGTATTATTTGATTTTGACGGAACACTCGCAGATACACTGCCTTTATCCTTCCATGCGTTCCAGACCGTATTTCAGCAATATGATCATAGAGAAGTCACCCGCGATGAACTTGTCGCCATGTTTGGCCCCACCGAGGAGGACATCATTGGCGGCAATTTCGCAGACCCGTCTTCCGTTCCGCAAGCTATAGAGGATTATTATTCGTTATATGAGCAGGGACATTTCGGAGAATTCCAGAATGACGGG
This sequence comes from Paenibacillus phytohabitans, assembly GCF_013141775.1. Taxonomy (GTDB): domain Bacteria; phylum Bacillota; class Bacilli; order Paenibacillales; family Paenibacillaceae; genus Paenibacillus_AQ; species Paenibacillus_AQ phytohabitans. Next base: position 16,792 of record NZ_WHOB01000037.1, read on the forward strand.
CATATTGTAGAATTACTTCAGGCCCTGAAGGCGCAAGGGATGAAGCTTGGCGTCATTACCGGTAAAAGCAGACGGGCCTATCAGATATCGGCCGGGGCGCTGGATCTGGAGCGCTTCTTCGATATCTCCATCACCGGAGATGATGTCGTTAAGCCCAAGCCTGATCCCGAAGGCATACATTCGGCGCTGCGTACACTTGGCATTGCTCCCTCCAATGCTGTATTCGTTGGGGACAGTAATGCAGATATTCTCGCGGGCAAGGCTGCCGGACTGCCGACCTACGGTGTCCGCTGGCTGTCCACCTTCCAGAGCCAGGCTTACGATGTCCCGCCGGATGGCGTGTTTGACAGTGTTGATGAGTTCCGGAAGCTTCTCAAGTTAAATAACATCATTGCAATGACGTATCATTCCAAGCAGCAAGCGGCGGACATTACTGTACTGGAGCAGCAGTGCAGCCACGCGGATTCGCTCCAATTAAGCTCAGATCTTGAGCATCTCGTCAAAGAGGATGGCGACCATGCCCTGCTCTGCTATCGCGGAAACCAGCTCATAGGTTTGCTGAGCTGGTTTGCTACCGAAGGCGATTATGCGCAGATTAATGCCATGGTCCATCCGGAATACCGCCGTGAGGGCGTATTCCGCAGTCTTGTGCAGCGGGCCAAGGAAGATATTACGCCTCTCGCCGTACACAGGCTCAGCTACAGGGTGCCGAGCCGCTCACAGGCAGGACTCCGCGCGGCCCAGGCTATCGGTGCTGATTATGACCGCTCTGAATACTCGATGTCATATGCCCATACGGAGTCCGGCAGAGAACAGGCTCCGGCAGATTTGCGTCTGCTGCCTTCCTTGCCGGAGGACCTCGAATTCATGGTCTCCTGCTCGTCCCGGGCCTTCGGAGACTCCGAAGACGCCACCCGGGAGTATTTCCTGCAGACGAATGAACCGGCGCGTATCACCTATATTGCCTGGGCGGGCGGCCAGCGGATCGGCCTGATCCGGGTGAATTACGTGAATGAGGCAACAGCGTTTATCCATAATTTCTGCATATTGCCCGCCTGCCAGGGCCAGGGGTATGGCGAGAAGGTGCTCCGGCAGACTGTTGATCTCCTGCTGCAGAAGAACTACTCTTCGATCCGTCTAGGTGTTGTCACCGAGAATAAGCGGGCTTTGACCCTCTACCTCAATGCCGGCTTCAAGATCAATTTCGAGTATAAATATTACAGCGGCAGCCCGGCGTAAGCACAGATTAAGAAGGAGCGATATATGCCCGTTACCGAGAGTATTCCCTGGATTGCCGCATTTCTCATTCTGCTGTCCGTAGTCTGGATTGTGCTCGTAAGCTGGAAGAACAGAATATCGCCGATGCCCGCGTCCAGGGCTGTAAGGGCGGCAGTAGCCGGGGAGGTGAACCGCATCCCGGGATATGCCAATGTTCTGGAGGCGGGGTCGGGCTGGGGAACGCTGGGCCTGGAAGTGATCCGCCGCTGCCCCGGCAAACGGCTGACCGGCATAGAGAACTCAAGGCTTCCCCTATGGTTCTCACAGCTGTTTGCGGTAGTATGCACACGATTCCTGCCAGTGAAGATTGAACGGGAGCGGCTGCGGGGCAAGGTCATTTTTAGGCGGGGCGATATCTATAGAAGCTCTTATAGCGATGCCGATATTGTACTCTGTTACCTGTTCCCCGGAGCTATGGAACGGCTGGCGCCTAAGTTCAGGCAGGAGCTGCCGCCGGGCGCTGCCGTGATCAGTGTCTGCTTCGCTCTGCCGGACAAGCAGCCGGCCCGCATCATCACCTGCCAGGACCGGCTGCGGACGAAGGTGTATGTCTACATTTTCTGAATATTACCTCCGTAGAAAAATGCAAATAGCCCAAAAGCATGCCGCTGCCTTGGGCCAATGGAGGGACCGCGTATTTCTAGGATTTGCCCTTATCCGCTAACTGCTCCTGTGCCAGGCGGACCATCTCCCGGACCATGGAGCCTCCGATTCTGCCGCCAATCTGCCCCGCAGATTCCGTGGTCAAATTGCCGTTATTGCCCGCCTGCAGCGGGATACCGAGCTCCTTAGCCACCTCGTATTTCACATCGTCCGGATGATTCGGATCCACATGGTATCCTTCCTGCTTCATGACCTCTGCTTTGAAGGTCTGCATGCCCTGGGCTGACCCGGGCACCGCATATTTCCTGTTTCTTCTCGCCATTTCGGATACACTCCTCTGCTGTCTTTTATCTAAGTTGCCCTGGAGTGTATGGGATTATCCCGCATTAAGACTGCATCCCGTCTTCAATCCGCTTCATGAAGTCTTCTACCGCGCTGTATCCAAGCTGCTTGAGATACCAATTATTCGCAGCAGCTTCGATCAGGCCGGCCACATCGCGCCCCGGCTGAAGCTGAACCTCAATATGCGGGATTTGAACGCCGAGATATTCGGTGAACTGGGGAACCAGTTCCAGGTCATTGTTGAGTGAATTCTCCTGCCACGGTGCCAGCTCGATGTCTAATACAATCCGAGTCTCATCTTGGAAGGCCCTGCGCCCGTACTGGCGTACGACATTGATCAGGCCGATGCTGCGCAGGGCCAGGAATTCGCGGGTCGTCTCATTATGCGTCCCGAGCAGCGTCGCCGGCCCCAGCTTCTTGAGCACTACAATATCATCGGCCACGAACCGGTGGCCCCGCCGGATGAGCGTATGCGCCGTTTCGCTTTTGCCAATCCCGGACTTGCCCCGAAGCAGAATCCCGATGCCCGACACATTGACACATACCCCGTGAATCGACAGCTCCGGCGCCAGTGTTTTTACCAGATAGCTGTCCAGCTTGGCAATAAACTCCGTGGTCACCTCTGGTGTCCGCAGCAGCGGAATGCCCTCCTGATTACAGTATAAGGTGAGATAAGGGATCTCTTGCTGGCCGCTCGTTACAATGAAACAAGGCGGATGATATTTAACGATATTGCCGATGTGCAGCATGCGTTCCTCTACACTCAGCGTCAATAAATAGTTGATCTCCTTGCGGCCGAGTACCTGCACCCGCGCCATCGGAAAGAAATCGAAATAACCGACGAACTCAAGCCCGGGTCTGTGCGTCCGTGGACGGGTAATGACGCGGTCCATGCGCTCCGCCCCTGCCAGCACTTCCAAATGAAACTTGTCCGTAAGATTCTGAACGGTGATAGATTTCATATTGTTCTCCTCCCAACCATATTCTTCCGATAGAATCACTTAAAAATCTTGTAATCTGCACACGCTAATTATATATTAAAATCAATATATAAGACCTTTGACCCAGAAAAATCAATAAAACACTAAATATATCAAGAAGGTGTAGTATATTGGCCTTGGAGTCTTGGATTGATCTGATGATGTGCTTTGTCTTGTTCCTTTTGTTTATATACATATTTGCTTCTGTAGGTACGATAACCAATTTGCACAAAGTCTACCTGGGTTTTCATTTCTCCATGATGATCTGGCCTTACTGCCAGTTTGCCATCCGGACCGTTGATGATCCAATCTATCAGCTATTCTATGTGAAGCTTGCCTTTATCGATGCCTCCCTGCTGACTACGGGCTGGATCTTCTTCACCATTCTGCTCTCTGGCCAATCGCAATTTCTTAACCGCAAAATATTAATCGCCCTGCTCGTTCCGGCATTCCTGTCGTCGCTGGGTGTGGTGCTGAATCCGAACGGCTGGTTTGTTCTTCCGGTAAACGGCGGATATGTTGAGCGGATCTACGGACCTATTTTCTGGATCAACATGTCTATTGTTATTCTACACGCCATCGTATCGCTGTATATCATTTATGTAGCTCTGGTCTCCGATCAGGCGCCGCGAATCAAGAATCAGATCATGTATATGCTAAAAGGGATTCTTGCCGTCTGTGTCTTCCTGATGATCGATGTGTTCCTGAACGTAGTGCTGGACGATTATCTGCCGGTCATTCCGGGCTTTACTTCGCTAGGCATTGTCGTGTCAGCTACCTTCTTCGTGATTACCATTCACCAGGACAAAGTGTTTGATATTGTAACTATCGCCCACCAGGATATTATCAATACGATGGAATACGGAATTCTTGTCCTCGACGATCAAGAACAGGTGGTCGAGATCAACCAGGCTCTGCTTCCCCAGATCCGGCTGAATCCCGGGCAGAGGTTCGATATGGCCCGCCACCTGCCCAGCGGCAATATCGTGAAGACTGAACAGTTCCTGCAAACCTACCGTGACCATCCGCTTGAGGTAGCCGAGACAGAACTAATGTATCCCGCACTCCAAATGTACATCAGCATTCATGCCGCACCGATTATGGTGAGCGGTGTGAGGGTGGGCCGGATTGTCACCTTCCAGAATATAACCGAGCTTCGGCGCCTCATTGATGAGACGAACCAGCAGAACACCATTCTGCAGGAGCGCAATTCCGCCTTAATCAAAGTCCAGGAAGAGCTGTTCCAGACGAACGCCAAGCTCCGGAAGATGGCCATCACCGACAGCCTGACCGGCTGCTATAACCGCCATTATCTCATGCAGCAGCTGGAGAATGAATTAATGAAGGACCGGGATCCCAGGGTCCCTTCGACCATTATACTGATCGACATCGATTATTTCAAAATGGTCAATGACCGCTACGGCCACCTGGCCGGAGATGTGGTCATTTGCAGTACGGTAGAGGTCCTGCAGCGTAATCTGCGCCACTCCGATATTCTGTCCCGTTATGGCGGCGAGGAGTTCCTTATCTACCTGCCCGATACGGAAGAGGATGAGGCGTATGTGTTGGCAGAGCAGCTTAAATCAAGCATTGAGTCCAACCAGATCAGAATTGATCATATAGACGAGCCTATATCCATCACCATCAGCATAGGCATGCTCAGTATCGGGGAATTCAAGGTCACACCGCCCATGAGCACAACAACTTACTTGAACGATTTGTTCAGATCGGCAGACAAAGCCTTGTACGCAGCCAAGCATCAGGGCCGCAATCAGATTGTTTCCGTGAAAAGATAGCGAATGCACATAAGCCACCCGGCTCAGGAAGCCGGGTGGCTTAACTTTTGTCCGCGGGGCTGTTCCCTACTGTAACTTTAATTATAGCTAAGCTTTCTCTATATATCCGGTTTCGCCGGGAGCTGATCGGCGGGGTGTATTTCGCAGAGGGCGGGGGTAACCGTTATGTACTCAAAATATACCGCAGCTTCAAGACAGCCGATGCCCTGCAGTCCGTTCGCATGCTTGATTATTTAGAGGCTCATTCTTATCCTGCCGTTGCTGCGCTCGAACACTATGGCAATGAACTTTGGAGCCGTATGTCAGAGCTGCCTAGACACTTTTGTCACGGAGATCTGCATACAGGCAACATGCTCAGGGACAGCCGCGGGCAATACGTCCTTATTGGACTTCGATGACGCTTCAGGTGATTATCCGGCCATGGATGTTGCCTATATGTCTGATAACACTCACTACCCTAATAAACCGGAATTCCGTATAATTCAAACCTGCTGTAACCTTTTTGCAGGACGGCACGTCTAAGATCACAAATAAACCACAAACTACTCTATGAGGTGACTGACAATGAAGAATACATTCAAGATCATTACTATATCTGCAGCTGCTGCACTGGCGCTCAGCTTCGCGGGACAACAGTTCGCTTCCGCGGCAACCTTCAAGGATATTAACAATGTGCAGGACAAAGACAAGATCATCGCTCTGCAGAATAGCGGCCTGATCAAAGGGATCAGCCAAGACCTGTTCGGTCCGAATATCAGTATCTCGGAGGCTGAAGGAGTACAGATGATCGTAAATGCACTAGACCTGAACCTTGATCTGATCCGGTTTGTGAAGGAGCCGCATGCTACCGACTATTTCAAGAATGCCAATGATTCCGCTTGGTACGCTGAAGCGCTCATTATTGCCGGTGTCCACGGGCTGGATCTGCCAGCCGACCTGAAGCCAAACCAGAAATTAACGCGTGAAGAATTCACGCATCAGCTCATTGATGCGATCGAAGCCAGCGGCCAGCTGCCGATGATCAAGCCTGTTGTTATTGATTATAAGGACCAGGATCAAGTTAAGGCAGAGTATTCCGGTTCGATCCAGCGCGCCCTGAACTACGGTGTCCTGAAGCTGGATGAAAGTGGCAAGCTTAATCCTAAGCAGGAAATCACCCGGGCTGAAGCAGCTGTAGCGATCAGCAATGCGCTGGCGTATCTGAAGGCACATCCGGCACCGGCTGCGCTGAGTGAGACGCTTACTGCCGAAGAGGCCGTTCAATTGATTAAGGAGGCTGTAGGTCCGGAAGCAGACCTGCAGATCAAGATCGACCCGGCTGCCAGCATGTCCCGCGAATCATTCACCTACCTGCTGGTGCATACCCTCCAGACCAGCGGCCAGCTGCCGATGTTCAAGCTTATTCCGGTTGAAGTTGCAGATGAGAGTCAGATGGATATCTCCAATTCAGGCGCTATTCAAACCGCACTGGCGCTTGGCTTCGTTACACTGGATGAGTCCGGCAATTTCAATCCGAAGGGTGATATTACACGCACCGCCGGTACGGATATCGTGAACAAAGCGGTGGAATACTTGAAGGCTCATCAAGCACCCGCAGCAGAGAGCGAAGTTCTCACGGCTGAGCAAGCCGTACAGTTGATCAAGGAAGCCGCAGGACCGAAGGCTAATCTGCAGATCAAGATTGATCCGGCAGCCAGCATGACCCGCGAGTCGTTCACCTACCTGCTGGTGCATACCCTCCAGACCAGCGGCCAGCTGCCGCTGCTTAATCTGATTCCGGTAGAGATCAAGGATAACGACAAGATCAATATCCTGAACTCGGGAGCCATTCAGACGGGCATCGCCTTGAAGATCGTGAAGCTGGATGCTGACGGCAAGTTCAATCCGCAGGCTGGAATCACCCGTACAGACGCGGCCGCTATGGTTAGCCAGGTTCAGGAGATCCTGAAGCGGGCTGCTGCGAATCAATAATACCCGGAACATCCCAATTTTCCGCAAGCTATAATCAGCTCAAAAAGCACAAGTCAACGGCTTGTGCTTTTTGGCATGTTCTATGATCGCCGCCGGGAAGTTGTCAACACGATAAAGCTACAGCAGCAGAATCATCAGATCCTCATCCAGATATTCATCCCCAAGCTTCATCGCCTTCGGCTCTGTGCCATAGCAGATGAATCCAAGAGATTCGTATAGTCTTTTGGCAGCTACATTATTCGAGGTTACCGTTAAATTCAGAATTTCGAGCCCCGGCAACAGCCTCGCACGGGCAATCAGCTCCACCATCAAGCGGCGGCCCACTCCTTGTTTACGGACATCCGAATCCACATATACTGAATATATATTAGCTTTATGATCAATTTTGGGCCGGCTCTCCCGGAAAAAAGTAACGATGCCCACCAGCTTCTCTTCACCATCAAAAGCTCCCAGCGTGAAATTATTCTCCGAGGGCTCCAGCCTGATGCGGGTGGTGACTATAGACAGCTTCTTTTCCGATTCATAGGAGCTGAGATAGGCTTCCGGATGCAGCCGCAGCGACTGTAGCCGAAGCCCGCGGTAAACCTCCGCATCCTCAGATGTCAGCATTCTTAGGTACAACGGTTTTGCCTCCTCAAGGAATTTAGGGATTCCAAATTGACAAAATTGCAGAATTTGGCTATATTTAGACAGTGTAAAATTATATTTTAAGCAATTTAATTTCCCTGTTAATCAATCTTACATAATTATGAAAAGAGGGATTTACTATGATGATCGTGAGTTTAATACTCGTGGCCTTGGTTGCACTGGAGCATGTGTATATTCTAGTGCTGGAAATGTTCCTGTGGACTACCCCGCGGGCGCAAAAATCGTTCGGCACCACTCCGCAGTTCGCCCGGGAAACGAAATCGCTGGCGGCCAATCAGGGATTGTATAACGGCTTTCTGGCGGCCGGTCTAGTGTGGAGCCTGCTGCATCCGAATGATACCTTCAGTGTTCAGCTTCAATTGTTCTTCCTGATCTGTGTTGCGGTTGCAGCCGTCTATGGCGGCATCACGGCCAAGAAATCCATTCTATTGGTTCAGGGCCTCCCGGCCTTCATTGCTCTGCTTGCCGTTATTCTGGCGAATCTGTAATTATGAGAATGGCCGCTCTTCCCTCACAGCTTCTGCGCGAACTGGTTCAGCTGCTCGGACATCGTCCGGATCTCCTCAATGAAGCTGGAGATTTCATTCGTTGAAGCAGCCTGCTCCTGCCCGACTGACGCAATCTGATGGATGGATTGGCTGATCTGCTTCATCGCGGCTTGGATCTCCCCCAGGGTATCCCGGATCCGCTGCGCGGACTGCTCGGTTTCCTTCGAGAATTTGCGGATTTCTTTCGCTACAACATCGAATCCCCGCCCCTTCTCTCCTGCGTGGGCAGCCTCAATGGCTGCATTAATCCCGAGCAGATTCGTCTGGTCGGCGACCTTTCTGAGGACAGCCAGCACTTCATCGCTTTTTTTGACACTTTCGGCGGTCGTTTCTGACTGGAGCAGCAGCTTCTGCGAGAAATCGGCAAGCAGCCCCGAGCCCTCTGCCACATGCCCAATCCGGGCGTTAGCCTGATTTAGGGAGACCGAGATCTGATCAGCGATTTCGCGCAGCTCGGTCTGTCTGCGGACCTGGATACAGACTGCCCCGCAGACGCTTCCATCCTCCCCGTGTACCGGAAGAACCGTACCGACGAATTCATACCCATAGTAGTCCTTAGGGACATTGGCTTTCGAGAATTCATCATTTCTCAGCGCATGATACAGAGGTTCGTCCGCAAGAATTATCTGCCCTGCCCGAATTCCCAGATCAATGGACGTACCAGGGAAATATGCGATGAACTTCTCCACATCACAGACAGCAATAGATACATCATAGGGAAAAGCAGCTTTCAGGACCGGTGCCAGGTTCACTATATCTTCAAGGGAGCGGATAATGTTCTTCATGGATGTGGGTTCTCCTTTATTGAATTGCTCATTACACAGTACAGAACACAGTACAGAAATATCTAGATTAAGGTTCGACATTTTCCAATGACTATCCTTTATTCAAAAACTTAATATTTAAAATTTAATCATGCCCTCTTAACTTAAGTCAATGAAGCCCTGCAGGCGCCTTAGTACAATATAACCACAATCAATAATCAATCAGGGGGTTATGCTAATGTCTGCTGCAGTGGCTCGAACCGGGGGAATATCGCTCATTGTAATGGCGGTTGCCGCCGCGCTCTCGTACGGATATGTCCAAGGGAATCTGGTAGTGGATGGAGATGCCGCTGGGACCTTCGCCAATCTTCAGGCCTCTCCGTCGCTGTTCAGGGCCGGGATTCTGGGCTGGGTACTGATTATGGCCTGTGATGTGGCAGCTGCCTGGGCCCTATATCTGGTGCTGAAGCCTGTGCATCCGGGCCTGTCCCTGCTGGGAGCATGGCTGCGCCTGGCTTATACGGCAGTGTTGGGGGTTGCTGTCTCCAGTCTGATCGTGGTATCCCTTCTTACCGGTAACAGGGAGGTTGCACTTTCCGGCTTCACACGAGGGGAGCTGCAGGCGGAGGTCATGCTTAATCTTCATGCTTTTGAAGCGGTATGGTCGGCTGGTTTGATTCTGTTCGGGGGGCATCTGCTGATTATAGGTGTGCTGGCGTTATGGTCGGAGAATATTCCGAAGCCCGTCAGTGTGCTGCTGCTGCTGGCAGGCTTCGGCTATATTGTGGTTCATCTGTGCGGCACACTTGTGCCAGGGTATGGAGAATTCCTCCAAATCATCAAATGGGTGTTCATGCTGCCCATGACCGCAGGGGAGCTGGGGCTTGGCATCTGGCTGCTGTTCAAAGTCCCGGCTGCGCGTGTTCGCGCTCAAGCCGCTTCTTAATCCGGCTGAGCGACTCCGGTGTCATCCCGAGATAGCTGGCCAGCTGATGCTGGGGGACGCGGCTGATCAGGCCGGGCCTCCGATGCAGCAGTGCCTTGAGGCGGTCTTCGGGGGATGCCGCAATGAAGGCGGCGAATTCCGCCTGTACCTGACCGAAGTTCTCCTCGATCATCCGGCGTGTCATCAGCTCCAGCTGCGTGTGTCTGGCATACATTTCCCTCTCGGTATTCAGCGCACCGACAACCAGTACGCAGTCCTCCAGACAAGTCAGGCTGTATTCCGACGAAACCTCCTCTTTATGCGCAATGAAGATAGCGATCGCCTGCTCCTCTGTGTAGAAATTCGAGGTGATGTCGCGGCCTGTGACGTCAACACTATGCTGCCGTACACATCCTTTTAACACGAAATAGCAATGACCGGGAACCTCCCCCTGCCTAAGCAGAGTCGCTCCCTTGCTGTATTCCACAACAAGAATCTCATCCAGAATAGCCTGCTGCTGCTCTTCACTGAGGGAGGTCAGCCGGGTCATATATTGGAGTAATCTATGCTTCATGTTTCGGATTCCTCCTTATAACGCTGCTGACAACATATCAGTAGCGTTTGAACATTCTTGCACTCATGTATTGATTATACTAACATCGGCATCACTTTTCTCCTTCTTGCTCCGCATGGAGTACAGGACGAACAACAGAATGAACCATAGGGGCGTAAACAGCAGCGCCGGACGGGTATCATCTGCGAACAGCATAATGATCAGAATAGCGGCAAACAACGTTAATACCGCATAATTGATAACCGGTGTGAACGGTGCTTTGAATTTGGACGAGGCATGTAAGTCCGGGCGGTTCTTCTTATACTTGATATGACATACGAGCACAACCCCCCACACCCAGATGAAGCAAATGGCGCTGATCGTGGTGACAATGCCGAAGGCCTGGCCCGGAATAAGCTTGCTGAGCAGCGCCCCGGCCGATATAACTATTGTAGAAATAAATAAAGAGTTAGCAGGCACATGATTTCGGTTCAGCTTGCCGAGCTGCGGGGATGCCTGATTCCTTCTGCTCAGATTATACAGAATCCGGCTGGTCGAGAACATCCCGCTGTTGCAGGCGGAAGCCGCTGAGGTTAAGACGACGAAATTGATAATACCCGCAGCAACCGGAATCCCGACCAGACTGAAGGTCCGCACAAAAGGACTTTCAGCCGCACTGAGCTGGGTCCACGGGTTAATGCACAGCAGGACAAAGAGCGCGCCCACATAGAAGAAGAGAATGCGCAGAGGAATCTTGTTAATCGCCGAGGGGATATTTTTCTCCGGATCTGCTGTTTCTGCGGCTGATACACCCACAAGCTCCACACCGACATAAGCGAACACAACCATCTGGAAGGAAAATAAGAAGCCCTTGACACCGTTCGGGAACACGCCCCCGTGCTCCCAGAGATTGCGGACCGTCACCGATCCCGCATCCGTCTTGAACCCGATGACCAGCAGAATGATCCCCAGGCCGATTAAGGCAAGAATCGTGACGACTTTGATGAGAGCAAACCAGAATTCGAGTTCGCCGAAGCTTTTGACCGTCAGCAGATTGAGTCCTAACAGAATAATCAGGCAGATGACGGCCGGTACCCACTGCGGGATATCGAACCAGTACTGCACATAGACGCCCACTGCAATCACATCCGCCATCGCCGTCATAATCCAGCAGAACCAGTAGGTCCAGCCTGTAATGAACGCAGCCCGCGGCCCGAGATAGTCTTCCGCAATGTCCGTAAAAGATTGATATCCCGCTTTGGAGAGCAGCAGCTCACCCAGCGCCCTCATCACAAAAAACACGGCAATCCCCACGAGTAAATACGTGATCATAATGGACGGCCCGGCCTTCTGAATCGCTCTGCCTGATCCCAGGAATAACCCTGTACCAATCGTGCCGCCGATAGCGATCAGCTGCACATGCCGGTTCGCCAAATCTCTCTTTAATTCTGTCTGTGCCATTGCCTTTTTCCCCCTTAATGTGTACAACGCTATGCTGCCAAATAACATAAAAAAGAGATTGGATGTCATCCAATCTCCCGGTTCATAAGAATATCAAAATAAGCTACCTGCGCCGCTGACCGTAATTAATCAGCATAACAAATACAAATTCCGTACTCTTCTGTCCTTTTGCCTGAGATTGTGAACCCTTCGGCGCTGCGGTCTCCCGCAGTCTCTCCAGAAGCTGCTCCTGCTATAGTGTGATCCATAGCAATCATAGCCCGTGTGATGTATTAAATTGGTGAAGCGTTAATGCATTCTGATATTCTAACATATTACTCGGCATGTGAGTATTGAACAGTGATAAAAGTCTCCTACCTATGGCTAGATCTCTAGGGTGCGCTCCTGCACTGCAGCGGCATAAATGTTGTACGTTTTGCAACTTGGATGCGCAGATACCCGGTTGTTTAGATAGATTGTTGTATGAAATACAAGAATTTCCACGCTAAACCGTATGAAGGAGGAGAAATGCTGCCTTTTGTACAACAATTTTTGATTTAGTCCAATTTAATGAAGCGAATGTTGTATTTTGTACAGGATTTTAGAAAGTCACGGGCACGGAGGATGAGTTTGCCGGTAATACCTTGGCTCTGCATTAAAAAAAAGCAGACAGGCAACAGCCCATCCGCTCATTTGATCCAACATTATTCCGCTATTTATTTAATGATTACATAATCCAGGCCAACCAGCTTGGCGTAGGTAACGATCTGATCTGTAGTCAAGTTGAGCGACACCACGGTATGGTGACCGCCGCCGTTCTCGATCCAGGCTTTTATTCCATCCTGGAAGTTAGGCTTCACCTGCCAGAGCACGCGGGCCACCGGAAGATTCGGAGCCGGAACCGTCGGCTCGAAGGCAGTAACTTCATTGATCAGCAGCTTGTAATGCGTGCCGAAGTCAGCCATCGATACCACAACGCCTTCGCCGGCCTTGCCGTCGAATACGAGACGGGCCGGATCTTCGCGGTCGCCGATACCCAGCGGAGACACAAGCACCTTCGGCTTGTTGCTGGCCAGGCTCGGGTCAACCTCAAGCATGTGGGACTGCAGAATCGCTTCCTGTCCGGCAGCCATTTCATAGGTGTAATCTTCCATGAATCCGGTGTTCAGGTTGTGGCTCATCACCTTCATCAGGCGGTCCAGGGCCGCTGTCTTCCAGTCCCCTTCGCCGGCGAAGCCGTAGCCTTGTGCCATCAGACGCTGAACGGCAAGACCCGGAAGCTGCTTCATGCCGTGCAGGTCTTCGAAGTTCGAAGTGAACGCATTGTAGTTGCCGGCATCCAGGAAGCGTTTGAGGGCAATTTCATAGCTGGCCTGTACCTTCACGCTGGCTTCCCATGCTTCTTTGCTGTATGAACCGTAATCGAAATCATATTGCTCTGCATATTCAGCGAACAGCGCATCAATTTCTTCTTCCTTCACTTCGTTTACATACGCAACCAGGTCGCCGATCCCGAAGTAATCCACGGTCCAGCCGAACTGAATCTGGGCTTCTACCTTGTCGCCTTCGGTAACGCCCACGTTGCGCATGTTGTCGCCGAAGCGGGCCACTTTGATATTGAAGCTTTCGTTATACGCAACGGCAACGTCCATCCATTCGGCAATTTGCTTCTGGACTTCGGCGCGTTCCCAGTACCCTACTACCACTTTGTTCTGTTTCTTCAGGCGGGCATTGATGAACCCGTATTCACGGTCGCCATGGGCAGCCTGGTTCAGGTTCATGAAGTCCATATCCAGTGTTGCCCAAGGAATGCTCTCATTGTATTGCGTAGCCAGGTGCAGAAGCGGCTTCTGCAGCAGCTTCGTGCCGCGGATCCACATTTTGGCCGGGGAGAAGGTATGCATCCAGGTGATGACACCGGCAACCTCGTCACGGTAGTTGACTTCTTTCATGATCGAAGTGATTTTGTCTGCACTGACCGCCAGATCCTGCAGCACCAGCGGATAAGGCAGCACACCGCTGTTATTGAGGGCATCCGTCATCTCCTGTGCATGAGCTTTGACTTCACCGAGGGCTTCTTCTCCGTACAGATGCTGTGATCCTACAACAAACCAGAATTGCTTAGCGCTTACTGTTGACATATTATTTCATCCTCTTCTCTTGGATAATATATAAATCAGATTATTTCTGACCGTAATAAGCGCCTTTACCATGCTTGCGCAGATAGTGTTTATCCAGAATCCGCTGCGGCAATTCTTCAGCGAAATGGTTCAGCTCGCGGGCAAAATGGTTCAGCTTGGACACTTCCTCCAGCACCACGCTGTTCATCACTGCATCATGGGCATTCTTCCCCCAGGTGAACGGGCCATGGCCTTTCAGCAAGACGCCGGGAACTGCCATAATATCAAGGCCACGCTGTTCAAAAGTCTCAATGATCACGCGTCCGGTCTCCGCTTCATAGCCGCGGTCAACCTCCTCCTGCGTCAGGAAGCGCGCGCAGGGTACCGCCCCATAGAAGGTGTCGGCATGTGTCGTGCCCATTACAGCAACATCCAGCCCGGCCTGCGCCCAGATGGTCGCCCAGGTCGAATGCGTGTGCACGATGCCGCCGATTTCTGCATAATGCTTGTAGAGTACGGCATGGGTCGGTGTATCCGAGGATGGTCTCATCTCCCCTTCAACCACGTTACCGTCGAAATCGACTACGACCATATCGCTAGGCTTCATTTTGTCATAGCTGACGCCGCTTGGTTTGATGACGAATACGCCTTTCTCACGGTCAACTGCGCTCACATTGCCCCAGGTGTATTTGACAAGTCCATGCTTAGGCAGGTCCAGATTGGCCTCGAATACCTCTTCTTTCAGTTGCTCCAACATAGGTTAACCCCTCCCGTTTTCTACCAGATGATCTACAGCAGCCTGCTCGATCGCGATCCCTGCAGTGTAACGTTCCATGAACAGCTCGAAGCCCTTCACATCAGCCGCATCCGGATGGATGACTTGTCCTTCCACATCCTTAAATACCTTGTGGTCAAGGAAGTCATCCAGACGCTCCTGCTGTGCTTTGTTCTGCATGTAGGAGGCCAGAATCGCCATCCCCCATGCGCCGCCTTCTCCGGCTGTTGCCATGACAGAGACAGGGACGTTCATTGCAGCGGCAACGATTTTCTGGCCGACCACAGGAGTTTTGAATAACCCGCCGTGAGCCAGAATACTGTCGATGGATACTTGTTCCTGCTTGGTCAGAATATCCATTCCGATCTTCAGCGCGCCAAAAGCGGAGAATAAATGCGTCCGCATGAAGTTGGCCAGATTGAACCGGCTCTCAGGTGAGCGTACAAACAGCGGCCGGCCTTTCTCAATCCCGGTAATATTCTCCCCGGAGAAATACCCGTAGCTCAGCAGACCGCCGCCGTCAGCATCCGCCTCCAGTGCTTTATTGAACAGGACACTGAACAATTGCCCTGGGTCTGCCTTAAAGCCCATCGCCTCCGAGAATTCACGGAACAGGCCGATCCAGGCGTTGAGATCACTGGAACAGTTGTTGGCATGAACCATGCCGACCGGACTGCCGTCTGGAGTTGTTACCATATCAATCTCCGGATATACGGCTGTAAGATCCTTCTCCAGCACGATCATTGCAAACACGGAAGTGCCTACGGAGATGTTACCGGTCCGTTTGCGGACACTGTTCGTAGCAACCATACCTGTTCCGGCGTCGCCTTCCGGAGGACACAGCGGAATACCCGGCTGCAGCTCCCCGGACGCATCCAGAATTAACGCACCCGCATCCGTTAACAGCCCAGCCTGCTCGCCCGCCGTATACACTTTAGGAAGAATATCTTTCAGCTTCCAAGGATAGCCCTTGTCTGCAATGAGTTCATCGAACTGAGCAACCATCGCTGCATTGTAATCCTGCGTGGCCTCATCTATCGGGAAAACCCCCGAAGCATCGCCGATCCCGATCGCCTTGCTGCCGGTCAGCAGCCAGTGAATATACCCGCCCAGCGTTGTTACGAACTCCGCCTGAGGCACATGCTCTTCCCCGTTCAGTATCGCCTGATACAGGTGCGCTATGCTCCAGCGTTCAGGGATGTTGAACTGGAAGACCTCCGTTAATTCTTTGGCCGCAGCACTGGTTGTTGCATTACGCCAGGTCCGGAACGGAACCAGCAGCCCGCCTGCGCTGTCAAAAGCCATATATCCGTGCATCATTGCCGAGAACCCGATAGAACCAACGGTCGTAAGCGTAATACCGTATTTCTGCTGGACTTCCTGCTTCAGTTCACGGTAAGCCTCCTGCAGGCCCTTGATAATGTCTGTTAAATGATACGTCCAGTACCCGCCCTCAAGCAGATTCTCCCACTCGAAGCTTCCGGATGCGATGGTCTCAAACCGCTGATCAATCAGTACTGCCTTGATACGTGTGGATCCAAATTCGATACCCAGTGAAGTTTCTCCCTTAAGTATCGCTTGCCCGATGTTCTGATCCATGCCCACGTTACTCCTCTCTGAACCAAACTGTTATAATAGAAATGGAAAGAAGGCGCTTCCTTTATTAACAGACTTAGTATATTTTTTGTTCGTACATTTGTCAACACAACACACAAGATATACATACAAATTTTACAGAGAGAAATCCACATTTCCCTAGAAACGCTTATACATAGTAGACATTGGATTATAATAACGATATATTCATACTATAATGTGTACGTACAACTATTGCGGATATACCGATTCGTATATGAACAACCATGAAAGAAGTGAGCCGGGTGAAAACCAAATACCAGATTATTTTTGATGATATAAAAAGCAATATACTGTCAGGAACCTATAGTGTGGGCGAGCAGATTCCTACAGAATTAGCCTTGCAGGACACCTATGGTGTGAGCCGGCAAACCGTCCGGAAGGCTATCCTGGAGTTATCCAATGAGGGCTTTCTAAGAAGCGAGAAGGGATCAGGCACCTATGTAAGCAACCAGTTCCGGTCCAAATCGGGGGGCAATCCCAATAATAAAACCATCGGTGTCATCACGACCTACCTCTCAGATTACATCTTTCCTTCCATCATCCGCGGGATCGAGAGCAGACTTAACGAGGATAATTATTCGTTGCTGCTCGCCAGCACCAATAATGATGTCGCCCAGGAGAAGAAGGCGCTGGAAATGATGCTGTCCTTTGGCGTCGATGGTCTGATTATTGAGCCTACGAAGAGCAATCTGTACAACCCTAACATTGCATACTATCTGTCGTTCAAAGAACAGGATGTCCCGTTTATCATGATTAATGCTTATTATGAAGAACTGGAGGTGCCTTTCTTCTGTCTTGATGATGTGCAGTCCAGTTATCTGGCGACCAAAGAGCTAATCTCGAAGGGCCACACCCAGATCGGTATTATCGCCAAAATGGATGACCTGCAGGGCAAATACCGCATGAAGGGTTATATCAAAGCGCTTGGAGAAGCCAAATTACGCTTTCACCCCGAGCAGGTGCTGTCTTTCGATACGGAGTCCAAGCAGGCTCTGTCCGAGAATCTGAAGCAATTCCTGACCGATAACAGAGAGGTATTAACGGCTATTGTCTGCTATAACGATGAGGTTGGCCTGGAAGTCGTAAATGTGTGCAGACAGCTGGAGATTTCGATTCCGGAGGATTTATCAATTATTGGCCAGGATAATTCTTATATCGCCAAGAATGCGGGCATCAAGCTCACGACCTTAACCCATCCGCAGGAGCAGATGGGCCGTGATGCTGCTGAATGGGTTATTAAAAAGCTGCAGGGGAAGAAGGATTTGCGGAACAGCACCTATTATCAGCCTGTGCTGATTGAGGGGGAGACGGTAAGGGCGCTGGATTAGCAGAATTTTCAAGAAAAATTCACAAAGCAGTTCACCTATTCCCTTTCCTAACATACCTTGAATAAACCACTGGAAAGGGGACAAATCAATGTATCTGCTCTGGGTGTTGATTATCGGCGGAATTATCGGCTGGCTAAGCGGCAATCTGATTGGACGCGACGTTCCAGGAGGCGTGCTGGGAAATATCATTGCCGGCTTTGTCGGCTCCTGGCTGGGTACCGAGCTGCTGGGGCCGAGAGGTCCCGTTGTTGGAGGATTCCATATTATCCCAGCCATTGTTGGTTCAATTATCGCCTTACTGATATTCTTTGCACTGGCCCGCGGGGGCGCATTCCGGAAACGTTAGAATCCCGCCGGCTCTAGCTGTGGGTCAATCAACCCTGATTCTCTTAAGAGAATTGGGGTTGTTTGGTTTGATTCCCCTTCTTAGCCGCCCGTCAAATGTACCTTCTCTTATACACCAGAGTAATCTGCCCCGCTATGTATTCCGCGCTATACTCTGTACCCTCCTTAATCCACCACATGATAATCCCCAGCAAAGAAGCTGTAATAATTTGAACCACTCATCACTAAAGTGACGAGATTCCTAAGTACGGAAACCTAATGGCTTCTAATTGATTAGGCTATCCCCGTAATTCCCACGGTTAGAAGTCTTATCGCTTCATTTTTAAGATTTAAACTTGCGTTAATATCTCGATCGTGATGGCTTCCGCATTCTGGACAATCCCATTCACGTAAGGCAAGATTCTTAACGTCTTTATTTTTATATCCGCAACTTGAACATCGTTGACTACTTGCGAAGTTCTTGGCTACGACTACAACCTGTTTGCCGTACCATTTTCCTTTGTATTCAAGCATCCTTCTGAATTGCGACCATGACACTTCGCTAATCGCTTTGGCAAGGTTACCATTCTTAAGCATATTGCTTATGGATAAATCTTCAATTCCGATTACATCGTGGCTTTTGATGATCTCGGTTGAGATTTTATGCAAGTAGTCGCTTCTAGCATTGGTTATGTGTTCATGTATACGTGCAACTTTCTTTTTTTGTTTCTGATAGTTCTTGGATTCGGCAAGAGGACGCTTTTGCGTAA
The DNA here is from genome assembly GCF_013141775.1 of Paenibacillus phytohabitans. Classification (GTDB taxonomy): domain Bacteria; phylum Bacillota; class Bacilli; order Paenibacillales; family Paenibacillaceae; genus Paenibacillus_AQ; species Paenibacillus_AQ phytohabitans. The sequence goes on from NZ_WHOB01000037.1 coordinate 35,595, forward strand.
GCGCCAACTCCTGTCTTCTAGAAAGTATACGTTGTGCATCGGCTAGCTTTGCTTCCAGCGTACGAAAGAATTTAGGGTTGCCAAATACGGTGCCATCCGACAAAATCGCAAAATCCTTCACCCCTACATCTATTCCGACTTCTTTATTCTTTTGTTGAAGGGGCTCTACATTCGTTTCTACAAGAACAGAGACAAAGTACTTACCCGAAGGATTACGTCTAAGGGTCACATTTAAAATACGCCCTTCTACCTCACGACTTTTCGCAAAGCGAACGAGCCCAAGTTTCGGCAACTTTATCTTATTGCCTACAAGAGCAATGTTTCCATTCGTGAAATTCGTTTGATAGGACTGGGTAGGATTCTTTTTACTTTTAAATCTTGGAGCGTCATTCTGCTTCTTGAAGAAACGTTTAAACGAATCATCTAGGTTTCTCAACGCATTTTGCAGTGAAAACTTATCCGGCTCTCTCAGCCAATCGATTTCTTTTTTCAGATTCGTGAGTTCAGAGCAGCAGGAAGCGTACGTTAATCCCCTGCCTGTTTCCCTGTATGCTTCATTCCACTGGTTCAGAAAGTGATTGAACACAAAGCGACTACATCCCATCGTTTTTGCAATCTGTATCTGCTGTTCTACGGTTGGGTATATACGGAATTTGTACGCTTTATGTGTTAGCAGGGTTCTCACTTCACTTTCTGATTTTGAATATATTCCCGTATCTGCTTCTCTGTGTTCTCACTAACCGTAGCTACAAAGTAAGAGGGATTCCATAGATGACCGCCCCACAATTTCTGTTTAAGTGGAGGAAACTCTTTGAACAACAATCTTGCTGACACTCCCTTTAAAGCCTTAATCATGGAAGGAATGGCGTGTTGCGGTGAACATTCTACCAGCAAGTGAATGTGGTCGCTGTCACTTTCCATCTCCGCAATCTCAAAGTGGTTGTCTAATGCGATTTGGCTAAGGATTTCTTTAAGTCTTATCTCTACATCATTGAGCAATACCTTATGACGATATTTTACGCACCAAACAATATGATACTGGATGGAGAATACATAACCTCGTCCATACTTAATCTCAGACATATGTAGTCACCTCTTATTCATCATAACATATGTCATTAAAAAAATCGGTTTTTTCATTGATAATAAGGCATATAAGTTATTTTTCAATCGAACACATGTCGGAAAATTAATATATCATAGACATGCCTTATCCGAAGTTTCCTAACTTACGACTAAAGTTACGAGTTTGCGAAAACTAATATATCAACCGAAGCCACTTCCCTGGTGGTGCTTATATTTCTGGCGTTCCGCCGTTTCTCAATCGTATTCTTGAGCAGGCTGCTCAAGTGCTTGGCGAAGCCCTTATGCTCCACCAATACAGCAAGAACCTTCCGGTACTCATAGAAATAATTCAAAAAGATAATCAGCTGCTGCTGTTCGTTGCTGCCTTTCACCTGTAATAACGGCTCCACCTTCTTGGACAGCTCATCAAATATCTCATGAACCAGCTGGCGCAGCAGATCATTAATATCCTCATAATGCAAATAAAACGTTGCCCGGTTCAAATCGGCGCGCGGCTGGCGATTCTTTTGACAGTCAATTGAGATATCTCCACATTATCGGCCAACAAAGAAAAAACAGCATCCTTCAGCATCTTTTTCGAACGGATGGTTCTTGGATCAACCCTTTTGTGTTCTGGCATTTCATCCCTCTAACTTGTTTATTTGGCACTTCATCAACGCATTCGCCCAGACTGTCGATTAGTCGACATTTCCGCGGAAACTGCAAATAGGATTAACGCCTAAATCCTGATATGATTCATTTATTCCGGCAATATGGGCGGTAACCGATTTGTCGGAATCTACAACTTATACGTATCTGATGATTCGTACCATTGGCCTGCGGATTGGCCTAAGCTTCATTACCATGCCGCTCAATACGGCCGGACTCAACGCACTGCCGAGGCAGCTGGGTACGCATGGCACCGCCGTGAATAATACCGTGCGCCAGATCGCCGGGGCCATTGGTACGGCTGTTGTCATTACGATCTATACCGTGCAGGCAACAAGTCATGCAGCAACAGTCATGCGCAGCAATCCTTCTACTACAGCCGAGCACCTTAAATCCCTGGCCTCGATGCTGGGGGCAAGTGACGCCTATTACTTCATGATGATTCTAGCTGCCGCCGCGTTTGTAATCACCTTATTCATGCCAGTGAAGAGCAAGCTGCTGCCGGATAAAAAAGCGAATGTAGTCAGCAAGGAAGATCCTCTGCTGTAACCGGGCTTGTGATCACAACGAATAGAGAAGCACCTCTTCAGTACGTTGAAGAAGTGCTTCTCTATCAGTCCTCTTCCCAATTCCTGCGGTACAAGCGGGAAGCATGCTGCAGCGTATTCTCCGTGTAGTGATCAGTCTCAGCCACCAGACCCGCCACCTTGTCCCGGAAGGCAGCCTCCGGCAGTTCTTTGTCCAGAATTACCTCATACACCTGCTGCAGCTCCGATAAGGTAAACAGCTTAGGCATTAAGTGCAGCGCGATGCCGGTCTGCTCCGTTTCTTGGCGCAGCCGTTCGATGGCGCGGGCAATGATTTTCCCGTGATCAAAAGCGAGCCCGTCATTGGACCGGATAGAGTAAGTGACTGATCTGGAGGCCGGCTTGGCTGTCACCGTCCGGTCTATAACCGCCGTCAGCTCTCCTTCTCCGGCACCAAGCTTAAGCTCATAAGTAAAGGTTCTGACGTATCCTTCTTCCAGCAGCTCTTTGTGCTCCCCTAGAAGCCGGTAACTTACCGTGAACCAGGCCGCATCATCGGCATCGTCCCCAGCCTTGATCTGGAACCGGCTGCTGTCAATCAGGGCCATATAGCTGCTGCTCATCACCCAGGTACGGGGGTCGCGGCCGGGATCGGTAACGGTATAGAGCTGCTCCAGGTATACATCAGCAACGCCGGTCTCCTCATACAGTTCACGCGCAGCCGCCTGCTCCCCGGTCTCATCCGGCTGGATGAAGCCGCCCGGCAGCGCCCAACATCCCAGGCTGGGATGTCCTCCCCGGCGGATGAGCAGAATGCGCAGCTCTTTTTCCGCAAGCTTGCCATAGTCATCTGACTCCCTGTCCGTTACAGTGAAAACCACCATATCCGCCGCCACCGAAGGCCGCTCATAATCCCCTGCCCGGTATTGCTCCAGAAATTCACGTTCTGTAAATCCGTTACGATCTAATAATTCCAAGCGTCTCCGCCTCCCAGATTCTTTATTCTAGTGCTGCAGCTCTCCGAAATAGTTCTCATAAGGCTTGAACTTCGCAAGTACATCGTCTACCTTACGCATGCGTTCTTCCAGCGTCCCCCTAAGCGTAATGTAGGGAATCCGCCGCTCCTTCAAATCTGCTATGATCTGCTTGTGAAAAACATGCCGTTTCTGGTCCCCGCTGCGGTCCCAAGTATCGTCATAAGGAATATCGTCGTCACACAGGAAAAACAGATCGTACCGCTGCGCATTCTCCAGCGCCAGCCGGGTTAGCAGCTCCGGAGCCCGGCCGTGGTAATCCAGGGCGTACATGTAAGTGGTAATCGCATTCGTATCGGCAAACAGATACCGGTCTGCTGTAAGAAGCGCCTGTTCCTCCCGCTTGATATGGCCCACGGCAATGTCGTCAAAAGCCTCTATGCCGATCCGGCGGTCCACCTGATGCTCCGTCCAATAATCCCGCCCGTACTCGCTGGCAAAAGCCGTCCTATACTGTTCCGCCAGCGCTTCAGTAATCGTCGATTTTCCAGTAGACATCGCTCCTACAAACACAACCTTCGTAATTAGATCCCGGTATACAATGCCGCTTACATATTGCCGGTATTTAAAAGGATCAGAGCGGATCATGGTGGCCGATACCGGCACCTGCTGACGTGCTTCATCCACCCGCCGGTCTATTGCCCCCAGGGCAATGCTCATATGCCTGCCGTAGAACTCACTGGAATAAAAATGGGTTACCTGCTCGCCCTTCAGCAGCCCCAGAATATACTGCTCTTCCCGGATCTCATGCTCACGGTCATCGGAGTACCCGTCCGGACCATCCCACGCTTCAATTACCCGCACCGATGAGGGATACAGCCTGCGTATCCAGTTCGCCCGGATATGCAGCGGGACCGGAGAGACGGACGTTTCATAGATCACCACGATCAATTCATCGACCTCCTGCAGCGCCGTTTCGATCATGAGCTGGTGCCCTTTATGCAGCGGAGCAAATTTCCCCAGGGTTAATCCGAGTGTCTTCATGCCAGCGCCTCCTTAACCCCTTTGTTCCAGTTATAGTAGCCGTATACCGCGTTAACCAGATAGGCACTCCACATGACGATCATCAGCAGACCTTCACCACTGCCCTCCACCGTCCGGATCACCCAGAGCAGCACCGTGAACAGATTCAGCACAATGTAGACCAGCCACTGCTCCTTGAATCTCCGCACCATTAGAATCGTGGCCACTACGGATAACACGGTCGTGATGGCATCAATATAAGGTGAGTTCTGCGCAGGGATCAACGACAGGCTATACCCCAGCAGCAGCGCCCCGGAAATACAGACTGCCATTGTGAGGAGCATGCCTTTGGCCTCCATCTGACGCATGGACAGCTTGCCGCTCTGCATATTCTTCTTCCACATATAGAAGCCTACGACATTCATCGGCACGAAGAATAGCAGATTCAGCATAACCTCCCCGAATAATCCGTTAATATAAGCCAGGTAGGCGTAGCCGAAGGTGTTATACATCCCAAAGGCATAACTCATCAGCTTTCCCTTCGCCGTAAGCACCACGCACAGCACCCCGGTAATAAAGACCGTGAACCCAAGAAACGAATCCTTGGAAATAATTGTAAAACAAATTGCAATCAAAGTAAATATAACCAGCCAGACGATTTCGAACCCATTCCAGTTCCCTGCAATCCTCTTCATGCTGCATCCCTCCGCTTTCTGCACCTATTCTTGATCGGATTAACTTATTAACATTTTGATAATTACATTTTGTTAATATCAAGATAACAGAAGCTGCGGCAGGATGCAAGCCCGATTCTCCTCTCGCCAAAAAAAGAAATAGACCGCCCTCCTGTTTGGATAGCGGTCTGCTGTGCTATAGTTCTCCAAGCCGAGTATCTCAGGTATCTTTACAACAATACCCTATTCTCCAGTATATTTTTCAGACTGATATGCGACTTGGAAGGTCCAAACTTGATCAGCGAATCCTGAAATTCAGCGAGCTCTCCGATCGATGCTGTCTGTACCTTAAGCAGATAATTATATTCTCCACTAATGCGGAATAAGTCCGTTACTTCAATAACCTCCCGGCAGAAGTCAGTGAGCTCGTGGCAATGCTCCGTCTTTAATAGGATAAAAGTTGTCGTCCCCCGGTTCAGCTCCCGCAGACTAAACGTCGTAACATAGCCGGAAATGATATTCTTTTCCTCCAGCTTCATCATTCTTTCTTTCACCGAAGGTTGCGACATGGCCACCTCTTTACTGATTTGAGCTACTGACATTCGCGCGTTGTACTGAAGTAAGCCCATGATTTTCTTATCAATGTCATCCAAAAGATTATCTATCCTGAACACCCCCTTAGTTAATAAACCAAATTATCTGTAATACCTCATAATATAAGCCTATATTACTATAAATCCCTTGTTATTCACATGTATTTCAAGCTTGGTTATACCTATAATTAACCTATATTAGATAAGGGGGCGGTAATTAGATGGGCGTAAACGGTCTGGCACATGTAGCGATCCAAGCTAGAGATTATACAGCGACTATTGCATTTTATACCGGAGTTCTGGGGTTTAAGCGGGGCCATCACTGGAGTCTGCCCTCATTTCACATCCAGGAAGCTTCGATGCTGATTTCACCGGACGGCAGAACCTGCCTTGAAATTTTTGATAACGATGCCGTGATTCCTGCTCAGGGAAAGAAAGCTTCATCCGAAGAAGAAATAGCTCACGGAGCATTATTGCATTTTGCCTTTTATGTAGATAATGTGGAGGAAATATATCAAAAAGCCCTTGCTCACGGAGCAAGGACTTTCGTAGAACCGGATACCCTGTCACTTGGCGAACCGCCGCTGCTGGTGAAGAACGCACTCATTCACAGCCCTAACGGGGAAGTGATCGAATTTATCGAAGACGTTGATTTTGACGTTATTTCCCCAGCCGGTTCGCCAGCGCAGCCGGATAGCGGTCGCCGGAAATCCTGATGCCTGACAACGCACTGTCCAGACTGCTCAGTTCCTCAGGGATAAGCTTAATCTCGGTGGCTCCAAGATTCTCTTCCAGCCGTTCGAGCTTTCTTGTACCGGGGATCGGAACAATCCACGGCTTCTGGGCAAGCACCCAGGCCAGTGCAATTTGAGCGGGTGTGGCCTCCTTCCCGGCAGCAATTCTGCGTATAAGCTCCACCAGAACTTGGTTGGCTTCCATATTCTCTGCCTCGAAGCGGGGGGAAGCCGTCCGGTTGTCTGTACTGGCGAATGTGGTATTCTTGTCAATGGTCCCTGTCAGAAAGCCTTTGCCCAATGGGCTGAAGGGGACAAACCCAATCCCAAGCTCCTCTAACGCAGGCAGCAATTCTTCCTCGGGGCTGCGCCACATCATTGAATATTCACTTTGAACCGCAGTCAGCGGATGCACGGCATGAGCACGGCGGATCGTGATAACATCTGCTTCGGAAAGTCCCCAATGTCTGATCTTGCCCTGCTGAATAAGATCTTGTATGGCACCAGCGACCTCTTCAATAGGGACATCCGGATCGACCCGGTGCTGATAATATAAATCAATCGTCTCAACCTTAAGCCGCCGGAGGGAACCTTCAACCGACTCTCTGATTTTCTCCGGAGTGCTGTTAAGTATGGGCAGCCCCTGATCCGACATCAGGCCAAACTTCGTGGCAATCGTGATCTTTCCCTTAAGCGGGGCAAGCGCTTCGCCCACTAATTCTTCGTTCGTATAAGGACCATATAATTCAGCCGTATCAAAGAATGTTACTCCCCGGTCGAATGCCGCATGAATCAGCGAGATCATATCCTTCTTATCCGCCGAAGGGCCATACCCCATGCTCATCCCCATACAACCCAGTCCTATAGAAGAAACCTCCAGACCGTTACTTCCCAAGATCCGCTTGATCATAATGCATCCTCCTTCGGATAATTCGTGGAGAAGGCGAGTTCCTTCTGTGCCTCCAGCTCCGCAAGACGACTAGTGAGCGCCTGATGGATCACAGTATAAGAATCACTGCCAAGCGCAATTCTTTTCGGTGCGGGATGCTGGTCGGCGCTGTCGATCATGATCTTAACCATTTTGGCCGGATCGCCCATGGGAACGATTGTGCTGTCTCCGAAATTGCTTCTTGCTTTAGCAGCAGGAGTGCCTTCATAGGCTTCCATCCCGGGAGCCAGCTGCGCGCTGTGATCTTTGAAGTTCGTCCGTGCTCCGCCCGGCTCCACAAGGGTAAGACCTATATTAAAGGGAGCCACTTCCTGCATCAGCGCTTCGATGAAGCCTTCGATGCCCCACTTTGTAGCGTGGTACAGTGATCCTCCCGGGTACGCAGCTTGCCCGCCTACCGAAGAGAGCTGAATGATCCGGCCGCCACCCTGAGCGCGTAAGTGCGGTAAGGAAGCGCGCACCAGCTGAATCGATCCGACAAGGTTAGTATTAATCTGATGGGTGATTTGCTCATTGGTTAATTCTTCAGCGGCACCAATAAGGCCGTAGCCTGCGTTACTGACAACAACGTCAATCTTACCCAACTGGTCAAAAGCCTGATCAACGACCGCATAGATAGCCGGAGTGTCGGTAACGTCAAGCTGGGCTACCCACAGAAGCTCCCCATGCTTCGCCTTAAGATCATCCACTGAGTTCATATTGCGGACAGTACCGGCTACGCGGTCGCCACGCTCCAGAAGCTGCTCCGTCATATGCCGGCCGAAGCCGCTATTGATGCCTGTGATAAACCAAGTCCGTTGTGCCATCGTCCAATCCTTCTTTCATGAGAGTTCCGGTCCGCTTAATTGACTAACCGGTTAGTCAAATATAGACCTGTCTAACCGGTTAGTCAAGTGATATACTATTCAGTAATAATCGGATTACCGCAACTCTAGAATAAGGATGATCGAACATGAGAAATGCCGAAGCGACACGTGAGTTAATTTTAAAGACCGCGATGGATGAGTTCTCCGCATTCGGCATTGCCGGAGCACGGGTCGAACGCATTGCCAAAACGGCCGGCTGTAATAAAAACCTGATCTATGTGTATTTTGAGAATAAAGAAACCCTCTTCACTACGGTTCTCCAGAGAAATCTTGACCGCGCGTTCGAAGATATTCCGTTTACACCGGGCGACCTCCCGGAATATACGGCCAAAGTGTTTGATTTTGCCATGGCGAATCCCGATGTAATGCGGCTGTTGATGTGGTCTAATCTGGAGAAAAGCACGGCCCGCCCACCCAAACGGGAAGACGCCCATATGCAGAAGGTCCAGGAGATCCGCAATGCCCAAGGCTCAGGCAGCATCGGCTCCGCCTTTCCCCCTAACTTCATCTTAACCTTAATTATGTCGCTCGCTACCGCCTGGTCGGAGTCCAATCCCTTCGGTCCTACGCTTGATCCGGATTCGCTCAAGAACCTTAAGGCCTTAAGAGAATCTATTATCCGGGCCATCACGGTGCTGCTCAGCGCATGAAATGCAAACAAGAAGAAGCCCCTATTTCAGGCGCTTCTTCTTGTTACCTCATTTGATCTCTACCCCGTACCAGCCATCCGCCAGTGTATGCAGCTTGTAGTTAACAGGCTCCTCACTATACGCCTTCTCGACCAGATCCTGACTGTCACAATATACAATATGATAGGTGCCGCCGTTCTCGCCTTCCCAGTCAAACACGAACCTTAGGAGACTCTTCCCGTTCTGTCTGCTGTACCTAAGAAAGTTCAGCTTGTCTTCTGATACCGCAATAATCTGCCCTACCTTGCCCTGCAGGTCCGCATCTACACCATCCAGGAACTGATGGCCCACAGCATTTCCGTTATTGGAGTAGATAAAGGTATTTCCTATATCACTCCGGTTATCGCGGCTGGTCATAAGAAGCTCGGTCTCATCCTTCACAGCCTCAAACAGCTCGCGATGATCCCTGTAAATATTATATTTCGCGCTGGAATGGTTATAGTTAATGATCACCCCTAACGCCACAATTATCACTGCAGCTGCAATGCCTATAAAGATGATTCTAGTGCGGCCCATAGCTCCACCTGCCTGACCTTTTCGGAATGAGACGCTTTGAATTAGTTAACAGAACCGCTGAAATACAGCTCGTAATCAATCGTTGTAATGAACGGCACATATTTGCCGTTGAAACGGTCGTAGTGCTGCAGCGTGAACCAATCCACAAATCCCGGCCAATTAATCTCATCATCTGCGTCCAGGCCGAAATGATCATAGAAATGGAACACCAGCTTCCCGCTGAACTGGTCTCCGGCAATCTTGAAGTCCTTAATAGTAATATTATTGCCATGGAAGGCATGAATCGCCAGGGATAACGCCAGATTGGTCTTCTCCGTAAACACCGGATACGGGCTGTGTGAGAATCCGCCCACGTAATCATAAACAACCTTCTTGTTCGCACTTGGGTTATACTCCAGCTTAGACAGGTCGCCATTACTATTGTGCAGCTCCTGGACCACGAAATCACGGATTAATTGCACATAATTCTCGGTGCTGGAGTCACTTATGACTGCATTATCCAGCTTGCTGTTATGATACTTGATATATTTGTCCGTGCTGAAGGTGTCACCGTCGGAAACCGATGTACCTTCATTACTGCGGTTATCGTATCTGAACGTCGAGATCAAATCGCTCAGAACGGAGCTCATATCGTCACTCGCACCGGTTTTGCCGACGGAGAACAGGAATGCCATTTCGCCCCAGATCATGGCTTCCGGCGTAATCCTGGCCACAGAGAACACCGGGCCCAGCTTGAATAATTCACTGTAGGTGTAGTCATTGAACGTCAGGTCATCCGATACGGTATAATCTCCTCGCGGAGCATCCTTGAGTACTCCCTCCCTGTAATCTGACTGAAGGATCAATGCCTCATTAACATCTGGAGTCAGCCTTCTGGGATCCACTGCGTCGTTCAGACCATCGCCGTCCGTGTCTGTCAGATTAGGATTAGAATACATATAGGCATAGACCTTATCGCCGGCTTTCAGAATGCGGACCTCTTCACCATCCTTGAGCCCGTCGTCATCGCTGTCCGCATCCAGGTAGTTCACTCTGACCACCGCACCGCCTGTACCTAGACGCAACCGGCCGGCCTGCATTTCTTTCTCATGATAGTCACTAATGCCGTCCATGTCTGTATCTTTGTATAAGTCCGAGGTCTCGGCGATCGTATCGAAGATCCCGTATAAATGGTCGGCGTTGCTCGCATGATAGTAGCTGCCGCCGGTGCCCTGCGCCATATTTGTCAGTACACTCGTCGATACACTGCTGCCGAGCCCTACCGTATAAATAACGATTTGATTATCAGCGGCCTGCTTGGTCAGCGATGTATTGTAAGTGCCGTCCCCATCTGTAAGCATAATAATATACTTCAGGACATCTGTTCTGCCGCTGGCGGTGAACAAATTAATTGCACTTGCAATTCCGCTAGTCAGGCTCGTTCCGCCGTTACTGTCAATCTTCCCTGCGGCTGTATTCAAAGCTGCCTTATCAGAGGTGAACGCGGATAATACCTTGGCGGTGTCGTCAAAATCAACAATAGCGCCCCGGTCACTTCCTGTCAGCAGGTTGATGAACTGTCTGGTTACGCTGGTTCTCACATTGCTTCCATCATTGTTCGACATGCTGCCCGAGGAGTCGATAACGAAGACAATGTCCATCCCCGAATATTGTTCTTCTCCCTCATCATACAGGAACTTATACTGCCATACAGTATCGTATACGGTTTTGTTTAATAAAATGTACTTTGAAAAGTGTCCCGTCTCGGCCGAAACCACATTCTCCGTAACCTTCTGATTGGGCAGCTCTTCAAATAACTGCGCAGCCTCATTGAAATAGTAGATCCGCGGAACGAAGTTCGCTGTATTCAACAAGCTATCATCAAGTTCGAAGGAAATCGTCGCCTTCTCAAAGGCTCCGTTTATTGAGAAATTGTAGCCTTGATCGATATAGCCGGGGATCGTTGTATCATTAAGAATGCCGTCCTGAACAGGATCTACAGATAAACTGCCCACCTGTTCCGCGCTGACCCCTTCAACGGTAACGCTGGGAACTGCTTTGGCATCCGCAGCTTCAACCGCAACCGTTCTCGAGAACTTTGCTTCGATCACGAGCGGGTTGCTTCCGATCTTCACCTCCCAGGCATCCGACAGCCCGTCGCCATCGGTGTCCGCCTTCAGGGGGTCCGTCTGATACGTCTGAACCTCTTCGCCGTCCGAAAGACCATCGCCGTCCGTATCCGCGCTGATCAGGCTCGTCTGATAGGACAACTCTTCCAGGTTGGTTAATCCATCGTTATCGCCGTCTTCGTCACCATCCAGAATCCCGTCCTGATTACTATCCTGTTCAAGCGGATTCAGCTTCAATACGATGATCTCATCCCGGTCGCTTAATCCGTCTCCATCAGTATCCTTACTGGTAACGGAAAGGCCATAATGTTCTTCGTAATAATCGCTAATTCCGTCGCCGTCGCTGTCCTGCTCCCGGTCAATCCCTAAGTTATCCAGATTATTCTCGTCGAAATTCACGATGATATACTCTTTGGCAACCTCAGAACCATCGCTTAATTGCGCACTTAGCTTCAGCAGATTATAGCCGACACCCAGCCCTATGCCTTCCACGGACCAGACCCCACTTACTGGAATAGCTCCTTGCTGCAGGACCGTTTTATTTTTATCAGAAGTCTGATAGGTAAAGGTCTTGATGCGCGATGTCCCTCCCAGTGTTCCCGACAGCTTGTCCAGCTTCGTTCTCAGGAAGTAATAGTCACCGTCTGCGCTATTCTGAAGTTCTAAACCGTACGTATCGAGCTGCACGGAGACTTCCTCCGGTTCAGGTACTTCTTGCCGGGCCGCAATCTGCGTCAGCTCATAGCCCGCAGGTTCATTGACTACATTTCCCGGATTCCCGGAGAACCCGAGTGTCAGCGTCTCCCCCGGCTGAATATTGGCGTTGTAGCCTGCATTATGTATGACGTAATGATTACCGGTATGCCCGGTGATTTCGGCCGTCCAGAACCGTTCCAGATTCCCCTCATAATCAAAACTCAGCTTCCAGTCCTCAATGGTGGTCTGCGATTGATTCTTAATGGCGATTTCACCGTTAAAAGCGCTTCCCCAATCACTCGTCACTGTGAAGCTTGTTTCATAGTCTCCTGCCGGCACAATCTGTTCGCTGCCTTGCATATCAAACGCTGACGGAAGGACCAGTTCCCCGTCATACTTCGCCGTGAAGCCAAAGTTCACACTGCTGCCCGCAGGAATGTCCTGGTTGCTCCCTGCATTCTTGATTACATAAGCACCATTCTCATAGGCCTGCACAATCCCGTTCCAGATATTAGTGATCTCATAGGGCTGGTTAAAGCCCAGTGTCCAATTCTCAATCGTCCGGTCGCCCGTATTCCTGATGGTGACATCCGCATTGAATGCCCCCTCCCACTTGGAAGAAATGGTGTAGATTACCTCGTAACCCTCTCCCGTGTAGACCGTTTCTTGCTGGCCGCCCGTTGAGTTCTCTTGAGCCAGGGCAGGCTTGAGCGGAATGAATGATAATACCAATACTAGAGCTACTAATAGAGCAAAGCTTCGTTTCATAATGCTTTTCCTGAACATCGCTACCGTTCCTCCTCATATGATTGCAAATAATAGTTCGAATACTGATGTAATGTCATGGAGTATTATGAATCTATGATATTTGCAAATAGAGGATTAGGCAACAACAAATGGAAGAAAAGTAGAAGAACGACAAAACCACAATGTCCTATTCTGCATATAACCTCCCGCTTCAGCCATAATAATACAAGCCATTTCATACGCACACATAAAGGAGCAGATGAATTTGAAAAACAAATGGCTGCTGGCGTTAACATTGGTGCTCGCACTCACCTTGACGCAAGCAGCAGGACCCTTACATGCACAGGCAGGCGGCAAGCAAGAAGCGGTTTGCTTCAGCCCCAAGATGGTTCAGCTGAAAAGCGATATGCAGAAGGTATGGATTGACCATACCATATGGACGCGAAGCTATATTGTCAGTGCCATCTCTAATAACCCGGACCAGAAGGACGTACTGAACCGGCTGCTGAGAAACCAGCAGGACATAGGCGATGTATTCAAACCGTATTACGGGGAGGCAGCCGGCAATAAGCTGGCCGAGCTGTTGAAAGAGCATATTGGGATTGCAGGCAAGATTGTAGCAGCCGCCAAAGCGGGCAATCAGGCTGATCTGAAGAAGCTGCAGGCCGATTGGCATAAGAATGCCGATGAGATTGCAACTTTTTTGAGCGCACTGAATCCAAACTGGCCGTTTAAGGCGATGCAAGAGATGCTGTATGAGCACCTTCAGTTAGTTACAGACATTGTGCTGAGCTGCCTCAAGGGAGACTGGGCAGCAGATATTGCCGCAACCGACAAGAATGAGGTCCATATGATTCATTTAGCGGATGTTCTGACAATGGGCATTATCAAGCAGTTCCCGGAGAAGTTTTAGGAAATTATGCAATAAACAGCGTATATAAGACAGCTTTCCATAATCGCCCGGGAGGGGATTGTGGAAAGCTTTTTTATGTGTTTAGCCATAGCAGAGTAACAGAGTGAACTGGCACGATATATTAATCCCCTAATCCCATCCTGTCAAGAAATAATTTGTGTGGGAGCGGCATTGCGGGGTATGCCCCCTACACTTACCAAGTATGAATGAATTTGCGGGTATGAGGACCGTGGCTGCTTTTTCCTATTCGTCCGGCTTCACGTAAAATTTGCTACAAGCCTAATTATGTACCATAGAAAGGAAGTGCTGTGCATGAACAGCGTGGATATAATCAGATTTGTGGTCCTTTACGGTCAAAAGCCTGAGCATGAATGTTACGGATACATGGAGCTGAATCATGAGGGCCATATGATTGCACTCTACAATAATTTTGGTGAGGAATTAGATTTGTATGGGGGTCACGAGCTTGTCCGGGTACGGACGCTTGGCCAATTTGATGACGAGGACCGCGATAATTTCTATTCCTTGTTGGAAAGTGACGGTGTAGGTTAATCCTGCCGGGTTAACCAGCATCCGGCTATATGTCCCCAAGAAGTGTATCAAGCTGATCCCAATGCTCCGCAGTATGAATCATTTCTTCGGCAAAGCGGGCAGGGACCCTGCTCGACGAATCGAGCGGCGGCTTGATCCACCAAAGCGACTCGATGCACCAGACATACTTGACTGCCCGCAAAAGAGTGCCCGGCGGCAGCGGGTGTACACTACGGTAGCCTTCAGCGAAAGCAGCAACCGCATCCCTGCGGAATCCGCTCCCGCCGAGTGTGCCGGAAAGGACCGCCCGCCCGAGGTCCAGCGCCGGAAACGAGTAGCGTGCCCGGTCGAAGTCAACGATGGCTGTCAGCGCGTCCCCTTCGAACAGCAGGTTGTCCGCCCACAGATCAAGGTGGGCCCAGCCCGCTGTCAAAGGCGTAAAGTCCTGATCTCGAAGTGAATCAGCAACCGCCTTCTGTAATTGCAGCGCGTTCCGGACACGCCCGGACGAGCTGCGGGCTGCCTCCCAGCTTACCTCCCAGGCGAGCTCCATCTCCTCGCGCGACAACTGCCAGGCCGGTTCACCCGCCGGCACTGCTGCTCCGACCCCTGATGCCGCCGCGGCACCCCAGACGGTATGCATATCCGCAGCAGCCCGCCCGAGTGAATGCATTCCCTGCTCACCGATCCTGCCGGCAGGCACCATAGCACCCGGACAGCATGTCATGACGGTCATGTATCTTCCGCAGGGCAGGATGTGCATGCAGCGCCCTTCCAGCGTTAACGGCTCAGGACACGGTCCTCCCGACTGGTACCACATGCGCTGCAGCTGCAGCGCATGCTCAATCTTGCCGCGAAACTCCGGATCCTCCATCTTGAACCGCCCGGGGTGATAGCTTTTGGCGAACAGCCGCCCCTTATTCGTCCCGATAATCCACTTCTCGTTCAATAGTCCGCGATTCACACGCCCGGCAGACAGCAGCTCAGCCTCAAAATGCTTCTTCAGCCAGCCTGCGATCTCGCCAATTAATTGGTCCTCAGTCGTCAGCAGCATTCTAAGCCAACCCCTCTAATCAGATTCCCCTATTCATGATTCTATCTCAACAATGTCAATATTTCTCTGACAGAATTATCAACAAAGGTCCGCTCAGGCCGGGATTTCATGAACACAGTCAGTCCGATTAATGATATGACCAGTGTCTGCGCCAGACTCTTTGCGTTAATGCCGGGATCAAGCTCACCTGAACGCAACCCCCGCTCAACCGTTTCCTGGAAAATTACCGAGAGATACATCTGATGTTCTCTGGTCAGGATCGCAAATTTCTCATCATGAGGCGCAAGCTCCACCATCGAGTTGAGGCAAAAGCACCCCCAGTTCGGATCTTCCCCATATTCCTTTGCCACTAGATTCTCAAAAAAACTGCGGAATGCTTCTTTAACAGAAGAATTAGTCTGGAGTTTGCCCCGTATAGAGGCAGCATGAGCACTCGTATATTTGCGCAGCGCAGCTTCAAATAGTCCTTTTTTATCTCCAAAAGCGGAGTATAGGCTGGGGCGCTGAATGCCCATTCTTGAAGTCAAATCGCTCAAAGAGGTAGCTTCGAATCCTTTCTCCCAAAAAAGCTCCATCGCTGCATCCAATACCTTGTCTTCATCAAATTCACGTTGCCGGGCCAATATAACCCCTCTTTTCATATCGTTCAGTATATTATAATTCTATTGTTCACAGATTTCATTGTCAATCATATTGAGATTATGCAATAGATCTTGACAGTTATTATTTATCAGGGTTACATTTATCAGGGATTATTTTATACCGTTCGGTATGAAACGAAATCTCTTGCACACATAGAATTTAAGGAGGTGTCACTTTGGAAAAGGTAGTCGAACAACCGCTTGCAGCATCCGAATCCGCTCCAGTATCTCCAATGTCCCGGAGTGTTGCGCTCTTATTTGCCATCGCCTGCGGACTGGCAGTCGCCAATATTTATTATGCGCAGCCCCTGCTGGACGCTATTTCACAAGAATTCGGGATTACGCCTTCCTCCGTTGGCCTTGTTATTACCATTACTCAAGTCTGTTACGCGCTTGGACTGCTATTGCTGGTGCCCCTCGGTGATTTGTTGAACCGGCGCTGGCTGATCGCCGGACAGACGCTAATATCCGTCCTGGCTCTGATTGTGGTTGGTACAGCCCATACCAGCAAGGTGTTATTCATAAGCATAGCTGCGGTTGGATTGCTTGCCGTAGTCACACAGACACTGGTTGCCTTCGCAGCAACTTTGGCAGACCCGGCTGAGCGCGGACGTACTGTAGGTGTTGTGACAAGCGGAATCGTTATAGGTATTCTGCTCGCACGGACTTTTGCCGGAGTATTAACGGATATAGCCGGTTGGCGCTCTGTCTACCTGGTCTCTGCGGGATTAACGCTAATCATGGCTGGCGTATTGTTTCGGGTGCTGCCCAAGGATGAGCCCTCAAGAGAAGCCTTGTCCTATCTGCAGCTGCTGCGTTCGCTGTTCACATTATTCGCACAGGAGCGAATTCTGCGCATCCGCGCTGTACTGGCTCTGCTGATTTTTACCGCGTTCAGCATATTATGGACTTCCCTGGTGCTGCCGCTCAGCGCTCCGCCGCTATCTCTTTCACACACTGCAATTGGCGCGTTTGGACTCGCCGGAGTGGCTGGAGCATTGGCAGCAGCGCGGGCAGGCCGTCTTGCCGACCGGGGTTTAGGGCAGAGGACTACTGGCGCGGCATTGATTCTGCTGCTTCTGTCATGGCTGCCCATAAGTTATACGGAGCATTCGCTTCCCTCATTAGTCGCAGGTATTATCCTTCTTGATCTGGCAGTACAAGCTGTGCATGTCACCAACCAGAGCATGATTCTTAATTTGCACCCGGAGGCACGCAGCAGGCTTACCGCCGGTTATATGATTTTCTATTCCATAGGCAGCGCCACCGGGTCCATCGCATCCACCAGCATCTATGCTTACTCAGGCTGGAACGGAGTATGCTTGTTAGGCGCAATCGTGAGTGCCCTGGCGCTGCTATTCTGGGCATTAACCCGCCGCCTCAAATAGATAAATATAAGGCCGCCCTTACAGGCGGCTCACGGCTCTCTTATATTCTGTGCATTGCGCAGACTAGTTAAGTTTGGTCACTTCCATTACCTTGCTGCTAAACTGGTACGTTACACTGACATTCTCTATAATCTCCGTATCCTGATAGGCCAGGGAACCCTCGAACTCCAAGGTATCATTGTCCTTCCAGACGATGTTACTGGCATCACTATAATTTTCATAATCCGGGCGGATCCATGTGTCTATTTCTTGCTCCGCCCCATATTTGACTCTTGCGGATTCTATTAATTCCGGACTGGTTCTTCCTGCTTCCACATTAATAATCTGCACAAATTCACTTTTATTAGAACAGGTGACGACCGCAACTAACCTCTTATCGGGGGAAGGAATCATCTCTGTGATATACATAGAGGGTGCAGAGAAGCTTGAATATTCCTCCAGCTTATTGTCTTTGATCCTCCATAGGACATTCTGGCTTCCATAATCCGAATAATGATTAAATAACGTAAATAACATACTGCCGTCTGCCAGTTTAACAATATACGGACTCCGGTAACTTTGTGAGAGAATATCTATAGCAAAAGCAGCCGCATCGGCGATTTTGGGATTCTCATTTCCTGCAAACGGCTGAAGTTTATTCAGTGCCTTTGCTCTTAAGCTTGGATCATTGAAGCCTTCCACCAGCCGGTTGATAGCAACATATACATGTTCTTCATTATCACTTTTGAGGGCCTGCAGAAATTTCATCCCGTCATACTTGGGAGCGGGCAGTAACTCCATGTCTTCAGCTCTCAGATAACGGATATACGGCTCTGCGTTCTGATTCTTATAATATTCGGTTGCTAATAAAGCGGAAGCGGTTGAACTATAGAGTACAAGACAGGCAACCAGAGCCACCCACTTTTTAGAAAAGCCTTTTTTCCTTTTCTCCGCTCCGCTCGATCCGGCTGCTTCAATTAAATCCTCATCCATGAGTCCGATCTCGCGGTATAACTCTTCTCTTTTCACAGGTGAACTCCCCCCTTGGCTAAATGAGCTCTAAGCTTATTTCTTGTTCTGAAAAGAATGGACTTCACTTTACTGCTGCTCATCTGAAATCTCATAGCGAGTTCCTCTATGGAATCTGAATACCAGTACCGCCTAATAAATATATTTCTGGCTTGCTCCTCTATGCCATATAGAAATTCATTGATCAAGCTTGCGGTTTCACCCGCTTCATATTCTCCTTCTACCGTATCCGGGGAAGCTATGCATCCTTCCAGTTCGGTTAGAATAGCATCAAACTGACGGTTGCGTTTCTTGGCTGTATTATAACTATGTTTATCGAGCGCTATATTACGGGTGATTCTTCCTAAAAAAACAGATAGCTTCCCGGGCATCGTAGGCGGAATTGCATTCCACGCTGCCAGGTATGTATCATTCTCACATTCATCAATATCTGAGAGACTGGATAGGATGTTTCTGGCAATCACTCTGCAGTAAGCCCCGTATTTCTTCTTGGTCTCTACAATGGCCTGCTGTGAACGCTGTAAGTATAGGCGGACTATTCCCTGATCTTCCATCTGTCATTCTCCTTTTAATCTCTTATCTATACAGTAGGGAATTGTTGGAACGGGTTGCACTTATATTATAATTTTCACAGAAAAAATCCCAGCGCATAAGAAGTATCCCTCTTATCAGCCAGGATTAAGATATAATCTATAGGTTGTAGCCTCTTTAGAGCAAATTAAAAGGGTATCATATGGCGTTCAGTATACGCGTGTCATCCTCCTCACCGGGTTCAGGTGCCAGACTTACAGTAATCTCTACAGTCAGGGTATCCGTTATAGCGGTATCCGTCCAGGACGCTCCGTCCCATATCTGCTTCAGATAGGTCACCGTTATCTTGAAATCACCTGCCAAAGAGGGAGTGTACTCGGCCTCATATACCTCTTCAGTTACCGTAAATACCCCGGGCTTGCCCGCCTCCGTGGAGCTCCACGCTACCGGGTGGTACCGCTCGTCGCCGGTGATTGGCGATGTGTTGCCCTGATTGTAGCCTTCAGCTGTCAGGATGACCATCTGACCCGCCACTGCACTGCCTGGACTGACACTAAGACTATTTCCTTCAGCGCTGACCGCTGTATACACGTCCTGGGTCACCGTCTTGTTCGCGGCGGATTGAACCTTCTGTATCCCTGTAACGCGGGCATTATCGAACACAGCATTCTGGGAGGTTGTTCTGAAGCCGATTCTCCCAGCGGTTAATTCCGTTAGCGGGTTCGTCCATTCGAGCTTTAACTGGCCGTCCACATACCCTATGATCCGGTTTCCTTTGATGACCGCTTTAAGGGTATACCACTGATTCGCGGCCGCATCGGCGAACATCGTGCTGGACACAGAAGTCAGCGTTCCGTCTACCGCCTTGAACAGCTCCAGCTTCTTGTCGTTCACATTCATCCGGTACATATAGTAGTTATTGGCATCCTGCACCCGGAAGAGGATGCCGGCGTTGGCATTGGCGATGGGAACCTTCACTTTGGCTTCCACCGCAACATCCTTCCATGAATCCCCGGCTGTAATGAGTGCCGTAGTATTCCCCTTCGTCTGGATCAGCGCCTTCGTGTTTCCATCTGTTGCCACATTCCAGTTACCCACGGCAGCCGTCCACCCTGCGGTATCCCCATCTTCAAAGTTGTCGGTGAACCGGACGGAATTCGGATTCGAATCGATAGGCGTTTCATCCACATCCGTAACCTGGAGCGTGAAGCTCCTCGCCACAGACAGTCCGCTTGCATCAACGCTCTTTACCCGGATCTTATAGCTGCTCTGGGCCTCATAATCCGGCGTGGTCCGGAGAATCAGCGTGTCCCCCAGCGGAGGGATGGAGAAGCTGCTGTTATCGGCATCCCCTTCTCCCGGAGTCAGTGCATAAGTAAAGGTATCTCCCGCATCCGGATCGGTTGTAGCGAAGGCTCCGACTACGCCTCCCGGAGTGGTAAGCTCCGCAACACGGGTAGCGCTCAGCGTAATATCGGTTGGCGGATTATGAATCTCTGTTACCTTGGCATCGTCAAACCAGATACCCGCCGAGGTGGTACGGAAGCCGGCTCCCCCGGAGGTGAGTTCAGTGTTCGGATTACTCCATGTAGTCTTTAATTGTCCGTCCACATACCCTTTGACCGTATTCCCCTGCACCGTTACCTTTAGCGTATACCATTGATTCTTCACAGGGGTAAAAGAAGTCTCGGATACAAGTGTCAGTGCTCCAGCTATAACTTTGTACAGCTGCAGCTGGCTCTTGCTTGCATCGATCCGGTACATATAGAAATTCTCCTGATCCTTCACCCGGAAGACAATGCCTGCGTTCTCACTTGTGTTATTAAAGGGTAACCGCGTTCTGGCTTCATAGGTGTAATCCGTCCAGGGAGCACCGGCATTCGCGGTAATGAGCGCCGTCTGCGTCTTGCTGGTGGAGAGAACCTGATTCCCTCCGTCCGCTGTCACCGCCCAGCTGGTTGTGCCTGAATGGATCGTCCAATCCGCAATATCCCCATCTGTAAAGTTATCGCTGAACAGCGGCTGTTCAGAGTTGGCGAAGACTACGCCGCTCACATAATCATTGCGGATGGTTGCCTTCAGGTCGCTCATATTCTGCGCCAGCTTGCCTTTGACCACGACATCCGTAAACGTCACCCCGTTCACCATTCCGCCCTTGAGCGGTTGCCCCCGCAAGAACGACGTCTGCGTTCCTGTTTCCCGGACATTAATGTTCTTGAACAGGACATTGATTACATCGCCGGCAGTGACAGTGGAGACATAGAGCCAGAAATTGCCGAATTGCATGCTGCGGACCCGCTCGATATCAATATTCTCGTACGTAATATCCTTGGCATAGCCCTCCACCGGAAGTGTATTTAGGGAATAGCCATGATCTACGAAGAAAGCCCGGGCGCTATTATACACGTACGAATTGCGGAAGGTTACACCGATCTGCGGTGTACATACGCCCATGCCAATCTTGAAGGCCGCAGCGCGGGTCCAGGCCAGACTGTCGTCAAAGGTCACTCTTTCCAGCTGCTCAATTGCTCCCGGCCAATCCTTGGACATTCCTTTCTGCGGCCAGGTTTTGGTGGAATACGTATCATCGTTGGAGATGGCAATGGCATGCTTCACCAGCACATCCTGACTTTCATTGATATCCATAGCGTCTTCCTCAATAGGGCCATACACGCTCTGGAATCCCTTGTAGTTGGTGATCTTCACATGGTCCGAGCGGACCACCATGAACGCCCAGAAGCCGCCATCGCGCAGGATTAATCCGTCGAAGGTGAAGTTGCTGGTCTGCATCGGTACCAGCAGATTATTGATGAACCCCTCACCGTTCTTGTGCTGCCGCTCCTCCGGCAAGCCTTCCTTCCGCGGCGGATTCACCATCTTGCGGCTGCGCATCTCGATCCCTTTCCCGTCAATGGTGCCGCGTCCGCGCATCGTAATATTGCTGGAATTCACCGCCGTGGTGATGAAATACGTTCCATCGGAGATCGTATCCTTGCGGAAGTCATTCCGGTAATCCTCGCCCCTGCCCGTGCCGACAATGACAGCTCCGCCAGCCAGGTAGAAGGTAACATTGCTTTTCAGGGTCAGATTGCTGCTCTTATACACGCCCGCCGGAATGTACACCGTACCGCCCCCGGCCTGATTGGCGTCGTCAATCGCCCGCTGGATCGCATTCGAGGTTATCGTTGCCCCCGTTGTGTCTGCATGGTACGGTGCAGCAGTTACATTGTAGATTCCCGGACCGGAGGACGCGGGAATATTCGTCTCCAGCGGATCGGCAGCGATGACGAGCCTTTTCCGGTGCTTCGTCCGGTCGGTTTCATCGTAATTTTCATTAGGGTCTTCATTGATATCTACAATGACATAGGTCGAGGCAGACAGGGTAAAGGTCAGCTTGTTCTTGCTCCCGTTGACGGTCCCCTGGATGTTCTTGGCCAGCGGGCTGATCGAATACGATTCAATCGGCTTGTTGCCCAGCGTCGTAACTTCAATACTGACCGTTCCGTCGAAGGAGAACCCGGCGTAGTCGTATTCAGACTGATAGTTAATGACGGGAACTGCTTCATTATTCACTTTCAGTGAAAAAGCACTGGATGCAGTATAGATCGAGGGCATCGGGTAGTTCTGGATGACCGCGGGTCCGGCTGCTGCCTGCGGCACAGATGCAGGATCAGCCGCCTCTGTGGTATCCGCTGAAGACACCCCGTAGTTGGCAGGGCTTTCGGCCGCACCGGCTGTCTGCGGGATGAAACCTGTGAATGTGACTGCAAGCGCTAGTAGAAGACTCATTACTTTTCTCGTAAGCATAAATACCTCCTCTAGATCCATATTGGCTCCTTATGCATGGTGATACGGGCAGGACAACCCCAAATAAGTAACCGCTTTCATAACATGCCCTCACATACGGAGTTATTCCTTACTATAATCCTGGTCCATGAAGAAAGGAGCGTGGCAGGCCCACTCTCCAGGGATACAATTATACTGTGCTGTATGAAATACACTGCTCTCTGGAGAGCAGGAAAAGTCGTAATAACACTTTGCTTAGCGAATCAGCACTTCCTTTGTCACCTGTGCAGGGGGCCGCCAAAGAACAACGAATTACTCATAGAAGGACTACTAAACTGGAGGGATTGAAATGGAAATTCTGAAAACAAAGGAAGCTGCGGAGCTGCTGTCCGTTAGCCAGACTACGATCAAACGCTGGGCGGCCATGTTCCCCGATTTCTTTCCAAAGGACCGTCTTGGGCATTATACCTTCTCGGAGCGGCAAATCAGCCAGCTCAATCATATTAAAGACCGTATTAATCAGGGGGAAGCGCTGGAATGCATCCATCTGGATCTCACGAATGACAACCTGCCGGCGGGCCCGCTGCAAGAGAATCTAAGCCCGGATACAGACGGTGACCCTATGAATAAAATATGGTCCCGGATCGGGTATATTGAACACGCACTGGATCAGAAAGCAAACGAGGTAGTTTCGGTACAGTTGCTCCAGCAGCGTGCCGAACTTGAGGATATGCGTGTAATGATTAAGCAATTATCCGCAACGCTGGAAACGATGCAGAAGCCCGGCAGTAAGTCCCTCTCCACGTATGAAGAGCTTCATCCGGTTGCCGCTGGCAGGCTGACGTCTCCGCCAAGGAAGCGCGGTCTATTGCGCTCTTTTTTCCCATTCCTATAGCCCTATCGAACGCTACTCTGCCGCCTCTTCACACAAAAAAGGTGCGACAAGCCCGGTTCATCACCAGACGCTCGCCGCACCTTCACTCTCTAGCTTAAATTAAGGCGTTGAAATGGCCATCCGCATCCACCGTCGCTGTCCGGGGATCGGTGAGACCGATACCCTTGAAGCCTCCCGTTCCTTCATTGCGCCAGAGGGGGAGGTGATCCTGAAGCGGAGATGCCGGTACGAAATTGGCAGGGGTGCTGCTTCCGCTCTTCAGTACGAGTTGGGACTCCAGCAGCCGGATTTGCCGCTGCAGCTGCTCCCGCCGGTACGGAGTCTGCATCTGACTTCCCTGTGCCGCATTCACTTTATCCAGTTCCATCATCAGCTGGTTGCGCTGTTTCTCCAGGGAACTGACATCACTCTGTGTACCGCCATAGGCCGCTATGGGCTGTACGGAGCTAATGCCTGATACTGTCTGTGCCGCCATGATCTTTCCCTCCGTTTCCTTGGCTCCTGCTCCAAATTCAGCCAAATTCGTAAGTTCTAATCATCTTTATTACCCAGCGTGCCCCGTTATGACAACATCAGAACTGCAACTGGACAATAATCGTCGTATAGTCTCAGCCGGCCGCTTGTTTCGGCCCTACCAAAGACCCACCGGAGGCTGGCTAAAGTCCCTTCCGTCCAGTCCCCTACTCGTCCTTCAACCGCCGCACATACAGAACAACCGACACAACCGTTAATACAACCGTCCATGCCAAAATAATGAGAAGGGGTTTCAAGACATCGCCCGTCGTATATCCTGTATCGCCTAGCCCCAGCAAATGCACAAGCTGGCTGCTTGGCATGAAATCCAGCACTTTGAAGACCGGATAATCCTTGGCCAGTACGGCTCCCCAGGGTGCACCGGTGAATATGAACGCCACCGGGAGTATAGATAATGAGGCTTCAAGCACCGTCTTGGAGAATAAACCGCAGATTGTACCGGCTGCTGTGTATAGAATAATCGAAAGAATGATTGCTGCCGTAAACGTTCCTATATTAGCCGGCTCATAGCCCAATATATACGTTGAAATAGCCAGAACAACAGCGGACATGACAAAGACCAGGCTGCTTTTACCGATCAGAACATCCAGGGTCGTGGCCGGAGTCAGCATTAATGACCTTAAAGTGTTACGCTCCTTCTCCTCAGCGATCAGGCAGGCTTGTGCCAGACTCGTCAGGATCACTAACGATGTATTCAGAAGGAAACCGATCGCTCCAGGTAAGGCTGAGCCTGCACTTCGAAAAAGAAATGCGAAGAGTATAGGAAACACCAGAATAATCGAGATCGCGTAATTGCGCGAGAACTCCTTGTAATCCTTCACAAATATCGCCCGGGCCCGTTTCAATGAGATACTCATAGCAGCTCACTTCCTGTCATTTTAATGAAAATATCACCCAGACTGGGCTCTTTCGTCTCGATCCGGTCAATGAGCCCCCGCTTCATCCAATCCGCGATCCGATCCGCCGTCTCCCCACCGATTGGAAGCTCATAGGCTTCCCCATTGGTTAAGTCAACACTAACTGCATGCTTCCGGTGCTGCCGTTTAAGCTCCTTCGGTGAGCCGATAACCTGAATTTGTCCCTGATACAGAATGGCTACACGGTTGCACATCAATTCTGCTTCCGCCATATCATGCGTAGTCAGAAAAATCGTTGTCCCTTTCTCATTCAGGTAGCGCAAGCCTTTATAAATATGCGCGGAGTTCACCGGGTCCAACGCCGAGGTAGGTTCATCTAAGAATAATAATTCCGGCTCATGGATAATCGCGCAGGCCAGCATAACACGCTGACGCATCCCCTTCGATAGGAGATTAACTTTCTTTTTGCGCTCCCCGCTTAAGTTCACAAACTGCAGTACCTTATCGACCGCAGCTTTGGGAAGATCGTATAACTTACGGTACAGCTCCAGATTCTCCTCAACCGATAACCGCTCATAGAGGCCGCTGTTATCCGTCAGAATGCCGAAGCGCATCTTCTGGGCAGACTGCCGCATCCTCTCCGCCGGCTGGTTAAATACACTTGCCTGTCCGCTTGTCGGATTTAGCTGTGCCGTAAGAATCTTGATTAATGTTGTTTTGCCTGCGCCACTCGGACCGAGAAACCCAAAAATTTCTCCCTTAGGAATAGAAAAAGATACATCTGCTAACGCATCCTTTGGTCCAAAGCTCTTGCGGACACGTTCTACCTGGATAACCTCCATGAACTCCACATCCTTAGCGTTGATGGCATAAATATATAAAGAATGCATGCTTCCTGCCATCAAAACCCGCCGAAATGTAGCTGTAACCGGCTGAATGGTACCCTTTAAATGTTCAGCAGTGTCTTTAATTCCTGCAATTTCGAGCGGGATAACGGAACCACGGCATCCTGGCTTGTGTTTAACCGCAGGCTGTAGCTGTTCTTCGTCCAGGTAATAATCTCTCTTACCTTTTGCAGATTAACAATGTAGGAGCGGTGACACCTGAAGAACCCGAAATTCAATAACCTCTGCTCCAGCTCGGTCAGCGTCAGCGCACAGTCATAATTCTCCCCGCCCACATGAACAAGAATCGAACCCTCTACACTTTCTATAAAATCGATCTCAGGCGGATTAAATAAAATCACCTTGTCATTGCGTTTGGTAGAGATCTTCTGCAAGGTGATATTAGGCTCGTCCTGTTTATGTACATCCTGCTTGTCCTCTTCGGAGTCCCGGATATCGAGCGGATGGAATCCGGACCCGTTCAACCGGTAAATGACATCACAGGAAATCAGGGCATCCTCTAAATTCGAAGTTAGAATTAAAAGCTGCTTTTCTCTCGACAAGTCATCCAGAATCCGTTTGAATTGACGGCGGTCCTGTTCTTCCAGGTAAAAGTAGGGCTCCTCCAGGACAAGTGCGGGCTGATACGCAAAAAAGACACGCAGCAAGGTTACATACACCCTTTTGGACGGGCTGAGATCCTTGATTTTTACCTTCCGTTCTTCTTTTAATGCAAAATACTCCATGAGCGAAGCGGCATGCTCCTTCCTCTCCGACACATGAATTAAAAATGTGATTAGCTCCTCTACCGTTAAACGCATGTACTCGCCCTGCTGCACCCGAAATAAATAAAACCCGGCGTGCTCCGCTAATTGATTCATTACAAGCTGCTTCCGCTTCAAGTCCGTTATAATGCCAACCGGCTGGCCCGGTGTCATATTGAATTCGATCTCCGGCAGGAATAATTCCCCGCCTTCATACATGGGTTGAAATTGCATACCGTCCTCCTGGTCATTGCTGCTATAGATATATATGCCAATTATATAAGTACCGCAACAAAGAGAACAGCATAAGGGCTGTTCTCTTTGTTGTCTGCCTTATTAGAAGCAGGTGAACGAGCTGACCCGGTTCAGATCAATGCCGAAGTACGTCCAGAAGAAACCGGTCCATCTGAACCCTGCAATTGAACTGCGTCCGACGAATATCGGGAAGAACCAGAATTGCTCACCGTTGTTCAGCCAAATGTATGTGTTGCGGAACAGGCATCGTCTGATTCCCCCGGCGTCGATGGCGAAAGTGGTAGCCGGCATTTGCGGTACGAATTGCGGTGGAGGGGCCGATGGCGCTTGAACGCCCCCCGGTCCGCCTCCCGGAGGTCCCGGAGTCCCCGGAAATCCTCCGGGACCTCCACCTGGAAATCCAGGTCCTCCAGGTCCTCCCGGCACGCCAGGTCCTCCCGGAATCCCCGGAAATCCTCCGCCGGTTCCCGGTGTTGGAAAAAACCCCATATGTGATCGCTCCTTTCAAGTGAGTAGGCATAATCATCATATGCATTCGCGGAGAAGGCGCTTGGGCGGATGCCCATAGTAACATGCGCCTGACGTAAATTCAGACTTCACACAGAATAACTCCACAACTATCAAAAAAGAGCCGCACCCTCATCGGGTGCAGCTCCTTATCCGTCATTCAGTCTTCAAGCTCCGTATATATTTGAAAGGTCACGCCGAATTTGTCCGTTACATCACCAAACCCGGGGCTGAAGGGTTCTTCTTTAAACGGCATATTGACCTGACCCTCCTGCCGCAAGGCTTCATAGATCCGCTTGGATTCTTCTACATCATTCGTTGTAACGCAGATAGTAACCCGTTTCCCGGTTTCGACAGGTGAACCGCCTGGAGCATCGGATAACATAAGCTCCGTACCTCCAACCTTTAGCTTGGCGTGTGCTACAAGACTCCTCAGATCGTCCGTGAATGTGCCCGGCATGTCCGGCATGTCACCGTAAGTCATCATAGAGAGGACTTGTGCGCCGATGGCTTGTTCATAGAACTGAATGGCTTCCTTTACCCGGCCCTCCAAAGTAATGTAAGGGGTAAGTTTTACCGTCATAAGATTGTTCCTCCTTGAGTTTGGATTGAACCCGCATTTGTGATTCATTAGTATAGACGATAAGGCCGCCGCAAACTCATCGGCCGATTGAAAAATTCTGCCTCGCGTCCAAATCTGCCGGTAATCCAAATCGCAGAAATAACTCAGGATCAATGAAATGATGGATATGAGCGATCTTCCCCTGTTTCAGCTCCGGAATATGAATGCTCCACGGAACCAGCCTTCCATCCGGTCCGGCGGGTACATACTGGGCAAAAGCGGGGCAATCCCCGTTAGCCCGGACCGGCAGCAATCTGGAGCCCAAACAATGGCTGCGTGTAATAGTGTAGAATGACGACAGATTAGAGCTGCCGCGAACCCACATCGTAAATGGCGGCATCGACAAGCTGCCGTTCTCGTGGAATAAGGCCAACAATGCATCAATATCATACTGTTCGAAGGCTTCCATATAACTTGCAAGCACTTGTTGATCTGCCTGGGCATCTCCCCCTTGTAACTCCTCGGACCGGAGATTGGACCGGGCGATACCCGACCGGGCCCGCTGCACAGCACTGTTGACGGCTGCCGTGGTCATTCCCATCGCATGTGCTGCCTCGTTAGCCGACCACCGGAAGACATCAAGCAGGATCAGTACAGCGCGTTGCCGGGGCGGCAGTATTTGCAGGATCGCAATAAAGGATAACCGGACGGTCTCCCTGCTGACCACGATGTTGGCCGGGTCGGTAGCATTATCGGGGGCCGGCCATATCCAGGAATTCCGGGGCAAGCTGTCACTGGGCTCCTTAATAATAGCCGCGGGTTCAGAGAGATCCATCGGAAGTGCCCGCCGCTTGGCATTCCTCAGCCTGTCCAAGCAAACATTAGTGGCAATCCGGTACACCCAGGACTTACGCGAAGAATCCTGCCGGATCTGGTCCCAGCTCTGCCAGGCGCGGAGCAAGGTATCCTGCACAGCATCCTCTGCTTCAAAGATGGACCCCATCATCCGGTAACAATATCCGGTTAGTTCAGAGCGCAGCTCCTCAAGCATGTCTATTCCATGCTTTTGGCTCATATTACGTTTCCTCCTTTGGGGTCGGCTAGAGTTGCCGGAAGCGGATGCTGCTACTCGGCGGCTTCCGCCAGCCAGGCTTGCATAGCCGGAGAATCCGCATGGTTCAAGCGCAGGGCGATTTCAGTATTGATCTTATCCGGCGGCATGACCTCCATAAACAATTGTTTGACGCCGCCAAAATTCTCATCCCCGTAGCAACAATAGGGTGAATCGGCGTAGGACCATTTGATGAGCTCCGCAATCGTTGCTTCCGGCGCGCCGCTTTCTTCTCCTTGTCTGGCTGCTTCCCGCTCCAAAGCCTCCCATGACCAGGCGGAGAGGCTTGGCGCATGTCCCTCGCCGGTAGTATATAGCGTACAGTAATAGTAACGTTCACCATTTTCAAAAAGAGTCCGAAAAGACGTTCTGGCAGCATCGGCAATCGCTAACGTCAGCGACTCCATTGCTTGCATCGGCTTCATGGCATGACTCTCCTTTCCGTTAGCCGGGCAGCACCCAGATGATCAGTTATTGTCTGAAACCGCTTCGCACCCATTCGACAAGAGCCACTGCTCCATAACAGCAAACGCCTGCTCTGCATCCTGTTCATAGAAGACAGCCACCTCTTGCTGGTAGGCATAATTCAATCGTACATAGCCGCCCAGCTGCCGGTAGAACAGGAAGCAGGCATAGGCATTCTCAATGGACAAATCCGGCGGAAATTCCTTTTGGCATAATTCGGCCAGTCCGGGCAGCGTAAGCAGTCCCTGCCCTTGGGGCAAACGCAGAAAGTGATGGCTCCGGGTACCCGTCCACGGTTCATAATAGACGGGCTCCTCCTGGCTTCTCCCATACACCTGGCGATATATTTCGTCCAGCACCAAGGCGTACATCGCTTCATCTTCCGGCTCCCGTGCCTGCAGGGAAATCGCCTCTACGCGCTCCGCATGCCGGGGCAGCCAGAGCAGACCGGCCATCCGGGGATGCACGGCCAGAAAATCACCATCCACCGTTGTGCCTATAACAATACACTCGCCGATCTGCTCTTCAGTAATAGGACTGTCATCGTCATGCTCCCATAACCCGTACTCCGCAAAAGGCTTAAGGACCTCCGCATCCGGAAACTGGACATTCATCCACCCTCTATAAGTCCCTTCACCGAATCGCTGCAAGAACCGAAGGTATGCTGGTGGATACACAGTAGCAGCTTCCTTCGCAAGCACCTGGTTCTGGCCCTCAGAGAGCGGTTTAGGCCGGGATACGATGTACATAAATACTTCCCCCTTTATTGATAACCCAGTGCCGCTAAGGATTGCTGTATTTCCCGGTCTGCTTTACTTTTGAACGTTGCAAACTCTACAGAGGATAATGAACCCGGAAGCTTCTGATGGATAAAGGAATCATAATCGATCGCTGTTCCGAGAATGCGAAGGGTGTGCAGCGAAGGCAGCTGGTCCATTCCCGTCAGACGGGTTAAGCCTTTACAATTCCTGATCGACAGCTCCTCCAGTTCATTCATTTGCCGGTCAAAGCTGATTGTATGCAGCTGGATTTGATCCTCAATCACAAGTCTCTCCAGTCCTTGAAAGGCCGTAATATTAGTCAGATCATGAAAACCCCGGACCCGGGTGATCTCCAGGTTCCCGATGGTATTCTCTTCAATTTCCTGAATATTCTCCCGGCCTCCAAGCAGAATGCGCAGATGCTCCAGCTTCCTCAGCCGGTTAACGAAATGCAAGGGCTGCTTGCTGACTGAATGCAGCGCGAGATAATTCAAGTCCTCCAGATCACCTATAGCCTCAAGGTTTTTAACCTTGCCCCCTACATGAAGCTCCTCCAAATCAGAGTACTCTTTGAAATGTTGGAGGTTGAGCATCTTTTTATCCGACATAATCGTTAATTTATTCAGAGTGCGCAACGTATCAAGCCCCAGAATTTCCGGGTTCTCCAGCTCGTATATGCCTATACTTAGACTGCGCAGGTGCTCCAAGTGGTCCAAGGCATCGGTGTGATGGGCCTGAGTGAGGCTATCGAGGTGCAGCATTTTGACATTAGGGACCCGCAAGAGCGTATGACAATCAAAAGACAGCGAATAGTGGGCATAGAAGCGAACTCCGAAATTCTCATCCCAGCGCGCACAAAGCTCATCCACTTCTTCCAATATAGTGCCATAGAACTCGGGGTGTGAGAACTGTACAATGACCTGATTGCCACTGCGCAAATCCTGCTCCATCTGTATCCGGTCCAGCGTAGCCGGATTATTGATCAGAATCCGTTTTTTCCATATTTTCCGCACACGTGATCCTCCTATTTATATAATCCGCTATGCTTTCATTTGTCCATTTCTGATTCACCGGCACTCCTTCAAAATTCATATTTCTTGAAGCGTTCTCCGAGCGTTTCTTCGTACGGGACCCACTCCCAATCGCACCACAAAGACATGCCTCCAAGCTCTGACAGCTTATCTACGGCTTGTTCCGGGCTGGTAATCCCAATAAAGCCGTCAAAATCCTCATGGCGGATATCCAGCGCCTGCTGCAAGTAATCATCATTAATCCGCTCTTCCCGGAGTTGTTCATATTCATCCCTCGTCCACTGCTCACAAAAGATTCTTTCAGCCTGAATGTCTCCATTCTCGAACAACGACAGCTCGAATATCTCCTCATTTATATATCCGGCAGTCATCACTGGCTCTCGGGTAAGCCGGGACAGCGTTCTGCCGATCTCCTTGACCGTACCCCATACAAAATAGTCATGGAGCACGCTGATCCAGTTCTCATTGCTTTTGCTTACATACATTTCAACTTTGCTCTCTGGAGCCTCGTCCTTTGACTTGCCTAACACTGAAGCATGCCCTTCGCTTAGCTCCCTTAAAGCCTCGACAGTCTTCTCAAGATTGTTCGACTTGATATGCAAATTTGCAAATGATCTCCCCACGGGGTGAACCCCTCCTTCATGTCCTCATTCTTCAGTAATCGCGCGCTGCATCGAACCAGCGCTGGGCCATCTCCTCTGTTACAGGCTGGCCAATTAGATGTTCAGACTGGCTGAGTTGCCATACCGCTTCGCTAAGGTCTTCGCGTTCTGTGGTTTCGATGCCCTTGAGGGTATTGAAGCGTACGGTAAAAGCAGTAATGGCAGCCTCTGCATCGTGGAAGCTGCGGGCCTTCGCCAACGCTGCCTGGGCAGCGCTGTACGCTTCGTTAGCCAGCTTGGCCAGACGTTTAGGCCAGGACGAGAACGGGCGGCCATACTCGGCCGTCCACCACTCCGGCTTTCGCAATTGGCTCACCGAAGCATGCTCGGTCCACGGGCGGGTGTTAGCGCGTGCTTTCATTTGCTGCCTGAGGCGCTTGCCCGCAAGCTCTTCCACATTGTAGGCAATAAATCTGTCAAGCTGCGGCCAGGCATCCAGAGGCGGCAAATCTCCCAAATCCGGCATGAAACGCAGCTCCAGATTTCTTAACCGGACATGACGGGCCAACAGGTCCAGGCCGCAGAAGTCCCCCCACAAGCTCAGTGAGGCAAGGTTCGGGAACCGGTCCAGACACTCCAGCGAGATGGGCTGCCCCAGCGGCGCATTCTGTAGCGTCAGGCTTGTCACTTGGTGCAATTCACCCAGGCCGGGCAGCAGGAACGGAGCATCATTCTTGCGCCTGCTAGTGCGTGGCGCCAGTGTCAGAGAAGATGGCACACCGCCCGTAGCCGACAAGTGTGATAGATTACCGGACACACTCAGGCGGAAATCCCGCTCCGGAAGCCGCAGGCTCAGGTGACCCCCGGACGGGGCCAGCTCGATATGCAAGCCATGAATAATAGACTGGCTGGCATCTGCTGCCATGTCTGCAGACAGGATTGGCGCCCACGTCAGCTCTTCAACCGGACGTTTCCGCGCCCAGTCAAAGAAGCCCGTATTATCTCCTGTATAGTGTAGAAATCGCGGCCAGGGCGAGCCGGCCGGCGTGGCGAAGGCATCGAATACGGTCCAATCAATCTGCGCGTCAGGCTCAACATGAAGCTCGGCCTTCTTCCCCAATTCCGCAGGTCCGATGGAAAGACTGCCCACACCGGGCTGAATGGCGAGAGTGTGACTTCGCGGGCCTGTCAGGTCGATGGGATAACGGCCAGCTTCTCTAACCGAACCGGCAGGAGGACGAGCTTGGTTATCACCATTCATAGAAATTATCCTCGATCAATTCCTCGAAAGAGTCTGCTAATAGCTTGCTCTCCCCGCTATCGTGATAACAGATGGTAACCTTTCCTGCCGGATCAATGAGTA
Source organism: Paenibacillus phytohabitans (assembly GCF_013141775.1). GTDB lineage: Bacteria > Bacillota > Bacilli > Paenibacillales > Paenibacillaceae > Paenibacillus_AQ > Paenibacillus_AQ phytohabitans. Next base: position 68,868 of record NZ_WHOB01000037.1, read on the forward strand.
TCGGATCGCCGGAGCCATCCATGGAAATAACATAACAGGTTGCTAGAAGCTCTGCAAAAGGATGGTTCTTAAATTGCTCCCGGAACCCCAGCGTCAAATCAACAACTGTTTCGTTCCCGAGGCTAGAGCCATTCGAAAATGCATGTATTGCAAGACCTGCATATGCTCCCCCAAACATTTTGATAAAGTCTATGTAGTCCTCATGAAAGCTTACATTCAGCTGCTGCTGTGCTTTAACGATTTCCTCTGGGCTCGCCGGAATACCTAGTAATGATCTGTTATCCTCCCGGTGGAGAAAAACTTCCAATCGCTTCATTAACGCATCCTTCATAGATAATCTCCTTCCAGCCACAGGTAATCCTGCGCCTCTGGCTACAGTCATACTAATTATATAAACTGTATGGAGCTCTTTTTACCTTTTTTGGCAAAGTCAGCATTATTACGTATAATCGCCATAAGAACTATGCATCAGAGGAGGATCTATGTTGAACAAGAAGTCACTCATTGCAAGATGGAACGATGACCAGCTTAATGAAGTGAACCGGCTACTCGCCGCTGTTACAGGCAAACCTAATCTGCATCAAAAAGACCGCTCTTTTCCATCCTCCCCCTATGGGCAAAATGAGGCTGGGCTTGAGGATTACCGGGGAGTTACCCTGACTGAGACCATACAATACCTTACAGTACAGGATGCCGATCTGTCTTATGCACGTTTCGATGATTCTGCAAGCTTGAACACCTCAACCTTTACAAATTGTTGCTTTGACGGGGTTAAACTGGATAGCAGATATGTGACTCATACCTTCAGCCACTGTTCTTTCCGGGGAGCCAAGCTGAATAATGCCAGGATCAGCAAGGAGTTTACCAATTGCGATTTTACAGGCTGCAACTTAAGTAAAGTGATAGCGAACGATGTATCCTTTACACGCTGCCGTTTTGCCAACGCTAACTTTCGCGGTGCCTTATTGTTGTATTGCCGGTTCGAGGAATGCAGCTTTGATGGAGCTTTCTTTCAGGACGGCTCGGTAGCCGGAAGCCGCTTTACGGGAGAGGCAGGCCTGCTCCCTGTTTGGGGCAATACGATACTGGACAATGTCAAAATCTATGAATGATGTCTGCTTGAAGCAATGAGCAGCCTGCTATTTCAGCGCCATCCCATACCAGTTACCCTTCAGCTTATCCAGCACGTATTCAGTAGTATCACTGTCATAATCATTTACGAGTATATCGCGACTCTCGCAATACACAATATCATAGGGTTTCCCATAGGCGCTCTCCCAGTCAAACAAAAATTGAATCAGACTCTGTCCGTCCTGCTTGCTGTATCGCAGAATACTCAGCTTGCCTTCTGACAATACATCAAGCTCACGGAGCTTGCTCTGCAGGCTCGCGTTCACAATTTCATCGAAGTAATCTACAGAAGCGTTGCCGCCGTTATCATAGAGTATCGTAACTCCGGTATCGTTCCGTCCCTCCTGCTTACTCATCAGTCGCTCGGCCTCATCTTTCACAGCTTCAAACAAAGGTGAATGCTCCTTGAAAATATCATATTTCGCCCTGTAGTACATATCAGTAAAGACGTACCCTGCCGCCACAATCAATACTATCGCGGCACTGCCTATAAAAAGAAGTTTTTTGAAGCTCATGAATTCACCTCCGTTACAATAGCTCCAGCCTACTACCCTTAATCATAGATTAAGCGCTACAGCCAAGCCCGGCTACAGCAAAACGCACAAGCGAATGGCTTGTGCGTTTTGCTTATACCGGCTTTAGCTGTCAATAAATCTTCTTCAGCAGACCCATCACTTCATCCAGGGTGAGGCCAAAGGACTTGTAGTAGGAGGTGTCGCTCTCCATTTGCTTCAGGATCATTTCATTGCGTATCCGCAGCATCTCCTCCTGCGAGAATTCGGCTACAAAACATCCTTTACCTGTTACCGTGTTGATCAGACTGCTTCGCTCAAGCTCTTCCCAGGCTTTCTTAACGGTGATCACACTAACATGCAGCTCCAGGGCTGCCTGCCGGATGGGCGGCAGACAATATCCGCTTTCCAGCTCTCCCTTCAGAATTTGTGCACTGATCTGTTCGTACAGCTGCTGATAAATCGGTTTCTCCGATGTATTCGAAATTGTTACATTCATAATATCTCCACTTTCAGAAATCTCTTTACCGCTATCTTATAGGCAATCAGCGTGAATGCAATGAAAATGATAATACCTGCGATCAGAATGGAAAGCTGCAGCGCCGTATTATCCGTCCCGGAGCCATAGAAAATGTCATTTACCCAAGGACTTTGGATTCCGGCCCATTGGGCCAATCCGGCAAATAGTATAGCAGCCGTGGTGGATGCGGTCGTTGCCGCGCCATACTTATACGCCGTCTTGTAATACATGGATATAAATAGGATGTTGAAGATGGCCAGCATGATGAAACATAAGCCCCAAAAACCCATATGCGGTGGATAGAAAATGTAAGTCAGATGAGGGTACAAGCGAAACGTAAATATACTGAAGACCATGGCAGCGAGAAGATGCATGAGTTCAAGAATGACGACAACGATTATCCGGGAACTCACGATGTCTGTTTTGGTCACGGGCATCAATGTGCTGAACATCAGATCATTCTGGCTTTTGAATCCGCCAAACATGTTCGGTATCGTTATGAAGCAGAAATACAGCGGGACGATAAAGTAGACCCAACCGGGAATAAGCATCAATCCCCCCATAATTAAGGGTAATACGAAGAACCACGGGTTTACGCCTAATTTCAAATCCTTTATCACCAAATTATACATATACATTCTCCTTTTTCGCAAAGTAGATCATGATTTCATCAAGACTCGGCGTGGTTGCCCTCAGGCTGGAGGATGGATCAATGTCTTTGGTATGAATCAATCCGGTAAAGCCGAACGAGTTGATTTTGTATGAAATCAACTGCTCCTTCACTTCGCTTAATTGGGCTTCGCTGCCGCTGAGCAAACGGTAGGACTCCTTTAATTCGTTTTTCTCGGAGCTGGCAATAATTTGCCCTTGTTCAATGAAGGTTATATAATCCGCACATCGTTCTAAGTCGGAGGTAATATGAGTAGAGAAAAGAATGCTGATCTCGCCGCCAATGATGAGCTCCTGAAAGATATCGAGCAGATCGTCTCTGGAGACCGGATCAAGTCCGCTGGTCGGTTCATCCAGGATGAGCAGCTTTGCGCCATGCGATAAAGCAAGGGCCAAGCTGTACTTTACCTTCATTCCCCGGGACAGCTCCGCTATTTTTTTGTTCTCATCCAGCTTGAACCGCTTGAGATAATTGTAGTACGTTTCATCATTCCAATTCTTATAGAACTTCTTGGTAATATCGGTCAGTGTCTTGATCTTGCTGCGTGTATAGAAATCAATATCACCGAATGCGCATCCGATTTCCTGCTTCAATTCAATCTCGTGATCAGCGATATTCTTGCCAAGAATGTATATCTCGCCGCTATCGACATGAACCATGTTCAAGATCGATTTGATCGTGGTCGTTTTACCGGCGCCATTGGCCCCGATGAACCCCATAATATAGCCCTTCTCCAATTGAAAAGATACATTCTTGATCTGAAAGTGCGGATATTTTTTATTTAAATTTCGAATATCTAATGCCAGCATACCCTACCTCCTCAACAAATTGTGTATTCCGTATATACACAATGTATCACGAGTCCTTGGCAAAAGTCAACGGGTACCACAAGCAGCACAGCATGAGCGCTGACTTATGCGGCACTAACCGATGATGCCTCCTTGTGCTTGCGCCGGAAGAACGGCATGCCTTTGGACCAATGGATGAACGGCCGCTCTATGACATAATAAGAGACTGCCGCCGCCGCATACGAGATGCCGAGGACGGTTACACTGATGCCGAGCCAGCGCCACACATCCCTAATCCCGGAATAGTGATAATCCGCTATGCCATACTTCTCGATTAGTGTGATGAACAAGTAATGCCAAATATACAGGCCGAACGAAATCTTCGCGGTAAACCGGAAAAAGCGGTTATCCAGCAAACGCCCTACGATCACGCTGAACGGTGCTGACAGCAGTACGATTCCGAACAAAATGGCATAAGCCGGGAAGTAATAGGGCTGGTGCTGGAGGCTGAAGTCAAATTCGCCCTGGTGGCGCATACGCCAGATTAGTAGACCGGCAAGACCCAAAGCGGCGGCTCCGGCTGCATCGAACACCCCAAGCTTGCGTAACCGCTCCACCTTAGCACCAAGCTGCATGAACGCGGTCGTTATACCGGCAGCCAGGATGCCGATAGCGAAGTGGCCGAAGAATCCGACCGGATTGTAATTCGGCATCCAGTATTTTGCACCGCCAATCTGGCCATAATCCCAGCCCCGGCCCTGCCCGCTTGGCGTAAACCACTGATGGACGAGGGAGTTTATGGCAAGCACCAATCCAAACGCGGCCACCCAGAACAAGATCGCTTTTCCGAACGAACGCCGCTTGCCGAGCACAAACAATACAGCCATAAACACAGGCATAAGCAAGTAGCTAAACACCTCGAAGCTGATCGACCAGAACGGCCCATTCAAGTCAGACGGGAAAAAGGTTGTATAGTGAAAGCCTGACGTAAACGTGAATCCCGTTAGGATTCGCCGCCACAGGAACTCCGTAGGAATGTCCAGCCTCCATACGAGCAACAGACAAACCAGGAATGATACATAGAAGCCGGGCATAATTCTTGCAGCGCGGCGTACGGCATACGTCCGGATGGACGGATACGGCTTATTTTCCAGGTAAGCGCTCCAAAAGGGGAACGACAGCAAAAATCCGCTTAACAGGAAAAACAAGCTGACCCCGCTGTTCCCAAGCAAGAGCACCGACTGCACTTCTTGAAGCCAGGGCTTTTGTGCGGGCATCGCCAGCTTTTGTGACAGATGATGCAGGATGACGGACAGGCAGGCGATCGCACGAATGCCATCCGCTCCTGCTAACCGGGTACGGCCTAACTGAATCTTGGACATCAGCTACATTCCCTCTTTCCCTCAATAACTTGATTCCAGGCACTCACATATTTCCATAAATAATAGAAAAACCCTTCAACGCTTCGAGGGAATAATTCCGCGCACAAAAAAAGAACCTTCCGCACCGGGAAAGTTCTCACCTGCTCCTATGAATGCTTTACCTTAATCTGCTGCACAGGCTCCCCTGGTCCATTCGTCAGCCCTAGCGACTCTGCTGCTAAAGTATTGATTTTGTTCAAGAGCTCTGTGTTGCCCTGCAGAGACAGGCCGTAGGAAGGGATCATTCGTTTGATCTTCGGCTCCCAGGCCTCAATATGCTGCGGGAAGCATTTGCTGATGACCTCCAGCATGACAGAAACGGCGGTAGAGGCCCCAGGAGAAGCGCCCAGCAATGCGGCTATTGAGCCATCGGCACTGCTGATTACTTCCGTACCGAATTGAAGTGTACCTTTGCCGGCAGCCGTATCTTTAATAATCTGTACACGCTGGCCCGCCACCACCAGATCCCAATCCCCGCTTTTGGCGTTCGGAACAAATTCCCGTAAGGCTTCCATCCGCTGCTCTTTCGACAGCATGACTTGCCCGATCAAATATTTGGTCAATTGCATATTCTTGGCGCCTGCCGCCAGCATCGTGACGAGATTACCCGGCTTAACGGAGGTGACCAGATCGAACATGGAACCATACTTCAGAAACTTGGGCGAGAAGCCGGCAAACGGTCCGAAGAACAACGATTCTTGCTTGTCGATCACCCTTGTATCCAGATGCGGAACAGACATTGGGGGAGCACCGACCGCTGCTTTACCGTATACCTTGGCATGATGCTGCGCCACAATCTCCGGCTTCCGGCACACCATAAACAGTCCGCTTACCGGGAATCCGCCAATCCCTCTGCCCTCCGGAATACCGGATTTCTGCAGCAGGTGCAGGCTTCCTCCCCCGCCCCCGATGAAGACGAATTTCGCCGTATGCCGCTCAGCAGCGCCGTTGCCGGCATTCCGCACCTTAAGCTCCCAGGAGCCGTCTTTCGTGCGCTTAAGGTCCTCAACCTGATGGTTGAACCGGATATCGACGTTGTTGCTCTGCAAGTGGCCGAACAGGATGCGTGTCAGCGCGCCGAAGTTGACATCTGTTCCCGACTCCATCCGGGTAGCCGCCGCGGGCTGGCCTAGTGTCCGGTTCTTCATCATAAGCGGAATCCATTTCATCAGCTGCGCCGGATCAGCGGAGAATTCCATGCCTTGAAACAGCGGATGTCCTGAAAGCGCTTCAAATCTTTTTTGTAAAAAGGTTACATCCGTCTGTCCTTCGACAAAGCTCATATGTGGTACGGGTACGATAAATTCCTGCGGATCTTGTATGCGTCTGCTGTTCACCAGGTAAGACCAGAATTGCTTCGAGAACTGAAACTCCTCATTCACCTTGATAGCCTTGCTAATGTCGATAGATCCATCCGGCTGCTCCGTGGTGTAGTTAAGCTCGCACAATGAAGAATGCCCCGTTCCCGCATTGTTCCATTCATTGGAGCTCTCCTCCCCGGCACCCGCACGCCGCTCAAACACAGTGATTCTCCAATCAGGCACTAATTCCTTAAGCAGTGAACCCAGTGTTGCACTCATGATTCCGGCACCAATTAAAATCACATCTGTTTTGGTCTGTTGGTTGCTCATATTCTACCGTCCTTCTACCCTACGATTTGCAGGAAGGATGCAGGCACTCCTGCTCTGGCACGCATAATTTGGCCACACACCTGCTTGGGATCAATTCTGATCTTAGTGTATCACTATTGAATATAAATTTTAAGATTTATCTAATATTTTATGAAAACAATGTTTATGGAAATGCTTCCTAACCGTTCAGTCTGCGGTGAATTGCTGTGTTGAATACACGCCTTCCTCATTCTTGCCGTTAGACGAATAGTATTCTTTTTTCACTGATCCGTCTGTTTTGGTGTAGCTGATTGCAAAAACCTGGCCTGTTTCAATCAGCATTGGATATTGCTCGTAAGTAAGAACATTGTCCACCTGTGGCAGGTCTTTAATATCTTCATACGCATCCTCCAACCGCCAAAACTCCCGATAGGCATAATCCTTGAACCCGCTCAAGTCCTCCTTTCCAAAATACGATGCTGCATACTTCTTGCCCTGCAAGGTAATGGAATCTACTCTGGTAGGTTCAATATCTTTAGCAATCCTGCTTAGGTCTTCGTTATGAAGGTTAACGCCATAGTGCTTCTGTAATTGATTGGCCATACAAGGGACGGATTGGGTACTATAGTCCATTCCATCAAGCTCGGTATGTGCTGAGCCGTAAATGCCCATGACGCTCTCACTGCCCAGCTTTTCAAATTCACGGATAAAATTTGCAGTCATCATGTTTTCCCGGTATACGCCATCATCCTTGCTGTAAAATAACCGCCCTTGCTGGATCGCTTCTTTTGTTAAAGTATACTTCTCCGATCCTGTCAGATCGTTAGCCTCAAGATAAGATAAGAACCGGCTCCCGGTCGAATCATACTGATGCCCGATATCTGTGCCGTGGAAAACCGTCTCAGGACACTCGCTTTTTATTTTTTGGTAAAAGGCCTTGGTATATGGACTATGAACTGCGGTTCCCTCCCAATCCTCATAAATCTGCTCCAGAAGTTCGTCATTGTCCGAATGCATCCATAGGTTCAAATATTCAGCGGTAAAATAGGACAGCTCGACGAACAAATGTCTCATACCCTCGTTATGATAGTATTCAGACCATAATTCATACTCCTTGTCCATAGTCTTGGCATTGCCATGTGCTTCACCGTACAGATAGATGCTGCCGGAGGCTTGCGTCACCACTGGTGTTTCCTGGGTTGGCTGCACAGACATGCCCGCTGTCTCACTTACAGAGGAGTTGCTGCAGGCTGCAAGGCTGCTGGCCGCCATGGCAATGATTAGGCCAAGCAGCACAGGGCGTGCAAGCCTTATTGTCGCTTGGGCTAAGCGGGTGATGTTGTTGTCATTCATAAGTTGGATCTACCTTTCATGGTTAAGAATTTCTTAAATACCAATTTCAAATCATTACCATTAATCATAAAATAAGAGAGACACTAGCGCTGCAGCAAAACGCACAAGCCAGTGTTTCCCCATTCGAATACAAAATAAGTGCCTGATTTTCGGCTACGGTCATCGTTAGCAAGGGGTATACTAAACTCATCCTTAAATATGTAGGTGTGATCATGATCCATAATGAGGAACGTAAAGCCGAATATTATCAAGCTCTGCTCGAGAAAAAATCTGACTACGAAGGTGTCTTCTATGTCGGCGTCACCTCCACCGGCGTATTTTGCCGTCCGACTTGTCCCGCCAGGAAACCAAAGTACGATAACTGTGAGTTCTACGAGACCGCGCAGCAGGCACTGCTGGCTTCCTTCCGCCCCTGTCAGCGCTGCCGCCCCTTGTCGCATCCCAATCATGTCTCTGATATCGTCCGGCTGCTTGTCGAGGCCGTTGAGCAGAACCCGGAGAAGCGCTGGAAGGGACAAGACTTCAAAGAGCTATCCATTGATGAATCCACTGCCCGCCGTCAATTTAAAAAGCGCTTTGGTATGACCTTCGTTGAGTACGCCAGGTCCCGTCGAATGGGACTCGCTTTGAAGAGCATCCGGTCGGGAGGGAAGATTATCGATACACAATTAGCCTCCGGCTATGATTCCAGCAGCGGATTCCGGGATGCCTTCTCCCGCATTATGGGCGCAGCGCCTACTCGGTTAGAGGATAGCCTTATTCTTAGAGCATCGTGGCTGGACACGCCGCTCGGCCCCATGATGGCAGTAGCGGACGACAGTGGGCTGTATCTCCTGGAGTTCGTAGACCGCCGGGGTCTGGAACGCGAGGTTGAACGGTTAAGGACAAGATTAAAGGCGGCGATTATACCCGGACAGACACCCCCCATTCAGTCGATGGAGAGAGAGCTGAGTCAATTTTTTGAGGGAACGTTAACCGAATTTAAGACGCCTCTCCATCTGGTGGGATCGCCTTTTCAGAAGAGCGTGTGGGAACAGCTAAAGAAAATTCCACCGGGCGAAACCCGTTCTTACGCAGATATCGCACTGGCGCTTGGCAAGCCCGCCGCCTATCGTGCGGTAGCACAAGCGAATGGAGCCAATCAAATAGCCATCGTCATTCCCTGTCATCGCGTAATTAACACCAGCGGCAAACTCGGCGGGTATGGCGGCGGAGTCGCACGCAAAGAATGGCTGCTAAATCATGAGAAAATCGGAGGTCAATACAATGAAAAGTCAACTTGAACAGGCACGGAAGCTTCACGAATTGCACAGAAGCGGCAGCCCGCTAGTCCTCGTCAATGCCTGGGATGCCGGAAGCGCACAAATTATTCAAGGAGCGGGGGGCCAGGTTATTGCTACCGGCAGTTGGTCTGTAGCTGCAGCGCATGGATACGATGATGGGGAGAAGCTTCCTTTCGAGCTCGTTCTATCCAATCTTCAGCGGATTAGCAATAGTGTAGATCTGCCCATTACCATTGATATAGAAGGCGGTTATGGACCTTCTCCGGAGATTATCAAGAACAATGTGCTGAGAATCATCGGGTGCGGAGCCGTAGGCGTCAATCTTGAAGATCAGAAGATCCATGAACCGGGACTACACTCCATAGAGGAGCAAGTCTTGCGTATCGCAGCTGTGCGGGAAGCCGCTGAGGAGGCATCGATTCCTCTTTTTATTAATGCTCGTACCGATATCTTCTTACAGACCGCCGCCCGCGAGCATGATGAGACTCACCTGGAAGCTGCCCTTCAAAGGGCACACGCCTATGCCGAAGCCGGCGCTCACGGAATCTTCGTGCCGGGCTTGTGTAATGAAATGCTGATCGAGAAATTATGCCAGGAGTCTTCACTACCTGTTAACGTTATGATCTCCCCGGATTCACCCCCTCTCCAGAAACTGGCATCGTTAGGCGTTGCCCGCATCAGCTACGGTCCGCGTCCCTATTTGATTTTGATGGATGCCTTAAAACAAGCTACTGTGAGAGCCCTGGATTTACAGGAATAGTCATCATCCTAACCTAGGAGATCCCCAAAAAAACGGCTGGTCAGGTTTCCCTGATCCAGCCGTTTTTTGATTATTTTAATATTACATTATCGATTAGCACTGCCGTATCGTAGACACTGTCACCTTGATCCCAAACGTGGAACCGAAGGACGATGGAGCCCATGCCCGCAAATTGGCTTACATCAAATTGTACATGCTTCCAATTCGTCATGTATGCTGTATGATCCCCGCCGTAGAAATCAATGGCTACTTGGTTCTCATCAATCCAATAGGCTGTGGATTCATTAATGGACTCAGTGCCGACAATAACGGACTCACTGCCATAGACACTAGAGGTTACTGTATTCCCGCCATTCAAGTGAGAGGTAATGAGGGAAGCCGTGTTGATGTATACACTGGAAGTTACCGTTGCTCTGAAGGTGTCATTGTATTTGCTTCCAACGTACTCCTTTGGTTCCTCAGAAATGAAATTGTAATCGAACGATAGGGTTGTTGCTCCTGCCGGAACAATGAAACTTTGCTCGATATAACTATCCGAATTGTAGTCATATCCTCCTTGATCATTGTTTTCAAACCCAAGGCCTGTGCTGATAATAGCCATGTAGTTCCCCTCTGTCGGCTTAAGCGGCCCCAGCTTGGAGATTACCCGGACATCGCCGTTTCCATTCCAGCCGGTCCAGCTTCCGTTCTCAAAGGTTCCGTTGATGACCCCTTCGGTCTTAGCGCCAATGCTGCTGCCTTTCATGGCGAATGCTGCCAGTCCATCGTTTGCTCCATGGGCATCCACTGCTGCCTCAAAGGCTTTTGCGGTGGTCATGTTCTCATCGATTAAAGCGGTGAATACAGATTGAGCAATAGCTTGATCATAAGCAAGCTTTACATAATCGGTATATCCATAATAAGTTGCAGCACCATTATTGATAAAGGCATCTGCCATTGAATCGTTGTAAGCACTGCGGCAGCTGCCATTATATACAATGGTATCAGGAAGCATATCGTTGTACCGTGTAATAAAAGAAGGCGTAATAGCATAATAACCGGATATAATAGCCAGTCTTCCCTTTTTCAAGTCCAGCTCATATGTCTTTTTGTTCTCTGTCGTTGCCTTTTCCCCTGTCAGGAACATGACCTGCGGTCCTGCATATTTGAAATCAATGCCGTATTTATTATGGAGCTTTTGGAGCACTATTTCATCATAGTAAGTATCTCCATGAGTATCCAAGACCACAACGCCATATTGATTCAGCCCTTTAAAGAAGTTAACACCCGCTGCCGTGTCCTTTACTCTTTCCACCAGGAAAGGGTAACTGGACTGGTCAAAGCTATGATATACCGCGTCATACACGGTCGAGGACGGAAGTGTGCCGAAAAACGGAGAAACTACTGCAACCCGCTGGCTTCCAATGGTACTCACGGTTTGTTCCACGTTTTGCGTCAGCGCCTCAGCCGCCAATACCGTACTCGATGCAGCCTTTTCTAAGGTGCTGCTTAGCCCTTTGGTATTCTCGGGCGCTGCAGATATTCCCCCTAGAATCCCATTGTCCAGCAAATACCAGATGCTTCCTCCGTCACCCGAAAGCCCGGCATGTTCTACTTCGTCTTGCGTTTGAAGCCAAGCCACCGTTTCTTCTTTTGCTTTTTGCAAATCACCATATGAAGCAGCTAGTTGATCAACCTTACTCTGTGTATTATTTTCAATGATTTCTGTTTGTGCAAGCTGTTCATCCGTAAGATGCTTCATTACAGATAATTTGAAGACCGCGCTGCTTGGCACATCTCCTGCAAACGCCTGCAGATTTATGTAACCCTCTGTGCTTTCAGTCAATACAGCTTTGCCACTGTAGAGCCCGTCTGCCGCAAGACTGTCTCCATGGACTTCCAAACCGTCATCGTACAGCGAGATGATTTGTGAAATCACTTTGCCGCTGTCATCTACTTGATAAACACTAGCACTTACCGTTTCTGCTGCATTAATCGATGAGCGGAATATAACTTCGGTTTGCTCTTCCACATAAATAGCATCTGTATTCTCTCCCTTCACCACAACCTGAAGAGCTGGTGCTGATACCGGTGCCGGGGTTGCCGGTATAGGAGGTGTAGGTGTCGGCGTTGGTGTCGGTTTCACCGGTGCTGGTGTTGCCGGTTCAGGCGTTCCCGGTGCTGGTGTTGCTGACGCTGGCGTTCCCGGTCCTGGAGCCCCCGGCGCCGGTGCTGACACAGAGGTTCCACGGTCAGTTGGTACCGGGGTGACCACAGGGGTGACAGTAGGGGTAACCTCAGGATTCTTACCCTTATTCGTCTCTTCAGCAAGAAGCTGTTTGGATTTGTCGACATATACTGACTTATTGGTTGTGAATTCATAAGCCAGACGAGCCAGAGCCTGGCGCTCCGCACGCTCTTTCGGTTTGAATTTCAGCGTGCCGTCACTGCCTTGGACACCATTGATGAATCCATTTTTGAAGGCAAGGGATACTTGTGCTTTTGCCCATTCGGATACTTCTGCGATATCTGACAGCTTGTTATCCACCGGAAGCTTCTTCGCCGTTTCATCCAATTCGAAAGCCCGGATGAAAAATACGACCAGCTCTTCACGGGTAACATTAGAATTCGGACTGAAGGTGGTCGCCGATGTCCCCTCCGTAATGCCCGCCTTTACCAATGCCCCTACATAACCGCGATACCAGCTGTTCGCGGCAACATCTTTAAACGGTGCGGCTTGATTGCCGTTTACTTCTAGACCCAAAGATAGGACTATGATCTTCGCCAGTTCGGCGCGCGACATCGCCTTTGTTGGTTTAAAAGAGTTATCTTCATACCCGGAGATGATTCCTGCTTCAGTTAATGATTGAATTTCCTTTTGCGCATAAGAGCCTGCAATGTCTTTGAACGGAGCGGCCTGCCCAAACACCATATGTGGCGTAAGGGTGCTTAGTAACAGGGCAAACACAATCACCAGACTGAGTTTACGGCGTGTTGCTTGGAATAACATTGTTTCTTCCCCCTTCTCTCTCTAAAAAATCAGAAGCGTCGTCGCTCTACCGAGTCCCAATGATGGTATTTTAAACCATAATTCGACAACTTCTTGATTTTACAATAGGTCCAGGGCAATTGACAATATTTTTCCGCCTCCTACAGTCAAATAGAACCTGGTCCGTATACCTCAAACTCAAAGATTCTGGCCGCAGGGTTCGTGGTTTGTGTAGGCGCCGTTACGTTCAGCTTAATATACCGGGCCGATACTACTGTTATATTGTTTACCGTAATACCAAGCGTATTATTGGTTACGTTGACCACCGTGCTCCAGTTCGTACCATCGGTGCTGACCTGAATATTGTAGGCCTTCGTATTATAAGAGGCGGTCTCTCCCCCTTCCGATGCATGCTTGATGACAAATTGATTGACTTGCTTCACGGAGCCGAGATCGATCTGCAGCCAGCGGCTGCCGGACTTGGAGCACCATTTGCTGTCATTGATGACGCTGCCTTCCACTGCTTTGTCCGCAGTCTGCGAGGCGTTGCATGTACTGTCAACCGTCGCTGGTTTATTTAATGCTAAATTTGGAGGTCCGTATACCTCAAACTCATAGATTCTTGCCGCAGGGTTAGTGGTTTGCGTAGGCGTTGTAACGTTCAACTTGATATATCTTGCTGATACTGAAGCGATATTATCTACCGTTACGCTTTTCATATTATTGGTCACTTTGACTACTGTACTCCAGTTCGTACCATCGGTGCTGACCTGAATATTGTAAGCTTTCGTGTTATAGGAAGGGGTCTCCCCGCCTTCTGCTGCATGCTTGATGACGAATTGGTTCACTTGCTTCACGGAGCCAAGATCGATCTGCAGCCAGCGGTTGCCGGACTTGGAGCACCATTTGCTATCATTGATGACGCTGCCTTCCACGGCTTTGGCCGCAGTCTGCGAGGCGTTGCACGTACTGTCAACCGTCGCGGGTCTGTTCAATGCCAAATTCGGAGTCAATGTAGTAGCGCCGCACAGCATATTTGCTCCCGTAGCCGCCCATTTTGCATACAGCGTTAGATTTCTGGTGATTAGATCTGACCCATTATAGGCTTGCGTCAGCGCACTGTCGTAGTACCAGCCTGCGAAGCTGAAGCACTCCTTCACCGGAGTATACTGAAACACCAATTTACCTCCGGACGCCGATACAAGTTGCGGGGCAATCGTGGAGCCTCCGTTCGTCTCATAAGTCACGACTAGTTGCGTGGGAGTCCCCCCTTGATCGCCTCCGGCAATTACAGGAGTCCCTAACGTCATTAACGAAACGATGATAGCTACCACCATCAAGTACCCTCTTATTTTCGCCGTAATCCTTTTCTTTCCCTCACTAATTCCTGAGCCTTCCATCATTTGAGCCCCTTTCTCCTACCTTAATGATTACGGATTTTCGCACCATTCATAAGGGTATTCACAGTAACGCGGAAGAATGCTTGTTTATCGCCGAGCTAGAACAGTATTTTTAGACAAATTTTAGACAAATAGCGGATTGTAGACTTTAGCAAACACCACTCATTGATGATATGATTAGTATGAAACATCATACTGGTGCAGATTTATCATCTAAGGAGAGATTAGAATGCAGCAAAAAAAAGAAAATAGTCACGGATTCGGGCATGGCAAAGTGCTGGGAACAACCTCAATGGGCGAGCGGGGACAAGTTGTTATTCCTAGAGAAGCAAGGGAAGAGCTTGATATCAAGCCAGGTGAGAAATTCATCGTTTTCGGAAATAAGCGTAAGGGCGCTGTCATTCTGGTCAAAGCCGAAATGTTCAACAAATTTGCCGATTTCTTCATGAGCGCTTCGAAAAAGTTCGAAAGTATGGCCCAAGCGATCTTTGATAAAAGCACTACTACTTCAGAAGATGAAGATGATGCTCAGGAGCCTGTGACCGCTGAAAAAGGACCTGAGGTAGATGAAAAAGAATGAGCGAATTCTTTAAATTAATGAAGGATCTCCGGTTCAGAAGAACCATGCGGATGATTTTTAAGTTCGCCTGGGATTTCTGGTGGCTGGGCAAGCAAAAGTATTTTATTCCGGGACGGCGCTTAGAGGCGAAAACAAAAGCCTTATATCGAAAGCAGGCAGCGTATTTTACGAAGACCGCCATGGACATGGGTGGCTTAATTATCAAGCTTGGGCAGCATGTTAGTGCGCAGGTGGATATTTTGCCGAAAGAAGTTATTGATGAATTGTCCAAGCTGCAGGATTCCGTAGAATTCGTAGATTATTCTGAGATTAAGCACAAGGTAGAGAGCGAACTCGGAGTATCCATTAGCGAAATTTTTGCTGAGTTTAGTACAACTCCTATCGCAGCAGCTTCCTTAGGACAGGTGCATCGGGCGACCTTACGAACAGGTGAAGAAGTCGCAGTGAAAGTGATGCGTCCCGGGGTCGAGGACATTATCGCCATTGATTGGAGATCCATACAGGTTGCTATTTCGTTATTGAAACGCCAGACGAAGATTGCAGACTTCATGGACCTGGATGCGGTGTATGCTGAGTTTCACGATACTGTTATGGACGAGCTCGATTATGAGCAAGAGGGACGAAATGCAGAAGAATTCCAGCTGCAGTTCATCCATCGGGATGATATCGTGGTTCCAGGCATTCATTGGTCCTATACCACTTCGAAAGTTCTAACCATGGAGTTTCTGGAGGGTGTAAAAATCAACGATTTTGCCCAGCTGGATGCCTGGGGTGTGGACCGGACCCAATTAGCGACATCGCTGATAGAAATTTTCGTAGAGCAGATTCTATTAGAAGGTTTCTTTCACGCAGACCCGCACCCGGGCAATGTTCTCGTCCAGCCTGACGGCACCATAGCCTTAATCGATTATGGAATGGTCGGGCGAATTGCCGAGGATATGAAGACGCAAATGGTAGCACTGCTAATGGCGGTGTATTTAAAAGATGCTCACGGCGCAATCGATGCCCTTACCCGTTTGAGATTTTTAAGACGGAATGTAGATTTAGAGGTATTCGCAAGGAACCTTACGTTATTATTTGAACAAATCAACGGGGATACGTTTGACCTTAGCTTCGTGACGTCAGGTGACAATGCTGAAGAGTTACGTGATTTCCTCTATTCTCAGCCTTTTCAGTTACCGGCAAACACAACATTTTTGGGAAAAGCCATAGGCACGGTGTATGGACTTTGTACCGGACTGGACCCCGGACTTGATTTGATTGGGACCGTTAAGCCTTATGTCGAAGAGGTTGTGCGTAGGGATCTCCGGGGAAATGTCTTCTCTAACGTTGTAGATGAAGGCAAGAGCATTCTCAAAGGAATCCTTCCTACGACCAAGAAGTTCATATCTGCAGTAGATAAAATGGATAGCGGAAATTTACGGGTAAAGCTATCGAGCTCCTTCGAGCAAAAATTGATCGACACGCAAAATAAAAATACACAGCGGATTATTGCAACAATCATCGGGGCGGTATCCCTTCTGACTGCGGCAAACCTGTGGAATGAAGTGAATCATATGGTTTCTTATGGGTTGGGCACTTTGGGGCTACTCATTATGCTTAGCCAACTCAAAACAAGAGGACGCCGCCGTGCCGAAAGACACGCCAGGCAGATGAACGCCATGCGTGAGCGTAGCAGATTGGAAACGCCGAAGTCTAAGCACTAGCAAAACGCACAAGCCAATGGCTTGTGCGTTTTGCTTTGCTTCATAATAATTCTTTTAATACATTTTTCGCCTCCCGTATCTTCTCGTCATTGGCCTCACGGAGCATACCTACGATATCCTGAATATCGCTCTCTGCTGAGGTAACCATAAACTTCTCATTCTGATACGCGAACAACTGTACCAAATTAAATTCAAGCGCCTCCTGCGATAGCCTTATCCATCACGGTATTCACCATTCACCCCTTAATTAGCGCCTGAATCTCGCTGACCTGCTCCACCGTTGCCCAATCGCGCAACGATTCGAAGAGCGCCAGACTTCTTGTAGCATGACTGTCGTTCCCCGACCGATAGGCCAGTTTCACAGCCTGCACTATCTGCTCCATTGCGTCCATCATTCTTCCGGCCCGCTTATGGTAAAGCGCCAAATGATGACTGAAGCTATAACAGTGTTCTAGATTTTCATCATCCTCATATGTACTGAATTCAGCCGTTTGCTCCGCGAACATCTTCAGCAACTCGTCCACATCCAACCCATACCGCAGCGTTGCCTGCAGAATCACATCCAGTCCGGGAAGTACTTCTTCTGGATTCTCCCGCAGAAAGGCAGTATAAGAATTCAGAACTTCTACCTGCCCAGATATAAGTTCAAGTGCATATCCGTTTGCTTGCGCCAGAAACCGGAATTCCTCTACAACTTCCAAGCCGTCCTCACCAAGATCCTCCAACCAGCCCATCTCGGCATACTTATCAATATACACCCGTGCCTCCTCATAATTCTCCATCTTTAGATAAGCCATCCCTCGGGTCAGATAACTGAATCCGTAATAATAGACCAAGGGATGTCCCAGCCCGATTCTCAACAGTGGCGAAGACTTAGCCTTCCGATACTGCTGCTCCTGATATAGATACTGCACACATTCGTATAATATCTCCGATGTCTCAACGACCTTGTCCCACTTCTCCAAGCGGCAAGCCATCTCTATCATCTCCACAATAACATCAAGGTTGAGTGATTTTAGAAAGGATGGGCGCACGGGTAGAGCCTCCTTTGGACTATAAGAATAATTTTCATTTTATGAAGGTACATTATCTGTGCGGTATGTTTTTGGGCTGTGTAACGTGAATCATGGAGAGACTACTGAGGAGTACAGAATGCCGTAAATATGTATATATTTTACTTTTTGTTGAATACTTTATCTGTCAAGGCTATTATATCAGATTGATAATGGACTTAAAAGGGGTTATTTTCCTTGAGTGAACCGTCCAACATCATTAAACGGGTTATCGGAAAAACCGTTAAAGCTATACGTATCAAACAAGGTCTTAGCCAAGAGGATCTGGCGCATGAATGCAATGTCGACCGATCCTATATTTCCATGATTGAGGTTGGCAGAAACGAGCCTTCCGTCACGAAAATATTTGATCTCTGCCAGGGACTGAAAATTAAGCCATCCGACTTTTTTAAGCTGATTGAGATAGAATATGATAAAGCGCATGAAAACGGGTGAACGTAAATAAGAGCGGGACATAAAGCTGTTAGCTTATGCTCCGCTCTTATCTTTATTTATTACTGAGTTGTTGCGCCAAACCGACCAGAATTCCTTCGGTTCCACGAATGTAACAGAGCTTATAAGAGTCCTCGTACTGAACTACCTCGCCAACGAGCTGAGCACCATACCTAGTGAGTCTGGATACCATTTCGTCAATGTCTTCAACGGTGAACATGACACGTAGATAACCGAGAGCATTTACAGGAGCAGTCCGGTGATCTGATATAGCAGGCGGATTGATGAATCGCGAAAGTTCAATTCGGCTGTGGCCATCCGGGGTAACCATCATAGCAATCTCTACGTATTGAGAACCCAGTCCGGTTACGCGGCCAGCCCATTCACCTTCGACGGTGGCTCGCCCTTCGAGCTTCAGGCCAATCTCCTCAAAAAAAGAGATTGCCTCGTCCAAAGACTCTACAACAATGCCGACATTATCCATTCTTAGTAATTTGTTTTCTGCCATAGTCTCATCTCCTTATCATTATTCATGATGACATAGATACGGGCGATTTATTATTTTATCGTATCACTCTTCACATGCACCAATATTTTACAATGATAAGCTTAACAATGTATACCTTATGACATTTTAGGAGGTAGTATAATGAGCAAGTACAACGAAGCCATGAAGCTGCTGGAAGAACAAGTGGGTAACAAGGACGGCCTGATCACTCTGTCTACCATCGCGCTGGAACCCGGGGCCAATGGTATAAGCCGTCCCGCCGCCCGCATAGTGGACGCCTATTATGAGGACGGCGCGTTCTACACCGTCACTTATGCGACCTCAGGCAAAATGCGGCAGATCGCCCAGAACCCCGAAGTCGCCGTTTGTATCATCGTCGAAAACTTTACGGCCGATGGTATCGGTGAGAACCTGGGCTGGGTATGTGACGAGAATAACGCCGAGATGATGACTAAGCTGCGCACTATATTCGCCGATTGGTATAACGAAGCCAATAACGACGAAGACCCAAACACATGCCTGCTGCGCATTCGCCTGACAAAGGGCCTGTGGAATGATGCCCATAAAGGGATCAGAAATGAGATTGATTTTATCAATAAGACGGCAAATTAAGTGATCTATGTGATAGAACAGTCAGCAAAAAAGGTTCATCGCAGCAGTCCGCCGCGATGAACCTTTTCATAAGAACCAACTAAATGATAACATCTACATTAGAACTTTATAAAACCCGTAAGGCCTGGGAATTGACTTCCCGGAAATCCCGGAAAACCTGGAAATCCCGGATTTTCACCCTCTCCACCTTCTCCGCTTCCTTCGTCAGGCAAGATAAGCTCATAAGTCACATTTTGTGCCGGTACTAAGTTCATAGCATACTCATCAATTTCCGGTGCCCCGTCTAACGCCTTCCATCCAATTCCAGTCACTCCTAATCCCCAGACAGATTTACTTGGAATCGTGAATTGTACGCCGAAACGATAGGTTTCCTCGTTGATTAGCTTTTCTTCTTGTGTAAATGGATCAATGTAGATAAATTTCACTTTATACACATTTCTATCATAATATAGCTGGAGCGTCGTACTGCCATCTTCATCAACCACTCCACTGCTTATGGTTGCATAATCGGTACCCGTTCCTTCTAGAGTATAGAATCCAGAGTAGGTTTTATGGGTTGCAGTTACCGTGTCCCCTACTATTCCTTCTAGCTCTTCTGTATCCACTAATTCAAATGGAGCATCAATACCCGTACCTCTTTGATAATGCTCCACCGTATACTTTTGACGTTCTGCAGCCTCCGTCCACTGTGCAGTGTAGGTCAGATTTTCCGCTGGCATTTCACGATTCTCTGACGGAATTGCTGGTGACCAGCCTGCAAAAGTATAACCTTCACGCGTTGGGTCAGATGGTATTTGATAAGGCATTCCTGCACTTAAATAGCTTTTTCCAGAAACACCATCAGCAAAAGTTCCTTCATTCGAATCAAACGTTAGCTCATATTTACGCTGTAGATATTGCCTCACTACAAGCTCATTTTTAGGACGTTCCGGATCTACTACAATTGTATAATCTGTTGGAAGACCCCAATCATCTGCTAACTCGTACTCATTGGGACTGTTATAATAGCCTGCCGCTTGGGTACGTGCATTGAACACTTTGTAGGCAGTTGCCAGATAAATTTCACTGCCCACTTTCGAGAATTCTCCTTCGTAGCTGTCTCTTGAATAATATTCTACAAGTACCCTCATATCCTTCTTCAAATCGAAATAGGCCGTGTAGGTTTTCGGTGTAGCCGGAACAAGATTATCCATTGATTCCCAGCCAAGGAAAGTAAGACCTTTAATATTCGTCACATAGCTCGGAACATCCAGACTGGCCCCATACTTCATATATTCAATATATTGCGTTGCGGCAATGGGTACATCATCTGTTGCCTTCGAATAGTCAAGCTGGAAGGTTAGCTCGATCATTTCGCGTTTATATGAGTACTTGATTACAGTTGATCCGTCTGCCTTAATAACCACTTGAGTCTTTTGAGGCGTAATGAATCCTGGGATGTCTTTCGGACCTACTGAAGGTACAGCATTCGTTGTTCCTCTTAATTTTTCTGTATCAACTAATGTGTAGCCATCATCATATAAATTTTCAGTATAGGTTTCTACCAGATACGGCGTATCCGTAGCAGGTTGAAATGCAGCATAGAAATTAAGATCTTTGGCATCCATTACAGTTGGAAGCGGAACCTTCCATCCTATCGTTCCCAGGCTCTCATTATACCAGCCTATGAATGTATACCCTAGCTTGGTAGGATCCGGGATCTGAGGAATCGCCGACAAATATTTACCACTAATTTGCCGCATAATTCTCATATCAGAAAGCGGTAATTTTTCATCAAGTTCCTTTAATGTCATCGTATAGCTGTCTTTAAGATTATCATATGAGACTGTATAGGTACGAGTCAGAGGATCAGAACCTAATGATGCGCTTGGCCCGTCATAAGTGATATATAATTCTGTATCATATCCAGTTTCATCATCACGATCAGGTGTGATAGTACGGTTGCGAGGATCATACCTGAAGTTGTCCCTATTCGAGAAACTGATTCTAAAGTAAGAAACATCTTGTGGAGAAGAAGTCAGTTCACCATCGTGTAAATCCATCTTATCCATCATAAAGTATTCAAGTGGTAATTGATAAGATATCTTTCCAAACTCACCATGCATCTCTATCGGCTCAACATCATCCTGTTCGTAAGAGAAATCCAGGATCGCGTTACGTGTACCCATTTCAAATAGAGGCTTCTCATAGGTCGTCGAGTAAGGTACGACCGAGAAGGTTCCCTTAAACGCCTGCGCAATAATTTTTATTTCTAAATATAGCCCGATCTCTGCATGATAAGCCCCTTTCATACTAGAAATCGCAGGTTTCCCTTCAGTCCTCTCATAATGATAATAGAAGAAGCCCCATAATTTTATATACCCTCCTAGCTCTGCTTGCACCCCTATACTATTAAGCTCCGTGGATAAGGCACCAACCTCTACCGTAAGACGAATCCCGGCTCTTAACCCTAATTCACCCATCGCATAGAAGGTAAAGTTATACTTTTCAGGTACAAGCGTAGTTTGAGAGTTACTAACCTCAGCTGCAATGATGCGCATATTAAAACCATAGCGTTGACCATTTTCATACGTATATATAATTCCAACCGAGATATTAACCTTTGCACTAACTACGAACTCTGCCTTAAATACAATCTCAAAAATACCATTAACGACTCGCACTTGGGTCCTAAATATTTCTTGTGTAACGATATCAACCCAATCAATATCTTCATTGTCCAGGAAATCTGCATATAGATCCGGTAAGCTGTCCGAGATCTCATCAATTTCCGTATCTGTGTACTTTTCAGACTCTTCCATAACCTTCTTAATTTGTCTTGCGACGTTAATAACATCATCACTCTTCCAATCAATATCTTCCTCTTTCTCGAATAGTCCGAGATTGGCATCGAATCTTACGGCCGTATACGTATATACATCAAGATTGGCATATACTGAATAATCGACGGGTATTGAGAAAAACCAGAATTCTTCCCAGTAAATATTCCCACCGGCGCTAAGGTTAACTGAAAATTCTTGCTCAAATGTCCCTGTTAATTTAATTTTAATTTCGTGATTTGCACTAACCTCGATGGTTACCTCTGCTTCAATTTGTAAAGCGGCGCGGATACCTGTTTTTCCTTCGAAGTGGTTTAGGTTCGGTGAAATATCTACCTTTACTTGTTCAACAGATACTTCCACCTTTGCGCCGGCTATCTTCATCAAGCTAGTCCCTGCAGCTGCATTTTCACTGAGATACTGAATATCGCTATCACTGAACTGGTTATCTACATTAAGCTCCTTAAAGCTGTCTGTTTGCAGTGCCATCGATGCAAGATAGCCTGAAGCGCGCTGTGCAAATCCGCTATCCATTGCTTCACTAGTCATCTCTGCTTCCAGTTGGGCAATGCTATCATCACTAAGCAGCTTTTCATTCTCTACTTTTTGATCTTTTTTATAATAATCGAATGAGCTACGCATTGCTTCTTCGCTAATAGCCTCATAAGTAATCGTATACGTATTATTAGCAAGATTAACTGCTCTGATCTGTGCATAGTTGAGAAGCTGAGAGGCCTCACTCAATTCCCCTGTATAGAATGCGATGAAATCTCCTGGCTCGACGGTAAGATCTTCTTTGAAATTAAAGCCCGCATACTTTGCATCCGAGAAATCCATCGTTGATTCAGATACCGTGATTGAATTATTGTTCGGATCACCATCCGTATCCTCAGCAGCATTTACGGGTAAAACATCTGGTACAAAAATAATATCCGCTACATCTGGCGCGCCGTAATGATACTCATTGCCATTTTTGATTGAAAAAATTTGGACGTAAGAAATGTTTCCTTCATCCTCTAACGGCGCGCTTCCATGATGCTCACTTGGATTAGCACCGTCATAAATGGCAACGGTATCTCCTACTTCGATCCCACCGCCATCATGAATGAAGTAGCCATCCTGATAGTCGTTTACGGTTGTTTCCGTAGTTCCCTTATTGATATCATACGTATATAACGGGTTCGCAATAAACTTAGCCTGCTGACCGTCTTGACTCATCAAAGACACTTCAGATGCACTTATAAATTTCAGGTCCGGATTGAATTTAAGATTGTTGACTTCAGCCTTAGCTGTCGTAAAATCAACTTCCCTTGTGGATGAATCATATTCCGTATCGCCTTCTTTGAATACCAAAGCATCTTCAGTCAATACGAGCTTGAATGTACCTCCCTCAGGAAATTGCTTATTCTTGTTATTGGCAGTAATAATGTATTCATTATCCACCTTAGTTATGGAAATACCTGAATACTTCACAAAATCAAGATGCGTAGATGCGCTAAACTTAATCGCATTCTTAATCATAGATTCTGTTAATTCTCCAGAGCTATCAACGACTTTAATTGAAAATGTGCTTGGCTGATCCAGCTTACTAATCACAGGTATACTTTGAACTTCGAGTGCCTGATCCGATAATCTTTCGAATTTGGCATATAGTGTCATGTCACTGGTTACGATTGCATCTAAAGAAACCTCCGTAGTAAACTCACTATCCGTATACCAGCCTAGGAACGTGTAATTTTCTTTTTGCGTAGTTGGTAATTCGCCTAGTGATTGACCTGCAACAACGTACCTATTCGCTATAGCGGTTCCGCCATTTGTATTAAATGTAATGGTGAAGGTTCCGCTAGTTGATGTTGGAGATGGAGTTGGTGTAGATACCGGTGTAGATGTTGATGTAGATGCAGATGTTGATGTTAATGTCGGTGTTGATGTCGGTGTTGGTGTCGATGTGGATGTTGGGATCGCTGTTGATGCCGGTGAAGTGTTTTTCTTAATCACCTCATTACTGCGCATGACAAACGAAGCCGCTTCAGCACGAGTTGCATTGAAGGCTGGATTGAAATTACCGCTTGGGTCGCCATTGATTAGACCAGCTCTCCATAATGCTAATACAGCATCCTTTGCCCAGCTTGAAACATTACCAATATCGTTTGGCTCTGTATTAATAGTATTTCCTGTTTGATAGCCGATGTTAAATTCCTCGAAATATCTAACCATAATAGTAGCCATTTGCTCTTTAGTCACCGTACTGTTTGGTGCAAACTTACGATTGCCTACCCCTGTTACAATACCGTTCTTATTTGCCCATTCTACGTACGGTGCATAATAAGAACCCGCGGACACATCCGTGAATGAAGAGGCTGAGGTGTATTGGGAAGAATCAATTCCTGCTACACGTCCAAGAACAGTAACGAACATTGCACGTGTCATTGTGCCTTGTGGTGAGAAAGTGTGCTCCCCTGTACCTTGGAATAGGCCATTCTGATACACATAATTTGCTGCTTCGAAGAACCAATTGCCTTGCTTCACATCATTGAAAGAACTTGCTGTATTCCCATTCGTCAAATTCGGTGCGTCGGCAACCGGATTGATATTTTGCGCGATATTACTCCAGCCACTTGATAGCTCATTGGATGGAGGTAATTCCAACGATTCTGTTCTAGACTCACTAGGATTGCTCGTTTGCGCCGATGTCAAACCTGGCGATACTAGGGAGACCAACAATAACACTGCAAACATTAAACTAATAATCCGTTTGTACAAAGACTATTCCCCCTAATAAATGAATTACATGAAAAAAAACGACTGACACCCTATTACAGTGTCCAGCCTCTTGTGCATCCAATTGTTATCTTCATTTATGTTAGCATAGCAACTTAACCCTCATCTGAAACTTAAAGAAAACTTTAACTTTATCTTAAATAATGGAAGGTAGAAATACAGCGAAAATGATGTTCATCTAAAAAAAATAGCGGCGAAAGAGAGTTTATCTCTTCGCCGCTTACCGGGATACTCTGGATACAGGTCCATATTGAGAGGTGACTAATTATTATTTGAGCGTTTCATTTCGGTAGCCCTTCTCCCTAATTAGAGCGTCTCAACCAATTTCTGAATCTTGGAGCGGGAAATTAAATATAAAGGACCCATTGTTTCGATTTTGCCGTCCTTTACACGTATAGCGCTCTCCTGTTCTGCCGCATAGACATCGATCTCTTCAGACAAGGGGAACAGGTAGCCTTGAACAAACATGGCGTAGCCACGCTTAGAATGAGATTCATAGGCAAAATGATCAAAGCCAATCCCCTCATAAATCGTACTCGTTTCAACTTCATGACCAGTGTCATTCAAGCTTAACCACTTTGCAGACATGTTTAGCGCACCGGCGCTGGCACCCAGTATAACGGCATCGCTGTTCTTAATAACATCCGATAATTCATAATCCGCCAAAAAATCGCTCTGCAAAATAGGATACCCGCCGCATAAAAAAATGACAGAAGCGTTCTGAATGAACCTCTGGGCATCCTCCTTCTGCATACGGTAATCAATGAAATGATATTCATCAAAAGTAATGTTAGCCTGATTCAGCCATGTCCATTCAGAGAGTTCATCAAAGTTAATTGGCTCATCTGTGTAACCAGACGGGTCAGCGCTAATCATAACAAGCGATTGTCTGTCTTGTATATCCTCCTGCAAACAATGGACCAGCTTCTCTGGAAAAAAATGATTAAACCAACTGAAATAGTAGTGAGTACTCAAACTTAATTACCTCCATATGTATTAATTAGCCTCTGTAAAGTGGTTCAATTTAGCTTCAGCCGTCAGCATGGCGCCGTTAAGAATAAGATTATTCCCGTCATTGTGGGCCCTCGTTCTAAAATATAGGCTGCGCACAAAATTTTTCCCGTTTACTCTGGCGACTCTCTGTGCGCGCGTATCCGGCCATTCCGTACACAGCGACAAGCTATGAATCCAGTCGGCAATCTCCTGCTGCGGAAGCAGTGCTTCGCTAATCATCGTATCCACAATGCTGGCCATGCGCTCGTCTTCCTCCTCGTCAAATATCCGGACACCGTTATGCAGCATCCCTGTAATCGCCTCCAGCACCTCGCGCTGCACTGCATTATCGCTTTCCGGACAGCGGATCAGCTCCTCGAGGGCATCTGCCCCGTGAGCCGCGGCATGAGCCCAGCCTTCGACTGCCAGATAACCGCGCAGGTCCTTCTCCTCCTGGTAGTAGCGAAGCAGCGAATGATGTAGATGCTGGAACTCATTTGGAGTCAAGAATGAATTATTCCTGTGCCGCTGTACAATAAGAACGATAGGCAGAACCGCAAACGCCCTGGTGAGTACACTATGGTCATCCTCGCTTCCAATCCGATAGAACAAATGCCGGTCATCCATCAGGACAGCCAAAAGATGCTGCATTTCCGCACTTGAGAACTTATTATCGCGCTTCAGCCATATGTGAAAAGTGGAATAGATATGCTCACGGAGCTCCGATTCCGGATCGCCAATATGCCGCAGCATCAGACAGGTAAAGTCTTGTAATCTTTCTCCCTCACGCAGGATATAGCGTTCCTCCTCCAATCTTTGCAGCTTCCGTATCAGTTCTGTTCGTGTGTCCTCGTGCATTTCGTCGGTTCACTCCTAGCCTAGTTATAGCGGGCGTTATGTATTCTATCCGCCGATATCCCCACTATAGAACACAATGACTGACACCAGGGCGTCAGTCATTGTAGGATAGAAGCATATTCTGCATATATTGCTGCAGCTCCGCCCGTAATTCACGAGGCTCCAGCAGCTCGCACTCCTTGCCGAAGCTTAGAATGAATTTCAGCAGACCCTCCTCATAAGGAAAAGTATCTGAAACCAGGTAAAAGCCATCTTCACCCCGGCTAATCTTCTCTTTCTCAAAATACTCGGTAAGCTGCGCGCCAATTCGCGAAGTGAATCTGAGCACAACCTGTATGTCCCGCTGCGAATAGCTTTGCTTAATAACCTCGGCGATTCGGTCATCGGGCAGCTCTCTTTTTACAAAAGGCGGCCCCTGTCTCAGTTGCTTAATCCGCACGAGCTTGAATCTGCGGTAGTCCTCTCTGACCCGGCAAAAGCCTATCACATACCAATGGCCGTGGCGAAAGTCAATCCAGCTTGGCTCTACCGTTCGCTCCAGATATTCCATATCCCTGTTGATATAGTCGAACACCAGCAGCCTGTTATCCGTGATGGCCTTGCTTATGATCCCAATGTATTCTTTAATTTCCTGCTCCATGCTGAAATGGGACATATCCAGAGTCAGTTTGTGCTTATCGGACTCCCGCTTATAGGTATGCTCAACCTTTAGCATGATGTCATTAAAAGCTTCGTTCCTGCCAAACAAGCCGTGTAAATTCTTCATTACAGCTACAAACGTATGAGCTTCATCCCGGTTTAAAAAGAGGCCGCTTATATTATAGCTGTCCATAATATAGTATCCTCCGCCCTTGCCGCTGGAGGAGGCAATTGGTATGCCGGCTTCGCTTATTTTTTCGATATCCCGGTAGATGGTCCGCAAGGATACCTCGAAATGCTCGGCAAGCTCCTTGCCCGTTACCGTACCTTTACCGGAGATGATCAGCAGCATGGAGAGCAATCGGTCAACTCGCATGATTGTGTGTGACGCCTAAGTAACGTCTCCTCCTCTGGGTGAAGTAAGTGAATCATATATTCTCTTGCTTTAATGCATCAATAATATTCTCCTTTTTTACTTTAGCTCCGGAATAAACAACCGCAGAGCTGACAATGACAAATACACACACAATGACAGACAGAATGCTCATCCAGGGCAGGGTGAACCCATAGCTGAATTTGTTCGCAAATGCTTTATAGATCAGAAACATCACGGCGAAACTGACAGGAAGCCCATACAAGAGCGACTTGACCCCATAAAAAACACTCTCATAGTTCAGCATTTTTGCAAACCCCTTTGGCGTCGCGCCTACGGATTTCAGCATCGCAAATTCCCGTTTGCGAAGAGCCAGCCCTGTTGAGATTGTATTAAAGATGTTCGCAACGGAAATCGCAGAGATTAATACGATAAAACCGTAAGAAAAGACGTTCATCAGCAGAATCTGTTGTTCTTCTCTTATTCTGGATTGATATACATTGTAGACATTCAGATTGGTCTCATTCATCGCTTCAATTTCCTGCTGCGTTTTCACCGGTTCCGTGCTTTTCAAATGGAGGTACATCGAAGCGTTAGCCAGCTCCTCGCCGTCTGCTAGCCGATTCATGACGCGTTCCGACACGATCATATTTAACCCGCCTACGCCTACCGGGCTCATCCCCATCGGTGCCTTATCCGTCAATGCGGCAACTATCACTTTATTTGCCTTCGTTTCTTCCCCGCTCTCATTAAAAAAACTCGTTAGCTCGATATGTTGACCGATATTCGCATATATGGACTTCGTCTGAATATATTTACCCGTATCTATATCTTTGTAATGAATCGTATCCATCACGATTGCGGCGGGATGATCCAGATCCGTAAGCTGTTCGTAATCTGCGTGAGCCGCTCTGGCATAGGCTTGCAGGCTCGAATCATTCAGTGCATAGAGCTTAATTTCGTAAGGGTATTTCCCGTCCTGCAGCATACTTTTATCCTGCTTAACCTTCTCTTGCAACTCGTCGGCGATGCTTGCTGCATCGACCCAAGCGTTCCTGACTAACTCATGACTGACGCTATATTCCGTGACGCCATTCAGAGATACAAGTGATTGCATCAACCGGTCATCTAGTCTTTCGCCATTACTGGACGACACTTCAATATCGTAATTGATGCCTTCCAGCGACAATGCCAGAGATTGTGTCAGGCCAGTCGTGAAAAACGATATCGTCAAAAACAAAACGATGCTGATGACAAGCGAAAAAAGAATAACATGATATCTTCGTTTGTTCCTTTTTAAGTTTTTCAGCCCGATTTCTGCTTCGATTCCGAAGAGCTTACGAATGATCTTCGACGTCTTCACTGCTTTGGCCGTAAGCTTTACGTCAGTGGTTTGGCGAATCGCGTCCATGGGAGATACCCTGGATGCTTTAACCGCCGGGAGATACGCCGAAACGAAAATCGTCAGCATCGAAACAAGACAAGTAATCAAGAGCAATAACGGCGTGACGATAAGCCTCAGCTTTTCACTAGTCCATAATGCCCCTTCAATCATTGTGTTCATGAACGAAAAGGTGATTCCGATTCCGGCAAGACCGCATAAGATGCCAATGGGAATGCTGATCAAACCAATGACGATACCTTCAAAAAATACGGAATTTCGCTTCTGCCTTTTCGTCGCCCCCACGCTCGCGAGCATCCCTAAATGGCGGGAACGTTCCGAGACGGATATCGCAAAAGCGTTATAGATGAGTCCAACCGAGCCAATTATAATGGCCCCCATAATGATTGCCGATAATGAGAACATCATGCTGGATGAGGCTCCGCTGCTGGACAAGCCATAATAACGAAGCAAATCGTTATTAAATTGGACAGTGTCAATTTGGTTTTTCTCAGCCAGCTTCTCCGCATGTGCGAACAAGAACGGATTGACCTGCTGCAAGACCACCGACGCATCGACCCGATCGTCCCCTCCGATGATATGATCATCGACATAGCTAATGATCGTATAAGCCGGGGCCCAAGCCGTTTCCGACACCGGACGTTTAATGAAGCCTACCACCGTATAATCCTTAATTATGCTATGCTGTAATGTCTCGGTCAATGTGCCGTCTTCCCTGCGCAGCGGTTCCGTCTGATCCAGGGGATGATCGCCCCCTTGTTCGAATCGGTCGCCGACGCGAAGCGTTAGACGGTCGCCGATTTCGTACTTCATTTTGCCATTTGTTGCAACAGACTCGGAGATCACAACCTCCTTGTCCGTGTGCGGAAGACGCCCCTTGCTTATTTCAATCTGAAATTGTGTGAACCCTTGCACATCATATTCCTTAATGAACAAGTACGGCTTATTGGAATTTTGTCCCCCTTCTAACGGGGCATACCCAAGGTCTCTTGTGATTGCAACCGTTTTGGTTGCATCATCGCCCTTTATCGCCGCAAGCTGTTCCTTGGTTATATCTTGATACTGAACATGCCACTCCCCTGTATCTGTGATCGTTTGTCTGATCATTAAATCCGCAAAGGAAAAAATAAGCGTAATGACAGCGGTCATCATAGATACCGAAATAATTACGCCAAGAATAGTCACAAGTGTTCGTCTCTTGTTCTGCTTCAGATGCCGGATGGTTAATGTATTGACAATATTCATCGCCTTATCACCTCGTCTTTGGCAATCCTCCCATCTTCAATTGAAATGATTCTGTCGGCTTGCAGGGCGATCCGTTCGTCATGCGTGATTACGATCAGTGTCTGATGATAGGTCTTATTCAGCATTTTCAATAAATCGACGATCTCGCTGCTATTCCTGCTGTCCAGATTCCCGGTGGGTTCGTCGGCCAGCATGATTGCAGGATTGCCGATGATCGCCCTGCCAATCGAGACACGCTGCTGCTGTCCGCCGGATAGCTGATTCGGCAGATGGTTTAATCGATGCTGCAAATTCAACGTGTTCACAAGATCAGCCAATTGCTTTTGATCTACCTTTTGTTGATCCAGCAAGAGCGGCAGCGTAATATTCTCTTCCACCGTCAGGACGGGAATCAGATTGAAAAACTGGTAGATCAGCCCGATTTGCCTGCGTCTGAAGATGGCCAGCTGCGTTTCGTCCAAGGTATACATATCCGTATCCTGAACATACACTTTCCCGCCAGTCGGTCGATCCACACCGCCCAGCATATGAAGGAGTGTCGATTTCCCCGATCCGGATGGTCCGATAATTGCGACAAATTCACCTTTTTGGACCGAAAAGGAAACATCATCAAGCGCCTTCACCGCCGATTCGCCTGTGCCGTATATTTTGGACAAATTTTCAATTGTTAAAATCTCCATTGTCATCCCTCCTTCCCTAGATGCTCAATTCCAGGTATATACCATCTCTCTATATCCAACATCCCAAAGGGTTTCATTCCCCTCAATGGTTATCTTAAGCTCATTAGCCCCGGTGAGATAAAGGATCCTATTATCCGGCTCATGGAGCTGATCTTCTGCAGATACAGACAGGAGCTCATGCCCGTCAACGGTAACCTTAATGCTGCCCTGAAAATCCTTATGATCAGGAATTCCATAATTCAAGCTAAGATACAGCTCTCCCTTATTGCCTAGCGAATACGTATATGTTTCCTTCTTTTTACCTTCGATGCCATACACATTATATTGGGGTGTCACGTCTTGACCGCCAATCTTAAGACTGTCCTGTTTGGTTCCCGTTAATCGATTTCCGGTACTATCTTCCCATTCGTTTATCGCTACAAAAGGGGCCAACTCTTTGGTGAACACTTGATCAACTACTCCTAAGACCCCCCACACGCCGAGCATTAAGACAACACCGGCAAATCCCGTAGCAGTGATATTTCTCCGGTAGTTTTTTGTACGGAAGCCAATCTGGTACGCCCCGAATCCAATAGCAGCGCCCAATGAGTTCTTTATGACGTCGTTCGTGTCAAAGCTGCCGAGGAAGGTTAGCGCCTGGATGGTCTCCACCACAAGAATGGACAGGATAAACCCTGTCATGAAGCGAACAAAGCTGGTGCGGTATAACAACGGAAGCAGTATGCCAAAAGGTATGAAGGCTGCAATGTTTCCAATACCCACCAAGTCCATCAGTGTCGGATGTAGAAGATCGGAAAGACCCGGAACCCTAAAAAAATCGTCCGGCAAAAAAATAAAGGTGTACTGACTGGTTTGATCTACAGTATCCGCTCTGCCGAAAGCAAAAAACATAAAATAAAGAATAATCAGGGCGTAGCCTATCGTGATAAAAAAAGTAATCTTGCGCTGCTGCTTCACTTGCATGGTTGTACCTCCATCGTTTATCTGATGAATATCATTTTATCTGTCCAAAATGACTTTACAGTGACGTTGGAGGTGACAGTTCAGTCACTTACGGAGTGCTGTTAAATCACATGCTTATAAAATTTGATCCGAAACTCTGTACCCCTCCCGCTGTCGCTCGTTACATCAATCACGCCGTTCTGGCTTGCAATGATGCTGTGAGCCATCGCAAGCCCTATACCGATGCTTCCTTCATTAGCATTTTTTCCTTTATAAAAACGTTTGAAAATATAAGGCAAATCCTCTTTCGGAATGCCCTCTCCGTTGTCAGCAATAACGATTTCCGTAAATAGCACGTTGTCGGAAAATGTGATGGTAATTGCACCGCCCTCAGGTGTATGCTCCACTCCATTTTTCAAAATATTGATAACCGCTTCAGCAGTCCAACGGAAATCGCCGGCAAAAGAGACGTTGTCATCCCCTGTGATGGAAACGGTCTGTCCCTTAATATCCATCGGAATCATAACCGGCTCCAGTGCCTTTTGGATTAGGGTTTCCATGTGTATTCGATCTTTTTTGAACGGGATAGTTCCCGCTTCCATTTTCGCTAGCTTTAATAAGGATGAAACAAGCCAATCGATCCGTTCAAGCTGAATGCGAATATGATGGGTGAACTCCGTTCTTTTGAGTGGAGGCAGATCAGGGGCGCTTAACAGATCTGCCATGACTGTCATAGAGGTGATCGGTGTTTTGAGCTGATGTGAAATATCGGAGATGGCATCGGTCAGTTGAAGCTTATCCCGCTGCAATAGCGAACGATGTTCGGAGAGCATGCGTGTCACCTTGTAAATATCATTCTTTAAGATGCTAAGCTCACCTTCTTGATTATCGCGAGGGTCAAGGGAGGCCTGGCCGCTGCTAATCTCCCGCAAATAGACGGACAGCTTCTCTAGCTCGTAATATCTCCGTTTCGTGAATAATACAGCTGTGCCGGTAAGCAGCACGGATACAATAAAAACCAGGGCTGCGGCGACAGACGAAATGAAAGCAGCAATGACGATCGCCGATAAGCTGATCGAGCCCATGACGAGTAATAATATTTGATTTTCCCGATTGCGCAGCATCTAATCACCAACCTTATAGCCTAAACCGCGTACCGTTTTGATCAGAGCCGGCTGCTCTGGATTATCCTCCAGCTTTTCCCTTAGCCTTTTGATATAGACCGTTAACGTGTTGTCATTCACGAAGTCGCCGGCCACATCCCAGATTTGCTCCAAGAGCTGATTCCTGGTGAGGACCTGTCCAACGTGGTTGCCAAAGATCAGCAATAAGCGGTATTCCAAGGCGGTTAGCGAAATTTCGGCACCGTTTTTATATACTTTGCCTTCCAGCGTATGGATGCGCACATTGTCAATGTCAATGACCGCTCCGGCATGGGACAGCTTCTGGTATCTCCGCAAGACGGACTTGATCCGGGAGAGAAGCTCGCGAACCCGAAAAGGTTTGGTAATGTAATCATCGGCTCCCATATCGAGTCCCATCACGACATTGACCTCATCATCAATCACTGTTAAGAAAATGACCGGGATATCCCGTCGTTCCTTCACCATCTTGCATAATTCATAGCCAGTTCCGTCTGGAAGCTGTAAATCGAACAGGCACAAAGTGAACTGATCGATGTCTTCGGCGAGCACCTTTCGGGCTGAAGCGGCATCATGGCAGAGAACGGTCCAATAACCCTCTTGCTGCAGCGAATATTCCAGTCCCGACGCGATCGTCTTATCATCTTCAACTAATAATATTTTCATCTGAAGGTCATCCTTAGGATTGATTTTAGAACATTTAATGAATTCCACGACTACACAATCTCTTTATTATAATGCCCTCTTGTGTCTGTTTCCTGATCAAAGACAGCATTATCTATTGAGTCATTTAATTTGCCTGAGGCCATATTAATGACTTTCACAACCTGCTCTTTGGATTCAACTGTGAAGTTTAATCTGAGCGCCTCGATTCCTTTGATGTTTGGCAGCTCATCCAACAGATTAAGCGTCTTCCCGTTAAGGAGAGTCGTTGTACAATCATCATGGGAAATGATAGGGAACGTTCCGTGCTCATCTTTTAACTCATAGCTCTTCGTTTTGCAAATTCTGCATTGATTCATTTTTTTCATCGGACAATATTTCGTAAACATCAAAGGAGCCCTGCCATATACAACCATTTCCAGTGCAGGATAGCCGTCATTTTCTTTAACATAGGCATTCATTAAATCTTCAATTTGGCTCTTATTCAATTCATAAGATAAAGTGACTCGTTTTGCACCTAATTTATATAATTCATAGCAGCTAGTGGCATTAATAACATTTAGAGAATAGTCCGTAACAAACGGGTTTGTTTCTCTATAGTGATTAATCCCCCCATATCCTCCAATTAGTAGCTGTCCTTCTTGTTCCTTATAATCATTCTGATTTCTTCTAACCACATTTTCGTAATAGATTTCCTTAATTCCACAGCTCACGCAAGCATCGTACTGTTCCTTAGTCGTTACAGAGGCCGTAAGGTATGGCTTTACAGGGGCAAAGCTTATTTTTTCTTTTGCTTCCACAGCCTTGGTTCTTTTCTGCTGGCTGTTAAGCTTTAAGTCATACAAGCCCAGTACAATATCTCTTCTTGCTGCATTTAACAGTTTAGCTGGAATAAATGCATTGCATTCCTCATACTCGACATGATTAAGTTCGAATATCGTATCATTTAATCTTGAGAATTGCTTGATTACCTGGTCTTTTGTTGTTGGATTATTAATGGCTTCGCCCAGTATTTCCTCGCTTTCATAGGAATAATTAAAGCCTAAGCCTTCCGCATCTATGACAAGCTTTGAATCTGGACATGCATATACTCTAATATCGAGGTTAAACCGCTTAAATTCTTTTTCCAGTGATGCTTCTAATTCTTTGTTATAGAAATAATCCTTCGTTTTATAGACTACATCTCCCTTAGACATCTTTTCTTTGATTCTGATATAGCAGACATCCTCTGCTTTGTTGATTAATTCGCCCTCTTTATCGTACAGTTTGGCAACCGTTAGATTAATATCTTCATTGTTGTGACTGATTCGAATGGTATCGTTCTGATTTAAAGGACGTGTAAGTGTTATTTCATACATGTCTTTAACAATCCCGCTGATTGTTCCAATTTCATAACCAAAGTTATTAGGTTTTAAGATGTTTGTAATATTTCTCCTGTCTTCGTGAAACAAATACCCTTTAGTAAATGTTCTATTGAATGTTTTTTTCAGATTTTCTTTGTCTTCTTCGGTTATTTTATGATCTAAGGCCTTGCGATATTTGGATACAACATTAGCAACATACGTAGGCGCCTTCATTCGGCCTTCTATTTTTAAAGAATCGATTTCTTTTAAATCATCGATATAATCGATGGTGTTCAAGTCCTTAGTCGATAGAATATAGCTTTTCCCTAAAGATGTATCTGTTGTCTTATCGATTAGTTCATACTCCTTACGGCATGAACCCACACATCTTCCGCGATTTGCGCATCGATTGCCGAGCAATCCTGACATTAGACAATTCCCCGAATAAGATACACATAAAGCACCGTGAACGAAAATTTCTAAAGGGATTTCAGCTATTCTTTTGATCTCTTTTACTTTTTCAATCTTGACCTCACGGGACAGAACAACTCTTTTCGCACCAAGTTCTTTAAATAATAAAGTTCCGTCTACATCGTCTATTCCCATTTGAGTTGAACAATGTGCTTCCATATCAACAAAGTTTTTAACGATATAATCGAAAGCAATCAGGTCCTGGACAATAATTCCATCCACACCGATTTCATTTAATTCCTGTATCTGCTCTTTCATCTCTTCAACTTCGTTTTCAAAAACGATGGTATTCATGGCAACATAGATTTTAACGTTCCTCAGGTGCGCATACGTAACAGCCTCTTTTAACGTTTCTAAATCAAAATTAGATGAGTATGCGCGTGCACCAAATTTTTGCATTCCTAAGTATATTGCATCACAACCATTAGATATTGCAGCTTTTAAAGCCTCCATATTGCCTGCTGGAGCTAGTAATTCAGTCATAAATTATCCTTACCTCCTACTTCTTTAACCGCTGAAACTCAGCACCATTAATCATAAAATAAGAACTACTCTTAAGCTACGGCAAAAAGCACAAACCAATGGCTTGCGCTTTGTTTTTAATCAACCTCATTCCCTCTGATAAGCTTGCTTCATAATTATTTTTTATAATAATTCCTTGAGTACATTTTTAGCCACGCGTATCTTCTCATCATTAGCGTCACGAAGCATACCTACAATATCCTGAATATCGCTCTCAGCTGAGGTAACCATAAACTCTTCATTCTGATACGCAAACAGCTGAACTAAATTAACTTCAAGCGATTCCGCTATCTTATGTAAATTCAATAAAGAAACGTTCTTCTCACCACGCTCAATCTGCCCTATATATGAAAAATGAAATCCGCCTTTCTCCCCCAGCGCCTCCTGAGACAAGCCCCGCTCTTTCCGAAGAGCACGAATCCGGGTTCCGACGAGCTTCAGTATTTCCTTATCCATCACGGTGTTCACCTCTCCATGTCAAAAGTGTAGACAAGTTTCATAAAGGTAAACACCAAACAATAAATATTATTATTTATTTTAATATCTATAGGTATTATAATTGTGTAATACTTTTCCAAAAGCGGTGTAGGAGGCCTTCACTATGGGAAGAAGCATGCAAGAGAAAATTAACGATTATACTGAGCTTGCTCAATATCACATAAAGCTAGCTCATATTATGAGAAATCATAAGCAGTATAAAACTGCGTTCTTTCTTTGTCATTCAGCACTTAACTCTATGATTCGTGCGTTATACATCTATGAGCATAAGACAGAGTTTGGTACTGAGATATCATTAAGTGATCTATTGCTGCTAATACATCCAGATTATAATCCTGGGCTTGAGATTGTGGTGTTTGTCAGTGAGTTGAATTTTATCGTTAATGGGGAGGGGAAGGAGTTAGAGGTGATACAAGATGAGGATATGAAGAGAGTTATGAGACGGGCGGCTGAGGTTTTGGAGGAGTTGTGCTGGAGGATGGGAATTTAGGAAATTTCGAATACATTTTACAAGTCGTATCTCCGGTGGTCTGTATGGTTCCGAATACGATTCTCTAATATGCCTAAGGTTTCTTCGATATTAACTTCATCGTCATACTGAAGAATCTCTATATAATGATGCACAATTCCTGAAGCTAACAGTAAATTCTCACTATTTTTTTTAACATGTCCCCTGTCTTCTAAACGTTGAATAGAAGTTATAATGGATTGCTCATCCAGTCCCATATTTACTAACTCTTTTGTTTTCTTTTGAATATTCATTAAATCTACTTGTAGTTCATTCTGGAAACGAAGTTTTAACATACAAAGTGTTACCAAAGCATCTTTCCTATTATCGTCCATTATCTTAGCTCCTTAATGAATCAAACTATAGTGACTATTGCAATATCCTTTCCTGCCCAGAGATTAAAGCTATAACCTGTTTTGAGTAATTGCCATGGTGCTTCGTCAACTATAAAAGCTACGTCAGCATAAGTATCCCACGTACCCTCAATATGTCTTGTTACCCTAACCAGCACCGTCCACGTATCACCATAAATTGTCTTATCCTTAATTTCACCATAATTTACAACGATGTCACGCATCCATTCGTTTACTGGAAACCTGCTGGGGTCTTTTTTCCAACTTATATAGGCTTTAATGAACCTTCTGTTGTCCATGACAATCCTCCATGTTTAGTATCATAATATACCTCACAAACTGAATAAGATGTACATTCTTCGTTACATTTCTTCTTTAGAGCTCTATAATTCCAATAATCCATTATTTTTTTCCTATCAATCCAAGTTGCAGTCTAGACTGTGAAATTTGGTTTTAGGATATAAGGTATGCCCTCAGTAGCCTGAAACAATCGGCGTGGTGTTATCCAATCTATAAATCTGATAAAGGTCCATATAGTCAGTGTTGAGTCTTTTCGAACTTTTATATATCTCGGTCATAATTACGCCCTGATCTCTCTTCGCTATATCCAGACCTATATGGCCGAGCTTCACATACTCATACTTATTCCTCTTTTCTATATTTATTTTGCAAACAGTGTTGCTTGTTGTCTCATCTGTTGTTTTGAACAAGCATACTGTTAAAGAGCCAGCGAAAGTTCCATGTGAAATACTGGGGCAGATGCCAATCCTCATAGCCTTTTAATACCCCTTGTTCCAGCCAGTAAGACTCTGATTTACCGCTTTTTACAGCCCCAGAAACATAAGTGATCGTTTTCTCCAAAAAGCGTATGACATCCGTGATTCGATCTGAATTAGATACATCTCCATGTCCCGGAACGACAGTATCGACCTTGAGGTCTTTTTGAATACGTTTAAGGATGCGTATCCAAGCGTATGGATTACCGTAGGGTATGACCGGAATGGTCTTAGTCGATATTAAATCACCAGCGATCAAGGTTTGCTCTTCTGGAACGTACACAACAGCATCACTTAAAGAATGACCGCCTCCGTAAGATAAAACTTCGATTGATCGCTTTGTTCCTTGAATAACGAGTTTATCGCCAAAAGTTATCGTGGGGATCACCCTGCAAAGGGAAGGAATGGCATCATAAAGGGCCCGCTGTACCGAAAGATCATAGTCGATTTCAGTTAGCATGTGGGGATCTCTTTGCTTTGAACGTACATGATTTAGGCTGGTTATTAACTTTTGAATGTTTTGCTGCATGAAATTAACATTCACTTCACCCATATCAGACAGCAAATCTCTTGTCCAAACGGTAGATATAAATTCGCTTTTCATAAATTCCTGATTGCCGTTGACATGATCTCCATGAAAATGTGTATTCACTACATATTTAACCGGTTTGTTTGTTAGTTGTTCAGCAGTATGACGTAACAAAGCACCAGAATGCGGCAGGTTGGTTGTATCCACTACAACGGTTAAATCCCCAAGATCAATAATTGCTGCATTCCCCAGAGAACCGCTGCCTGGAACCGAAATAGCACCCCAGATCCCTTCCGCTGCTTGTTGAATCGTGAAATATTCGTTGTTCATTGTTACACCCCTTAGTGTTTATTCCTGCACTTCAATTCGTAAAGTTAACTTACAAGTTAGAGTCAACTAGAAGTCAAGAAATTTCTCAGGGGGAAGTTAGGGGCAATTGTAACCATTAGCTTGAGTTGACTGAAAGCTGTATAATATTTTTCAAAACCAGCATTAAAAAGGAGGGACAGAAATCGGATGCTTACGATAAGTCAGGTGTCAGAACAAACGGGATTAACTCCTTATACGATTCGTTATTATGAAAAAATCGGGGTCCTACATGAACCCAAGCGTAGTAATGGAGGGGCACGTGTCTACAAAGAAAGCGAGGTTTCCTACATTCAATGTCTAAATAAACTAAAAAAATTGGGCTTATCACTTGAGGAGATTACGGAATTTACTCGTGAGGGCTGTGTAATGGATAAAATACAACAAGGGGAGAATCCTTCTAATTATAATCCTACCTTAAAAAAGCGGATTGAAATCCTTGAGAAGCATCTGATGGGACTGGAATCCAGGCGGCAAGAAATTGATTACATGATTTCTCTCGCCGAAGAGAAACTTACTCTATACCAAGAACTTACGAAAGAAGACATAGTAAATTCTAGATAATAGCGGCGTAATCCTGCGTGAACACTGCAGGGTGTCTGATGTAGAAAATCAGACACCCTGTGCCAGTTACGCGACATGACCCTCATGAAGATCAGTTAATCAATGCCTGCCACTGAACCGTTTAATCGCTTCCTCGGTCACCGGCTCGAAGAGGTTTACCAGGTTTCCGTCGGGATCACGAAACAGCATAGAACGGTTCCCCCACGGCATCGTGGTCGGTTCTTTTACCCAATCATAGACAATTGGCTTCAAGCGTGCGTATTCGGCTTCGACATCGTCGACGCGGAACTCGATGATGACAGTGTGATTGCTCGCTGCCACTACGGAACCAGCGCCGAATAGCTGCGCCGTTTGGGAGTGGCCGATTGCCAGGGTACATGCCGGCATAACGAGTTCGGCAAAAACAGGCGCGGGGTGCACCGCCGAAACACCCAGGACTTTTTCATAGAACTCGGCGAGACGATTCACATCGTCGGTAATGATGCGTACAGAAGCAAAATTCACAAAATATCATCCTTCCTATACTTCTTTATATTTACATACCCGATAATAAAACAACGCTACTGACAGCGTTATGTCAGTAGCGTTCTGAGATTTTTCGGGCTTCCTCACGAATCTTATTCCGGAATGATTCAGGCTCCAATACGATTACACCCGCCCCCCAGCCGAGCACCCATTGCATCAATTCATCCAGTTGGCGTACGCGTAAAACCACATCTAATCCAGCTTGATGCTCTTTCATTTCTTCAATGTAATGATAGTTGGATTCCTTCACCTTATCTGCGAGGTCATGATTAAATCGAAGATGAACGCGCAAGTGGCGATCATCCGGAGGGGTATACTC
The DNA here is from genome assembly GCF_013141775.1 of Paenibacillus phytohabitans. Classification (GTDB taxonomy): domain Bacteria; phylum Bacillota; class Bacilli; order Paenibacillales; family Paenibacillaceae; genus Paenibacillus_AQ; species Paenibacillus_AQ phytohabitans. The sequence goes on from NZ_WHOB01000037.1 coordinate 109,506, forward strand.
TCTTAAGTCAAAATGCACAGGAAGCTCGAATCGCTCTTCCAGTTCTACAAGTTCAGTCATTCGGGCCAATCGGAAATGGCGTATGTCGTGGCGTATGTCGCAATAAGCCACGAGCATCCATGATCCTTCAACGAGTACGAGGCCATAGGGAGCTACGGTGCGATCGCTATGGTGGTTCCCCGTAGAATCGGTATTTTTCTTTAAATAATGAAATCTGATCTTTAGCCCATCTAATATTGCCCGGCGAATCTTATCAAGATTATCCCTTTCATTTGACAGAGCTTCCTGTCTGCCCGGAGCAAGCAATCGCAGCGCCTTGCGTATACGGGAGCTCTCATTGCGGACACCGTCTGATAAAGTGGCCTCGATCTTCCTCCGAGCAGCCTTAGCTCTGTCACGATAATCATCATCAAATCGAAGCTCGATAAAATCCGTCCCTATGAGTAAGGTCACGGCTTCCTCTATAGTGAAGCTGATCGGCGGCAGAAAATATCCCTCCATTAAGGAATACCCTGTACCTGTAGTGCCTATAATCGGTACACCTGCTTCGCTGATCGCCTGAATATCCCGATAAATGGTCCGTACACTGGTTTCAAACAGGGCCGCCAAATCTTCGGCACGTACCACTTTCCTGCCTTGCAACTCCAGCACGATGGCTAATAAACGGTCTGTTTTATTCATTGCTGCCCCCTCGAAACGGTATGCTGTGCAACAGAAACTTGCCCCTACTTATGATACGGTTCCCCCCGATTGATCTTCACCGCCCGGTAAACCTGCTCCACCAGCACCAGCCGCATGAGCTGATGGGGCAGCGTCATTCGGCCGAAGCTCATGCGCTGCTGGGCGCGGCGCATTACCTCATCGGAGAGCCCGTGGCTGCCTCCGATGACGAAGACGACATGGCTCGTCCCGTAGGTGCCGAGCCGGTCGATCTCCGCGGCAAGCTCTTCCGAGCTCCAGAGCTTGCCGTCGATCGCGAGCGCAATAACATGCGCCTCGCTCTTGATATGCGCGAGGATACGCTCGCCCTCGCGCACCTTCACCTGAACAACCTCTGCATCGCTGAGGTTGTCAGGTGCCTTCTCATCCGCCACCTCAATCATCTGAAACTTGAGGTATGGCGTCAGCCGCTTGGCATATTCTGCGATGCCGCTGACCAAATACTTTTCCTTCAATTTGCCTACGCCGATAATCTGAATGAACATGTCTTCCTCCTGTGGGTTATGCTTCTATATACCTGTACCATTCGCTGAAATTCCGCCGCTCAATCACCGTTATCTCATTATATAAACAGCAAAAGGACGTATCCGCTACGTCCTTTCTGCTTAAGGTTATCCTCTATGTTCTACCACATTTCCGGGTAAAAATAAACCGGAAACCGCCTTTCTATTCCTATATCCTAGCTCTTCAGCCATCTTACAGTTCGTTCTCCTCTACCCCTGCTCTTCCGCCACTTGCTCCTGCTCCCCAAATCCCTCACCCGGCTCAGACATCTCATAAGCCTTCAGTACCGAATCCAGCAGGCCGGGGAACCGCTCGTCCAGGTCCTCTGTCCGCAGTGACAGTATACGCTGCGTGCCCTGCACCTGCGTATACACCACGCCTGCTTCGCGCAGTGTCCGGGAATGATGGGTCAGCGTGGACTTGGCAATCGGCACCTTGAAGCAGTTGCAGGCCTGTGCGCCATGCTTGCGGATTTCTGACACTACATATAAACGGACCGGATCGCTAAGCGCATACAGCACAGAGGCGAGCTGAATATCGTTACGGTCCGGATGATGGAGCTGCTTCATTAGTAAGACTCCTTCGGAGTAGAGTATTGTACTTAATCTTCTATGATTTCTTCTATCTATCCTCTAAATATATAGATTAAACTTCAAAATCTACACTTTAATAGATGCTGTGAATATATAAATGTTGTACATTTTGCAACTTTGGTTCATAGATAGTTACCTGTTCGGGAGGATTGTTGCACTAAATACAACAATAATCCGGAAAAGCCGCTTGAAACAGGTGAAATCCTGCATTTCTTACAACAATATAGGATTTGGGCCGATTTTATGAGAGAAATGTTGTATTCTGTGCAGGATTTCAGGTTAAGGTTAAGTTGCCTGACCATTACCCCGGAAAGCCGTTATATTGAGGACTCCTTAGCAACAGTAGCCTCAGGACGTCCAACAAGTTCTTCAGTTCAATCTATATAATTGCATTTTACATCAGCCCATGCTATATTTCAATTGTTCGTAAGTAATCGAACTATAAAATAAAAATGTTCAGTTTTTTATTTTAAATAAGTCCAATAACAAAGGAGTGGCCCTTAAATGACCTCATTACATACATCTGAGGATAGTACAACCGATTCAACCGCTGCTCCGCAGGCAACTCTTCCACGCGAAGGACTGCTGACTCTACTATTCAGCGTTGCTGTTGTTCTCGTCATTATGAATACAGCGATGTTCAATCTGGCATTGCCTGATGTGACCGAGACCTTCGGCATCACAGCAGCATCCGCCTCCTGGATTGTTACCGGGTATTCCATCATGTTCTCTATTGCCTCAATCACATACAGCCGTCTCTCTGACTTCCTGCCGATCCGCCGGCTGCTGGTTATCGGGCTGCTTACGCTAGGGCTTGCTGCTGTGGCCGGTTTCTTCAGCACCAACTTTATCTTCCTGCTTATTGTGCGCATTCTGCAAGCTTCGGGAGCAGGCGCAGTCATGTCCTTATCGCTCGTCCTGTTCACCCGCTATGTCCCGCAGGCCCGCCGCGGCAAAGCAATGGCGACAATCATGTCCGCCGTCTCGCTGGGACTGGGTCTCGGTCCGGTAGCAGGCGGTTCCATCGTTGAGTATCTCGGCTGGACCTGGCTGTTCGCGGTCACGGCAGCTATTCTGCTCCTGGTACCGCTGTTCCTGATCCTGCTGCCTAAGGAAGTTCCTACCCGCGGCTCCTTCGACATCCTGGGCGGTGTGTTCCTCGGTGTCGGCACCACCGGTCTGCTGCTGTTCCTGACCAGCGGACTGTGGGTTGCTCTGATCGCCGGAATTATAGCAATTATCTTGTTTGTCGGCCGAATCCGCACCACTCCTGATCCATTCGTGATGCCGGCGCTGTTCCGTAACCGGTCCTATCTCGTGCTGGCCCTGGTTGGTGTCGCCTCCTACCTGTGCAGCTTCGCCACCTTGTTCCTGCTGCCGCAGATTCTGGTTCACCGCTTCGGCTTCAGCGCAAGCCATGCTGGACTGGTAATCTTCCCCGGCTCGCTGCTGGCGATCTTCGTCTCCCGCACCGTGGGGCGGATCATTGACCGCTACGGCAATGCCGGAATTCTGCGCCTGGCACCGTTCCTGGTACTGGCCGCGACCGTACTGTTCGCCTTGTTCGCCGGGCGGTCGTGGGTTGCTGTCATGCTCGTCTATATGATTATGAGTCTCTCGTTCACCGTACTGTCCAGCAGCGTATCGAACGAAATCTCGCGCATTCTGCCTGCTTCGCAGATTGGCTCCGGAATGGGGCTGTTCCAGCTGCTGCAGTTCTTCAGCGGAGCCTTCAGCGTGGCGATGGCCGCAAGCGCTCTGGAATGGCAACGTGGTCTACCGCTCCAGACGGCTTACTCCAACATCTACTGGGGATTATCCATTGCGGCAATCGTCGCAATTGTATCAGCCTTTATATATGGGCGCAGCAGCCAGAGCAGCTCGCTGGCCGAAATGGCGGAAGCAGCAGACGCCTAAAAAGCTTACGCACTCTCTCTGCCCGCAGAACCCGGAAAGCCCAAACACCCCGCAGCCATCCACGGCTACAGGGTGTTTTTTCTAATCTCAGCAGTCCTCAGACCACCAGATATTCCGCATTCTGCTCGCATTCCGCACATTTCGCCGGCGGGTCCCAGTCCGAGAACTCCGTCTCCTTCAGATCCACTACATCGGGTGCATCCTCGTATTCGTCCACAAATTTGTCGATGGCCAGCTCTACGTGTTCCTTACACACTACATACATTCAATCAAGCATCCCTTTCTGTGCCGCTTCGGTGTATACTTCTACTACTGTTCTACCACATTTCCCGGCAAAAAGGAACCTTCCGCAGCGCAAAATCCCCGCCTTAGTCCCGCCCCGTAAACTTATCAATATCCCCGGCAATCAGCCCGAGCGCATCCTGCCAGAATGCCAGTGAATGTACATCGATATCCATCAGCTTCGCGGCATCTGCAATACTCCGGGTACTGGTCGCTGAGAGGAACTGCTCATAGCGTTCTACGAAGGCCCCGCCCCGCTTCTTGTACTGCGCATACAGCCCTTTGGAGAACAATAATCCGAAGGAATACGGGAAATTCAAGAACTCATTACCCGCCATATAATACCCGGCTTTGCTGATCCACTGGTAAGGATGAATCGAGTCCGGCAGCACACTTTCACCGTAAGCCGCATGCATGGATTCCAGCATCAGCGCGTTCAGCTCCTCCACAGACAGAGCACCGGATTTCCTGCGGGCATATAACCCGCTCTCGAAGCCATACCGGGCATAGAAATCAACAATATAATACCCGGCATCCGAAAGACTCCGCTCCAGTATGGCAGCCGCTTCACCCGCAGGCAGAGACTGAAGCAGCTCCACATGAATCAGACTCTCGCAAAAAATCGAAGCCGTCTCGGCAATCGGAACCGGATATTCCGTGTTAACCATCGTTTCCCCAGCTAAGCGGCTGCTGTGGTACGCATGACCGATCTCGTGGGCCAGCACACTCACATCTATATAATTGCCATTGAAGCTGGTAATGATCCGGCTCTCCCCAACCGGGAAAATATCAACGCACATCCCGAAGTTGCCTTTACCGCTCCGCGGCTCGGCATCGATCCAGCGCTGCTCAAACACCTTACGGGCGAACGCGCCCAGCTCCGGGCTGAACCTGCTGAAGCCGGCAATAATCATCGCCTGGGCCTCAGCATAAGTGATGCGCTCCGCAGCAGCTTCCGCCGTCCCGACAGGCGCAAAAACATCACAAAACGGCAGCCCTCCCCCATGCCCCAGCAATGCCGCCTTTTTGGCATAATAGCGCTGAAAGTCCGGCAGGCTCTCTTCGATGGCCTGAAGCATCACCTGAAGTGTCTCCTGATCCATCCGCGATGCTTCCAGCACTTTATGCAGTGGTGAAGCATATCCCCTCAGCTCATAGACGGCCGCAGCCTCCCCGGTTACGGCATTAATGCAGGCTGCACTCTGCTCAGCTACACTGCGGCAGGCCTCATGCTCCGCTTCTGCCGCCGCCCGGCGTACCGCAGGATCGGGATCATAGGCGAGATTGCGCAGCTCGGCAAGCGACACACTCCGGCTCACCCCGTCCAGCTCCGCCTCGACCCGCAAGGTAGACAGCGTCTGCATGTACAGCCGCTCCCACGCCTTGGACCCCGTCGCCTGCATCCGGGCAATCACTGCTTCGCCTTCCTCGCTGAGTAAATGCTCGGATTTACTCTTAAGCTCGCGCAAGTAGAAGCCGTGCTGCTCCAGATAAGCGCTCGACCCGATACTCTGCTCCAGTTCATCTGCGCCTACCTTCGCCAGCCATTTGCTGAAGCTGACTAAAGCTTCACCCGCACCGTAAGTAACCTCCTCCAGCTCATCCATCAGATTAACGGCTTCCGTATTACTGCTGTCTGCACTGAACCTTAATTCAGCGTAGCTGAACAAGCGAAGATATATATGTTGATAAGCATTATATTGTCTAAGGAACTCTCCCATCACACTAGCAGCATCCTGAGCGCTATTCATCTGCGAGGCTGACCATGTATTCAGCTCCCCTGCAAGTGTCTCCACCATCCTGCGGTCCTGCTGAAATTGCTCCGACTGGAAGGAGGGATAGATCCGGTCCAGATCCCATGTTAATTGCATCTTCTAACATCCCCTTATCTATAGTCGCAGGAACAATTCATCCTCACATGCTTCCACCCCGTCCCGCCATAATCCTTGCTGCAAAATCCATTTCAGTATATCACGCCTGCCAAATTAGAAGTCCATGGAAATATTAGATATAATCAACTATACCAATATACCAAGCCATAACCGATTTCCGGAAAGGAGCACCGCATGGTTAACCAGTCTATTACCGAAGGAGTCATACGTACACGTTCAAAGCTGCGCAAAGATTTGCTGATTTCTATTTTTGACGAGTTCGACGGCAGCATCATGGCCCTATCTCCTGACCGGAGAACGGAGAAATATACCAAAATGGCGCAAAACGCCTTTTCCTTCTACCGGGGCAGCGCTTATCTGTTCTATTTTGATACGACAAGGCAGTACTTCCCTTACCACAGTTCACCTAGCCGTCCTACATGGATTCAAGGGGACCTGCATTTCGAGAACTTCGGCGCCTTCCGCAGTGAAGACGGGGAGATTGTGTATGATGTGAATGATTTTGACGAGGGGTATGTCGGCTCTTATCTGTACGATCTGCTGCGGATGGCGGTCAGTATTGCGCTTGCCGGCAGGCAACTCGGGCTGGGTCAGACAGAGCAGCTTAAGCTGAGCCGGAGTTATGCGGAGGCGTATTACCGGCAAATTCACCGCTTTTGTGATGGTAAAGACAATCCCGGTAATTTCGTCCTGGATGAGGATACGGCCAAAGGCCCTGTCAAGAAGCTGCTCCGCAAGCTGGAGAAACGCCGGCAGAGTCATTTCCTGGAGAAGGTCACTGCCAGATGCAGACCAGCCGGGTATTCCTTGAGACTTCGGAGCTGCTGATTCCCGGAGCTGCCGAGCAGGCACAGCTGGAGCTGGCCTTGAGCTTCTATACACAGACAGTGGTTACACGCAGCCTGAACGAGGAGCATTTCCGGATCAAGGACATCGCGGTCAAGCGCGGCTCGGGAACGGCTTCCATCGGACTGGACCGCTATTATATTCTCATTGAAGGCGGCATGGAGCAGGCCGGGACCGACGATACGGTACTCGAGGTCAAAGAAGTCCGTGTTCCCGTTCCCGCCTATTTCCTGCCCTACTCGGATTCGTTCTGGCAATCCTTTGCCCATCAGGGCAAACGTGTATCCGCGACCCAGCAGGCGATGCACCACAAGGCTGATCCCTACCTCGGCTTCTTAACGATGGACGGCCGGGAGTTCTATGTCAGAGAGCGTTCCCCGTACAAAAAAAGTCTGAAGCTGGAGAATATCGCAGACATGGACGAGCTGACCGTAGTTATCCAGCAGATGGGCAGCCTGACCGCCAAAATGCATGCCCGCGCCGATGCCGATGTCGACAAGGGTATTCTCGACTATCACAGTGAGCAGGAGATCGCCAAGGCCATGGGTCCCGATTCTGATGCCTTTGCCCGTTATATCGCAGAGTGGGCTTACGGCTATGCCGGGCAGGTAGAGAAAGACTATGCCATGTTCGCGGATTGGGTGTCGGAGCAGTACGGTATATAACGGGCGGGTCCCCCTTCTGATTACACGCAGTCAATTCTACTTTTGACAATCGCTTGTTGAAGCACAGCAGAGATACAGCTATCCCGCCTTCGGTACATCTGTTGCGCTTTAACTGCACTTCGTACAACTAAAAAGTCTGTTTTCCGCCCCCGCATCCGTTTAATTGTATTCTGTACACTTAAGCAGCCTTATAAAGACCGCATTAGCGAATTCGGGCAGATTTAGTTGTATGAACTACAGTTATATTCTGCAATTGCAACTAATCGCCGTTTTTAATTGCACATTATGCAGCTATCCCTACATCAAAGAAGCTCTCTCTACCCGGCAACCGGGCGGAAAGAGCTTCTTGATCTATCCATATTTATTTGCCGTCCGCACATTTATGAATTGAATTGGCTTGGCCGGTCCAGCTCATACAGCTTGCGGTAACGCGGTTCCCGCTCCATCAGCTCCGCATGGGTGCCGCGCATCTCCACCAGGCCATTCTCCATGAAAATCACCTCGTCCATCTGCTCCGCACCCACCAGATGATGGGTAACCCAGATCAGCGTCTTGCCCGCCATCGCCTCGAACATGGTGGCCAGCAGCTCGCGCTCTGTGCGCGGATCAAGGCCAACCGTTGGCTCATCGAGCACAACGACCGGCGTATTCTGCAGCAGAATACGGGCCAGAGCGATCCGCTGGCGCTCTCCGCCGGAGAAGCGCTGCCCTGCTTCGCGTACCGGAGTGTTATAGCCCTCCGGCAGCGAAGAGATCAATGGATCCAGCTTCGCCAGGGCTGCTGCCTGCTTAACCGCTGCCTCCGAAGCCCCCGGGTCCCCGAGCCGGATATTGTTCGCCACCGTAGTGTCGAACAGATGCGGGCTCTGGTTCAGCACGGCGATGAGCTGCGGAATCTGCTCACCGTAAGCCGCAGCGTCAATTCCGTTAATCGTCGCGGAGCCGATGGTTGGCGTGATTACGCCTTGCACCATCTTGAGCAGCGTCGATTTACCGGCTCCGCTGCGGCCAATCACGGCAACCTTCCGGCCCTGCGGCAGGTTCAGCACCATATTCTGCACTGACCAGTCGTCTCCCGCCGCGTAGCGGTAGCCCGCCGACTTCAGTTCAATATGGGCCTGCCCGCTGGTCTGAATAACCTGCACAGCGGCAGCCGCCTTCGCTTTGGCTTCTGCATTCTTGGCTGCTTCGGCCGCGGGCAGCACAGCTCCCTCCGCTGCTTCTACCCCATTCAGACGCTCCAGTGAATTCCGGTATTGCGGAATTTTCTCCACAGCCTCGGATACGGGCAGGAAGGCATCCGCTACCGGGAAGACGACCAGCACGAACGCGGCAATCAGCGTTCCGGCAATCGCTCCATCGGCATACTGTCCGCCTGCCCAGTAGAGCAGGGACAGCACGCCAAGCCCGACAACGGCTTGGCCGATGAACATGCGCAGCCGCGCCCAGCGCCGCAGCGCACCGTCCGTGCGGGCGACGGTCTGTTCGTCGGCCTCATAGGTGTCGACGAACTGGCTCTGCCGTCCGCTGATGACCCAGTCGCCCAGACCCAGCACGGCATCGGTCAGCTTCTGATACAGCCGGTTGCGCTCCTGCTTCACCTGACGCTGGCGCTTCTGGGTGAACAGCAGGGAGATCAGCGGCAATACGGCCACCAGAATCAGCATGTACAGGCCCATAAGCAGGGCAAACGCCAGATCAAACGTGCCGAGCGAAATAACGGCTACCGCATAGATCAGGAGCGCGATGATGCTCGGAAAGACCGTGCGGAGATACACATTCTGCAGATATTCGATATCGTCGGCCAGCATGCCGAGAATATCCCCGGTCTTGAAGCGCGAGGACAGGAACAAGGCCTGCGGCTCCAGAATGTTGTAGAGCCGGATTCGCATCTTCGAGAGAATGCGAAGAATCGTATCATGTCCTACGAGCCGCTCCACATAGTGGATGACGGCCCGGCTTGTCCCGAAAGTACGCACGCCGACAATTGGTACATAGATCATCAGTATATTTTCCGGCGGAATCGATGCCTTCGAGATCAGGAAGCCTGAGGTATACATCAGGGAAGACGCCGAGAAGATCGTCAGTGCGCCTAATGCAATGATCAGCACGAACCGCCAGAAGTAGGCAGAGTAATAGGGAGCAAACCATCCTTCACGTTTCAATGGATTCCCTCCAATTGACTTTGAATAAGCTCATAGTAAGCACCCTTACGGGCTGTCAGCTCACTGTGTGTGCCGACTTCGGCTACCCGTCCCTGCTGCATGACGACAATCAGATCCATGTCGGTCATCCAGTGCAGGCGGTGCGTAGCCAGGAATACCAGCTTGCCTTCGAACAGCGGCAGCATCGTTTCCTTCAGCTCATATTCTGTCTCAATGTCCAAGTGAGCCGTCGGCTCATCCAGCAGCATAACCGGGCGGCTGCTCAAGAGAGCACGTGCCAGTGCCACACGCTGCTCTTGTCCGCCGCTGAGCGAACGTCCGCCGCCGCCGATCATTTCATCCAAGCCGCCCGGCAGCGAAGATACCAGCTTCGATAATCCGGCAGACTCCAGTGCTGCCGCAACAGCTTCCTGCGTAGCCTCCGGATAATAGAACCGCACATTGTCAGCCAGTGTGCCGCTGAAGATGTAAGGACGCTGCGGGATATAAGCGGTCTGCTTGCGCCATTCCTCATCCGTAAGCGCACTGACCCCATTTCCGTTAATCGTGATATTGCCGGAGGTCGGATGAAGGAAGCCTCCCAGGATATCCACGAGTGTAGACTTACCTGCCCCGCTCTCCCCGATAATGCCGATCTTCGCATATCCGTTGAATTCAAGCTTCACCTCTTCGAGCGAGGATGCGCCTTCTTCTTCATATTTGACGCTAACTTCGTTAAGCCGTAAAGAGCTGTTATTGTTCCACGTGAAAAACGCTCCCGGAGCCTTGCCGTCCTGTATAGCTTCCTGTTCCCCCGGCTCCAGCAGCTTCGCCTGCACGGCCTCACGGTCAATAATACTCTTCATCGCCTCTCCGGCCTCCTTGCCGTCGAGTGTGGCATGGAAGTCCGCACCCACCAGCCGCACCGGCAGGAAATATTCCGGGGCCAGAATCAGGATCGTTAACCCCGTAACCAGTGTCATCTGCTCATTGACCAGACGCAGCCCGAGGCTTACCGCTACCGATGCCACCGACAGCATGGTGAAGAAGTCCATTGCGAATGAAGACAGGAAAGCCACTCGCAGCGTACGCATCGTGGCCGAGCGGTAGCGGTCGCTGACCGCTGCTATACTCTCGCTATGGCTGCGGCTGCGCCCCAGGAATTTCAGGGTTTCCAGCCCGCGCAGCGAATCCACGAAATGATTGGAAAGCGTACGATAGGACTTCAGCTGACGGTCCATCTGCTTGCGGGCCGTCATACCGATCAGAATCATGAAGACAATGATGATCGGCATCGTTAAGGTAAGAATGACACCGCTGGAGGTATCCTGGGTATATACATAGACAAGCAGCAGAGCCGGTGTTACCGCCATACCGACCATCCGCGGAATAATCAGTTCCAGGTAGGTGCGGAACTTGGTTACTCCTTCAAGCACAAGTGTGACCACATTCCCGGTTCCCCGGTCACCTGCCAGCCTCGGTCCCAGCTGGAACAGCTTGTCCATCATTTGTCTCCGTATGCTGCTGCCGGTAGCTTCCGCGAAGCGGTAAGATGTGCGGCTCATCAGCATGGCACAGGCATGGCGCACGAGAAACGCAAGAAGGAACAAGAGCGATTTAGCCCCTTGTTCCTTCAGCGGTTCTCCCGCAAACAGCGCAGAGACAACTTCGGCCAGCGATTTCGCCAGCAGAAGAATGGACAGGCTTTGCACCAGGGTAAGGAAGCCGACAATCAGAAAGACAGGCTTTACTCCTTTGTACCCAAGCAAATTTTTATCCATTAGTATTCAAGATGCTCCTTCTCGTGAACCCGTTTGTGGAAGATGAAATAACTCCAGATCTGATAACCAAGCACGAACGGCAGCAAGGTCAGCGCCACGATCGTCATTACCTTCAGTGAATAGTGGCCGGAAGCCGCATTCGTAATCGTCAGGTTGAACGCCTGATCCAGCGAGCTGATCATCACCCGCGGGAACAGTCCGATGAAGATCGAAGCTACCGACAGCGCCATTACCGCCCCGGTCATTCCGAAGGCATAACCATCCTTCTTCTTGGTCATAAAGTATCCGGAGAGCAGATAAGCAACTACGCCTAGAGCAACTACAATCCATAGCAGGGTTCCGCGTTTGTCGAAGATATCTGTCATGTTGTACGTCATTATAACGAAGGCCACCAGCAGCACTGCCAGAGGAATCAGCAGTTTCTGGGCCAGCTTACGGGCCCGCTCCTGCAAGTCTCCCAGGGTGCGGAGCGTAGTGAACATCAGTCCATGTACCAGACACAGCAGGACTACTGTAATTCCCGCTACAACTGTATAGGCATTTACGATATCGAAGAAACCGGCATACATCTGCATATCCCCGTCAATCGGCAAGCCTTTGATGAAGCTGGCGAACACCACAGCCAGCAGGAACGGCGGCAGGAAGCTGCCGAAGAAGATGCAGACATCCCAGGTTTTCTGCCACGTCTTCGAATCGCGTTTACCTCTGAATTCAAAGGCAACACCGCGGGCAATCAGCGCCAGCAGAGCGAACACGAACGGGATATAGAATCCGCTGAACAGCGTCGCATACCAATGCGGGAAGGCGGCAAACATCGCGCCCGCTCCCGTAATCAGCCATACCTCATTCGCATCCCAGAACGGCCCGATGGAATTAATCAGTACCCGGCGCTCTGTATCATTCTTGGCCAGAATCTGCGTCTCCATCCCTACACCGAAGTCAAAGCCTTCAAGGAAGAAGAACCCGACAAACAGCACTGCAATCAGCAGAAACCATAATTCATTAAGTGACATGGGTTAGTCCTCCTTGTTATACGGATCGTGGGATTCACCGTGTTCGTTATCCATAGCATAAGGGCCTTTTTTGATAACCTTGATGAACAGGCCGATCATTACCGCACCCAATATGGCATAGATTGCGGTAAACGAAATCACCGAGAACAGCACCTGTCCGCTTGTAATATTAGGTGATACACTGTCTTCCGTAGTCATAAGTCCGAATACTGTCCATGGCTGACGCCCGATCTCCGTCATAATCCAGCCAGACGTGTTGGCAATCGGTGGAAGCAGCAGCCCCCAGAACATGAACCGCATGAACCAGGTATTGGGTTTGTCCATCTTCTTGCGCCACATGAGGTAGATGGCATACACACCAAGTGCAATCATTAGCGAGCCTGCCGCAACCATGATCCGGAAGCTCCAGAAGGTTGTTTTGACAGGCGGGATATAATCTCCAGGTCCATACGCTAATTCGTACTCCTTCTGGAGCTCCAGCATACCCTTAACTTCACCGGAGAATTTACTATAAGACAGGAAGCTGAGGAGATACGGAATCTGCACCTCTCCGCTGCTGGTCTGATTCTCTGTATCGATATTAGCAAAGACCGTCCATGGCGCCGGGTCGCCGCTCTCACCCCATAGCCCTTCAGAAGCAGCCATCTTCATTGGCTGTGTTTCAACCAGATACTGCGCTTGGGCATGTCCGGCAACAGCTACGCCAAATGAAGAGATAATACCGACAATGGCCGCGATCTCGAACGATTTACGGAAAAAGGCCACGTCCTGCTTCTTAAGCAATTTATAAGCACTGATCCCCGTTACCAGGAATGCGCCTGTAGCGTATGCGGCAAGCACTGTATGCGGGAACTCCACCAGCAGCTGACCGTTTGTAATCAGTGCGAAGATATCATTCATTTCAGCCCGTCCGTTGTTGATCTGGAAACCTACCGGATGCTGCATGAACGAGTTGGCGGCCAGAATCCAGAATGCCGAGAGCATCGTTCCGAAGGCTACCAGCCAAATCGATAATAGATGAATACGCTTGGATACCTTATCCCAGCCGAAGATCCAGATTCCGATGAACGTGGACTCCAGGAAGAATGCCAATAAGGCTTCAATAGCTAGCGGGGCTCCAAAAACATCACCGACGAAGCGCGAATAGTCAGACCAGTTCATTCCGAACTGGAACTCCTGCAATATCCCTGTCACTACGCCTACTGCGAAGTTAATGAGGAACAGCTTCCCCCAGAATTGCGCCATTCTTTTGTACTCTTCATTGCCTTTTCTAACGTACATGGTCTCCATAATAGCAATTAAGAGCGCTAGTCCGATTGATACCGGCACAAAGAAATAATGAAAAATCGTCGTCGACGCAAATTGTATACGCGACAGCATTACTGTATCCATATTTCTCCCCTTCCTTCTCCCCATTCGATATGTCTATTCTGTCAAATTTTCAGGGCCTAAAGTGTGATAATTATCACATTATACACCCTGTTTGAGCATGAAATTCAATAAATTTGTGACAAATATCACAATATTACATAAAGAAAGCAAAAAAAATAAGACGGTTTCACCGTCTTGGATTTGTCCATCATTTATAGTTGTCTTGGTTCATAAAGGCATTGGTTTAGGTAATGGAAATACCTTTCTTAAGCGATTTGAGATCGCCATTCGAATTAAGCAATTGCGGCAGCATCTTCATGCTACGAACCATCGGGGAATGACAGAGACGGCAAGAAGGCGCATGCTCAAATGCGAAATTATCCCTCATCCATCCGTTACATCCATCGTTGGTACAGGCCCATATTGCGGTATTTTCTTCCGGTACTTCCTCCAAAGGCTTCTTCCGGTAGTTCATTGCCGTTCCTCCCTTCCTTTATGTTACAAGCTGAGTAACGATAAAAAAAGACCGTCCCAACTTTCACAAGCGGGGACGGCACCTTCTATTAATTACAGTTTTACAACGTTTTCGGCTTGTGGTCCGCGGTTGCCTTGAACAACGTTGAATTCAACGCGTTGGCCTTCGTCCAAAGTTTTGAAGCCGTCGCCAGTGATTGCGCTGAAGTGAACGAATACGTCGCTTCCGCCTTCAACTTCGATGAAACCGAATCCTTTTTCTGCGTTGAACCATTTAACTGTACCTGTTTGCATGTGTGTTACCTCCACAAATTTAAATTAATATGTTCTTTTTATCTTCAGACAAAGAAAAAATTCACACATTGAGAAAGGTTGTGATTCATTTGACAGCCCTTTTCAATGCGAGAATTAGGTATCAATTGTATGAATAATTTCATGTTACCACACCTTATTAACAAAGGCAAGCTGTCCCATCCGAATTTCTCCGTTTTTTCCCTTATAAGGTCTTCTTCCCAATGTAAGGGTTACCAGTTGGTCTAAATAGTAATATTTATAGCCGATATCATTGTTTACCCCATTAATTTGGACTTGAAACGGGCTCCGTCCTCTTAAATTTTGCATAAAAGGACGGCATGAACCGTTTCCGTTATCCTGACTGCCTTATTATTATATACGGCGGCTTCCGGTTTTATTCCTCGGGTTTCTCAAGAAGTTGTACCGTCACCTGCTTCACTTCACCATTGCGGTAAAATGTAATTTGCAGATCATCCCCGATCTTGGTATGGTCGTACAGATATTTGCGCAGGGACAAGGTGGATGTAATCGACTTATCATCAAACTTGGTAATTACATCATTGAATTGCAGGCCTGCATCCTTAGCCGGACCCACTGCATCCAATACTACAACCCCGTCGGTTACCGTAGTTGGAAGGTTAAGCTCTTTGCGCTGGTCTTCAGCAAGCGGTACATACGGATTATTCAAATCTACAGAGTACACGCCCAGGTAGGAACGGGCAATTTTCCCGTTAGCCGCAAGCTCATCCGCTGTCTCCATTACATGGTTGGCAGGAATCGCGAATCCCAGCCCCTCCACACCCGTATCCGAAATCTTCATCGTGTTGATGCCGATCACTTTGCCGTCCAGGTCAACCAGTGCGCCTCCGCTGTTGCCTTCATTAATGGCAGCATCGGTCTGGATAACCTCCTGCTCCCAGTCGTATACCCCATCCTGGTTCAGAGATACCGGGATCGTCCGCTCTGTATTGCTCACAATGCCAGAGGTCAGCGTATCGCCGAGGCCCAGCGGGTTACCGATCGCAATGACCGTCTCACCCAGACGCAGTTTGGAGGAATCCCCGATCTGCGCAACCGTGTTGATACCTTTGGAATCAATAGAAAGCACTGCGATATCACTCACCTTGTCGGCACCGACCAGCTCTGCCTTGCGGGTCACACCATCCACGGTAACAACCTCCAGCTTGCTGGAGCCTTCAATCACATGATTATTGGTAATGATATATGCCTTATCTTCATCTTTTTTATAGATAACTCCCGATCCTAATGCAGACTCATCGAGAATATTAAGTTCCTTGTTGTCTTCCTTATGGTTAATGATGCTTACTGCCGCCGGGCGGACAAGCGCAGCAGCCTGAATAATCCGGTCAAATGGATCGGCACTGCTCACAGCCACCTTGTCAATGACTGCCGGGGCCTGTGCTTTCTCCTCGGTGAACTGTCCCGTCACCAGACTGAACAGCAATACAGCCACAACCGCACTGCATACGGAGCTGATCAGCGATACCTGCCATGTTGCCAGCGAACGCCGTGATCTGCGGACAGACCATTTCCCTTCGGCGTATCCTTTGGAGGTACCTTGTTTGCCGGCTCTGCGCCGCGACACCTTGGTTGAATAGAAATCATCATCAAACAATCCCACGTTAAATCCTCTCCCCTCTATTGCCACCGCATTCAAGACCTGAACGCCAAGCAACCACGCCCGAGCTTAACCGCTATATCTCTTAGACTTCACAAAGTGCTAAAAGGTTTCACTTGATTCATTCACCACATTCCTGTGGGTTCTAAGCGTAAGGGGGCTCTCCTATTCTTGCAACCTACTAAAAAGTTTATAAGCTTGTATCCGGAATATTTTGCAACCTAAAAGACTACACTAGAATTAGAAGCGGCAACAGCTCATAACTTAAAGGAACGGTCTATATGATTGTATCACAGGCAGCACCGCCGCCCACATTTTTTCTGTGTTAAAAAAGATGCGAATTTTTAACATTCCCGCTACAAATTCATTTCAAAAGGAGGGCCGGACTATGGAGTCATTCTCAACAAGTATGGATCTGGTACAGTTTATCGGCAAGCTGGGTGATCTCAAGGATGAACACTACCACCTGATTCTTGTCCAAAGTGCGATGATCGAGCTGCTGATTGACAAAGGGCTGTTCTCCCGCCAGGAGCTGGAGCACAAAATCACTGAAGTGGACCGCCTTATGACTGGCTCACCTTATCCCATGGCGTAGGCCGGTCATAGTAGGTGTCACAGAGCCTGAACTCGCTGTCTTTGAAGAAGCAGCCCCGGTCCTCCATTGCCCCGCGTACAGACATTTTTGCCAGATCCATCATGTTGTGGTCTCTGCTCAAATGAGCCAGATAGGTGCGTTTGGTCCGCCCCGTCAGAATCTCGCTGAGCGCTGCTCCCGCCGCCTCATTGGACAGATGCCCCAGATCGCCAAGAATCCGCCGCTTCGTATTCCACGGGTAACGTCCCATCCGCAGCATCTCAATATCATGATTCGATTCCAGCACGAGCACATCGGCATCCGATATTGCCGTCCTTACCTTGTCGCTGACATACCCGAGGTCTGTGGCTACGCACAGCTTCTCTTTGCCGTCATAGAAATTGTAGGCTACCGGTTCCGCTGCATCATGGGAAATCGCGAACGACTCTACCCGCATACTGCCGAAATCCCGGTGCTGGCCGGTTTCCATAATGACCCGGTTATGCTCGGCAATCTTCCCGATCCCCTTCTCTATCGCTCCCCAGGTATTGGTATTCGCATAGATCGGAAGATCATATTTGCGCGCCATCGCCCCAAGCCCTTTAATATGATCAGAATGCTCATGGGTCACAAGAATTCCGTCTAACTCTGCTCCTGTCAGCTCACGCATCGCCAGCAGCTCATCTATCCGTTTGGCGCTAAGGCCCGCATCGATCATAAGCGTGGTCTCACCGTTCCGCACCACCGTCACATTCCCGGTAGAACCGCTGGACAGTACTGTAAATGAAATCCCCATATCTCTCCTGCTCCTTCTACTCTGTTGTCTTGGGACTGATAATGTCCGCACTTATCGCATCCACGTAATAGGCACTGCCGTTCTCCAGCATAAACCGCCACATCGGCGAAGCCACCTGACTCTCGGAATTGAACAATTCGCCGTAATAGCCAAGCTCAATCTCCTTCACCGCAGAATCGGCCGGAAAATACTTCTCGATCAGGCTGCTTAGCGCCTGTGAGGCCGGAAGCACCTTTTGCAGATTATCACTCCGGCTTGCACCGATCTCAATCTGCGGCCAGCGGTACGCCACAATCTTCTGATCGCTGTTGATCAGCTCCAGCCTTACTCTGAACAGCGACCACTTATTGTCCACCAGCGGATGAAGCACGAACTTGCCCACCTCGCTCTCCTGTGAATCAAAGCGGTAATTCGCGATATCTGTTATCTGGCTCTCCAGCAGACTGCTCAGCTCGGAGAACGAGGAATACATCAGCTTGCTGTCGATCGGCTCATTAAGCTTCACCGGCACTTCATTCTGCTCTTCTCCAGAGTAGCGGTACGTGATATCCGGCAGCTGCGGAGTGGCAGCCGGAATCGGACACAGCAGCCGGATGCCCTTCTCCTCCATCACCGCCTGCGTTTCTGCGGACAGGGAAGTGAAATCAAGCCCCGCGCTAACCTGATCGCGCACGTCTATCCATAGCTGATAGCATAGCAGCAGATTCAGCACCAGAAAGGCGTAGATTAATACACTTTTGGCTCTTCCCCAGTCCATACCGTTTCCTCCTCAGATAACAACGTAAGGCTAAGACGTCACTACGGTGAATATTGGACTTCCGGCCGCTGCCGCTCCTACAGTTCCAAAATCCCGCTTCGATCCTCCACGCCTTTTGTTAAATCAGCTTTGCTTTCCTCTAATCTAATTCAGCGTCAGCACACTGCCGTCACTGAGCGTCACGCGCCAGACCGGACGAAGCTGCAGCTTCTCCTCAGTCAGCGTAGGCATATAGGCGGGCGTCAGATCGGTGACCCGCAAGGAGCTGCCGATCCGGGCCAGCCGCTGCTTCAGCGCTTCACCCCCGGACAGCTCAACAATTGTTTTCTCGGACTTCTCTTCATCCATATACATCAGGGAGCGCTCATAAGAGGATACAGTCCCCTGCTGCAGCTCCAGATGGATCACACCATACTGGAGCTGAGGATTACTCATAATCGGATAGGAGCCAGATGGATAGGCACCGTAATATTGCTGAAAGGACACCTTGCGGTCCTGCCGGCCTTCTTCTGTCGCAGCCAGCCTGTAGGTTCCGTTCCAGCCGCCATGGTTATTGACGAATTCCACCGCCTCCAGCGCATCCTTCGCCGGTGTGCTGTCCCCGTCCGGAAGTGCTGCAGGATCACTATAGCTCATCCAGTTCTGCTCCTGGTCCACCTGCAGGCTGCGTTTGCTGTCGGTGTAGATTTTGGAGCCGTCCTTCTCAGGAATATATCTTGTGCTGCCTGCATCGAAGAACAGATTGCTCTGCATTTGCTCAATGGTATACATACCCGCAGGCATCACTACCTCAACCAGCGGAATTGCTGCTTCCGGAACATAATACTCACCGTTCACTGCGGTATAAGGCGTCAGATTCTTGCCGAAGTCCACATGCTGCTGCACATCCTGAACCGTCAGGTCGGCTTTGGCCGCCTCATACACAATATCACCGCGTGTGCTGAAGAAGATGGCATGCGCTTTGGAATCATTCTTGATATTGTAAATCCAGATCCGGTCGATGCTCTCTCCTTCAAACAGCGAATCCGGCGAGATCTGCATCACCCGCTGCAGCAGCGTTACTGGAATGCCTGCCCCGAAGGACAGCTCAATGCCCGGATTCTCGCTGCGGATCTTATTCCAGTCGAAATCCTGCACGGAGCGGCGCTGGAAGCTCTCGAAGCTGCGCCCCTTCAGCCGGTTCAGAATCAGATTATAGAAGGTTGAACTGGGATAGAAAAGCGTGTGCTTGTCCTCTCCCATATGAATGATCATTTTATCCGGGTAGAGCAGGTTCTCTACCTTCTCTTTAGGTCCCATAATATCGGTCTTCACATATTGGCTCTCCGACAATACCGCCGAATCACTGCCCGGCAGCCTGTAAATTAAGTAATAGCTCTCCACAAGGCTTCCGAGTATAAGCAGGAACAGCATCCATGACTTGATTTTCTCCTTCACGCCTCACTCCCCCTATGCTTCATCAAAGGCAGCGTGAACGTTACCAGAGAGCCTTCATTCAGCTCAGACTGCAGGGAAATGGAGCCGCCGTGCGCTTTGACAATTTCCCGGGCAATGGACAGCCCGAGACCCGTTCCGCCCATGTTCCGGGAGCGGGCTTTATCGACCCGGTAAAAGCGTTCGAAGATGCGTTCAATATCTTTCTTCGGAATTCCGATCCCGGAATCGCGTACAGAAACGGCCAGCATTCCGTCCTCAGTCCTATGGGCTTCAAGCCGGATCGTTCCGCCTTCAGGCGTATATTTCAAGGCATTGGAGACCAGGTTGCCCAGCACCTGATCAATCTGATCACGGTCCAGCCAGGCAGCGGCTACGTCCTTATGCACTCTCGTGCTGATATGAATCCGCTTCTGGCGGATCTGGAAGGAGAAGCGGTCCGCCACATCCTCCAGCATCTCGGAGATATCTGTCTGCTGAATACGCAGACTGGACTCCTTCGAATCCAAGCGTGACAGATGCAGCAGATCGGTGACCAGGCGGATCATCCGCTCCGTTTCGTTGCGGATAACCCCGACGAACCGCACGGCAAGCTGCGGATCATCCAGCGCACCGTCATCCAGCGCCTCCGCATAGCTCTTAATGGTGGTGAGCGGCGTCCGCAGCTCATGCGATACATTCGCTACGAACTCACGGCGCGACTCCTCGAGATTCTCTTGCTCGGTGACATCCTGCAGCACCGCAATCGTCCCGGCGATCCGGCCGCCATCGCGCCGGTGGATCGGGGTGAAGGTGACCCGCACGATATTCGGGTCCTCTCCGCCCATCGGAGACAGATGGAGCATTGCCGACTGCGCATTGCCCTGGGCCAGCGAGCCGGACTGCTCATGGTCAAGGCCGAGCAGCTCATCGAGCGGCGCTCCCTCAGGAAGCGGCCCTTCCGCTCCAAGCATCAGGGCGGCGCGGGTGTTCATCAGAATGACTGCGCCGCTCTCATCTGTCGCTACCACGCCATCACTCATATTCGCGAGGATGGAGGACAGCTTCTCCTTCTCCTCTTCATTCTGCGACAGCGCTTCACGCAGTCTGTCCGTCATATAGTTGAATGCCTGGCTCAGCTGGCCAATCTCATCGTTGCCGAATACGGGAACCTTCCGGTTGAAGCGGCCTTCTGCCACCGCAGTGGCATGCTTGGTCATTTCTTTTATCGGATGGGTAATCGTATGCGCGAGTATAACCCCCAGCACCGCTGTCAGCGCGAGCGCCAGCAGCAGCCCCGAGAGGAATACGCTGTTAATCCGGCTCATGGTGGCATATAGATCCTTCATATCTGCGGCGATATAGATCGCCCCTACGACCTTATCACCGGAAATCACCGGCTTGGCTACAACCTTCTTGCGCACGTTGTCATCCGCAATGATATATTCCTCGTTGTCACTGATACCCTGCAAGGCACGGCTGACAACCGTCTGCGTATTGCGCCGGCCCACATAATCATTCTGTGAAGGAACAGAGGTGGTAATAATCTTGCCGCTCGCATCTAGCACCTGGATTTCTGCGCCGTTAATATACAGATTGTTCACCATGCCCCGCAGGCTTTCCACAGCAGATTCTTCATCTGCCGTGCCCGTCTCACTCCCGAACTTGTCGGCGGTAAGGATCGAGAGCATCTCTGCACGCGCCTTCAGGTCCTTGGTGAAATTATCGGTCAGGGAATTCTTCATGGAGCTGACAAAGTATACGCCGATCAGCTGCATCGCAATCAGAATCAGCAGCACATAAATTACGATAAGCCTGGCCTGAATCGTCCGGAAAAAGGACAGTGCTTTCATCACAGCCCTCCGCTTTTGGGGCTATGCATCAAATAACCGAGTCCGCGCCGTGTGAATATATATTCCGGCTTGCTGGGATTCTCCTCAATTTTTTCTCTGAGCCGGCGGATCGTTACATCCACAGTCCGCACATCACCGAAATATTCGAAGCCCCAAACGGCCTGCAGCAGATGCTCCCGGGTCATTACTTTACCGGCATGGCGAATCATATAATATAGCAGCTCGTATTCACGGTGCGTCAGATCCAGCGGCTCGCCGTCTTTGTAGACCAAATACATATCCGTATCGATGAATAAGCCGAAATGATATACCCCCTGCTTGCTCTCCACGCTTTCGCTCGGCGTTTCAGACAAGGCCGGCTTATGCTGGCGGCGCATCTGGGCTTTGACTCTGGCCAGCAGCTCACGCGTACTGAACGGCTTGGTTACATAGTCATCGGCGCCCAACTCCAGACCCAGCACTTTATCAATTTCTCCGTCCTTGGCGGTCAGCATGATGATCGGAATATCCAGATGTGCAGAGCGCACCTCACGGCACACGTCCATCCCGTCCTTGCCGGGCAGCATCAGGTCGAGCAGCATCAGGTCGGGGCGTCTGGACAGGGCCAGCTCAACCGCACTGTTGCCGTCAAACGCACAGATAACCTCATAGCCCTCTTTTTCCAGATTGAATTTCAATATATCAGCAATAGGTTGTTCATCATCCACTACCAGAATCGTGCCCATTTGCATATGCTCAGCTTCACCTTTCTAACGATACTCAGGTCCTTGATTCCTTTATTTTAACATACCTGTACGGGCGTCACATCTAACTAAATAAAAACCGCCCGAAATTATCCGGACGGCTGGTCATTCTATAAGCGGAGCTTAAAATATATATATTATTTCAGATATTTCATAGGGTTGACCGCTGTTCCATTCTTGCGGATTTCGAAGTGCAGATGTGTTCCGGTTGAGCGGCCGGTGTTGCCCATAATGCCTATTTGGCTGCCCTGTCCAAGCTTCTGGCCGACGGAGACGGAGATTCTGCTTAAGTGCCCGTAGTAAGTAACGTATCCATTGTTGTGATTGACGATAACCACATTACCGTATCCGCTCTGCACACCGGCAAAGCTTACCGTACCGGCATCAGCGGCTTTGATTGTACGGTTGCCGGATACAATATCCAGTCCCTTATGTGCACGTCCCCAACGCTCGCCGTAACTGCTGGATATCGTAGCTCCGGTAACCGGCCAGGCGAACATTCCCGTTCCTTCACCGACAACCTTGGTGCCCGAATAGACCACTTCAGGCAGCGAAGCCTTTACAACCGTCTGTCCGAGCCATTCTTCTTTGACCACCAGTCCATTTTCTTTGGTCAGCCTGTATTGCATCGTCTTAAGTCCCGTCTGACCGGCACGGACCACCTTTCTCTTGCCTGCCGCCAGCTGATCGCTTTTGCGTACAATAACTTCAGGCTCTGTAACTACTTGTTCAGTTACCTGCTCCACAGTTACGACCGTAAGATCAGGCTGGGGAACCGTCAGTTGCAGCTGATCCCCGATCTGCAGGCTAAGCTCCTTGACCGCGGGATTGTTGCGGAAGATATCGGCCTGGGTAATCTGGAATCTGGAAGCGATCGCAGAGACCGTGTCTCCTTCCTGAACCGAGTAGACCAGCGGCTCTTCCTTGCCTTCGGTCAGCACCTTCACGGCTTCCTCTACACTAAGCACCTTGTTGGGGTCTGCCTTGACCGGAACAATGCTGACTTCCTCGCGGATGGCCGCCGATTCCACTTGGTCTGCCTTAGCTGGTGCTGCTGCTGTCGTCTTGGCCGCCGTCTTCATCAGCTTCGCGCCAGCGGCTGCAGCCTGCGGAGTATAATGCGCCTTCACGGCCTCGAGTACCGCGGCTGCTGTCTCCTGATCCTTCACGATCCCGAGCGGTTTGCCATCAACCGTCAATTCCACGCCTACCGCATAGGCTTTGAGCATGCCGTCCAGCTTGTCCAGTGTAGCTTCGCTGTCGATCTCCGGTTTGTACGCCTCGGCGACCTCTGTCGTGATGCCGCTGGTTTGCAGCACCATGACGGAATCCGGATACTTAAGCTGATATTCCCGTCTCTTCGCTTCAAACAGCTTGTTAAGGTCCGAATCCTGACTTAAAGTTCCGATCTCTTCACCTTTCACCAGCACCTTGTAGTAGGTTACTGTATTCGCCGCAACATGTTTCTTCTCCGCTCCGACTAGGAAGGTAGTCAGAAGAACCAGACCGGCAGTAGCCACAATCCATGAACGCCGGAGTCTGCGTGGTTTGGTTTCCGGCTGAAAGACCCGGGTTTCGCTGGCAGTGCTATTGCCCTGTTGACCTGCTGCACCTGACCCTGCGGATGTTTCTTCGCTGTTCCGCAGTTTCCCCATCCGGCGCATAAACTTAAAACCTTTCATGAAACTCTCCCTTTCAGTCCGCCCATACGGTCCGCCTTAGCGGATAAACTTATTTTTAGAGCCCCTTTTATATGTTGTACGTCATCTATTTATCTGTTTGCATGAGTATGAATATTGCTGCTTTTTTGGGCCCGGAAAAGGTTACAAAATATTAACCCCTCATAGTCCTTTTTTACTGTACCATAGCCTGAAGAAAAATTTCAACTTTCTTCACACAACAAAACCCGCGAAAATCGCGGGTTTAATCCTAAAATATGCGTTTTAAACAGATATACCGTGTCCAAAAAGTGACATTTTTTAATTTTGCGTGGAGGGTGCAGAATCAGGTGTAAGCATTTTCATTAAGGACTCATATTCCTCCTCATCCACATACCTCGCAATGATCTCCTGCAGTTCCTTTACTTCACTCTCTGTCAACCCGCCTTCCATAGCCGAGGAAATCTTTAGCATTTCCTCCTGCGGGAGCTTATTCATCAGAATATTGAAGATATTGGATTTCTCATCAGCGGGAAGATTCTCCTTCAAGTCGTTAAGTGCGCCTGGCGTCATTACCAGCTCCTGATCCAGTGCACGGTCACTCTGTTCTTCTCCGGCTGCCGCTTGTCCCATTACAGGCAGCGCATCCTCAGGCACCGTTTCGTCCACCGTATCCCCGGTTTCACTCGCGGGGGAATCTCCGCCAGTTCCTTTTTCTCCGTCCACCTTACTTGAGTCTGCCTCTTTAATTGTATCCTTAGTATCCTTAGGATCCGTAGACGAGGAACTGCTGCCGCCCATCCCCGTCAGACTCTTCACGAAGCCAAGCATACCCGGCTCAGGCCCGTCTACCTTAATATCAAAGCCCGCCAGCACCGACTGGATATACGTATTGACCACATACGCAGTCGTCAGCATGGACAACCCGCTGGCCAGTACAACAATCAGACATATGCCAAGTGTCCGTTTCATTAGTTTCATCGTCATCGCTCCCTTATGCCCTGCTCTATTCAACTCCGGAGAATCAGTCCTTGGTGATCCTATTCTCCCAGTATTGACTAGAACCCGGCCCGGGAAACCTCTGTTATCCCTAGAAAAGCCGCTTAACAGCTGCCAAAACACAAAAACAGGAGCCTCCTCCGAGGCCCCTGCTCCTGTAATTCATATTCATTCTGCTTCAATCTAGATATAGATTGGCAGTACCTGATTCGTCTGTTCCCGGTTACGGCCTACGGAGAAGATAGAGATTGGAATACCTGTCAGCTCTGATACACGTTCCACATATTTGCGAGTGTTAGCAGGCAGATCGTCCAGGGTCTTCGCACTTGTAATATCTTCGCTCCAGCCTGGAAGCTCTTCATAGACAGCTTCGCATTCCGCGAGCATCTTGAGGCTGGCCGGGTAATGCGTAATGATCTCTCCGCGGAACTTGTAGCCTGTGCAGATCTTGACGGTTTCAAGGCCGCTCAGCACGTCCAGCGAGTTCAGGGACAGACCCGTGATTCCGCTGACGCGGCGGGCATGACGCACAACTACACTGTCGAACCAGCCTACACGGCGTGCGCGGCCGGTTACAGTACCGTACTCGTGGCCTGTTTCACGGATATAGTCGCCAGTGGCATCGTTCAGTTCTGTAGGGAACGGACCGTCGCCAACACGGGTAGTGTAGGCTTTAGCCACACCAATAACCTGTTTGATCTTAGACGGGCCTACGCCTGAACCGATGCAGACACCGCCTGCGGAAGGATTGGATGAAGTGACGAACGGATAAGTACCCTGGTCAATATCAAGCATTACACCCTGTGCACCTTCGAACAATACTCTGGAATCTGCATCAATAGCATCATTCAGCACTACCGAAGTATCCGTCACATAACCGCGCAGCACTTCTGCATACTCCAGATATTTGGTCAGAATTTCTTCTACATCCAGCGGCTCTGCACCATATACCTGAGTGATAACCTGATTCTTCTCTTCCATCAACGGACGAAGTCTCAGTTCGAATTCCTCGGCGTCCATCAGATCGGCAATCCGGATACCGTTGCGGGCTGCTTTATCCATGTAGCACGGGCCAATCCCCTTGCGTGTGGTTCCGATTTTGTTCGGACCCTTGCGGTCTTCTTCAAGCGCATCCAGCAGCATATGATAAGGCATAATGACATGAGCGCGGTCGCTGATCACCAGGTTCTTCGTATCAAAGCCATTCTCATGAATATAATTAATTTCTTGAATCAGGGCCTCTGGATTGATAACCATTCCGTTGCCGATAACACAAGTTTTTTCTTTATAAAATACACCTGATGGAATCAAGCTGAGCTTGAACTTCTTCCCGTCAATCAGAATCGTGTGACCGGCATTGTTACCCCCTTGATACCGAGCGACCACATCTGCACTCTCTGCCAGAAAATCCGTGATCTTTCCTTTGCCTTCGTCTCCCCATTGTGTTCCCACGACGACTACCGTTGACATGTTCATTCCTCCGTAGGTGCTAGCAAGCACCATTATTTTTCAAAATAGAAGAATTTATATGCTTATGCTATAAATTATCATGATTAAGCTATAAATTATCCTTCTATTTCCACGCTGAAACCCGCCGTCCCTTTATAAGGACAGCGAAGCTGTTTCCACTTGTAATATGGGCTCGGTACGGACTTCTTATGTACGCAGCCCTCCGGACACCAGGGCGGGCTAGCCCGCCAAAGCACAATAATCAGTGTAACAGCGGCACTTTTTAAAGTCAAATAAAAACGAACGATCACAGTTGAAGATGTGCGATCGTTCGTGTATTGTGCGAAATTCGCCTAACCTGCGAACGGTTCCGCATGTGCCCGCTCGTAGTTGACGAACTTGTTAAAGTTCTTGAGGAATACCAGCTCTACCGTGCCTACCGGACCGTTACGCTGTTTGGCAATGATGATTTCAATAATATTCTTCTTCTCGGTATCCTGATTGTAGTAATCGTCACGGTACAGGAACGCTACGATATCGGCATCCTGCTCGATCGAACCCGATTCACGAAGGTCACTCATCATCGGCCGTTTGTCCTGACGCTGCTCTACACCACGGCTGAGCTGGGACAGGGCAATAACCGGAACATCGAGCTCACGGGCAATCTGCTTCAGGGTACGGGAGATTTCGGATACTTCCTGCTGGCGGTTCTCTCCGGCTTTGCCGCGGCCCTGGATCAGCTGCAGGTAGTCGATGACGATCATGCCGAGGCCTTTTTCCTTCTTCAGCCGGCGGCATTTCGCGCGGATATCTGTAACGGTAACCCCGGGTGTATCATCGATATAAATTTCAGCCTCAGACAACGACTGGATACCCATGGTCAGCTTGGACCAGTCATCATCGCTTTTGAAATCACCGGTACGCATAATATTGGCGTCCAGATTGGCTTCTGCGCAGATCATACGCTGTACCAGCTGGGGCGCCGACATTTCCAGACTGAAGATCGCTACGGTCTCTTTGGCACGGACCGCAACATTCTGGGCGATATTCAGGGCGAATGCCGTCTTCCCTACGGATGGACGGGCAGCCACAATGATTAAGTCGTTACGCTGGAAACCGTTCGTCATATGGTCAAGATCGGCAAACCCGGAAGGAATCCCCGAAGTGCCGCCCTTGTTCTGATGGAGCAGCTCCACCCGGTCGAATACCTGCATCAGCACATCACGGATGGCAATGAACCCGCTGCCGCTGCGGCGGTTAGAGATCTCCAGGATCCGCCGCTCGGCATCACTCAGCATGATGCCTACATCTTCGCCGCCCGTATAGCCTTCGCTGACAATCTGCGTTGCTGTACGGATCAGCCGCCGCAACATCGCCTTCTCTTCTATAATCTGTGCATAATAGTCGACGTTGGCCGCAGTCGGTACTGCATGCGCCAGCTTAGCCAAATAGCTGACACCGCCGACATCCTCAAGCTCCCCCTTGTCCTGGAGCCGGGATGTCAATGTAATCAGGTCAATCGGCTGGCTCTCTTCTCCGAGCTGCACCATCGCCTCAAATATCATCTGATGCGGTTTGTCGTAGAAGTCTTCGGTATTCACCCGCTCCATCGCGGTAATAAGTGCTTCATCCGACAGCAGAACCGCACCTAGTACGGCCTGTTCTGCCTCTAGATTCTGCGGGGGAACCCGATCGAAAAAGAGATCTCCACCCATTCTACTCCTCCGTTACCTGCACCGTGAGGTTAGCCTTTACTTCAGTGTGCAGCTTCACTGTTACCTGGAACGTGCCTACATGGCGGATCGGATCGCTCAGCTCAATCTTGCGCTTGTCGATCACGATTCCCTGCGTAGCCGCCAGCGTTTCGCCGATCTGTTTGCTGGTGATCGCCCCGAACAGACGGCCGCCTTCGCCCGCTTTGGCCTTCAGCGTCAAGGTCAGCTCATCAATCTTCTTGCCGAGCTGAACAGCTTCCTCTTTCTCCTGGTCCTTACGGCGCTGTTCCGCTGCCGCCTGGTTCTCCAGCGTCTTCACATTGCCGTCGGTAGCCGGACGAACCAGTCCGCGCGGCAGCAGGAAGTTGGCTGCATAACCTTCGGATACCTCTTTAACCTGCCCCTTCTTGCCTTGACCCTTAACATCCTTGATGAAAATGACCTTCATTCGAATAGCCCCTCTTTCGATTCAATTTCGGCCAGTACTGCAAGCAGTCTGGCTTCTGCTTCCTTAGTGGTTCCTTCAAGCTGTACAGCCGCATTGGATAGATGTCCGCCGCCCCCCAGCTTCTCCATAACCACTTGTACGTTCATCCGCCCCAGTGACCGGGCACTGATGCCGATCAGGCCGTCAGGCCGCTCACTGATCACGAATGAGGCAACCACATTGGTCATTCCCAGCAGCGTATCCGCCGTCTGGGCAATCAGCAGCTGTGGAATTTTCATTCCCGGCGCAGTAACCACCAGCGCGATATGATCATATACCATCCGCGCATGCTTGATAATCTCCGCCTTGGAGATGTACTCCTGCAGATCCTCCTTCAGCATGCGCTGAATCAGAATCGTATCTGCCCCGACACGCCTCAGGAATCCGGCTGCCTCGAAGGTCCGCGACCCGGTATGCAGCGCGAAATGCTTCGTATCCACCGTGATACCCGCCAGCAGCATGGTAGCCTCCAGCGGACTGAGCTTGATCTTGTCGTGAATATACTGCAGCAGCTCGGTCACCAGCTCACAGGTTGAAGATGCGTAAGGCTCCAGATACACGAGCACTGCATCATTGATGAACTCTTCTCCCCGGCGGTGATGGTCTACTACTACGATCCGGCTGGCGTATTGCACCAGCCGCGGCTCCATTGTCATGGAAGCCTTATGTGTATCTACAACTATCAGCAGCGTATGCTCCGTCATAACCTGCAGCGCCTGCTCTGTCGTGATGAAGGTCTTGTATAGCGCTTCATCCTTACGGATCTGCTCCATCATGCGGGTAATGGACGGATTCGGCGTCTCCATTACAATACTGGCTTCCACGTTGTACATCTGCGCGGCCTTGAGCAGGCCGATTGCCGCACCTACAGCATCGATATCAGGCACCCTGTGCCCCATAATCAGCACCCGGTCGCTCTCCTGCATCAAATCGCGCAGGGCGTGGGCGATCACCCGTGCCCGTACCCTCGTCCGTTTCTCTGCGGCATTGCTCTTGCCGCCATAGAAGGAGAGCCGCTGGCCCGCCTTCACAGCCGCCTGGTCTCCGCCCCGGCCCAGTGCCATATCCAGACTCGACTGGGCAAGAGCACCGAGCTCACTGGCCGATTCCGAGCCATAGGCAAGGCCTATGCTGAGCGTCATCGGCACCTTGAGATCAGCCGTCATCTCGCGGACCTCATCGAGTACAACGAACCGGCTCTCCTCCAGCGCCTGGAGACTGCGGTGGTTCAGCAGCATCAGATACCGCTCTGAAGACAGGCGGCGCAGATAGACTTCAAACTGCTTGCTCCACTCCGTAATCTCGCTGGCTACCTTCGCGATCAGCGATGTGCGCTGCTGATCGTCCATTCCCTGGGCCGCTTCATCCAGATTGTCCATCATTACAATACCGATCGCCAGCTTTTCTTCCTCATACCGCTCACGCAGGACCACCAGCTCAGTGATATCGTAGAGATAGAGCAGACGTTCACTTGGAATCACCACCACCTGATAATAACGGTCATCGACCGTGATCTCCTGGCGGTGATCCTTCAGCGCACCGTCTTTGGCGGGTTCGCGCTTCTGCGGTATATTCTTCAGAGAAGCAATGACATCGGGCATCAGCTCCTGCATATCTTCACCCACAAGAGTCTTGCGGGAGAAGATCTGGCTGGCATTGCGGTTATTCCACTCTACTGTACGGTCTTCACTGTACAGGATAATCCCTAAGGGAAGCATACTTACAGCCTCTCCTTCCACCCGTTTAATGCGGAAGGAGAGGCCGTTAATATAATCTACAAGGTTGCGGCGGAACGACAGCTCGGCCTGCAGCATGGTGAAACACAATGTGCCGGCCAGGAAGAGGCTGGCAACACCGAGGACCCAGTTATAGATACTGACCACTATAATCAGGACCAGCAGCAGCAAGAACGCCCACACGGTATGATACCCGTGCCAGCGTCTTTGCAGAAATTTTGGCATGAGCTCTCACCCTATCGTTTCGATTTCTTCACAAGCTCCCGCAGCGGAAACGCCAGATCGACAACACCGATAATCCAGAATCCCGGCAGGACGATAACAGGTATCGCCAGCAGCAGCGCTACTATCTTGCTCCACTTCCGTTCATGTATCAGGAAGAAGAGGAAACCGATGGTTTGAATCTTGAATGCGATTTGCAGCAGCGGCAGCAGATTGGCCGAGACCATCAGCATGAAGCCGCTGTCCGAACCGCCGAAGAGCAGGCTGAGCACTACGCCAAGCAGATAATACCAGATGAAGGCTCTGGACAGTCTCCACTCCCGTGCAGGCTTAAGTCTTGGCACCGCGTATTCCATGCTGTTCAGAATCGGACGGACAATGGAATGCGTAATGACAGCTATGATGAATGCGCTAAGGATGAGCGTCATCGGAATAGCCTGGATGGTCAACCAGCTCATCATGCCAATCTGATCCGATGAAATGGTGATCTCGGAGAGCAGAGGATTGCTTGCCCCCATAGTGGCCAGCCAGTCCGTATAAGTCTGCAGAACATCGTATACATAATCGTACAAGTTAAACTGCAGGAATGTAGTACTGATTAACAGAATCAGCAGGAATTCACCTAAAACTGCGACCATACCGGCAATTAGCGTAGACATCGCTGATGCGCGTTTCTTATACCGGCGTCCCATTACAAGGGCCGGTATCAGGAAATAAATAGCTATCAATACGTAAAACGGTGTAATCAGGCCCACAATCAGCAGGACCGGCACTATATGCAGAATAAACTGCTTCGTGCTAAGAGTCGTAAAGAGCACAATGGCCGGAATAATCATAAACAGCGTCGTGATAAGCAGTAATGGGGTGGACAGGGATAACAGCAGCAGCAGATAAGCTATGCTCCAAGCCACAGATGTCCAGCGAAATTTCAACAGTATTCACCTCTTACGCATATGTTCTTCTAGTGCAGATATATCCTGGTACCATTCTTCCAGCTGATGGCCTTCCTGCCTGTGCTTTCTCAGCTTCTCCATCAGCAAGTCATCCAGTTCACGATAAGGGATACCAAGTCTGCGCCCCAATATATATGAGCTCATAATCAGGCTGGCCAGGCTGTCGCCTACACGGGCGGTACTGCCTTCCCACAACGCTTTGAATAACCGTGAGACTTGATCGATTACTTCGGTCTTTAACCACTCAATTACCTTGGCGCGTTTGGCCACGTCCAGGTCCTTCGGCACATTGGGCACGTCTCTCTACCTCCGGCAAAAAGCATTATTCTCCATTATAGCATAAATATTTCCGAGCCACACGGACGCCAGCCTCCCGGATCATCCGCATAGTAGAGCCTTAGATCCGGGTGTGATTCATGGACTTTACAGGCACACCGGAAGGTGTCCACAGCCTGCCTTTCAAAAAAGGCCCGCATTCCGTTACGCCGGAAATACAGGCCTTGGTTCCTTAAGCATTTGTCGCCATATGGATGAGGTTATAACGATTCCTGGGATTGCCGCGAGACAACCTTTTCGCAATATTCGATGATCTGACTCCGGCGCACAATACCAATGAACCGTTTCATGTCGTCAACTACAGGTACAAAGTTCTGTACTTTGGCCAGGTTAATCAAGTCCTCCATATCCGCATCAATGGATACCGGCAGATTATTCATCCGCAGCGGTACATCCTTAAGCAGATATTTGGAAGCATTCTCAAAAGTAACGGCGCCGCCCGACTCCTTCATGTACCAGAGCAAATCACCTTCTGTGACTGTTCCTGCATATTCTCCGTTCCGGTTCAGAATCGGCACTGCGGTATAGCGGTGAAACTCCATCCGTTCCAAGGTCTGGCGCAGCGTCGAATCCAGTGTAACGCAAGCTACCTCCTGTTTCGGAAGTAAAAAAAACGCAATATTCATCTCTTGATCCTCCTCAAAGAGTTCCGAAGGAATGATGCTCTACCTTCCGTGCTGCAAGGCCCACCGTAGTTATACGCCTGAGACAGCAATTCGTTCCACTTTATTATACCATGAAGACAATAAACAGCAGCCATTAACCTTGCGAATGGCTGCTGTTTTTATGGGGGACAGAAGGTACGCGTCCGCCCTTACTGGGCTGTAGCTGTAGCCGCAGGCTCCAGGGCATTCTCTGCTTTGCCTGGTTCAATTAGCTGGTCCACCGGTGTGCTGGCATTCATCCAGTTATCGATCATGGCCTTAGCTTCACTCAGATCCTCTTCATCAACAATATCGTAATACACGCCATTGATACGTTCGCCTTCGCCCATCACCGTGAAGCTGGAGATATCCATGTCCTTGCCGCCCATGAATTTCTTGGCCAGACTGATGATCGTGGAAGGCTGTATGTCTGTTTTGAAATTATCGCCCATAATATCCAGCAGCTCCGGGATGTTGCCGATTTGGCTGATTGATAACATTTTATTCGCTACCACATCGATAAATACCTGCTGGCGTTTGGTCCGGTTGAAATCGCTATCCTCGCGGTAACGGGTGTAGTTAAGCGCCTCTTCACCACTGTAATTCGACTTATTGGCCTTAATGGTGAATTTCTCATGATCCGCACCTTTGTTGACAATATCCTTCTTGATCGGCAGCGGAACACCGCCAATAGCGTCAACCGCATCCTTCAGGCCCTGAAAATTAATTGTGGCATAATATTGAATATCATGGCCCAGCAAGGCTTCCAGGGTATCTTTAGCCATTTGCTGGCCGCCAAAAGCATAAGCATGCGTGATTTTGTCCTTCTTGTTGTCACCATGCCCGATAATTTCCGTGTACGTGTCACGGGGGATTGAGATCAGCAGAATCTTATAATCCTCCGGACGGATAACGGCATAGATCATCGTATCGGACCGGGCCACTTCATTGCCCCGCTGGTCTGTACCCAGGAGCATTAAAGAGAACGGGTCGCTTTTGTATACTACCGGGGCAGGTTTAACCGTTGTGGTAGTTGTACCGTTATTCTCCAAAGGCTGGTAGGATTCTTCCGCCAGCTTGGTTTCCACCTGATCCGACAAAAAGAGGTCAAAGGCCAGCACCGCGAGCGGCTTCTGGAACAAAAATCCTCCGGCTACAATGACCAGGGCTACAATGAGTGCAATGTATCTTTTCTTCAGTTTTTTTATTTTTTTCATAATTATAATTCCTTCTTTATGGTGGATTGTACATATGATTGCCGTGATTGCCGTGCTCTATTTATAATGCCTGCCTGGACTTTCAGACAGTCATGACTGGGCTCTTCTTGCTGCTATGCGCTGCCCTGCTTAAGGATATGGTTCCCCCTTTCCGGGATTTCGGGTCGTTCTAATTGTAGAATAAACCTGGAAAACTGCTTTGACACATAAACAATATTTCTATTGTAATCACTTCACACCTAAAAAGAAACAACAAATAACGACAGCATCGGCGCGATAGCCGCCTGTATTCCTTAAAGTATATGACGCAGGAAAGTCCGTTTTGATGCTCATTTCCAAAAAAATAATTAAAAATGACGGCCCGCACTGCCTGCCTAGGCAACAGATCGGACCGTCATTATTTATCTAATCGATTTCCTTGATCCACCAGTTCTGCGGATCACGTATATTGCTGAGCGCGTTCGTAGATACACCCTGGAGGCGTTTATTAACCGCGGTAATATTAGAGCGTTCGGAGAAAAAGATCATTGGAACCTCGTCATTAATCAGCTTCTGCCATTCATAATAAACCTCTTTGCGGAAATCCTGGTCGTAAGCTTTCAGGCTTACCCCGTCACGGATGAGTTCCTCGCTGCGCTTGGACGTCCACCGCGGATAATTCCACGAATCGGTTGCCCGCCATAAGCCCGAAGGATCGGGGTCGCTGGCCAGCCCCCATACACCGTTAAACAGCTCTACGGACGGATCATCGGACTCTACCGCTTCATAAAAGCTGTTCAGCTCCTTCAAGCTGCCGCCGTTTAACTGAACATTCAGGCCGACATCATGCCAGTTCTGCAGAATCGCTGCAGTACGCGCCTCTGCTGTTTTGCTGCCGGACATCGCGTCGTAATGAATCGTGAATTTCTTACCGCTTGGATCCTCGCGGAGCCCGTCTCCGTCCGTATCGAGATATCCTGCCTCATCCAGCAGGGTCTCTGCCTTCTCCGGAAGATAGGCATAGGTATCTATTTCCTGGTCATCGATCTTAGCCCAGCTTGAGCTGGGAATAGGAGTCTCGATCAGTGTTCCCAGGCCATAGGAATATTTATCAATAATACCTTGCCGGTCAAGCGCATAATACATCGCTTTGCGGAGCCGCTTATCCTGGAATTTGGGATTATCCATCACCACCTGGCCGCTCTCATCATCCCAGTGTCCAAACTTGAACCCTATATATTCATAAGACAGCCCCGGTGTCACTTTGATCTCCACATTGTTCAGCTGCCCTGCAGCCTGGTAAGCATCCCGCGGAAGGGTACCGATATCGATGCTTCCGGCTTCAAGCAGGGCCGTCATGTCCTTGCTGTCAATGACCTTGTAGGTTACTCCGTCCAGCAGAGCTTCCCCTTTATAATAGTCATCGAACCGTATCATCTCGACACTCTCACCCGGCACAATAGCCTTAATCATGAAAGGACCGGTGCCAATAGGCTGCTTACGGACCTGATCACTGTCCAACATATCCTTCACTGCGACGCCCTCGAAATACCTCTTGTTCATCGGATAGGCCCACAGATTATCGATCATGTTCGCCCGCGCTGAATTCATCGTAATACGCAGCGTATACGGGTCCATCACCTTGAGTCCGGTGATTTCCTTAGCCTCCCCCAGGTGGTAAGCTTCGGCTCCCTTAATCATTTCCACGCTATAATACCTGGAGCCCGGATAATCCGGGCTGGCGATGGTCTCCAGGGCAAACTTCCAGTCCTCCACGGTCAGCTCATCGCCGTTATGCCAGCGGACACCGGGTTTAATGGTGAACGTAAATACCGTATGATCCTCAGATTCCTGCCAAGTGGCAATGTTTGGAGCGGTAGACAGGTCATCGTTGACTTTGAACATGGCTTCCGTAGTGAATTCAAGCACATTCGCATCGTCTTCCCCTTCAATAAAGGCCGGTTCGAAATTGCCCTGAAACGCAGATGAATATCCATATGTTACTGTCTCGCCTGCTATAGGTTCATCGGCTGTTTTGCTTAAGCGCGTCATATAAGACTCGGCGCCTGGGCTTGGCCCGCTGCATGCAGACAACGCCACCGCAAGCATAAGCGGGAGCATTAGCCGGCCGATGATATTTTTTGACATATATTTCTTCCCTCCCGGGTTCCATCGCGCTTTAATGTAAGCGGTTTCTACACTGAATTTTACTATAACTCTCATTGTTCAGCTCATGGACATTTGAATACGCCACATAATAGAGGATAACCAATATTGGCTCTAAAGTGAAGCCTTTAATTTCTATTCGGTCTGCAGAAGCCCCCGTGAAATGTGAAAAAAGCCTGCCTTGACGGGCAGACTTCTGGAGTAATCACACTTATTTTTCCTCCTCGGGATGTATGATGCTAAGGCCCTCAACATGCCTCTTCTGCATCAGTTTGCGCTTCTTGCGGGTATCCTTGCTCTCGAAAATAATATCAAAATCATAATCCTCCGGGTATAGCTCCTCTTTGGACAGATATGGCTTCAAGCGCTTATGGTTTACGGTTATTTTCTGTTTCTGGATCATCACTCCGACCATCCCCCGGCTGTCCTTCTTCATATATACAATTCCCGTGCGCCCCAGGGTAGTGACGTAAACAGCATCTCCCACTTCAAAATCAGGCTTCGCCGCCGGAACGCTGTGCCCCGTATCAGCTGCATCATCCCGGTTTTGATCCGGATTGCCGCTCTGGGACGCAGCATTCCTCTTCTCTGCATCAGCAGCTCTTGAACCCTGTTCCTGTCTGTAAGGGCTATTCCACGGCCTCTGGCTGCCTCTATGCTCCTGCTGCTCGGCTACAAGCTGTTTGGCACGCTCAATAACCGGTTTGTTTATGCCGAGCTGCTCGGCAATCTGCAAGGCATAGCTCTCGCCCGCTTCGCCAATCGTCAGCCGGTACAGCGGCTGCAGAGTCTCTTTATCGAACTCCATCCGTGCATTCTGAAATCCCGGTGTAGCTGCCGCAAATACCTTAAGTTCGTTGAAGTGGGTGGTTACCACAATATTAGCACCTTTACGGTTCAGCTCCTCCAGAATAGCAATCGAAAGTGCGAACCCTTCCCCGGGGTCCGTACCTGCCGCCAGCTCATCAATCAGCAGAAGTACGCCTCTGCCGGCATCACTAAGCATTCCTTCTATGCTCTTCATTTGTGCAGAGAAGGTACTGAGCGACTGCGTCAGACTCTGACCATCGCCAATTACGCTAATTACATTGCTGAACACAGTAAAATCACTGCCCGGCGCAACCGGCACCAGCAGACCGGATTGCGCCATCAACGACAGCAGGCCCAGCGTTTTGAGTACTACTGTTTTGCCGCCTGTATTGGGGCCGGTTACGATCAGAGATTTGTAGCCCTGACCAAACTCCAGACTGACCGGCACCATATCCTTGAGCAGAGGATGCCTGCCCCCATTCATCCGCAGGAAGCCGCGTTCATTCAGTGAGACCGTCCGGGCATTAAGAACCCTGGCATACTTTCCCTTGGCGAAGATGAAATCATAAGTACCGGTTACTTCAATATTCAGCCGCAGAGCAGCCTGTTCCTGCTCTAGCAGCCCTGTCAGCATACTTAGGATGATTCCTTCCTCCCGGGCTTCATCAGCTGACAATAGCTCAATCTCCCCCTGAAGGGAGGCCACCTCGTCCGGCTCTACGAAGACGGTCTGCCCGCTGGTCGACTGATCCAGCACGGAACCCTTAATTTGCTTATGATACTCCCGTTTCACCGGAATCACATACCGGCCGCCGCGCATGCTGATCAGACTCTCCTGAAGGATGGACTTATGGCGCGCCATAATACTCTCCAGCTTTCGGTGCAGACGATCCTTGGCCACAGCCAGCCGTTTGCGCACCCGCTCCAGTCCTTTGCTGGCCTGATCGTCAATAACACCCAGCCGGATACAACGTTCGATCTCATCCCTGACAGAACTCAGCTCCTGCAGAGAAGCTCCGTAAGCAGCAATACGCGGCGCACTCTGCTCCTTGGATGCCATATACTTACGCAGCTGTCCGCAGCTGTGCAGGAACACGGATACTGCGGTGAAATCCTGCTCATTGTACAGATAACCGGTTCCAAGCAGTGACAGCACCCACTCAATGCCTTCCAGTGACGGAATAGGCACACTCGCCCCCCGCTCCAGCAGCTCTTTGGCTTCGTCCGCTTCATCCAGTGCACGGTGTATGGCCGGCAGATAGGTCATCGGCGCAAGCTCGCTCACATATCTTTTCCCTTCATAGGATACAGCATGGCGCATTAACTCCTGTTTGATTGTCTCATATTCCAAGATGTTCATACTCTGTAGATTCACTCTGATTCCTCCTTATATAGATGCCTGTATTTCAGGTTTGCTCCCTAACGCAAAAAGGGCGAAGACCCGCCACTGCGGCAGTCTTCGCCCTCTTTTGAATGCTATTCTCCTCTTTGGCTTCAGGTACTGGCCCCACCCGCTGGATGAAAAGCTCCTGAAAACAGAAAAAACCGTGCTGCAAAGAGCACGGTTAATCACAAAGAGAATAATAGCCGTAAAGAGGCCATCATGACGCTTCGCGTGTGTTCTTAACTAAATCATTCATTCTTACAGCCTGCGGCTAATCAGACATGTCACCAGGACATAGTCTAACAAGACATGCTCCTGGCAATGATTGGAGCACGCTGCGGCTTACTGCCGGAATGATATGAAGTTGCTTAGTTAAGAACGCTCACCAACATCAAAATTTCCCCTTTAGTTATAGGATACCTGTAATTTACTACATCTGGAATCCGGTTGTCAATTGCCGGCAAAGCAATTCATTACCCATGTAATTCCGTTTTTACCGTCGGTAACCTGTCCATGAAGTGCGCCGAAGAAGGTTTTTTGCAGCTCCACCTTGACCTGCCCGCCCTCTGAGCTCAATTTCTCATAAATCGCCCGCATTTCATCTTCGTTGTCCAGCCCCAGAATAACACTTACATCCTCTGTCTTGGCACCTTTACCGTAATCATCGGAGAAATGAATCAGTGTCTGCCCCAAATGCAGCTCAGCATGCAGCAGCTGCCATTATGTTCATTCAGAACCTTGATCTCTCCGCCAAAAACGCTCTTGTAGTACTCCACAGACTCCTGCACGTGCTCAATAATGATGTAAGGACTTGCACTGATCATTGTTCATTCCTCCAAGTTTTATTTAAATGGCATATATAGATTGAACTTGTATTTTTTCTATTTTGGGATTGCCGTGACTCCAGAGAAGGTTTGGCCCTCCGGCCGCTGCCCGTCTGCAGATTTCTTGAATGTAACCCGCTGCTCGCGGTGGAAATCCGCAGACAAAGGCGGACGCTGGCGCTCCTACAGTTCCAAAATTCTCCTCCGAAACTTTTCCCTTTTTAGTATATTTTCAAGTTCAATCTATATAGCTAGTATTCTGCCCTGTTATACAGTTTTTGCCCGCGGTAATTCTTTTGTATGCATGCAAAAAAGCAGCCGGCTAAGCCGGCTGCTTCATAAAACGTCCTATTCCGTTGTGTAAGGCAGCAGCGCGATTTGACGCGAGCGTTTTACAGCAATGGTCAGAGCGCGTTGGTATTTTGCACTTGTACCAGTTACACGACGCGGCAAAATCTTTCCGCGTTCGCTGATGAACTTCTTAAGAAGCTCAGTGTCTTTATAGTCAATGTGAGTAATCTTGTTCACAGTGAAGTAGCACACTTTTTTACGCTTGTTGCGTCCACCACGACGTGCCGGTCTTTTGTCGTTGTCCGCGCCTTCTCTTGGTTTAAAAGCCATGTTCAGTTCAGTCCTTCCTTATTAAAATGGCAAATCATCGTCCGATATATCGATCGGTTTTCCATCGCCTGAAAAAGGATCTTGAGTATTGTTGTTACGCGAGAAATTGTTGTTATTTCCGCGTGCACTGTTACCGCCGTTACCGCCGCCACCAAAGGCAGGCTCTTCGGGAGTACTTCCACCACTTGGTGCATTTCCGCCTTCACGGTTCTGCGAGGATTCCAGGAATCGGACATTATCAGCAATAACTTCAGTGACGTATACACGTTTACCTTCATTATTCTCGTAATTCCGTACTTGGATGCGTCCTTCTACGGCTGCCAGTCGTCCTTTGCGCAAGTAATTGGCACAGGTCTCAGCCAGCTGTCTCCAGGTTACTACCGGGATAAAGTCCGCTTCGCGTTCACCGTTCTGGCCCGTAAAGTTGCGGTCTACGGCAAGCGTAAACTGCGTTACGGCAACACCAGCG
Organism: Paenibacillus phytohabitans; assembly: GCF_013141775.1. Lineage (GTDB taxonomy): Bacteria > Bacillota > Bacilli > Paenibacillales > Paenibacillaceae > Paenibacillus_AQ > Paenibacillus_AQ phytohabitans. The sequence goes on from NZ_WHOB01000037.1 coordinate 149,446, forward strand.
GGAGTATAACGAAGTTCCGGGTCACGGGTCAACCGACCGATCAGAATGATACGGTTCAACAATTCAATCCCCTCCTTATAGCGCGATTCGTTACAAAGCTTGTCAATATCTTAGGCAACGTCGTTCGTAATGAGATAACGAATTACTTCGTCGGAAATCTTCATGAGACGTTCCAATTCGGTAACTACTGCAGGTTCTGCATTGAAGTTAACCAAAACATAAACGCCATCACGGAATTTCTTGATCTCATACGCAAGACGGCGTTTACCTTGCACATCGTGCTTTGTAATTTCTCCGCCGTTGGAGATGATGCCTTGGAATTTTTCGACTGCTGCTTGAACAGCTTCTTGTTCAATGTCAGGACGAATAATGTACATGACTTCATATTTGCGCATAATTTTCACCTCCTTATGGTCTGAGGCCCCTGATCACGTCAGGAGCAAGGAACGAGCACAAACATAGACTCGCACCAAATCAATATACCAAATCCCACTGATGAATGCAAGCTTTATTCATACGCACCAGATCATGGACCGATATTAATTACATGAAGATGTCTCTGCAAGGCCACAATATAACCGCTCCACCACTTTACAGAAGGAGGCTTATCATACTATGGGCGAGAAAACAGAGTACGAAAAGGGCGATAAAGCCCCCAATCCGGGGGTTTATACAGAAGTAGGCGAAGCGCGCAGCTTCCATACCGAGATCCAGAATCCCAAGCGGATTGAAATGGAGAAGGGCGACACGTTTCCTGAGACCTCCAATCAGAACCGCAAGTGGAAAAAGGTCGAGAAAGCACGCGTGCATTAAAATAACCAATCGCATCGCATGTATAAAACCTGTCCGGCTGCACATACTATACTCAGGCAGTACAAAAGAGAGGTGTGGTTCCGTTGAACGTCGTAGACGAACACAATCACAGGGATTCTGAATCAGCAACTATTGTAACCCGGGGAGAGTAAAGGCCGTTCCTAAAAAAAGCAGCCTGGCACAACCTGTTTCACTTTAGCGGCTACAGACAGAGATTTCCAAACATCATTGATGTACTGCCTCTGGAGAGAGACCTTTGCAGGTCTCTCTTTTTGTATGTCTTCATGCAGAAATAAAAAAACCTTCGTCACCAGAACGAAGGGATAGTATTTAATGTATATAATGCTGAAGTGGCGGAGAGGGTGGGATTCGAACCCACGCACGCTGTGACACGCCTAACTGATTTCGAGTCAGCCCCCTTGGGCCTCTTGGGTACCTCTCCGCAGCAAGAATTATTGTATCATGCCAAAGTTACAATTGCAAGCTATTTGCACTAGCGCTTTACCTCTGCTGCAAGCTTAATTGTTTTCGGCTCCGCTCTCAGCAGAATGAAGAACCTTCTTCATGTTTTTTTCGAATTTAGCACGGGGGATTAGGACGCTATGCTGACAGCCGGTACATTTAATCCGGATATCCATTCCCATACGGATAATCTCCATCTCGTTCGTTCCGCAGGGATGCGGCTTCTTCATCTGTACAATATCACCCAGCCCGAATACTTTGCGTTCCATTATTCTTCTTCCCCTTCCTCTCCCTCTTGCGCAGCAGCTATCTGTCTTCTCGGACTTGCCTGCTGCTCCTCACGGGCTCTACGGGCGCTCTCAGAGAGTTCCTCCTCTTGAGCCGCTTCAGCCTCCCTTGCCTCCCTGTCTGCCTGCACACGAGCCTCCTGCTCTGCCTTGGCTGCTTCCAAAGCGCTTTGCTGCTCCAGGGCCTGCTTAATATCACTCTGAATCTGCCGCTCTGCGGAATCTCTGGCGTTAGGCATGCAATTAGCCGCCACCCGGATTACATACTCCGAAGTACTCATCGACTGAATACCCAGCACATTGGGATAGTCAATTACACTGGGGTTCCGTTCCTCTATCCCCTTAAGCGCTTCTCCAATCAGTGCAAGTGTTGCTTCTAAACCCCGCTCTATTTTGACAGGCACATCCACCACCGCCAGGGCATTAGCCAGCGAATAATTCGTAACGTTTACAATCGTGCCATTCGGTATGATATGCACTTCCCCTGTCGCACTCAGCAGCCGGGTCGTTCTCAGGCCAATCATTTCTACCGTACCTTTATAGGTTCCACTCTGGATGACATCGCCTACTGCAAATTGATCCTCGAAGATGATGAAGAAACCGGTAATTACATCTTTGACCAAACTTTGTGCGCCGAACCCTATCGCCAGCCCCACAACTCCGGCCCCGGCCAGCAGCGGTTTCAGATCGAATTGGAATACAGACAGAATCATCATAATCATGACAAAGTTACATATGAAGGCAACCACATTTTTCATAAGTCCGCCTACTGTTGAGAATCGGCGGTTATTCGCTAAGCGCCTTCCCCGCGTCTCCCTCTCCAGGGAACGGTCGATAACACCTGAGACTACCTTAATAATCACCCGGGTCACAAGAAAAAGCAGCAGAATCTGCACCCCGGAAAACAGCACGGTAGCCCACATATCTGCATTGGTTACCCATTCCCATATTCTATCCTTAAAGCGGACCGCTTCTTCGACTGCCTCGCTCGGTGTTGTCACTTCCAGCATCCAGTTATTCATCTAGCTCCTCCTTCTTCACAACCTCCACATATCCAATACCATCACTTGATTTGGCAAAGATCCCGCGTATCTCTACATTCTGCTCCGCCACAATGACCCGCACCTCTTCCAATGCATTCCGGTAGAATTGGATCGACATGGCGCAACCGGCTGTAATCTCCTTGGGTGTAGGAAATATATCAATTTCAATCTCCGCATATTCCAGCAGCATCTCAGCGCGCAGCGCCTGCTGGGTCGAATCAAAGGCTATTAGCAGTTCATCCTCCACACTCCGCGCCTCCTCTGGGCTATTCGTCCTATCTATTGCCGCCATAGTATAAAAAGCCACTTTCATCCATATACTAGGATCATCAGAACAGAAAGGAAGATCATATGAATTTCTCTTCTAAAGCTTCATCCCTGCAAGAACCATCCTGTTTAAAAATATCACATGCTGATCCCGATATCTATTCTGCGATTACTCATCGGCTTCTTTTCCACTTTTCACGCACACGTACAGATACACCCATTGTTATTGTCTGTGTAGGCACAGACCGCTCTACCGGTGATTCACTTGGGCCGCTGGTCGGCACTGCGCTTGCCCGCTTCCATAGCCCCTTATTCCATCTCTACGGAACGCTGGACGAGCCAGTTCATGCTGTTAACCTGGAGGAGACTCTCTCCCTCATTTATCAGAAACACCCTAACCCGTTCATCATCGGAATTGATGCCTGTCTGGGCCAGTCAACAAGCGTTGGCTGCATCCAGGTCGTAGACGGCCCCCTCCGGCCGGGAGCAGGGGTCAACAAGCAACTCCCGCCAGTAGGTGATATCCATTTGACAGGCATTGTGAATGTCGGCGGCTTCATGGAGTATTTTGTACTGCAGAATACGAGATTAAGCCTTGTAATGAGATTATCCGATATCATTGCTTCCAGCCTATACTCCGCACTTAAGCAATGGAACCTTCATGCTAGATCTGCTGCAGCGCGAGAGCAATAACTTCCTTCTCCTCTGGAGACAGGGGATACTGCGACTCTCCCTTTTCAAGCGGTTTGGAGTATATATATGAGTTCTCGCGGTTGTGCAGACTGCTCAGCACAATTCCGCTATGGTTGTCATCCAGAATGGCAAGCGAGAAGCTCAGATCATTGCCGCGCTCTCCAAAGGCATTATAGCGTTTCATGGCTACCTTGGACTTCATCCCCCGCATTTTGGCTTGTGCGGCTTCAATCATTGCCTTATGCTCACGCTGACCATCCTCCAGCATATCTCCCTGGTTCTTCAGGTTTACCAGCAGGCTCTCCAGATCCTCAATGCCGTTCCCGGTCATCATCGCTTCGTATCTGCGCCGCATCTTGCGGATCTTGGCACCTTGAATAATTAGAACAATTGCCAGCAGAATAATTATCACTGCAAAACCCATAATGAACACCGACAGCTGTTCACTTATTACTTCATTTAATTCCGACATATATGGACCATCCTTTGTCTAAATATAAAAATTCATCAGGTTTCACATGATAGCTTATCCTTCTATTTCCCGCCGAACGGTACCGTCCTTTAAAAAGGACGCCAAAGCCATGTCCACTTGTTATCTTGTTCGTGAAGCACCATACATTTCGGCCATCGCATCCAGCAATCTGTTAACATCCTCTTCTGTCGAGCTTACACCAACACTCGCCCTCACCGCTCCACTCTCCAAAGTGTCTGCGGCTTTATGGGCCAGCGGCGTACAATGCATGCCTGCACGCACTGCAATGTTATATTCACGGTCCAGGCGATGGGCAATATCCGCTGACTCTTGTCCCTCCACTACAAACGCTACAATTCCACTGCGCTGAATGCCCAGGCCAGGGCCGAGAATCCTAATCCCCGGGATAACGGCCAAGCCTTCCATCAGCCTCTGCGTCAGCTCCCACTCCTGCATATGAATCCGTTCCGTTCCCATGGCCAGTATTTCCTTCACACCCGCCAGCAGCCCGGCTACACCAACGGCGTTCTGAGTGCCCGCTTCATAGCGGTCAGGCCGCACCACGGGCTGATCACTATTTTCCGACTGGCTGCCTGTTCCGCCGTGCATCAGAGGCTCCAGATCTAAGTGTGGCGATATATACAGCCCCCCGGTCCCTTGAGGTCCTAACAACCCTTTGTGCCCTGGAAAAGCCAGCAGATCGATATTCATTTCCGGCACATTTATATCTAGTGAGCCCGCACTCTGAGCAGCATCCACCAGAAATACAGCTCCGTGTGATTTGACTATATCGCCGATAACCCCAAGAGGAAGTATACTCCCGAGCAGATTGGAGCTATGATTACAAACCACCATTCTGGTATTGTGGCGGAACGAATTTTGAAGTTCTAGCAGATCAACCTGCCCCTCACCATCCACCTGTAAATAATCTACTTCAATACCTATTGTCCGGCGTAAATACTCTAAGGGTCTGCGTACAGAGTTATGTTCTGTCATCGTTGAAATCACATGATCCCCTGGTTGAAGTGTACCCTTAATAGCCATATTTAGCCCCATGGTTGTGTTATGGGTAAAGGCAATATTCTGAGCATTGGAGACTGCGAACAGTTGAGCCAGCAAAGCCCGCGCCCGCACCAGCACGCGCCCTGTACCTATCGCCAGCGAGTGGTTACCGCGTCCGGCATTTGCCCCGGAATGCTCCAGAGCATCCATCATTGCAGCAGCCACTGCAGGCGGCTTAGGCCACGAGGTTGCTGCATGATCCAGATAAACCAGTCTCTCCATCTCTTCACCTCACTATTTTCCGTTTAAAAAACATATCCCTCCATATCCGTTTTAGGGATATCTCAGGATATGTTTTCGGCACAAATATCCAAATCAGTTCCCGAGCAACTCCAGCAATCTTTCCAGGTCTTGGGCACTGTAATAATTTAATTCTATTTTACCTTTTTCCTTACCTTGCTTAATCTTAACGGTTGTTTTGAACCGTTCCCGCAATACTTCCTCAACGTTATCAATATAAGGATCGCGTTTGACCACCTTAGCTTTGATCCCATTCGCAGGTTTGCGGTCGAGGTTTTTCACTACCTCTTCCAATTCTCTCACACTCCACTGCTGTTCCACACACTGTTCGGCTAATTGCTTTATCGTCTCCGGATCTTTCAGCGCTACAATTGCCCGGGCATGACCCATAGAAATTGTTCCACGTGAAACATAATCCTTCACTTCCTCCGGCAGACTAAGCAGCCGCAGGAAGTTGGCAATATGGGATCTGGACTTCCCCACCTTCAGTGATAGCTCTTCTTGGGTAAGAGCAAATTGATCCATTAGCCCTTGATATGCAACCGCAATTTCCATTGCGTTTAGATTCTCACGCTGCAGGTTTTCAATCAGGGCAATCTCCATAACCTGCTGGTCGCTTAAGCTGCGGACTACCGCAGGGATCGTTGCTTTGCCGCAATACTGGGATGCACGGAACCGGCGTTCACCGGCAATGATCTCATAACCCTTCAATACACTGCGGACAATGATTGGTTGAATGACCCCGTGCTGTCTGATAGATTCAGCCAGCTCCTGAATAGCTTCTTCGTTGAAATCTTTACGCGGCTGATACGGATTGGCTCTTAACTGCGACAAGGGTATTTCTACAACCTTGTCATCCTCGTTAATGGATAAAGAAGGTATTAAAGCATCCAAGCCTTTGCCTAGGCGCTTACTCATAAGAAATCACTTCCTTTGCCAACTCTAAATACACTTCCGCTCCTTTGGAACGGGAATCATAAGTAATAATGGATTGTCCGTGTGAAGGAGCTTCACTCAGGCGGACATTACGCGGAATAATGGTTCTATATACCTTTTCCTGGAAGTACTTTTTCACTTCTTCAATCACCTGAATCCCCAGATTGGTCCGGGCATCAAGCATAGTGAGCAGTACCCCCTCTATCTTAAGGTGAGGGTTAAGATTCTTCTGCACCAGTCTTACGGTGTTAAGCAGTTGGCTTAGCCCTTCAAGCGCGTAGTATTCACATTGAATCGGTATAATGACTGAATCCGCTGCTGTCAGAGAGTTAATGGTAAGAATACCCAATGATGGAGGGCAATCGATGATGATGTAATCATAATTCGCCTTGACCGCATTTAGAGCCTTCTTCAGCTTTAGTTCTCTGGATATGGTAGAGACTAATTCAATTTCCGCACCCGCTAATTGAATAGTCGCCGGTATGATATGAAGGCCTTCGATTTGGGTCTCCAATATCGTTTCCTGCGGGTTTGCTTCATTAATAAGAATATCATAAATGCAATTTGCTACATCCGCTTTGTTGACGCCAACGCCGCTCGTAGTGTTGCCTTGCGGATCAATATCAACAAGCAGCACTCTTTTCCCCAAAGTAGCCATGCCGGCACCCAGGTTTACAGAGGTTGTTGTTTTACCGACCCCGCCTTTTTGATTTGCTATGGCAATAATCTTGGACACTTATTTCACCTCGAATTGTTAGAAAGAATCATCTTGTAAGGTCATGAGTTGTATTGGCATAATGATTTGTATACTACGGCATCACATGTGCGGGAAGTGTAGACAAATATACATTAACTTATCCATAAAGTGTATGTGTGATAACGTCTGGAGCTAGTCATAGAAAAGGCGGCCAATCACCTCAGGGCCGCCTTCAGCTTTTGAAACCATTTATCTTTTTGGGATTTGAATAACAATCTCATAATGATCGCCACGGTCATTCTCGGAGGTCTTGATTTCCATCCCCGAACCGGACACCATGTCTATGGATTGGCGTATTGTATTAAGGGCGAGACGAACATCTTTTGTATAGGATACCCGTTTTGATTTCTTTGTCTGTGTAACGGCTTTATAGAATGCAATACGTGCTTCTGTTTGCTTCACATTGAGCTCTTTGGAGATAATCTCAGCCAGCACCTTCATCTGCATCTCTTCACTGTCCAGAGACAAAAGCGAACGCGCATGACGCTCAGTGATCTTTCTTTCCATCAGTGCAACTTTGACTGCCTCCGGTAAATTCAGCAAGCGAATTTTGTTGGCAATCGTTGACTGGCTTTTACCAAGCCTTTGGGCCAGACTCTCTTGCGTCAATTGATGCAGATCAATCAGCTTCTGATAGGCGATTGCCTCTTCAATAGAAGTCAGACCCTCACGCTGCAAATTCTCTATCAGTGCAATTGAAGCTGCTTGTGAATCATTGAATTCGCGTACAAGAGCTGGAATAGTCTCCATGCCCAGCTTTTTGACCGCCCGCCAGCGTCTTTCACCGGCAATGATTTCATACTGGGAATCACGCATACGCACAACGATCGGCTGGATAACTCCATGAGTTTTGATAGTCTGGCATAGCTCATCTATCTTGTCATCATCAAAAATCGTCCGTGGTTGATATGGACTGCTGATGACCTCATGAACCGGGATTTGTTTGATCTCTTCTCCGCTGCTCCGCTCGGTAAATCCAAAAAGCTTGGTGAATTGTTCTTTCATTCCGTTCATAACCACCTAATTTCGTTATAGTACGATCCTTCTAACCTTTCTTACGAAAAGCCTATCGTACAGCGTGAGAAAAGCATCTATCCTATTCATAGTCGCTTTCCTTACAATTAAAGAATGAATCAGATCGCTGATCAGCTCTTTAATTCAAGAACAGCCTGGCCATATTTCTGACCTTCGGTTCTCTGCAACCAGGGTAGTAACAGAGTAGCAGACGAGTCTTCTCTATAAAAAGTCTTACTATAGTATTCTATCACTTTTCTGCTCATAATCCTATTCTCCATATAGACCTATTTTTCCTGCCTAAAGGTCCCCCCGGGTCCTCTTATTCACAAATAAACTCCATAGGGGCCAGTCTTGAGGTAATATGTTACGGCACTGGTGAAAATGCCGTTGATGCTTGGGCATCTATCACAAATCTCATTAAAAAAGATCAAGCTCATTCTGCATGAGCTTGATCTAATTTCGCAAATATGATTTTGATTGTTTCACGTGAAACAATTATACAAGGGGCGACTTTGCTGGCACGCCTGGCTTACGCGGATACTTTGCCGGTGTTGCCCCTGTCTTACGTACGAGAATAATATGCCGGGCGGATTCTTCTACAGGCAAGCTGAAGGATTCTACCTTCTGCAGCTCAGCACGAAGTTCCTTGAAGCTGCGTTTGGCTTCTGCCAATTCCTCAGCCGGGTCGCTCCCCTTCATTGCGGCGAAGATTCCATCCTTGCGTGTAAACGGAAGACAAAATTCATTCAAAAGAGATAGGCGGGCAACTGCACGTGCAGTCACCACATCATAAGCATCACGGTGGACAAACTGTCTGGCGACATCCTCTGCACGTCCGTGGATCAGTTGTACACCAGTCAGGCCCAAGGTGTCACATACATGCTGCAGAAAGGAGATCCGTTTGCTGAGTGAGTCTACAATTGTCAGCTTCAGATGCGGGAAACAAATCTTCAGCGGGATTCCAGGAAACCCTGCACCCGATCCGATATCAGCAAGACTCTTGGTTTCATCCATATTCAGATAGAAAGCCAGAGATAGAGAGTCGTAGAAATGCTTCGTATACACCTGACTTCTTTCCGTAATACCTGTAAGGTTCATCTTTTCATTCCAGGAAATCAATTCCTGGAAGTATAGTTCGAATTGTTCTAATTGCTTCGTTGAGAGCTGTAGTCCGCGCTCTTTGAGCAGAGCGGTGAACTGGGCTGCCGTATTATCCATAGATTATCCTTTCGCCGCTGTCACACGGTTATAATGCTCCAAATGTACCAGCAAAATCGAGATATCCGCCGGTGTTACTCCTCCGATGCGCGAAGCCTGCCCGATGGAGATGGGTGCGATTTTGGTCAGCTTTTGCCGGGCTTCCATCGCAAGTCCATGAATCTCATTGTAGTTGATATCATCAGGAATCTTCTTCTTCTCCATCTTCTGCAACTTCTCAACATGCTGGAGCTGTTTCTCAATATATCCGGCATACTTTATCTGAATCTCAACCTGTTCCTTCATATCTTCGTCCAACTCTTCCGGAGCAGGCGATATCATATCTACGAAGCTGTAAGTAAGCTCCGGACGGCGCATTAAGGTCAGCAGATTGCTTCCGTCAACAATAGGTGCCGATTCATAACCAGCAAGGGCCTCATTCACCTGAACAGGTTTAACCTTCGTTTCCTGCAGGCGGATGATTTCACGGTCCACCCGTCCTTTTTTATCAAGGAATGCCTCATACCGTTGCTCTGGAATAAGTCCGATTTCATAACCGATTGGAGTCAGGCGCAGGTCCGCATTATCATGACGGAGCAGCAGGCGGTATTCCGCACGCGAAGTCAGCAGACGATAAGGTTCATTGGTTCCCTTGGTGACGAGATCATCAATCAGAACACCGATGTAACCTTGGGACCGGTCAAGCACCACGGGCTCCTTCTCCTGTACTTTACGCGCTGCGTTAATGCCTGCAATTACACCCTGCCCTGCAGCTTCCTCATAACCGGAGGTGCCATTGATTTGTCCGGCTGTGAACAGTCCCGGCAACCGTTTGGTTTCAAGGGAAGGCCAGAGCTGTGTTGGAACCATCGCATCATATTCAATGGCATAGCCGTTACGCATCATTTCAACCTTTTCCATACCGGGAATGGAACGCAGCACTGCCAGTTGTACATCCTCAGGGAGACTTGTGGACAGACCTTGTACATAGTATTCCGATGTGTTTTTGCCTTCAGGTTCAAGGAAGATTTGATGCTGCGATTTATCGCTGAAACGCACGACCTTATCTTCGATCGATGGACAATAGCGAGGACCTGTTCCTTCAATAATTCCGGTAAACATCGGTGCCCGGTGCAGGTTGTCATTAATAATCTGATGTGTGACCGGTGATGTGTAAGTCAGCCAGCAAGGCAGCTGTTCATTATCTGATGACTTGGTTTCAAAAGAGAAAAATTTCGGTTTATCGTCGCCCGGCTGGATTTCTGTCTTGGAGAAATCAATCGTATCCCTATGCACACGCGGCGGAGTTCCTGTCTTAAAGCGGACAAGATCGAATCCAAGCTCACGCAAATTCTCCGACAACCGTACGGACGGCTGCTGATTGTTTGGCCCGCTCTCATAAGTCAGTTCACCCATAATTACTTTGCCGCGCAGATAGGTTCCAGTCGTCAGGATAACAGTTTTGCTGTGATATACGGTTCCGGTCTTCGTAATGACCCCGGTGCAGCGGCCGTCCTCAACAATCAGTTCTTCCACCATACCCTGGCGCAGGGTCAGGTTAGGTGTCTTTTCCATCGTTTCCTTCATCGCATGCTGATAAAGGAACTTGTCTGCCTGTGCACGAAGTGCATGGACAGCAGGTCCTTTCCCGGTATTAAGCATCCGAAGCTGAATGAAAGTCTTATCTATATTGCGGCCCATTTCCCCGCCCAGCGCATCAATTTCACGCACTACATGGCCCTTGGCGGGTCCGCCAATGGATGGATTACATGGCATGAAGGCCACCATATCCAGGTTAATCGTGATCATCAGTGTGCGGCAGCCCATCCGTGCAGCAGCCAGAGCCGCTTCACAGCCGGCATGTCCGGCGCCTATGACGACAACATCATAGCTGCCTCCATCATAATTCATAACTGTTCCCTCCTTTTATTTGCCTAAGCAGAACTGCGAGAAAATCTGATCAAGCAGAGAATCCGCAGCCGTATCTCCAACAATCTCACCGAGCTGCTCCCAAGCCAGACGCACATCAATCTGTATCATATCTATAGGAATAAGCATCTCCGCAGCTTCGTAGGCATCCTGAAGTGATTTATGCGCCTTCTTCAGCAGGCCAATATGTCTTACATTACTTACGTAAGTCAAATCACCTGACTCCAGCTTGCCTCCGAAAAAGAGTGCCGAGATCGCCTCTTCCAGTTTATCCAGTCCTTCCTCTTCCAGCACAGACATCGGTACAATGCTCGACTCGTCAAAAAAGGAGCGCAGCTTATCCGTATCCAGACGGGACGGTAAGTCCATTTTATTCATGATGACCAAGGCTTGTCTACCGTGGATTTGTTCCATAAGTGCCAGTTCATCCTCATGCAGCTCATCATTGGCATTCAGCACCAGAAGAATCAGATCCGCATCACTAAAAGCCGCCTTCGAACGTTCCACACCGATTCTTTCTACCACATCCATCGTTTCACGGATACCGGCAGTGTCCAGCAGCTTCAGCGGGATATTATTAATCGTTACATACTCTTCTATTACATCACGCGTTGTTCCCGGAATATCGGTTACAATCGCCTTGTTGTCGCGGGCAAGTGCGTTAAGCAGGGAGGATTTGCCGACATTGGGCCGGCCTACAATTGCTGTTGTAATCCCTTCGCGCAGAATCTTTCCTTCATTAGCTGTACGAAGCAGCTTGTTAATGCCTTCCATAACCTCTTGACTCTTGTCCTTGATGAAATCGGCTGTTAAGGATTCCACATCATGTTCCGGATAATCAATGTTCACTTCAATATGAGCCAGCATCTCAATAAGAGTGTGCCGAAGCTCATGAATCCGTGCGGATAGAGAACCGCTAACCTGCTTAAGCGCAACCGAGAAGGCACGGTCCGACTTGGAACGAATCAGATCGATTACAGCTTCCGCCTGGGAAAGGTCAATCCGCCCGCCCAGAAAAGCACGTTTGGTGAATTCCCCCGGCTCAGCCAGCCGGATATCCTGCTGCAGCAGCAGGTCCATCACTCTTCTTACAGAGATTACGCCGCCATGGGCACTGATCTCCACTACATCTTCCGTTGTAAAAGAACGCGGTCCCTTCATGACCGTAACCAGCACTTCTTCCATCCGCTCCCCATCCAGCGGACTTACAATATGTCCATAATGCACAGTATGGGATTCAGCTTCCGTAAGGGGGATACGGCTTTTGAACAATGGAGCAACCTGGCTGATAGCCTGCGGTCCGCTAACCCGGATGATGGCAATTCCGCCCTCGCCCAGAGCCGTCGATACAGCAGCAATAGTATCACTAAGCATGTTGTTATTCACCTCTGGCTTGATCTTTTCTTATTTGTCTCTTCAAGTGGAAACGGTTAAGCCGTCCTTCAAAGGACGGCACGTTTCAGCGGGAAATATAAGGGTAATATATTTCGCGAACCATATAAATTGTTATATTTCAAAAAAACAATGACTCCTCGCATAGGTCAAGGAGTCATTGCGGCATATAGATCTACTTCAATGTTATAACGACGCGGCGGTTCGGTTCTTCACCCTTGCTAAGCGTGTTTACCTGCCGGTGATCTTGTAATCTGGAATGAATAATCTTGCGTTCCTGCGGGGACATGGGTTCCAGGACAACCTCTTTACGGGTCCGGACTACACGTCCCGCGAGCCGGTCCGCCAATTCCTCAAGCGTCTTCTTGCGGCGTTCACGGAAGTTCTCCGCATCCAGCACAAGGCGGATGAAGCTGTCGGAATAGCGGTTGGCAACAATATTAGCCAAATACTGCAGAGCATCGAGAGTTTGTCCTCTTCTGCCGATCAGCAGCCCGAGATCCGGACCGGATATTTGCAGAACAGTTGATTCCTTGGTATGAACGATTTCAACTTCCACCTCGAGCCCCATGCTCTTGGCGACATCCACAATGAAATGAACGGCCTGTTGGTAAGCTTCCTCCACCGGTTGTCCGGAATCCTGGCGCGGTACGCCGCTGATCGCCTCTGGTTTGCTCTCTCTTGTTGACTGCTGAGACAGTAGCGGAGCACTCGCCGCTGATGCCGGTGCGGCTTCAGAGATCAAGGTCAATTCTACCTTGGCTCCCTTCGCACCGATCAATCCAAGGAATCCTTTTGACGGCTGTTCAAGTACGTTGACCGTTACCCGGTCCTTCTGAACTCCAAGCTGGTTAAGTCCCCGTTCTACAGCTTCTTCAATGGTTTTCCCTGTCGCGACGACTTTGCTCATTTTGACTTTTTGACCCCCTTCTTCCCTTTGCTGCTATTGCCTTTTGCAGCAGGAGTAACATCTTTGCGGGCGTTATTGTTGCTGTTCTTGCTCTTCGTCAAATTCACTTCTTTGGCTTTGCCGTTACCCGCAGTAGCGTTAGCGGTGGCACTTGCAGCTGCAATAGCCGCTTTATGTTTATCGTTGTTGCGGTACAAGAAGTAGTTCTGAATAATGGTGTACAGATTGCTATAGAACCAGTACAGCGGAAGAGCAGACGGGAAGTTGTAGGACATGATGAAAATTAGAACCGGGTATACCATCATCATGAACTGCATTGGACCCTGCTGTTGTACCGGGTTCATTTTGGTCATCATACGGGTCTGAATGAATGTCGTAGCAGCGGCAAGAAGCGGCAGAATGAACAGGTGATCGGGCTTGCCGAGCTGCAGCCACAGGAAGTCATGCAATCTAAGATCCGGGTTGTAATAGATCGAGTTGTACAGGGCGATGAAGATCGGCATCTGCACGATCAGCGGCAGACAGCCTGCCATCGGATTTACCTTGTTCTCCTGGAACAGGCGCATCGTTTCCTGCTGTACCTTTTCGGGCTCATCTTTATATTTTTTCTTAATCTTCTCAAGTTCCGGTTGAATGGCCTGCATCGCACGTGAACTCTTAACCTGTTTCATGGTAAGCGGCAAAATTAACGTACGCACAATGATAACCATTACAAGTACGGCTAATCCGTACTGGCCATTAAACCACTTCGCGAAAGTATCCAGTGCAATGGCGAAATAATAGACGACATTACTTTGCCAGAAGCCTCCATTTTTCAAATCTTCCGTAGTGTGCGTCACTGATGCCGCCCCAGACGGAGAACACCCCGACAGAACAGCAATCATTAGAACCATTAACCCGAGGAGAAGAAACATTTTTCCTCGCTTAGTCTTCATTAGAGACACTTCAAAACCCCTCTCATAAACATTCCATTGCACCGTAAATCATAACATAATTATGGATACAAATAAACAAGCCCCCTGTGCCCCTCTTACTTGTGCAAAGCCTTGAGCAGCTTGGCTTTGCGAAGCACATGCAGCACGCTTTTCTCGAGCTCGCCGTAATCCTTGGAGAGAGCTCCTTTTCTTACGATGAACACGATGTCCAGACCCCCGATAATTTCCGGCTCATGGTGACGGACAATTTCCTTTACCAGACGCCTCATCCGGTTGCGTACCACGGCGTTTCCAACCTTCTTGCTGACAGATATACCTACGCGGAAACGCTCCACCTCTTTTCTGGGAAACCAGTACACCACATATTGATGATTCGCAAATGACTTCCCATGGCGGTATACGCGGCTGAAGTCGGCACGGTTTCGTAATCGTAGACTTTTGTGCACGGGACTCTCCTATTCAAATACCGGATTTCGCGTAAGCTCCGGAATTTCATCTTCTAATTAGTATAGTCATTCAGGGGATGCCATAAACGGCATCTGTTTCAGCGGAAAGATAAGGCTCCTTCATGATGCAAAGCGTATACAATTTCATCTTTCAAAAAAAGCCCCGCAGTAGCGCTATCATCCTCTGCAGAGCCAAACTTCTATTGTTGCAGTTGCAGAATAACAGTGGTCCTCCCGCTCTGAGGAGATGCATCCAATTCTGCGCTATATATAGAAGGGAAAAATGCCGGGCATCCTCTTCCTTCCTTATATAACAATCAAAAAAAGCCCCGCAAAGTGCGGCTCTGTAGTGAAGCGTGATCCGTAACTTTTGCGGGGATCCCATGTAAAATAACCCCACAAAGTGGGGCTTTGCTTCGATGATTACTCAGGTACTTTATAGGGACCCCATTGAATTCTCATCTTGTTAAAAAAGGACCACCGCAGTGGTCCCTAAGTGGCCTAACTTACGCACTCAAAACTTTTCTGCCTTTCAAGCGGCGGGCTGCCAGCACTTTGCGGCCGTTTTTCGTGCTCATTCTTTTGCGGAAACCATGCACCTTTTTGCGTTTGCTCACATTCGGTCTGAACGTCGGTCTCATGTATTGCACCTCCCTTACAGGAACTTAATTACTGTCATATAAGCAGAAACGGACTAAGCCGTCCTTAGAGTAGGGACAGTATCTACAAGTATTATCAATTAAATTTGGAGACATATCCTCACAGAAAACACCTTTATATATTTAAACACATAATCAAGGCAAAAGTCAACCTTGTCCCCTTCCTCCCTCTTTTTTATTTCTCCACAGGTCTCTTCAGCAGCTGCTGTCTATCTATCCCCAGTTTGCTTCCGTCCCTCCAAAATTCGGCCTCTGCGTCTTATCCACAGCCCTTTTGTCTCAAAAAGTAATCCACAGGACATTATAGTTATCCACCTGTGATCAAAAAAAATAGTCGACTGCTCACAACTGAGCACAACCTGTGTATAAAAATATCGAAGCCATGACGGAAACTGTCGAACGGTAAACAATTTATCAACAATATGTAGTGGTGTTCCTAAAAATTATACACAAGTGATTGAATTTGTGGATAAAATAGCGTGGCTCATTGAAAAACAAGGGGGGTTTTGCTATGATGGTATTACTTTTGAATGTGAATAGATTTGTTTGTTCTCTATATTATCAACAAGCTGTGGATAAAGTTGTGAACAATTCAAATTTATCCATATTTTTTTGTCTCTTGATATTGCATATTGGGGATAAGATTCAGCAACAACCCATTTTCTTCGACATTTCCACTTCATGGCTGATGCCACATTTGGAAGATTTAAAGGAGTGACAGTCTGTGGACAGCCATACTTCCGAATTATGGCAGCAAATTTTATCGATTATTCAAACCAAACTAAGCAAGCCGAGCTTTGATACCTGGTTTAAGGCTACCAAGGCCTTAACGTTTAGCCACCAGGCTCTTATTATCTCGGCGCCTACAACTTTTGCCGTAGAATGGCTGGAAAGTCGCTACACCAAACTGGTAGGAGCAACGGTTTATGAGGTCACCGGACAACAGGTTGACGTCAAATTTGTAATTGAAGAGAACAAACCCTCTGAGCCAATAGTTCAACAAATGGCGACCACTCCCGCAGTTTCACGCGAAGAAGCACAGACGCATTTGCTCAATCCCAAATACACTTTTGATACGTTCGTGATCGGTTCGGGCAACCGTTTTGCGCATGCAGCCTCACTGGCTGTAGCCGAAGCGCCCGCCAAAGCTTACAATCCTTTGTTTTTGTACGGAGGCGTGGGTCTCGGGAAGACTCACTTGATGCATGCCATCGGGCACTATGTGCTGGAGCATAACCCTAACAATAAGGTTATCTACATCTCGTCCGAGAAGTTTACGAATGAATTCATCAACTCCATCCGTGACAACCGCGGCGAAAGCTTCCGTAACAAATACCGCAGTGTTGACATTTTGCTGATTGACGATATTCAATTCCTGGCCGGCAAAGAGTCAACGCAGGAGGAATTTTTCCATACGTTCAATGCTCTTCATGAAGAACGCAAGCAAATTATCATCTCAAGCGACCGGCCTCCCAAGGAGATTCCCACACTGGAAGAACGGCTGCGTTCCCGGTTTGAATGGGGACTTATCACCGATATTCAGCCTCCGGATCTGGAGACACGGATTGCGATTCTCCGTAAGAAGGCCAAGGCGGAGAACCTGGATATCCCGAACGAAGCGATGATGTATATCGCCAATCAGATCGACACGAATATCCGCGAGCTGGAGGGTGCACTGATCCGCGTTGTAGCCTATTCATCACTGACTAATCAGGATGTGACTACGCATCTGGCAGCTGAAGCGCTGAAGGATATCATTCCCTCCAGCCGGCCGAAGATGATCACCATGAATGATATTCAGCAAAAAGTCGGCGAATACTACAATTTGCGCATGGAGGATTTCAAAGCGCGGAAACGCACGAAGGCTGTTGCTTTTCCAAGGCAGATTGCCATGTATCTCTCCCGTGAATTAACGGATTATTCGCTTCCCAAGATCGGTGAAGCCTTCGGAGGGCGCGATCATACGACAGTTATCCATGCCCATGAGAAGATTACGCAGCAATTAAAGGTGGACCAGGAGCTCTATAAAGTGGTAAATAATCTTGCGGAGAAAATTAAAAATCCTTCCTAAGAGGAACAAAGAGCCTATACACAATCTATACACATGTGGGTAGGCTTAATTTTATGCTGTTTAGCGACTTATCCACATAAACGGAGCCCCTACTACTAATACTATTAAATAACTATAATAATTCATCTTCTAAGAGCAGGTTTCAAAGAGGTCAAACGTACACCCATTTCCCAATTTTTCAGCTAGGAGTGAAATCATGAAAATCAGCATTCTCAAAAATGAACTCAACGAATCTATAGGCCATGTCTCCAAGGCGATCTCGAGCAGAACAACCATCCCTATTTTGACCGGAATAAAGCTTGAGGTTAGCCACCAGGGAGTAACATTGACGGCAAGCGACACGGATATCTCAATTCAATCCTTCATCCCTGCCGAGAATGACAGCCATACGATCGTAAAAGTGGAACAGCCCGGCAGCGTAGTGCTTCCAGCCAAGTTCTTTGTCGAGATCATCAAGAAGCTTCCCTCCAAAGAAATTCACATGGAAGTCAAAGAGGGCTTTCAAACCTATATCTCTTCCGGATCTACGGAGATTCAGATTGTTGGCCTGGACCCTGAAGAATTCCCTGTTCTGCCAAGCATTGAGGAGAATGAAACCATCTCAATGCCAGGCGATTTGCTGAAGAATATGATTAAACAAACCGCGTTCTCCATCTCTACCCAAGAGACAACACCAATTCTGACGGGTATTCTCTGGAATCTTGCCGATAACGAGTTCAAGTTCACGGCTACCGACCGCCACCGTCTGGCAACAAGAGCAGCACATCTGGAAGGTACAGAGAATGTTCAGTTTGCGAATATTGTTATTGCCGGCAAAACGCTGAACGAGCTCAGCAAAATTATCCCGGATCAGAATATGCTGGTGGATATTGTCGTTGCGGATAACCAGGTCCTCTTCAAAATCGACAAAGTGCTGTTCTATTCGCGGATCCTGGACGGAATTTATCCGGATACTTCTAGAATTATTCCAACCACCTACAAAACAGAACTAACTCTTGATACAAAAAAACTCAGCGAATCGATTGACCGCGCTTATTTGCTATCCCGTGAAGAAAAAACGAACATCGTCCGGATGCAGACTCTTGAGAATGGCGACGTAGAGATTTCTTCCAGCTCATCAGAGCTGGGTAAGGTCCGGGAAGAACTTGAAGTAATTGATTTCAAAGGGGAGCCTTTGCGGATCTCCTTCAACTCCAAATATATGCTCGATGTGCTGAAGGTTGTGGAGAGTGAGCAGCTCGTGATTGCCTTCACCGGCATGATGAGTCCGATTATTCTCAGACCGCTCGACGAGAGCCGCAGCCTGTACGTCATTCTGCCTTACCGAACAACTAATTAATGCCCTGTCCATGGCCTGTGGATAAGTGGTGGAAAGGACAAAAAAGATGAAAAAAATAGTTATCCACAGTGGATATATCAAGCTGGACCAGTTTTTGAAGCTGGCGGATTGTGTATCCACAGGTGGCATGGCCAAAGCGCTGCTGCAGGAAGGGCACGTACAAGTGAACGGGGAGAAAGAAGAACGGCGTGGCAGAAAGCTCTACCCGGGTGATAAGATAGAGGTACAGGATAACGGCGTATTCGAGGTTGAAGGCGGCGGAGTCAAAGAGTAGTACACCCAAGGAGGCACAGGGTCTTGTTTGTCAAAAATATCGGTCTGCAGTATTACCGCAACTATGGGCTGCTGCGTCTGGAGAGCCTGGGTGATGTGAACCTCATTCTCGGTCAGAACGCCCAAGGCAAAACAAATCTCATGGAGGCTTTGTTCGTTCTGGCGATGACCAAAAGCCACCGTACCTCCAAGGACAAGGAACTCATATCCTTCGATGCTCCTGCAGGTTCCGCACAGATTGTGGCCGAAGTGGAGCGCAAATACGGTGATCTTAAGCTGGAGCTTACCCTGTCACCCCAAGGCAAAAAAGCCAGAATTAACGGACTGGAGCAGCGCCGGCTTAGTGAATTCGTAGGTTCACTGAATGTGGTGATGTTTGCTCCGGAGGATCTCGAGATTGTCAAAGGCACCCCGGGCATCAGGCGCCGGTTCCTTGACATGGAGATTGGCCAGGTCCAGCCCAGCTACCTGTTTCACCTGCAGCAATACCAGAAGGTGCTGCTCCAAAGAGGGAATCTGCTGAAGCAGCTATGGGGAAAAGAAGCTGCCGGCAAGGAGCTTCTGGAGATATGGGATGCGCAACTTATAGAGCATGGTGTTAAAATCGTCAAAAAAAGGAAACAATTCATAAAGAAGCTGCAGATATGGGCAGAAAGCATCCATCGCGGCATTACAAACGGCGGAGAAGAGCTCAAACTGCTCTATGTCCCCTCTTTCGGTGAGCGCGAAGAGGAAGATGAAGCTGTCTTATTGGACAAATTTATGTTAAAGTTATCACAAACAAGAGATCAGGAAATCAGGCGCGGCATGACGCTGACGGGTCCCCATAGGGATGACCTGTCCTTTTTTATCAACGGAAGAGAAGCTCAGGTCTACGGTTCCCAGGGACAGCAACGTACGGCAGCTTTATCGCTCAAGCTGGCGGAAATTGAACTGATCCATGAGGAGATCGGAGAGTATCCTGTGCTGCTTCTTGATGATGTTTTGTCCGAACTTGATCCCTATCGTCAGACCCAGCTTATCGAAACCTTTCAAAGCAAGGTACAGACCTTCATCACCGCCACCGGTGTAGAGGGACTGAATGCCGATAAATTAAAAGGCGCAAGCCTGTATCATGTGCACGGCGGCACAGTGGAGCTATAAAGAGCGGAGGAAGACCATGTATATTCATTTGGGCGGAGAGAAAATTATTCGATCCTCAGAGTTGATTGCTATATTTGATATATCGATTGAGAAGTCCTCCAAGGTGTCGAAGCAATTTATGACTCATTCCCAGCAGGATAAGAAGCTGGAGCGCATTGGTGAAGAGGAAGCAAAGTCTATTGTCGTCACCAAGAATACTGTCTACTACTCCCCTATCTCCTCCTCCACTCTCAAAAAAAGAGCCAAAATCTTGTTAGAAATATAATGTTTCGGTAGTTACAGGAGATAATCTGAAAGAAGTAGGTGAAGGCATGTCAATGAATCAACCGACATATGATGAGAGCCAGATTCAGGTACTGGAAGGGCTGGAAGCGGTTCGGAAACGTCCCGGCATGTACATTGGCTCCACTAGCGCCAAAGGTCTGCATCATTTGGTCTGGGAGGTTGTCGATAATAGTATCGATGAGGCGCTGGCAGGTTTTTGCGACCGGATTCAAGTGAAAATTCATGAAGATAACAGTGTGACTGTTATTGATAACGGCCGGGGAATACCTGTCGGCGAGAATGTTAAGCTCAAGAAATCCACGCTTGAAGTCGTAATGACTGTCCTGCATGCAGGCGGTAAATTTGGCGGCGGGGGTTACAAGGTTTCCGGCGGTCTTCACGGCGTGGGGATCTCGGTAGTTAACGCACTGTCTGAGAAGGTAGTTGTAACAGTCAAACGTGACGGCCATGTCTACCAGCAGGAGTATAGACGCGGCGCACCGCAATATGATATCAAGGTAATCGGGGATACTGAGGAGACAGGAACGACTACAACCTTCCATCCGGATCCTGAGATTTTTACCGAGACAACTACTTTCGAATATGCAACTCTGCTTACCCGGGTCCGCGAGCTTGCCTTCCTGAACAAGGGCATTGAGCTTTCTTTGCTGGATGAACGGACCGGAGTCAGTAATACATTTAAGTATGATGGTGGTATTGTAGAGTATGTGAAATATCTTAACGAGAAAAAAGAAGCCATGCATGAGGACCCGATCTACGTGGAAGGCTCACGGGATATGATCGCCGTTGAAGTGGCTCTCCAATATAACGATTCTTATACAGAGAACATCTATTCCTTCGCTAACAATATCAATACCCATGAGGGCGGAACGCATGAATCCGGCTTCAAGAGTGCCTTAACGCGGATTATCAATGACTATGCCCGCAAGGCAGGCGTGATCAAGGATAGCAGCCAGAACCTGACCGGAGATGATGTCCGTGAAGGCCTGACGGCGATTATTTCCGTCAAAATTCCTGAGCCGCAGTTCGAAGGCCAGACTAAAACCAAGCTGGGGAACAGCGAAGTCCGCGGGATCGTCGAATCTCTGTTCGGTGAGAAGCTGCAGGAATTCCTGGAAGAGAACCCGGCTGTCTCCCGCAAGGTGCTGGAGAAGTCGCTGCAGGCCTCCCGTGCCCGCGAAGCGGCCCGCAAGGCCCGTGAGCTGACCCGCCGTAAGAGTGCGCTTGAGGTCAGTGCCCTCCCGGGCAAGCTGGCTGACTGCTCCTCCAAGGATGCGTCAATCAGTGAGCTGTACATCGTCGAAGGTGACTCTGCGGGGGGATCGGCCAAGCAAGGCCGTGACCGTCATTTCCAGGCGATCCTGCCGCTGCGCGGTAAGATTCTGAACGTAGAGAAGGCCCGGCTCGACCGGATCTTGTCCAATGCAGAAATCCGGGCGATTATTACCGCTCTCGGAACTAGCATCAGCGATGATTTCGATTTGTCCAAGGCACGTTACCACAAGGTTGTAATTATGACTGATGCGGATGTCGACGGTGCCCACATCAGAACATTGCTGCTGACCTTCTTCTACCGCTACATGCGGAAGCTGGTCGATGCCGGATATATCTATATTGCCCAGCCGCCGCTGTTCAAGATCGAACGCAACAAAGTCATCCGCTATGCGCAGACCGAGAAGGAACGCGATGAGATCATTGCCGGCTTTGGTGAGAACGTCAAAGTAAACGTTCAGCGCTACAAAGGTCTGGGTGAGATGAATGCCGCGCAGCTTTGGGATACTACAATGGATCCTGAGAGCCGCACCATGCTGCAGGTAACGATTGAGGATGCGATGCTGGCTGACAGCATTTTCGATACACTGATGGGTGACAACGTTGAACCGCGCCGTGAATTCATTCAGGAGCATGCCCAATCGGTCAAAAATCTCGACATTTAAGCGCAAGCTGTATTTGAACCTCCGGATTCCTCCCTTAGTAGGAGGACCGGAGGTTTTTTAATGCAGTCAGAGAGTTTTTTGGCGTAACTTTAATGCTTGAGTGTTCGTCTGCGGCGGTAGGTTGGGGACGGGCGGGTGCGCTTCAAACGTCCATAGGCAACAGCATAGCGGTGGATTCGGCGGTAAATGGCTTTGTTCGGAAACATTTTGAAGACGATGATCGAAGGCAGCGTATTAACTTCAAGCAGCCATAGATCATGATGCTGATCCATCGCTACATCCAGTCCAATTTCTTTGAGGCCCGGATAGGCAGTTTCCAGCTGGGACCCGATTCTGACTCCCAGTGATTTCAGCTGCTGGATGGTTGCCGTCATTTCTTCGGGCGTCATATGTTCTTTGAACAGGGCATCTACCGAAAAAATGCTGCCTCCGTTGTGATAGTTGGTGACCACCTTTTGCGGAGCAGCCACCCGCCCGAGCATGCCTGTAGTCTCCCAGGACCCCTGAAGATTCTTCTGGGTCAGTACCCGCAGGTCAAACGGCCGGTCCTGATGCTGAAGCAAATCAATGCCTTGCTGAACGAGATAAGAACGCCCCTTAATCCGCGGCAATAGGGCAGCATGAAGCTCTTCCGGTGTATTGAAGATTTCTGCATCCTTGGCGTATCTCAGAATATACATCAGCTTGGGTTCTGCCGGTGCTTCTGCTTCACATGTTAAAGGTTCTGTTTCCGGTTGGCTGAAGTCCGGCTGATGCTCGCTTGGGCTTAAATGAACTACCCGCTGTTCAGCTCTCATGACTCCGCTGCCGTAGGTGCCGCGGTCAGGTTTGATATACACCGTTCCGTACAGACCCAGCAGCTCTTTCAAATCTTCCAGGGCGTATTTACGTGTTTCCGGAATGAAGACCGAGAGCAGGCGGTTCTGAAGAATGACTTTCGTTTTTGCCCACTTACTGGACACGCGCTGAATCCTCATTTTCTGCCTCCTTGGGTAGTGGTGCGGTTGCCGGTTTCGCCACAGATGAACGTATATCCGTTTGTTCATCTGTGGCGAATTTTCAGGACAATCTAACTAAACAATGTTATAATATAAGGATATGGGGTTATGCTTTTTTGGACGAAATCAGGGTCATAAAGCCATTCTTCTTGTCTTTACAGTCTATGTACTGAAGACACCAGCGGAAAGGGCGTATATCCTTATCCGTACTAAAAGAAAATCAATATAGAAGATAAAAGGCTATCATGTTTAATTGTGCTGCTTTTGTGAAAGTAATATAATAAAGGGTAGCGGTTTTTAACTGAAGGAGGTCCACCAACTCATGGCTGAACAAAATAACCCGCAAATCAGGGATCGGGACATTGGCGTGGAAATGCGCGAATCCTTTATGGATTACGCAATGAGCATCATTGTAAGCCGGGCTTTGCCGGATGTGCGGGACGGACTTAAGCCTGTTCACCGACGCATTTTGTTTGCGATGTCGGAACTTGGAATGTCCTCGGATAAACCTCACAAGAAATCAGCGAGAATCGTCGGTGAGGTTATCGGTAAGTATCACCCTCACGGTGACTCGGCGGTTTATGAAACAATGGTACGTATGGCACAGGATTTCTCCATGCGCTATATGCTCGTAGACGGCCACGGAAACTTCGGCTCTATTGACGGAGATATGGCAGCTGCGATGCGTTATACCGAAGCGAGGCTGTCCAAAATTGCCGGAGAAATGCTCCGCGATCTGAACAAAGAAACGGTTGATTTCGCTCCCAACTATGACGGTGAAGAGAATGAGCCTGTAGTATTGCCGGCGCGTTACCCTAACCTGCTTGTGAACGGGGTTTCGGGGATTGCGGTCGGTATGGCCACCAATATTCCTCCGCACAATCTGGGCGAGGTCATTGATGGTGTGCAGGCAATGATCAAGAATCCTGACATTACACCTATGGAGCTTATGGAATATATTCAGGGCCCAGATTTCCCGACGGCCGGTTATATTTTGGGCCGTGAAGGTATCCGTCAGGCTTACCGCACAGGACGCGGATCGGTTACGATGCGTGCCAAAGCGACGATTGAAGAGAACAACGGTAAAGCGCGGATTATTGTGCACGAGCTTCCTTACCAGGTCAACAAAGCCAGACTGGTTGAGAAGATTGCTGAATTGGTGCGTGAGAAACGTATCGAAGGCATTACGGATCTGCGTGATGAATCTGACCGTAACGGAATGCGTGTAGTCGTTGAAATGAGACGTGATGTGAATCCTAGCGTCGTGCTCAACAACCTCTACAAACATACCTCCATGCAGTCTACCTTCGGGATTAACATGCTGGCTATCGTCAATAATGAACCGAAGATTCTGAACCTGCGTGATGTGCTGT
Source organism: Paenibacillus phytohabitans (assembly GCF_013141775.1). GTDB lineage: Bacteria > Bacillota > Bacilli > Paenibacillales > Paenibacillaceae > Paenibacillus_AQ > Paenibacillus_AQ phytohabitans. The sequence continues at coordinate 174,382 of NZ_WHOB01000037.1, forward strand.
ATCATTATTTGCAGCATCAGATCGAAGTTATCCGCCGCCGGACCGTGTTTGACCTGAAGAAGGCGGAAGCCCGGGCGCATATTCTGGAAGGCCTGCGTGTTGCCCTCGATCATCTGGATGAGGTTATTGCTCTTATCCGTGCTTCACGGACAACAGATATTGCCCGTGAAGGCTTGATGGAGACCTTCAGTCTAAGCCTGGAGCAGGCTCAGGCGATCCTCGATATGCGGATGCAGCGCCTGACCGGTCTGGAACGTGAGAAGATCGAGAATGAATATAACGAATTGCTCGCCAAAATCACTGAATACAAGGAGATTCTGGCTAACGAGCATCTCGTACTGGATATTATCAGCAATGAGCTGCAGGAGATTCGTGATAAGTACTCTGATGACCGCCGTACGGAAATTACGGTTGGGGAAGAGAGCATTCTCGATGAGGATCTGATTCCGCGTGAAGAGGTTGTAATCACGATTACACATACCGGTTACATCAAACGTCTTCCGGTCAGCACTTACCGCAGCCAGAAGCGCGGCGGCCGCGGGGTAATCGGGATGGACACCAAGGACCAGGACTTTGTAGAGCATCTCTTCGTGAGTAACTCCCACAACTATCTGATGTTCTTCACCGACAAGGGTAAGGTGTACCGGATTAAGGCTTATGAGATTCCGGAGCTTGGCCGTACCGCCCGGGGGACGCCGATCATCAACCTGATTCAAATTGAGCAGGGCGAGAAGATTAGTGCGGTAATCCAGGTGGAGGAAGCGGACAGCGACAAATACCTGTTCTTCGCTACCCGCGAGGGAATCGTGAAGAAGACACCTCTGGAAGACTACAACAACATCCGCAAGGGCGGTCTGATAGCGATCAATCTTCGCGAGGAAGATTCACTGATCGAAGTGAAGCTGACAGATGGAGAGCAGAATCTGATTATCGGTACGGCACGCGGAATGTCGATTACTTTCTCGGAGAGCGATGTCCGTTCCATGGGCCGCAGTGCTACAGGGGTTAAAGGGATCACGCTGGATGACAATGACCATGTCATTGGTATGGACTGCGTAGATAAGGATCTTGAAGTGCTGATCGTAACAACCAAGGGTTATGGTAAACGGACGCCTGCCGGCGACTATCGTTCCCAGACGCGCGGGGGTAAAGGCATCAAGACCATTAACCTTACCGATAAGAACGGTCCGGTAGTCGGGCTGAAGGTTGTCAAGACAGATGAGGACCTGATGATTATCACGACCAGCGGTACCCTGATCCGGACCAGTATGGATGGAATTTCTACAATGGGCCGGTACGCACAGGGCGTTAAGCTGATTAACATCCGTGAGGATGATGCAGTGGCTACGCTCTGCAGAGCGGATAAAGAGGAAGATGACTTGTCCGAGCAAGAAGACGGCGAAGAAATTCAAGGTACAGTAGTGGAAGGCGATGGCGAAGTCAGCGAGCCTGAAGCGGAAACTGATACCGGGAACGAAGACGATACCGTCGAATAATCCTTTGCAGCAAAAGCATGAGTTTCTGATTATAGAAGCTCATGCTTTTTTATTTATGGAATGGAAGTCCTCTCTCTAGCCGCTTGCCGGGTTACATACTATAATTAGAGAATTACAGGTGTCACAGAAATAAAGGGGCTGAATTTATGCCAAACATATCCGTTGGAGAGATCAAGGCGGGATCAAAGATTATTAAGGATGTAATCACTCCTTTGGGAGGAGTGTTATTCGGTAAAGGCAAGATCATACTTCCGCGGGATATTGAGATTCTCCAAGCTTTTTTGATAGGACAAGTTGAAATTGAGGGAGTTCAGGGAGAGGACAAAGTCCCAGAAGTGTCCAAACCGCCAGCTAAGCAGCAGAGCGCCAAAGCAGGTGCGCTGATCAATGAGTCCGTACTAGCCAAAAGTAATTCACCGCTTCATGATGAGTATGAGAAAATGCTGGTGCTTATCAAGCAGAGCTATCGTGCAGCAACCGCAGCGGTACTTCCGATTTTTGAATTGCGGAGCCAACTGGAGCTGCTGATTAGCCATTTGAAGGATTATCATGTCCTGAAGTTTGCACCGCGTGTTCTGTTTGACCAGGATTATAATTATCATAACGCTGTATTATCTGCCCTAACTTCATATAAAATTGCCCAGTGGTGCGGATATCCGCAAAAGGATTGGATGCAGGCTGCCTTTGCCGGCTTGCTTCATGATATAGGTAACATTAAGGTAGATGAGACATTGCTGCACAAACCGACTCCCCTGACGGGCGCGGAGATAGAAGAAGTACGCAGGCACACCACTTATGGATACCAGCTGCTGCGCAATGTTACAGCAATCAACGAAGGCGTCAGACTAGCCGCCCTGCAGCATCATGAGAAGATCGATGGTTCCGGTTATCCGCTTAAGCTGGAAGGCACCCAGATTCACTTCTATGCCAAGATTGTTGCAGTAGCCGATATCTTTCATGCCATGACGCTTGAAAAAGCCTACAGAAAGGCTCAGTCGCCTTATCTGGTACTGGAGCAGCTTCAGAAGGAGAGCTTCGGGAAGCTTGACCCGGTTATTGTACAAACCTTCATTCAAAAAACAACGGATCTGTATAATGGCACACGGATACGGCTCAGCGACGGGCGTCATGGAGAAATCATCTTCACGGATCGCACTAATCCCACAAGACCAATGGTTCAGGTAGAGGGCAAGATTGTGAATCTGGTCAATGAACGGGAGCTGCATATTCAGGAGATTATTGCTTAAGGGTAAGCGGGTATGATGAACAGAAGCTATGTCATCTGAGGCTGGCCATGTCGGGGCGGTTATTAGGGGCATAGCTTTTATAATTGGTTTCAAAATAATGCTTGCAATCAG
>NZ_WHOB01000001.1 GCF_013141775.1 Paenibacillus phytohabitans
CGGAGGATGCCTAGGCGCCAGGAGCCGACGAAGGACGTGGCGAACAACGAAACTGCCTCGGGGAGCTGTAAGCAAGCTTTGATCCGGGGGTGTCCGAATGGGGAAACCCAGCTGTGGTAATTCGCAGTTACTCATTTCTGAATACATAGGAAATGCAGAGGCAGACCAGGGGAACTGAAACATCTAAGTACCCTGAGGAAGAGAAAACAATAGTGATTCCGTCAGTAGCGGCGAGCGAACGCGGAACAGCCTAAACCAAGGGGCTTGCCTCTTGGGGTTGTGGGACGTCTCACATGGAGTTACAAAGGAATATGGTAGGCGAAGAGGTCTGGAAAGGCCCGCGATAGAGGTAAAAGCCCTGTAGCCTAAACTGTGTTCTCTCCGAGACGGATCCCGAGTAGTGCGGGGCACGTGAAACCCCGTATGAATCCAGCAGGACCATCTGCTAAGGCTAAATACTACCTGGCGACCGATAGTGAAACAGTACCGTGAGGGAAAGGTGAAAAGCACCCCGGAAGGGGAGTGAAATAGAACCTGAAACCGTGTGCTTACAAAAAGTCAGAGCCCGATCTATGGGTGATGGCGTGCCTTTTGTAGAATGAACCGGCGAGTTACGTTTAACATGCAAGGTTAAGGTGAGAAGCCGGAGCCGCAGCGAAAGCGAGTCTGAATAGGGCGATTTAGTATGTGGACGTAGACCCGAAACCGTGTGATCTACCCCTGTCCAGGGTGAAGGTGCGGTAACACGCACTGGAGGCCCGAACCCACGCATGTTGAAAAATGCGGGGATGAGGTGGGGGTAGCGGAGAAATTCCAATCGAACTCGGAGATAGCTGGTTCTCCCCGAAATAGCTTTAGGGCTAGCCTCGGTGAATGGAGTGGTGGAGGTAGAGCACTGATTGGGTGCGGGGCCCGCAAGGGTTACCAAGCTCAGTCAAACTCCGAATGCCATTAACTTCTTGCCGGGAGTCAGACAGTGAGTGCTAAGATCCATTGTCAAAAGGGAAACAGCCCAGACCATCAGCTAAGGTCCCCAAGTGTGTGTTAAGTGGGAAAGGATGTGGAGTTGCACAGACAACCAGGATGTTGGCTTAGAAGCAGCCACCATTGAAAGAGTGCGTAATAGCTCACTGGTCGAGTGACTCTGCGCCGAAAATGTAACGGGGCTAAACACACCACCGAAGCTATGGCTAGATGCTTTGCATCTGGGGTAGGGGAGCGTTGTATGTAGGTTGAAGGTGTACCGTAAGGAGCGCTGGACAGCATACAAGTGAGAATGCCGGTATGAGTAACGAAAAGATCAGTGAGAATCTGATCCGCCGAAAGCCCAAGGTTTCCTGAGGAAGGCTCGTCCGCTCAGGGTAAGTCGGGACCTAAGGCGAGGCCGAAAGGCGTAGTCGAAGGACAACAGTTTGAAATTACTGTACCACCGTAATCCGCTATGAGCGATGGGGTGACGCAGGAGGGTAGTGACGCGGACTGATGGATGTGTCCGTCTAAGCAGTGAGGCTGATGTGTAGGCAAATCCGCACATCAATAAGGCTGGGCTGTGATGGGGAGCGAAAATTGTAGTAGCGAAGGTCATGATCTCACACTGCCAAGAAAAGCCTCTAGCCAGGAGAAGGTGCCCGTACCGCAAACCGACACAGGTAGGCGAGAAGAGAATTCTAAGGCGCGCGGAAGAACTCTCGTTAAGGAACTCGGCAAAATGACCTCGTAACTTCGGGAGAAGAGGTGCCTCGGTAGGGTGAATAGCCCGAGGGGGCCGCAGTGAAAAGGCCCAAGCGACTGTTTAGCAAAAACACAGGTCTGTGCGAAGCCGCAAGGCGAAGTATACGGGCTGACGCCTGCCCGGTGCTGGAAGGTTAAGGGGAGTGGTTAGGAGCAATCCGAAGCTGTGAACCGAAGCCCCAGTAAACGGCGGCCGTAACTATAACGGTCCTAAGGTAGCGAAATTCCTTGTCAGGTAAATTCTGACCCGCACGAATGGCGTAACGACTTGGGCGCTGTCTCAACGAGAGATCCGGTGAAATTTTAATACCTGTGAAGATGCAGGTTACCCGCGACAAGACGGAAAGACCCCATGGAGCTTTACTGCAGCTTGATATTGAATTTGGGTACGATCTGTACAGGATAGGTGGGAGCCGTAGAGGCAGGAGCGCAAGCTTCTGCGGAGGCGCCGTTGGGATACCACCCTGATCGTATCTAGGTTCTAACCTAGTACCGTAACCCGGTACGGGGACCGTGTCAGGCGGGCAGTTTGACTGGGGCGGTCGCCTCCTAAAGAGTAACGGAGGCGTTCAAAGGTTCCCTCAGAATGGTTGGAAATCATTCGAAGAGTGCAAAGGCATAAGGGAGCTTGACTGCGAGACCTACAAGTCGAGCAGGGACGAAAGTCGGACTTAGTGATCCGGTGGTACCGCATGGAAGGGCCATCGCTCAACGGATAAAAGCTACCCTGGGGATAACAGGCTTATCTCCCCCAAGAGTCCACATCGACGGGGAGGTTTGGCACCTCGATGTCGGCTCATCGCATCCTGGGGCTGAAGTAGGTCCCAAGGGTTGGGCTGTTCGCCCATTAAAGCGGTACGCGAGCTGGGTTCAGAACGTCGTGAGACAGTTCGGTCCCTATCTGTCGTGGGCGCAGGAAATTTGAGAGGAGCTGTCCTTAGTACGAGAGGACCGGGATGGACGTACCGCTGGTGCATCAGTTGTTCCGCCAGGAGCATGGCTGAGTAGCTACGTACGGACGGGATAAGCGCTGAAAGCATCTAAGCGTGAAGCCCCCCTCAAGATGAGATTTCCCAATTAGTAAGACCCCTTGAAGACGACGAGGTAGATAGGTTGGAGGTGGAAGTGCAGCAATGCATGGAGCTGACCAATACTAATCGGTCGAGGGCTTATCCAAATTTCGAAGAACGCAGATTC
>NZ_WHOB01000038.1 GCF_013141775.1 Paenibacillus phytohabitans
CGGGCCGGTGGCCCCTCGGTGAGTTATCGATCGATGCCCGGCGGCAGCTGGGTACTGGGTTCAACGACATCCAGGTGAGCACCGGCAACAGCTGCAGTAGATCTGCAGCCGGCAGTGTGGCCAATAGGCGCGCGCCGGGCGCACCGGCCTCCGGAAGAACGTCTACCGCAGCGGCTGCGGATCCGCGTGCAGCCGGCGACCAATCACCTGGGCGAGACCGTTACCGGGTCCTGCAGGCGCACCGGTGGGTTCACCGGCATCCAGGAGAGCACCGGGAGTAGCTGCAATAGATCTGCAGCCGGCAGTGTGGCCAACCGGCGCGCCGGGCGCACGGGCCACCGGAAGAACGTCTACCGCAGCAGCTGCGGATCCGCGCGCAGCCGGCGACCAATCACCTGGGCGAGACCGTTACCGGGTCCTGCAGGCGGGCTGGTGGACCCCCGGCGAATTATCGATCGATGCCCCGGCGGTAGCCAGGTAATGGAGCTCACCGGCACCGGCATTAGCTGCGGTAGATCGGCAGCCGGCAGTGTGGCCAACCGGCGCGCACCGGGCGTACCAGCCACCG
>NZ_WHOB01000039.1 GCF_013141775.1 Paenibacillus phytohabitans
CTCACCGTCGCACTCCGTGTGGAGTGCGTGGATTGAAATTTCGTCCAGATCGTAGCTGACCGTAATCTCACCGTCGCACTCCGTGTGGAGTGCGTGGATTGAAATCTCCTAACCTTGATGATTTAAAGGCAGCCATTGAGTCGCACTCCGTGTGGAGTGCGTGGATTGAAATAAGCAGAAGCTTGAGGTTGGCGAACATGACCGGGTCGCACTCCGTGTGGAGTGCGTGGATTGAAATTTCGAGCTGGCCAGCACTAAAGAGGGCGGCGATGCAGTCGCACTCCGTGTGGAGTGCGTGGATTGAAATGAAATCGAACAACAGATTGAACAACAAAACGGCAAGTCGCACTCCGTGTGGAGTGCGTGGATTGAAATAGATCATAGCGGCCCCAGGCGAAGATGGCGTGGAGGTCGCACTCAGTGTGATATACGTAAAATAAAAAAACAGATCATGACCCAGAAATCAGGCATGATCTGTTTTTCAATTCATTTGCTTGTAACCTTACAATAAGTCTTTATCAAGAATCACTCAACATCGGTTGCCGGCTGCAGCCAACGCGAACCCATTACAGGCTCTGCTGTAGCAGTGTAGCCTTCGGGCAGATAAGTGGAGACCGTTCCTTTGGTGATAACTTGCGGGTACATCATATCCGGATCGGGCAGGGTTATTTTGAAGTAGATCACTGCTTTGGTGGCACTGGTGAATTCGATGCGCTCTACCGCCAGGCCGTAGCCGGGGTTAGGCAGATTATCGACGGTGATGGTGGCTTTATTGACGCCTTCAGCAGCTTTTTCAAGTACGACATCTGAAATGTAGTTATTAACCGGAACTGGTTCCGGTTCAGAAGGCTCAATGACTGTATCGTCTTGGTTGATCACCCGCGCTGCAAACTCAGCAGCATCATGAACCATAACAGCGGCCTCGGAGCGGGTGATGATATCAGCCGGGCGGAATTTTCCGTTGTCCAGCGTAATCACCTTCGTGTTCAGCAGAATCTGCAGGCTGTTCATAACATCAGAAGAGAGCTTTTCGCCATCCTCAACCATGAAATACATTTTGGTAACCGGGAAATCACCCTTGCTCTGCAAGGCTTCGGTCAACAGATGAGCGAACTCTGCACGGGTCAAGTTTGCATTCGGATTGGCATTCTGTGCCAGAGTCAAACCGCTCTGCTTGGCGGTCAGGAACGAGGAGGCATACCAGGCATTATCTTTTACATTGTCAAAAAAACTGCTGGCCGTGGAAGTGCTGCCCGTATCTGTCTGTGGCGTCAGTGCCAGCCCTTTGACGAGAAATTGAACGCCTTGCGCCAGGGTCACTTTAGCGTTGGGAGCAAAAAGGTTGCTGGTTATACCGTTGATCACACCGGCGTCATGCAGCGCATTAATTTTGGTTTCGGCAGGATTTCCGTTCAGATCAGAAAAGGCAAAAGCGGATGCCCCAAATGACAAGCTGGCAGCCAGGATTCCGCACGCGATGCTCATATTTTTTGCGCGCTTCAGTAGATTAGTTGGTTTCATTGTGCATCACCTCTACCTACTAAGATGGCTTTTAGGTGGGAAATGTTGCACCTGGCAAAGAAAATTTTTTTCTGATAAATTATTTTCGGATTAAAACTGTGTTTGTTTTATGTCTAAAATAACTCGGATTTTGTCGGATCGCAGAGAAAGGTTTGTTTTCAAAAAAAATAGTAAATAATGAGCATGTTTTTTTGAAATACATAAAGTTGGGAATGCGGCAAATGCATAAGTCTTGAAGATTGATCTATTGTGATTCCGCTGTCGCATTCCGCGAGGAATTATTGATAAAAATTAGGTCTGATGACCTGTTGACGGAAGGATAGCGGAGAGTAACGGATGCATAGGGAAGGTTGTCCGCGAAGCAGAGTGCGGCAATGAGTTATGCAGTATTCTGCGAATTGATTTTTTTAATATAACGCTATGATATTTTTCCTTTTTTATCCTAATTAATACTATAAAATAGAAAACGAAACCCTTGGTGAAATTCGGTGTAGGTTGAAAAGTATGGGATTGGAGAGAAGCGCATGCGGGTTGCACTGGTTTGTTGTGCGGGTTCCACAGAGCCTTGTGAGGGGTGTAGGTTTCAGAATGTTCATTCTTTTTTTTCAAGGGTGTATGGTTGTAAGGTATTTCATTTCAAGGAGCTTGAGGCGCTGGTCGATATTGTTAAGGATGGCTTGAGGTTTGACGGCGTGGTGGTCAGTACCCCGGACTTTAACCTGGGCTTCATTCATACGATGCAATACCTGCAGCAGATGCTTAAGCTTAAAGTATTCCTTATTGTTGAGAAGATCAGCACTCAGGGCATAACCGTCCAGTTCCCTTCCAATCATATTTACATCGACAGCTCGGGAGGCCATGGCTTCCAGGAGGAATTATTCAGCCGTTTGCGCTGCTGGTTCGACGAAGAGCTGAGTGTGAATACGCACTGTACCAGACAAATCAAGGATATCGCGCTTAACCTTCACTCTAAATCCCTGAAAGTCGGAGAGGTTATCATTGAACTCACCAGTAAAGAATATGAATTGCTTGACCTGCTGCTGGAATGCCAGGGCCAGTACATCCCCACCGAGAAGATACTGCACCACCTGTGGGACAGCTATACATCCCCTGAAATTGTCAGGCAGTATGTATACAAGCTGAGGCACAAAATTGAAACGACAGCCGGCAGAAGCGACATCATTCACTTCCGCCGGGGAATCGGATATTCGGTTAGCTTTTAGATCTGACAGTTTTCTGTCAGGTCTTTTTTTTGATTTTTTTTGATGGGGAGCCTGTGCTGTCTTCGTGCTGCAGAATAACTGTAAATTAACGCAAGCTTAACAGCCGGGTTATGTCCCCCTCCAAAATTTAACGATACCATGTAATTAATACTATTAGGGAGGCGTGTACAGTGACAACGATTCAGAACAGTATCTGGATTCAGGCAGACAGGAACACCGTATTTGACAGAACCAACGATATTGCGGGCTGGACGGATTTGTTCACGGAATATAAAGAAACGCGGGTGCTGGAGCAGGGGGAGTCCTACATCCGTTTTGAATTGACTACATTTCCCGAGCCAAATCGCCCGTCGCGCTCGTGGACATCCGAAAGATGGTTAGACCGGCCTAATTTCCGGATTACGGCCAGACGTCTTGCGCCGCTGCTGCCGTTCAAGCACATGAATCTGGAATGGCTCTATGAGGAGCAGGGCGAGGGCACGTACATGACCTGGATTCAGGAGTTTGAGGTAGATCCCGCAAGCGGCCTCACCGCAGAGCAGGTGGAAGCCCATCTGAACCGTACCACGAAGGAGCAGATGGAGGCGGTCAAGCTTAATATCGAGAAACCAAGGATTCGGAGCTGAGGCCTGGATGGAAAATGTGATGGGAAGAAGAGTGGTTATCACCGGAATGGGGCTGCTTACCCCGCTGGGGAATACGCCGGAGAATTTCTGGAAGAACAGCCTGCAGTGCAAGGTTGGATATGACAGCCTGCAGGGTTATGAGCATATGGCTTTGAAGAGCCGGGTCACCGGGAGAATACCGGATTTTGAGCATCTCGGCAGGACGGCCGATGAAGCAGCGAGGGAAGGCATGGGCCGGCCGGGAATTCTGGCAGTCAACGCCGCTGTAAGGGCTGTTGCCGATGCGCAGCTGGAGTTCACTAAGGAAATGCGGGAGCGTTCAGGGGTCTGCATCGCCAATGCGATTGCCGACACCCCATTCTCTGAGCAGACCTTTCTGCAGGTGACGGAGGGCGGCCAGGGGCCGATTGCCCAGGGGCTTAGACAGGATGATTTATACCGCAAAGGCATGTTCTCCTATATTGCCTTTGATGTGGCGCATGAGTTCGGGCTTCAGGGAGAAGCGCTGGTCATGTCAACGGGCTGCACAGGCGGTATTGATGCTGTCGGGTATGGATACGAATCTATCGCGGCAGGAGAACATGACATCATGATATGCGGTGCAGCGGAAGCGCCGATCAGCTCCATGACCATCGCTTCCTTTGATGCAATTGGTGCATTGACCTCAAAGTTCAACGATGATCCCAAGCGTGCCTCCAGACCCTTTGAGCGGAACCGGAGCGGATTCGTTCTCAGTGAGGGCTGTGCAGTGGTTGTAATGGAGGAGCTGGAGCATGCACTGCGGCGGCAGGCCAGAATCTATGGTGAGGTCACCGGCTTCTCCAGCACGAACAATGCCTATCATATGACCGATTTGCCCCAGAACGGGGAGGCGCTCAGTCTGACGATGAACGAGGCGCTTGAGAATGCCGGCATTGAAGCGGGAGAGGTTCAATATATCAATGCGCATGGAAGCTCGACCCCGCAGAATGATGCTTTTGAGACCGCTGCCTACAAAAGAACCTTTGGCGAATTAGCCTATTCCATTCCGATCAGCTCCACGAAGTCGATGGTGGGTCATCCGCTCTCGGCAGCAAGCGCCATTGAGATCGTACATTGTCTGCTGGCTTTGAACGAAGGCTATATCCCGCCCACGGCGAATCTGGACGAGCCGGATCCGGCCTGCGATTTGAATTATGTGCCGGGGCAAGCCTTAAAGCGTGACCTGTACCATATTCTGACCAATGCAAGCGGCTTCTCCGGCATTCATTCCGCCATGATTCTGGCGAAGAGCGAGTTCTGTAATATGACGGGGAAGCTTCAGACTGAACAATGGATGTGCAGCCCATGAAGAATAAAGTATTCGTAACCGGAGTAGGTATGGTTGGGCCTTGCGGGAATACTGCCGGGGCCTTCTGGGACGGACTCCTGAGCGGCCGTAACTATATGACCCCACTCCAGCTTGAGGGTACGGTTGGAGAAGCGCCTCCCTTCGCCGGACAAGTCAGCGGGATGGAGCCGGAGCAGGTCATCTCGAAGCGTCTGTTCAAGAAGTGCTCCCGGTTCTCTGTAATGTCGATCCTGGCAGCGAAGGATGCCATGGATGATGCCGGCTGGGATCTTGGCACGATGAGCCGCGAGCGGATCGGCATCTTCGTCGGCAACAACTCGGGGGGATGGGAGAGTGCCAGGAATGGCTTGCGTGTTCTGCATAACGAAGGTGCCCCCTTCATTGATCCTAACCTCGCAAGCAACTGGTTTCCGGCCGCTGCACAGGGGCATATGTCCCTGGCCTTCGGCATTAAGGGCTACAGCAAGACGGTTATCGCAGACCGGAGCAGCGGACTGCTTGCCATTGCTTATGCGGCCAGAGCCCTTCGCAGCGGAATCATTGATGCCGCCATCGTAGGCGGTGCAGAGACACCGCTTGATCCGTGGGCGCTCTCCTTCTACAACTCGGAGGGGCTGCTGAACCTGAAGGCGGACAGCCCGGAGACTGCGTATCGTCCGTTTGTAGCGGCCCGGAGCGGAATAGCCCTGGCTGAAGGGGCGGCTTTCCTCTGCCTTGAATCTGAACGCAGCCTCCGGAAGCGTGAGTCAACCGGCCGGGTGAGAGCGAGTATCCAGGGCTTCGGATTCACGAATGACGGGCAGGAATCCGCCCCGCATCAGGAGAGTGTGACGCAATATGCCAGGGCCATCCGGCTGGCCATCGGACATTCGGAGATCCAACCGGAGCAGATTGGCTATCTCTCACTGGATGGGGCGGCTTCCTCCCGTCAAGACGGGATTGAATGCGCGGCAATCCAAGAGGTATTCGGTGGCAGTGCATCGGACAAATGGGCGGGCTGTCCCAAGACATCCTTCGGCAACACGATTGGGGCTGCAGGCGCGTTCGATGTGGCACTAAGCGTGCTTGCCATGAATCACGGGCAGCTGCCCGGTCTTCCGTATTTAGCGGAATCGGCTCCGGACAACGACTTGAATTTCGTGGCGGGAAGCAGCCGCCGGGTATCTGTCGAGTCCTCACTTATTCTGTCCAGAGGGAGGGGCGGGGTCTCTTCGGCACTGGTTGTGAAGGGCGAAGGCTTGTGAACAACGAAGGTTATGGCTCATAAACTCAAGCGGGAGGGTGTATCTAATGGTATTCGACCAGGTAAAAGCCATCATTGAGGATATCGGAATTGAGGAAGAAATTACGGAGGCGTCGCGTTTGTATGAAGATTTGGCTCTGGATTCGACAGAGCTGGCGCTTGTGTCTACAGGGCTGGCCAAGACCTTTGGCATCTTTATTGAAGGCAAGGCGCTCAGAGCTTATTCCGTGGGCCAGGTGATGGAAGCTATTGCCTTGAAGGCATGATCAGAGGGATCGGCACGGATATTATCAGCATTAGCTTTGTGGAGCAGATGATGGCGAAATGCGGTGATATCTTCATGCAGCAATATTTTTCGAAGGAAGAGAGAGAATTGTTCACTTGTAAAAAAAGACATGCCGCAGACTTCCTTGCGGGCAGATTTGCCGCCAAAGAAGCGCTGCTGAAGGCCATCGGAACCGGAATGAACTGTGAGCTGGGCTGGAATGAAATAGAGTTTCTCAACCATGCCAGCGGCCAGCCCTATCTGGTCCGCAGCAGAGGCCTAGAGCCTTATCTACAGCAGCAGGAGACGATTCACGTAAGCATTAGTCATCACGGTGATTATGCTGCTGCATTCATCATTATTGAGAGCAGTCAATGACTGTGAGGAGAGGACAATTGATATGAGCAACAACAAAATTTTCACACTCTTAGCCATCAATATTTTACTCGTTTTTTCGATTATGGTCAGTATCTTCCCCATCGCACCCCTGATCAGCAGCGATCTCGGCATGACCTCCGGTGAGATTGGAAGCATAGCGGGGATTGCCTCGCTGGTGATGACCTTTCTGTCGATTCCCTCCGGCGTGTTCGCGGACCGCTACGGGCGGAAGAAGATTATTATCGCTTCCCTGGCCCTGTCGGCAGTGGCCGTATTCATGGTAGCTGCATCCCACGGAGTCCTGCTGTTTACGGCGGGGTGGCTGCTGTTCGGCTTCGCCAGAGGTTTCGTGTCCACACCGATCTTCGCGGTGGTGATGGATGTGTGCAAGCCCGAGGAGCGGGGCAGAGCGATGGGCATTGTGTCCGGGGCGATTGGTGCCGGGTCGGTGCTGGGGTATGTGCTTAGCGGCCTGCTGAGCAATTATTTTGGCTGGCATACCTCCTTCGCGGTGTTGGCTTCACTCCTGCTGCTGTCCACGCTGGTTACCACGGTGCTGCTGAGGGAGACTGGGGTCAAGAATACAAGCAGAAGCATCGGGCAAGCCTTCAAAAGCTCCTTCAAATGGCTGGGCGTCCGTGAAATCCTGCTGGCGGGAATTGTTGGAACCCTGTGCTTCATGGTGGGTGTGTTTACGACCTTCCTGGTGCCGTTTGCTGCCAAGGAACAGGATATTTCCCTCGTGCTGCTCAGCCTGCTCTTCATTCCTTATGAAGCCGTAGCCTCGTTCGGGGCGGTATTCATTGGCTGGATCTCGGATAAGGTGGGTAGACATGCGCCCCTGATCTGGGCCCAGTCGATCTGTCTGGGAGCACTCGTGCTGCTGTATGCGCTTGACTTCAACCCCTGGCTGCTGACCTTCGGCTATGCGCTGATTGGACTTACAGAGGGGCCTATTATTACTCTGGTCAACACGATTATTACGGATAAGGTCATCAAGATCAATCCGATGGAAATGGGCGCGGCATTAGGGACCTTCCGAACCCTGCAGGGAGTCGGGATTGCGCTGGGGTCGACGCTTGGCGGCTTCTTCTACAGCAGGATCGGAACGCATCCCAGCTATCTGGTGGCAGCCGGAATGATGGTGCTTACGATTCTGATCTCGCTTGGCCTGGGCAAAAAGGAAGAATCGGGTGTATCTGAATATAAATCAGCCGGATAAAGGGGTGCGAGGATGAAGCAGGTGTACACAAGTACAGTGGTTCAATTTGAGGATGTGCCGGTGGTTCTTGCCAGGGGAGGACAGATGCGCGTGCTGGCGAGTCCGGCAACGGTCGGAGCCTCGCAGCTGATTATGGGTCATGTGATTCTCCGCGCCGGGGAAGAGATCAAGGAGCATCTCCATGATTACGGTGAAGAGACCGTATTTGTGGTCCGGGGACAAGGAACGGCGTTCATTGAAGATATTCCGCATTCCCTTCAGGAGCATTGCCTGTTCATTGCGAGGAAGGGTGAGCGGCACCGGGTGGTAAATGAGGGGCCGGGCGAAATGGAGCTGGTCTTCGCCACGGCACCGCTGGCCCCGAGTGCAGAGAAGGGCCACAGAGATGTATAGCTCCCGGGCAGCAGTAAGCAATTCCATACAATCCAAAGGGGTGAGAAGAGAAACGTGAAAAGCAATCTTGTTATTGTAGACACTCATGCCCATTTTGCCGTCAAGGAGAATAAAAGTCTGGAGCTCAGTCTGGCTGGCGCCGGAACCGTCCCCGATTACAAGAAGCAAAAAGGATTCGATGATTTGCAATATTTGAAGAAGATGGTTGGTGCTGCTCAAGAAGGATTCGTAGATGACAACAATCTGCTCGAGGATTACCTCTCCTGTATGGCCGAGAATCAAATTGCCATGAGCTGGGTCCATCAGCTCAGCTTTGAGGATGTATACGGCTATGAGGTGCTGTCCAATGAAAAAATCGCCGAGGCGGTCCGGGCACACCCTGACAAGCTGCGCGGATTCGCGAGTGTCAACCCCTATAAGGGGAAGGAAGCGCTGGCGGAGCTGGATTACGCGATTAACACGCTTGGAATGCAAGGCTTTAAGCTGAATCCTAATGATTATGGCGGCTTCGGCCTGAACGACCGGGAATTGCTCTATCCGCTGTATGAACGGTGCAGCGAGCTGGGAATTCCGGTAAGCGTGCATACCGGAATTACGCCAGGCAGTATTTTTCGGATGAAGCATAACTATCCGATTCTGCTTGATGATGTAGCTGTTGATTTTCCGGGGCTGACCCTGATTGTGGAGCATATGGGACATCCATGGAATGACCTGTGCTATTACATGGTGGGCCGGCACGAGAACATGTATGTGACCATCACTGCGGTAGCCAATATCCTTATTCATAACAATCCCAAGGTGTTTCGGATGGAGCTGGCCAAGATGATCTCGGTCTGCGGCAGCCACAAGATTCTCTGGGGATCGGATTGGACGGTAACGCCGAACATTGCCGAAGTGCTGAATTACATGCAGAAGGTGGCAATTCCCCTGCCCATGAAGCTGATGATGGGTGTGAAGGAGATCAAGAAGGAGGATGTCCAGAACATCCTGGGGCTGAACGCGCTGAGAATAATGAAGTAGGTGAGGGCATGAAATATCAATTCATTGATCTGAGTGTGCATATGGAGCAGAATCCGGGCGAGCTGGCTCCATATGGTTTCGAGCAGACCGGCCATCAGGAAGGGGCGGACCGCTTTGCACGCCAGTTCGACGGGAGCAGAAAAGACTTTCCGGATGAAGAATTCTTGAATATGGAGATGATCTCCGCTTCCACGCATACCGGGACACATTTTGATGCCCCCTTGCATTTCGGCTCTATGAGCGAAGGCAAGCCTGCAGCGTCTATAGATCAGGTGCCGCTGGAGTGGTGCTACTGTGACGGTGTGGTGCTGGATGTTACGCATAGGCAAGCGGGTGAAGCCATTGAGAAGCAGGATATTGAGCAGGCGCTGGCCAAGATCGGGTACGAGCTGAAGCCGCAGGATATTGTGCTGATCCGTACAGGTGCAGACCGGCATTGGGGCACGCCCCAATACCTTACGGATTATCCGGGCATGAGCAGAGAGGCCACGAAGCTGCTGACTGACCAAGGCATCCGGGTCATGGGCATTGACAGCTACGGGTTCGACCGTCCGTTCAAGAATATGATCGGGGATTATAAGCGAACCCGGGACAACGCCTATTTGTTTCCGGCCCATTTCTGGGGAAGAGAGCAGACTTATTGCCATATGGAGCGCCTGGCGAATCTGGAGCAGATTCCGGTTCCTTACGGGTTTAAGGTGGCCTGTTTTCCAATCAAGATCAGACAGGCAGGAGCGGCCTGGGTACGGGCAGTGGCCATTGTCGAAGAGCCTGCGGCAGAGTAAGTGAAATCTATCACCAAATATATGGAGGAGGCATTTCGAATGAATTATGAATTTGAACTCAAGGTAACGGGCGTTAAGGGGCATTGCCGGGCAGGGCATAAAGAAGGGGATGTCATGAAGGTCTCTCCGCTGAACGCAGGCAATCTGTGCGGAACGGCATTCCATTCGGTCTTCCCGATGCTGCTCGCGCTGAATATGGATGCGAAGCTGCCGTGGGACCCTGAGGGTAATATTGTGCACTCGGCTTGTCCGGATCTGCGCAACCAGATGACGATGGAAATCCGCCGCATCCCGGTAGAGCCGTCTGAAGATTCACCGTACGCGGGACGGATGCTGCAATCCAAATGAAGGGGAGGCCGCTCCATATGAGCAGAGCGAAGCAGTATGTTGAATTATTCAAGGAAAGAGACTCCATTTGTGTCTCCCATTATCCTGTGCCGATCTCCCAGCACACCGAGTCTGAAGTGTGGTCGCTGATGGAGCTTGAGCAGGTGAATACCAAAGATACGCCGACAGCCTTGTATCTGCATATTCCCTTCTGTGATGCAACCTGCTCGTTCTGCCCGTTCAACCGTTATCTGAAGAAGCAGGATCAGGTGGATGATTATTTGGCTGCTGTCCGGAAGGAGATTGACAAGTATGCGGCTACGCCTTTTGGAAGCAGCATTACGGTTTCCTCCATTAATCTGGGCGGCGGAACCCCCTCCTGCCTCTCCTCGGAAGAGCTGACGGGAATATTGCAGCACATGAAGCAGGCTTTTCACGTTGCGGAGGACGCCATGATCTTCATTGAGGGCAACCCCCGGAATTTCACGGCTGACAAGCTTGAAGCCTTAGCCCTGCAGGGATTAAACCGGATCAGTGTGGGAGTGCAGACCTTTCAGGAAGAACTTGCCGGACTGCTGGGGCTATACCATAGTGTCGATGATTCCTTCGAGCTGGTGAAGAATGCCCGAAGCTGCGGAATTGACAATATCGGGATTGATCTGATGTACAATCTGCCCGGTCAGACACTGGATCAATGGCGGGCTGACATCCTCACCTCCATTGAACAGGAGATTGACCATATCTGTGTGATTTCGTTCTGTGTGGTGCCGCATACGCAGATCGCTTCGCGTATAGCGGAAGGGAAGATTCCGGGAATCGGGGATGTCTACAGAGAGATCGAGCTGTATACCATCGCCAAGGAGATGCTGCTTGAGGCAGGTTATCTTCAATACAGTGTGATTGATTTCGCCAAGCCGGGCAAGACGGACCGGCACGCGACCTTATATTTCAGCGAGCAGTCGCATATGATCGGAATCGGTGCGGCCGCGTTCGGTATCATCAACGGCTATATGTATGTCAACAGCGGCAATCTGAATGAATATATGTCCCGCGTGCAGAATGGGCTGCTCCCGGTCAATTGCGGGGAGAAGGCCGATGAGCTGGAGCTGGCGCATGGGGCAATGGCCAAGGGCCTGCGGATGCTGTCAGTCAGCCGTGCGGATTTCGTACGGATGTTCCGGCGGGAGCCGGAGGAGCTGTTCCCGGATACAATTGAGCGTCTGGTTCAGGACGGTCTGCTGATTCAGGATGCCGAAGGAATCCGGCTGACCGACGACGGAATTATATGGGGCAACAATGTCAGCAAGCAATTCTTCTCCTCTAAGTATGCGGATTACGGGCTGCAGCACCGGATGAAGCTGGCTAAGGGACGTCCGGTGCAATCGGTCAAATAATAAGGAGGCTATAGCAAATGAGCGATATGTTGATGAGAGTCAATCCGCAGGTAGGCGCCGCATTTGAAGGCATGTGCAAGGCGATTGAGGATACGGGGACACTGGAGCCCAAGGTGCGGGAATTGGTCCGTTTGGCTTGTGTAGTGACTGACCGTTCTACCTACGGCATCCGGCTGCATGCACTGAAGGCATATGAGCTGGGGGCGACCCGTGAGGAAGTGACGGAGACCGTTATGAATTGCCTGCCTGTAGCAGGCATTGAAGCTGTATCCTCCGGTCTGGCTGCGGCCATGACGGCAATGGAATCCAAGCGGGGTGTTCATCATGGCAGTTAAGACGTCCTATGAGCCATTCTATAATGTGTATCCCCATAGAGATCCAATCTGTGTATCCCACTATCCGAATCCTGTGACCGAGATTGCTCCGGCCGACATTTATGGAGTGATGGGTCTGAGCAGTCAGCCTCCGGCGGACAATGTCGGTGCAGTCTATGTGCATGTTCCATTCTGTGCGTCGGTCTGTATCTTCTGCCCCTTCAACAAGATGGCTTATCAGGAGAAGCAGGTAGAGCAGTATATGGAGGCCGTCAAGGCCGAAATCGGCATCTATGCCTCTTCCCCTTATGGTTCACAGTCCACGATCAGTGCAGTGACGTTCGGGGGCGGCACGCCTACGGCTCTGTCTGCAGAGCGGATGGTGGAGATGCTGAAGAGCGTGCAGGAGCATTATCGGGTGCTGCCGGATGCGCAAATCTCCTTTGAAGGAAGCCCCGCTACCTTAACGCTGGAGAAAATGCAGGCCATCCGTGCCCAAGGGGCGAACCGGATCAGCATAGGGGTGCAGACCTTCAACGACAAGATGGGGCGGCATCTCCGGATGAGCCATGATTCGCAGCGGGCCTTCGAGGTGCTGAACGAGGCGAAAGAAGCGGGCTTTGAGAATATCGGGATTGATCTGATGTACAATCTGCCCGAGCAGACCATGGAGGAGTGGCTGGAGGATGTCCGGACGGCCGTGCGGCTCGGAATCGATCATATCACTGTGTTCTCCCTGTGTGTCGTGCCGTTTACTGCGCTGTTCAAAATGATTAAGGAAGGCACAATTCCGCCTACCGGGGACGTTAATCTGGAAGTGGATATGTATCTGGAGGCCAAGCGGCTGCTGCAGGAAGAGGGATATGTTCAGTATAGTGTGTGGGATTTTGCCAAGCCGGGCTTCGAAGACCGGCATGTCCTGCTGTACTATACACAACAGAAGGATCTGTTCGCGCACGGTCCGGCCGCCTTCGGTTATGTCAACAAGCTGATGTACATCAATCAGGGTGACATTCAGGAGTACAGCAGCCGTCTTGAGCAGCAGTTCCTGTCCGTCTTCATCGCCAGTAAAGCCGATGATCTGGAGGCGATGCATGGAATGATGGCCAAGGGCCTGCGCATGCTGTCGGTGAAGCGGAAGGATTTTGCCGGCATGTTCGGGTATCAGCCGGAAGAAGTCTTCGGTCCGACTATCGATGACCTGGTATCCAAAGGCCTGCTTGAAACGGATGAGCATGAGATTCGCCTGTCCGCCAAAGGCATTGTCTGGGGCAATAATGTATGCAAGGAATTCTTCTCGGAAGCGAACCAGCAGACGTTCGAGAGCCGTGTGAAGCTGGCACGCGGACAAAAACCGGCCGAGGTTAAAGGGGAGGTTCTGAAGTGATGAAGCTGTCTGTCGGTACCAATTTTGATGACCGGTTACCTTTATTGCTGAAGGATTCACATGTGGATGTATTCTATGGCAAGTTATCCTCTGATCTGGTGGGCGGCGGCCGGCCAACGTTTGCGCTGCCAACCATAGACCGGACAAGGGTGGAGGAGCATGTGAAGCTCCTTCATGCCTACGGGTTCAAGTTCAATTACCTGCTGAATGCCACTTGTCTGGATAATCTGGAGACGACCAAGGAATTTCATTACCGCCTGCGCGAGCTGCTGGAATGGATCGGTACGCTTCAGCCGGAATATGTCACTGTGTCCCTCCCCATGCTGGTTGATATGGTGCGTACAGCGTTGCCCGACGTCAAGATCAGCTTGTCTACCTTTGCCAACGTCAACACGCTTAGACAAGCGCATTACTTTGAAGAACGGGGCGTCAGCGAGATTACCCTGCCCGAGAGCCGGAACCGTGATTTTGCCTTTCTGGAGAGCCTGCGCAAGAGTACCAGCTGCGACTATCAGCTCATTGCGACCAATGACTGCCTGCTGGATTGCCCGATGCGCCAGAACCATGCGAATTTTCAGAGCCATGCCTCGCAGTGCAATCATGTGACCGACGGCTTTGCGCTGGATTATTACATGCTGCGCTGTACGGAGCGTAAGCTCCAGCATCCCGAGGAGCTGCTGAAATCGCAATGGATTCGCCCGGAAGATATGCATATCTATGAGGAACTGGGCTATCACAAATTCAAGCTGACCGAGCGGATGAAGACTACGGAGAAGATTGCGGATACGGCGCTGGCCTATTCCGGGCGGAGTTATCAGGGCAATCTGCTCAGTCTGCTCAACTCGCGGATGGCGGAGGCCGATTTCGAAATGCCCAATTTCTCCAAGAACATTAAGGAGGATTTCGCACCTTCCGAAAAAATGAGACAGGTCTACAGCCTGCTGTTCAGCTTCCAGGCGAACATTGACAATGAGAGTCTGGAGGGCTTCCTGGAGGGCTTCCGTGCCAAGCGGTGTGACAGGATGGACTGTGACAAATGCGGATACTGTGCCGAATGGGCCAGCCGGACTGTTCAAGTGGCGAAGCCGGGGGGAGCAGTTCTCCAGGAGTTTGAGCAGCTATTTGCGGCGCTGGCTTCAGGCACCTTCTTCGAATCGGCCGCCGGAGCACCGGTGACCTGGACGGCGGAGAGCCAGAGCCTCTATGAGGGGGTTGTGGGACGGAAGCCCGAGTTCATCCGCGACATGGCGAGCACCGAGATCCGGAAGAAAGCCGAGGAGCTTGCCGCAGCAAACGGAACAGGTCTGGTATCCAGATATGAGGTGGCCAAAGCCAATGTGCTGTGTACCCCGGCTGATTTCCGGATGTTTGCACTCATGGACCTGAGGGCGCTTGGATTTGATACGGCTGAGCTGGATGCGGAGGAGGCTGTGGGATGAAGAAGATGATCGGGCTCGCCGGGTCCATGAAGAAGCATCACAGCTCCAGTGAATATCTGTTGTCCGTCGCGCTCGAAGCAGCGGAGGAGCAGGGGGTGGAGACGGAGCTGCTGCGGCTGAATGATTACAATATTCTTCCTTGTGAGGGCTGCGGCAACTGCATGAACGGCAAGCCCTGCCATCTGCTGAAGAAGCCGGAGGATCAGTTGACAGAACTGTACGACAAGCTGAAGGAAGCGGATGGCTTTATCTTCTCCTCCCCGGTCTATGCGCTCTCGCTTCCGGCAGTCTGGAAGAACTGGATCGACCGCTGCGAGCCGTGCTCCGCCGAGGATCTGGATTTTGAGCACTATAATTATGACCGGGTGGCGGGGGTAAAGGGCAAAGCGTTCAAGGGAAAGGTCGCCGGGCAGATTGTCGTCGCAGCGGGGCCGGGGCATGAATGGGCGCTGGCCTCTCTGATGCCTTGCTTCACGGCGATCAAGCTGTCCATGATCGCCAGCGCAGGCATCAGCCTGATTGAATACGACGGCCAGCCGGGCATCCGTAAACGCTCCTGGAGCAAACCGATTGAAGAAGCGGAATCCGCCAAAATGATGGCCCGGGCCGTCGGGCTGCGGGTCGCGTCGGCTCTGGGATTCTCCTACTTTGACAGCCCGGCGGAGCAGGGGCAGGTGCGCTGGGAACAGCAGCAGGAGCGCGCGGAGCAGGCCGATGACTGGTCTGCCTTCACCGTTCAGAACATCAGGGATGAGGAGGTCAGGCTCGGTGCGCTGGCGGAGAAGCAGCCGCGGATCTTCGTCATTGGGGATCAGCAGGCCAGCAGCCGCTGCGGGCCGCTGCTGGAGCAGCTGGAGCAGCAATTCGGCGGCCAGGCAGCCTGTGCGCTGATTGCAAGAGTGGGGCAGCTGCCCCACTTCATTACCCATGAATTTGTGAAGGAGAAGACGGGGCAGGCGGTTCCCGGCTTCGAGCTGTATTATGACTGGGAAGACGCGCTGGCCTCACGGTGCTCCGTAGCGCCCGGCGTGCCGGCCATTCTGGTGGGGCGGACCAGGGAGGAGTGGCAGCTGTTTGCAGTCGATGGGACGCAGGGCCGGGAGATCGGCCGGGTCGTTGACTATCTGGAGGAAGCCATCGTATGAGCCGGTAGGCGGACAAGATCAAGGGAGGAAAGTCACAAATGTTGAAGACAAAGGGCATACCTTTATTTTACAGGTGTCAAGGCACCGGCGAGGCCGTATTGTGTCTGCACGGCAACCGGGACTCTTCGCTCGTCTTCCGGGAATTGGCCCAGGCGCTGCAGCCTCATTATCAGGTGCTGTCTGCTGATCTGCGGGGGCATGGCCAGTCGGATTACTCCGGTCCGCCGTTCACTCTTGAGGACATGGTTGATGATATCGTCAGGTTGCTGGACGAGCAGGGTCTGAAACAGGTCTCCATTGTGGGGCATTCTCTGGGGAGCACGCTTGCGCTGCTGCTGTCTGCACGTGATCCGGGCAGGGTGAAGAAGCTGGTGCTCATGGGGGCAGCCGCCACCTTTCAGGTTCCGTTCAAGCGGCCGGGCCACGGCGAGGAGATCACGCCGGTTACAGTGAAGCAGACGAATGCAGCTGCGGTTCCGTATTTTTTCACAGCAGAGCATGAAGAGGTTCAGCATTTGATTCTGGAGGGATGGTCGAAGCTGCCCGCCGCGACCCACCGGCTGATGATCCAGATTAAGCATCCCGATCTCCGGCCGATCCTTCAGGATATCCGCCAGAGAACCCTGATTATAACCGGCCAAGAGGACCGGATCACGCCACTGCCCAAGGCCTTAGAGCTGAACCGGTACTTGCCTGACTCCCGGATGCTGGCGGTTCCAGGCACCGGACACTTTATGTTTCTTGAGGAGAGCGAAACCGTAGCCAGTGCAATGCTCACTTTCCTCAAGGAGGAGTAGTATGGGCAGAGTGCTGCTAATATCGGCGAATACGGAGAAGCGGCCGCCCGTTTTTCCCCTTGGTCTCAGCTATATTCATGCCAGTCTTGTAGCTTCCGGCTATGAAGCAGGCATGCTGGATATGACCCAGCTGGACTATACCCGGGAGGCTGTTACCTCTTACCTGGATGCCTATGCACCGGATTACATCGGCGTGTCGATCCGTAATCTGGATAATTGCTGCATGCAGTATCCCCGGAGTTTCGTGGAGCAGGTCTGCATCCTGGTGGATTGGGTCCGGCAATGGAGCCATGCGGCTATTGTCATTCTGGGGGGAGCGGGCTTCTCGCTCCTTCCCAGGCAGTGGCTGCAGGAGACGGGGGCCGATTACGGGATTGTAGGCGATGGCTGTGACAGTATGGTTGAACTCTTATCCCATCTGGAGAAGGGAGAGGAGCCATCCACCGTAAGCGGACTGATGTTCTGCACAAAGAACGGGGAATGGAAATACTTGACGCCGGAGGCGCCTGAACAGCTGGACCACCCTTATTTTCCGAGCCGCAGCGGATTTCTGCATAGCTATGATGTGGAGCGCAAGGTGCGCCATAATGTATTGACCAAGAGAGGCTGTGCGCTGAGCTGCACCTATTGCGCCTATCCGTCGCTGGAGGGCAGGGCAGTCCGCCTGCGGTCGCCGCAGGGAATTGCAGACGAGATTGAGCAGATGGTGCTGCAGCATGACATCGGTTCTTTTGATTTCGTGGACAGTGTGTTCAACTATCCCTTGGAGCATGCTGAGGATATTTGCCGGGAGCTGATCGGGCGGGCGGTTCCTGTGTCCTGGGGCTGCTTCCTGAATCCCAGGTTCTTCACTGCAGACTTCGCCGGGCTGCTTAAGCAGGCAGGGTGTACGGAAGTGGAGTTTGGCATTGATTCAGGCAGCGATATCTGCCTGCGGTCGTTCAAGAAGAACTTCCGCCAGACCGAAATCCGGGCTGTCGTGCAGCTCTGTCAGGAACAGGATTTATCCTTCAGCTTTTGCCTGCTTATCGGCGGGCCGGAGGAAACCTCCGAGACCTTAAGGGAGACGCTGGATCTTATGGAGGAATTGAAGGTTCAGCGCATCTTCGGCTTGTTTGGCATCCGCATTCTGCCGTCAACAGATATGTACAGGTACGTTGGTTCCCCGGAGCCGGATGATCTGCTCCATCCGAAGTTCTTCATGTCCCCCCAGCTAAATCTGGAGCAGGCGAGCAGCATATGCCGTCCGTACCGGGAGCGGAATCCGGATTGGATGTTTATTTAAAATAGGGAGACAGGGTGGAGCGTAATCATGAGAATACTGGTAGTGTCTACGAATACCCTGAAGAAGCCGATGCCGGTTCTTCCGGTTGGGGCGGGGATGGTCTACTCGGCTCTGACGGCTGCCGGTTTCGAGACCCGTTTTCTGGATATGGCCTTTATGGCTGAACCGTTTGAGGCACTCCGGGATGAACTGCGGGTGTTTGAACCGGAGCTGATCTGCCTGTCTGTGCGCAACATCGACAATCAGGTGATTCAGCAGCCGGAGAGCTATCTGCCTTTTATAAGAGAAGTAATGAAGGTATGCCGTACATGCAGCTCAGCCAAGGTTCTGCTTGGAGGAGCCGCGATGCTTGTAATGCCGGAGGAACTGGTGGAAGAGCTGGGGGCGGATTACGGGATTAAGGGAAGCGGTGAGACGGAGGCTGTCCGGCTGGCCCATGAACTTGAACGGGGGCAGGCCGCAGGCAGAGACAAGGTAGTTACTGCGGTTCCTGCCTATCATCCGGTGTACAGCCGCATTCCCGCCAAGACGCTGTTCTCCCCGCAGTATTTTATCCCGAATCCCCGCATCAAAAAGGCTTCCATGGGCTATCAGGCCTCCAGAGGCTGCAGCAGGCACTGTATCTATTGCTCAGAGGGCTATAAGAATTCCGGCGGCTGCCGGATTCCTGCGGAACAATTCATGGAAGACATGAAGATCCTGCAGGCAGACTATCAAGTGAACAGTATCACTTTTGTAGACGGCGTCTTCAATCATGATGTGGATGATACGATGGAGTTCTGCGGGCTGATCGGCCGCACAAGCACTTCACTGGACTGGAGCTGTGCCCTGACCCCGGCCAATATTACAGAGGAACTGGTCCGCTTGCTGAAGAGAAGCGGTTGCCGCTTTGTGGATATCGGGGCAGATTCAGGTTCTGAGCGGATGCTCAGGCGGATGGGCAAGCAATTCCACCCGGAGCAGCTGCTGGAGCTGGGACGCCTCCTGGAGCAGTATCAGATCCCATATTCGGTGTCGCTGCTGTTCGGCGGGCCGGGAGAGCATGAGGAGACCATGGCAGAGACCGTACAACTGGTCAACCAATTGAATCCCGTCTATATTCTGGCCAGTCAAGGGATTCGTATCTACCCTCATACGGCACTGTACCATATCGCCCTTAAGGAGCAAGTTATCCATAAGAATGATAACTTGCTGGTTCCCGCGTTCTATCAGTCCAAGGATTACAGTGACGCCCTTCTTACCAAGGTCTTGGCAGCATCGCGCCACATCTATAAGGATATGCTTATGAATTCAATTGGAGGAAGGACTTGATCGAATGAACAAGCCTGTATACCCGTTCCGGGAGATAGGGATCGGCCACTATCCCATGGGCAATTCTCCGGTTACCCCGGAGGACAGCAAACGTCTGCCGTCCATGATGAACTTGAATCATGCCGCTCCAAGCTCTAAACTTGTATATGTACATATTCCGTTCTGTGACTCCATCTGCCCGTTCTGCCCGTATCCCAAGGCGTTCAATGAGCAGACAGCCCGCCAGGAATATTTGACCGCGCTGTTCCGCGAATTGGAGATGTACGGTTCGGCGCCGCAGATCCGCAACTGCTCCGTGGAGGCGCTTTATATTGGCGGAGGAACTCCAAGCGTTCTGGACGAGGAAGAGATCATGGCGCTCTTTGAGCAGCTGCAGGCCACACTCCCCATGCACAATATTGAAGAAATCACGTTTGAGGGGAATCCCGCCTCATTTACCGCAGCCAAGCTGAAGCTGCTCTTTGCTCTTGGCGTCAACCGAATCAGTCTGGGCGTTCAGACCTTCAATGATGAGCTGGGGAGACGCCTCGGACTGCTTCAGACCAGCGAGGATTCACTGCGGACCATTCAGCAGTCCCGGGAGGCCGGAATATCCAATGTCAGCCTGGATCTGATGTACAATCTGCCGGGTCAGAGCATGGAGGAATGGCTGGAGGATCTGGAGAAGGTGGTGGAGCTTGGAATCGGTCATGTCACGTTATTCCCGCTGAAGATCATTCCCGGCTTCGGCCTCGCCAAACGCATTGCCAGCGGCGAGCTTCCGGCCTGCGGTGATCTTGCATTGGAGCAGCAGATGTATTACGAGGCTTGCCGTTATCTGGAGTCGCAAGGCTACGCGGTCGAATCCACCTATGATTTCGTGCAGCCGGGAGGACATCATATTTACAGCCGTAAGCATTTTGACGATCATCTGGACCTGCTCTCTGTCGGACTGGGGGCATTCGGCGAAGTGGGCGGCTATGCTTATCAGAATGTGAAGCTGCTTCCGGAGTATGTGAAAAAAATTACATCAGGAGAGCTGCCGGTTTCCTTAGGCTACCAGGTGACGCCGGAGGATCTGCCCAACCAGTTCCTGGCGATGGGCTTGCGCCGCACTGCGATTGACCGCCAACTGTTCCGCCGTAAATTTGGCACCTTCCCGGAGGAACATTTTCCTGAGCTGTTCGATAAGTTTGTAAAGGCAGGCTTGGTGGAGATTCGTGAGGAGACTATTGCTCTAACACGTTTTGAAGGATTGTTCTGGGGCAACAATGTATGTAAGGAGTTTTGCGAGGAACATATCAAAATTGCTTTTCCAAAATGATGGAGGGGTACTATGAACAGCAAAGTGACCAAGAACGTTTTCTATGAGGATCTTCAGGACGCCGGGAAATTCAAGCAGCTTGAGAAGCGGTTGCTCGGCGAGTCGAATCTGCCGGGTCCGCGGGCCAATCTGGGGGCGGCCTCCACATTCGCAGATGCCTTCGGGTCGGATTGGGTAACCGGCGATGCCTGGGAGCTGCTTGCCGAATGGAGCAGCAGAGCGGAGGCGGATGCGCCGACGGATGATCCCCGTGAGTTCCTGCCTTTCTGTGCGCTGCAGGCGATGGGGACCTATTACCGCTATGCAGATTCTTCGAGGCAGCAGATCATTCTGGAGCGTTGTCAAGCAGCCATGAATGATTCCCGCTGGCGGATGCGTGAAGCGGCAGCGATGGCGCTGCAGCGAATCGGAGAACAGGACTTTGGAGCGCTCCGAAGCTTGTTCGATGCGATGATGGGCAAGGCCAGTGCGCTGGAGAAGCGGGCTTTCGTAGCGACGCTGGCCCATCCGCCCATGCTGAAGGATGCTGCCCATGTCTTGTATGCTCTGGAGCTGTCGGAGCACATCCTGGATGAGATTGCTGAGGGGAAGACCCGCTATGGTACGGAAGATTTCCGCGTCCTGTCCAAAGGTCTGGAGTATGCACTCAGCGTATTCGTCGAGCGTGCCCCTGAGGCAGGCTTCCGGATGCTGGCTAAATTCGCTGTGACCGAAGATAAACGGATGCAAAAAATCGTGAAATCCAACCTCGGCAAAGCCAGACTGGCCAAAAAATACAGCCAGGATGTGGAGCGTATCCAGCTGCTGATGAATGCCTGAGGACGCTGATCAATAAGCCGAGACACCACAAACAGCCGGACCTTACGCGATGCGCGGGTTGGGCTGTTTGTAATTTGGAATTCAATGAAATAGTTGTCTGAAAAACTATACAGGCTTCATAACTAGCTCCGGTCGCTTGCAGATTAAAAGCAATAGAGTAAGATAGGCTCTAAGAGCTGGTGCGAATGCCAAGCTCCCACGAAATCCCCGGGTCCTTCGCACCTCAGAATTTGTGGAAACTATAAGGAATAGACAGCAAGTAGCCCATGCCGCGATTTCCCTCACTATATATAGACGCATTAACCCCAAAAAATCCAGTACATATCCCACAAGTGAGTATCGTACCAGATCCATACATGTTAAAATAATAGAAATGTGTTGATCAAATCTACATGCAGCGGGTGAATGGATTGAGATTAAGAGATTTCATGGGCCCCTCGGATACTTCCGCACAGCGGCAGGCCAAGTGGATCAAGCGTTTTTTGCGTACCTATTGGCTCGTAATTGCTCTGCATTTTGCTGCGCAGCTCTGGGCTTTTCTGTTTCTTTCATACCCAATGGGCCCGCATGAATTTTATTATGATGTCCTGCTGTATCCGACGCTGCTGATGAGTGCGGTTGTCGGGTTGACCCAGTTCGTTGATGCGATTGCGCCAAAATATTCCTTTGTCCTGCTGTTTGTGTCCGGGACCATTATTGCCATGATGATTATCCATCTCAATATGGATATCCGGATTATCGGGGCGCTGATGCTGCTGCCGATTTTCGCGTCGGCGATCTTTTTCCGGCTGGATCTGACCTTATTTACGTCTGCCCTGCAGGCGGCTGCGTTCTTCATTCTCTACCGCTGGGATTACTGGTTCAAATATTATCTGAATGATTTCGATCTGATTGCCATTCCGCTATTTCTGCTGGTGGGTACGCTGGTAGCCAGTATTATTATTATTAACGGGCGGGAGCTGGCGAGTGATCTGGAAGCGACACTGACGGCCAAGCAGAATCTGATGATCGAGAATGCGGTGATCCGCAAGCTGTCCACTACGGATGCGCTGACCGGCCTGTACAATCATATCTCCTTCCATGAGTTCTACGACAAAGCGCTGGAGTATGGGAATCAGGGAGCGCCGTTTCATCTGGCTTTGATTGATATAGACAATTTCAAGCGGATTAATGATAAATACGGCCACCGTATCGGCGATGCAGTGCTGGCGCGGGTCGCCAAGGTGATTAAAGACAATATCTCTCCAGCGGATATTGCCTCGCGTTATGGGGGCGAGGAATTTGCGATTCTGTTCTTTGAGAAGACATCCGAAGAAGCCTACGAGCTGGCAGACAGGGTACGTCAGCAACTGTCGGAGACTCTACATGAAGAGTTGGAGAATACTGCAGTGACCGTCAGTATCGGACTCAAAAGCTACTCCGAAGGAGCCACCAAAGAACAGCTGTTTGAGGAAGTGGATAAACTGCTCTATACTGCCAAAAAATCAGGCAAAAACACAACATTGACTCCGCTTCAGGAGACCCGGCATTTGCAGTCTGTCTAAATGCTAGTCCGGCAGATTCCCTTCATCCTCCGCAGCCTTCTTGCGCGCCCGGAACCGTCTGACCTTCATCAGGTTCCCGCAGAGCTTGTCGTCGCAGTAGCGCTTTGAGCGGTTGCGGGTATCGTCGTAATAGACCCAGAGACAGTCGGGATTTCCGCAGATGCGGAAGCGTGAGGTTTCCTTCTCCAGTAATGCCGCGGCAAAAGAAGCGGCTATCTCCGCCATAATCTGCTCCCAGTCTGCACGCTGGGGGAGCAATGAAATCCCGGCTTCGCCGCCGGTACCCCAGACTACTTTCCGCAGAACAGGCCCGTTGCTCATATATACATTCAGCTGTTCCAGCAGAGCGCTTTCCGTAGGTTGTCCCTGCACCAGCCGTTGTACCTCGTCCCATAATAATCCGCGCAGCTGCTTCAGCCGCTCCAGTTCAACCGGCAGAATCGGTCCTGCCGCAGGTAATTTCTGTGCCGCCAGCCATTCTGCCAGCCACTCCGGTTCATCCAGCCTATCCCGGTCCTTGCTCCGGTCGCCTGTCCGCCAATTCCGCCAGTAGCTGTTAATGAAATCCTCCCACAGCAAGCTGCATCTTTCCTTTCACCACGATGTTTCCTTTGATTGTAACAGTTAAAAATAAGTTTTGCTAGTTACTTGAAGCGCTCCGGCAAATATGCTACATTTCTAATGTAACCTTCATTAAGGTTGTTTAACCGTTACGAAATTCGGATTTTCTAAGCTCTGTAATCAGGGAGCGAATGCTCCGAGAAACGAAGCCGATGCTTTCGAAGCCTGCTTTACTGCGAAGAAACTCGAGGTGCATAGGCTCCGCAAAACTTTTAGGAGGGTGAAATATGCAAAATAAGATTAGCGATGTTCTGGTGGAGAACTGGGATTATGTGATGGATGTTGAGGATTGGCAGCCGCCGCTTAAAGACGCGCTTGAAGGGGTGACTAGTGAACAGGCAAGCTGGAAGCCGGAGGGGGCAGCGGGCAATTCAATCTGGGAGACTGTCAATCATCTGACTTATTATAAGGAACGTCTGCTGCGCAAGCTTAAGGGCCTGGAGAAATTGCCTGATCTTGAGAGCAATGATGCTACGTTTACGGTAACGGAGAGCGGGGAAGAGGCGTGGAACCAGGCAGTTGCCAAGCTGAAGTCCGTTCATGCCTCTTTGCGGGAGATTATTGTGGCCCTTGAGGAAGGTGCTTATGAATGGGGCGGCTCCGGACATGCACCGGGCGAAGAAGTGATGAGTCTGATTCTGCATGATTCCTACCATACCGGACAGATCGTACTGGTCCGCAAGCTGCAGGGCTCCTGGCCAGGCCAACGCAGTTTTGACTAAAAGCTGATTTCCCGCAGAAACGGATGCTGTCCCTAGGACGGCGCCGTTTCTTTTTGTTTCAGTCCGAAACACGGGGGTTAATGGAAGACATACAGCTAACGAACCGAGAGGAGAGATTGAAGATGGAACCGAATACCAAGGATAGAAGCATTGAGGTCGAACGGACAGAGGTACACAAGAAATCGGATTCCAGTCTCGTCGCATCCACCTTTATTAAATATGCCGCGTATATCATCATTATTTTTGGACTGCTGTTCTTCCTGGTGAAGTATGTATTCCCGATGTTCTAAGCAACAGAATCCGGCCCGGATATATATGTTAAAGGGAGTGCCCCACAGCCATGATTTCTACGGCTGCGCGGTCACTCCCTTTTGGCGCTTACGGATATAATCCGGAATAATACCTATACGTCTTTGGTGATGAATTCACGGGTTTCGGCAGAATTCCGGTAAAAGAACCAGCATTCATTCAGCAGTTTGATCTGACGGCGGTCTTTCTTGAAATAAGCCTTCATGAGCTGTTGGCAAAGCCACTGCGGCAAGGGTACCCCTCCTCTGGCATGCATCCTATGTACAGATAGCATATGGGGAAGGCCGCCCAAAGGTGCGGCAGCAGCATTCATTTACATGTGGCAATTAGCCGTACAGCTCCATCATATAACTGCCAGCTACTGCACACTTTCCTCTTCCTCTTCATACCATTGCTCAAGCTGGGCCTGCAGCGCGCGGATTTCCGTTAATAGCGAGATCAGCGGATACTCAGTCTCTTGTATAGAGGCAAAAGCATTTTCCAGACGGTTGATATATGCCAGCCCGGACTCCAGGTGATGCTCCTCACGCAGCAGCTCCAGGGAATCGCACTCGGCAATCGCCCGCGGCAGACCGGGTACATTCTCCGCAGTCAGCTTGTCAATTTCTTTATTCAGGCGAAGATTGAGGGCGCTCAGCTGGTAAGCATACTCCTCCGGCATCTCCACGAACTGCAGTTCCTGATCCTGCTGCAAAATTACATACCGCATTTTCGGCATAACTCATTCTCCCTCCGGACTTGTCTTCCTTCTTGACAGTGTAGCCTATGGGCAAGTTACAATTCAAGTAGAGATCTTAATTCCTTAAGGAGAGGAGCCGTGAAGGAGCGCTATGATAAGTATGAGCAACGAAGAGCTGCAGCAGTGGATCGAGCAGGTGTCACTGAACAGCTTCGGCGTGCCTTTCCGGCATACAGCCAGCTTTAACAGCAGACTTACGACAACGGGCGGACGATATTTTACCAAAAGCCATAATATAGAGATCAATCCCCAGCAGCTTGCCATCCACGGCCGGGAGGAGACGGAGAAAATCATCAAGCATGAGCTCTGCCATTACCATCTGCATCTGGCGAAGCGGGGATATATGCACCGGGATGCCGATTTCAAAACACTGCTCGCCCGGGTCGGGGGCAGCCGCTACTGCCAGACACTGCCGGGAGACAAGGCGCGGAAACCGCAGCCTTACCGGTACAAGCTGGTCTGCACAGCCTGCGCCATGGAATATCCGCGTAAGCGCAGAGCCGATCCGAAGCGTTACCGCTGCGGGAAATGTTCGGGCAAGCTGAAACTGGTCACCCTGGAGGCAGGTGCGGGTCCGGCTACTTAATATTTAATCACGAGGCCCAGCAGTCCGGCGAAAGAAGCCGCCTGCTCCGCCGAGATGACACAGCCGTCCAGATCCTGGAGGTCAACCACGAGGCCGGTGAACTCGCAATCGCTCAGATCGATATCCTTCAGCTTGCACCCGGCCAGTGTGGCTTGATCCAGATTGCATTCCGAGAAATAGAGGCCGCTTAAGATGGACTGGTAATAATCGGCGCTGATCAGCGAGCTGCGCTCGAAGGATGCACCTTTGAAATTAGCAAACCGGAACACCGCGAACTCCCCGATGCACCCGGTCACCGATACATTTTGAAACCTCGCTCTCGTGAAGTCCGTGCCAATCAAACGGCAATCCCTGAATTCTGTCCTATGCATGAAGGCATCGCTGAAATCGACATTGGACAGGTCACAATGATCGAAGATGACATCGGTTAGCTCAATGCCGTGCAGAGAGGATTCAGTGATCGTTACATTTTTGAAAATAACCTTATCAAAGGACACTCTGGCAGCATCCTGGTATTCAATTAGCGCTCCGGAAATGAGGCAGCGGCTGAATTCGTCCTTGGAAGACAGAGAGTGAATCTGCTGCGGCAGCAATAGCTCCGGTTCCGGGATTCGGGGTTGTTCGATCTTGTTATTCATGAATGCCTCCGTAGAATTAGTTCCATCCGTTCAAGTATGGACAACTTGGCGGCTGAATGAGTTAACTATCCTGCGAACCTGAGCTTTTGTCAATTGTAGCGGCTGCAGCTTGCCTTAAGCATGTACGTACAAATACACCTGTGGATGGATAAAATCACACATCGTTTTGTAAGCGTTACCAAACTAAGATGGAAAAGAAGTCCATTTTAGTTAGAGGGGGCGCACTTATGAAACGATTCAGGTCCGTGATTGCGGGTCTGCTGGCGTTGCTGCTTATTTTTCCCAATCTGGGTCTGCCGGGAGCCGGGAATTCTGTCTACGCAGACGGCCTCGGGGGAACAGGCGCAGTGCAAATTCCAGCGGGTACTGTTCTGATTAAGAACAAGTGGAAGAGCAATTTTTTGTATGAGACAAGCGAAGGCGTTGTCCGCTACGGAATGACTAACCCGGTGGATACCTCTTCCCATTGGAATGTGGTCACAGAGGGTGGCTCATCACGGATTCAGAATGTGAAGACCGGCCACTTCATTACGCTTGAAGGCAATGCAGGCAAAGAGGATTCACTCAAGGCAGCTGCTGCCCCGGGCGGGGGGAGCACCGCTGACCAATGGCTGATAGATACTTCAAACAGAGCCGGCTATATGGTCATCCGCAGTGCAACGGCTCCGGAGAGCAAGCTGGTCATCCATGAGGAGAATCAGCTGGGTTATGCCCAGGCCAGTGCGGAT
The DNA here is from genome assembly GCF_013141775.1 of Paenibacillus phytohabitans. GTDB lineage: Bacteria > Bacillota > Bacilli > Paenibacillales > Paenibacillaceae > Paenibacillus_AQ > Paenibacillus_AQ phytohabitans. The sequence continues at coordinate 27,415 of NZ_WHOB01000039.1, forward strand.
ATCAACATTACGTTTGAGAGTCCGCAGTGGGCTTTTGTGAGTCTGAATGCAGCGCCTGTCCGGATCGAAAGTGTGATGCGCCCGGGCAATGTCATGTTTGAGAATGAGGGGAAGGTACAGCACGGTGCACAGCCGCTCAGTAATGAGTCAGCACAGTGGTTTCTGGAACCGGGTACAGATTCCGGGACACTGTTGATCCGCAACCGGGCGACCGGACACTACATCAAGCAGAATGAAGAGCATTGGTATGGGGTCTTCTCGGCTGAGATTGATCCGGCCAAAGCAAATCTGAGTGAGTGGGTCCAAGAGCCGGCGCCGGGCACCTCCGGGGAAGGGCTTGTAACCTTCCGCAATCAGGGTCTGACCGATGAAGGGAATGCATTATGGCTCAATCCCCAGTATGACGGTGACAGCGATGTGCGCTCCAACAATTGGCCGGGCTGGGGAGGCAATCCAAGTGCGCAGTGGCGGATCGTCACGGTTAGCGAGCTGCAGCCGGTGCGGATTGCCACCTATACCGATGCGCAAGTAGCAACCGATTTCCTGTATGAAGCTGCGGGCGGGAAGCTTCAGCATGGGATTATCGCCCCGGATGCAGCAGATGAGAGTCAATACCTGTGGTACGCCGAGGACTATGACGGCCATAAACGCATCCGCAATGCAGCCACCGGACATTATCTTAACTATGCGGATGGTGCGGCTGCTGCCGTGACGATGAATAGTAGTCTGCCTTCCGATCAGTGGGATTTCAATGAATCGGATGATTATGATGACTACCAGACGATTGAGAATGTAGGGACTCCGGGAAACTATCTGTCTCTGCTGGGAGGCGGACATGCCGGCGCAGGCTCTGATGCAAGCTCGCTGTCTGCCCAGTGGCAGCTGCTTGATCCGGTCGTCCCGACAGACGGCTCCCTTCATTATTACCGGATTCAGAATACCTGGCAGTCCTTCTACTGGTATGAGAGCAGTGACGGTGTGCTGAAATACGGCAATATGCAGGAGGATGGGTCAGACCAGTGGCTGATTGAGAAGTACAACGGCCGCAAGCTTTTTCAGAATAAAAAAACAGGCCACTACATGAATGTAGCGCAGATGCCGGATGGCCATATTTCAGTGGCTCCGCTTGGCAGTAAGGATAATGTGGACCCGGCGTACATCTGGACCGGCAGAAATACCGGCGACAGCACGTATGTGATCGCGAGTGTGCTGGATAAGGAGCCGAACCAGCGTCCGCTGAAGTATATTTCTTTGCAGAATCTGACCAAATATGCCGAATACGGGGTGATCAATCCCGATTGGGGCAGTCCCAAGTGGAAGTTCGTACTCGTAACCGAGAAGAGACATGATTTGTTCCGCTTCAAGCTGGATGGAGTGAACGGAGTAGATCAGTATTTTAAAGATGATGCTGTTCCTGCCCCTGTGCTTAAGGTTACGCTTCCGGTTAATGATGCGACAGTTACAACGGATGTGTATGATCCGCAGGATCAGGCGGGCGGAGACCTGGAGGATATAGCGGAGAAGGCTGCTAAAGAGGAAGAGGCATTGCTCGCTCCGGATGCAGGTGATACTGCAACTGCTGGTGCGGGTGGCGGTGCTGCTGATCCCACAGTCGGTCAGGCTACGTACGGAGAGCTTATTCCCGGAGACGATTCCTTCGTCTGGCAGCTGATCGACATACCCGGCAGTAACGGAGCGGTCAAGCTGAAGAATCGAGGCACCGGAAGGTACATTTCCCTGGAGAGTCTGGCACCGGTCATTGAACAGGAAGAGCCCGCAGGCCCCGTCCGGACGGAGCAGACGGTATATGACGTCTGGGCAAGCATCAGATGGATAGTTGATATACAGGAAACCGGACGTACTACCTTCAAAAGTGCCTGGGCAGGACATTACCTGTATGGTGCCGCTGATGATAACGGCTATCCGGTAATCCGGATTAGCAAGGCTGCGGATGCTGCCGTCAGGGACAGTGCGCAGTTTACTGCTGAGCCGGTTTACGAACCGGTACCACCTCTTCCTGTCGCCCCAGTCCGGTTCAAAAATGCAGGCACCGGAGATTACCTGTATGAGAACGAACACGGCGTGGTCCTATACGGCCAGCCTGCTTCAGATAACGGCTACTCGCACTGGAGTATCGTTACGGATGCAGGGCAGCAATATATCGTGAATCGTGCCACGGGCCACTATATTACTCTGAATAGTGATTACTCCTTCCTGGAGAGTACCGGCGGTGATCCGGCAGATACCGGCGCTTCAGCATGGGATGTCAGTCTCGCTGCAGATGCCAAGCATTACACCATCCGCAGTCTCTACGGTGAATATAACGATGAGTACATCAACTTGCAGAATAAGACGGGATATGCTGAGCGCGCATTGCTGCTGGACACTGAGGCGTCATTGCAATGGACACTCGAAGCTGCACCGCAAGAATTCAACATGCCGGAAGGCGAAGCCGGAAACACGGATACGGCTACACCGGTTCAGAACGACACGAATATCATTACCATCGCACCGCAAGGAATGGACGGCACGATAGTGGCGGAAAAGGACGGCAAGCTGGTTTATGCCGATGCTTCCGGAGGTCCCGCCCAGGCGCAATGGCTGGTGCAGGATTTCAACGGGCGGAACCGGGTGATGAACGTTCAGACGGGCCATTATCTTGCGCGCGATCAGGAGGGCGCTGTTGTCCTTGTGGATTCCGGTGACAAGGAAGATTCGCAGTGGAGTATCCAGGATAAGCTGGGATACCGGCTGCTGTTAAGTGCGGATAAGCAATCTGCGCTTATTTATGGGGACGCAGGAGTTCAGCTAGGGGCGGTTGGAGCGCAGGACGCTCTGTGGAGCTTTGTTCCTATACCTCAAGATGCTGTGTATGCCGGGCAAGAGGCGTTCCATGGGGACGGGGTGCTGCGGTTTGCCGTGAATGCTGATGTAGCGGGGGAATACGACGTTGTGCTCCGTTACCGGAATGCTTCCGCCGCTGCGGCTGAGCTGGAGACCTGGGTCAATGGTCTTAAGCAGGGCGTTGTAAGCCTTGCTGCCCGAGCCTCCGCTTCCGTATGGCAGACGGCTGAGCTTACGCTGGACCTGCGGACAGGAATCAATACGGTTTCATTCAGTGGCGCAGAGGCGTCATTGAGCGGGATCACAATCGATAGCCTGACTGTCAAAGATAGCATCAATAAAACCTACCGCGGAGCTACGCTTCCTTATATCAGCTATGAAGCGGAGGATGCCGTTACGAATGGAACACAGGTCACGCCTTCACGGAAATACCGCAGTCTGGCTTCGGAGGCTTCAGGACGCGAAGCAGTCATCCTGAAGAACACCGGTGAGTATGTGGAGTTTACGCTGGCCAAACCTGCGAATTCTATCGTACTCCGTTATTCCATACCGGACAGTCCGGATGGGACGGGAGCAGAAGAAACCTTGTCGCTCTTCGTGAATGGGGAACGCCGGGTGCTTAATCTCACGTCAAAATACGCCTGGGAATATGGCAGCTACCCATGGTCGAATGACCCGCGTCAAGGCAGCGGACACCGCTTCTATGACGAGATTCATGCGCTGATCGGTGAGGCTCCGGCAGGAGCAGTAATCCGCCTAGAGAAAAGCGCGGATGATCATGCTGCTTCATATGTAATCGATCTGGCGGACATGGAGCAGGTTGCACCTGCGCTGGCTCAGCCTGAGGGGTTCTTGTCTGTCACTGATTTTGGAGCCATTGCCGGGGATGATGGCGATGATACTGCTGCATTTAAGGCGGCACTTGCCGCAGCCGGAGCTCAGGATGCAGGCGTCTGGTTCCCGGAAGGCAGCTTCAATGTCGGCAGCGGACTGCTGGATCTGGACGATGCGGAGATCCGCGGCGCAGGCATGTGGTATACAACGCTGAACGGCGCCAAGTTCTTCGGGCACGGCGGCAAGACCGGAGTATACGATCTGCTGATTGAGGGCGGCATTAACGTGCGCGACGATGAGGCGGTTACGAATGCTTTTCACGGCGCCTTCGGTCAAGGTTCGGTCATTCAGAATGTATGGATTGAGCATACCAAAGCAGGCTTATGGCTGACCCAGCCCAAAGGTGAGAAGGCGCGCACCAATGGCCTCTATATGGCCGGCCTGCGTATCCGCAACCTGATGGCGGACGGGATCAACTTCGCTGTAGGTACAGGGAACAGCATGATGGAGCAGAGCGATATCCGCTATCCGGGCGATGATGGTATCGCCATGTGGTCCTTCACCGATGCCGGGCTGAATGATGTCAACGGCAGCGAGCGGACGCCAAGCTTCAATAATACGGCACGCTTTAACAATGTATCTCTGCCGTGGCTGGCTGATAATATCGTCGTGTTCGGCGGCAAGGATAATAAGATCCAGGACAATATTGTGAAGGACACGGTGACGAACGGAGCGGGGATTGCCGTATCTACACGCTTCAGCGCAGAGCCGTTCCAGGGCACAACCATTGTGGAGCGCAATACCTTGCTGCGTACCGGCAGCTATGATTCCGGCTATGGTGTGAATCTGGGGGCAATATGGCTCTATACCGGGGAAAATAACATCAACAGCAATGTGCTGATCCGCAATAACATCGCGCTGGACAGCACCTATTCCGGACTCATCGTCCACGGCAATCTGAATATGGACGGAATCACCCTAACAGATAACGTGATCGATGGAGCAGGCACTAACGGAGTAGAGATTACGAAGGAGATGAGAGGCAGTCTGCTGGCCGATAACCTGATTATCCGCGGGGAGCGGATGAATCTGGTGGCGAACACCTCGTCAACATTTACGGTTCTGGAGAAGAATCAAGGTATCGCAAGCAGCGTCAAGCCATTCTCGATCAAGCTTGGGGATGGACAGACCGGACCTGTGGTATTACAAGAAGGAACCAGCTCCAAGCTGCAGGTGCTGGATCAGAAGGGTACAGATATCACTGCACAGGCAGTCATCAGTATTGCAGGCAGCAGCCTTGCCACTGTGGAAGAAGGGAAGCTGCGGGCAGTTGCTAAAGGGAACACTACCTTTACCGTGTCCGCCCTTGGCAGCACAAGAGTGTATGATCTTGTGATATCGGCCGCTGACCCAGTTGACCCCGTAGACCCTGTCGATCCGGGAACTCCAAGTCCGAGTCCTACTGCTGCTGCAAGTCCGACTCCGAGTACGACTGCGGCTCCAAGTCCGACGGCGTCTCCGAGTCCGAATGCGAACCCGAACCCGCAGGCAACTCCTGCGGCTACCCCGGCGCCCGTGATTGTGCCTGCGGCTAATAACGATGCGCAGCTTAAGAGTGTTGCCGCCGGGCAGAAGATAATTGAAGTGGCGGCTAATGCAGAAGGTACCGCACGCTTCAGCGGGACTGCTCTGCGGGCAGCGGCAGCGGCGAGTCCAGACGCTGTGCTGGTGGTGCGGAGCGGGGACGCGTCCTACCGTCTCCCGCTGGCCCTGGCAGACAGCGTCCTGAAGGCTGCGAAGCTGCCTGATGGAACGCTGGAGTTCAAGCTCGCGCCGCAGACAGGCGCGGAGCTTGCGGGGCTGCTTGCCGCTGCAGGCAAGCAGAACTATAAGGTGAAGGGAACGCCGGCAGGCTTCACCTTGAATGTTACGGACGGCAAGACCTCAGTTCCGGCCGGAAGCTTCGGCACTGTACATGTCGAGCGTACATTCACCATTAACGAAGTAATGGACGTCAAGACAGCAGTGGCGCTGGTCTATAATGCCAAGGACGGAACCTTCCGTTACGTTCCGGCAGTATTCGAATCCGGGGCAGGTGTGACCCGGGTTACCGTTAAGAGCAGCTTGGCCGGAGGTATAATGGCCGTTGCCGTGAATCCGGCAAGCTTCGGCGATATCTCCGCCCACTGGGCCAAGGATGAGATCAATCTGCTGGCCAGCAGATTGATTGTGAACGGCCAGTCGGCCGGTGTCTTTGCGCCGCAGCGCACCGTCAGCCGGGCGGAATTTGCGTCCATGCTGGTCCGCTCGCTTGGCCTGCAGCCGGATGCTCTACCAGCTGCAGCGGCCACTTTCCGCGATGTGCCTGCCAGCTCCTGGTACGCCGCTGACGCGGAGACCGCCGTATTGTTGGGGCTGGTTCAAGGCTACGCGGACGGTTCCTTCCGTCCGGATGCGCCCGTCACCAGAGAGCAGATGGCGGTCATGGCCGCCAGAGCCTGGAAGCTGCTTCACGCCAATGCAGCAATTAATGAAGCAGCTTCTGCGTCAGCACTGCCGGGGCCAGGCACATTTAAGGATGTTGCCAGTATCTCTGCTTGGGCTAAGGAAGCTGTAGACACATTAACCGCCACCGGCATTATGAACGGCCAATCCGCCGGATACTTTGCACCGGACAGCAACACCAGCCGTGCAGAAGCCGCCGTTATTCTGACCCGCCTGCTCCGTGCCGGCAAGCTGCTGAACGAGTAGCCGCTAGTTGTTACGGCTTAACGAACTACAAGCCGCCGCAAAGGAACGCGGGATTTTCCCCGTCTTCCTTCGCGGCGGCTTATTTTTATCTAGGCCAGTCGGCAGTGCTTTTAATTCTCAGGAAGTGGACTAAGAGGAAATCGAAGCGCAGACGTGTCTTTGAATTAGCTGAAAGTCGGCAGAATGGAGGGGAAGAGACGCGGATGTGTTGGAATTAGCCGAAGTTGCCAGAAGGGAGTGAGGGAAGTGCGGAAGTGTGTTTAATATATCGCCCAAAGTCGGAAGATTGGAGGGACGGAGAGGTGCGAGACGGCTGAAATCTTGCAGAAAATACAACAATGTATGGTTCAAAACTACTCACTTGCCAGAAATCCTGCAGAAAATACAACAATTTGAGGCTCGAAACTGCCAACCCGCCAGAATTCTTGCAAAAAGTACAACAATGTGGGTTCACAACCGCCAAACCGCCAAAAATCTTGCAAAAAGTACAACAATCCCGGATCTGAAGGTAACAATTCTCCAGCAATCCCGCTCCTATAGGAAGAGTAGCTATAATTTCACCCAAAGTCGGCTGAGCGGGCAAACAGAGATGAGCCCCAACTAATTCAAGCAAGGAGCGCACTCCTGCCAAAAGGTTCGCTCTGCCTCCTCTCAGCCTGCCACAGAACTACTTGATCTTGCCCATGTCCAGGTTGACCCGGTAATTGCCGTATCCCAGCAGTTCATCGAGAAAAGCGGTCAGCGCTTCCTGATTCACGGTGCGTACGCGCATCCAGTAACAGCCCTCCCCGCTGATGCGGTACAGCTCCGCGACACTCTTATGGTTCTTCGCAAAGTTCTGGAAGGGCAGATGAGCGGCGTTAGTGCTGAGAAAAACCGTAATAAAAGCATGCATATTCTGCCCGATCCGGAGCGGGTTCCAGCGGATGGTGTAGCCTTCAATAATCTCCAGCTCCCGCATTCTGCGGATACGCGCGCCAACGGCTTGGCCGGTCAGGTGAACCTCAGCTCCGATATCTTTATGGCTTAATGTAGAGTCTTCTATTAGAAGCTGTAAGATGCGGTAATCCGTATCGTCAATGAGGTAGGGTGTCATAAGTGTAATTTCCTTTCCGGGTGAAAGTAGAACAGTCTAATCTCTTTCGCGGCACAATGTATTCTTATCTGCGGCCGATTTATAATTAATTGTAGCAGAACCCAAGCACAAGTATAAGAAAGAGGTGTTTATTATCAAAATCCAACTGATCCGTCACGCCTCATTATGGCTGGAATACGGCGGCGTAACCTTTCTGGTTGATCCGATGCTGAGTGCACAGGGAGTCAATCCGCCAATTATAAATACCACGAATGAGCAGCGGAATCCGCTGGTTCCTTTACCGGGACCTGTAGAGCAGTGGCTGGAGCCGGATGCTGTGCTCGTGACCCACCTCCACCAGGATCACTGGGATGCAGCGGCGGCGGAGCTTTTGTCGTATGAGCTTCCGGTACTATGCCAGGAGGGAGATGGAGAGAAAATTACAGCGCAGGGCTTCGCCCATGTTACAGAGATTAAAGACAGTGCGGCAGCTTCTATGCGTGGAGTAACCCTGACGCGTACTGATGGCCGCCATGGAACGGGAGAGATCGGAGAGAGAATGGGCAAAGTCTCCGGTTTCATATTCCAGGCGGAAGGAGAACCCGACCTGTACCTGGCGGGAGACACCATCTGGTGCGGCGAAGTCCGGCAGGTACTTGATGATTATCACCCGGAAGTTATCGTCGTGAATGCCGGTGGGGCAAGCTTCGTAAGCGGAGGACATATCACTATGAATGAACAGGATATTGTGGATGTATGCCATGCAGCCCCGGAAGCATCCGTGATTGCCGTTCATATGGATGCCATTAACCACTGCCACGTTACCCGTGAACTGCTGAAGCTCCGCCTTGAACAAGAGGAACTGCTTAACCGTGTCGCTGTACCATTGGACGGAGAATGGGTGTAGTCCCAAGGAAATTTGTCTAGTTTGAAAACGTTCTTACAATCTCTTTCGCTAAGCTTGACTAACCTAAAGAATCATGATAAATTATTCCTTGTTCATGTTAATGTTCCCTGATAGCTCAGTTGGTAGAGCACTCGACTGTTAATCGAGTTGTCACAGGTTCGAGTCCTGTTCGGGGAGCCATTACTTGGAGAGATACCCAAGTGGCTATAAGGGGACCCTCTGCTAAGGGGTTAGACTGCGTAAGCGGTGCGAGGGTTCGAATCCCTCTCTCTCCGTATGATATACTTCCCTGTTAGGGATGAGAACCCTCAGTGGTTCGTTGGAGCATAAGCTTCGTTAGGGATTCTTCGCAATCTCTCGCGCAGTGAGAGTATCCCTCTCTCTCCGTATAATTAATACAGAAGGAGCTCATTTTGAGCTCCTTTTTTGCATGCATCCAGTCGGGTCGTTCTGGATCATTGAACGATGCAGCTTCCCTTTTGATGTCGTAATTACATATAGTTATTGTCGCATTTATCTACTAAAAAACCTGCATGTTATATGATACCTTATAGGTAATGTCAGAATAATATATATGGAGGTGCAAGAGAATGAGCATTAGGATTGGCAAAATCAGCTTTTGGCATGTGCATGCCTGGGATTATACGAAGCAGGCTCAGGAGCATAGTGATACTGTAATCGCTGCGGTGTGGGACGAGGATGCGGAGCGCGGCAAGAAGGCTGCAGACAGCTTGAATGTTCCGTTTTTTGATTCCTTGGATGACCTGCTTGCCCGGAAGGATATAGATGCCGTTATTGTCGACGCGCCAACCTGTTTGCACCGGGAGGTCATCATTGCGGCTGCCCAAGCCGGCAAGCACATCTTCACCGAAAAGGTTGTGGCTGCAACGTTGAGTGAGGTCAATGAAATCCTGTCAGAAGTCTCGGAGCATGGGGTGAAGCTAACGGTTTCCCTCCCGCGTCTAAATGATGGTTATACTTTATCGGTTCAAGAAATTCTAAACCAGGGACTGCTTGGAGAAATAACGTATGTCAGAGTCCGCTTATCTCATAATGGTGCAACTGCAAGCTGGCTTCCCGAGCATTTCTTTAGCTTGGAGCAATGCCAGGGCGGTGCCTTAATTGACCTTGGCTGTCATCCCATGTACCTGACCAGGCTCTTTCTGGGTCAAGAGGTGACCGGTGTAAGCGCGAGCTTTGGATATGTAACGGGTAAGGAAGTGGAAGACAACGCGGTGGCAACGCTTTATACCGGTTCAGGGGCTATTGGTGTGGTGGAAGCCGGGTTCGTGAATAGCTACTCACCGTTTACGATCGAGGTGCATGGAACGGAAGGAACCCTTTTATACGGAACGCCTGAAGAGAAGTTGCTCGTTAGAAGTGCTAAAGCGCCAGACAAAGGGGATTCCTGGATAGATATGCCTCTGCAAGGCCACCGGGAAAGTGCATTTCAACAATGGGTCAACCACATTCAGAGCAACACGCTTGCTGCCGAGAATATTCAAATCGCAACTGAGCTTACAAGGTTAATGGAGGCGGCGAATCTCTCCGCGAAGGCAGGCCGTGTTATCCGGTTAGCCGAATTGAACGCCTGATCACTCATCCATGAAGAGCTTAGCTTAAGCAGGAGGATTACAATGAGCCATTTTCCCTTCGGGATTATGTTTGAGAAGCAGGATATGCTTGAAAGACTGGATATTTCAATCCTGTGGGGACATTATGAAATTTCTGTTCTCCGGTTTCATTTGACCTCTTTTCCGCCGGGAAAGGTCATTGATTTCCACAACCATGCTGAGTTTGAATTTCATTTCATTCCGCGGGGCAAGGGAACGGTCATTCTTGGCGATCAGCGGTATCCTTTATCGGAAGGAATGCTCTACTTAACCGGACCGGGAGTGATGCATCGTCAGGAAGCGGACCCGGAAGAGGCGATGGATGAGTTGTGTCTGCATGTCAATATTGCGGAAAAGCTCAGAGAAGATGCGGATTCATGGGAGGTTGCGGAAGCCGAGGAATGCGTTGAGAAGCTGAGGAAGCTTCCCCCTGTACCTGCGCAGGATTATCACAGGGCTATGAGATGCTTTCTCGAAGCTTATGAGGCCTGCGACGGCAAGCTTACGGGATATTATACTTCTATTAAACATCTCGTGATCAGTATTTTATTGAAGGTAACCAGAGCTTATGATGCAGGCGGGATGGGAACTTCGGCACCGGTCCGGGATATGTTGACCTACCGCTATCAATATGCCATTCAATACATGGAAGCGAATTCTTCAGCAACTGTGACCCTGGAGAATGTGGCTGAGAAGCTGAATATCAGCTCCAGGCAGCTGCAGCGAATATTTAAGCAGATCGATCCGGATAAAACCTTCAGCCGGATTCTTGAAGAGATAAGGTTGCAGGCCGTATGCAGCAAGCTTGAAGCTGGCAACCTGCCGATAGAACACATTGCTGAGTCCGAAGGGTTTACCAATGCGACCTATCTGCATTCGGTTTTCCGCAAGCGGCTCGGGATGACCCCGGCGGCCTACCGCAAGTCCAAAAAAATAAATTAAAAGTGAGGATGAGAGGATATGAGCAAAGTGTATCGTGTTGGAGTTATCGGATGTGGAGGCATTGCGAACGGGAAGCATCTTCCGAGCTTGAGCAGACAGGATAAGGTCCAAGTAGTTGCCTTTTGCGACATTATTAAGGAACGGGCGGAGTCGGCTGCAGAACAATATGGAAACGCGGATGCTGTTGTCTATACGGATTATCTGGAATTATTGAAGGATGCATCTATTGATATCGTTCATGTGCTTACTCCAAATGATGCGCACGCAGATATCTCTATTGCGGCATTAGAAGCGGGAAAGCATGTGATGTGTGAGAAGCCAATGGCCAAAACAGCGGCAGATGCCAAGCGTATGGCCGAGGCGGCGAAACGTACAGGCAAGAAGCTGACGATCGGTTATGACAACCGGTTCAGACAAGACAGCTTATATTTGAAAAAGGTTTGCGAAGCAGGGGAGCTTGGCCATATCTATTATGCGAAAGCGCATGCCATCAGACGGAGAGCGGTTCCGACCTGGGGTGTTTTCCTGGATGAGGAGAAGCAGGGCGGAGGCCCGCTTATTGATATTGGAACCCACGCGCTTGATCTGACGCTCTGGATGATGGACAACTACAAACCGAAGGTCGTACTGGGTACCAAATACCATGAGCTTTCCCGGAAAGAAGAGGCTGCAAATGCCTGGGGGCCATGGGATCCGAAGAAATTCACCGTGGAAGACTCTGCCTTCGGGATGATTGTGATGGAGAATGGCGCAACGATTACGCTGGAAGCGAGCTGGGCGCTTAATTCGCTTGACGTGGATGAAGCCAAGTGCAGCTTAAGCGGAACGGAAGCGGGTGCGGATATGAAGAATGGTCTCAGAATTAACGGGGAGAAGCACAGTAAGCTGTACACGAATGAAATTGAGCTCGATGCCGGAGGAGTAGCTTTCTATGAAGGAAAAACAGAGAAGGCTACAGATGTGGAATTGAGAAAGTGGATTGAAGCCATTGAAGAGGATAAAGATCCGGTCGTGACTCCTGAACAGGCTTATGTAGTCTCCCGGATTCTGGAGGCTATCTATGAATCTGCACAGACGGGTAAGGCAGTTTATTTGGACTAAACGTTAGACGGTCTGCAGACTATATCAGGCCAATAAGCTGGACCTCGCGGTGTAAGAGGTGCCAGCTTATTTGCTTTCTAGACAAATAACGACAAAAAGTCTGCTGGTTCAACCCGTTACCCCTTTAATAAATTGAAGGAGTGATGCTGTAAAGAGACAAATGTTATATTAATTGCGTGAAAATAAAGTATTGTATAAGAAAAGGAAACAAATCCTAAAACTATCCTGCTTTAAAATCCTCTGTTTTACTCCCGTTTTCTACGAATTTTTCGAAAACTAACAAAAACCTACCGAATACTACACATACCATGTTATGTAACATAACATTAAATCTTGAATTTTATATTAATTCACATAAAAATTAGTGACGACACCCAACCCTTGTGTTAATATAAATGACATCATAAAGAAATAAAAGAGAGGCAAGGCAGAGAAAGGGGAATTTTGATTATTATGGGGAAAAGGGGATGGCGATGGAGTACTTCATTCAGCAACTAATTAACGGGATTTCCGTAGGCAGTATCTATGCTCTGATCGCCCTTGGTTACACTATGGTTTATGGTATCATCAAACTGATCAATTTTGCGCACGGCGATGTATTTATGGTAGGTTCGTTCATCGGACTCTACAGTGCCAAATATCTGGCGAATGCCGGATTGCCGCCCATCGTTGTCCTGCTCTTGTCGCTGATCATTTCGATGACCATCAGCGCATTGCTCGGTATCACAATAGAGCGTCTGGCTTACAAGCCGCTTCGCAAGTCAACCCGGATTGCCGCGTTGATCACTGCGATTGGTGTATCCTTCCTGCTGGAATATACCGGAGTATTGATTCTTGGGCCTCAGGCTCAAGGCTTCCCGGACATTATGGAGAAGAAGCAATATCATCTGTTCGGTTCTTCCATCCAAGTGGAATCCAATCAGATAATGATTCTGCTAACAACGATTATTCTAATGCTTGTCCTGCAGTATATCGTCCGTTATACCAAAACCGGTAAAGCGATGCGGGCAGTATCATTCGATGTGGAAGCGGCGCGATTGATGGGGATCAACGTAGACCGCACCATTTCAGCTACATTCGCAATCGGCTCAGCGCTCGCTGCGGCTGCCGGAGTCATTTTTGGAATGACGTATAACTCAGTCGATCCTTTGATGGGCGTTATGCCTGGACTCAAAGCATTCGTAGCTGCAGTGCTCGGGGGAATCGGAAGTATTCCTGGTGCCCTTGTAGGCGGGTTGCTGCTGGGAACGGTAGAGACAGAGATTTCTTCACTCGGATTCTCCTCATGGCGTGACGGCGTGGCATTCGCGGTACTGATTCTGATCCTTATCTTTAAACCATCCGGACTGTTTGGCAAGAATGTCCGGGAGAAAGTGTAGGAGGGAACTACCGTGAAAAATATAAATAAAAAGTTCTGGATGGGCATTATCGTTGCCCTTGCGTTCTATGGAGTCGTTAAAGTTCTTCTAACAACGGGAGTGCTAAGTGATGTGAACCAATCTATGCTGCTTCTAATTGGTGTTAACATCATGCTTGCCGTATCGCTCAACCTGATTACCGGGATTACCGGGCAGTTCTCCATTGGTCATGCCGGATTTATGTCCGTAGGCGCATACACTTCGGCGATCCTTACCCTTGACTACAACGTGCCATTCGTTCCAGCCATTATTGCAGGCGGACTCCTGGCAGCGGTATTCGGCGTATTGATCGGAATGCCTACCCTCCGGCTTAATGGTGACTATCTTGCCATCGCCACACTGGGGTTCGGTGAAATCATCCGGATTATCATGCTGAATACAGAATTCGTCGGCGGGGCTTCAGGGCTCAGTGGTATTCCTGCCAAAACAACATGGACGATGTTATTCTTCTTCACCCTGATTTCTGTGGTTCTGATTAATAACTTCATTAGATCTACACACGGCCGGGCATGTATTGCTATCCGTGAGAATGAAATTGCAGCAGAGGCTATGGGCATTAATACGACACGCTACAAAATTATCGCTTTCACCATCGGCGCCTTGTTTGCCGGGATTGCTGGCGGGCTGTCAGCTCATACGTTCTACGTAATCACTCCGGGCAGTTTCAACTTCCTGAAGTCGTTTGAAATTATCGTTATGGTTGTTCTCGGGGGACTTGGCAGCACGGCTGGTTCCATCGTCGGAGCGGTGTTTGTTACCCTGCTCTACACCTACTTACGTGAATTCCCGGAATGGCGCATGATTATTTACTCCATTGTGCTCATCCTGATGATGATCTTCCGCCCAAGCGGCCTGCTGGGCACAACCAAATTCTCATTCGGCAAGTTCGGCAAAAAGGAGGCTAAGGCAAATGACGCAATCGAAGGCAGCAGTGCTCCTTGACGTTAAGGAGGCCAGCCGATCCTTTGGCGGACTTAAGGCAGTCAGTGATGTTTCCCTTCATATTGATAAAGGTGAACTGATCGGTCTGATCGGACCCAACGGCGCCGGCAAAACAACATTATTCAATCTGCTGACCGGGGTGTACCCACCCTCATCGGGCAGCATTCTTCTAAATAACGAATCCATTGGCGGGATGAAGCCTTACAAAATCAACCATAAGGGTGCCGCCCGTACGTTCCAGAACATCCGCTTATTTACGGCTATGACTGTGCTGGAGAATGTCAAAATTGCTTTTCATCAGCATGCGAAACACTCATTGTTCTCTTCTATGCTCCGTTTGCCGAAGCATTTCAAAGGAGAGGACGAAATCACTCAGAAGGCGATGGATATCCTCAAAATATTCAATCTTGCCGATCAGAGTCAAGAGGTAGCCAGCAATCTGAGCTATGGTAACCAGCGCCGCCTTGAGATTGCCCGCGCGCTTGCGGCCGGACCCAAGCTGCTGCTGCTCGATGAGCCTGCGGCCGGGATGAACCCGAACGAGACACGTGATCTTATGAATCTCATTGCCTGGATCCGTGAAGAATTCGACCTTACCATTCTGCTGATCGAGCATGATATGTCGTTGGTTATGGGTGTCTGCAACCGGATTTACGTCCTGGACCGCGGTATCCTTATCGCTGACGGAACTCCGGTGGAAATCCGGAATAATCCGAAGGTTATCGAAGCGTATTTGGGACAGGAGGCGTAGAACTATGCTTACAGTACAAGGAATCAATGTTTATTACGGAGCTATTCATGCCTTGAAGGATCTCAGCATCAACGTGAAGCAGGGAGAGATCGTTACACTGATCGGTGCCAATGGCGCCGGCAAGTCAACGCTGCTCAAGACGCTTTCGGGGCTGCTCAAACCCAAGACAGGAAGTATTGAATTCCTGGATAAATCGATTGTCAATCAAAGTGTTCAAGCGATTGTTAAGGAAGGGCTGATTCATTGTCCTGAAGGACGCCGTGTCTTCGCGAATATGTCCGTTGAGGAGAACCTGGAGCTGGGTGCTTATCTGCAGGATTCCAGCAGCCTGGCAGCTGACTTCCAGAGAGTCTACAATACCTTCCCGCGTCTGCTGGAACGTAAGAAGCAACAGGCCGGAACACTGTCCGGCGGGGAACAGCAGATGCTTGCCATGGGGCGGGCGATTATGGGTCACCCCAAGCTGCTGCTGCTGGATGAACCGTCCATGGGGCTGGCGCCGCTGCTGGTCCAGGATATTTTCAAAATCATCAAAGAAGTCAATGACGCTGGAACCACTGTGCTGCTGGTTGAGCAGAATGCACATCAGGCGCTCAAAATCGCCGACCGTGCCTATGTTCTGGAGACAGGCAGGGTAGTACTTGAAGGAGACGCCAAGGAATTGGCCGATTCCGATGAAATCAAAATGGCTTATCTTGGTCACTAAACAGATACGCCTAACTACAGCAGCATCACAGAAACAACATATAAAAATTAATTAATCGGGAGGCTGGGAGAAACAATGAAGAAAATTGGGGCCATTATTTTGTCGACAGTACTGACTGCGGTATTAGCATCGGGCTGTGGCAACAACACAGAGAACAGCGGTAACTCTGCAAGCGGCGGAAATGCTGCCGCAGGCACAATCAAAATCGGGGCTGACCTTGAGCTCACAGGCGGTCAAGCTTCTTTCGGCGACTCCGCATCGAAGGGCGCGAAGCTGGCTGTTGATGAGATCAACGCAGCAGGCGGGATTCTTGGTAAGCAGTTGGAACTGGTAATTGCCGACAACGCTTCGAAGTCTGAAGAAGCAACGCAAGCAGCACAGAAGCTGATTACCAATGATAAGGTTGTTACAATCATTGGTGCTTCCACTTCTACCAATACGCTGGGTATCGTTCCGGTTGCTACCGAGAAGAAGATTCCACTCGTTGCAGTAGGTGCCACCAACCCTAAAGTTACTGTAGATGAGCGCAGTGGCAATGTGAATGAATATGTGTTCCGCGCAGCCTTTATCGATCCATTCCAAGGTGAAGTGATGGCGAACTTTGCAATCGACTCCCTGAAAGCCAAAAAAGCAGTAATCTATACAGATACTTCGAGTGACTACTCCAAAGGTCTGCAGAAGTTCTTCGAAGAGACCTTCAAAGCTAAAGGCGGCGAAGTGCTGAGCCAGGAGTCCTACCAGCAGAAAGACTCTGACTTCAAAGCCGTTCTGACACGTATCAAAGCAGCTAACCCGGATGTAATTTACCTGCCGGGCTACTATGAAGAAGTTGGTAAAATCGTGAAACAGGCCCGTGAAATGGGTATCACCGTTCCATTCCTGGGCGGCGACGGATGGGATTCTCCGCAGCTGGCTGAAATCGCTGGTGCAGAAGCCTTGGAGAACACTTACATGTCCAATCACTACTCGCCTGAAGATACAGCTACTGAAGTAACCAGCTTCGTTGAAGCCTACAAAGCAGCTAATGGCGGTGCTGTTCCGGATGGTATGGCTGCCCTTGGTTACGATGCACTGAAGCTGGTGGCTGATGCCATCACCCGTGCCGGTGAAGCAGATCCGGCCAAAATTACAGAAGCTTTGGCAGCAACCAAAGATCTGCAGCTCGCAACAGGCAAAATTACCCTGAACGAAACACACGACCCGGTTAAAGCGGCTGTCGTTCTGAAATTCGTTGGCGGTAAACAGACCTTCGAAACAAAGGTTAATCCTTAAGAAGGAAATCCGCATATACTAGGGTGAATGGAATTGGGGTTCTAAACCGCAGGAGGCCGTGCGGCCGCCTGCATCACCTTAGCTGAGAAGAGAAAGGCTCATTTCTGAGCCTTTCTTTTCTCATATCACAGGAAGGCCATGCTAACCAAACTAAGCCTATGCTTCTGAAGCGAGTTTTGCTCACAAAACTTTTAGGGGGAATCAGCATGATTGTTGGCGTACCCGCAGAAATCAAGAATAATGAGAACCGCGTCGCCATAACCCCGGCCGGGGTAGAAGCACTCCGGAAGGCGGGGCATGAAGTGTTCGTCCAGGCCTCTGCCGGCACAGGCAGCGGCTTCGATGACCAGGAATACCTGGATAAAGGTGCTGAAGTTCTGGACACCGCTGCGGAAGTCTGGGGCAAGGCGGAGATGATCATTAAAGTGAAGGAGCCTCTGCCGGAGGAATATGCTTATTTCCGCAAAGGCCTGATTCTCTTCACATACCTGCATCTGGCGCCGGAGGCGGTTCTGACCAAGGCGCTTGTGGAGGGCGGGGTGACGGCGGTTGGATATGAGACCATCCAGCTTGAAGATGGCTCCCTGCCGCTGCTGATCCCGATGAGCGAGGTTGCCGGACGGATGGCTGTGCAGATCGGTGCCGGGCTACTGGAGAAGCCGCAGGGCGGCAAAGGCGTCCTGCTGGGCGGTGTGCCGGGAGTACAGCCTGGAGAGGTAGTGATTGTCGGCGGCGGTATTGTCGGCACCAATGCGGCGAAGATTGCCCTGGGGATGGGGGCACGCGTGACAGTCCTGGATCTGAATGCGAACCGGCTGCGGGCTTTGGATGATATTTTTGGCGGAAGGCTCGTTACAGTGATGTCGGATTCTTATCATCTTGAGCAGGCTGTCCGCAAAGCCGATCTGCTGATCGGGGCTGTGCTGATTCCCGGTGCCCGTGCGCCGAAGCTGGTCAAAGAGTATATGGTGCAGCAAATGGCAGAGGGTTCTGTGATCGTGGACGTGGCGATTGATCAAGGCGGCTCGATTGAGACCATCGACCGGATTACAACCCATGAGAACCCGACCTATGTGAAGCATGGCGTGGTGCACTATGCGGTGGCCAATATGCCGGGGGCGGTCGCCCGGACCTCTACACTGGCGCTGACCAATGTGACAATCCCTTATGCGCTGCAGATTGCCAATCATGGCATTCATGTGGCTGCGGTCAACAATGCGGCGCTTGCCCGCGGCTTGAATGTGGTGGCTGGACACGTAACGAATCCCGCAGTAGCGCAGAGTCTGGGCTATGACTGCGCGGATGGAATCCGCGTCCTAGCTGCCGCTGGCGGACGTATTTAAGAAGGGGAGAATATAGTTTCGGCCTCGCGGGAAGGCGGGGCTGGGATGGGGAGAAGCGTAGGCTGCACGCCGTATTTCTCCCTGATATTTTCTTTTGAAAAAAGGCTTGTCAAATTTAGCGAGGTTTGATATACTCATTTTTGTTGTGACAAACACACAAACTTATCATCTGGCTCGTTGGTCAAGGGGTTAAGACACCTCCCTTTCACGGAGGTAACATGGGTTCGAATCCCATACGAGTCACCATAATCTTCTTCGATTGAAGGGATGAGAATTCCCTGGGTTCGATGAAGCCTCAATATGCGGTAGTGGTGGAATGGCAGACACGCTATCTTGAGGGGGTAGTGGGTGTATACCCGTGGAGGTTCGAGTCCTCTCTACCGCATACATAAGTAATGAAGAACGGAAATCCTTAGCGATAAGGGTTTCCGTTTTTTTGCAATATAATGCTACAATATTCACAATGACAGCCTGTTAATGCTTGCTTTGGATCATAAATTCAGGGGAGTGTGGGTATGAACAGTGACCGGTTTATCGATAAAAGTCATATGCCAACGGAAGACGAGGTGTATTCATCGCTTGGCACTGAAGCAAAGGATGCCTGGGCCGGATTAATGAGCTTTGCGGCGCAGAATTACGACCATACAGCAGAATGGAACTACGGCGGTAAGAATTACGGCTGGAACGTTAGGTACCGTAAAAGCGGAAAAACTCTATTTTGCATGTTCCCCGAAAAAAAAGGCTTTACCGTCCTGCTTGTCCTTGGAAAAAAGGAGATTGAAGTATATCGGGACAGATGTGCAGAGTTCGGCGGCTCTTTCCGTTCCATGTTTGATACTGCAGCCCAGTTTCATGACGGAAAATGGTTATGGATAAGGGTCGAAAATGCCATACAGCTTGAAGATATTCAAAGAATGATCCTGATTAAGAGGAAAGCGAAGATCCGCCAATGAACCGGAAGGCTGGCTGCTTCACCACTTTAGGGCCGCGGCATATTTCGGATACAGCTCGCGGATGCAGTCCGGGCAGATATCATGGGTGAACTGTAAAGAGAGCTGCAGCTTCAGGAAACGTTCGATGGTGATCCATTCCTCCTGGCTGCTGCGGACTGATTTGCAGGCTGCACAGATGGGCACGAGCTGGGGGCTTGGGTGTAGATGGACGACGCTGGGGCATTGAATTATAAGGGCAGGACCTGCAGATTCCTCTGCATTAGGGGAAGGTCCAATATCATGCAGTGTAAGGACGGCAGTCTGATGCGCGGGTGCTTGTTGTTCAGTAAGGAGCGGGAAAATATCCAGGTGAAATATTCTGCTGCCGTTATTCCCGGTCAAGAGTGTTAGCTCAGCGCTGGCAACAAGGCGGATTCCCTTGAAAATATCACGCAGCAGCTGCTCCAGCTTTACCATCCCGTCCGGATCAGCCAGCTTTTGCCGAAACAGCTCCAGCACATTTAATCCGAGCCAGTCCCCAGCACTTGAGAAGCCGTACAGCCGGTTAAAGTCTTCCCAGTGATCGCTGGCGAAACGGATGTCTCCAGTGCTGCCGATTACCAGCGAGTTATGCTTCATGGCATTCAGGGATTGAATGATGGAAGAAGAGATACTGTCCGGCAATGGTAATCGCTCCTTGGGTGGTGCAGGAATGACAAGCTAGGATGGCGGGAGGTTCAGCAGTTCGGCGACTTGGCGGCGGTAGCGGTCGGCTTTACGTGTGCCGTGAATCAGGTTGGATAGCCGATAGGGTGGGATGCCGTGTAACTCACAGAATTTCTTCTGGTCCAAATGCAGTTCTGTCAGACGTTGTTTGATAGCCCAGCCATATGGAGTAATAGGTCGTTTGCTGTTCAGATCACTCACCTCTTATCGACTATCCAGCCGCTATGTTATAATTAGGAAAAGACATAATAATAGTTAATTATATACTTTTTTACGTCATTTTACAATAAAAAATAACGTTTTTACGTATAAAAACATTTTGGCGGAAGGCGGGTTACCGAATGCACTCCATTTACGAACGAATTGAATCTCTCATCAAACGGCAAGGACTTACGAAGAAAGCTTTCTGTGAGCAGCTGAATATCAGCACCGGCAACATGGGAGACTGGAAGCGGGGCAAGTCGACGCCCGGCACGCATAAGCTGATTGAGATCGCCGCATTTTTTAATGTCAGCCTCGATTGGCTGATTCTGGGCAAGCGGAGTGTGGACACGGTGAAAGAAAGCGGAGAGGATTATTTTTTTGGCCAAATACGGCAATTGAATTGCCAAACGGATGAACTGCTGCAGAAAGAGAAGGAGTTTATCAAGGAATACATTGAATTTACAGAGTACCGTAAGCGCAAGGCGGATGACGGGAATTCTAATTAAATAAGCGATACTCTGACATGAGTGAAAATTCTTAAAAGGGCATCTTTACTTTTTACGGCAATGGATTTATAATATTGAATGTTGGCCTCAAACAAAGCTTTAACATTTGTACACACCGCGCGGTAGTGGTGGAATGGCAGACACGCTATCTTGAGGGGGTAGTGGGTGTATACCCGTGGAGGTTCGAGTCCTCTCTACCGCATAACATGTAACAGCAGAAACCTGAAATTCCTTATCCATAAGGGACTTCAGGTTTTTTGCTGTTTATTTGGGTTTGCAGCTGCATGGAGTGAAGTCAAATAGGAAGGGGATGAGGATTGTGCATAAGGAATGGAGTGAAGACTTGAATAAGCGACGGTGTCCGAATGGACGCTATTTGATTATTACTGCGGATGATTTCGGCCTGTGCCATTCTATGAATGAGGCGATTATGGAGCTGTGGGAGGCGCGTACCATTACTTCGGCTATGATCATGGTGCCGGGTCCCTGGGCTAAGCAGGCAGCTGACTATGCCGCACATAACCGCAAAGCGAATATCGGTGTGCATCTTACGCTTACTTCCAGTTTCCCGCAGTATAAGTGGGGGCCGGTGACGAGAGATGGAAGGGTTCAATCGTTAATGACTCAAGAGGGGCACTTTTGGGGGACATCAGCTGAAGTGGAGCATCAGGCTGCTGAAGAAGCAGTCAGGACTGAAGTACGCAATCAGATCGAAGCCGCCATACGGATGGGGATTGATCCGACACATCTGGACAGTCATGAGGGCAGTCTATTGGGACTGGCGGGCGGACGCGATTTTCTGGAGCTGGCCTTCGATTTGTGTGAGGAATACCGGCTGCCGTTCAAGCTGCCCCGGAACATTGTGAACCAGTCTTTTTTATCTCCGCAGATGCGGGAGTTGTTCCGGAAGAGAATTGATTCGGCAGACCGCCGGGGAATTCCGCTGATTGATGATTTAATCATTCTGCCTTATGAGCAGGAGCAGGGGGAGGGTTATCCTGATGTGAGGCGGCAATTATCGCAGGCCATCCAAGAAATGAAAGCTGGAATAACGGAGCTGGTCGTGCACCCTTCAAGGGATACTGCCGAAATGCGCACCCTTACCCCCTCTTCCGCCAAAAGAGAAATGGAATATAACTACTGTATGGACAAGGAATTCAGACAGCTGCTGGTGGACGAAGAAATCCGATTGATATCCTGGAAGGACGTACGTGAACAGATGCGCTTGGCTAGATAAGGCAAGGCTTGCGCCGGGGCTAATTCCAGGCAGTTACCGGTGAGCTTATGATGAAAAAAACACCCTTCACACCCGGCATTCATTCGGGCAGTAAGGGTGTTTGTATTTTGCGGCAGACAGATGAATTAGGTCGCTCTACTCCAGCAGCTTGGCGATGTCTGCTTCAATCTGGTCCGGTGTGGTTTGCGGTGAGAACCGCTTGAGCACGCGGCCTTCCTGATCCACCAGGAATTTAGTGAAGTTCCATTTAACGCTCTTGGAGCCGAGTACGCCGGGTGCTTCTTTGGAGAGATATTTGAATAAAGGATGGGCTTCATTGCCGTTGACATTGATTTTCTCGTACATAGGGAAGGTTACACCATAATTAATCTCGCAGAACTCGGCGATGTCTTCACTCTCGCCCGGCTCCTGTTTGGCGAATTGGTTGCTGGGGAACCCCAGAACTTCAAATCCGCGGTCTTTGAATTTATCGTACACTTCCTGGAGACCCTTATATTGAGGAGTGAAACCGCATTTGCTGGCTGTGTTTACGACGAGCAGTACTTTGCCTTTGTATTTGGAGAGTGATTCTTCCTGGCCCTTAAGGGTGTTGGCTTCATAATCATAGACACTCATGGATAATTCCTCCCGTACATTGATTTATCACAATTTAATTGTACACTATTCACCGTCAGAAGCAACCCTCCAGGTTGTGACAACATTGCATAATCGTTTCAAAATGCAGGGGATGTTTAAGTTAAAGGTATGTGTCGGTACAAAATTCGCTTGAAAAAGGAGAAGATCAAAGATGACTGCAGTGCAACTGAAGGCGTTATATACAGCTACAGCAACCGTTCGCGGGGGCCGCGAGGGTTCAGTGGAATCATCGGATGGAGCCCTTAAGCATGACCTCAAAATTCCGAAGGAGCTTGGCGGTCCCGGCGGTGCCGGTACGAATCCTGAGCAGCTGTTCGCGGCAGGATATGGTGCCTGCTATGAGAGTGCGCTAGCCAACATTGCCCGTAAGGAGGGCGTGAAGCTGCAGGATGTGGAGATCACTTCCAACGTGCTGATTGGCAAGGACGAGAGCGACGGAGGCTTCAAGCTTGCGGTTAAACTGGATGTGAAGCTGCCGGGTATTGAACGCTCTGTAGCGGAAGATCTGGCGAAGAAAGCTCATGATTTCTGCCCGTACTCGAAGGCGACCCGCGGAAATATTGAGGTTGAACTGAACGTACTGTAAGGAATGGTGAAGTTATATCATTGAAAATGATATGTTCCAATATAAGGCCGGACAGCCGTTGTCCGGTCTTATACTATGTGGAGCCGCAGAAACAACGGGTAGGAATGAACAAAGCTGGGAATAATGGCTAAATAGAGTCGGAGAAGGTTAGAAGTGCAATAAATAGCGGGTGCGAGCTTGCTGTTTGGTTGACATCACCCCGGAAATTCTTTAATATGTCTAAGTATCTGTTAATGTCGCGTGTGCTATTAACTACCAAAAATTTAAATAATGGGTGATGAAGATGTCTTACAGACCGAATATTACGAATGTGACCAAAGCCAGCAGCAATGATAAGGAAGGATTGTACGAGTTCATTATCAAGCTTGCTGACGGAACGGAGTGCCGCGCGTTCTACAATCGGTTTCCGGAATGGAAAATGACGAACATCAGCCGCCTGCTCAAGACGCCATGTCCGGTATGCCGCAAAGATTTCATCTGCAGATGCATGGATTCCTTCACAGCTGATTTCGAAGGGCAAATGCTCGGGGACGAGTGGATTAACAAGGCAATTGCTGAATAATTACACGTACGGACGTTGTAGGCGCGGGAGCTATCCCGCGTTTTTTGTTTTTTTTCAGAAGTGGATATGAAGGGTACACTATGCTTAAGAGGAAGGGGGCGGCGAAGTGGCTGAAGAGTACAAGGAAAGGCAGGGTAAATCCATTGTGCTGATTGATGGAGTCTGCCATCTGTGCCAGGGGCTGGTCCGGTTCATTGTTCCCCGTGATCCCCGGGCGAACTTCATGTTCGCCTCCTTGCAGAGTGAGGCGGCCAAGGAATTGCTGAGGGCTGGCAGCCTGCCCGGCAATCAGTTAAACACAGTGGTGCTTGTGGAGAACGGCAGCTATTATACAGAGTCGGCTGCAGTGCTGCGGATTGCCCGCAGACTGCGGTTTCCGTGGCCGCTCGCATATGTGTTCATCCTGGTGCCGAAACCGCTGCGTAACGCCTTGTACAGGCTTGTGGCAAGGAACCGCTACCGCTGGTTCGGCCGGGATGAGCAGTGTCTGCTCCCGTCACCGGATCTGAAGCGGAGATTCCTGTAGCGGGAAACCGGGTTTAATAAAAAGCAGTGCCGTCCTCTGAAGGGCGGCGCTGCTTTTTGGGTTGCAGGGTATTTTGACGCAAATGAATTCAATGTTTCCTGAGCGGTTCCTTACGGCTTCAAAGGTTCTGTCTTAAGCATATAGCTCTGGAAAAGCTTCCATTTGCCATCAGCAGACTTCTTCAGGGTTATCACAGTGGTGGAGCGGCTATCCGGTAATGCAGGACCGCTTAGTTTTTTAGTCGTCTGCACCAGATATACGGAGGCTTCATCGGCTGTATAATCAATGATCTTGGAAGACTCAATAGCAGAATCCAGATCATAGACCTGGAACATCTGGGCATACACCTGTTTGGTCTGAGTATATGCGGGAGAAGTCTCGTCAATGGTCGAGAGCAGGCCGTCGAGATTCTCTTTGTTCGTATATTCAAAATTAGCCTGAACCACAGCATTGATCAGATCTTCCTCAGCTTTGGGGACCGAAACTGCCGCTTCGAGCGTTCCCTCCGGAAGGGAATACTCTATAGCTTTGATCTGCAGATTGCTGATCTGCCACTGTGTGCTGCCGGTACTCCGGGTCAGGGAATAGATGTACTCAGCTTTGCTGTTCAGCATAAAAGCACCGCCGAGCTTCTTGCTGGTTTCGATCGTCTGCACAGTTGCTTCACTCTTCTGCACATCAATAATGTTCAGCTGCTCGATGGTGGTCTTGGTATCATACTCCGCCATTTGTTCCTCAAGCTGCGGACCAATCGCAGTTAGCGGAGACTGCGGATCGATAAGCGACACGAAACCTTTGGCATTCTCATTATTCAAATAGTCGGCGTACTTATCGAACAGGGCTGAGATTTCTTTGGTGGACACAGCAGTGTCTACTGCGCTGGTAATCGCTACGGTGTTGGCTTTGGCGTCCCAGCTCACCTGATTGCCGGTAGCTTCACTGACGAAGCGCAGCGGGACATACGTCACATTATTAATCATCCGGGGAGCGGATACCAGCGACTTGACCGTTCCATTCACGCTGGCTTTTTTGCTGCCGATCTGCAGCTTGATGCTCAGGCCTTCCTTACTGGCGGTGACGGTGCTGGTCTTGGCATCCCAGGCTAGCTCCAGGCCCAGCTTCTCGAAGATCGGGCGCATAGGCACGAGGATAGAATCGTTGTCTTTGACCGGCGAGCTGGAGCTCAGGTTCAGCTTCTGCTGATCAATAAGGACAGTAATAGGTTGTTCTGCTGCGGCAGCGGATAAGCTGACTGCACCGGATAAGGCAAGAACGGCAAGGAATCCGGGAATTAGTTTCATAATTGTAAAACTCCTCTCTATAATCTGGACTAACTTATGTATGTTCGTATGTATTATAAAGGTACGCGGAGAATGATCACATATCCCTTGCAGGACATGTAAGATAGGGGGATTCTGGGAGGTTCACTCGGATATTGGTAAAAAAGATATTGCTGAGCTCTTATATATATGCTACTATAGCTGTAAATTATAGGAACAGTAACGGAAGCACCGTTCAATGACCGTATCCCACGGTTATTGGCGGTGCTTTTTTTGCTGCCATTTTTGCCAATATTCTGAGAGGAGAGTGATTTCATGACGGCAAGAATTGTACTTGCAGTCCGGGAGAGCGAGTACATTGAACCGCTGCTGCATTATTTGCACCATAGTGAATATGGGGAAATGCTGCGGATCACAGCGTTCAGCAGGCTGGACACTTTTATGGAATTTATGAAGGGAGACGAAATTCCGGATGCAGTTGCCGGAGACCCATCCTTCATTGAAGCCTGGCTGGTGGAAGGAAGGAGCACGGTTCCGTGGGCAGTGTTGAGTGATGCGGGAGACCTGCCGAATGCCGGTAATGTGGCAGGAGGAATGAGGATTGCCAAATACCAGGCGCTTCCCTCGCTGCTGGAGTCCGTTCTCCAGCTGTGTGATCTGAAGCGGGTCAGGACTGCTGCTGCCCCCAAGGAGCAAACACTGCTGCTGGGAGTTGTCTCGGCAAGCGGCGGCAGCGGCAAAACAACGCTTGCCCTGAATATGGCGAAGCAGCTTGGTGCACTGGGCCTCTCGGTGTTCTACCTCAACCTGGAGAGTGTGGACAGCAGCGGATTATATCTGCGGATGCCGGGCGGTAACGCTCCGGGCTTTGAACGCCTGCTCTACGAACTCAAGGCTGGGGGAGAGAACAAGGGAGGGAGGGGGAAGCCCTTATGGAAGGATTATGCGTTCAGGCATGATAGCCTGCGTTGTGATGCATTCAGACCTGTGGAGAATTTCAGGGAAATGCTCCAGATGTCACGTCAGGATACGCTGGAGATATTAGAAGGGCTGGCTGCGTCCGGAAGCTATGATGTGATCATTGCGGATACCGGAAGCATTGAGGAGGAGCGGGCTCAGGCTGTATTGCACAGATGCGGACTTCTGCTGTGGGTACTGAAGAACGAGCAGGTAAGCCGGCACAAGACGGAACGCTGGCTTACCTACTTCGACAGCCCGCATTCCGGCATGCCTTCGGAGCTGAGAGGCAGGAGCAGATTCGTGATGAACTGCTGCACGGAAGCGGTGAATGACAACCTGGCGGATGCCGGAACCGGGCTGGCGGGTACACTTCCGTATATTCCTTCCTGGGGGATGCAGCATTACGGAGAGCTCTGCCTGAGCTCACCCCAATTCATAGCCGGGGTACAGCAGCTCTGCAGAAGCATAATTGAACCGGCTTTGCCAGGTGTATTTACCGGGAGTTCTGCATGAATGAAGAAATGTTCAGAGCACTGCGCAGCGACATCCGGGCAGGGCTGGACGTTACTTCGGCCATAGGAAACCATGAGCTTGCCGCTTTTATTGAACGGATTATTCTTGGACGGGACAATCTGCAATTTTTGACGGCCAAAGAGAAGCACGAGCTGGTGAAGAAGCTGTTTGACTCCTTCCGGGGGCTGGATATCCTGCAGCCGCTGATAGATAATCCGGCCATTACCGAGATTATGATCAATAGCCATGAGGAGATCTTTGTGGAGGAGGATGGCATGCTCCGCAGACTGCCGCTGGCTTTTGAATCCAGAAGCCGGCTGGAGGATATTATCCAGACTGTAGTCTCAGGCGTTAACCGGGTGGTGAATGAGTCTTCACCGATTGTAGATGCCCGGCTGCAGGACGGTTCGCGTGTCAATATCGTGCTGCCGCCTGCTGCGCTAAGGGGCCCGGCAATGACCATCCGCAAGTTCCCTGAGACGCCTATGACCATGGCCGAGCTGGTGAAGCGTGAAGCGCTCAGTCATGAAGCCGCAGAGCTGCTGCAGATTCTGGTAGCGGCGAAGTACAACATCTTCATCAGCGGGGGGACAGGCTCGGGTAAGACTACCTTTCTGAATGCCCTGTCGCAGTTCATACCGCCGCAGGAGCGTGTGATTACGGTAGAGGATTCTGCGGAGCTCCAGATTGTCACAGTTCCGAATCTGGTCTCGCTGGAGACGAGGAATGCCAACACGGAAGGAAGGGGCGAGATTACCATCCGCGATCTGATCCGCACTTCACTGCGGATGCGGCCGAACCGTATTGTTGTCGGTGAGGTGCGTGGAGCAGAGTGCCTGGATATGCTGCAGGCGATGAATACCGGCCATGACGGGTCGTTATCAACAGGCCACTCCAACAGTGCGCGTGATATGGTCAGCCGGCTGGAAACTATGGTTCTCAGTGCCGCGGAGCTGCCGGTAGCTGTAGTCCGTCAGCAGATCGGGTCAGCGATTGATATATTCGTACATCTCTCGCGGCTGCGGGACCGTTCGCGCAGAGTCATGGAGATTTGTGAAGTTGCGGGTCTGCGCAGCGGAGAGGTCGAGCTGAATCCGTTATATGAATTTCGGGAAACCGGGGAACGGGATGGCCGGGTACTGGGCGGCCTTGCCGCCTGTGGCAATCCGCTGCTGCATACAAACAAACTGCGAATGGCCGGAATCAGTGATTATTCATTGCTGCGCTTCAGCGCAGCCAGCCGGAAGCCAGAGGAGGTTATGTCCTGAATGCCTTGAAGAACAGAAGTCAGAGTGTACCCAAAGCGGATAGAAGGATATTCGCGAAAGGAATAAAGCCGGTTCAGCCGCCTGGCGGGTCTGCTGCGGGCGAACAAGCAATACTTCCGGATTATACCCGGTACGAATTGAACGCTATGCAACGAATTCTGGTCATTGTGACGGGTGGTGTACTGTTATTTGGCCTTGGTTACCTGTTCTATCATCATCTGCTTCTCTCTGTGCTGCTAGTGCCGGGCAGTGCAGCAGGCCCCCGCCTGCTGCGCAAATACCTGCTCCAGCGCCGGCGCTCAGCGCTTAATCTGCAGTTCAAGCAGATGCTCTTCTCGCTCTCTTCATCGCTATCTGCCGGACGGTCGGTAGAGAATGCATTTCGCGAGGCGGTGCTTGATCTACGGATGCTTGACCCGGAGGGCAGCGGTGACATGATCGCTGAGCTGAATATTATCTGTACCCGCATGGAGTACGGGGAGCCGGTGGAAGAGGCTCTGTATGATTTCAGCAAAAGGGCAGGCATGGAGGATGTGGAACGTTTTGCAGATGTATTCATGGTCTGCAAGCGGACGGGCGGGGATCTCGTGGAGATCGTGCGCCGCACTTCTACAATTATTGGAGAAAAGCTGGATATCCAGCAGGATATTGCGGTCAGTATTGCCCAGAAGAAATTTGAGGCCAAGGCCTTACTCGTCTCTCCGCTGATGATGGTGATGTTCATGAGCCTGACAGCGGGAGACTATATGCAGCCAATGTATACAGGTGCTGGAATAGCGGTCTCCACACTGGCGCTGATTGCCTTATTTCTCTGCTATCTCTGGACCTCCAAGATCATGGATATTCCATTGTGAAGAGGAGGGAGGGTTGACATGTCACTGTTATGTGCTGCAGTCATGCTTATCTTCACCGCCGGCTGGCTGAGTCTGCGCTTCAAATGCGGCGGCCGCTACGCAGCGCTGCGTGGACTGCCCATGGCAGGGCTCCGGCTGCGGTGGCTGGGCGAGCCAATCCTGCTGCTTGTGGAGAAGGGGAAGGTCGTTAGCCTAATCCCGGCAGTAATGTTCAAAATTCAGCGCTCACTGCAGCGGATCTACGGCATGCGCCATAGCGCAGAAAGAACATTGATATTCATGGGAGAGATGTTCAGCTACAGCTGGCTGTTGATCACAGGAGGCAGCGCACTAACTTTGTTTACGGGTGAGCAGGCGGGAATCTCAATTGGCGGCCTCCTGGCAGTTCTACTTCCGGTTGCGATGGTCAGTGACCTGCACAAGAAGGTGCGCCTGCGGGAGCAGCTAATTCTGCTTGAGCTGCCGGAGCTGCTGAATAGCCTAGTCTTACTTGTTGGTGCCGGCGAGACGGTGCAGCGGGCAATCCTCCGCTGTGTCAACAGCCGCCAGGGAGACAGTGCCCATCCGCTGTATGCTGAACTGCTGAAGATGACAGCGGAATGGGAAGGCGGCTATTCGTTCCAGCAGGCGTTTGAGAACTTCAGCAAGCGTTGTGCGGTGCAGGAAGTCTCCATCTTCACAACTACAGTACTGCTAAATTACCGCAGAGGCGGAGCTGACTTTGTTCTGTCGTTGCGTGATCTGTCGCGGATGCTCTGGGAGAAGCGGAAGGCTATCAGCCGGACCCACGGGGAACAGGCTTCCTCAAAGCTGGTCTTCCCGATGGTGGTTATCTTCTTAATTGTGATTGTGCTGGTGGGGACACCGGCGCTGATGATGTTAAAAATGTAGGAGGTAGAAGCATATGATGACGCTGATTGCAGAAGGTGTGAGGAATTTTTGGAGAGATGAAGATGGACTGGGCACGCTCGAGATGATACTGATTATTGCGGTGTTGATTGCGGTAGTGATGGTGTTCCGTGAAGAGATTGTAAAGGTAGTTAAGGATTTGATTAGTACTGCCGGAGATAAGAGTCAGGAAGTATTTGAGTGATTCCTCTACAGGAGGAGGAGGGAAGCTTCACAATCGAGGCTTCGCTTCTGCTGCCGATCATTATGTGCATCACAATGCTGCTGCTGTTTTTCTCCCTCTACAGCTATCAGAAGTCGATGCTGCTGCAGGTGGGCTCAGCTGCAACCGAACGTGCGGCCTACAATTGGGAGAATAGCAACAGGGCGGTGGATGGGGAATTCGCAGCTGGCAATTATGATCCGCTGTACTGGAGAATCAGCGAAGATGGATTATTGTGGTCCTTGTTCGGAACGGGTGCACAGAATGGTAGTACGGCAATTGTACTGCCTGGAGAGGCGGAGGATGGGGGCGAATTGCCTATAGTGAAGCTACGGCAAGCTTCGAAGATTGTCCCGTTGAATCTGACGGGAGAGCTTAGCTACACTTATGGACTCACAGGCCGCAAGATCAGTGCTGAATTAAAGAAGGTGCTGAGTTTACCGGTCTTGGATGAATTATTGGCGGATGAGGCGGTTCCCGAGGTGTCTGCCAGCTCCTATGTTACTGAGCCTGTTGAGTTTATTCGAACCGTAGACCTCATGCGTTACTACGGGTCCAAGTTCAAGAATCATTCATCCGGCAGCAAGGAGGACACGGGCATGGAGAAGAAGAACGCTGCCCTCATGCTGGACAAGCTGCACTAAGCTGCCAATATCTCGGCGGGACCGGTTCAGGGGATGGGACCGGAGGGAGGTGATAACGGATGCTGCATTCCAAGGAATGCAAGTTGTTCAGCAAGCTTCCTAGCCCGGGCCGCTGCCGGAGTTACGCAAGTCGGAGCGGAACTAGGAACAGAAGTAGCAACAGAAGTAGCGACAGTAAATTCAGATATCTGCATACAACTGAAGGATCTGTCTCTATTTTTCTGATTATGATATTGGCTTTCGTGTTTCTTTTCACCACTGTGCTCATAGATTACGCGCGGATTGCGGCTGTGAATGTGCAGGAGGAACGTTTGGCGAGAGCCGCGGTCCGCTCCGTGATGTCCTCTTATGATATTACTTTACGGGACAGGTACGCTCTATTCGCCTTCGGCGGTAACGATGGCAATCAGCTGCTGTCCAAGGTGCTGAACGATAATCTGTATGAGAGCGGGCGGGCAGATGCCTTTAATCTGCTGCCGGTAAAGCTGGATTCCTCTTCGCTGAACTGGAGCCGGCCGCTTGGCAGCTACGATATCTTCCGGCGGCAGATTATTGAAGAAATGAAGTATAAAGCACCTGTTGATTTCGCACTGGAGCTGGCAGGAAAGCTGAAGCCCCTGTCTGCGGCAATGACGGAGGCTTCACAGACAACACAGATACTGGGAGACCTGCAGCCTCTATATACTCAGCGTGAGGAAGCATTGGAACTTATGCTGCAGAAGAGAAGAGAGGCTGCTGAAAGTACAGTGAAACTGCAGAAGCTTCTGATGAATCCTCCTGCTAATCATATATATCCTGCTGGGCTGGGCTCCATTGCCTCTGCAGCGGATATCCCGGCGATGTATAACGATTATTTCGCCAAGTATTACGAGGATTTGTTCCGGGATACCAAAAAACCGCCGAAGTACTCAGGTGTTCTATCGCTGTATAGAAATCAAGTATCTGATTTGATCAGCCGGATACCTGGTGTTGTGGCTGAGGTTCAGGCAGACCATAACTCCCGGTTACAGGAGGCCAGATCAGCACTTACGAAGGCTGAGGATTTAAACCGGCAGATGAAAAGCATGCTCGATCAGTCAATGGCTGCCGCAGATACTGCCGGAAATGATCCTGCGCGGAACTGGGACATCCCGGGGAGCGCGGATGAAATGAATTCAGAACCTCTCAGGAAGCTGAGGGAACAAGCGGCAAGCCTTATTCTCCCATCATCCGAGTTCAGTACTATGGACAATAATTTAGGGGAACAGGAACAGGCTGCAATGAACCTGGAGCCGGCAGTATCCGGATTACCAGCCGTATTGAGTGCATTATCAGGATCATCTGGAGAGTATTCAGGCATGGTTACAGGTGTTCTGAATGCTTCAGGGACAATTCATAGTTATATACAGAATTATGGCGAGCATGGATCCATTATTACAGCTGAGGCCGCGCAGATTGACGGCCGCCGGACTTCGGACAGTGGGCGCAGGCAAACGGAACAACAGGCCAAAACCAAGCTCGGGGAGGCCATGAAACTGCTTAATGAGATCCGCGGTCTGGGTGAAAGCGCAGAAGAAGCCGCGGAACGGTACCGTAGTCTGCGTCAATACTACGAGGAGAATGTCTCTTTCAATGAGGGTATAGAGCAGGAAGCGGCAGTTACCGTGAATAGCGGTGATCAGTATACTGCCGGAAAATCATCAATGAAAAATATGGACGGTTTATACTCAGCGATGAGCAGTGTTCTGGAAGGCGCCAGGGACAGATTGTATCAAACAGAGTATTCAGCAATGTATTTCCGTCATTTTGATCTATCGGCGCTGACTCCGCTGGCTTCCGGGTCTGCAGAAGGATTCGGAGAAAAGCTCGGGGAACAACTTGATCCTCAGGCTCAGGAGCTGGAGTATATTCTGTACGGCTTCTATAATCCTGCCGGGAATGTAGCGGCGGCATATGGGGAGATCTTTGCCTTGCGCCTGGCCGTAAGGACTATGGAGGGAATGATAGAGAAAGCCAGTCTGGGTAATCCGCTGGCGGTCCTGGCTGCTGCACTTTTGTATGGAGTTGAACAGGCTGTTCAGGACATGCTTCTGCTCTGCAGGAACGGGGAGATTCCCTTATCCAAATATATGACCGCGAAGCTTACCTATCGTGATCATTTGCGGTTGTTTCTTCTGCTTCATGGAGGAGGGGAGGAACAATTGGCCCGGATGCTTGCACTTATCCGCCTGAATACCGGCACTGATCCGGCGGGGAAGTTCACGTATGCCTCAGCAGAGCTCACAATGGGCATGCCGCTGTGGTTTCTCCCTGGAGTAGTGAAGCTGGTGGATTATAGTGCAGGACTCTCGGGGGACGTCCGGGGTAAGAATTATTTCAGGAAAGTAGGGGCCGACTTTTCTTATTGAAGGAGGATTGGCCGAATGAAGCTCTGTCTGCGGAAATCACCGGACCCGCGTGATGAAGGCAGCATGGTTGTAGAAGCGGCGCTGGTGCTACCCATGTTTCTGTTATTTGTCCTGTTCCTGATCTTTATTGTGCAAATGACACTATATTCCACGGCGCTGCAGAGCACGGTATCCGATACGGTTAAAATAGTCTCGGCGCATATGTATCCTGCGGCTTTGGCTGCACAGCAATGGGATGATGCAAGTGAAGCAGAGAACACAGATTCGTCCGCTGGCTCTGCCTCCCCGGGTGTATGGAGTATTCCGCGGTTGTCGATTGCCGAATGGAGCGAGCATTATGTGAAGGAGCTTCCTGAGCCTATGGAATCTTGGGTCAGCGCTGCTATCCAGCAGGGAGAAGGGCCGCTCCAGAAGGTGCAGGCCGGGGCTTCCGAGGCCGTATTGGATATAGCACTTAAGCCTATGCTGAAGCCGTATCTGTCTTCGGACTGGCTTGAATACAGCCGGATTCATGTGTCCAATGTAACCGTCCCTGATCTGAATAAAGGAACACATCCCTACTTCGGACTGGTAGTCAGCTATGACTTGCCGATGAAGGTCCCGTTCCTGAATCAAAAGATTGTACTTGAGGCCAGTGCAGTCGAACGCTTATGGATCGGCAACACTGATGTATCCGGAGATGGCGGTGAGGCCGGACCTGATGAGGAAACAGGCACCATTGTCGTCCTGGAGAAGCCTAATCCGGGCGTGGCGAATCATCAGGGCCTGATAAAGGTTAAGGTGCCTCCGGGCGCTTCGGCGAACCT
Organism: Paenibacillus phytohabitans; assembly: GCF_013141775.1. Taxonomy (GTDB): domain Bacteria; phylum Bacillota; class Bacilli; order Paenibacillales; family Paenibacillaceae; genus Paenibacillus_AQ; species Paenibacillus_AQ phytohabitans. The sequence goes on from NZ_WHOB01000039.1 coordinate 61,652, forward strand.
GGCCATTTTTTACAAAAGTGGTCAGAGCACGGCCAAATATCTGGGCTGGAAGCAGGCGGATGAGAACGGATATATCGAATGGGAATGGAAGATAGGCGTAAATACAACACCGGGGACCTGGCCCTTCGTCATTTGTTTGGCTGACGGCACCACCTTGGAGGCTACTTTTACAGTTGTGAAATAACTGAAGTTTAGAGGAAGGGGAGTGCGGATGACAGAATGGGCTTTTTGGGGCTGCCTGCCGTTCCTGACAGCAGCATTATTCACCGATATACGCTGGATGAAGATCCCTAACTGGATTACATTGCCTGCACTTGTTGCGGGAATATCCCTGCAGGTGATTATGAGCGGCCGGCATGGACTGCTCTTATCTCTGTGCGGTGCAGGTTCGGGGTTTCTGCTGCTGCTGATCATGTATTTCATCGGGGCAGTGGGGGCAGGAGATGTTAAGCTTTTTGCCGGAATTGGTGCCTGGACTGGTGTATTGTTCTCCCTGCAGGTAATTGTGTATTCTGTGCTGTTGGGAGCCGTTGTCGGCTGGATCATGATTCTCTTCAGGCGGGAAGCAGGCCGGAGGGTACGCGGTATGTTAAGCAGAACAGCGGGATTCCTGCTGCTCCGTAATACGGATATGTTCAAAAAAGGACAGGGGAGTGATCTGCTCCGGTTTCCTTTTATGCTGGCTGTTTTTCCGGGATTTATCTGTGCGTATTATTATTTCTGACTTGAGGTTTGGAGTTATAACAGCTCAGGAGGTGAAGCTGCTTGTTTGGACTGGAACGTGATTTCGTGCAGCAGGATGGGATAACGATGCTGCTCGGTAAGCCAGAGGGATTGGCGGCAGGAGAGCTTAACATGGTTCAGGCCCGCATGCTGATGAACACCGGTATTCCGCATCATCTGCGGCTGCTTCTTAGAGAGATAGACCTGCAGGTGACACTGGAATATACCGTATCAAGACGAAAAATGCTGGGGGCTCTGCTCAAAAGTGAGAGGCTGAGCATGCTGGAGTTCTTCGGGCTGCTGCTGCAGATCGCTGCAGGAATGGAGGAGGGGCGCCTGTATATGCTGCGTGCAGAGCAGTACGCGTTGCATGAAGACTACATCTTCATTGAGGGCCCGTTAAACAGTGGAAAAGTATTCCTTACCTACCTTCCACTGCAGCATACAGAATCAGCTGTAAGTCCGGGGGAGTCACTCAGATCGCTGATCATGGTATTTATGGCGGCCATCCATGAGCTGTCCGGCGACGGAATGCAGCGGCTGCTGCAATACTGCGGGGAAGAGGCTTTCAGCCCAGCAGGGCTTAAGGAACTATTAGCAGAATTGCTGACAGGGGCAGACCAATACAGGGCTCCTCCTGAAGCCATGGGGCTGGTTCAGGGGAAGCTGGCAGGAGTATCAATTCGGTCAGCAGACAGAATGGAACAGCCTCCGCTCCGTAATCTGGAAGAGCCAAAGACGGCTTTCCCGGGGAGAGCAGCCTTCGCGTGGGAGCAAGGAGATAAAGACACAGTACCTCCTGCTCCTGGACAGGCGCCAGATCAGGCTCCATGGATGGGCGGCGCACCGCGGCTGAAGCGGAAGGATAGGGGAGCAACCGGAGAACAGCTGATGCCTGATATGCCTTTACATACCCGCCAAGCTGCTGTGGACGGAACATCATCGTATCGGACGTATATTGTACTTGGTGCAGTGCTGTGCGATGCGTTGTTATGGAAGTTACTCTATTTAAATAATCCCTTGACGCTTTGGCTTGCGGTCTGTGCAGCAGTAACTCTGGGGCTGGCAGTTGTATGCTGGATGGTGTGGAGCGGTAGAATTACCCGGGTCGGATCTGAGGAAGAGGAAGAATTTTTGGAGGAGGGGACAGAGGACAGGAAGGGTACAGGCCGGAAGCTGAGGAATGAGCTGGAATGGGATTTTGGCAGAAATCCGGTAGCGCCGCTCCGGCCTTCAGCTCCCACTTACACCCGTTCAGAACAAGCATCATCTGCTGCAATCTCTTATCCAAAGGGGACAATGGCAGGCGGACAGGGTATAGCCCCGGAGACTGCCGAGGGCCGGATTCATGTGAAAGAAGCGCCTGCTGCAGTAGCTGCCACGGCGCTGCTTATCCGGGAACCGGAACCGGTTAAAGGGGGCGGGCTCGCATCAAGCGGGCGGGCAGTTCCTTATCTGGAAAGAAGCGAGGCCGATGAGGGCGGAACTCCTGAGAGAATTGAACTGAACCGCCCCAGCTTCATTATTGGCCGCTCTTCAGAGGTCGCCCAGTATGTAGAGACATCTGAAGGGGCATCGCGGGTGCATGCCGAAATTTCCAGAAGCGCGGGCGGATATATCCTGAAGGATCTGGACTCCAGGAACGGTACGCTTCTCGCTGGTGAGGTTATGGTTCCTTATAAAGAGTATTCGTTGACCGAAGGAGCGGTGTTCACGATTGTTAAGGGCTGTTATACGTTTCACACTTGAGATTTCAGCTGTTCAAGCGCCGGCTGCAGGGTTGGATAGGTGAACGTGAAGCCGTTATTCACTGCTTTGGAAGGAAGTACACGCTGTCCCTCAAGCAGAATTTCCGACAGCTCACCTACGGCAGCCTTCAACAGAAATGCCGGGACGGGGAACCAATGCGGACGATGATAGACTTTGCCGATCATGCTTCCGAATTGTTCGTTCGTAACCGGCTGCGGTGCAGTGGCATTGACAGGACCCTCGATCTCAGGATGAAGAATGCAGAATTCGATTAGCCGGACGATATCCGTCAGGTGAATCCAGGACAGCCACTGCTTGCCGCTGCCGATTCTGCCACCGAAGCCAAGGGAATAAGGCAGCTTCATTTTGGGAAAAGCGCCGCTCTCATTGCCCAGCACAACGCCTGTGCGCAGTTTGACCAGCCGGCAGCCGGAATAGGCTTCATCGGCAGCCTCTTCCCAGGTCTTGACGACTTCTGAAGGGAAGTCTACAACGCGGGTTGGAGAAGATTCATTATAGGTATCCTGCCGTGAAGTCCCGTAAATGGCGACAGCAGAGGACTGGACGACTACCTGGGGCTTATGCTGCAGCGACCGCAGCAGCTTCCCTGCTGCGGTAACGGTTTCCAGTCGCGATTTCATAATCGCCTGCTTACCGCTTTGAGTCCAGCGCTGGCTAAGGGAAGCTCCTGCAAGATTAACCAGTACATCTGCGCCTTCGGCAGCTTCTGGATTTGATTTCAGACTGTCCCAGGTAAGATAGCTCAGACCCGGATGAGATCGTGGGTTCGCCGGAAGCTTGCGGCCGACACTGATGAGCTGATGCCCGCTTTGCAGCCAATGTTCGGTTAGTTCGCTGCCGATGAAGCCGCTGCCTCCGCAAATGATATATTTCATAGGGGTGCTCCTGTTCTGGACGCCTGACCATGGCGTGACCTGATTAGCAGTTATTTGACTAAATGTTTATAAGGTGTGTAGTCGATGCCGTTCTTTTCCAGGAAGGTAACCAGAAAGCGGTTGTCGCGCCGTGGTGTGGCTATAATATAGCCTTTGATGCAGTGCTCGCGGGTTACCTCCGGAGCGTTGCTCTCCACAGCAATTCTGCCGATCTCAGCAGCAATGGAATGTTTGGCGATGTCGCGGAAGGGGCCGGGTACCGGCTGAACCAGCTGGTCCAGAAAAGCCTTCATCTCGTCGCTCCATAGTGGACGGCTGCGTTCTACCCAGTAATTCTGCCAGTCCAGCTTGGACTTGCCGTCAGCCTTGGGCAGTACCTTCAGAAATTTGCGGAACATAAAATAGCCGCCGATGCACATACAGCCCAGCAGTAAAAAGGTCCAAAATGCGATGGAATTCATAAACCAATTGCTCGGAGCTGCAGATAACAAGCTTGAGGGTGAATGAAAATGCATGTATACACCGCCTTTGACAATGATGATTGTCACTTTCCTTTTACTCATCTAAAGTATAGCGTATTTCCAAAGTTTTGCGAAGCGGAAGCGGGCTTACGGGGCTTGCCTAGATTTATTTTCCCGATCACGGTAGAATAAGGGTTAATTCGTGAAGGAAAGAGGGAAATAGGCATGCTGAAAATAGGTTCACATGTGTCCTGCGCGGACAAGGGTCTCCTGAGCGCGGCCAATGAAGCAAATGAGTACGGATCCACCTCGTTTATGATATATACGGGAGCGCCGCAGAATACGCGCCGTAAGCCGATTGAATCGATGTTCCCTGAGGAAGGGAAGCTGGCTATGGCGCAGAATGGCGTCGAAGAGATTGTGGTTCATGCCCCATACATTATTAACCTGGGCTCCTACAAGGAAAGCACCTACCAGCTGGCAGTTGATTTCCTGCAGGAGGAGATCCGCCGTACCCATGCGCTCGGTGTTAAGCATATCGTCCTGCATCCGGGTGCATTCACTGACAAGGATGCCGAATACGGCATTCAGCGTATTGCTGACGGACTAAACGAAGTGCTGGGCGGTACGAATGAGACGGAAGTGCATATTGCTCTGGAAACAATGGCCGGCAAGGGAACAGAGGTCGGACGCAGCTTCGAGGAGATTGCTTCCATTATCGATAAGGTCGAACATAATGAGCGGTTGTCTATTTGTCTCGACACCTGTCACATTCATGATGCCGGATACGATATTGTGGGCGATCTGGATGGCGTGCTGAAGAAATTCGACGATACCATCGGCCTGGAACGGCTCGGCGTTATCCACATTAATGACAGCAAGAATCCGCGGGGAGCGGGCAAAGACCGTCATACTCCGATCGGCTCGGGCTATATTGGTTTTGAGACGATCAACAATGTCGTACATCATGAAGCACTGGCAGGTCTGCCGTTCATTCTGGAGACCCCGTGGATTGGCAAGGATGCCAAGAAGCTTCGTCCAATGTATGAAGTGGAAATTGCTCTGCTGCGCGGGAATGTGGCTGAACGTTTCGGAGCGGAGTTCCTGCAGGAGCTGGAAGAGCTGCATGCTTTTTTTGCCAAACAGGAGCTGGACTCCCGCCGCTATGTGCTTGATGTATGGGAATTGCTGAAGAATGATGCCAAAGCCAAAAAAGCCGATCCCCGTGAACCGCTGGAACGTCTCTATGATCAAGTAATTTCCGCCGGATTATTCCCTCAGCTTAGTGAGGAAGCCGTCAACCAGCGGCTGATCGCCTGGCTGGCAGGCAAGCAGCTGCTCGTGAACGCTTAATCCAACAAAAGATTGCGCAAGCAGATGAGAGGATGGACGGAGAAATATGGAGTTACATGTGAAAAGAGATCATTCATCAGGCGGACAATATCCGGACCGGGCGCGTATGCTCATTTCCTGTCCTGACGGGCCGGGAATCGTAGCGGCGGTGTCGCATTTCTTGTACCAGCATGGTGCGAACATTGTGCAGTCGGATCAATATACGATGGACCCGGACGGCGGAATGTTTTTTATGAGAGTGGAGTTTGACCTGCCTAAGCTGGATGAACGGCTGGAAGAGGTGCGGACGATCTTTGGCGGCGTTGCCGAGCGCTTCAAGATGAACTGGCAGATCTTCAATGTAAGCCACAAGAAGCGGCTGGCGATCTTTGTATCCAAAGAGGATCACTGTCTGGTGGAGCTGCTCTGGCAGTGGCAGGCCGGTGATCTGGATGCGGATATTGCACTTGTGGTCAGCAACCATACGGACATGCAGGCTTATGTTGAATCCTTCGGCATTCCTTTCCATCATATTCCGGTTACAGCGGATACGAAGGAAGCCGCAGAGAAACGTCAGCTTGAGGTGATCGGTGATGATATCGATGTGATCATTCTGGCCCGGTATATGCAGATTATCTCCCCTTCGTTCATCGAGCATTACCGGCACCGGATTATCAATATCCACCATTCGTTCCTGCCGGCATTCGTCGGCGGCAAGCCGTACGCCCAGGCGTATCAGCGCGGGGTCAAGATTATCGGCGCTACTGCCCACTATGTGACAGAAGAGCTGGACGGCGGTCCGATTATCGAGCAGGATGTGCAGCGGGTCAGCCACAGCGATGATGTGAACGAGCTTAAGCGCATCGGACGCACCATTGAACGGGTAGTTCTGGCCCGTGCGGTGAAATGGCATATTGAGGACAGAATCCTCGTGCATCATAATAAAACAGTAGTTTTTAATTAAGCAGCGAAGCATTCCAGTTAACCATTACAACCACTCCGGTAAAGGTCAGGAATCACACGGAACACGGATGTTCCTAACATCCTTCCGGCCTGATTTTTACCGGAAACATCTTCAGCCGGGAGCTTCTCCCGCAGCCTCAAGCTATACAACAACCTCACAGTAATAATCTAATACACTTCTCACCACTACAGGTAAAAAAGCATTTTACCGGCATTTTGGATCTTAATCCAAAATGTATTTTGTTATGTGCATATTTCACATTCAAAGGGGGTAAAGGGCTTGTCATCGCAACGCGGACATTTATTAAAACGCAATTACATCTTTGCCTTTCTCATCCTGACCACCGGCTTCGGCGGATTGCTTGGCTATGATCTCTATTTCAAACCCTATGTACTCTCTCAGACCGTCGTCAAAATCAAGGTGGATGGCGGAGGCTTTTTACCGAAAAATTATGAGCTGAAGCCCAGAGATCTCTATCTGGATTCCGTGCAGACCAAAGACATTCCGGCTGGTGTCATCCGAAGCCTGGATCAGGTGGAACAGAAGATTACGAATGTGAATCTGACGGATGGCAGTATTCTGACCGAATCACTGATTGATATGAGCAATCTGGAGCCGCAGCAGGATGAGGGGATATTCCCTATACCCAAAGAGGCGATCTATGCCATTAATGGTTCTCTCCGCAGCAGAGATAAGGTGGATATTTATCTGGTAGAAGGGGATTCGCCGGTTAAGGACCGGACAGGCTATAGCCCGGCAGCCGAGGCAGCAGAAGCTTCCGCAGGAATGAAGGTTTCAGGACCGGCATCTGCGGTGGATGAGGAAATTCAGCCGGCGCTTCCCGGTCGCAAAGTATTTCTCAGCGGAGTAACCGTGAATTATGTGCGTACCGAAGACAACAATGATGTGCTGGATTCGGAGAATGGCAACAACAATAACCGCTTCACCTCGACCGGGAAAGTAGCTACGCCGGAGCTGAAGCTGAAGAAGAGTGACGGGGAGCTGCTGGGGGCATTTTTGGAACAGGGCAAGAAGCTGTGGATCGTAAGAGTGGAGTAGGAGAGTAGAGCAGAAGGGAGGAAGGACGAGCTTGAAAATATTCAGTCTGGGTATGGATCAGCTGACCATTAATGAAATAAAGCTTGCCGGATTTACGGTCATTGCCCAAAGCGTGCTGCCTGAACCGGCGCAAGCCGGAGGACATTTGCTGATGGTGACAAGCGAGCAGGTACCGGTATCCGGACTCAGCGGGCTGCGCCGGAGTTATCCGGATTCCAACATTTTATATGTATATCTGCAAAAAGGAGTGAGGGGGTATCAGGCTATTCATATGCAATGTGAGAGCCTGGGAATCTTCTTCATGCCTCCGCGTTCGACCTCATCAGCAATCATCGATAAGCTGCGCTACATGCTGGAGGATGAACAGGCAGAGCGGGGAAATCTGATCGGATTCTTCGGGTCCGGGCCGGGCATTGGCTGTACAAGTGCAGCTAAGCTATTCGCCAGACGGATTGCGGCTTCGGGGCTGCGGGTGATCGTGCTGGGTCTTGATCTGTACGATCCGGGTTATGACCGTAAGACAGCAGTCAGTCTGGACAGGCTGCGGCCGCGGATTACCGGCAAAATGCTTCACGATGAGGACTTTGCCGGGTTTGTGAAGCAGGAAGGATATTCGTATCTGCCGGGCAACTTCGATTATTTAAGCGCTCAGGACTATCAGGAGGAGGAGATCGAGTATTTACTGGCCAGAGCAAGTGACAATGCCGATGTAGTGGTGGCTGATTTCGGGTCCATTCCGGAAAGTGCCGCCTGGTATGTGGGTATGCAGAAATCAGTGCTGCGGATGATTGTAACGCATCCCCGTCATGAATACAGGCTGCAGCCTCTGATGGAGTTGGCCGGGCATATGGATCTGCATCCGCAGGATTTCCAGTGGATCATTAACCGCAGCAATGTAGAGGAGCTGACCTCTTCCAAGAATCTGGCGCTGCGTTTTGGCAGTGAGATCCTGCTGGAGCTTCCGTATTACCAGCCTTTCCTGGAGAGCCTGCCGCTCGGCAAAAAAGAACTTCAGCATGTAGACGATAAGGTTCACGCGCTGCTGGTCTCGCTGGGTCTGGCCTTGGAAGTCCGAAAGAAGGGAATATTTCAATGATTGAATATCCGGATGAAGCTTGGCCGCTGAAGCAGGGGCGAATTCCATCAAGATGGACTCCGCTAGACCCTGAGCATGGAAGGCGGCAGGAAGAGGAGGACGGGAGCGGACTGGCACTGTCTGGATTAGCGAAGGAGACAGAGGACATACGGCTTTTCTCACTGAAGCAGAGCGTGCTCCGTACCAGCAAACCTGGCAAGGAAGACTTCTACGGCTTTCTGCAAAAAATGAAAAGTGAAATGAACGCCGGACTGGAGCGTGAGGATGACAGCTATTTCGAGCTAAATGCCAAGGCGTTGATTGGTGATCTGCAGGCAGTCAGCTTTTTCATGAACGAGATCGAGAAATATTTGCGCCGTACCCCGTTTACGGGCAAGGTGCCGGAGGCTTACCGTACAGCTGCTGAAGCGCTGTTTCATGAATGGAAAGGGTTCGGACCCGCGTACCGCTGGTTTACGGACCGGGCTTATAGTGAATCAACCGGTCTGCAGATGATCGGACGGCAAATTTTCTATAACCACCAGGGCAGGTTTGTAGCTTATCCGTATGAGATGCCTTCGCTGGATCGTGTAGAGCAGCTCAAGCGATCCCTTTTGAAAAGCGATCCCAACAAAAAGCTGAACAAGGATAACCCTTCGGTGGAATTCAAAATGGATGATCCCCTCTGGCCAGGGCGGTTCATCCGGTTAGCCATCTGGGTGTCGCCGCGGGTCTGGGAAGGCTTCACCACCATATCGCTGCGCCGCCAGGTCGTCGAATTCCTGGATCTGGATGATCAGGCTGGCACAGAATGCATCCCTGCGGAGGCGATTGAACTGATCCGTGCGCTTACGGGTACGTTTCGAAATACGATTATCGCGGGTGCCGTAGGCTCGGGCAAAACCACTTTTGCCAATACAATTGTCGGTGAGCAGCTGCTCGGGTCCTCCTCCTGCATGGGAGTGGTGATGATTGAGAAGCATCCGGAGTCAATTCTGCCTTATCAGATCAAGGGCCACCGGATCATTCCAATCCAGGCATCCAATGAGGAGCTGATGGAGGTCGGCGTGGAATCGCTGCGGCATGACCCGAACATTCTCTATATGACGGAGATGCGTTATAACGAATGGGAATTCTATCTGTGGAGCGGCGAGAAGGGCTATGACGGCATTACCGGAACCTTTCATACGGTGGATTCGGAGGATATTCCTTACCAGGGTGCATTTGCCGTATCTACACGGATTGGCGGCAGCCTGAAGGGGCATTTAATCTCAGCGCTGAAATCCTGTGAGCTGGTATTTATTCTGGAAAGTGTGCCCGATGGGAAGAAGCGGCTCGCGCGGATCTCCGAGGTTTTTTATGAGGAAGCCAGCAACTCAGTATTCGCTAATGATCTGATGCGCTGGGAGCCGGAGCAGTCGGCCTGGAGCTACAATGACAAGCTGACGCCGGGACTGATGCTGAAGATGAAGAAAAAGAATGCACGGGCCACGCGGATTATGCTGCAGGAGCTTGGACATCTCGCTGCTCAGAAACCAATGGTGGACCCGCTGAAGGAAAGCTTGAAATCCAGGATTGTTTTGAACGAATTAGGGAGGGGGTAGCCTGTGGCGCTGCTGTACTATATCATCCAGTTTGTCTTTCATTTACTGGCCGCGGGCGGATTGTGGCTATTGGTGAAGCCGCTTATTGAGCGGCATTTATCGCAGTGGGGACAAAAGATGGATTTCCGGATGAACCTGAGGATGAGTCTGTTCGGCAAAAAGGTAAGCATGATTAATAAAAGAATGTGGCTATACCGCCATCTGGATGATTTGCTGTATTTTGCCCATAAGAGGTATGAGCCGGGAATCAGTGTTATGCGTTTTGTCACCCGTTCAGGCATGCTGTTCACCGGGGTGTTTCTATCGGGTCTGCTGACTCTGCGGGAGCTGCCGGGACATATGAGCTTTAATAATCCTTTCCTGGAGGGGATTGTGTTAAATGACGGTACAGCTGTGCAGGATGCTTGGCGGCTCCCGCTGTTTCTGGCAGTTCTCTCGGCAAGCATTCCATACTTACGGATGAGGTATACCTATGCTCAGAGGAAAGTGCGGGGGAGCTACGATCTGCTCGATGTGATCAAAATCGCCACCAAATTCACTCATTTATCTGCGGATTCCATTCTGTCGAGGACCAGTGATTTGCTGGCCGGGGATAATGTACTGAAGACTCCCTTGAAGCTGCTTGGAGCGGCGTTTGCCAATTACAGTAATGAACGGGAGCTGAATGAGGAGGCGGGGCGTTTTGCCGGAGCGATCGGAACGACCTTTGCCGTAGAATTCGTATCGGATCTGCTCTATTGCGAGAAGGAAGGCACACGTTATCTCAAAAGCTCGCTTATGATGCTTAACCGCTCCATGGAGCAGCAACGGGAGACGATTCTGACGGTCAAAGCAAGCAGCAGGGATGCGATTAGCCTGGGGCTGTATGGAAATTTGGTTGTGCTGGTTTCTTCGGTTGGAACATTTATGTACATGCTGAAGCCCGATGTCTATTTCAAACTGCAGTTTGAGACTACCGTTGGTCTTACATTTATGATGGTCATCATTGCGGGAATGTTCATCTCGTTCATGATCAGTACCATCCTCGCCAGGCCCAAGCTGGACTACCACTAAGGTGATGAATAATGGATAGATTACTACTTTTGATAGCTGTAACAGGTATTGTGTATCTCGCTCTATTGGTTTTTGTCAGCAGCAGCAGCCGTCAGGAACGTTATGTGCTCCGGCTCGGCGTGAAATGGAAGGCCTTCGGGGAACGGGTGCAGAATGAACGGCTGCAGCACTTGCTGAATCAGAGCGGTCTGCCCATATCAGCAGCCAAAATCACACTGTTCCGGTACTCGGCGGCTCTGATTTATCTGCTGGTTCAGACGGCAGGTGACTTCGTACGTTCAGAGTCTTTGTCTATTTATGATCCGCTTATTGCTGCGCTTATTCTCCTGATTACCAGTCCGCAGCGGGTTCTGCCGCTTGGCTGGCTGCTGGTCTGGCTGCATCAGAAGACACTTATTCAAAAAGACGGGGAGCTGATTTCCTTCATCCGTCTCTATGAGAATAACCGGTTGCGCAAGCGCGGGTATGTGGAGTTTGGAGCCTTTTGTGCAGGGACAGCCAGCCACTTCAATTATATCCGTCAGGATCTATATGAGCTCTCGGAAAGGGCGGTAGATGAGGGAATCGAACGGGCGATTGAATGGTTTTGCGGCAAATTTCCCGAGAACCACGCTTTTATCAACGATATCCGTTCGATTCTGCTGGCGACGGAGGGCATGGATGATGATCATGAAGCAGCGAATTATTTAAGGGAGCAGGGCAAGATTATCACCAAAATATCGAGCGACCAATATCTGAAGAAATGGTCCTTCATCGGCGATGTATCGACCATCATTAATGTAATTCCGTCTATCGCTACCTTCCTGATGATTGTATGTCTGGCTATGCAGTACATTATGCTGATTAAGGGCAATTTTAGCGGTGTGGGGATGTTTCAATGAGTGAATTTTTGTATATTCAAACAGCACTTAAAAATATAAAATAAAAAGGGAGATATTAACAATGAAAAAGGACGCTATTTCTACTGGTTTATTTATCGCTATCGGATTTCTGTGTGTGGCTATCGTAATCGCAATTCTGATTCCTGTCGTACGGGACGTAATCGACGATGCAGATGATAACAGACCGCTCATTCCGGCGGTTAGCCTGGTTGAGCCGTCAGGCTCGGGGGAAGCAGCCGTAACGTATACCATCGTTCCTCCTTTGGTTTAACGGAGATGAAGAAGGACTCGATTTCCGTCGCACTGTTTCTGGCTATTGGCTTTGTGATTGCGGGGATTTTTATCGCCGGGGCAACAAGCATTATCGGCGGCAGCCAGGATGATATCATTACCCATGTCAAAGCAGTTGAACAGTATTAAAAGGAGGCGCTGCGCTTGAAGGCAACCGTCCTCCGGGCATTGTTTATGTGGCTGGTGCTGTTCATTATCCTGCAGCCGATTTTTACGTATATTGATTATCTGCTAGATTTGCAGGTCAAAGCTAATACATCTTATATCACACAAAAGGCCGCAACCGAAGGAATGGTTACAGCCTCTATGAGAGGCGAGGTCATCTCGAACCTGAAGGCTGTCGGTTTTCCGGAGAACTCTATTGAAATTACTAGTAGTACGGAAATGATTCTTGAGCGCAAGCAGCGGATAGATGTGTATGTAACAGCGCCAAGGGTAAACCTGTTTCCCTACAATTTCTCCGGCGTCTCCCAGCCGACACGTTATTATGGGCACGGCTCGATCATGAGTGAATATCTCGATTAACTAAGGGATGAAGCTGAACAATGGATTATATTATTAAGCTGGCATTTGTCCTGCTGATCTTTATCTACTCCTGGTTTTTTCAAATTCAGAATCAGGAGTGGGACATCATGCGCAGTATGCTCAAGGATGCCAACAATATGGCGGTTCACGATGCATCACAGGAGTTAAACGAAGCAGCACGGGCACAAGGTAGGTTGATTATTGACCCATCTGCGGCGTATGAGACCTTCCGCCAAACGCTGCAAAGTAATCTGGGACTGGACGACGGCTTATCCCCCTTAGCGGGGAGCCGGCTCCAGGCTCAAGTGAGGATCGTCAAGTTCGACATTGTGGATGAAGCAACGGGAGATATGTTTCCCATGCTCTATGAAGACCCTGCTTACGGCATTACCAAATACATACAGGGACCTTCGGTCATCGCGGTTATTGAAACGGAGCATCCGGTCCTGATCTCCAGAAACAAAGTACAAGAAGCAATTACCGTGCCGGCAGTTCAAGAATATAAGCTGAATCATTAGTCATATTAGCTTCGGTTCTGACTCAACTACTACAATTAAGGGAGAGTACGATTATGAAAAAGACGATGCTCAGCAAAACAATGATGGGGAGAACAGCTGTGAAAGCCATACTGGCAACAGCATTGTTAGCCGGTGGAATTGTAGGTCAAGTTGGGGCTGTCAGTGCAACAGCTGCAAAGCCGACGGCGGCTCCGATTATGAGGGATAATCTTTCGAAGTATGGGTTGGTGAAAGATGTGGAGCTTCCGGTAACAGTTGAGGCTGGGGGACTTAGTTATACGCTGGAGAAGATTATGATTTATGATTTTAATTCTAAAGATGCGCAGGGTTTGATCAAGAGATTCAACTACTCTCCTAGCTCGGGCATGTACTTAAACCCTAAATCGATGATTTGGACTAAAATAATCATCAAGAACAACAGTAAAAAAACCATTGATAATTTTGATGGTAAATCAAAGTGGTCAATACAAACGGCAGATTTTGATCAAACCGATCCCATTCAATCATGGTCTAAAATTGGTAAAACTAATGATAAAGAGGCTCTTAATGCCTACAAACTAAAACCTGGAGAGTCGCTTAGTACTTACCAAGCTTATTATTATACTGGAAAATTTGATTACCTGGCTATCCGGATATTTTATGCAGGTGATTTTAGTGAAAAGTATATGGTACTTCCTGCTGAATTGAGAGAGGTTAAATGAAAAAAAAACTCCTTCTATTAGTATCTATAATATTGTTTTTTTCTACATTATCCATACCTATAACTCAAGCTGCAAATTCGAAACAAGGGTCTATAAGTATACCTATTACTACTGGTTTAACAGGATCAGATAATAGTGTGAAAACCTATTATCTAGATCTTCCAAGTGGAGTTTCAGGCAACGCAATAAGATCTGATACACTAAAATATACGGGGAATAACGAGAAAATAAATCTTTCCGTTGAAAATGGGAAAATAAAAGTCACTTTAAAAGGAAGTTCAAATATAAAAGAATTAGATGTTCAAGGATACAGAGCATCATTTGGCGCATATTACAGAACAGATATTTATAACTCTATCTGGTTGTATTCTGATGGAAGAAGATGGCAAATTAACGAATATGATGAGAAAAATAATCGAATGAAGACAAAGGATGTGCCTGCTACTGATGGATCCCCTTCTAAAAGCCCTCCTTTAACAGTAGTATCAGCTGGGCCATTACAAGATACAGAATATTTGAAATGGTATAACGGTTCAAAAACTGAGGTAATTGAATCGCAATTTGTAAACACTAGTAGTATAGCTCCAGTTATAACTACATATTCAAGTTATGCAAATGGAGAACCGAAATTTAAAAATGGGAGAGTGATCATTAACTATTATATACCTAATACTGTTCCATTTTTATCAGAACCAGTTGATGGGTTATCTGGAAAGGCAGAAGGACGAAGGTACTTTGCATTTGCTAGTTATTATTATAAAGCGAAAGCCAACGTCACCACCTACAGCTACGGAGGCCTTGTCACCTTCGACTACGGCCTCCCCGATGAAGCGACCCTCACCGGTGCAGCAATCCTCGAAAAGCCCTCACCCAATCCGGCAAAGTTCGAGGATAAGGACGTGCCGGTACAAATTGACCTAAAAGGGGAGCTGTTGGCATATAAAGATTCGTCTAACATCGAAGAATGGGTGTTTTATGCCAAGGAAAAGGGGAATGAGAGCACACTGAAAACGCTAAAGGATTATTCTAAAACCCTTACGTCCTCAAAGAAAATAGATTTTACGATTCCAAAGTCAAAAGTGAAACCACCTAGTATCACACAGGAATACGAATTAAGTGTAGTCGTGAGGTTCAAGAAACCCGTTGTAACCAAAACGGGAACCATCACTTCATTGAAGGAGTCCTACAACGTTAAAGCCGGAGTGTATACAACTCCAACTCCTCCAGGCGGGGACTTTCCAGGACCAACATCTCCTCCAAATCCTCCGCGAGAGCTGAAGCCACCGATTGCTCTTATCTCAGCGCCAAAGACGATTAAGGCAGGACAAGAGTTTGAAGCCAGCGGCGCAGGCTCCTATGATCTGGATGGCTTTATCAAAAGCTACTATTGGGACACGCCGAATGCTATAGGAGAATTGACGGATCGGCCGCGGGGGACCCTTTGGTACGATAAGGAGCACTTAGGTAAGCAGTCGCTGGCACTTACGGTTTTGGATGATGATTCAATGTCCGGGAGCACCAGTACTGAAATTACGGTCATTGAGCCGGTTCCGAATGCGTCCATTTATGCGGAAGGAACCTTGAAACAGAACCGGAAGGTCATTATTCGCAGTTATAGCAGCAGCCCTACACATTACCCGTTGGTAGATTCAAAAACTAAAATTACCATTACTGCCGTTTCTGGCGGGACCAACGCAGACATAAAATACAGCGGGTCGCTGAATGGTGTGCCAAGTAAAGATGTACTGTTTAAAAAGCCCGGCAGATATAAAGCAACAATCTATGTCGAGAATACCCTGGGGCTGTCTGCGAGCAACGAGGTGTCGTTTGATATTGTACCGGATGAGAAGCCCTTTGCTTACTTCACACTTCCTGGATCAGCGTATCGTAACCCTGCAGATGGCAATCAGGCGACGATCTCTATCGATGACATGTCCTATTCTCCGGATAAGGATATTGTGGCCCGGAGGCTATGGGAATATCGCTACGATTCGAATAACAACGGAAATTTTGCAGATGAGAGCTGGGTCATCTTTAGTAATGACAATTTAGATCATCTCAATCTTAAAGTGCGGGATGTTGGACAATACCACGTAAGGCTCACCGTGTTCGAAGAATTTGGTCAGCCCACGATTGATGAATTTGTTACCCAGGATGATCGCCAATCGAACAACTCAGACATCACACAGAATGCTATTGAACGAATCTTTAAGGTTAAAAATCAGGCGCCAGATGTGGATTGGTCATGGTAGAAAGGAAAGAATATGCAGAAATTTAACAAGGCACTCTCAATATTCATGGCTGCTGTGTTATTGCTTCTAACCTGGCCTGAAGCTTTTCCGGGAAAGGTGCAGGTAGCTGCTGCCGGTGATTCCAATGTAATCAACTATATTGATATTCATATTGAAGCCTTCAGTCAAACAAGAAAATGGGAACCCGCTATGGGTGGGATCGGTGATGTAAGTATTGAAATGCCGGGTCTTACCCTTAAAAATCTACGTTTTGATCTGACCACTCGTCACTTGGATTATGATATTGTTCCGGATGGGCCGATTGTTATGAAATCATCAAATCAGTATTGGTATAGTGATAACTCTAGAGCTAGAAAATTAGAAATATATACAGATTTGAGTTCACCGAGTTATAGCGGGATGTCACAGTTTGCCCAGTGGTTTGTTGATGAGTTCCCTGCTACATCAACTGTTAATACAATCACTTTTGATCCGTTGACCCCCCCTACAACCAAGTGGTATCAATCATGGCCATCGAACATTGACATACCCACTAAAGTAACAGTCTCCGTTGGAGTAGCTGATTATCATTATCTATACACATTATCCAATGGTTGGTCGAATAGCACTGGTCGTTATTTTTACGATTTGCCGTTAATTATCAATTCAGCTCCAAGTCTAACCGTAACGACTCCGAGCGAACAACAGCTAATTAACGAGCCAGGCTTCAGCGGGATGAATATTGAAGGATATGTACGCGATGTGGACAATAACGATGTGGTGGTCAGTGCGGAGATCCCGAATGTTTTCTACAAGAAAGTAACCATTCCGCAGGCATTATATAATAAACCATTCTCTATACCCATAGACGTTTTGGCAGACGGGATACCTCCTGGACGGCATACGATCACTGTCAAAGTCGTAGATCCCTACAACTTTAAAGACGAGAGGACGCTAAATGTAAATGTGTCCTATAGGTTAAGGAATAAGTCTTTTATCTTAATCAATACACCTGTAGACATTTCGACATCCTACACAGATTATGAAGGGGACCCGAAGTATCAAGACAGGTACCGGTATGATCACGACCCGAACTTTTTTGACAATTCGATGGGGATGATTGGGGACAGTGGGCTATGGCGGAATTCCCAATACCAGTCGTTCCCCTTCAGCGGGGTGTATACGGCCACCTTCCAGGCTCGGGATAATCCGAAGAATGATAATCTGTTCGATGATTACCGGCTATGGAGCCGCGATAATTTATCATCCATGACGTTTCATGTACACCGGAAGCCGATTGCTCTGTTTAGTGCGAAGCTAACGGGGGGATGGCTGCAAATTACGGATAGTTCCTACGATCTTGATCATATCAAGGCGTATAACAAGGGCTTGATGGATTGGCAATGGCAATATAAAAAAACCGAATCCGAAATGTGGATGGACGGGCAACCGCCTGCCCAGCTGCCGATATCTGAGCAATATGATATCCGGCTGCGGGTGCGTGACGTGGACGGAGAAAACGGAGCAGGGGTCTGGAGTGATTGGTGTGTGCGGACCGTAGGCAGTGCCGGCAACCTTCCTCCGGTTGCGCTATTTACGGTAGAGCCGAATATCGTTTCTTACCGTAAAGCCACGACGGTTACCGATAAATCTTTTGACCCGGATAACGATCCGCTTGATGTGTATAGCTGGACGGTGGTTAAGGACGGCTGGCAGCAGGTATGGAGTCATTGGGGCGGGGCGGCTACACCTCCGAATATTGCTGCTTATGGAGTGGGGACATATCAATTAACCTTACAGGTCCATGATAATCGGGGGCTTTGGTCAGAACCCTACAGCCAAACCGTGCAGGTCATGAATCATCCACCTGCAGCTGCGTTCTATATGCCATCTGAAGTGTACAGGGATACGGTAATTCCGCTGGAAAATTTGACACCCGATCCGGACGAGGACGGGGACGGACTGAGTTATGGCTGGAACGCACGGATTAATAACTCCGGCTATTATTATACCAGCGGTAATCGGAGTCCAGTGATAACGGTCCGTGATTTAATTGCAAACTATGGGATATCACAGCAGCAGGCCATCTCTGATGGCTGGGAAATGCGGCTTACAGCATCGGATGGATCGCTGAGTTCGAATGCCACTCGGTTGTTTACGGTCAAGAATCATGTTCCAACGGCAGGAATCAATGGGCCAGTGGTTGTATACCAATATGACAACAAAACCTACTATGGTGTGGATACGGATGAAGACTCGTCGGATACAAGCAGCTTACAATACTACTGGAAGGTTACCAGCAGCGATGGAACCACAACAATGTACCGCACAGCCAATATAAATATAGACTTCCCGGACACAGGGGCCTACACCATAGAACATTGGGTAGTGGATCAAATCGGTGCAAAGTCAAACGTGGCTAAGCTGAAGATTGATGTCATAGAAAATCAGGCTCCAGCTATCACGCTTACGGCTCCGGCAGGTACAGTTACAAATCCAACAGTTTTGGATGCAGAGCTGCAGGGCGATCCTCTCATTGGGTGGAACTACAGTGACCCGGAGAACGATCCGCAGGAGAAATACCGGCTGGAGTTCTTCGCGGCAGATGGACAGTTGGCCAAAACAGTCGAGAATACAGATTCTACCGGCGGCTTGCGGCAGTATAAGGTGCCTAATCCCACCTTTGAACGGTTCGCGATCTTCAGCCTATACGCCCGGGCTTATTCAAAAGGCTCCTGGTCAGAAGTCTCCAATGAAAAAGCCTTCATCATCGATAATCCGCCGCATGCCGGTTTTACCCTGATGACGGATACGGGCCGCAATGCAGCAGCGGTACCCATTTACCGGACGGATGTACTGCAGATCACCAGCACTGCAACCGATGCGGATATCCCGAAGGGCGACAGTATTAAACACCAATATTTCCTGAAGCCTTCAAGCGGGACGGAAGGGCTGGCCAGCGTACAGGAGAGCTTCACCAAGCAGTTCACCTCAAACGGAATCTTTACGCTTCGGCAAGTCGTTATGGACAGCCTGGGACTATACCGCGAGCTGTCGCAGAATATTACGGTTGTGAACCGGCTGCCGCAAGTCACCATCACATATCCAACGAGCACAAGCGCAGCTAATCCTACAATTGTTAGCACACTCACCCCTGTGATTCAGTGGGATTATCAGGATGAAGACGGCGATGTGCAGCAGCGCTTCAAAGTACGTATTATTAATCTGGCAAGCGGGGCAGTAAAGGCCCAGTCCGGTGAACAGGTATCCGGCGCTAAGCAGTGGAAGGTTCCTTCCGGCACGCTTGCTGAGAATGAGAAATATGCTGTGGAAGTTGAGGGGTATGACGGGTTCGGCTGGAGCAATGTGTCTCCGCGCAAATATATGATGGTCAATCTGCTCAGCATTAAGGGGGCTGTCCAGCACACAGAGGAGTGGAACAGCAACCGTCAGGCTTACAATTTGAATAAAAGCGGGAATGCGGAGAGTCCGCGGGGGTATACTGTTTATTGGGCGGGCGAGAAATTCGTGCTGCAGGGCACGGCAACCGGATTGCCGGATACCGTTCAGGTTACAATGAGCGGAGGGTATTCAGCGCAGCTGAGTCCGACCGGAAGTGACAAGACCAAGTGGACAGGCGAATTGGCAGACCCGTCGTTTGAACAGCTGCCGGATGGTCCGGTTACGTTCACTTTTACCGCCACTAATGAATTCACCACCAAGGTCGATTCGGTTACGGTAACCATCCTGGGGGATTGGTCAGAATACTACCAGAGTCATCGCGTAAAATAGCGGAACTTAGTCACTGCGTTACCGGTATCTTGTTCTTATGTGTTCATATCACGCAGCATCCCACGGGCGGAGGGTGATCGTTCAGACGATCCCCTCAGTCCGTTCTTCGTTTAAGCGGAGCATTCGTGCGGCAACCGCCCCCGGAACGGGTGAACTGGTGGTATGTAAGCTGGACGTAAGGAGAGCCACACGATTATTACGGCGCATATAATAGGAAAGTTTGCCGCTGAATATCTTGTGGGCACACAGGGACGAGGCGAAATCCTCCGGAGTTACGAAGCAGGAGGGCTTGGCCACCGGATGCACGGCCGTTTCTTCAAATACAGAGGCTACAAATTGTGAGCAGAAAAAAGCATCCTCCCTGTCGATCCGGATATTCAGCAGCACACCCACCAGGCCGAGCAGATGATATTTATAGCGCTCCTGATTCTGCATCATACCTTGGACATGGTTGTACATGGTGTCATACTCTTCGGCACTGACTCTAAGCTGATAGATGGCACAGTCTGCACTGCTGTAGAACGGATGGATAAAGTTCTCATGGATCAGTCCGGCGATAAACGGATTGTGCACTCTTTTTCTCCCGAAGCTGTAGACCTCGCGCAGTTCACTGTCAAAGGCGATCGAAGCATGATTCAGCTCTGCTTTGGTGAACCATTTAATAATTCCGCTGAATGCCGTACCCGTTCCGGTAAGCACAACATAGATATCTCTATTTGCAGTCATCTTCGAAATCCCTTTCTGCTGGAAGTAATGGATAATCCGGTAAAAAATATTGCTGAGGTACTTCCATCTTACTGTATAAATCAGCTTTGTAAAACAAACTTTAGTCTTAGATAGAAACTAGACTTAAGGCTAAGTCCCTCCATCCGCGGCTTGCATCCTCCCAAACCCTCCTGAAACTCTGTAAAGCTGGCGGTAGAGTGCATAGACCCGGCAAAAGCCGCTAACTATAAGCTATAGCAAAAACAATTGGAAATGCTTCCACTTACGTGATACAATAATAGTCAAAATGACATTCTTGATTTGAGGAGGATTATTTTAATGACTGAACAAGCAAAAAAAGATCAAGCCATTCATAAAGAAGAAAACTCGACGGTGGACAACCTGGCCATCACTACGATCCGTACACTTGCTATTGATGCGATTGAAAAAGCAAATTCCGGACATCCCGGCATGCCAATGGGTTCCGCACCTATGGGATACCAGTTGTTCGCCAAGACGATGAATCATAACCCGGATCACCCGACTTGGGTAAACCGTGACCGTTTTGTATTGTCCGCCGGACATGGCTCCATGCTGCTCTACAGCCTGCTCCACCTGAGCGGCTATGATCTGCCGATGGAAGAATTGAAGCAGTTCCGCCAATGGGGCAGCTTGACACCGGGACATCCGGAGTTCGGCCACACTGCAGGTGTAGACGCGACAACCGGTCCGCTTGGACAAGGTATCGGTATGGCTGTAGGTATGGCGATGGCTGAAGCGCAGCTGGGTGCTACTTATAATAAAGACGAACATAATGTAATCGACCATTACACATATGCGATCTGTGGCGATGGCGACTTAATGGAAGGGATCTCTTCCGAGTCCGCTTCGCTTGCCGGCCATTTGAAGCTGGGCAAACTGATTGTAATGTATGATTCCAATGATATTTCCCTCGACGGCAAGCTGAACCTCGCGTTCTCCGAGAATGTGGCCAAACGTTTCGAAGCTTACGGCTGGCAGGTTCTGCGCGTAGAAGACGGCAACGATCTTCCTGCACTCGGTAAGGCTCTTGCCGAAGCTCAAGCAGACAGCAGCAAACCAACATTGATCGAAGTGAAGACCGTTATCGGCTACGGCAGCCCGAACAAACAAGGTAAAGGCGGCCATGGCGGAACTCACGGCTCCCCGCTGGGTGCTGATGAAGCGAAGCTTACGAAGGATTTCTACAAATGGGTATATGAAGAAGATTTCTTTGTACCGGACGAAGTGCGCGCCAGCTTTGCTGAAGTGAAGGCCAAAGGAATCGCGGCTAACAAAGCATGGGATGAGAAGTTTGCAGCCTACAAGAAAGCTTATCCTGAGCTTGCAGCACAGCTTGAGACTGCACTCAGCGGCGAGCTTCCTGAAGGCTGGGATGCCAATCTGCCATTCTACAAAGCAGAAGACAAAGCAGTGTCCACCCGTGTAGCTTCCGGTAATGCGCTGAACGGTTTGACTGCCGGTATCCCGCAGCTGGTTGGGGGTTCTGCTGACCTTGAGAGCTCGACAATGACTCACTTGAACGGTCTGTCCCAGTTCACTTCGGAATCTTATGACGGCCGTAACATCTATTTCGGCGTCCGCGAATTCGGTATGGCTGCGGCCATGAACGGGATTGCACTGCACAGCGGGCTCAAAGTATTCGGCGGTACGTTCTTCGTATTCACAGATTACCTGCGTCCGGCTGTCCGTCTGGCATCCATCATGAAGCTGCCGGTAACCTACGTGCTTACACATGACAGTATCGCTGTCGGTGAAGACGGTCCTACCCATGAGCCGATTGAACAGCTTGCGTCCCTGCGTATCATTCCAGGCCTTACCGTGCTTCGTCCGGCTGACGGCAACGAAACTTCGGCAGCTTGGGCTTATGCTATGGAGAACACAGCCAATCCGGTGGCGCTGGTGCTGACCCGTCAGAACCTGCCGATCCTGCCAGGAACTGTGGACGGCGTTCGCGATAACATCAAACGCGGCGGCTATGTAGTATCTGATTCCAAGCACGGTACCCCGCAGGCACAGATCATTGCTACAGGCTCTGAAGTACAGCTGGCTGTTAAGGCTCAGGCTGCTCTTGCCGAAGAAGGCATTGATGTCCGTGTAATCAGCTTGCCGAGCTGGGATCTGTTCGAGAAACAGGACAAGGCTTACCGTGATTCCGTAATTCTGCCTGAAGTGAAAGCCCGTCTGGCGATTGAAATGGCGCAAACCTTCGGCTGGGAACGTTATACAGGCGATCAAGGCGACATTCTGGGTATCACTACCTTCGGCGCTTCCGCCCCTGGCGACACAGTAATCAGAGAGTATGGCTTCACCGTGGAAAATGTAGTCAGCCGCGTGAAAGCCCTGCTATAATAGACGGATTAACCATAAAGGGGAGAATAAGCATATGAGTCAGTTTACGGGCGCGACAATTCAAAAAGCAGCGAACATCTATTACGACGGAAAAGTTACCAGCCGTACAGTTACTTTAGAGGACGGTACTAAGGTGACACTCGGCATTATGCTGCCTGGAGTGTATGAATTCGGCACAGAAGGTCCAGAGACGATGGAAATCCTCTCCGGCAATCTTAAAGTACTGCTTCCCGGTACTGACGTGTGGAAAGACATCGACGGAACAGAAACGTTCCATGTTCCCGGCAACTCCAAGTTTGCGCTGGAAGTCTTCGCATTAACTGATTATTGCTGTTCTTACCCGATTGTGTAATTCAAAGCACTGAAATGAAGAAGTATTCCGGAGCCCTTGCTTCCGGGGTGCTTCTTTTTTTATTCCACTATTCGACAAAAGAAGAATATATTTAATCCATTATTGACGAAATAGGTACATTCTCATATACTTCCACTATCAATTTGCCAACTGGCGCTTCTGCTAGTAAAAAGATAGAGGAGATGGGGATGTGAGCAAGTCAGGCTTTTGCAAGGAAATACATAAGGTTGCGCTATTATTGTTCAGTTGTCTATTATCGCTACTGATATTTGTACCTTCAGGGACAATCTATGCAGCGGCAAATATAGTAAATCCCAATCAGGTCTATTCCTATACCCTTATGCAAAGGGATATTGAGAGATTAGTAACGGAATACCCCGACCTGGTATCATCCGAATCTTTGGGGAAGACCCCGTATGGACGTCAGCTGTGGGCTGTGAAGCTGGGGCGTGGAGATTCTGCGCTGTTTCTTAACGGTTCCCATCATGCCAGAGAATGGATGACCAGCAGTTTATTGATGAAAATGACCGACACTTACGCCCAGGCTTATGATAATAATGAGACGATAGGCGGCTATAACGTACGCAGTTTACTGAATGAAGTCAGCATTTGGATCGTGCCGATGGTCAATCCGGATGGGGTTGCCTTGTCCCAGCAAGGGACGGCAGGACTGCCGGCTGATTTGGCCCAGATGCTGCGTAAGTATAACGGGAACAGCAGCAATTTTACCCGCTGGAAAGCAAATATGCAGGGAATTGACCTTAACCGCCAGTATCCGGCGAACTGGAACAGCATTAAGAATGCAGGTTCTTATCCATGGTATCAGAATTATAAGGGGAAGATGCCGGGGGAAGCTCCTGAAGTACAGATGATGATGAATTTCACGCAAAGGATTGATCCGGAAGTGACGATTTCTTATCACAGCTCGGGTGAGATCATATTTTGGCACTTCAATACGCCCGGCAGCAATGTGAACCGTGACAAAGCCATGGCCAGATCGCTTGCCAATCTGACCGGATATTCTCTGGTCGCTCCTGAGAAGAATCCTTCGGGCGGCGGATATAAGGATTGGTTCATCCAGGAATACGGCCGTCCAGGATTCACGATTGAAATTGCAAGCTATGCGGGGGAGAGCAATGTTCCGTTACAACAGTTCAGCGGCATCTGGTCTGAGAACAAGGTGGTTGGATTGTATTCTGCAGGACAGTCCTATTCCTTGTGGCTGAATAAGCAGAAGGCGGAGTATCTGCAGCAATCCATGAGCCTGCTGGCGGGCACGGAGCTTTATCCGAAGATAGGGGGTTCTGCCGGAGGGATCCCTCTGCAGCCGCAGCAGCTTCAAGTCATTGCCAGGAAGGGTGACTGGTATCAGGTTCAGGCAACGGAAGGACTGGGATGGATTCATCCGTCCCCCGGGAAGCTGGCCATCATCGAGGAGATTACGGCAAATGCCGGATGGAGCGAACGTATACCTGCTTATCAGTATCCGGATGCATACTCGCCGAAAGTAACCTTGCTCGATCCGCAGACCGTCCCGGTATCGGGAAGATGGGGGACCTGGCTGCTGGCTTTGACGCCGGGCGGGAACCTGTGGATTGACGGGCGTAAGGCAACGATTACCTGGCCTGAAGAGGAGATAGTGCAGGATCCGGCAACAGGTGCCGGGATAACCGGAGAAGAACAGCCGGAGAGTGCTGCGGGTACTCTTTAAACAGTGATATGATCTTCACTGTGATATTTAGCCTTCCGGGTGGCTGCTGTTGTCGCAGAATTCTCTCGAACACCCGCTTATTGTGGCAGAGCTCAGGTGATTTTTTTGAAATCCTGCCCGGAATACAACATTTTCTTCATTAAATCAGCCCAAATCCAAAATTGTTGTAGAAAAGGCAGCAATTCACCTTCTCCACACGGTTTGGGCGGCGAATTCCTGTATTTCATACAACAATTCTCCCGCACATACAGGTATCGAGGAATCAGAGTTGCATAATGTACAACATTGATGTGTACAGCGCTACTAAGACTAGGAAGGCTGCATTCTGCAGGCAACGAATTAGCATTTATAATTGTGTATTTACATAAGCTCCGCTAATTAGCGGGGCATTTTGGTGTGAAATAGGAAGCGTATATTCATATGTTAATGCTTGCCATATAACCGGAAATTTGTTACCATTATATAAGAACGTATGTTTGCAAATGGGTATGTACGGGTGTTCAGGGGAGTGGGATTTATATGCTGTACTCAGATAGTTACATAAGCTTCAACTATGAGGAAGCCGGGACGGGCAAGCCATTGCTGATCATTCACGGTAACGGTCCGGATCACCGGGTGATGGCAGCAGGTATGGAACCTCTATTTCACGGCAGTGGTGGCAATTAACAAAATGTGTTGTATAGGACTGCAACTAAAAGGCGCAGCCTAAATCCCGGCTGCGCCTGCGGTAATTGTTAATTGAATATAAGTTTACTATTCCTGGTCAGCCTTGGCCCCGATCTTCTGGCCGATCCAGTCTTCGTAGGATTTCACCACAGCAGATAGGTCTTCGTCGCCGTAGCCGTGATTGAAGCCCGCCTGGAACATACTCTTGGCGACACCAAGCATAGGCGAAGGTACGCCGGTGGAATCGCTGAGCGAGGATGCCAGCTTGAGATCCTTGAGCATCAGGGCAAGGGAGAACTGGTTGCTGAAATCATTATCAATAATCTTCTGTCCCTTCAGCTCAGCCTGCTTGCTGCCTGCCGATCCGTTCTTCACCAGCTCGAGGAACTTATCTGCGGGAACACCTGATTTCACGGCGATGGAGAAGCCTTCGGCGAGTGCGACATTATGAATGCCGACCATGGCATTGTGAGCGAGCTTGGCTACGGCACCGCTGCCGTTAGCACCCATATGCAGCAGCAGTCTGCCCATGGAGTCGAAGATATCACGGTGCTCTTCAATCACTGAGGCGCTGCCGCCAACCATGAAGACGAGGGTGCCTTCGATGGCCGCAGGTTTGCTGCCCGTTACCGGAGCATCAAGGAAGCTGCCGCCCCGTTCTTCCACGGCTGCGGCAATTTCCTTCGCGAGGCCGGGCGAGATGGTGCTGGAATCCACAACGGTGGTTCCCGGCTGAAGGGTAGCCAGAATACCGTTATCACCGTAGAATACTTCCCGGATCGAATCATCATTGCTGATCATGGTGATAATAACATTCTTGCCTTCTGCCGCAGCTTGCGGAGATGCAGCAACCTTCGCGCCTTCCTGCTCCAGAGGTCTGCATTTCTCTGCTGTGCGGTTGTACACCGTAACCTCAAAGCCGCTGCGCAGCAGGTTAGACGCCATAGGCGCTCCCATCGTTCCGAGTCCGATAAAGCCGATCTGTTTCATTTCATTTCCACCTTTGCTCTTTGAGATCATAATATAGAAACTAAGTTTGTCTACATTCTATCAGAAGGTCCTGGCATGTTCCACAGAACAGGTTTCCGGTTCCGGCCAGTAAACGCTTCCATGGAATTTTCATAAACATGGTTCCAAAGCCGGGGATATGCCTTAAGACCTTGCCAGTCAAGGCAAATTAAAGTATCCTAGATAATAATGTTGCAACAAACGGTGTCAAATCTAAAGAGATAAACAGGAGGCTACCATTACCGATGTCCAAGAAGATTAATTTTGACTACACCAAAGCCCTTTCCTTCTTCAGCCAGACTGAGATTGACTATTTCGCCGCTCCGGTGAAACTGGCCCACGAACAGCTGCATAACAAGAGCGGAGCCGGCTCCGATTACCTGGGCTGGATTGATCTCCCTACAGCGTACGACAAGGAAGAATTCGCCCGTATTCAGCAGGCTGCCAAGAAAATTCAAAGTGATTCCGATGTACTGATCGTTATCGGTATCGGCGGATCTTACCTGGGAGCACGCGCAGCTATTGAGGCGCTTTCGCATTCGTTCTACAATAACCTGTCCAAGGACAAGCGCAAGACTCCGGAAGTTTATTTTGCCGGCAACAACATCAGCTCTACCTACATCACGCATTTGCTTGATCTGGTAGAAGGCAAAGACTTCTCCGTGAACGTAATTTCCAAATCGGGTACGACTACTGAACCGGCTATTGCCTTCCGAATCTTCCGTGCAGCACTGGAGAAGAAATACGGCAAGGAAGAAGCCCGCAAACGTATCTACGCAACTACAGACAAGGAGAAGGGCGCACTCAAGAAGCTGGCTAACGAAGAAGGCTACGAGTCGTTCATTATTCCTGATGATGTAGGCGGACGTTATTCCGTTCTGACACCGGTAGGCCTTCTGCCAATCGCTGTAGCCGGAATCAACATTGAAGAAATGATGCAAGGTGCCGCAGCTGCAGCCGATGAGTTCAACAATCCGGATGTAGCTACGAACCAGAGCTATCAATATGCCGCAGTACGTAACGCACTTTACCGCAAAGGCAAGACTACGGAAATCCTCGTGAACTACGAGCCGTCCCTGCACTTTGTATCTGAATGGTGGAAACAGCTCTACGGCGAAAGCGAAGGCAAGGATTACAAAGGGATTTATCCTTCCTCCGTTGACTTCTCGACAGACCTGCACTCCATGGGTCAGTTCATTCAAGAAGGTAACCGCAATATATTTGAAACGGTTATCCAGGTAGAACAGGTACAGCACCATGTATCGATCGAGTCTGATCCTGATGATCTGGACGGACTGAACTTCCTGACAGGCAAGACGATGGACTTCGTGAACAAGAAGGCCTTCCAGGGAACCATGCTGGCGCACACAGACGGCCAAGTGCCGAACCTGATCGTCACTATTCCTGACCAGACGCCTTATACTTTCGGCTATCTGGTGTACTTCTTCGAGAAAGCCTGCGGCATCAGCGGATACCTGCTGGGTGTGAATCCGTTCGATCAGCCGGGCGTTGAAGCTTACAAGAAGAATATGTTCGCATTGCTGGGTAAACCGGGCTACGAGAAAGAAAAGGCAGAGCTGGAAGCCAGACTTACTGAGTAGTTGTAACCATACGCGCAGATCATTCATACTAATGTAAGTCATCAGGGAGCAGTCCATAGGTAACCATTACCGGGGGCTGCTCCTAATATATATCAAATTATCATATGCATATTAAGGAATGGACAACAAATGCTGGAACAATACCGGACGGTACGTGCTCCCGGTTCACGGGAAGTCGTAATCCGTAAATCACGCTTCATCGGACATGTAATGCCGGTGGAGAGCGAAGAAGAAGCCGTGCAATTCATTGAAGACATCAAGAAGCAGCACTGGAACGCTACACATAACTGTTCTGCTTATATGATTGGTGAGAGGGATGAGATCCAAAGACAGTCGGATGACGGTGAACCGAGTGGAACGGCCGGGAAGCCGATTTTGGAAGTAATCCGCAGCCAAAAGGTTAAAAATGTCGCTATTGTAGTTACCCGTTATTTCGGAGGCATTATGCTGGGCGCAGGCGGACTGATTCGGGCCTATACAGACGGCGCAGTGCTGGCACTTGAAGCCGGAGAGGTGATCACCCGTGTGCTGAGGCGGGAGGTGTTCGTGGAAATCGAATACACCTGGCTGGGCAAGGTGGAGAACGCGCTGCGGGGCAGAGGCATCCAGACTGGCGAAACTTTATTTACGGATAAAGTTACGCTGCTATGTCTTCCGCGCAATGATGAAGGTGACGCATTTATCGCATGGATAACCGATCTTACCGGGGCGCAGGCCCAGGTTACGGAAGGGCGGCGGCTTTACTACAGCGAAGGGGAATAAATTTATGGCAAGAAGAGCAGTGGAGCAGGAATTGTCGAGGGAAAGGATATTGGAGGCGGCGAGGCATCTTTTTATAACCAAAGGGTACCGGGCCATTTCGATGCGCAGCATCGGCCAGCATCTGGGTTATAGTCACGGTTCTCTCTATTATCACTTCAAAGAGAAGGCTGAATTATTCTACGCAATCGTAGTCGAAGATTTCAATCATGTGGCCACGCTGCTGAATCAGGCAATGAGCATGCCCCCTGAAGAGGGAATGACCCGTGTTGAACAGCTGATTATGGAGTTCATCCGTTTCGGGCTGGATCATCCGTACCAGTATGAGATCATGTTCATGATACGCGATGAAGAGCTGCTTGCTTATTGTAGAGCAGAACAGGGCCGATGTTTCGAGTTGTTTGCAGGTATTGTCCGCCGTCATATGAAGGAAGAGGGATATGTGTCGGAAGACTGGCAAAGTGTGCCGCTGACCCTGTTCTTGTCTGCTCACGGATTTATCTCCTATTATATTCAAGATAAGGTGCTTTTCGAAGATGTGAAGCAAGCTGCACTTACTCATGTCAAAGTACTAAGCCGCAGTTTATAATAGCTGTTTTTTTTAGCAATCCGCACTTTAGAGCGTTGCATTGGTATAACATTGATTGGTGAAAGTGTTATAGAAGCTATAAATAATATAGAGAGCAGCTCCGCAGGAACCGGCGAAGCTGCTTTTCTATAAGCTTTTATAGGGAATAATGGACTAACCCCCGATGATTTTCAGATAACACTGCCGGTGTCTTGGACCGTCGAACTCACAGAAATAGATCCCCTGCCAGCGGCCCAGCAGCAAGGCTCCATCATGAATAATAATGGTTTGGGAAGGGCCTGCTGTGATTGACTTCAGATGGGAAGCGGTATTGCCCTCGGCGTGGCGGTATTTCGGATGTTCCCACGGATAGACTTCATCCAGGCGCATCAGCACATCATGTTTCACATCCGGGTCGGCGTTCTCGTTAATCGCAATCCCCGCTGTGGTGTGCGGACAATACACTACAATAATTCCATTCTGCACTGCGCTTTTCTTCACATAAGCTTGGACCTCGCGGGTGATATCCCGTAACTCATCCCGTTTGCTGGTGCTGATCTCCATAGTATGAAGCATAATGAACTCCCCTCTCTTACATAGGCAAAATGAATGTTATATATACTTTAACCCAAAAGCTACGAAAGTAATTGACGGCAGCAAGCGGTCTTTGGTAAAGTAGTGATAACTTTAAACCAAGTATATTAATAGGAATAATTACAGCTTTAAAGGCGAGTATACCGACCGGATAGCCGGAGGTGGGAGGCTTAACCATTGAATTCGTTGATTAGACACAAAGGCTGGACCTGGGGATTCCGTACAACTATTTTACTTTATTTTGTAGTGCTGATCGTGCTGCCGATACTCGGTGTCTATTACAATTCATTCTCGCTCGGTATTGGCAGTTTTGTCGAGAGTATTATGGATCCGATTGCCTGGAAGTCGGTTTTACTGACGCTTAAGCTGGCAGTTATCGCCACCCTCATTAATGTGCTGCTGGGGACGATGATTGCCTGGGTGCTTATACGCTATAAATTTCCCGGCAAAGCGCTGCTGAACAGCCTGGTTGATCTCCCGTTTGCCCTGCCTACTGCCGTTGGAGGCCTAATGATCCTTTTGCTGCTGGGTCCAGGGAGCCTGATCGGCGGTTTGGCGGAGTCAATGGGGTTTGAGATTGTTTTTCATCAGCCGGCAATTGTCATTGCCATGGTCTTCGTCACTTTTCCCTTCGTGATCCGGGCGGTGCAGCCGCTGCTGGAGGAGCTGGACGCTTCTGAAGAAGAGGCGGCGTATACGATGGGGGCTAAGCCCAGCCGGGTCTTCCTGCAGGTCATTCTGCCGTCGATGTCACCGGGTATGATTGGCGGCGGGATGCTGGCCTTCTCCCGGGCGCTCGCTGAATTCGGAGCGGTTGTGCTGGTAGCGGGCAATATTCCTGGGCGGACGCTGGTGTCTTCGGTATTTATTTTCGGCGAAGTTGAGAGTGATAATCCGGTGGGGGCCGCAGCGGTCTCCATCATTCTCCTGACCTTGTCCTTTCTTATTCTCTGGCTGATTAGTCTGCTGCAGATGCGGGGGAGAAGATCATGAGAAGACTCTGGATTACACTGACGTATCTCGTATTCTTCCTGCTGATTGCCGCGCCGCTGGGTAAAATGACGATCGGTGCCTTCAGCGAAGGCTGGGGCGGCTTCTGGAATGCCCTGACCCGGCCGGAGGCGCTGCACGCGCTGATGATGACCGGATTCGTGGTGGTCGTAGTCACGCTGCTGAATACGCTGTTTGGCATCATGATGGCTTTGTATCTGGTGCGGGCGAACTGGCTGGGACGGCGCCTGAAAAGCCTGCTGAACAGCATCGTTGACCTGCCTTATGCGGTATCGCCGGTGATCGGTGGTCTGATGATCGTCCTGCTGCTGGGGCCGGACAGTGCGCTGGGTGCGCTGTTTGAACAAATCGGAGTGAAGATTGTGTATGCTTTTCCCGGAATGGTCATTGCCACATTGTTCGTGACCTTCCCGCTGATGGTGCGTGAGGTGATGCCGGTGCTGCAGGAGATTGGCTCCCAGCAGGAGGAAGCGGCTTCGACGCTTGGTGCATATGGCTGGACGACCTTCTGGAAAGTAACCTGGCCTTCGATCCGCTGGGCCGTGATCTATGGAGTGATTCTGACGGTGGCCCGTTCGCTGGGTGAATTCGGTGCGGTGCTCGTTGTATCCGGCAATATTATGAACAAAACGCAGACCGCGACCACGCTGGTCTATCAGGATGTCGAGAATTTCAATGTTACGGCTGCGGGCGGTATAGCGCTGGTGCTGGCCGCATTCTCCGCGGGTCTGCTGCTATTGATGGAATGGAGCAAGAGAAGAAAGGGTGTGCACTAGTTATGCATGTAGAGGTCCGGGGACTTAATAAGCATTTTGGAGATTTCCACGCCGTGAAGGACGTCAATTTCGGGATTACCAAAGGTCATCTGATCGGGCTGCTCGGCCCAAGCGGAGGCGGCAAAACCTCCATCCTGCGCATGCTGGCGGGACTGGAGACACCGGACAGCGGGGAGATTATTTTCCATGGCAAGACCGTGAATAACTTACCGCCCCAGGAGCGTGAGATCGGCTTCGTGTTCCAGAACTATGCACTGTTCAAGCACATGACCGTGTTTGAGAATATTGCCTTTGGGCTGAAGGTGAAAAAGAGTTCGAAAAATGCCATCCGTGACCGCGTAGCCGAGCTGGTGGAGCTTACCGGACTGAAGGGCTTCGAGAAGCGGTATCCGCATCAGCTGTCCGGCGGACAGCGCCAGCGTGTGGCTTTTGCCCGGGCGCTTGCCCCTGAGCCGCAGCTGCTGCTGCTGGATGAGCCGTTCGCGGCGATTGATGCGAAGATCCGCCAGGAGCTGCGTTCCTGGCTGCGGGAGCTGATTGAGCGTGTCGGCATTACCTCGATCTTCGTTACCCATGACCAGGATGAAGCGATTGAGGTGGCGGATGAGATTATGATCATTAACCAGGGCCGCCTGGAGCAAAAGGGTACGCCGTGGGATATCTACAAGGAGCCGAAGACACCGTTCGTGGCGACCTTTATCGGGGAATCGACGCTGATTGAGAGTGCCTCCGAGCTGAAGGGCTTCAAAGGGGCAGGCGGCGGCAAGCTGACCAAGGCGCTGATCCGTCCCGAGTATATCGAGGTGGGCCACCTGCATGAATTCAAAATGGCTTCGGCCACCGAGCAGGGCATCGTGAAGCATCTGCATTTCCGCGGCAGCGAATGGCTGGTGGAGGTTGAGGTGAACGGGCACAAGCTGGTAACGTACCGGTCACTGGAGAAGGAAACGCTGACTCCGGGTCAGAAAATTTCTGTGCTTGTGCACCGCGCCTACCTGTTCAACGATGAACACAGCTGGATTCAGGAGAATGGGCTGAAGGAAGATCCGATGCCTGTATTTATTTAGAAATATTTAAAAATATAAGATGTAGGATGTGTCGCCGGTATGAGGCTTTTCAGAAGGAGCAGACAACTGCACGGCTGGCTGGCTGTCTTAATGCTGGCGGTGCTCACATTGACCGCCGCCGGCTGCGGAAATGAACAGGAAGGTTCAACAGCTGCTGCGGCGCAGCAGGGGGACTTGACCCTGGTAGTCGGGGCTTACAGTGTAGCGAAGGATGCGATGGGCGAAATTCTGCCCTTGTTCGCGGAGGAATGGCAGGCCAAGACCGGCCAAAAAATTGTATTCCAGGAATCCTATGAGGCTTCCGGAACCCAGGCGCGGGCGATTGCCGGCGGATTCGAGGCGGATGTCACCCTGCTGGCGATGGAAGGCGATGTTGAGAAGCTGGTCAAAGCGGGCCTAGTGGACAAGAGCTGGAAGGAACGCGGCGAGGCCGGAATGGTCACGCGTTCGGTTGTGGCCCTGGGTACACGGGAAGGCAACCCCAAGGGCATTCATGATTTTGCTGATCTGGCGAAGCCGGGTGTGAAGGTGCTCTATCCGAATCCGAAGACCTCCGGCGGTGCGCAGTGGGACATCAATGCGATCTACGGGGCGGGTCTGAAGCTGTCTGAGGAGCAGGAGGGGGCGAAAGACCCTGCTGTCGCGAAAGCTTTTCTGGAGAGCATACACGCCAACGTGGAGTCTCTGGATAAAAGCGGACGCGCTTCGATGGCGGCTTTCGAATACGGGGTAGGCGATGTAATCGTCACTTATGAGAATGAGCTACTGGCGCGGATAGCCCAAGGGGTGAAGTATGAGGTGATCATCCCGGAGAATACAATCCTGATCGAGAACCCCGCTGCGGTGGTGGACAAATATGCGGATGAGCATGGAACCCGCGAGGCGTCAGAGGCGCTGGTGGATTATCTGACCACACCGGAGGCGCAGGAGGTCTTCGCCAAATTCGGCTTCCGTCCGGTGAACGAGCGGGTCTACGCGGAGCATGAGAGCCAGTATCCGGTTCCAGCGGGACTGTTCGATATCAGCTACCTTGGCGGCTGGGAAGAAGTCCGTACGACCCTCTATTCCAAGCGTGGAATCTGGTATCAGGTGCTGGCCGGGATTTAGTTGGGGTTCTGGAGGATTCAGTCTGACGGATGATGCTTAGAGGAAATGGCATAATGCGTGATTCACGCTTGCGGTGAGATGCGGGCGATTAGGAGAGCTGTTCTGCGGCTGGATGCTGCCGGACGGCTCTTTGTTTTTGTATAGGAATCCCTCTGATACCGCTGAAAGTGGACGGTATGAG
The DNA here is from genome assembly GCF_013141775.1 of Paenibacillus phytohabitans. GTDB lineage: Bacteria > Bacillota > Bacilli > Paenibacillales > Paenibacillaceae > Paenibacillus_AQ > Paenibacillus_AQ phytohabitans. The sequence continues at coordinate 96,004 of NZ_WHOB01000039.1, forward strand.
GAAATTAAAGGGATAAATCCCTCTGATTCCGCTGAAAGTGGACGGTATGGGGAAATTAAAGGGATAAATCCCTCTGATTCCGCTGGAAGTGGACGGTATGGGGAAATTAAAGGGATAAATCCCTCTGATTCCGCTGGAAGTGGACGGTATGAGGAAATTAAAGGGATAAATCCCTCTGATTCCGCTGGAAGTGGACGGTATGAGGAAATTAAAGGGATAAATCCCTCTGATTCCGCTGGAAGTGGACGGTATGAGGAAATGAGGAGCAAAGTGCCTCTGAATCCGCCGGAAGTGGGCAGCAGGAGGGAATGAAGAGCATTAGTGCCCCTGAATCCGCCGGAAGTGAGTGGCCTATAATCTACATAAGCTGCACAGGCCGCGCGGGCTGCATAAGCGCCGATTTGATTCACCCGTTAGGGTGATTTTGTTCGTCTTCGTGTTGCGGGCGGGGGAGCGCGGGATTCGGAATGCAGGATGCAAAGGGACTGCTGCTGTTTTATAATATACAGATTGAGACACTCTGAAATATTGCACAATGAAGGAGGGCGGGCTTATGGATACATTGATTTTTGGGGGGACAGGGGATGCCATGGGCGTACCCCGGGTCTATTGCGACTGTGAAACCTGCACGGAAGCAAGAACGAGCGGCCGTAATAACCGGCTGCGTTCTTCTGTCTTTATAGATAACGGCAGCGGCTTTCTGACGATTGACTGCGGACCGGACTGGCGCAAGCAGATGGAGCTGCTGGGGCACCGCAGTATGCAGCGGCTGCTAGTGACGCATGCGCACTTTGACCATATCGGCGGATTGCCGGAATGGGCGGACAGCTGCCGCTGGATGGGCTTCAGGGGGGAACTCTACGCTCCGGCGGAGGTGATCCCCGTGATCCTGCGCCAATACCCGTGGCTAAGCGCGCATATTGACATGATTCCCTGCGATGACGGCATTACACTGGACGGCTGGCAGATCAGCACTTGGCGGGTCAACCACGGTAAGAACGGCTACTCCTACGCCTTCCGGCTGGAGAAGAACGGCTATGTCTGGATTTATTGCCCGGACTCCATCTCCCTCACACCGGAGGAAACGAAGCATATGCACGGAGCAGACTTATTGGTGCTGGGAACCAGCTTTTATTACGAGGCGGCAGAATTGTCCACCCGTTCTGTATATGACATGACGGAGGCGGCAGACCTGCTTGAAATTGTGCAGCCGCGCCGCGCGGTATATACGCATATGTCCCATGATGTGAATCTGGAGAAGGATTATATTCTGCCGGAGAAGGTCACCCTTGCCGTTACCGGGATGAGGGTTCCGCTGTATCGTGAGGAGTCTTGAAGCGCCGGATCAGCGGGTGACTTCAGCATGAACGATCCGCGTATATACAAACAAAGAAGCTCCGGTTACCCCGGAGCTTCTTTACATACAACCTAATTATTCTTGCCCAAGCAGCTTCTCTGTTTTGGATAAGAAGGTATCCAGCGCTGCAGCGAAGTCAATATTCATCCGTTCAGCCAAAACCATCAGCCACCACGCACATTCACCAAGCTTATGCTCCAGTTCAGCTGCAGTATCTCCTTGAGCCAGCCAGCGCCCCTGCTGTGACATGGTCAGACGGCCCACCAATCCGGCATCAGTCAGGAAGGCCAGTGCATCCTCTTCGACTGTCCACTCCTTATCATGATGCTGTCGTTCCAATTGATGATAGAGCTGTCTGATTTGAGCGGAACGTAATGCCGCCTCGTTAATATTCATATCTATTCCACTTCTCCCTTATGGCAAGTTAGTATATCGTCTGCCCAATATAGCACTCCTAATTAGACGGCATTATGTCATATTAGAATATGACTCCTGCCTAATATGACATAATGTAGTCCTGTTACAGGGCGTATAGTGGACTTATGAGCTTGGCCGGTAGCCGGGCTGGCAGCGCAGATGACGACAGGAGTGAGTATACTGATGAGTCAAAATGAACCATCAATACCACAGGTTATTATTGATTATATGGATGCTTCCAATGCACACGACGTCGAGGCCTATATGAATACCTTCTCGGATCGTGCGGTCATTAAGGAAGAGTCCATCGGGAGTGATCTCACCAGCAGAGCGGAAATTGAGGACTACTTCGTGACTTATTTCGTTAAAATGAACACCCGCACAGAGATGATCAGCTACACTTCCAAACATAATGTGATAGATATGCGTGTGTTATTTAAAGGCGATTTTCCAGGCAAAGAAATTATCGGAACCTATCAGTTCTGTCTGGAGAATGAAACGATCGTGCGGTTAACAGCGGATCTGGAGTGAACGCGGATGAACATAAGAACGCTGCAGCATGATGTTGACCTGGATAATGCTATTTTTTTCGGCAGCTATGTTCTGGTGATAACAGAGGGGAAGATGACAGGCGGAGGGCGTGTGAACGGGTATGATGAAAATGAGGTGGTGGTCGGCGGACGGAAGCATTCGCGGCGCACCTCAACGTTCATTCTTACGCAGCCTCCGCAAATTCAGATAGACTTTATTTAATGCTTAGTCAGAAGGAACTCCGCTTCAGAACTCGAATATCTAACGTAACCGGCCAGCTGGCCTTGTGAGGATAGAGAGGAGTCGGATGCGATGATACAAGGTTTCGGAGGAATATTCTGGAGAACTAATAATCTTGAGGCTGTAAAAAAATGGTACAGTGATGTGCTGAAGCTTGAAATCGACAACTGGAATGGGACTGTGATTAAGCCCCAATCCGGGAATGAGACGATCTTTTCTTTCTTTGCGGAGGATGACAGCTACTTTCCGGCCGAACAACAGGTGATGTTGAATTTCCAGGTACATGATCTGAACGAGACTCTTAAGCACTTGGAACAAATGGCTGTACCGCTTGCCAAGGAACAAGAGAGCAGCGAATACGGCAAGTTTGTGTGGATTAAAGATCCTGACGGGCGGCTGATTGAGCTTTGGGAGAAATAGAAGGTAGAAATTCAATTTCATACGGCGAATCTGTTAAAAAGGGACTTCACCCGGCGGCGCCTGCCGCAGGTGAAGTCCCTTTATTGGAATAATAAATTTGAAAAGTTATCAGGGTCCATGAGAGGCCCCGCTTTATGGGGGGCTTGCGTTAGTTCATCGTCATGCCGCCGGTGACATTGATCGCCTGGCCGGTCATGTAGGAGGCGAGCGGGCTGGCGAGGAACAGCACTACGTTAGCTACATCCTCCGGCTCAGCCGTCCGGCCGAGCGGGACCTGCGAGCGGTCCTCGGCGAGAATGTCCTCCGGTGTCATTCCGCGCAGGGCAGCACCTTCCACACGCTCGCGCTTCTTCATGTCCGTCTCGACGATCCCCGGGCAGACCGCGTTCACGAGAATCTGCTCCCGGGCCAGCTCCAGCGCCATGACCTTGGTGAAACCAAGGACCGCATGCTTGGAGGCTACATAATTGCCCATGCAGCGGTAGCCGTTCTTGCCCGCCTGTGAGGCAATATTGATGATCCGGCCGCCTCCGCCCTGGCGGAGCATCTGGCGCGCCCCGGCCTGGGAGACCAGATATACGCCCTTAGCGTTGATATCCATTACCTTATCCCAGTCTTCCTCCTTGATGTCAACGGCAAAGTCCATCGTCGATGTCCCGCTGTTGTTCACCAGAAAGTCGATCCGGCCAAAAGAATCCACCGCACATTCAACCAGCCGCGCGGCATCCTCACTTGACGTGACATCGATGCGGATCTGTACCAGCCGCTCATGGATCTGTTCCACGCCAGGCTTACAGGCGATATCGCCAATCACGACATTCGCGCCAGCCTGCAGGAATAAATCGGCAATGCCTTTGCCGATTCCGGTCAGCCCCCCGGTGACTACCAGCGTTTTTCCCGTAAAATCGATGTTTAGCATGGCAGCAGGCTTCCTCTCACTCTAGCTTCTGAAGGGATCATCGCTGATGCCGGCATCCAGGACCTGTCTGGCGTACTCTTGTGCGCTGAATAAGGAATGGTCTCTATAGTTGCCGCATTCCAGTGCAGAGACCGCAGGAACAACCTCTGTATCCAGTACTTTATGCAGAACCTTGGTCAGCGCGGCAGCAACATCGGCAGGGTTGTGCTCATCCCAGATAATCAGATAGAAGCCGGTCCGGCAGCCCATCGGGGAGATATCAATAATGCCCTCCAGCTCATCACGCAAATAAGTGGCCAGCAAATGCTCCAGGGTGTGGACAGCGGCAGTAGGCAATGCATCCGCATTCGGCTGCAGGAAGCGCAAATCATATTTCTGGATGGTGCTGCCTTTCTCATTCTTCTCCGTACCTGCAACCCGCACATAAGGGGCCTTTACCTTCGTATGATCCAATTGGAAACTTTCAACCTTCGCCATGTTATTCCTCTTCCTTTCAAGCTTTTCATATCAAACTATCACAACGTATAAAAGATGTAAATAGACAAAGCCGATTAATCCAATCATCTTAATTAAAATGTGTTGACATGAATATTAATGCATTGTAACATATGAATCAACTTAATTCTGATGATTTTACTAGGTTTAATTGTCGGTTGTTGTTGCCGGATCGTCTGGCTTGGGTTTCTACAGAAATATATACATTGGGGGAGAAATTACATGTTGAAGAAAAAATGGATTCATTCCGCGCTGTTAGTCATTGCCACCACTTTGGTTATCGCAGGCTGCGGTAATAACAGTGATGCTGCCGGATCAGGCAGTAATTCCTCCGGACAAGAGAAGAAGACACTGCGCATCAGCTTCAATCCCGGACCCTACAGTGACCAGTTCAAGAAAGGTGTTGCACCCTACCTGGAGAGCAAGGGCTACACCATTAGTTATAAAGAATTCACCGATGGCATCCAGCCCAATGTGGCTGTAGCGAATGACGAGATTGACGCTAATGTCTTCCAGCATTCCCTGTACCTCGAATCTATCAATGAGCGTGAGAAAATCGACCTGGTAGGTGTGGTGAAGGTTCCTACTCCGCCGATGGGCCTCTATTCCAAAAAACACACCAGCCTGGATGAAGTCAGCGACGGCGATCAGGTCAACCTGCCGAACGAACCGGTGAATATGCTCCGCGCGCTTAACGTCCTGAAGGATGTGGGCTGGATTACACTGAAGGATGATATTGATCCGCTGCAGACTTCGCTGGCTGATATTACATCCAATCCCCACAATCTGAAGTTCATCGCTACTGAGCCGGCCCAGGGCCCGCGCGCACTGGAGGATGTGGATTACGCTGCTATTCAGGGGAACTTCGCCGTTTCTAACAATATTAAGCTGACCACGGCATTGCAGCTGGAGAACATGACGGACCCGTTCACGAATATCGTGGCGGTCGACAGCAAGAACAAGGATGCCCAATTTGTAAAAGATATCATCGAAGGCTACCATTCTGCTGAGTTCCAGGAGTACATCACGTCGAATCCGGATTATGAAGGCTACAAGCTGCCGGACTACTTTACGAAATAACAAACCATTATAGCGCTGCCTGGTGATCTGTCATTTCCCTGTATGGGAGAAGTGGCAGATCGCCTTTGTATATTCCAGCCTGAAGCTTGAAGTCTCAGAGATCTTGTGAAGAGGTGTAAGTGATATGGATTTTGAACCCGCTAATGTTGTAAAAGAGTTGTCCGGGAATTACTTCAACGCGCTGAAAGCAAGAATCGCCGATTACCGCAGCAAAGGGATAGACGTGATCGATCTGGCCAGCGGCAACCCGGATCAGCCCACGCCGCAGCCCATAATTGATGCCCTGAAAGCGGCAATCGATAAAGCGGAGAATCAGGGCTACCCGCCGTTTTACGGTAAAAAAAGCACACTTGAAGCCATCGCCGTCTTCTATAAAAGGGAGTATGGCGTTGAGCTTGACCCGGAGCATGAGATCGCTGTGTTCACTGGCTCGGGCATTGGGGTGGTCGGCATTCCTCAGAGTCTGCTGAATCCGGGGGATCTGATGCTTACCGCCGATCCGGCTTATCCGGCCTATCATGCCGCTGCCCAGCTGGCGGGAGCCCGGGTTCATACCCTTCCTGTCTATGAAGAGGACGGCTACCTGCCGGATTACGGGCGTGTTCCTGAAGAGATCCTCCGGCAGGTGAAGCTGCTGATGCTGAACTATCCCAATAATCCGACCGGGGCGGTGGCTACGGGGGAATTCTGGGAACGGACGCTGGAGCTGGCCGCCCGCTATAAGTTCCCGGTGCTGAATGATTTTGCCTATGGCGCGTTCGGCTTCGACGGCCACAAGCCGCTTAGCCTGCTTCAGCATGCGGACGGCAAAGCCTATGGAATTGAAACCTATACTGTGTCCAAAACCTACAACATGGCAGGCTGGAGGTTCGGCTTCGCCGCCGGCAACGCTTCGATCATTGCTGCCTTGAAGCATTATCATACGCAGGCGTACAGCACCGTGTTCGGTGCAGTGCAGGATGCGGCAGCGGCGGCTCTGCTCGGACCGCAGGATGCGGTGAGGCAGCTGGGAAGCCTGTATCAGCGGCGGCGCGATGTGCTGGTAGAGAGACTGCGGGGCATCGGCTGGGAGGTTCCGGCTCCGCAGGGCACCTTCTTCGCGTGGTTCAAAGTGCCTTCAGGCTATACAGCGGAAACCTTCGCCCAGCGGCTGCTGGATGAAGCGCAGGTGGCTGTGGCGCAGGGGGAAGGCTTCGGAGAACAAGGACGGCAGTATGTGCGGCTTAGCCTGGTGAACAGCGAGGACAGGCTGAACGAAGCGGTAGACCGGATAGACGCGGCAGGTATTTTCAAGCAGACGGTGGTCACGGACCTGAGGGGGGCAGCTCAGTATGATTGAGCTAAGAGATATTTATAAGACGTTTGAACGGAAGGGCCAATCCATTGAAGCTTTGCGCGGGGTAAGCCTGCATGTGGACAAGGGTGATATTTACGGCGTCATCGGCTACAGCGGAGCAGGCAAAAGCACCCTGATCCGGCTGGTCAACTATCTGGAGCGGCCGACAGGCGGAGAGGTGCTCGTGGAAGGTGAGCCGCTGGCGGAGTACAATCCGGCGCAGCTGCGCGCGGCCAAGAAGAAGATCGGCATGATTTTTCAGCATTTCAACCTGCTGGAATCTAAGACTGTATTCGACAATATCGCGATTCCGCTGGTGCTGCTGAAACGCAGCAAAAAGGAGATTCAGGACCGGGTCACCGAGCTGCTGAAATTCACCGGGCTGGAGGATAAGGCGAAGAGTTATCCCAAGGAGCTGTCCGGCGGCCAGAAGCAGCGGGTGGGCATTGCCCGGGCACTGGCTACTAACCCGTCGATCCTGCTATGTGATGAAGCGACCTCGGCACTTGATCCGCAGACGACCAAATCCATTCTGGAGCTGCTCAAAAAAATAAATAAAGAGTACAACATCACCATCATGATCATTACGCATGAAATGGCTGTCATCCAGCAGATCTGCAACAAGGTTGCCGTGATGGAGCAGGGGGAGATCATCGAGCAGGGCAAAGTACTGGATGTGTTCGGCAGTCCGCATCACCCCACTACGCAGAGCTTCGTGCAGACGGTTATTCATAACAGTGTGCCGCAAAGTGTGCTGAACACGCTGAAGGCCGAACCGGGGCGGCGGCTGTTCCGGCTGAAGTTCGTTGGAGGCACAGCCTCGGAGCCGATTATCAACAGCCTGATCCGCAGATTCGAAATCAATGCGAATATTCTGTTCGCCAACATGACGGAAATCCAGCAGACAACGCTGGGGACAATGATTCTGCAGCTGAACGGCGAGCATACAGTGATCGATCAGGCGGCGGCTTTTATCGTCAGCCAGGGTGTGGAGATTCAGGAGGTGGAGGTTTAATGCTGGATACAGTGATTACCTCGGAGCAGCTGTTTCAGGCACTGAGGGAAACGGTGGTTATGGTTGGGGTTTCGTTGTTTTTTGGAGCGCTGCTGGGGATTCCTATCGGCATCATCCTTGTTATTACACGTCCGGGCGGTGTTCTGCCTAACAGAATTATCTATTCGGTGCTTAATCCGATCATTAATATTGTCCGTTCGCTGCCATTCATCATTCTGCTCGTAGCCATTATTCCCTTCACGCGGCTGCTTGTGCACACCTCGATTGGTACCAGCGCCGCGATTGTACCGCTTGTTGTATACATAGCGCCTTATATTGGACGCCTGGTCGAGAACTCTCTGCTTGAGGTTAGCCCGGGGATTCTGGAGGCTGCGGAAGCGATGGGAGCGACTACGTTTCAGGTGATCTGGCATTTCCTGCTGCCGGAGGCGTTCGGGTCGCTAATCCTGACGATGACCACGGCGATGATCGGACTCGTCGGGGCCACAGCAATGGCGGGAACGGTCGGGGGCGGCGGAATCGGTGATTTGGCGATCTCGTATGGCTACCAGCGGTTCGACACCTTCGTCATGATCGTTACCGTAGCCATTCTGATTATCTTCGTTCAGGGTATTCAGTCTGCGGGGAACCGTTTGGCTCGTAAGGCGCGGCGGGACTAGGAATGAGGCTGAGGCTGAGGCGGTTTTTAGGCTGAGCGTAGGCTTACACAACTTTTAAGGAGGGACCATTATGGCGGAACGTCTTATTGTGCGCGCGGCACCGCAGGAATTCGTCTGCCGGGAGGGCAGCTGGAATGACCTGGAGGAGCATTTGCGCAGACGGGGAATTGAGCGGGTACTGGTGGTGCGCGGTGTGAAGTCCTGGGCGGCGGCCGGGCGGTATTGGCCGCAGCTTGACGGAACGGAGATCCATTATCATGTCTACGGCGGAGAATGCACCTACGGGGAGCGTGATGCCATAGCCGGTTATGCGGCCGAGCATCAGCTGCAGGCGATTATTGCCGTAGGCGGCGGAAAGATCACGGATGTGGTGAAATCTGCTGCAGCCAAGCTGAATCTGCCGGCGGTTATTCTGCCGACGCTGGCCGCTACCTGCGCCGCCTGGTCCTCACTGAGTGTGATGTACGATGCTCATGGCGCTTACATCCGCTTCGATGTGTTCCCGCGCAGCAACGCGCTGGTGCTGCTTGATCCGGCCGTCATCGCCGCTTCACCGCCGGAGCTGCTGGCAGCCGGCATTGGCGATACGCTGGCCAAATGGTATGAGGCTGACGCCATCATCCGTCATCTGCCTGCGCCTCCGGTTGAAGTGGAGCTGGCCTGGTCCACGGCGCGCAAATGCCGTGATCACCTGCTGGAGTACAGCGCAGCAGCACTCGCGGCCGTCTCGGCGGGAGTGCTGGATGATGCGTTGACCCGGACGGTAGAAACGATAATCATGGTGGGCGGACTGGTCGGCGGCTTCGGTGAAGATTACGGCCGCACCGCCGGTGCGCACTCCGTCCACGATGCGCTTACGGCCATACCGGAGGCCCACAGCCTGCTGCATGGCAGCAAGGTGGCTTACGGTGTGCTGGTTCAGCTTGCGCTGGAAGAGAACTTCGCGGAGATAGAAGAACTGCTTCCGTTCTACCGGCAGATCGGCCTGCCAGCCAGTCTGGCGGATATGGGGCTGGACTTCCTGACTCCGGGCGATCTGCTGGAGCTGGGAGAACGGGCGGCGGTGCCGGAGGCCTCCATTCACAGGATGCACGGCAGGATTACTGCCGCGCGGATTGCGGATGCGGCCGTTGAGCTGGAGCGGTTCGTCGGCAGCTGGCGCCGGGATTCCTCCGGAGGGCCGGGGCGGGCGTTAGATACCGGGGAAGTAGCACAGACAAACGATGCTGCAGGAGTAGGCATGTGGACGAAGCAGGCTGGAAAGTGAACATGGACGATAGCGGACAAAAAGAGCAGGCAGAGTCCGGTGTGCGTCAACAGAACATCATTGATCAGGGGGCTGTAACATCATGAGTATTGCGATTATCGGCGCAATGGAAGAGGAAGTAGCGCTCTTGCTGTCACGGATGACAGATGTGCGTAGCCTGAAGGCAGGCGTGGGGAGACTTCATTCCGGCAGGCTGAACGGGCTGGATGTGGTTCTGCTGCAGTCCGGCATCGGCAAAGTGAATGCGGCAGTAACTACAACGCTGCTGCTGGAGCGGTTCCACTGTGAGCTCATTATTAATACCGGCGCTGCCGGTGGCTTGGCTCCGGAGCTTAAGGTTGGCGATGTGGTCATCGCTGAGGAACTGATCTACAGCGATGTGGACGCAACAGCATTCAGCTATGCCTATGGGCAGGTGCCGCAGATGCCGGACCGTTATCCGGTCGCGGGCGATCTGCTGGCTGCGGCGAAGCAGGTGATTGCCCGCACTTCCAGGGCGGAGGCAGTCGTCACCGGACTGATTACTACGGCGGATTCGTTCATCAGCCGGCCGGAGCGGGCCGATGAGATCCTCAGCCGCTTCCCTGCGGCTAAGGCTACAGATATGGAAGGTGCGGCGATTGCGCAAACCGCCTACCAATTCAGTGTGCCGTTCCTTGCTGTCCGTGCGATCTCCGACATTGCCGGATCAGAAGCAGCCGGATTATTCAAGTCTCATCTGGAGCTCGCCGCCACTAACTCGGCGGAGATCGTTACGGAAATTCTGGCGCTGTATACAGCGGTAGAGACCCGTGGCGCTAAGGGAGTGCCTGATAGGTGACTGAATACTAAATGATTAAATACTAAGTGGCCGGACCATTAACAGTAAGCAAACCGGCCTGAGCAACTACTATCGGCCAATTTACTAAAAAGAACAACTACTATAAACCGCACTATTGATCAAAACCAAAACAAGTAACCGGTCAACACTAGCAATTGTTGTACGTATTACAACTTGGCTCCCCAGAAACCAACATGATTGGACAGATTGTTGTATGAAATACAATAATTGTCCCTTTAAACCGCTTGGATGAGCGGAAATGTTGCCTTTTATACAACAATTTTAGGTTTCGCTCCCTATTAGGAAGGAATTGTTGTATTTCGTGCAACAATCTCTGAGGAAAGCTAAGTATGCGTAAGTATTTCAAGATCAGCCTTTATAGTTGAATATATTAAACTTCTATAAATTGAACTGAAGAAGACAATAACAGATGAGAATAACGGAGGGGATTTTGGAACTGTAGGAGCGCCAGCGACCGCCTTTGTCACCGGATTTCTACCGCTAAAAGCGGTAACAATCAAGAAATCTACTGACAACAGCAGCCGAAAGTCCAAATATTCACCGCAGTTATGAACAACATCCATTGGAATCATTTCAAGTTCAATCCACCTGGAACCGCCTGTGAGTACTGAACGGAGCTGCTGAAGAGCTTTGTTCGTGGCTTTAAGAGCGGTTTTTTGCTGTGTAATAGTTACATTTTTCAGCCCCAAGACCGAGCCGCGAATCCGCCTGCCGCCGCTGGGCGCTTTCCCGCAAGCTCTGTAAACTAAAGGCATCGAAGCGCGGAAAGTAAATAAACGATGAGCCCGCCTTCCAAATTTAAGAATAGGTAGTCAGAATTCCCTGACTTCTAAAGTGGTGGGATGAATGACTACGGCCTTTCTTTGCATATGGAAAAAATTTGCCTATCATAAGAACGTATGTGCTATAATTGTTTTGTGAATGTTTGGAAATGGGGTGCATCGTTTGCTTATCTATAAAGCGTATACATACCGTATCTATCCTAACCGTGAGCAGCAGCACTATTTTGCTAACTTATTCGGGGCCGTCCGTTTTATCTACAATAAAATGTTATCGGATAAGATCAAACATTACCACATCACAGCGACGATGCTCCATACAACACCTGCGGGTTACAAGAAAGAATTCCCGTGGCTCCGAGAAATCGACAGCCTGGCCCTGGCCAATGCCCAGCTCCATCTGGACCAAGCGTACAAACAATTTTTTCAGAAGAAGACTATGGGCTTCCCCCGATTCAAAAGCAAGAAAACACATACAGACCGCTTTACAACAAACAATCAAAAAGGAACGATAGCAATTGAAGGCGGTATGCTTAAAATCCCCAAGCTAAAGAGCAGAATCCGAATCCGGATGCACCGCCCTTTCTCAGGACGGGTCAAATCCTGTACTATCTCTAAAACACCATCCGGCAAATACTTTGCGTCCATCCGAGTTGAAACAGAAAACACGCCATTGCCTATAGCAGCCCAGAAAATTGGCGTCGATTTAGGACTGAAAAGCTTTGCGGTGACCTCAGAGGGTGAAGTGATTGCGAATCCGAAACATCTGCGGAAATCGGAACAACGATTAATAATGCTGCAAAAAAGCGTATCCCGAAAGAAAAAAGGAAGCTACAACCGAACCAAGGCTAAACTCCGATTGGCGAAGCTGCATGAAAAAATAGCAAACCAGCGGAAAGACTTCTTGCACAAAACGTCCACCCGAATGATCCACGAAAACCAAGTAATCGTGATGGAGGACTTGCGTGTAAAGAACATGCTGCAGAATCATAAGTTAGCGAAGGCCATATCCGAAGTCTCCTGGAGGTTCTTCCGAGAACTGCTGACCTACAAAGCGGAATGGTATGATAGGCAGTTGATCATTGCCCCTCCAAACTATGCAAGCAGTCAGCTCTGTTCCTATTGTGGCTACAAAAACGCAGAAGTCAAGAATTTGGCTGTACGGGAATGGTCTTGTCCAGAGTGCCATAAGGAGCACGATCGAGATCGGAATGCGGCTGCCAATCTTCTGAAACTAGCCATGTAAATGGCACAATGGGCTAGGGACGAGCCAGCAAGCTTGGATAAACTTGGAGCGTTAGCTCTATTGACCAAGAAGCACCCACCTCATAGGTGGTGTGTAGTTCACGCAACTAATGTGTATTTTTCATTATTTCCAAGAAAAGGAGGACGCACTATAATATAACGATATTCGATTATAGTGGAGGATGAAATGGATATGAGTGAGAATTTGCTTCCAATTCTGCTGGATATTCCGGAGAGCTTTGAAACGGAGCGCCTGCTCGTCCGGGCTGCGCGGCCGGGAGACGGTGCGGAAATGAATAAGGCGATCGGAGAGAGTCTGAACGAGCTGAAGCCTTGGATGCCTTTTGCCCAGAGCATGCCGGCGGTAGAAGAGACTGAGGTCTATGTCCGGGAGTCGCGGGTAGCATATCTGAAACGTTCGACACTGAATATGCTGATCTTCAGCAAGGCGGACGGCACATACATAGGCAACATCGGCCTGCATCATATCGACTGGGATTGCCGCCGTTTCGAGACGGGATATTGGATCAGAAGCTCATGCGCAGGCAACGGATATATTACGGAAGCGGTGCATGGAATTACGGATTTTGCCATTAGAGAGCTTGGGGCGGAGCGGATTGAGATCCGCTGCAGTGCGCGGAATGTCAAAAGCGCTGCTGTTGCCGAGCGTGCCGGGTTCACGCTGGACGGCATTCTGCGCAAGAGCACACGCGAGGCGGACGGGGAACTCCATGACAGCAAAGTGTACGCTAAGGTGCGGGGTGTTGAATTCTAAAGGGAGATGATGATGTGAAGAAGAAAGGTGCTTTTGCCAGATTAAGTACATACATGCTCAGACATAAGCTGATTTATAGCATATTACTGCTAGTTACCCTATTTAGTATTGTCCTTGATCTGACGATGGCCTGGTTCCTGTCGCGGATTACGGATGCGGCGGTCCGTCTGGACGTAGAGGCTTTTACAGGCCTTGCCTGGTTCGGAGTTATATTCTTGACGGTCGCCGGAATCAACACTTTTCTAAGTGTGTATCTCAAAACTAATATATCGGCCAAAATCAGAAATGAGCTGCGCCAGGACATGATGGGACATACGCTGGCTTTGCCGCAGTCTTATTTTGACCGTAATCATTCGGGTGATCTGTTATCCCGGTTCACGAACGATAATCAATCCGTAGGCGAAGCCTGCGGGCACGTCATGATGGATCTGCTGCGCAATCCGCTGCTGGCGGTGGCCTCCTTCGCTTATCTGATCTATATCAACTGGCTGCTTGCGTTGATCTGTCTGTCGGTAGGGCCGCTGCTGTTCCTGACCGGCAAAATATTCGGCAATGCGATGCGTGCCAACAGTGTGCGGGTACAGGAGAATATGAGCAGAACGACAGCTTTTCTGAATGATATCCTGGGCAGCAGCATGGTGTTCAAAGCGTTCTCGATTGAGCGCAGGCTGCAGAAGCAGTATGTAGAATATAGTGAGAGCATTGCCTCCGGGGAGAAGAAGAAGGCGAGAATCGAAGGAGCAACGGGGGCGATCTCCTCTGTGCTGGGCAACCTTACCTTCCTGCTCGCGCTGGTCATTGCCGGGTGGTTTGTGGCCAAAGGATCACTTGAGGTCGGGGCGATGATTGCATTCATCCAATTGATGAATTATCTGGTGGGGCCGTTCTCGGTACTGCCGGGCCTGGTCGCTTCCATGCAGCAGTCGCTGGGTGCGGCGGAGCGGATTTTTGAAGTGATGGATGCTGCTCCCGAGGTTGAGGTATTGCCTGAACAGCAGATGCAGCAGCCTGATTTCAATGTGCTACAGCTCGCAGACCTGTCGTTCGGATATCCGGAGAGTGAGAAGCAGAGTCTAAGCAAGGTTAATCTGGAGTTAACGCGCGGAAAGCAGATGGCCGTGGTGGGTCCGAGCGGCGGCGGTAAATCCACACTGTTCAAGCTGCTGCTCGGTTTCTACAAACCGGATGCAGGTGAGATTTCAATTAATAATCAGGCGATTGCCGGGATGCAGCTTGAGCAGCTGAGAAGTTATTTCGCCTATGTGCCTCAGGAGTCGGGTCTGTATACCGGAAGCATCCGTGACAATATCGGTAACGGCAGACCGGGCGCTACGGAAGAAGAGATTATAGAAGCGCTGCGGCAGGCGAACGCTTATGATTTCGTGATGGAGCTGCCGGAAGGCATCCACACCGATATTGGTGAGCATGGTTCGAGATTGTCCGGAGGGCAGAGACAGCGTCTCTCCATTGCCAGAGCGATGCTGAAGAACGCGCCGATTCTGCTGCTGGATGAAGCTACGGCGGCACTCGACAATGAGTCGGAGAAAATGGTCCAGCAGGCGATCCGCAAGCTGATGAAGGATAAAACAACGCTGGTCATCGCCCACCGCCTCTCAACCATCCAGAATGCCGATATTATTCTGGTGATGGAGAACGGGGAGATTGTGGAGCGGGGCGGACATGAGGAGCTGCTGGCGGCAGAGGGACGGTACTTCGAGCTGTATAATTCCCAGCTGGAGCAGGAAGCTGTGGAGGAAGGGCAATATTCTTCTTTGGGCGGTGAGAGCTTGAGCAGCGGCGGAATGGCCCCCCTCAAGCAGGAGACAGCTGTAGCAGGTACGTTATAATAGTCTTCTTCAGCTATGTTCTTGGCTTTCAGCATGCGCTACGCGCTACTTGGCAGAGAGAGCGTCAATCGCTTGAACAGCCAGCTTCAAGGCTTGGAGTCTTCTTTCTAAAAGAGTTTGTTGTGGACTGCCGGCCTTGGATTTAGCGTAACTATGTTCAACAGATGGGGTTATTTCAATTAGAACTTTGCGGGCTTCTGCTATATCTTCATTGAAGTACTGATGAGGTTTTTGATTCCAGACGTTCTCCAGAACCGCTAAGCCGATGCGTGAAGCATTGAGCCGTTTCTTTACCAGCGTAATGTTTGTGCCCTTTTGAGTCATTTGCGCAAAGGCATTTTCAAGTTTTTTGATGGTCGATTGCCAGGATTTAATGGATTCGAGCTGGTCCGCAGCAGATACTTCTTCCATGGATGACCTTCCTTTCTTATTGAATTATATAAAAGGTGGCTTACAGCGGTTCAATAAACTGAACCAGCGGTAAGCCACCTTTGTCATATAAGATATCCGCTCAGGGAGGTATGTCTGTTATTCTGCACCGAGAATGAACTTATCGATGGCGAATTTCACACCGTCCTCATTGTTGCTGAGGGTAACGAAATCGGCAATTTCCTTCAGGGCAGGAATGGCATTCGCCATAGCGACACCGAGGCCGGCGGCTTCGAGCATCTCGTGATCGTTCCAGGAATCGCCGACAGCGATGGTCTCGGACAGCTCGCAGCCGAAATGCTTAGCGAGGAATTCAAGCGCCAGACCTTTGGTGCCTTCGTGGTGCATGATTTCCAGGAAATGCGGCTTGGACTTCGTGATGTGAACCGAATCACCGAGCAGGTTGCGCAGGATCGGGGACAGCTCATCCAGGAAGGCCGGATCGTCGATGATGAGCATTTTAGGTGTTTTTTGCGGGACCAGCTTCTCTTCCCAATTAGGCTCAATGTAGTACTGGGTCTTGTTCAAGGCAGCATAATCGATCAGCTTCTGGTTCTCCTCACGGGCATACAGCTTGTCGTCAATGTAAGTCTGCAGATGCAGGTCATGCTCCACACAGTACTGGAACAGCTTGCGCACCGCATCCTGCGGGACATAACGCTCATAGAGCACTTCTTCGTCCAGCAGATTCTTAACGAGTGCCCCCTGATAAGTGATGATCGGCACATTCAGTCCGGTCTGGCGGGCAATCGCCTGGGCGGAAGCATAAGCGCGTCCGGTAGCGAGGGTAACCACAACGCCTGCGGCAACAGCCTGTTCCAGCGCGGTTTGGGTGGCAGGGGTAACTTCCTTGTCGTCATTAATCAGGGTGTCGTCAATATCGATAGCAATCAATTTGTACATTTGGGTTCTCTCCTAAAAGGTTGGTTTAGTCCGGCTTTCCGCGGAATCTTCTATAAGAAGGGAACGGAAGCACGACTTTTTGTCTGAAGCATGTAACTATAAAATGCTGCTAGCCCTCCGCCTGCGTCCGCGCCGGATCAGGACTCAGCTCCGCCATCAGCATGGCGGCAAGAATGCATCCACAGCCTAGCGCAGCGGACAGGCCGAGTGTCTCTCCGCCGAAGAGCAGGCCTGTTACTGCAGCGAATACCGGCTCTGTGGCATAAATAATCGCCACCCGGGACGGGGTGGTATATTTCTGGCAGGCGGTCTGAATCCAGAAGGCGAAGGCGCTGGTCGGGCCGATGGAGATTAGCATGGCCCAGAGCACTTCCGGCTTCGCGAGCAGCTCCCCGCTGTGCATAAGCGGGGCGGGGCCATCCACCAGAAGGGAGGCCAGGACGCTGAACAGGCCCACAAAGGCAAGCTGTAGCGCGGCCAGCGGCAAGGCCGGATAACGCGGCGCATATATGCCGGTATACACGATCTGCAGCGCAAAGAAGGCAGCGCAGAGCAGGATCAGGCCATCGCCCTTATTAAGGGAGAACGTAGAGCCGGTGAAGGTCAGCAGATACAGGCCAACTGCTGCGAGGCCGGCACTGAACCAGGTGTAACGGGATATGGCATGCTTCAGCAGCGCCAGAGACAGGAAAGGTACAAGTACCACCGACAGTCCGGTAATGAACCCTGTATTGGAGGTGGTGGTGTACAGCAGTCCCATGGTCTGGAAGCCATAGCCCAGGAAGAGCAGCAGGCCCAGCAGCAGAGCATGCAGAACCATACGTAAGCTTAGCTTCTTCCATTCCTGACGGTAGAAGACGGCGGTAATTAGTGCAAGCAGCAGGGCGGCGCCTGTAAACCGGATGCTGTTGAAGGCAAGCGGCGGCAGTACCCGGACGGCAGATTGCACAATAAGAAACGTACATCCCCACATCATCGCCACCAGCAGCAGACTTAGATCGGCGATTCGGGAGCGGTTCACAGAGTGTCATCCTTTCAGGGCCGTATGAGTTGTCCAAATTGTATCCTAAATCAGGGGGCAGGACAAGCCGAAACTGCGTAGCGGCCGTGTCCGCACGGGATGCAGGAGGCCTGTAGCCCGTTATCCGCTGGACAAAAAAGGAAAGCCTTGGTATACTTCGATAACCGCACACTTGTTCTTATTTCGGGCATCCAGAATCATTATACTCTCATATGAAGGAGCGGATTCACCATGATGGGCAAATCCCATTTAGTTATCAGCACCGGGGTTACCTTGTCCGCCATGAGTTTGCTTGGGCTTGAAATCACTCTTCCGGCCGTCGCCGTTGCGGTGGTCAGCTCGCTGCTGCCCGATATCGACGAGCCGAATTCACTGCTGGTACGCAAGGCAGTTCCCGAGTTTCTGCTGCGTATCCTGCAGGTATCCCTGATCGGGGCAGCTATTTATCTTTATTTTGCCGGAATCGCTGCTCCGCCGTGGAATATTGCCCTGGCTCTGCTGGTCGGCAGTGTGTCTTTCCTGCCGGGCCGCAGGCTGAGGCATCTGGTGATGCTGCTGATTGCGCTGGCGCTGTTTGCTTTTGCCGATGCCTATGATCCATGGAACTATATTGCCGCCTGTGTGCTGGTCGTAGCTTCCGTTGTCCCGCACCGGGGAATCACGCATACGCTGTATGCTGTGGCCGGCTGGGGGGCGCTGCTGTATTTTGTATCAAAGGGCATGGATGACGGCGGCAGTCTCTGGATTGCCGGGAGTATGTCCTACGGCCTGCATCTGCTGGCCGATTCCCTGACCCAGCGCGGAATTACGCCGCTGCCCCCGCTGCCGGTCAAGCTGCGGCTGAAGCTGATGAGCACCGGCACGAAGAAAGGCAATGCGGTAGAGAAGGTATGCGTAATGCTTACGCTGGCGCTGGTTGTCTATGTTTTTGTGCTTACGCCTTCTTTGGTGTAAAGGGCAAGCAAGAGCTGGGCAGCAGCTAAAGAGATGAACAACGAGATAAGAGATGGACGGCAAGACAAGAACCCCACGATCAGCTGCGCAGGATGCGGCAGGATAGCGGGGTTCTTTTTACTGTATAAGTACCTGCTTGCCGGAGTGGTGTCTGCGGTGCAGAGCCCTACTCCTCAAGAAATACCAGACCGATGAAGTCCTCGGGCTCAATGCGGCCAAAGTAATGCTTGAGGTCCAGATCAGCCAGCGCCTCTCTCACCTCGGCTTCCGTATAACGCTTACCGCGCAGCGCGTTCTCTACGTCCGCCACATCGCCGACGCCGAAGAAGTCCCCGTAGATTTTGATCTCGCGGATGATGGAATCCTCAATGTCCATGCGGATATCCACTAGACCGGCCGGGAATTTGCGGGTGTGCTTCACATTGCTCTTCGGCGACAGGCCGTAGTTCCAGTCCCAGTTCTGGTAATGCTCCTTGGAGATTTCATTAATCCGCACCCAGTCGTCCATGGTCAGCTTGTACTGGGGAACCTCGGACGCCTCCATGCCGAAGATGGAACGCAGCAGGCCTTCGCGGAACTGTTCAATTGTCATATCCGGGTTGCCCAGCAGCTCTTTGATATTGGCGACACGGCTGCGTACGGACTTGGTGCTCTTCGACTTGAACTTCTCGGGATTTACGTTCAGTGAAGCCTGCACATCGTCCAGATTAAGGTCGAACATCAGGGTGCCGTGGCTGAACATGCGTCCGCGTGTGGAGAACTGGGCGTTGCCGGAGATTTTCTGCTCCCCGACCTGAAGATCGTTGCGTCCGCTCAGCTCGGCATTCACCCCCATCGACTGCAGATAATCAATCACCGGCTGGGTGAATTTGAGGAAGTTATGGAAAGACTGTCCGTCATCCTTGGTAATGAAGCTGAAGTTCAGATTGCCCAGATCATGATAGACCGCGCCGCCGCCGGATAACCGCCGTACGACCTGGATATTGTTGTCCTTCACATATTCCTGGTTGATCTCTTCGATGGTGTTCTGATGCTTGCCGATAATAATCGACGGGCTGTTGATATAAAAGAGCAGATAGCTCTCGTCCATCGGCAGGTTTTTGAGTGCAAATTCCTCAATTGCCAGATTGATCGATGCGTCTGTAATGCCGGTGTTATCGATAAAAAGCATAGTGATTCCTCCGCTTGGCCATAGTAAACTGCTGTACTTATTCTAAACTAAAAGAGAGATTTCCACAAAATCGAAAGTTTAACTTATCCGGCCGGAGTTACGCAAGGGTCGCCAGTTTACCCCACCACTGAGGCTGTAAGCGGACTTCTGCCCGGCTGAATCAGCTTCGTCCGGTATTTCTCCGCTTGATAAGTGCCGGGGATCATCATGCCGGGCGCACCTGTGCGCTGCTGTAAGAGCATTGACGTACTTCCGGCAATAGGCCGATAATTGGGTGAAGGATTGCTAAGTTTCGGACAGATTGTTGTATGCGATACAAGAATTGTCCTGCTAAACCGCTTGGAGGGGACGAAATGCTGCCTTTTATACAACAGTTCTGGATTATTGCCGGGATTATGCGGAGAATGTTGTATTATGGGCAGGATTATTGCAGCGGCTGATCTGCTACTCAAATAAGTGTAGTTCAATTAAATTAATGAAGTAATGATTGAGCGTAAAGGGAGTGTACTCATGCTTGAAAAATACGGACACGGCGGCGATCTGTTGACAGCGGCCGAGCTATACGGGGAGAATAGCGGCGGCTTCCTGGATTTCAGCGCCAATATTAACCCGCTGGGCCCGCCGCCGGGGGTGCTGGCGCTGCTGCTGGATGCAGTCTCCGCAATTACAGCTTATCCTGATCCGGGACACCGGAGGCTGAAAGCGCTGCTCGCGGAAAATCTGGGAGTGGGCACGGACTGGATTACCGTTGCCAATGGAGCCGCCGAGTCGATGGCCCTGCTTCTGCTGGCGGCGGCCCCGCGCCGCGTAGGCATCGTCGAGCCCTGCTTCTCCGAATACCGCCAACTGGCGGAGCAGTTCGGTGCAGAGGTCTTGTCCGTTCAAGGGACCCGCGGCAGCGATTACCGGGCCTCCGTGGACGAGATCTCCGGCCTGCTGGAGCAGACGGATCTGCTGTTCCTCGGCCAGCCGAACAATCCGAACGGCGTCCAGTATCCGCTGGACGAGCTGCGGCTGCTGGCCCGCAAGGCGGAAGCCTGCGGGACAATTCTTGCCGTGGATGAAGCGTTCATTGACTTCATCCCGGAGGCGGACCGGCAATCCCTGCTGCCGGAGCTGGGGGCTTACCGTCATACGGTGCTGGTGCGCTCGATGACGAAGTTCTTTGCCATTCCCGGGCTGCGGCTGGGCTTCACCGCCGCGCACCCGGAGCTTGCCGCGGCGATGACCGGCAAGCAGGTGACCTGGAGCGTGAACGGCCTGGCCCTGCTGGCCGGGGAAGCTTGTCTGCAGAGCGGCGACGGCTATGTGCAGGAGACGCGCGCGCTGATCGCAGCAGAGCGGCAGCTGCTGCGCCAAGGTCTGCTTGAGCTCGGCTGCGAAGTGCCGCCGGGCGAAGCGAACTTCCTGCTGCTGCGGCTGCCCGCTCCGTGGAGCGCGCAGGAGCTGCAGCAGCGGCTGGGCGCGGGCGGCATACTCGTCCGCAGCTGCGCGATGTACCCCGGCCTTGAGCCGGGGCATATGCGCGTCGCGGTGAAGGGCCGGGCGGACAATGCCCGGCTGCTGCGGGAGCTGGGGGCGCTGCTGCGGGCGGGGATCTGAGAGCTGAAGTGGTTGAGAGCGAGCCAGCCGTTAGCCGTTAGCGAGCCAGCCGCCATCCGTTACGCGCCGCCGCCATCCGTTACGCGCCGCCGCCAG
>NZ_WHOB01000040.1 GCF_013141775.1 Paenibacillus phytohabitans
CTGATTGCAAGCATTATTTCTGAACTCATTCTTAGGCACTTCTCCATCCAATCAGCAAGCGCAATATGTGCGTGCATGAGAATGGGCGGAGATGGATAAAGTAAGTTCAGAGAACACACATGCTATCCAAACTTGTAGGAGGATCTCAATGGACACTCATGAATTCGTGGAGAAATTCCAGGAGAATCAGCGGAAAGCGCTGAAGAACAGAAACCGGGGCAAAGGAACACCTGGAGCCCGCCTGGCGAACAAGCAGCACAGCTCCAATAAATAGGCTACAGCATTCAACAAGAGCTGTATACCAAAAAAGGATGTCTGCAAGAACCAGTTCAGCTGGCTCTGCGGACATCCCTTTTTACTATAAGAACATTCTATAAATATGCTTCTGAAGATTTCTCTGTGTGTTCTATCTCTATAGAAGCAGTAGTGATTATTTATTCAACTTCGCAACGCTTACGGCTACTTTCTCCATTTGTGCTTTGCTGAGCGATTTATCCGGCGAACTGATAGTCACAAAACGGTCTGCCAGCGCAAAGGTCAGCATAGCCGTATCTGAAGGTGTGTACCATTTCGCTTCAGTTCCGTTGGATAGCTTCACGGTAGTTCCGTCATAATCGTAGGAATAATCACGCGGTGATACATTCACCCGCATTTTATTGAACAGGAAGCTTACGCCGTCATCTCCGCCCACAACCTTCTGGAATGCATCCCCGCTGATCATTTGGGCCGGAGCATAAGCTGTTTCAAAGCCCTGGTAGGCGGCGAACGCCTTGGTAATCTCTTCTTTTTGTGCTGCACTGTATTGTACTGCCGCCAAAGTGATAGCTGAACCGTTATCCGGTGTTGGAGTTGTCGTTCCGCTGCCCAGAATGACCTGGTTAGTAGAAGCATTGAATGTTACCGGAACCTTCAGTGCATCCGCCAGCGCCCGGACAGGAAGGTAGGTTGTATCATTATAAGTAATTGGTGACAATGTCTTACCATTGCCGTCTACCGGCGTATAAGCCGCTCCGTTTACTTTGAAGCCGATGCTGTGGTTCAGGTACGCGCTGATCTTCTGCATATTCGTTCCTGCGTATACACCTGCTGAACCTGTAATAGCCATTCCGAATACCATCGTTGCTATGATCATTTTTTTGCTTTTCATTAATATCGTCTCCCTTGTGTGTGTGGTTTGTTTGTGTGTCCCTTGCTATAGATTCATTAAACCATTAACTTGTTTCTAACTTGTATCCGGATTGTAAAGAAGTAATTCCGAATCTGCACCAGGCGTTAACGGCTGTTCGGGACCGTAATCTGGTACACCTCGGTGTAGAGGATATCCCTAAACCGCTGGAATTCCTTCAGGGTAGCTGGCCGGGGATAGGTCATGATGCGCAATGGGAGGTCGGCTTGACCCGCGCGCAGCGGCGGCTGCACATAAGGGTACGGATTCAGATAAAAGCCCAGCCGTTCATAGAATCCGATTCTCCGCTGTTCCATTTCCCCCTCAGGCGGCTCCACCTCCAGCACCACCGGCTTGTCCGATCGGCTAATATAGCGGTTCATCAGCTTCTTGCCGATTCCCCCGCCCCGGATATCCGGGTTAACGGCAATATGCTCAACAAACCGCAATTCAGGAAATTCCCAGACGGCCATGAAAGCGAGCGTCCGGTCCTCTGCATCCTTTTCGGTATACAGGTGATAATTCGGATTCGCCAGCAAGGCCCGCTGCCCGCTATAGGTTCTGATCTCACTTACCGGAAAAGAAGCTTCCATAATTGCGAATATCTCATCAAAGGTTGTTCCGCTGATTGGCGATTGATTGCTCATTTTCTGCTGCCCGCTTTCTGCTGTTTCTGTTGTGTGAAGCGTCTTGTCTTTATTTTACCCGTAATTCCTGTATGAATAACTTCATGGGAAGCAACATTAGACATGTCTGGACCTGCTTATATAAAAAAGATGCCCGGAGGCATCATCTGAGGGTTGTTGCGGCTGCAGTTTATAATATACGTCCGGGCTTAGTCCATATTGGATAAATCATTCGCAGTCCCGGCCACATGCTCAAACGCCCGGCTTAACTCCTGCATCGATTGTCCCTGATGCTGTGAGAATGACATGATGTGCTGGATAGACTGGTCCATCTGCAGAATAGACTGCTTCATCCCTGCCAGCTGGCTGTGGATGTTCTTCACCAGTGCGTGGCTGTCATTAGCCAGCTTGCGGATTTCCGTCGCCACCACGCCGAATCCCCGTCCCTGTTCACCGGCTCTCGCTGCTTCAATTGCTGCATTAAGCCCAAGCATATGTGACTGGTCAGCGATCCGTTTGACGGTGGACAGAATCTCAAAGCTGCTCTCGATATCTTGAACCATAGAATTCGAGCTGCTCACTAACTCGTCCAGTCTTTGGGTAATTCCCATGGAGGAACGGGTCACTTCTTCGGAGGTCGCCGTCATTTCTTCCACCAGGGAGGACAATTCCTGTGCACCCTCCTGAAGCCTTGCCGCCTTGTGATTGGATACCATTGCTGCAATAACACCAATGACTTCACCCTCACGCATGACCGGGACTGCCGTTGAGAGATAGGATATGCCAAAAGCTTCCGGGCCGCGTTCCTCGCGCTGCACTATGCCAGTCTCTAGGGCTGCATACGACACAGTACCTCTGAACTTCTCAATAGGTGCGCCTACCGGAACCTTAAGATCAATCTTCTCACCGGGAAGATAAGCAAGCACCTTGTCCGTATCCGCGAGCACCAGGGCAGCATCCTCGGGATACGTTTTCTGAATCATACTGAGCACATTCTGCAGCTGCCCAAGCTTATCCTCCTGTTTATCCTCCAGCATAACTATCGACCGCCTGTTCCGTAATTTTCAAATATTCAGGTCTGATTATATCACTTAATGAAAAGGGGAATTGAATTTTTCTGAAAATCATGTCGTTCTCCCCTTAAAGAGGAGAACGTTCAAAATAAAAGCTGTCACAGAACATTCTTCTGTACCGTTACGGTGATTTAGCATCTGGTACTAGGAGAACGTGCTATACTATATTTATCAGATTCATCATCATGTTTGCATAGGAGAGGTTCAATTGGATAATCAACGCTGGATCGCACCTGAATTCTACAATCTCACTTCGGAAATGGAGCAGCATCCTGAAGATAAGATTGCCCTTAAATGGTTACAAGAGAACGGGGATTTCGAAGAAATCACCTATGGACGGCTTATGGCTCAGGCTAACCGTCTGGCCGGGGGGCTGTCTGGCCTCGGTCTGAAGCAAGGGGACCGTGTCCTGGTTATGGTACCACGCCGCATTATCGCCTACGTCATCTATCTGGCCTGCCTGAAGCTGGGACTTGCCGTTATTCCATCTTCTGAAATGCTGCGGGCCAAGGATCTGTCCTACCGGCTGCGCCACTCCGAAGCCCGCGCGGTCATTGTCTGGTCGGAGGTTACCGGTGAAGTGAACAAGATCGCCGAAGATCTACCTTCACTGAACTATCGCCTGTCTGTCGGCGAAGCTGAGCTTGGCAACGGCTGGGTAGACCTGGAAGGCCTCATGGACGGACAATCCGACTCCTTCCCTGCGGTTGCCAGCCGCCGGGACGATATCGCCATCCTGGCCTATACTTCTGGTACAACCGGCAACCCGAAGGCCGTAGTCCATACCCACGGCTGGGGATATGCGCATCTGCGGATCACCTCCTCCCTCTGGCTGGATATCCGTGAATCGGATACCGTCTGGGCAACGGCCGCACCGGGCTGGCAGAAGTGGATCTGGAGTCCATTCCTCACTGTACTCGGCAACGGGGCTACCGGCTTCGTCTATAATGGCCCTTTCCATCCGGACCGTTATCTTCAGCTGCTGCAGGATGAGAAGATCGGGGTATTGTGCTGCACACCTACAGAGTACCGTCTGATGGCCAAGACTGAAGGCCTCGCCCAGTACGATCTGTCGAATCTGCGTTGTGCGGTATCCGCCGGTGAGCCGTTGAATCAGGAAGTCATTCACACCTTCCAGCAGCACTTCGATATTACGATCCGCGACGGCTATGGACAAACAGAGAGCACCCTGATCATCGCTGCGCTGAAGGATGAGCCGATCCGTGTCGGCTCCATGGGCAAATCGATTGCTCCCGGTATTGTTGAAGTAATCGACGAGGAAGGACATCCGCTGCCTGCCGGGGTCGTAGGTGATATCGCCGTGCACCTGAGCATGCCTGCCCTGTTCCAGAATTACTACAAAGATCCGGAGCGCAAGGCAAACTGCTCGCACGGGGAGTATTTCGTAACCGGCGACCGGGCGCGCAAGGATGAGGACGGCTACTTCTGGTTCGAAGGCCGCGGGGATGATATCATCATCAGCTCTGGTTATACCATCGGACCGTTTGAAGTAGAAGAAGCATTAATGAAGCATAATCTGGTCAAGGAATGCGCAGTGGTAGCCAGTCCTGACGAGATCCGCGGCTCGGTCGTCAAAGCTTTTGTCGTGCTCAAGGACGGCCATGCCGGCACACCGGAGCTGGCCAAAGAGCTGCAGTCCCATGTCAAGGAACAGACTGCACCTTACAAGTACCCGCGCAAAATCGAATTCATTACGGATCTGCCGAAGACGACCTCCGGCAAAATCCGCAGAATCGAGCTGCGTGAGCAGGAGAAGAAGGCTGCGCAAGAGTAGGCAGCAGCTTGGCCGGCAGCAGCAGGCTGGCGCCTGTTGATTGGAAACGCGCCGATAAGGCCAGTTCCTAATGAACTGGAGAAACAATAAAATCCCCGTTCCTACAGTGACGTAGGAACGGGGATTTTTGTGCTTTTACCTCAAGACAGCCTTAAGCTCTAACGAATACGAATCGAACCTTCCCGTCCCTGTATCCTTGTACCGCGTTTGCCGCTGGACAGAAGCAGTAACGCTGTATACAGAATGACAAGAATAAGTGTGGTGACCAGACTCCCTTCCAGGCCGAACTTGCCCCCGGTCAGCAGCTCATTTCCTTGTAAGGATACCGAATAGATCCCTTTGGGCGTATTCCCGCTCACCGCAACGCCGTATATGTAGCCCTGGAACAGATTCCAGGAAATATGCAGCGCCATCGCAGCGTACAAATTACCTGTCCGGAGAGTCACCCAAGAGAAGATTAAAGCGATAATCACGATATTCAGTCCACTGATCCAGCTATATCCTGGATTCGCCATGTGGGCAAGCGAGAATAAGATGGAGGTCAGGCCCACTGCGGCCGGAATACCGAGCCTTGAGGACAGCAGATGCTGAAGGTATCCTCTGAAGATCACCTCTTCGCAAATTCCGGCCAGCAGTGCCGTAATCACAATATCCGCCGCATCGAGCTGTCCGAACCGGGGCTGTGACCACTCTCCCTGAACCACAGCATTCCCCAGACCCCATAGCACCAGCAGAACGGAGGATAGCAGCAGTGCTCCGCCTGCGAAGCCGGCAGCGAACCGCTTACCGTCAGGCCTGGACAGTCCAATGCTGGACAGCGGACGCTTATGTATTATTCGTACCGTATAACACACGACAATAAACGAATAGATGGCTGTAGATTTGAAGACACGCACCCAGCCGTCCGGATCGAATAGTCCTGTGGAACCCACACGCAGCGATAGACCAAAGGAGACAATTACCGTCAGAAGCGCAATAGCCCCGCCTACCCATAAAATCTCCCAGCCTGCTCTGAGCTGCCCGTTCCGGTTCCTGAATAGAAATTGCATGTGCAGTCACCCTTCCCTTCCTCATCCTCTCATCCGTTAGACGGACCGAAAGGGAAGGGCCCTGCAAAACACTTGAATATATGCAAAATAATCCAGAGCCGCAGCTGCTTACTCCGACCAGTACTTCGCATCCGGATTCAGTGCCGCGCCTACCTCGCCTTCCGTTACCAGATCACAGTCCAGGTAGCCCTCTTCATCCAGGAAATATACCTCCTGCTTATAGAATTCGCACAGGGTCTCCAGGAATTTCTCCGGTGAATCATACATGGTCACCAAATCGCCGTAGTCATGCAGCAGGTCGCATACCCGCTCGACCCCATCCTCAGACCGGTAGTAGCAGATAAAATCACTGCCGTAGTTCGTCAGCAGCGGCAGCACGACCCCGCCGCCGGCATAGCCCTTCTCCTGCAGGATGCCTGACAGTAGCGCCACTTCCTGGCCGTATTCCCCGATATGAATCAGCCGGTAGCCCGGAATGAATTCAACCAGGCTGGGGTCCTCTTCGCTGCTGCCCGTTCCCAGAACCGTGTCATAGATTGCCTGTAAAAGCGGAGGAACCTCGGGGGCATACTCTGAAATAGCGGCACTGCCTCCTGCCGGGGCCTTGCCCAGACTGGCGGTGTAGCCGGGCCGCAATTGCGCGGACAGCTCCAGGAATTCCTGAAATTTATGGGTAAGCATGAAATCATCCTTTTCTTGGATTAATATAGTGCGCCTGTATGAACATCATCGGTCATTTTATATACTTTGCGGCCAACGGTCTTGGCCTCTGCGAACATGGAGGTGATGACCTCCTGCACGGTGGTAATCTCACGTACCAGCCCTGCAATCTGGCCGGCCATTACCGAGCCGTTCTCTGTATCCCCGTCACGGACCGCAAGGCCCAGAGAACCCATTGCCAGTGCCTCCAGCTCCTCTTTACCCGCCCCGCCAGTCTCCAGCCTCATGTACTCCAGCGTCATACGGTTCTTAATGCTGCGCACAGGAATACCAAGCGAACGGCCGGTTACCAGCGTATCGCCGTCTTGAGCGGCAATAACCGCCTGCTTAAACTGCTCATGGGCCGGACATTCGATTGTCGCCAGGAAGCGCGTGCCCACCTGCACTCCTTGCGCTCCCAGTGCAAAAGCCGCCGCCGCTCCCCGGCCATCGGCGATTCCGCCGGCAGCAATGACGGGAATGGCTACAGCATCGGCAACCTGTGGAACAAGCACCATGGTTGTAGTCTCGCCCACATGACCGCCCGCCTCTGTGCCTTCGGCCACAATCGCGTCGACTCCCAGCGCCTCCATTTTCCGCGCAATCTGCACAGAAGGAACTACAGGAATGACTACTATGCCCGCTGTCTTCCACATAGCCACATAATTCTTGGGCGAACCCGCTCCTGTGGTCACGACCTTCACGCCTTCGTCTATCACCAGTTGCGCCAGTTCATCCCGGTTGAGAGCCATCAGCATCAGGTTGACGCCGAAGGGCTTAGCCGTCAGGCTTTTACACTTATGAATTTCTTCCCGCAGCCGGTCCGCACTCATCCCGCCGGAGGCAATGACCCCCAGTCCCCCCGCATTCGACACCGCTGCTGCCAGTTCGGCGTAGGCAATCTGCGCCATGGCCCCCTGGATTATCGGATAGGTGATCCCCAGCATTCTTGCAATACTCATGATCCTTCCCCCTTATCACATCAAAAAGCGGATCGATAAGGAAGGCTCCCCCATCTCTCCGCTTGCTGCGCTCTACCTATTTGGTGGCCGAAACCCACATTTTCTCCAGCCATTCATCGAAATTCTCGCCCTTCTCGCCTTCATAGGCATCGTAGACGTCAACCCGCATCTTCTTCAGCTTCTCTTTGAACTCTTCGTAAGAATGGTCTTTCGGAAGACTCTTCTTAATCCGCAGAATAATCTTCGATACCCCTCTGAACAGCTCGGCCTTGTTCTTAGACGGAACCTTGACCTCTTCGCCGAAGGCTCTCAGCTTGTTGTACGCGGCTTCTTGAACGGTATATACAGGATCGCTGATCATCAGACGATTAAGGATATCAATAATTTGTTTGTGGTTGTAGCGGCCCAGCTCTTCCACTGCTTCAAGACGCGCTCTCCAATCCGCGGAGCGGCCGGCGGCTTTCTTCAGTTCCTCATAATTCTCTGGCAGCTCTTGGATTACTTCTTCATTATTCAAACGATACAATCCCCTTCTTGGTTAAATCTGATATATAGAACGTTTATCTTACATAGTGCAATTCTACAGTACTGTACTCCTTGATTTCAATCTTTTGTACAAACATTCATGCGATTCCGGAGCAACCGGCAGATCTTACTCATTCCCTCCGGCATTCTCCGCTTCAGCACCAGGCACAGCAGCAGGCTTGCCTGCTTCGATCAGCACCTTATTACCCAGCAGGAAAAAGCCTTGGATAAACAGCAGCACCCCCGTAATGATCAGCAGCCATTCAATCTGTATGAGATCGGCCAACGGTCCAAAGACCAGCATGCCCAGCGGCATCATCGAACTCGAAATCATGCCCAGCACCCCGAAGACCCGGCCCAGGTAATCCGGCTCCACCTTCTCCTGCAGCAGAACTGTGGAGGGGGTATTGAAGAACGGCAGCGCCAGTCCCACCAGCCCCATTACCGCAAGATAAATCCAGAAGACCGGAATTACACCCAGCGCAAACGTGCATATCCCGACGGCAAGGGCCGATAAGGTCATCGTATGAACCCGGTTCCGGAAACCCGGCCAGACGGCCATCAGCAGCCCGCCAAGCATCATCCCGATCGAGAACGTAATCTCAATGGCGGTCAGCCGCCAGATATCCCCGCCAAAGGTTCGCGTAACCTGCAGCGGAGTCAGAAACGACACCGGGGCCGCCAGCACAAAGAAAAAAGCACAGAAAATAAAAAAGCTTCTAATATAAGCATGCTGCCGGATATAGCTGAAGCCCTGGCGCAGATCACTCAAATAGCTGAGCGTCTGCTCTGCAGCAGCTTTGGCGTGAAGCGGCACCTGCACGAAGAAAAACATCGTCATAACCGCCACTGCAGCAGTAATCACATCGATGAAAAATATAATTTCAATACTCGCCATGCTCAGCAGGGCTCCGCTCAGCATCGGGGACAGCAGCATCACCATTGCCTGAATGCTGCCGTTGATTCCGCTGATCCGGGTCAGTTTGTCTTCCGGCACCAGCTGCGGCAGCATGGCTGCTACAGCCGGTGTCTGCACTCCGCCTCCAAGCGCCCGCAGGGCAGACACCACAAAAAGCAGCCACATCTGGTCGTACCCCAGCAGAAACAATATCGCCAGAACCAGCGTCGAAGCCGCAATAATGGAATCCGAGAGGACAATCAGCCATTTGCGGCTGTAACGGTCTGCCCAGACCCCCGCAAAGGGCGACAAGAGAAACATCGGCACAAATCCGCAGATAATCGCTAACGTCATCATTACTCCGGACTGTGTATTCAGGGTAATATACCAGAGAATCGCATACTGGACCAGTGAAGATCCGAACAGCGAGACGGTCTGGCTGGTAAGGAAAAAGGCAATATTTTTCTTCCAGTCAGTGTTCATTGTCAGGGGATTCCTCCTCTTTCTCAGCACTTTAGAGTCATATTCTAGCATAGTTTCCACAGCGCTACCTAATGGATTTCAACCAAGCAGGAATGGTTTGCCGTCCTTTTTCAGGACGCTACCGTTTCAGCGAGAAAGATAAGATAATTTATGCGCAGAGCATATAAATTCTTAGCTTTTAAATACATCTGCAAAAGTATAGTATGTACAAACGAATCCGCAAGCAGTATAGGAGGTTACCATCAATGAAAGCCATCGCTATTCATGCGTTCGGCCCCGCCGGAAATTTAACAGAGATTGATATCCCCGTTCCCATTCCGGGTGAGCATGAAATTCTGATTGAAATGTATGCGACTTCTGTTAATCCGGCGGACTTGAAGGTCAGGGAGGGCTCATTGCCTGCTGGCAGCGGACACACACCTGCCTTCCCGCTGATCCCCGGAATAGACGTTGCCGGAGTGGTCGTGAGCACAGGCAGCGGAGTAAGCCGGTTCAAGCCGGGTGATGCGGTGTTTGGGCTGATGCAGGTTAAGAAGGGCGGGGCCTACGCGGAATATACATTGGCAAACGGCCAGGAGCTGGCGCCGATTCCCCCGGGGTTATCCTTTGAAGCAGCTGGCGCTCTGCCTGCTGCCGGACTTGCCGCCTGGCAGGCGCTTGCCAGTGCCAGGGTCTCCAGCCGGGACCGCGTGCTGGTTCACGACGGCGCGGGAGGTATCGGCAGCTTGGCTATCCAGCTTGCCAAGCTCCGGGGAGCTACCGTGATTACGACGGTAAGCGGTGATGAGCTTGATCTGGCCTGGGGCATCGGAGCCGACCAGGCGATAGACCGGCAAGAGCAGGATTTCGCCGCTATTCTCGGGCAGAGCATAGATGTTGTGATCGACACCGCCGGAGGTCTGATCCTGAACCGGAGCTTCGCGGTTCTTGCACCGGGCGGGAGGCTGATCTCCACTGCGGAGCGGCCTGACCCGGTACAAGCGGCGGCTGGGGACATCACTGCAGCGTACCTCACTCCCGCCGCCGACCCGTTCCAGTTAGCCGAGCTGGCCCGGCTGACGGCCGAGCGCCGGCTGAAGCTGCTTATCAGCCAGTCTTTCCCGCTCACTGCAGAAGGACTGCGCAGCGCACATCTGCTCAGCGAAGGCCGGCAGGCTCAGGGCAAAATCGCTATCACAATCAAATAACGGTCCGGCAATGCGCATGCCCGTTCATCTGATATAAGGCAAGGATACCTCCACTTCAAGACCCTTTATGGGCTAAGTGGGGGTAGTTGATTATAGAAATATTAGCCGTCTCACCACAAGTTCAAGCGGAGGAAATCCCGTATGGCCCAGATTTTCTCAATTCAGTTGAAATCCATGCACCAGCACGACCAGCAGTACAGCCACAAGAATGCCGGGCAGAAGGTTGGCTACCTTGATCTTGGTAATTCCCAGCAGATTCAGGCCGATCGCCATGATCATAATACCTCCCGCTGCGGTCATCTCAGCAATACAGTCGTTCAGCAGCGCTTCAGGTACAAACCGGGTAATCTGTGTAGCAAGCAGAGCAATAATCCCTTCATATAGAACAACAGGGACCGCCGAGAACAGAACACCGACTCCCAGCGTCGAGGTCAGAATAATGGAAATGAATCCGTCCATAATCGCTTTGGTGTATAGAATCTGATGATCACCTTTGATGCCGCTGTCCAGGGCTCCGAGAATGGCCATCGCACCCACCACAAACACCAGGCTTGCCGTGACGAATCCCAGCGAGATACTCCCCTGTCCGCCTGCCCCCACTCTACGCTCCAGCCAATTCCCTGCGCGGGTGAACCTGTCTTCAATGTTGATCCATTCACCGGCTACCGCCCCGATCACAAGGCTTAGAATGACGATCAGGAAATTCCCGCTTTTGAGGCCCATCTGCACCCCCAGCACAACAATCGCCAGCCCAATCCCGTTCATCACCGTGTTCTTCATACTCTCCGGTATCCGTTCCAGCAGCTTGCCCAGCATTGTTCCGATAATAATAGCTACTCCATTCACCAAAGCTCCCAACAGCACCATCGCTCAGCAGTTCCCCTAACTATAATTTCTCTCTTATCCTAGCATTATAGGGGTAACAGGCACTGTAGCGTCAAGAGTGTTGCCGCTTGACTAGATGCACATGGCCCATCAGGATTACATCGCCAGATTAAATTGACAGATTTCTGTTAACGATGGTACGCTCACTAATATCATTCTCTAAACACAAGTAGAAACGGCCAGCCTTCCTAAGAAGGACGGTATCCGTTTCAGCGGGAAAGATAAGGACATTCTAATGCGTCAGGCATATATATTCTTATCTTTGAACAAATCCGGTGCGGATCTGTTCAAAGCCAAGTAAGGAGAGTCTCTATGAATGAACGGCCTACCCTCGATAAGGGGAGCTTATCTAAGGAAACATTACTTCTTCTTGCGCTTTTAACTTCTGAGAATATCAATGAAACGGCACACCAGAATCCGCAGCTGTTCACGGGCCTGGACTGGGATGTATTCTTGCGGCTTACCTTGCATCACCGGGTATATCCATATTTGTACCCCAAGCTCAGCCGGATGGATGGGGATGTGATTCCTGCCAGCGTCCTGGAGCGGATAAAAATGGAGTATCGCCGCAATACCGTCCAGATGCTTCAGCTCAGCGGTGAAATGAGTAACCTCGGCACTCAGCTGGCCGAATTGAATATCCGCTGTCTATTCCTCAAGGGTCCGGTGCTTGCGCAGGCGTTGTACGGAGATATCTCGCTGCGGACCTCACGGGATCTTGATTTCCTGGTGCCGATGGCGCAGCTGCAGGATACGGAAGCCCTGCTGATCCGTCTGGGGTATGTGAAGGAAGAAACGTTCGAGAGCATACTCGGAGACTGGAAATGGCGGGAGCATCATACTACATTCAATCATCCGGTCAGTAAAATCAAGGCGGAGGTACACTGGAGATTAAGCCCGGGGCCGTCCAAAGAACCCGATTTCGATACCCTGTGGAAGCATGCGCGGACAAGCAGCCCATTCGGCCGCAATGTCCACTACCTGGGCCAGGAGGATCTGTTCCTGTTCCTGGCTGCCCATGGAGCCAGACATGGATGGTCCCGGCTGAGATGGCTGCTGGACATCAAAATGCTGCTGTTGCAGCAGCCCGACTCCGCTGTATTGACCCGGCTGCTGCGGCGCTACAATTACAGTGCTGTAGGCGGACAGGCACTTATTCTGGCAGCCGGTCTGCTGGACGCGGAGATAGAGCCCGGATTGTCCGCTCTGACGGACCAACCCAAAGCCCGCAGATTAGCGCAGCGCGCCCTGTTCTATGTGGCGCGGATGGTCAATCTGCACAACCCTCCGCTGGAGCCGGAGGTCGAGCGTCATTATAAATATTACCAGCCGGCAATTCTATCCCCCTGGCATAAGGTGCTCTATGTAACCGGCTTTATGTATCCTTATGCAGCGGATGCGAAGACACTGCCGCTGCCGGAGGCGCTGCATTTCTTGTATTTCCCCCTCCGTCCTTTCCTGTGGAGCTGGCGGAAGGTAACGGGTTCAGAGAAACGGATATAGCGGGCGGGATGCGGGAACCGCACTTTACTCAACAACCACACGAGTTGCCGGTCAATCGCGGGCGGGACTGGTCGGACTGGTCGGACTTGCGGGACTAACGGAATAAACACTTAAACACTTAAATCCTCACTTCTGATTGATTGCCGGCAGAATTGAGTCTCTTAAGTAAGCAATGCGGGCATAAATGTAACCTTAAATAAGCAATATAGGCATAAATGTTGTACGTTTTGCAACTTTGACTTCTGGATCGCAGGGTTTTGGGGAGGATTGTTGTACAAAATACAAGAATAATCCTGCAAAGCCGCTTGAGAACGGCGAAATGCTGCATTTTGTACAACAATATTGGATTTGAGCCGTTAACATGAGGAAAATGTTGTATTCTGTGCAGGATTTTATAAAGTTACCGGTTCATTACCGCGAACAGGGGATCGTTAGCGGAGGATTAGTGGATGAATCAAGAAATTCATGCTACAGTTCATCAGCCATCCGGAAGTCCAAGATCACCGCAGTGACATCCAGCGTAGGCTAAAGACAATATAGGGGAGGGGCTAATTAGCCCCTCCCCTATATTGCTTCTTCCTGCCCGCTAAGCAGACGGCTGAACATGCCGCCCTTCTCTGAAGCCAGGCCGCTGTATATCCCTTGCTGGATCACCCGTCCCTGGTCGATGACCAGAATCTGATCGGCTCCCCGGATGGTGGACAGGCGGTGGGCAATGACGATGACCGTCACCGATGCCTTCAGCCGCTCCAGCGCCTCCTGAATCCGCTTCTCATTCTCGGTATCGAGCGCACTTGTCGCTTCATCAAGCACAAGGATGGACGGCTTGCGGATAATCGCGCGCGCCAGTACCAGACGCTGTCGTTCCCCGCCGGACAGGCGTACGCCGCGGTCGCCGAGCAGCGTATCCAGTCCGTCCGGCAGCTTGCGCACAAAGTCAGCCGATGACGCAAACTCCAGCGCCTCCCACAATTCCGCTTCCTCCGCATCCGGCTTGATCATCGTCAGATTGTCACGGATGGTCGCATTGTACAGAAAAGGGTCCTGCGCAACATACCCGATGGATCTCCGGTAGGACAGCAGCCGATCACCTGTAATAGGTGCACCGTCAGCCAGGATCTCGCCGGTCTCCGGCTGCATCAGTCCCATGAGCAGATCAACGAGCGTGCTCTTCCCGGCGCCCGAACGTCCGACTATGGCGGTCATCTTCCGGGCCGGAATCGAGACATTTACGTTCTGAAGCGAATATTCCGGTTCATGCGGATGATAGCGGAAGTCAACATTTCTGGCTTCAAGACTATGCTTCAAGATCATAGGGGCTACAGCTTCCTTGCCTTCTACACGGTCATGCTCCACAGCGGCAAGACATTCGTCCTGCAGCAACTGCAGCTGCTTGAAGGAGGGCAGTACGGAGGCGAGCTGCTCCATCAGCGACTGCAGGGTAGAGAATGTCGGCCACAGCCGGGTAAATACCAGAATAACCAGCAGCAGATTAGGACCCTCTGCTTGCATAAACCGGAAGGAGACGAAGATAAACACGGCAATCAGCAGTGTAGAGGACAACTTGTACAGCAGCTGCGAGTTCGAACGCAGGCGGGTATAGTCCAGCTGCTCCTGCTTCACCTCTCCGGTGAAGGCATGCAGCCACTCCAGCCGGGAATGCTCCAGATTATTGCTTTTGATATCCTTGATTCCGTTCAGCTGATCCGTTATTCCGCCCAAATAGGTCTTGCCGAGCTCCGTGCTGCGGCTGCCCAGCTTCTTAGCCTTACGGATGAAGCGGCGGGAGAACAGGGACAACAGGACAGCGCAGACAAGTACGGAGAGCGTCATCTTGGGGGACAGCCAGAAGGCGAAGCCGATCTGCACCAGCGTGAACAGCAGCGAGGTAAGAAACTGCAGGAAGCAGCTGATGCCGGCAAGCACTCTGGCCAGTTCCGTGGTCATCACGTTGATCAAATCGGAGGTGCGCTTTTTCAGAAAAAAAGACCATTCGGCCCGCAGCAACGCGCTGTATACCTCATAACGCAGCTGTCTGCCGTAGGTCTGCTGAATCTCCACATTGCGGATGGCCACGGACCGTGAGATCAGATTCTGGCAGAGCACAATGAGCACATAACCGCCAAGCACCAGCAGGAGCGCCGTGGTCTGCGGCAGTTCGGAGATGAAGCCAAGCATCGGAAGATGAAGACCGGCGGCGGCTGTGCCGCCTAACTGAATACCAGCCATACCCAGCATAGGTACAAGCAGCAATATGGCAGAGCTCTCCAGCAGACCACTGATCACCATACCGGACAAATTGAGATATAGTTTAGCTCCCGACAAGCGCTGAAGCTGCCGGAAATAATAGATTATCGCTTGCATGGACCCACCTCGATCACTCAGCTTGTAACACTTTGGCGAATTTCTCCACAACCACGAATCCCTGCATGGCATCATCACCGGAGACATAACACGCCCCGCTTCGCAGCCAGGCATGGGCGATCATCTGCCCCTGCTTATCCCGCGCCACCCCCATGTAGAGGGTGCTCTCAATCCCCCGCTTCTCCAGCATCTTCAGACCGGCTACGGCTCTGACCATACAAGTGCTTTTCCAGGGCGTATAGCGGCTGATCACCCGAATGGCCTTCGTGATCTGCTGAATGCGGGGAATATCCGTGTCTTTGGATACCGCCGGAGTCTCCAGGGATTTCACCCCGAGCTGCGGAGCCGTCTTGGCAAAAGGAAACAGCAGCTGGATTCTAACCAGGAAAAGCCGCCATAACGCCTCAGGAATCAGCGCCAGCGCGGCTTTGTCATACTTCAGCAGTAAACCGATGCGCCGGAGGGTAATCATGGCCCGTTGACGATGGCGACGAGATCCTCATTCAGCAGATTCTGCACAAAATCAAATACGTCCTGCTGTGCCAGCTCCGCCGGAACCTCAAAGATCTCCTGCATGATCTCGGCAATCCGGCGGATGGACACCGGTGAAGCCAGGGCTTCCCAGATCTCGCCCCCGACCTCGCCAAGGTTGTAATACTTACCGTTCTTCACATTCAGCATCACCTTCTCGCCATCCATGTCACTGGCGATATTGCCTTCCCGCTGAACCAGAACCGAATCAAGGGACAGGACTGCTGCTGTATCCATATTCATATTTTCATCTCCTTCACCTTTTGGGTAATCGTCTCAAAGATCAGCTCCGTCTGCTGCGGTGCACTGAAGCCCTGCTCCGGACGGGTCAGCCGGTACATCGGCAGCCGGTTAACGAATGAGGCCAGCATACCGAAATGCCATTCCCTGACCCCCATGGGGTCCACCAGCGCTTTTTGATAGGTATGATTATATAAGGTATGAAGCCGCTCCAAGCCGCTGATAGCCTCTACTGACACCGGCCCGTCCTGTACAGACAGTTCAAATATTCCTGCAAGCGGCAGCGGTTCAGCCTGGAACCGGTCATGAACGGGGATGGCAAACTTGGTCTCCCGCTTAAACAGCGGGCGGTACGCAGACGAATTCATTCCCAAATAGTCCAAGCTCTGCTGCCACAGCTTCTGCTGCGGATAACCTGGAACAGCTAATGGAGTTCCATTATGCACCAACACGGGAATAACGTCGTCACTGACCAGGAGATGTCCCTGATCCATTAAATAGGAGGCAAGCGTAGACTTACCCGCTCCCGAACGCCCGACCAGCGCGTATGCCTTATTCTCAAGAACAAGTGAGCTTCCGTGAAGAGCCAATACGCCTTTTTGCATCAGAAGAACACCCATGCAGCTGCCCAGAATGAACAGGCGGATGCTATCCGGATCGGCATGGACTGCGGGAGATACGGTAATGGTGCTGCCATTCTGTATAGAAAATACGGCTGTGCCTTTAACCATGAACATCACTTCTTGCTCTGCCATACCCAGATTCGGTGAAATCTTCGGTATCGCCTCCCAGCGCTCGGACAAATCAGCCTCCACAACAGATACGCTGCCCAACCTTCCGGGCTGCTCCGTACGGGGAAGTTCCGGCAAGGGGAATTCACTGAGAATTTGCAGACCAAAAGCCTTATACCCCAGGCATTGCACTGTGCTCGCCATACGGTTCACTCCACCTTTATCAATTTCACCCGGCGGCCTTGCCGGTGATGTGAGGATAGCCCTTATCCCCCTCCAGCAAGCTAAGAGGGATGAGGGCTGGGATGTTGCCAAGCAAAACTAGGAGTGACTAACGATTTCTTCCGGATCCGATTGGAAGGAGTCGGCAATAGCGATCCCAGGTCCAGCCATAGTCATTTTAACATCCAGAACTTCCAATGCAGGCTTGCTGTATTCCTTTTTCATATTTGTCACCCCCTTTCAAGAAACATCCATCAGGTCACACGCTTCAGAAAGCGGTAGAACACCAGTCCTCTCGTAAGAAGGCGGAAATCCGTGTTGAATATTAATAATGGTGCGGGCTCACTACCCAGCCGGTCTAAACACCCGGCGAGCCCGGCATGATTCAAGTAAGAGGAAGTCCGGGGGTCCTGAAGCATCTCCCTTAGCTCCTGCAGGAACATCTGCCATTGGGGCAGCATACGTGTAATCCCATCTGCTCCCTGTATACCGCGCCGCGTCTGGTTTAGTCTGACCTTGTCCGGCAGCCGTCCTTCCATGGCCCGGCGGATTAACGACCGGTCCACTCCGTTCTGGACGTACTGCCCTTCAGGGACAGACAGACAGAAGTTGATGACACGCAGATCATTCGTAGGGTCACGATCCCATACCCTGTACTTCAGCGACAGCTTGGTAGCTGCCGTTCCATTCACATTCCAGATATGCGGCTGCTGGAAATGCTGTCTGCGGATATCGTATACCGTCTGGGAGGAAGCATCTCCTTCAAGCTCTCTCAGCTTCTCTTGCACCCCTGTCCGCCGTGCGAATTCAGGATGAATCAGCTCTAGAGGGGCCTCCTGCTTCCCGGAGATCAGCTGGCCAAGGCCGGGGAACACCTTGCGGCCGACAATCTTCAGCATTTTCTTGCGGCTTGCCCCCATCGAACGACTATAAAGCTTGTTCTCGCGGTAGAAGGAAATCCAGTGAAATTCGCGTAGCAGCTTCGCCTGGTAATCCAGTGCAGGCCCCCAGGAGATACTCCAGTTGCCCCGTTGTCCGCTGAGCAGAACACCGGCGCCCTTCATTTGTGCTTGT
This sequence comes from Paenibacillus phytohabitans, assembly GCF_013141775.1. GTDB lineage: Bacteria > Bacillota > Bacilli > Paenibacillales > Paenibacillaceae > Paenibacillus_AQ > Paenibacillus_AQ phytohabitans. Next base: position 18,013 of record NZ_WHOB01000040.1, read on the forward strand.
TCATATATGCCTTTGAGCCAATAGGAATTCTCTATGAATTTGTAGGGCATCTCCATAATATCCAGCCATTCGTCAATTTCACCATAAGGGCTCCGGTCAGGAAAGTTCAAGAAGCTGGGCTGGATGTTCCCCACATGGTCGATGGTCTCTTGAATATATGGACGCTCATCGGTGACCCGCTGGCCCAGTTTAAAACCTGTAAAATTGTCCAGCGGATAAGAGCTGAATGTAAATAATGGCTTGCCGCGGCGGCGGAGCTCCTCTGCAGCAAAGCTGACCACTGAGCCGGAATCCAGTCCGCCGCTCAGATTGGCGCCTACGGCGAGATGGGTCCGCAGCCGGTCTCTGACTGCCTGCCCGAATACCTCACGGAACGCTTCCTCGTATTCGCCGTTGCCGCGAAGCCTTAATGGAGGCGGAGTCCGGAAGGTGTAATACTGGGAGAAGGAAACCCCCTTCGCGCTGACTGTAACCGAGTGGGAAGGCGGCAGCTGTTCCACCCCTTGATAAACCGTGGAGAACATATCTGCCACATCGTTCCGGGCCTGGCTCGCCAGATACTCTGAAATCCAGCCTTCGTTCAGACCCTGCTGACCATCAGGCAAGGCCAGCAAGGGATGAATTACGGTACAGAAGGAGAACTCTCTGCCGGAACGGCGAAAGTAAAGCGTCCGGTTACCCGAGAAATCCCTCGCCCCAAACAGCGTCCGCTTGCGCGCGTCCCAGATCATGAATGCAAAGTCACCGACCAGATGAACCGGAGCCTCCCCCCCCCATTTCTCATAGGCCAAGAGAATTAGCAGACTGTCTGGAATGGAATCACGATCTTCCCGGACAACCTGAAGTTGTCCGAACAGTTCGCTGCGGTTATCAATGATTGCATCGGCCACAATCGCCAGCCCGCGTTCCGGATCATAATAGGGGAGAATCTCATTCCTTGACTGTGGGGTGATCCACTGCGAGCGGCAGCCGAGGAAGAGTCCCTCCGCCTTCCAGGCCCTAGCATCATCAGCCGGATAACGCTGCAGCTGCTGCATAAGGCGCGGACCCAGCTCCGGGTCCAGCGGCCCATGCTGCATAGAATAGATCCCGGCGATTGCGCTCATTGTATGACCTCCAGCTGTCTAAGAATTCGATATTCGTTCTTAATAATGAACACTTCTTACTATATAAGATAACGTTCTTTCCATTGATTGTGAATAGTACCAGAGAGTACTTTTAGGTAGCCTTTAGCGTATTGACTTATCACTATATGTATGATATTAGGCAGAGAATAAAGCCCTATAATTCACAAGGGGAAGTATCCCACATGCAAAAAGCGGAAGGTTCAGGGGGATCCCCCTGAACCTTCCGCTGTAAAAATCCCTTATCTTTTAGAAAATAGAGAATTCAAAGATAGACGGTCCGTAAATATCAAAATCCCTTTCGGTCATATACAAGCGGATATAACGTCCCTGAATTCCTTTGCCGCTTAAATCCACCGTCTCTGTCCAGCTTGTATCCCCCGGGTCACGATCCAACGTTTCCACTGTTGTCCAGTCCCCCGGATCATCGGTAAGCGTGTCTGCTGTCTGAACCAGAACATGTCTCGCGAATGCCCGCTCCCACTTGATCACAAGACGCTGAATGTCATGGACACTGTTCAGATCCACATAGACCCACTCTGCCTCATTTCTTTGGCCCCAATCGGCTTCCCAGCGGTTCTCCGGATTGCCGTCGGTAATCACATTCGGATCGAAATTAGTATTGGAGCTGGACGCTGTAACTGTCCGGTGCAGCGCCAGATTGACCTCCACATCAGCCGCGAGCACAGTCTGAGTGATCTGGACGTCTGTGTAGCCTTCCGCCTGAATCCGTACCGGATAACTGCCCGCCTCATTAATACTGGATGAATTCAACGTAATGACACCGTCCGCAACGGAAAAATCTGTTCCGGGCACCAGTTCCTTAGTACCCAATGTGATAACAGAAATTGCACCTGCCCAGGCAATGTCGGATGCGAAGGTCAGTGTGAAGCTGCTGCCTGCGGTATTGCCGCTGGTATCCGGTGTTACAGCCGGAGGGGTCAGCTGCGCCGGGTCTTCAGGACCGGTTCCCCCGCTATCCCCGCCTCCATCTGCCCTCACGCCGTGCACTTCAAATTCCCAGAGCGAGTACCCGTAAGCCGTTGCTCTCACTGAGCCCAGCATGCGGACATGACGGGCTGCGATATTACCCAGTACAATCGTATCTATTCCTCCGTTACCGGCGCCTTCAGTGTAAGCATCACTCCAGTCACTTTCTGCAGGAACCGCCGCGGTTGCCACCTGAATCTTGTAAGCCCTGCCATAAGCAGCTTCCCAGTTCAGCACAATGGTGTCTATAGTGTAGAGCGCCCCGAGATCAACGGCAATCCACTGGGGGTCCACTGCTGCTGCAGACTCCCAGCGCGTTGCTCCCGTCCCCTTACCGTCAAAGGCATTAGCTGCGGGCTGCGGTTCTGTGGAGGCTGTTCCCGCCTTACCGGCAGCCACGTTCGGTGATGCTGTGGTAATCTCCTGTACAACTTCGTTTGCACCGTATCCTTCTGCCAGTACGGAGACCGTATAGCTGCTGATCGCCGGGAATAGTGAGGCATCCAGCGTAATCAGACCAGTGGCAAGGGTCACTTTATCCATTGGGACCGTCACTCCGTTAATCTTGACGGCATGAATGGCGCTCTGCCAGTCCTCCTGGCCTGCGAAGGTCAGCTCAATATTGCTGCCGAGCTTATTGTCCGTATGATCCGCATTCAGCTGCGGACCGCTGCGTACTTCCTTCAGTATGATTTCATCCAGATAGACATGATGCTCTTCATCCGGTGTGGCTGAAGTAGCGGTAATCACATTACCCAGCAGGTACTTCAGCGACAGCGAAACTGCTGCCGCCGGCTTCAGCATAGCCGTATGAACCGCAGTAGGATCATTTGTGATGTCGAAATTGACTTTGGCATCACCGTTATAGCCGGTCAGCTCGATCTGAACCGGACGGTCCACCGTTGACCATCCGCGGAAGGCCAGCTCATAAGTCTTGCCGCCCTCCAGTTTAATCCCGGTCTGGGTAAGCTGCGTATACCAGCTTACAGGCACTCCCGGAGGACCCCATTCCAGTGTAATTCCTCCATTATAATGAATATCGAGATCGGCAACCCCGTCTGTCACCTCGAAGGTGGAATCCCCCTTCGTGCCTACCCAATGCTCCCAGCTCTCCGTTCCTTTGGAGAAGCTGCCGTTGGCCAGCAGATTGCCGTCACTTTCTATCAGAGACTGGCTTACTGCCGCATCCGCATATCCAGTTGCTTTTACAATAACCGAATGAGAGCCGGCCGAAGTAAATGCCTCCGGACCAAGCACAATCAATCCCGGCTGCAGGGTGTATTTCTGATGATCCAGCAGCTGCCCGTCAATCAGTACCGCACTTATTGCTGTGCGCCATGCGGCATTATCGGTATAGGCCAGTTCGATCGGCTGGCCGACACGCAGATCGGTAGTATCCGCAGCCAGAGTCTGCGGCCGTTTCAGCGGTGCATCCTTCACTTCCAGAACAACATTCCGGAAGGAGACCTCATGTGCGCCGGCTGGAGCCTGCGGCGTCTTGCCGAGCAGGAATTTGAGCGCCACATTATCATCGGCTGCCGGCTTGAACGTATACTCGAACTGCTTCCAGTCCGTGCCGAGCGTAATGGCCCCTGAATCAAAACGTCGGGTATAGGCTGCATTCTCCAGCGTTGCCTGAGAATCACGGGCTACCGAAGATTTCGCTTCAAACGACAGGATATAAGTGAAGCCCTTGCTGAGCAGCAGGTTGGATTGATTCAGCATGACATTCCATGCCTCAGTTCCGACACTGGATACTGCAACCTTGGCTGCTCCACCTGCTGCCGAGAAGGCGGCGGAAGCACCTTGTGTGAACGGCTCCCAGCCGGACAGGCCGGAGGAGAAATCCCCGTTCTTCAGCGGATACAGGCTTACAGTGCTGTAGTCCACATTGTTATTCGTCGTGCGGATCAGCCGGATGTTATCCAGCGTTACAGACGCGCTACTGCCTCCAAGCTCAAGGATCAGCTGCCCTTCTGTATCGCTAATCTGTGCAGGCATCGTGAATGTCACTGTACTCTCATTGTCAGTTCTACCTACCGCAATCTGGTTATCCTGAGCGTAGACGGCAGTTCCGTCCTTGCTCACAAGCTTAACGCCAACAGTCCTGTCAGCTTCCGCTCTGGCGTTAAAGCTCAATTGATACGTATCACTCTGCAGCAGGTTTATTCCTTTTTGCACCAATTGGATATTCCCCGGCGTGCTTCCGCCATCCTGGATATGGACCGCCAGCTTCTCCACCTCAGGGTCAACACTGGCCGTAGCGGCTGCACCCACCGCAGTGAAATTCCAATACTTCATCCGGTCCATGGTGCCCAGATCGAAACCGCCGTTATAGATATGATTGCCGTCTTCCAGCGGCGCTTTCGCTCCGTCCGGATCGTTGACCTGCTCGACTTCTTCCAGACGCACATTACCGATCCAGACTGTATTCGTATTGAGGCCCAGATTGAATTCCAGCCGGGCCGCTATGTCTGTCACAGCAGCCATCGGGAAGCTGTATTCATAGTGCTTCAATCCGGTTTTGAGTGCAGCCTCGAAATTATCCGAGTAAGCAGACCAGCCGTTGTCGGCGTCGCCGCCCATTTTAATGGAGATCGAACGGTCTGCCGAGGCTTTGGCATCAAAGCTCAGCTTATAATTATGTCCTCTCACAAGTGGAGCGTATTGAATCATCTGCAGTGCGTATGACTGATTCCCTCCGTTTGTGGGTACGATTCTGGCATAATTGCGGCCGTCTATCGCTTCAACCGTTGCGCTTCCCGCACCGCTATAGTCCGGGGTATGCAGGAAATTCCACTTGTCTGCGGCAAGCTTCTGGCTGCTGCTGGCAATGTCTGTTAAGCCCTGCTCAAAATTCGGGTCTGCGATATAGCTGCCGTCTACCGGCTGCCGCGCTTCCGCAGGAACAGGCTCTATTTCCACCACCGGCTCAACCGGCTCACGAAGCGGCTTGCCGGACAGCTCGTAAGCACGTACATAGTCCACTTCCATGGCAGCTGGCAGCTTCGCATCCGGCGGAAGCAGATTGCCGTCAAAAGTACCGCCGATCGCCAAATTCAATATCAGATAAAATGGCTTGTTGAACGGTGCAGGGAATGCGTACTTATCGGGCTGGCCGATACCTTCACTGCTCCATTCATTAACTGTCTTAAACACTTTGCCGTCTACGTACCAGCGGATTTCACCGGGCTCCCATTCGACCCCATACGTATGGAACTGGGTGATCGACTCTCCTGCCGGGAAGTCGTAATCGCCGCCCGCAGATTTATTGTTCGGCCATTGCTTGCCGAAATGAATCGTTCCGGCCACTTCCTGCGGCAGCCGTCCGCGCGCTTCCATAATATCCAGCTCACCGGAGGATGCCCAGGTTCCATAAGCGCTGTCTTTGGGCATCATCCAGAACGCCGGCCATATTCCCTGGCCTTCCGGCATCTTAATGCGTGCCTCAAATTTGCCGTACTGCTGGGTATAGGTTGGTGAAGTCCAGAGCCGGCCTGAAGTATACGGTTTCCCGGCTAAGGTCTGTTTCCGGGCCGTAATTGTAAGCTTACCGTCCTGAACCTTCAGATTATCCTTCGAATAGTACTGCTGTTCATTATTGCCCCAGCCGTCCAGCCCGAAATCCGAGCCGGTGCCGTTCTGATAAGCCCATTTATCCAGGTTAACTCCGTTCGTGTCCACGTTGCTGCCGCTTCCGTCGAACTCATCGCCCCAGATCAGCTTCCACTCTCCAATGGTCTGCTGCAGCTCGGCGTCCGTATAGCCGGCGGCTTTGATTGTAACTGCTGCTTCGCCAACCCCGGTGAATACAGCTGACTTGATCGTGATGACTCCGGCAGAAATGATATAATCCACATTCTGCTCAAGCTTGCTGCCATCCAGCAATACTTCGGTAATCGCTTCCCGCCAGGCCGGACTGTCCGTGAATGTAATCTTCACATCCTTGCCCAGCACATTGTCCGTAGTTTCCGGCACAAGCACTGGCGCTGCCGAATCCTGAACCGGCGTACTTGTCGGCGTGCTTGTTGGCGTGCTCGTCGGCGTGCTTGTTGGTGTGCTTGTTGGCGTACTTGTTGGCGTGCTTGTTGGCGTGCTCGTTGGTGTACTTGTCGGCGTGCTCGTCGGCGTACTTGTCGGTGTGCTCGTTGGTGTACTTGTCGGTGTGCTCGTCGGCGTGCTCGTCGGCGTACTTGGAGGATCGTTTACGGTTACGCTCGCCGGAGTGCTTGCAGGACGCAGCGTGGGGGTAGCAGTACTGGCTGTTTGTCTGTTTACAAGACCGCTGCTGACAGCATAAGCGCTTCCCTCTGTTACCGGCTTGTCATTCAGAGTGGTTCCAGTTGAAGCCGTACTGAGCTCGGTAATACTTCCCTTCACACTAAGAGCTGTACCCGTGGCCTCTTCCCTGACGTTCAGCTTGCCGACAGTGGACTTCTCACCTACATCAACTGCAGCGCTGCTCTGTACATCCAGCTCCCCGATAGTGGAGCTTCCTTCCAGAACCACCCGTACCGGCCCATCCGGTTTATTCACCACAACAGAGCCCACTTGAGAATTGCTGATATGCACCGAGTGTGCGCCGCCCCCGTTCACATACAGCGTGCCCTTAACGTCTACATGCTCAAGGATGACATCACCTTCTCCCACACCGGCCGTAACGAGAATATCTCCTGCTGCCTTCGTATCTTTGACCGTGCTTCCGCCGCTGGCAATCAGCAGGTTTCCGGTTGCCGGCAGATTTCCGTATACTCCCGGAGCATGGACAATCTCTCCGGCCAGCCGGTCCAGCAGCGCGATAGCCTCAGCCCTTGTAATGGACTGCTGTGGACGCAGTGTCCCATCCTCGAATCCCTTCACATAACCGCCAGCCACAAGACTGGCGAGCGGTGCTTCGGCATATGCGGCAACCCTGCTGCGGTCGGTGAATCCGGACAATACATTTGTATCCGCTTTCAACAACGGGAATAATGCCTCAGCCATCTTCGCCGCTTCCTGCCGGGTGACTGCGGCTTCCGGCAGGAACCTGCCATCAGGATATCCGTCAATATAGCCGGCTTGTCTTGCGATAGCCACTTGATCCGCATACCATTTGCCCGCACTCACATCGCTAAATGCCGACACCGACTTGGTGCTGAAGCCGAACAATGCATTGACCAGCTTGGAGAATTCTGCGCGGCTGATCTCTGCACCCGGCCGGAACTTGCCTCCGCTGCCGTTGGTCAGTCCAAGAGCCGCCCATTTCTCAATTGGTGCACGGGCCCAGTTCCCCTGGATATCTGCAAAGAACCCAGTGCCTGTCTGAACTGAAGATACCGGTGCCGCAGGGCCGTCTGCCAATGCCGCCCAGCCCGTTCCTGCCGGGCCGGCTACCAGAACCGCACTAAGCAGAATGGACGCGAATTTACGTTGTAATACGAAGCTGCTTCTTTTCATTATTTTCACTGTCCCTTCCGGATAATAAATTGCTTCATTATATATCAAAACCTATATAGCAAAAGGAACGCTACATTCAAACTTGCAGCGTTCCTGTTCACTAGCCCGTGCCTCTTACTGCTTCCCGCTTATTTGCTGCTGGCGGAATTGTACCAGTCATTAACTTCCTTCGTGATTTGATCACCGCCTGATTTCTTCCAGTTATCCACCATCGTGTCAAACTCATCGATTGGGGATTGGCCGTAGATGATTTTGGAATACGTCTGATTGATCAGCTTGTTCAGCAGCTCATTCTTCTGCTTCATCGTTTCAGTCAGCGGTCCCTGGAAGTAATTCTTCATGCGGATATCCTTCTGTTCCAGGACGATCTTCATCGCTTCAATATTCTCCGGCTTGCGGATCGCAGCCGATTGGATTTCATATGGTGTCACAGGAGCTTCGCCGTTAGCCAGCTTACTCATAGTGTCCGCATACAGCGACGGCTGGCGTGCGCCTTCAAAGGTCAGCGTGTAGTAGATCGGTTCAACCAGGTGTGTACGGTCCGCATAGTCCGGGAAGAGATCCGGATATTTCTGCGGGTCCTTGGTGATGGTGCCATCAGGCAGCTTAGCCCAGTCGTAGCCTTCAGCGAAGCCGTTCTCGAACTCGCTGCCCTTTTCAGGGTTAGCCCAGTTGTCGAAGAAGAAGTTATAGTAGCGGAGCAGGGCTTCTGGGTTCTTGGCATCCTTGTTAATCAGCATCCAGCCGTTAACGGAAGGGTTGCCGCTCTGCGCGCCGATCTTACCGTCAGGTCCAGCCGGAAGCGGATAACCTTTGTATTTCGCCCCTGGAACGTTGTTCAGCAGATCGCCGAACGGCCAGTCCGGCATCCAGTTACGGCCTACCAGTGCTCCTGCCTGGCCCTTGGTGAACAGCTCGGCTGCCCCGTTCTCATCCTTCAGTCCGGAATCCTTCGAAATATAGCCCTTATCCATCCAGGTCTTCAGTGTGGCGAGCGCCTGTTTGGCACCCGGATCGATCGAACCGTAGGTCAGGGTACCATCAGCCGATTTGTTCCATTGGCCCGGCAGTGTACCATAGTCCCCGAACAGCCAGCTGATATCACCCATCCAGCCGAGGAACGTATTCTTGAAGCCGGTTGCGATTCCGAGGGTATCCTTCTTGCCGTTGCCGTCAGGATCTTTGTTCACGAAGGCATCCATAATCGCTTCGAAATCTGCCAGCGTCTTCGGCGGCTGCAGGCCCAGCTTATCCATCCAGTCCTGACGCAGCCAGAGGAGCATATCATCATTGTAGGCATAATCCAGAACCGGAAGGGCCATCCGCTGGCCGTCACGGGTTACCGGGAGCCAGGTGTAGGCATTAAGCTCAACGCCCTTCTTGTAATTGTCTCCGGCATACTTATCGAACAGGTCACCGATATCCATGAATTGACCGGAATCAATCAGCATGTTGACGGTTTCCATGTCACCGCGGTAGGTGATCACATCCGGCATTTTTTCACCCGAGGAGAGCATCAGACGCAGCTTCGTTTTGTAGGCATCATTGGTATCGGTTACGATCCAGTCATATTTAACATCGATGCCCAGGTTATCTTTCATGTAACTTTGCATTACATTGTTCTCCATGGTCTCACCATTCTTGAAGAAATAGTTCGTTCCGATCCCCTTAACGGTCGTAAGCGTAATCGGCTCTACATATTTGCTTCCATCCCAGCCCGTTTCATCCACATTGCCCGCTGCATTCGTTGCACTGGCATTGCCGCCTGCATTGGTGCTCTCTGCAGCCGCTTTGGTCGCAGCCGGCTCATTCTGGGCATTATTCCCGTTACCCGAACAGGCCGTTACACTGAACGCCAGAGCCGAAACCAGCAATACGCTGGACACTCGTTTGAGTTGCATATTGATCTTGTCCCCCTACATGTATAATTGATTGAGAGCGCTTACCGTCCCCTCACACACTCACTATAAAACCGGTTTCGATTTAAGGAAATGCCCTAAATTTGGTCCCGATGCCAATATATTATCCTCTTGCCTGTTACTCTTTAATGGCCCCCAATACGATACCCTTCACAAAAAAGCGCTGCAGGAACGGGTAGACAATCAGCACCGGCAGAATTCCGATAAAAATCTGGGCGGCCTTCACCGTCCGCTGCGAGATATTCTTCAGCTCATTGACATCCGGATTCAGCTTGCTGAAATCCTGCTGGACAATGATGGTCTGCAGGAACGTGGCCAGCGGATAGTTGCGGTAATTGTTGATATACAGCAGCCCGTCGAACCAGGCATTCCAGTTGCCCACAATGGAGAACAGTGACAGTGTAGCGATGGATGGCATCGCAAGCGGCAGATATACACGGAACAATACGGTGAAATGCCCTGCTCCATCAATCAGTGCGGCCTCTTCCATCTCCTTCGGTGTTGCCTTGAAAAAGTTCATCAGCAGAATCATATTGAACACCTGGACGGCTCCCGGCAGCACCAGCGCCCAGATGGTGTCCATCAGATGCAGGTTGCGCACAACGATATATGATGGAATCATACCTCCGGTAAAAAGCATTGTGAAGACAAAATACCAGGCGTAGATATTGCGGCTTTTGAATACGGACGCATCCTTAGACAGAGCGTAGCCTGCGAGGATAATGACACTCATGGTCATGAACGTCCCCAGCACCGTCCGCCCCAGTGAAATGACGAACGCCCGCGAGAAGTTCGGATTGTTCAGCGTCTTGGTATATGATTCGATATTGAAATCAACCGGCCACAGGCCGACCAGATGTGAATTGGCAGGGGCGCTTGCGCTGAAGCTGATGGCAAGAATATGAATAATCGGCAGAATACAGAGAATTCCGGCCAACAGCAGAATGCAATAATTTAGAACCGTAAATAGCCTGTACCCCGTTGTTTTGTAATACATGAGTCCGCACCTCCCTAGAATATTTTATAATCTGCCAGCTTGTACGCCACCCGGTAACCAATGACAATCAGCACGAAGCCTACAATTGATTTGAAAATGCCGACTGCTGTCCCAAAGCTGTACTGGCCGTTTAGAATACCCGTGCGGTACACGAATGTATCAATAATGTCGCCCTTGTCGTAAACCAGCGGATTGTACAGATTGAAAATCTGGTCAAACCCGGCGTTCATAATATTCCCGATCGCCAGCGTCCCGACCACGATAACGATAGGTGCAAGCGATGGAATTGTAATGCTCAGTGTTTGTCTCCAGCGGTTCGCACCGTCCACTTCTGCAGCTTCGTAGAGTGACGGATTCACGCCGGCGAGTGCAGCCAGATAGACGATTGTTCCGAAGCCGAACTGCTGCCATACATCGGTTAGAACGACAATGAACCGGAACCAGTTGCCGCTACCCAGGAACAGGATCGGATCGAGACCGAACCAGTTATGCAGCAGCATATTGATAATTCCATCGGTTGAGAGCATATCGTTCAGGATACCGCCCAGGAATACCCATGAGATAAAATAAGGCAGGTACACCAGCGTCTGCACTGTCCGTTTAACCGAATTTCTCCGCACCTCATTAAGCAGCAGCGCAAAGCAGAATGGCACCACGATATTAAAGATGATCTTAAGTCCGGCGATCAGCGTGGTGTTCAGAATGACCTGTTTGCTGTCCGGATACTCGAACATAAATTTGAAATGGTCCAGTCCGACCCACTTGGAGCCCCATATGCCATCGTAAGGTTTATAATCCTTGAATGCGATTACCAGACCGCCCAGCGGCAAGTATCCGAAGATAAATTGCAGCACTACAGCCGGCAGCAGCATCACATGCAGCGGCCATGTCCGTCTCAGAAAACCTTTGATCCCCTTACGCCTAACCGGTGTGCCGATCCCGGTTACTTTCCCAACTGTTCCCATGCCCCAAAATCCTCTCCACCACTTTTTTAAGGATTGACATCTGCGCCGTCATCCTGCAATAGTAGTATAACAATGTCCCATTTTCCCCGTCTGCGCCTATAATTTTGGAACGATACCTCATTTTTTGTTTCTTGCATTCCGCGAAACGGAGGAGCTGCAGGGTTATGAACATACGCATGAATACGTTTACAAAAATTGTCGGACTCATCCTTCTGCTGCTGATTCCTATTCTCGTACTCTACTGGTTCTCCAACCAGACGAGTCTCCGCGTAGTGTCGGACGAGGTGGAGAAATCCATGTATAAGGATCTTTCCTTTTTCGCTACCCAGACCGATAATACGGCAGCCCAGCTGTCCAAGAGCGGACTGACCATCAGCGAAGATATCAATGTCCGCAATCTCGAGTTCATTGAAATCGCAACCCTGTACGAGCAGACTAATGAGAAGCTGCGGATTGATGAGAAGCTGAGGCTGATGATCGCTTCCTCCACCTGGGATACCACACTCAGTATTATCACACCGGATACCCGGACCTTCGTGTCATCCAATGCCTCTATCCAGTACGATGTGGATTTGATCAACCGGAATTTCACACGGGTCTGGCGGTATACAGAGGATGTACCCGCCTACTTCCGTAAACAGCCGCGCTTCGTCCGCTATATTACAGAGCCCTATTCCTCACCGCTGGACAAGGCGTCACTAATCGTGGAGATAAGCTTTCCCGTCACGGATCTAACCAAGGCGCTTGACCGGTTCAAGCAAGGCGGCAAGGGCGACCCGTTCTTTATTAATTCTGCCGGAGATATTATCCGTTCGATGGATGCCGACGAAACGCTGCAGGGTGAGCTGATTCGCCGGATGGATCTGCCTGCTCTGGTCAAAACGCCTTTTACCCGCTTCTCTCTTTCCGGAAGCGAATATGCTGTCGGCTCTGTGTGGATGCCGGAGCTTGGGCTGTATCTGGTGGATTATTTACCGATCCAGGATGTCGTCCGGCCGATCACAGCGAACCGCAACCTGTTCTATGTTTCGATCTTCTTCCTGCTCATCGGCAGCACAATTGCGGCCTATTTCCTGTACAACAACGTGCAGGTACCCATCCGCGAGCTTATCCGCGGGGTCCGCAGAGTCAAACGGGGGGATTATACTACGATGAATATCCTGCACCCCAACAATGAGTTCCACTTCCTGCTGGTCAGCTTTAACGATATGGCGAAGCAGATTGAACAGCTGATTCAGAATGTCTATCTGGAGCAGATTGCTTCGAGAGACGCTAAGCTGAAGCAGCTGCAGTCGCAGATTAACCCGCATTTCCTCTATAATTGCTTCACACTTATCCGTAGCCTGACGCGGCTAGGAGAGAAGGATACGGTGATGCAGCTGTCGATGCATCTCAGCAAATACTACCGCTACACCACCTACTCCGACCGCCAGACAGCAGGGCTGCGGGAGGAGATCGAGCTGGTCAACAGCTACCTGGCCATCCAGGCAATCAAGGTTCAGGATTTGAAATATGAGATCGATATTCCTGCGGCATTTGCCGAGCAGGAGCTGCCCCGCCTTATTCTCCAGCCGCTGGTGGAGAATGCCGTACTGCACGGCATTGAGCCGGTAGGCTGCGGAAGCATCCGGGTCAGCGCCTGCGTAACGGAGGGCTTCAACATCATCACCGTGCAGGATGACGGCATCGGGCTTACGGAAGAGCAGCTTGCGGATCTGCAGCGGCAGATCGTGATCCCGCCGATGGAAGACAAAGGCTGCGCGCTGTGGAATACACGCCAGCGGATGCAGCTGCAGTTCGGGCCTGAAGCCGGACTGCGCATCATCCGCCGCGTGGAGGGCGGCATTGAAGCCCAGTTGTACTGGCCCAAGCAGGCGGACTATAACACCGCTGCTTCATAGCCAATTTATCGAGGGGGAACATGAAATGCACCAGCTGCTAATTATTGACGATCAAACTGCCCTTGCGGATGATCTGGCCGACATGCTCCCCTGGAGTGAGATCGGAATCGGCGTTGTCCATAAAGCATACTCCGGGCGGGAAGCGCTGGAGCTGCTCTATGAGCATTCCATCGATATTGTAGTGACGGATATCCGGATGCCGGGAATGTCCGGGCTTGATCTGATTGCTGAGATCAAACGGAACTGGAAGCACATCAAGTGCATTCTTCTGACCGGTTATGCAGATTTCGAGTATACCAAGCAGGCACTGAAGCTGCGATCCAGCGACTACCTGCTCAAGCCGGTCGAGGATGCTGAACTGATGGAGGCTGTACGCCGGGCACTGGACGAGCTCGAACGGGAATGGCAGGAAATCACCTCTACTCAGAAAGCTGTTTATGCACTTCGGGAGCAGCTGCCCAAGCTTAGGGAATATCTGCTGCTGGATTTGATTAACGGCAAGCAGCCTCCCTCCGCAGGTCCGCTTGCCAGGAAGCTTGAAATGTACGAAGTCCAGATTCCCCGGGGAGCAGACTGCAGCATGATGCTGCTCCGGATTGACGATACAGAGGGCATGTACGATCCGGGCGGTGAGACGCTTATTGAATACGCGCTGACCAATATTGCCTCCGAGCTGTTCAGCGACCGGATGTGGCTATGGAATTGTACAGATATACATGGTTATATCGTATGTGTACTGTCACCCAAACCTTACTTTGACGGGCCGGCGGCGTCCTCCAAAGCCGCAAAAGAGGATCTGGATGCCTGGATTGAAACCCAGGCCTTCCAGCTTCAGCGTGCAGCCAAATCCTATTTGAAGATCGGTATATCGGTTCTGACGAGCAAACGCGGGCAATTCCCTGAAGAGCTGGGAACCTTGTACCAATCCTCTCTGGCCAGCTTCAGGCACTTCATCGGCAGGGATACCGAGCTGTTCGTTTCGCTGGCCCAGGAACCGGAACGCGGTGAAATGCAGCAGCTCGGTGAGCTCTACCGCTCACCAACGCTCGGCACACTGCTGGAAATGGGGCAATGGGAGGCAGCCGGCGAGAAGCTGGATGCCATACTTAATGAGCTTGAAGAGGAATGGAGGGACTCGCAAGAGCATATCCTTGAGACCTATTTTGCCATCGCCTCTTCCATTGCCTCGCTCATCCACCGCACGAAGAAGTGGCTGGCCGATACGATTGGTGATGATTTCTACACGGTAGCAGGCGGACCGCCCATGCAGACAGTCAGCGAGCTGCGCAGCTGGAGTGAACGCGTAATTTCCAGCTACCGGCTCTCGGTCAGCAGTGTGGAGAAGGATTCCCGCTCCTCCATTATCCGTAAAGTGCAGGACTATATAGCGCATAATCCCGGCACAGCTTCGCTGCAGACCATATCCTCCAGCGTATATTTGAACCCCTCCTACCTCTCCAAGATATACAAGCTGGAGACCGGAGAAGGAATCAGCGAATATATACTCCGGGTCCGTATGGAGAAAGCCATTCTGCTGCTGGCTCAGTCACCGGACAAAATCTATGAGATCTCTGTCCTGCTCGGCTACCAGAAGCCAAGCTACTTCATCCAGCTCTTCAAGAAGCATTACGGCATGACACCGCAGGAATACCGCAACAAACTGGGATTGTGAGGCATTTAAGCATATATACTCATTGCCCGGTACTCTCTCTAGGAGCTGAACTTATGCCTATTTATCCGATTGACCCGATCCTCCTCTCCATGCCGGAGAGCTTTGAAAGCAGCCGCCTGCTGATCCGTGCCGCTCTATGGGGAGACGGAGCCGCTGTAAATGAAGCCGTTCAGGAGAGCACAGCCGAATTAAGCCCTTGGATGCCCTGGGCACAGCATATCCCGTCTGTGGAGGAATCCGAAGCCTCCATCCGGAAGTCACGGCTGCAATTTCTGGAACGCAAGGATATCCGGCTGCTGCTCGTGAATAAGAAGACCGGTCAGCTGGTCGGCAGCAGCGGCCTGCACCGGATCGACTGGCAGGTGCGGAAATTTGAAATCGGTTATTGGGTGCGCACCTCCTGCGCCGGACAAGGTTATATCACGGAAGCGGTGAGGGCCATTGCCGATTTCGCCGTACAGGAGCTGCAGGCGGCCCGGCTGGAGATCCGCTGTGATTCCCGCAATACACAGAGTGCGCGGGTGGCTGAACGTGCAGGCTTCACTTTGGAAGGCATTCTGCGGAATGACAAATTAGATGTACAAGGCGCCTTAAGAGACACTATGATTTATTCGAAGGTTCGCGGGGTTGAATATTACTGAAGGAGCAGCTACCATGGATAATCTTCAATTTGTCTGCAATTATAAAGATCAGGAGCCGCTTAGAAACAGCTTTTTTGCGCTGGCTGCTGATACGTTTGAACTTGAGCTGGAGCGCTGGTATGAGCAGGGCTTCTGGGGGGAACGGTACATTCCTTATTCTTACGCGGAGGGTAATCGGGTAATTGCTAATGTCTCGGTGAACCTGCTTGAGCTGATTATTAATGGCGTGAGGTCCCGCGCCGTGCAGCTTGGGACGGTGATGACGCATCCTGACTACCGGGGACTGGGCCTGTCCGCCCGGCTGATGAACAAAGTGCTGGAGGATTACGGACAGCAGTGTGAATTCATGTATCTTTTTTCCAACGA
Source organism: Paenibacillus phytohabitans (assembly GCF_013141775.1). Taxonomy (GTDB): domain Bacteria; phylum Bacillota; class Bacilli; order Paenibacillales; family Paenibacillaceae; genus Paenibacillus_AQ; species Paenibacillus_AQ phytohabitans. The sequence goes on from NZ_WHOB01000040.1 coordinate 34,024, forward strand.
TACGGTATTGGACTTCTATCCCAAGTTCGGATTCCAGCCTGTGGAGGAGCAGCTCTTCTCTATGAACTGCCCTCCCGGTTCAGCCGGATCTGCGGGAATCCGCAAGCTGGATCTGTCCATAAGTCGTGATCTGAGCCTGGTCACCACCTTCGCAGCGCAGCGGCAGCCAGTATCCGAACGCCTTGGCGTCAGCGGCACCGATGGACTGCTGATGTTCTACTGCCTGAACGTCTTCAGCGGCAATCTATATTACCTGGAGGACGAGGAGGTCATCGCCATCTGCCGGCAGGAGAGCGGCCGGTTAGAGATTTACGATCTGATCAGCACGAAGCCCGTCGCCGTCCGCGAAATCGCAATGAAGCTTACGGACAGCGTCACGGAGACTATAGTCTTCCACTTCACGCCAAGTGACGATGACCTTGAACTGGCGGGCAGCAGCTGCCCTAGCGGTTTGTTCGTGCGGAATCAGAGCAGTCTGCAGTACCCTGCGAACGTCAAGCTTCCGGCAACATCCATCGCTTAAGCTAAGCCGTCATCACATAGGATTCAGAGTGTCATGAATTGCCCCTGCCGGGCCAGATAAGCTTCCTTCTCTTTGTAGTCCGGCATTACACTTCCCAGGCGGCGCCAGAAGGAACGGTCATGATTCATATGCAGCAGATGACAGAGCTCATGAATGATGACATAGTCGATCACCTCCGGCGGCGCCATGGCAAGGCGGTAGTTAAAGGTCAGTTTTTTATCAAAGCTGCAGCTCCCCCATTTGGTCCGCGATTCCACAATCTCGATACTCTTCGGCTTCACCTTCAGCTGGGCCTGATAACGGGTAATGCGCTCTGCAACGATTTTTTTCAGACTGGCCATATAGAACTTCTTCAGCGCAAGCTTCAGCTCCTCCGCATTCATACCGCCGGTCGCAATCAGCTCTTGCAGCGCGTGCTCCTTCCCCAGATACAGGTATGTTTCTTCCCCCTGATACTCCTTGATCTTCGGCACCTGCCGGGCCGCCGCATTACTGCGCAGCTTCTCCAGAATCTTCTTGCCGAGGCCTTCCACCGCACTGCGGATACTCTCTTCACTTGTTCCTGTAGGCACCTTAACGGTAATGAGATCTGATCCGTCAATCTGAACGGACATTTTCTTGCGCTTGGCATATTGAACATGGAGCGTAATCATCTGATCTTCGAGCTGAATCTGCATAGCCACCATCATTTCTGTAATTTCTAATACACCGGATACCCGGCTACAAACACTGCCAGATACAGCAGACTCCCCGCAATGAATAAGGAGGTAAGCGCGATATCCTTCCATTTCTTATCTTGTGTCAACACTACTGCCGCGAAGGCCAGCGGAAAAGCCACGGCGAAATAACGCGGAGCGGACAGCAGCCAGGTCGGACCTACAACGTAGACGAAATAGACGATTAAATACGCCATATAAGCAGGATGAAGTCTCTTCGCGCTTTTGAACATCATCAAGAGCACCAGGAAGATACTAATCAGATTGGGCAGCCACAGCCCCAGGAAAGAACGGAAGTCTGCATCCTTGAAGGTTTTCACGGCATACTCCATCTGATATCTCACCGTATCGAAAAAGAAGTAGAACTGCTGCGACCAATGCTCCCGCTGATAAATACTGAACTGGAATGCGTTGCCCGTAACATTGTAATTGATATAGAGATAAGCCAGCAGACCGAAGGACACTGTAGCCAGAGAGACCACTGCTTTGACCAGTCTGTTAATAAAAGCCTTCCGCTCCAGCTGTCTGTAGCCTGCTGCCAAATCCCGGGCAAATTCCACGGCAACCGGTATAGCCAGCAGTATCCCCGGAGAACGGGTGAAGCCGGCCAGCGCCGCACAGAGACAGCCGAGCAGCCAGCGCTTCTGGCGCACATAATACAATGCCATCAGGGAGAGCAGCAGGAACAGCGCCTCCGTCATGGGGATGAAGAAAAAGAACGCCGAAGGAAAGATGAAAATATATTTCACGACCCGCAGCGCATTGCTGCGTCCCATGTCCAGCCTGGCAAGCTCATAAGCGAACAACGCTGCAGCAAGGGTGCAAAGGTTAGCGGCTACAAAGCCGGCGACCATATAATTGCCTGTGAAAAACTGCGCCAGCTTAATAATGACTGGAAATAAAGGCAGGAACACAATGTGGAACCGGGAGTCTCCTTCCGTGACATACCCGTGCTCAGCGATCCCCAGATAAGACATGGCGTCTATTCCGCGAATATGCCAGGTATCGATAAAACGGGAGAATAAGCTTCCGGAAACCCCGTCTTTAAGCATCCAGAAGACATAGGCTATCAGAATGAGCAGCACACGGCTGGCCACCACCCAGAGCACAATCTTCCACCATGTCCGTTGCCGCTCCTCAGGCAGACTGTTGATACGTACCGGCTCCTGCATATTCCATGAACTTATGTATCCGGTCAAAGCGGGAATGGCCCGCAGTCCCGTCCAGATAAACAGCCCCAGACAGACTAGCGAGGCAAGGGTGCCCATCAGGCTCCACGCATGCACGGACACCGCCCATATCCATACGGCCACTATCATTATAAGAATAAAGAGAGCTGAAACTGCTTTGTCGACCTTTTTCACCATAGCCTCCGGTTCCGCATCCATTGCGTCATTGATTAGGATTAGAATTACAATAATCAGTCTTTTTCTCATTTTCTTATAGAAGTGGCTTTTACACAATAATTAGTTTACGGCGGTATCAAAAGCAAAGAGGAGCGCTGCCCATAAACCGGCAGCACTCCTCTTCATCTATTTCAAGTTTGTCCCTCCCGGGAGCCGGGGCTTCGGGCTCTTATTTCGCTGTAACGCCGCCGTCTACCGGCAGTTCTACACCAGTGATATAAGCCGACTCATCGGAAGCGAGGAACAGCACGGCTTCCGCCACTTCGGAGGCACGGCCGACACGCGGCAGCGCCGTCTGGGACAGGAACCATTTCAGCCTTTGTTCGTCATTCACGAACTCAGCGCTCATTGGCGTTTCGACAAAGCCGGGATGCACAGAGTTGACCCGGATATGATCTTTACCGAAATCAACAGCCGCCGCTTTGCTCAGCATGCGGACCCCGCCTTTGGAGGCTGTATAAGCACCTGCGCCGCTGCTTCCGGTTAGTCCGGCAATCGATGAAATATTGACGATTGAGCCTCCATTATTCTCCTGCATATGCGGAACCACATATTTCATCCCAAGGAAGGTGCTGGTCAGGTTAATGCTGATGACCTTGTTCCACTGCTCCATAGTTGTATCCAGAAGTCCGGTTGCAAGCGAAATTCCCGCATTGTTAACCAGCACGTCGATTTTGCCGTAAGTCTTCATCACTTCTTCGATCACATGGACCCATTGCTCTTCAGAGACCACATTATGCACATAAGCCGTAGCCTGACCGCCATCAGCTTCAATCTCCTTCACTACAGCCTGCAGCGCAGCTTCATTAATATCAGTAACGGCAACCTTGGCACCCTCCCGCGCAAAAAGCAGTGCTTCTTCACGTCCCATGCCGCTGCCGGCTCCGGTAATAATGGCAACCTTATCCTTCAGTCGATTCATAGCTGTATCCCCTTCGTTGTGTGAATTAAAATGTATTGTGATAGTTACACTATCACTGTGATATTTATCATATCACTTTGTGCAGATAAACTCAAACCCTCCTTGCTTAAAGAATAACCACTAGCTATACTACTGGTAGTTCAAATACCGATAGTGAAAGGGTATAAGCTCTTATGGATCCCAAAACAAGATACGAGAAGGAACGCCTTGACGGCAAACAACAGCGCTTATCGCTGATTCTGGAAGCAGCAGAACGCGTATTTAATCAGAAGGGGATTGAGAAAACCACGATGCAGGATATTGCAACTGACGCGAATATCGGCATTGCTACCCTGTTCAGATATTTCCCGAAGAAAGAAAAGCTGATTGTCGCCGTTGCTACCCGGCTGCTGGAGCCGATGCTGGAGCGGTTTGAATATGTGGCCGGATTGCCTGTGCCATGCCTGGACAAGCTTGAAGCATTATTCGATTTTTTCATCGAGGATCACTATAAATTAAGCACAACCTTCATGGTTGACTTCGAAAGCTACGCCGCCCATTTCCCGGAACCGCTGGAGGATATTCATCATTTCAATGCTCTGACCCGCCGAATTTCGCAGGTCTATTCCCGGATCATTCAGAATGGCATTGAGGACGGCTCGGTCCGCTCTGATCTCGAGGTGAGGGATACTTTAACTACATTAATTAATACGTTCGGCATTTTCTCGAAGAAGCTCTCGCTGCAGAAGAACATCCCTATGCTTGAAGCGGATCTAACGACAGAGCTCCAGCTGGATATTCTCAAGCGGGTGTTTCTCGACTATCTGAAGCCTGTATTCTAACCGAGGCACCAAAATAAGGGGTGACCCCGCAGCCGTTGGTACATGGCTGCGGAGTCACCCCCTTCATATGGGGATATCCTTATCGGACTCCCTGACAATTATGCATTAGGCAGCAACGGGAAATGACAGGCCACCGGACGGCCTGGAACAACCTCTTCAAGCAGCGGCTCCACCTGGCGGCATTTGTCCTGGACAAACGGGCAGCGGGTATGGAACCGGCAGCCGGACGGCGGGTTAGCCGGGGATGGCACATCGCCCTCCAGCACAATGCGGTCCTGCTTGCGTCTTGGTGTCGGCTTCGGAATCGCCGAGAGCAGGGCGGCTGTGTAAGGATGCAGCGGAGCTGCAAACAGCTCCTCCGTCTCAGACACCTCCACCAGCTTGCCCAGATACATTACCCCGACGCGGTCCGAAATATGCCGGACCACATTCAGGCCGTGCGCAATGAACAGGAAGGTTAATCCGAGTTCCTTCTGCAGCTTCATGAGCAGGTTGATCACCTGGGATTGTACCGATACATCCAGTGCCGATACAGCCTCATCGGCAACGATAAACTGCGGATTCAGGGCAATCGCCCGGGCAATCCCGATCCGCTGGCGTTGTCCGCCGGAGAATTCATGCGGGTAACGGTTCCGGCGGCTGGCATCCAGCCCCACCAGCTCCATCAGCTCCACTACCCGGGCATCAATCTCTTTAGCCGACATACTCCGGTGAATGCGCAGCGGCTCTCCGATAATATCCTTGACGAGGAACCGCGGATTCAGCGAGCCGAACGGATCCTGGAAGATAATCTGCATTTCTTCCCGCAGCTTCCGCATGTCACCGGAGCTCAGGGAATGGATATCCTTCCCCTTGAATAACACTTCTCCCCCGGTTGCACTCTGCAGCCGGAGCAGCACCCGGCCGAACGTGGATTTGCCGCAGCCGGATTCACCGACCAGCCCGAAGGTCTCGCCTTTGCGGATGGATAGATTAACACCATCCACAGCCTTGACCTGTCCGACGGTGCGGTTAAGCAGACCCTTGGTGATCGGGAAATATTTCTTCACGTCCTTAACTTCCAGCAATATTTCTGAAGAAGGCATATGTTCTCTTACCGGTTGGGTTGCCGTTTCATTCATCATGCGCGTTTCACCTCATTGCTGTAATCTGCCTGCACCGGCTTATCCTTGAACAGCCAGCAGGCTGCACGATGATCGTCCGAGATCATGAAATCGGGCGGCTCCTGATTCCTGCAGATATCCATGGCATGAGGACAACGCGGATTAAAGCGGCAGCCGGAGGGCAGCTGGCCAATCGGAGGAATCGTCCCGAGAATGGTATACAGCTCGCCTCCCCGTCCGCCTTCAAACCCCGGAATCGACCGGAGCAGCCCGACCGTATATGGATGGCTCGGGTGGTCGAAAATCTCTTCGACCGTCCCCTCCTCCACGATGGCTCCGGCATACATAACAGCAATGCGGTCAGCCATCTCTGCCGCTACACCCATATCATGGGTGATCAGCAGAATAGACATTCCGAGTTCGGACTGAAGCTTGCGCAGCAGATCCAGAATCTGAGCCTGCACCGTAACATCCAGTGCGGTTGTCGGCTCATCGGCGATGAGCAGTTCAGGATTACAAGCCAGCGCAATAGCAATGACGACGCGCTGGCACATCCCGCCGGACAGCTCATGCGGATACTGCTTGGCACGGATCTCCGGAGCCGGGATACCGACTAATTTGATCAGATCAACCGCCATTCTCATGGCTTCGGCATCACTCTTGTTCTGATGAAGCCGCAGGCTCTCCGCAATCTGTTCGCCTACCGTAAATACCGGATTCAGCGACGACATCGGGTCCTGAAAGATCATGGCAATCTGATTCCCGCGGATTTCCCGCATCTCTTCCTGGCTCTTCGCCGCCAAATCCTGGCCGTGAAAATTAATACTGCCGTCAAGAATCATCCCTCCGGCATAATCAATCAACCGCATAATCGCGAGTGAGGTTACACTTTTACCGCTGCCGGATTCACCGACAATACAGACAGTCTGGCCTTTGTTCACAGAAATGGAGATGCCGTCGGTTGCTTTGAGAAGGCCCTTCTCGGTTGCAAAGCCGGCGGTCAGCTTCCGGATTTCGAGTAGTTTTTCCGCCATTGTTCCAGCCTCCTCCGGGATTTGGTCACTTGTTGTCTGGGATCTAGAGCATCCCGGATACCGTCGCCGATAAAGTTAACTGCCAGCACTACGAGCAGGATGCAGAAGCCCGGGTACACTGCCTGCATCGGGTCAACCAGCATGAATTCCTGAGCGTTGCTGAGCATTAGCCCCCAGCTTGTAGCCGGTGCCTGAATGCCGAGGCCCAGATACGACAACGCAGATTCACTCAGAATCGCACCGCCGACCATCAGGGTCGCATTTACGATAATCGGGAAGCTTGCATTACGGAGCAGATGCCGGAAAATGATGCCCCAGCTGGATACTCCAATCGCCCTGGCCGCCTCCACATATTGCATTTCACGCAGCTGCAGGAAGGTCCCCCGGACGAGCCGGGCAATACTCATCCAGCTCGTAAATGCCAGAATAAGAATCATGTATTTAATCTGTGTGCCGAACAGCGCCATAATCAGGATGTTCAGGAACAGGGTCGGCACAGAGTTCATCACGTCTACAATACGCATGAATACCGTATCCACAAACCCGCCGAAATACCCTGAAATCGCACCGATAACCGATCCGACAACTACGGAAACAAACGCAACAGAGAATCCGATAGCCAGGGAAACACGCGCACTGTACAGCAGTCTGCTGAGAATATCGCGGCCCAGCTCGTCTGTGCCCATAGGATGCCCTTCAGCCCCCGGCTTCAGATTGGCGAACATCAGATCAATCGTTTCCGGTTTATATTTGGTCAGCCACGGAGCGCAGAGTGCAATGAGCACAAATATAATCAGGACTACCAAACCGCCCATTGCGAACGGATTGCGCGAGAATTTCTTCCATAAAACACTCCAGGGACCCGGCGGCCGCTTGGAATCCACTACCGCAATCTCAGGGTCTGTCCCTCCGGGCATCGGATTCATGTCCGGGGTTCCAAACGGCTTAGATACAGCCCCTTTGGTAAGCTCAGTATTCTCTGTATTCATGCCGTCTTGCCCCCTTGCTTACCGAGCTTCACCCGGGGATCAACTACGGCATACAGTATATCTGCCAGGAGATTGCCAATAACGACTATAACAGCCGTCACTATAGTAACAGCCATCAGTGCCGAATATTCGCGCGCACCTGCCATCTCAACAAACCAACGGCCCATTCCCGGCCAGTTGAATACATTCTCAGTTAAAGCGGCCCCTCCCACCAGTATGGGAAGATCAAGGCCGAGTATCGTAATAATCGGAATCAGTGCATTGCGCAGCGCATGGCGGAAGACCACCTTACGCTCTTTGACGCCCTTGGCACGTGCCGTACGGATATAATCCTGATCGAGCACTTCCAGCATACTTGCCCGCGCATATTTCATATAAGAGGCCAGGAAACCAAGTGCCAACACCGTAATCGGCAGCACCAGATGCATGAACAAATCGCCTATATTGCCTTCCTTGCCTCTGGTGTACATGTCCGACAACGGAAACCAGTCCAGCTTCAGTGACAACCATTGCTGGAGGAGTATTCCGAACCAGAAGGTCGGCATTGCGAAGCCTAAGTAAGAAATGAATGAAGCCGTCTGGTCAGATAGACCATACACTTTGGTACTGTTATAGATCCCCCAAGGAATTGCGATCAGCAGTGATACCAGCCAAGCCGCACCCATCAGAATCACGGTGTTGCCAATACGCGGCCAGAGAAGATCGGATACCGCAATATGGTTCTTGAAGGTGTAACCCAAGTCTCCTTGCAGCAGGTCGCCGATCCAGCGCACATACTGTACCGGAACAGGCTGATCCAGCCCAAGGTTCTTGGCTTGCTGTTCAAATATTTCCGGGGATAAGCCCGGAGATAGCATGACTTGCGTCGGTCCGCCCGGAGCAGCATGGATGAGAAGAAAGGTCAGTATGGTAATCAGAAAGATGACCAATACCGATTGAAGCACGCGTCGTATCAGATATTCTGTCATGGGCTATCCTCCTAGAGATGGTAAGGCGATAGATTACGGAAGGCTCCCCCATTCATACAAAAGGGGGAGGTGAAAGAGAATTCTCTTTCACCTCCCGTAATTCTATTCAGTTAGTTCGGTTCGTTAGTCGGTTACCCACCATTTGATAGCGTGGAAGAATTGTCCGTAGCCCAGTGACGGCTCAGGAGCATCTTCTTCTGCCCAGTGAACTCTAGGACCTGTTCCGATAGCCTGACCATATTGATACAGGAATACATATGGAAGATCCGTGGAAATTTCTTTACCTACTTCTTTGTAGATCTCTTTACGTTCAGCCTGGTCAACAGTGGAATAACCGTCTACCCACAGCTGATCCAGCTTCTCATTCTTATACCAGCCGCTGTTCTGGCCGGCAGGCGGGAAGTATTTGGAGGAGAAAATGCTCTCTGCATCCGGATCCGGTGTATTCAGGGACCAAGCCAGCAGCAAGGCCTGGAATTTACCCGGTGTTACGTTCTGGTCAATCCAAGCTGCAAAGTCGATCGCCTTAGGTGTTACTTCAATCCCAACATCCTTCAGGTTCTGCTGGATAACAGCGGCTACTTGCTCGCGGCGGCTGTTGCCGGCATTGTATTGCAGTTCGAAGGAGAAGCGGTGTCCGTCTTTAGTGAGAATACCGTCTTTGGCATCAGCAACCCATCCGTCTTCTGCCAGGAGCTTCTTGGCAGTTTCGGCGTTGTAGTCATAGTTCACAGCGGCATCACCCGGGTCAGCCCAAGTGTCCGGAAGGAATGGGGCATTCATCAGGGCGCCTACGCCTTTTAGAATATTGTCTACCATACCTTGACGGTTCAGTGCATGTGCAATTGCCTGTCTGGTCTTCTGTCCGGCGAACAGGCCATAGCTATCAGGGAAGTTCTTGCCGTCGAAGTTAAACATTACATATTCATACTGTGCGCCCGGCTTCTGAATAATGTCGATATCGCCGTCAGCTTTAACGGCTTCAACCTGCGTTACCGGAATCGCACTGATATGGTCCGTGTCGCCCTTCATGATAGCCTGAACCTCAGTGTTCTGATCGGCGTAGATTTTGTAAACCACTTGAGCGATATGAGGCTTAACAGTACCCCAGTAGTTCGGATCGGCATCAAGGGTGTGGCTTTCGCCTTGTTTCCAGGCTGTCCATTTCCAAGGTCCGCTGGTTACGGTCTTGGCCGGGTCTGTACCGAAGGCATTGGTTTGGATTTCAGTCGGCTTTACATCCTTCAGAATGTGCGCTGGCACGATAGCCTGGCACAGGGCGTACAGGAACGGCGCATAGATTTGGGACAATGTGAATTTCACAGTCTGGTCATCGACCTTCTCTACGGTCTTCACCTTGTCAAATGCACTGGTCAGCGGTGAACCTGTCTCCGGATTTTTGCCGGTTTCAATTGTATACACTACATCATCCGCAGTAATCGGCTGGCCGTCACTCCATTTGATTGTATCTTTCAATTTCACGGTATAAGTCAGACCATCTTCAGAGATAACCGGAAGCTCTGCAGCCAGTGACCAAGGCTCCGGAGTTACGTTCCCTCCACGGTCCAGATCATACAAGGAGGCGAATACGAATTGGGCAATATCGCCTGAAGAGGTGTCATTGATTAAGAGAGGATTAATATTAACAATATCGGAGAATGTGCTGAGTACAATTGTTCCGCCGTCAACCGGTGCATCTGCGGCCGGTTCAGCTGTAGCATCAGGTGCTGCGCTCTCAGCGGCTGTTGTTGCTGCAGGAGCATTAGTTGGAGAACTTGCAGTGTTATTGGTGCTGCAACCCGTAAATAGAACCCCTACCAACGATACAACAAGTAAACCAGACCACCATTTTCTCTTTTTCGCCATTCCTTTTACTCCTCCTTAGTTAAGTGCGTGTAGTGAGCGTTACCCGGAACCACAGGTCCGGTTCGCCACCTTCTCTTCAAAGCTTCCGGGAGACTGGGTATTCTGGATGATTCTACCCCTGCCGCTATAATTCAGCTGACATCTGCAATCCATGTAATATAACATCACATACGATACCTATGACATTCAAGGATCAAATAGACCGCAGGTCAATTAGAGGCAGGGGCAACTTTCCCGGCTGGGAGTCTTAACAATTCCCTATAAATTATGGTTTATATTACATGTGAATATATCTTACGTCAATATATTTATTTATCACTTTCATATCTTATTTATGCGCGCAAAAAATAATTCCTTCCAATATAGTAAAAGAAACTCACCAAGAACCTCTTTTCAAACTATTCAACTGTGTTTAATACGGTTAGTTTTTATGACTTAATGTTATCATTTTCGTGTTAATTCGACATCTTTCAGCATGATTATCTTTTTTGCGAGCTTGGTCGCATAGTGATTTCTATATTTCAATACACAAAAAGGAAGAAAACCAGGCCAGGAGAACTCTTCCGGCAGCCTGTTTTTCTTCCTCATTTTCTTGCTCTTTTTATGTTTTTGACAAAATAGTGACTACGTTACTCCACCGATTTCAGCGCTTCAATCATATGAATCCGCTTCAGCTTAAGGTGCATGAACGCCATTACAATCCCCGAGAACAGCACGGTCAGCAGGGCCGCATACAGGTAACTCTGCCACTTGATCAGCGGCGCGAACATCGTGGCATCCAGCTCAGCCGTTGACAGGACAAAGCCATGCAGCAGAATCCCCAGTGCACCGCCGAAGATGATCCCGAGCAGTGTTAAGAGGATATTCTCCCGGTATATATACATGGTGACTTCTTTATCGTAGAAGCCCAGAACCTTGATTGTGGACAGCTCCCGGACCCGTTCAGACACATTGATATTGGTCAGATTATAGAGTACCACGAAGGCAAGCGCAGCAGCGGACACGATCAGTACTACTATAACAACGTCCATGCTCTTCATGGTCCCGTCAAAAGCTTCGCCCACCCCGCTGGAAAAGCTGACCAGCGCCACCTGGCCGTTCGCGGTTAATTTTTCCCCGAAGTTGTCTTCCCACTGCTTATCCTGCGCGCTGTAGTTCAGCAGCTGAGTGTTATAGACCGGCCCGCCGCCAAATACCTTGGTATAGTAAGCCGGCGTCATATACACATAATGCAGCACATAGTTCTCGGTAACCGCCGACACCTTGACCTGAAATTCCTCATTGTTGCTATCCAGAACAGTCAGGCTGTCTCCCGGAACCAGATCATACAGCTTGGCGAGCTTCTCGGTAATGATTGCGCCATCGTCTGTCAGCACCCGCGGTTCATCTGATGTACGGTCCTTCAGTGTAACGAACGGAGCCAGTTTATCAGCATCTGCAGGGACGAAAATCCGCACCTCCTGATCGTTAACCCCTTTGGCCCGGGCAGTCATTGCTTCCTGAAGCACATCCAGCGTTCCCGTAACTGCGGACTCCTGTTTAATCAGTTCTGCGTAGGACGCCTTATCTTCGGCTGTTGCATTGTCATGCAGCGCCACCAGGGCGCTATATTTCATAATCCCGCCGAACTGCCGGTCGGCAATGCTGCCAATGGAATCCTTCAGCCCAAAGCCGGTCAGTATAAGCGCGGTACAGCCCGCCACCCCGATTACAGTCATGAACATCCGCTGCTTGTAGCGGAACAGATTGCGGGCCGTCACCTTCTGCACGAAGCTGAGCCGTTTCCACAAAAAGCCGAACCGCTCCAGCATAATACGCTGTCCGCTCTTGGGGGCCTTGGGCCGCATCAGCACCGACGCATTGCTGCGCAGCTCCACCCGGGAAGCAATCATCGCCGTCATGGCTGTACATACCAGCGCTACTATTATGGAAATAATGGCGTAGGCGGGATAGAAGCTTTTGATCACCCCCGGCAGGTTATAGAGCTGGCTGTAGGCATTATAGATAATGCCCGGAAATAAGGTGAAGCCGATCGCAAGCCCCGCAATGGACGCGGCAAGACTGGCGAGTGTGCCATAGACCAGAAATTTGGTCATAATGTCCATGGAACCATACCCAAGTGCCTTCAAGGTACCGATCTGCAGACGCTGCTCCTCAACCATACGGGTCATCGTCGTTAAGCTGACGAGTGCCGCAATCAGGAAAAAGAACACCGGAAACGCCGTGGCAATCGCCGACAGCCGGTCTGCATTATCCTTGTATTCGGCGTAACCCGGGTTGATCGTCCGGTCTGTCACATACACCTTCGGCAGCTCCAGCGGGTTCTGCGCTGCAGAGGCCTCCGCCTGCTGTTGCTGCGCCTCGTCCATAGGCTGCTGGCCCGCAGCCAGCAGCTTTGCGGCTTCCGCCCTCAGCTCTTCCAGACGCTGCTGCGGGTAATCCTTCAGCGCTTCCTCGGTCTCCGGCAGATGCCGCTCGATGAGAGCATCATAAGCCGGAGTATAAGCTGTTTCTGCAGCCGTATCCGTGAAGCTGAGATAGGCCTCTGTGTACACCGGGAGGCTGAAGTCATCCACCCGGATGACAGCAAACGCATCGGCTGTCCCTTTGCCGATGCGGCTCGTTCCACGGGTCGACGTTTCAATATATTGCGGACTCTGCGCGAAGCCGACCACGGTATAGCTCAATGTCTGGAAATTCCCCGCCAGATCATCCCCTGCCTCGCCGCTGAAGGTAATTGAATCTCCCAGCGAGAACTTTTCCTCCTGCAGCAGATAGGCGTCAAGTACGATCTCCCCGGATGCCTCAGGCAGATGCCCGGAGGTAATCTTGTACCCGTTCAGTTCATTATCGTCAGCATAGGAATACACCTTAGCAATCAGTCCGCTCTCACCAAGAAACACATCCGAGCTGTACACAGGCTGAACAGTCTGCACTCCGGGAATGTCCCGAAGATTATCAATACTCTTCTCTGTCAGCCCATAAGTGGACTGAACACGTAAATCCATCAGCCTATGATCCTTATAATAAGTCGCTGCGGTATCCAGCATATCCGGCCCCGCTGATTTGATCCCGGCAAAAAAACTTACCCCCAGCATAATAATCGCAAAAATCGAGAGAAACCTTGCTTTCGTATGACGGATTTCCCGAAAAACATCCTTCCATAATGCCCGTTTCTTCATGTCCTCCGGCTCCTTACCATTCAATATCTTCCACGGATACCGGTGTTGCGTTCCTCACCATTTTCCGTACCTTCGCGTTATTGATTTCAATAACCCGGTCCGCCATCGGTGCAATAGCCAAGTTATGCGTAATGACAATAACCGTGGTTCCGGTATTGCGGCAGGTATCCTGCAGCAGCTTCAGTACCTGTTTGCCGGTATTGTAATCGAGCGCACCTGTCGGCTCATCGCAGAGCAGCAGCTTCGGCTGTTTGGCCAGCGCTCTGGCAATGGCGACACGCTGCTGCTCCCCGCCGGACAGCTGGGCCGGAAAGTTATTCAGCCGCTCTCCAAGTCCTACATCCTCCAGCACCTTACGGGCATCCAGCGCACGCGGAGAGATCTGGGATGCCAGCTCAACATTCTCCAGCGTCGTCAGATTGGGTACAAGATTATAGAACTGGAATACAAAACCCACGTCATTACGGCGGTAGCCGGTCAATTCTTTGGCGCTGAAACGAGCGATGTCGGTACCGTCCACAATGACCTGGCCTTCGTCGGCGGAATCCATCCCGCCCAGTATGTTAAGCACCGTCGATTTCCCCGCTCCGCTGGGACCTACAATCACAGCGAACTCGCCCTGTTCAATTTCAAAATCAATTCCGTCATTGGCTACAATCAGGGTCTCCCCCATTTTGTACCGCTTATATTCGCCTTTCACAGTAACAAACGCCATGCCATCTCCTCCTGTCTTCTCCACAAACCGCCTTTGCTTGGGCATACATGCCGGCAAATGCAGTCCTGCTCTCAAGTTTAGCACAACAGCCCCCTATAAATACAAAAGCGGGATTATGCGGCAACCCCCTGCCCCGCTCCTCGCGGAATAACGGAATCAGAACAAAATCACCCTAACGGCTGAATCAAGCTGGAGCTTATGCGGTTATGCGGGCTGTGCAGCTTATGTAGAGATTACGGTCACTTCACAATGCTCCTCATTTCCTCCTTTTGCCTGCATTCGATGAAATCAGGGGCACTTTTGCTCCTCACTTTCTCCTTTTGCCTGCATTCGATGAAATCAGGGGCACTTTTGCTCTTCATTTCCGCCTCCCGCCCACTTTCGGCGGGATTAGAGGGATCTATCCCTTTGATTTCCCAATACCGCCCACTTATGGCGGATTTAGAGGGATTTATCCCTTTGATTTCCCCGTACCGCCCACTTTCGGCGGAATTAGAGGGATTTATCCCTTTGATTTCCCCATATCGCCCGCTTTCGGCGGATTTAGAGGGATTTATCCCTTTGATTTTCCCATGCCGCCCACTTACGGCGATCCCACTGGGAATCCTGCTATAAGAACACATTCGTCCGTCAGACGAATCTGCTCCTAATCCGACTAACTCTATCCACTACAGACAAATATCATAATTCCC
>NZ_WHOB01000041.1 GCF_013141775.1 Paenibacillus phytohabitans
CTGTGCCCGCGCCCCCGGCCGCGCCTGCGACCGTGTCTGAGCCCGCGCCCCCGGCCGAATGCTCATAAGCCATGGATCAGCGCCCTAACAAACCCGCAGCAATTCCTAACCCAGCTGCACCGTAGCCCCTCCGGATATCCGGCAAGCCTCGTCCCCGGCGGTGATCCATACATCCACTGCTGACGGATTATAGACCATCTCCCGGGAAGCGGAGAAGCGCAGTCCTTGTACAGCGGACAAGTAGTCGGCAATCTCGATATTGGTGGCATACCAGATCTCTTCATGGCCGCCCATCATGGCGGCGAACTGCTCAAGCTCCTCCCAGTTATCATTGTCGTTGAATTCGTAGCTGTGGCCCCATACATACAGAAGCTGCATATGGGAGAACCGGGGCTGCTCCTCCAGGAACTGCTTGCCCAGCGCCAGCATGTCGCGGTGATGGCAGGTGGGATGCCAAGCCAGGAGGTTGTCCGGCAGGCTGAAGCTGCCATGGGACTTTACCGTACGTGAATATTCAATTCCCAGCGCCGGCAGAACGCTCAGCACCTGATCACTGTAATCGCCGAACGGATAGGACATGCCCCTTACGGGATAGCCCGCTATCGCTTCCAGATGTCTGCGGTCCTTCAGAATCTCTTCGGCGATGCCCTCACGCGGGGTCATGGAGAGGAAGGGATGAGTACTGGTATGTGCTGAAATTTCATGCCCCTGATAGAGCGCTGCCACTTCGTCTTCAGTGATATAGCCTTCATTGCCGAAGAACCCCGAATTCAAATGGAATGAGCCCTTCAGCCCGTGCCGGTTATGAATCTCCACAAGCCGTCTGTCGTGGATTCTTCCATCATCCCAGCTTAATGTGAGCGCTTTAGTAACGCCGCCCGGGAAAAGATCAAATTTGATTTTCATTACCTGTTAGCCTCCCTGATTTCTCTCTTATAAGACTGAACTGAAAATTTATAATTTGGGATGGGTTCCCGGCTCCGTGGAGGGTTATGCCTTCCCGGCACGGCCAGTCTGCGGATTTCCTAAAAGTTAAGAATTTAT
Source organism: Paenibacillus phytohabitans (assembly GCF_013141775.1). Classification (GTDB taxonomy): domain Bacteria; phylum Bacillota; class Bacilli; order Paenibacillales; family Paenibacillaceae; genus Paenibacillus_AQ; species Paenibacillus_AQ phytohabitans. Next base: position 1,045 of record NZ_WHOB01000041.1, read on the forward strand.
AAGCTTCGCGCAATATATATTTCTTATCTTTCCCGCGGAAACGGATGCCGTTCTTTAAAAGGACGGCGTAGCAGTTTCTACTTGATCCGCTTCTCCCCAATATAAATTTACAGGCTCAATCTATACAAGACGCACTTCAGATTTGAACTTGAAGCTTAGTCGTCACAGCGGTGAACCCTTGAACTTCCGGCCGCTACCCGCACCTAAAGTTGCAAATTTCCCCTCCGATTCTTTTCGCTTTTCGTTAATTTCTGTAGTGCTTCTTATCTTTAGAGATGGTGAACGTGAGCATGTACTCCTCCTAATGATGAATACAGCCCCATCATGAACAATGCCAGAAATGAAAGCGATTAGCAAGATTCTTGTTAATGGACGGCATTCCGCCGCTTGACTACAATGGGGGGGGCGAACAGGGCTAATCAGTCATCAACAGGCTTCAGGCTTCACATGCTCATGGCCCCAGGTTCAGAGCAGGACATTGCAGAAGGAGGAGCATTATGGAAGCAGTATCACGGACAGTACTTGAAGGACATATCGGCCGCGTCATTGAGCGGATGAAGGATATGAGAGGCTCCATTCAGGAGACCGCGCCCATCGGTATTATCTCTATGGACAATTGGGAATGGCCGCAGGGGGTTGGATTGTTTGCCTTATACAGCTATTACCGGGAAACCGGAGATGAAGAGATTCTGCACTATCTGACCGGCTGGTTCGACAGCAAGCTTGACGGGGGCATTCCCGTAAAAAACGTCAACACAATGTGCCCGATGCTTACCTTAAGCTATCTGGCGGAGGAGACCGGACGCGCAGATTATCTGAAGCTGTGCCGGGAATGGCTGGATTATGTGCTGAATGACATGCCCCGCACAGAGGAAGCGGGTATTCAGCATGAGGTTACCGGCAGCCCGAATCCCGGACAGCTCTGGGACGACACGCTGTATATGACGGTGCTGTTCGTAGCCCGGATGGGGATTGTACTGAAGGAAGAGGACTGCATACAGGAGAGTATCCGCCAGTTTCTCGTCCATCTCAAATACCTGACCGATCCCGCAACAGGGCTATTCTTCCACGGGTGGACCTTCGAGGGGGGCCATCACTTTGCCCGCGCGTTGTGGGCGCGCGGCAACTCCTGGTATACGGCGGGGCTGGTGGATTACCTGGAGATGGTGGAGCTGCCGCCGGGTGTGAGCAGCTTCCTGCTGTCCTCGCTGGAGCGGCAGGTACGCAAGCTGCTTGAGCTGCAGACGCCGGAAGGCGCGTGGCATACCCTGCTGGACGACAGCAGCTCCTATCTGGAGACCTCGGCTACCGCCGCTTTTGCTTACGGCATGCTGAAGGCAGTGCGGCAGGGGCTGCTGGATGAGAGCTGCCGCAAGCCTGCCCTGGCAGCTCTTCACTATGTGCTGGGCCAGATTGATGAAGAAGGGATAGTACAGGGTGTATCTTACGGAACGGGTATGGGAGCTACGCTTCAGGACTACCGCGAGATTCCGGTCTGTCCGATGCCCTACGGGCAATCCATGACGCTACTGCTGCTGGTGGAGGCGATGAAGCATGGTTGATTCCGCCATGGTCAAGGGGCTGCCGGGACTGGACCGGATTGCGTTCCATAACGTCGCTGAGCTGGAACTGGCAGCAGGGAATGGCGTGTATCTGCGCCGTATTCCCCGCAGCGTCAGGGAGCAGCTGAATGAGCGGGGCCGGTTCATCGCCGGGGAAGCGGGCGGCTGTGAGCTTCGTTTCGTTACAGCCGCCCCGAATATCCGGGTAACCCTGTCTTTGCCGGAGGCGGATGGCTGTGTGACCGTATTCAAGGGCGGACTGTTCCATTCCAGGCATGAGCTTCAGGCAGGGACCATCCGCACGCTTCAGTTAAGCGAGCCGCCGCGGCTGGCGATGGCCGCCCGCCAGCTGCTGATGGGAACGGGCTTTGCACCGGAGGTGTGGCGCATATGCTTCGGACGGTATGCCTGCGTGGTCTGCGGCATTGAGACCTTCGGTCATCCGCTCCGCCCGCCGGAGGAAGCAGAGACTCCCCGGAAGCGCTGGATTGCTTACGGCTCCTCCATTACCAACGGTGAGAACAGCAGCCTGCCGTACATCGGCCAAGCGGCAAGAAGGCTGGCTGCCGATGTGCTTAATCTGGGCATGAGCGGCTCCTGCCAGTGCGAACGGGAGATGAGTGATTTTCTTGCGGAGCAGCAGGACTGGTCGTTCATGACGCTGGAGCTGGGCGTGAATATGCGCGATCATATGCCGGCGGATGAATTCCGTGAGCGGACCGGCTATTTGCTGGACGGGCTGGTAAGCAGGCATCCGGAGAAGCCAGTGGCGGTAATTACGATTTATCCCAACTTTGCGAATTTCCCGGCCAGCGGGATTGCGGACAAGGATATCCAGTTTAACGGGATTCTGCGCAGTCACGTACAGCGCCTGTCACACCCCAAGCTGAGCCTGATTGAAGGAAGCCGGGTGCTGGATGACCTTAGCGGGCTGTCCTGTGATCTGATTCATCCCGGGGATGACGGACATATCCGGATGGGGGAGAATTTGGCCCGGGAGCTGGGCGGAATCCTCTAACCCCAGGCTGCATAAGGGTTCTGCGGCGATTAACAGGTAAACTGAATATTGCTCTAACCGTCCGGAGCGGCTATGGTGAGGACATGAAACGGCCATTTCAGATCAACAGCAACATTTTTTAGAAGCAAAAACAGGCAAGCGAAAGGAGGCACCGATATGAAAGCGAATGGAGCCAGCGAAGCGGTGCTGCGGATGGATACTCTGCGGAAGACGGGAAGCAAGCGCTTCTGGCAGACCCGCCGGTTCAAGAACAATTTGCCGCTGTGGGTCATGTTCGTTCCGGTCATCGCGTTCTATATTATTTTCAAATACACGCCCATGCTGGGACTGGTCATTGCCTTCAAAAATTATACCTTCTACGAGGGGGTATGGGGCAGCCAGTGGGTCGGCATGGACAATTTCACCAATCTGTTCACCCAGGCGCAATCGGTGCAGATTATCCGCAATACGCTTGTGCTCAGTATATTGTCAGTGCTGGTCAGCTTTCCGTTTCCGATAGCGCTTGCAATTATGCTGAATGAAGTCCGGAACAAGGTTTTCAAAAAATCGGTCCAGACGCTGGTGTATCTGCCCTATTTCTTCTCCTGGGTCATTGTCGGCGGACTGGTAGTGACGATCTTTGCCCAGACCGGGGTTGCCAATGTGCTGGTTGAGAAGCTGTCCGGCAAGCCGTTTCCGTTCCTCTTCAAAGAGTGGTCCTGGGTATCGATCTTCCTCGGCTCGGGCATCTGGAAGGATGCGGGCTTCAATGCGATTATCTATCTGGCTGCACTGACGTCCATTGACCCCAGCCTCTATGAAGCGGCAAGTATGGACGGAGCGGGCAAATGGAAGCAGATCCGCAACATCACACTGCCCGGGATCAGCCCGACCATTGTCATTATGCTGATTCTCGCCATGGGACGGGTGATGGAGGTAGGCTTCGACCATGTGTATGTGCTCCAGAACTCGATTGTATCGGGGATCTCCGAGGTTATAAGTACGTACATCTACGCGATTGGACTACAGGGAGGGCAGTTCAGCCTGACGGCTGCACTGGGAATGTTCGATTCCCTCGTAGCGCTGACTCTGGTGCTGATATCCAATGCCATTGCCCGGCGTTTCAATAAAGGCTTGTGGTAACGGGAGGACACTATGCAAAGTACAAAAGGTGAAAAAGTATTCTACGGCTTCAATTATCTGCTGCTGACGCTCGCAGGCATTCTCTGTCTGCTGCCGCTGCTCCATCTCGCCTCCCTGTCCCTCAGCGGCAAGGACGCGGTGCTCTCCGGTTTTGTCACCCTATGGCCGGTGGAGTTCACACTTAGCTCTTATACCATGCTCTTCGAGGGAACGCCGGTGGTGCGTGCCTTTGGCAACAGTCTCCTGATTACCCTGGTCGGTGTGGCGGCCAGCATGCTGTTCACGATCTTCGCCGCCTATCCCTTGTCCCGCCGTGATTTCTACGGAAGACGCACGCTGACGCTGGCGATTGTGTTCACGATGCTGTTTACAGGCGGCCTGATCCCGACCTATCTCGTGGTCAGCAGTCTCGGGCTGGTGGATTCCTACGCGGCACTTTGGCTGCCGGCCCTGGTCAGCACTTATAATATGATGATCATGCGTTCCTTTTTCGAGAACATTCCCGAGGAGCTGGTGGAAGCGGCCAGAATTGACGGCTCCGGCGAATGGCGGCTGCTGGCGGGGATTATTCTTCCGCTGTCCCTGCCTGTGCTGGCGACGATCGGACTCTTTTACGGCGTGTATTACTGGAACTCGTTCTTCAACGTAATGATCTACATGAACAGTCCGGAGAAAATCAATCTGACGGTTCTGATCCAGCAGATGGTGAAGAGCCAGGCCGTCCTGCAGGAGCTGAATACCATGAACTCGCAGGAGGTCGTCAATATTACACCGGAGGGCATCAAGGCCGCCGGGATTATGGTTATGGTCATTCCGATGCTGATTGTGTATCCGCTGCTGCAGCGGTATTTTGTCAAAGGTGTAACCATCGGGGCCATCAAAGGCTGATCATTGCTGCTCATATCCGTAAGTACAAGAACATCATTATAGGAGGGTCACATTCATATGTCCAAACCCATTTGGCTTAGAAAAACAACTGCTGCCGGTGCAGCATCCCTGATGCTCGCTATCGCTGTCACAGGCTGCGGCGGCAATAATGCCGCCACGCAGGGCGGAGACTCGAACAAGGGAGATACCCCGGAGAAACGCGGGTCCATCACGGTATCTTTGTATGACCGTGGCACAGTCCCTGCAGAAGAGGGGACGATGAGCGACAACCGCTGGACGAAATGGGTCAATGAGAACGGGCCGGTGAATGTCAAATACGTTACGGTTCCGCGCTTTGAATCCCTGCAGAAGTTCAATGTGCTGTTCGCATCGAAGTCTGCCCCTGACCTGATCTTTGAATTTGATACCGCTTACCAGGGACAGCTTTACAACCAGAAGCAGCTCCTGCCGCTGGATGACCTGATTGCGGGCAGCAGTACAGAATATAAGGCGATGCTGGAGAAGTATCCGGCGCTGCGCAAGGCAGGCACGATGGCAGACGGCAAGCTGTACACGGTGGGACGTCCGATCCAGTTCGGTCCGCAGCATTACCTGTTTATCCGCAATGACTGGCTGAAGAAGCTGAACTTAGAGGTTCCCACTACCCCTGAGGAGCTGCTGAAGGTGGCAAAAGCGTTCACTGAGCAGGACCCGGACGGCAACGGCAAAGATGATACGCAGGGAACCGGACTCAGCTTTGTAGCCGGGATTATTCTGAACAACATGTTCGGCACCGGATTTACGCTGTTCGGCGAAGACCAATACCCTTGGGTACTGGAGAATGACAAGGTTGTGCATGACTGGGATCGGATCAAGGCGGCGATCTCCTTCCAGAAGGAGCTGTATACAGCGGGTGTGGTGGATAAGGACTTCGTCACCGATAAGAACGGGGAGAAGCAGAAGCAGGACTGGATCTCCGGTAAGCTGGGGATTTACGGCGGCAACGGTGCCGATGTCAGCACCTATGAGACGCTTAAGAAGAACTTCCCGGAAGCTGAGGTAATTCCGATTGCCTTGCCGACGACGGAATTCGGCCAGTTCAGTCCGACGCTGACCTCTCCGATCCAGATGACCGGGATGGTGAATGCGTCAGCCAAAGACCCTGAATCCGTGATAAAGATGATTGATTTCATGGTCACAGAGAAATACACCACCACGATTCAGAACGGTATCGAAGGCGTGCATTACAACAAGACAGCCGACGGCCGCGCTGAGGTGATCGATCCGGAGAAGAACAAGAAGGAGCTGGAATACAACCGCGATATGGGCATGCTCACTCCGCTGATCGGCAAGAATTACGGGCTGAAGAACAAGGTGAACCCTACACCGGCTGAGCAGGATTTCATCGCAATCTATGAAATGGCCGAGAAGCTGTATATGAACCCGGACCGCCCGATCGTCGGCATTACGCAAAAGGCCTTTCTGCCGCTGCTGCCGCAGGATCTGACCCAGATCAACACCAATGCGAATAAAACGATCCTCGACCGGGCCATGCAGGCCATCGTCAGCTCCGATCCGGCTTCGGTGGACCAGTTCATTGAGGAAGCCAAGGGGGTCTGGAACAAGGCAGGCGGACCCAAGGTCGATGAGTTCTATGCAACCTGGTATCAGGACAATAAAGCAGATGCCATTATGCTGAAGGATATTTATGAGATGGGCGAGCAATTGAGCGCGGTCGAATAAAGGTGAAACTTAACATAGGGGGCGGCGGAGTTGAACAATCAGGTTAGACAGATTCTGGAGCAGAGCTTTGCGGCTGCCTCGGAGGATATTGTGGTCGAGGAGGGGCTGGTCCGCTACGACTGGCCGGGTCATACCCGGCAGGTCTCCAAGCTGCCGTACTGCCACGAATCCCGGTTCTCGGCAGGGTATTATGCTTACGGCACATTGCTGGGCCGGATAGATGAGGCGGCAGGGCTGGAGATGCTTGAAGCGATTGCCGGGCTGCAGTTTACAGACCCGGAGCATGCGGATTACGGAGGGTTCCTCTGGTACCGGGAGGAGAGCATGATTCAGGATTCCAATGCGGCATTCTTCATTCTTATGCCGCTTGTGGCTGTACGCCTCTGTAAGCCCGGTGTATTCCCGGCCAGCCACCTGGTGGTGATCCAGCGGATGTTCAGCCATGCGGCGGCCTGGTTCTCCCGGGAATGCCGGACACCGGAGCTGTTCTACCCGAACAAGACGATGAGCGACGGCGCCATGCTGCTGGCCATCGCCCACTTCCTGGGGGAGCCTGCGTATCTGGAGACCGCAACCGGATACTTCCGCAGATGGGAAGAATATACGGTCCGCCGGGGCTGGGGCTGGGGGGAGAACATCAGCCTGGTCTATCAAGGAGTGATGATGAACGCGCTGAGGATTGCCGGTTCTGTTCTGCAGGAGCATGACCGGGAGCTCGCCGGACGGCTGTCAGAGCGGATGGATGCACTGAAGAACATTCTTGTCTTCCATGACGGGGAGGAACTGGTTCCGTCCATCCGCAGCTACAACTTCCGGGGAGAGACGAAACGGCCGAGCCTGCTGTGGCCGATTGCTGGTGTGACGGGGCTGGGCAGTCTGGCAGAGCAGACATTCTCGCTTAATGATGCGGCGACGCTGCTGCTGTTCGAAGATGATTTCCTTCAGGGAGAAGACTCTCCGTCTGCGCAGCCTGTGCCCAGGGTTCTTGAGGAGCGGATCTTCGACGCCTCCCGTTCCTATAGCTGGATCGGACAGCGTACCCGTCTGGGCAGCATCAACCGCTTCCCGGTCATGCCCGGAAGCTACCAGCATCCCACCTGGGGGCTGGGCTGGCAGAGCTTCCCGGTCAGCTTCAGCGTAAGGGACCAGCAGGTGTCCTATCTCCGCTGGTACGTGGATGATTCCGCTGCGGTGCGTACGCATCCGGCGGAGGATTACCGCACGGCCTATCTGATGCCTGCGCTGTTCGCAGAACCGCTGTACCCGGAGGTGGAGACACGTTCGGCCCAGCAGGGGAATGCCCTGCTGGTGGTCCGCAGCATGACCCGGCTGCATAACCGGGCAGCGGAGCTTGCGGATGAATGGGTCATCCACCGCTATGCCGGTGAAGTGGAGCAGGTAATGAACACAGCCGGAGGCCGGGAATGGCTGGTGCTGCATTATCCGGGCTGTGCGGTGGCGGTCACGGCGCTGAGGGGTATTTGTGCCGGGGCGGAGACGCGCGCCGCACTGCCTGTCACGGTGGTGCGGGAGGAAGGGAGGATCAGGCTCCGCCAGATCCTCTACACCGGGGACAGCACCGTTCTGGCGCAGCCCCGCCTGGAAGCGGGCTGGGCGGTGATATGTCTGGACGAAGCTGCCGAAGCGGGCGATGTCCGCAGCCTGCTGGATACGGTGCGGATCGATGACTACGAGGCGGATGACCGTGAGGTGCCGCGGGAGCCTTGGGCCCGGGTGCGGGAGATTGTGCTGGCGGCGGGCAATCTGCCGCCGGTTCAGCTCACTGTTGATCCTTACGCACCGTGACAACAGAGTTCAAGCTGATTAATGTAATGACTGACGTATGCTTACTCTTAATTGCACTTTGTACAACTAAATCGCCTGATGTTCCACCGAATATCTGTTTAGTTGTATTTCATACAATTAAACAGCCATTTGTACCTTGGCTTCACCCATTCGGGCAGATTTAGTTGTACAGACTACAGCTATAAGAGGCAAGCCTTCCTTTTGACTTTTTTTAATTGCACATTATACAACTATCACTTGATATCACTGAATGTTCACTTCAAACTGAACTTTATAAACTTTTGCACATGGTTGAGTGAATTCACTTCTGTAGCCCTAATGTTGTACTAGAACCGGTATACTTGCTTCCATACGGAAAGGTGGCTATTATGAGAAAATCAAGCCGGAAACCATTTTTTGTATGCGTTATCATTATGATTCTGCTGATGGGCCTTCTCCCCGCAGATTTGGGCTCTGTCGCCCGGGCGGACAGCACCTATAAGCTGGAGGAGACATTCGAATCCTATGGCCTCGGCACGAAGCCGGCCGGATGGACGATCAAGACGCCGCCGCAGGGTGTGAGTGTTGCTGTGCAGTCCTGGGAAGGCTATGCCGGCAAGCTGCTGGAGATCCATCAGGCGGCCAAAACGGCAAGCAGCTACAGTATAAGCAGATCCGTTACGGATGTTACGTACAGAAGCATGTTAAGTTATTCGTTCAGAGCGGAGCAGACAGGGGCAGTGGTCTATCTCCCTACCCCGCAGAGCGGGTCCGTTCCGCTGGTGAAATTCGCCATTAACAATGGCGCATTCAGCTATATGAAGAAAGGTGCCGGATCATGGACCTCCGTGCTGCCGATTTCGGCAGGCGTATGGTATGATGTGCGCCTGGCGCTCGACGGCGGAAGCCACAGCTTCGATCTGTCCATTGACGGCAGCAGGCTGCTGACGAAGGAACCGATGGCAGAGGGAGCAGCGTTAACCTCCTTCTATATGGGATTCTACAAAGACAGCATAGGCAAGATAGGCTTTGACAATTTTATTGTAAGCGGATACAAGCAGGCGGAAAGTGCAGCCTTCTCTCAAGAGAATTACGAGCTGCGAAGAGGCGCCAAGCTGCCCTTGCCGCTCCAGTTCACACCTGCGGATGCTACGGATCAGACGGCTGTCTGGTCTACCGGCAGCGAAGAGGTGGCAACAGTGGACGGGAATGGCCTTGTGACAGGCATCCGCCAGGGAATTACGACGGTTACGGCACAGCCGAATGAGGGGCTTCCGGCAGTAACGGCTACGGTAGCCGTGTATGAAGATCCGATCACGGACATCGTGCTGGCTCCGCTGGAGCAGGCGGTTCCCGAAGGCTCCCGTGTGCTGTTACATGCCTCGGTAACTCCACTGGACAATACGGATACAGGTATCCAGTGGGGAACGGAGGACGAGAGCCTTGCCGTGATTGACCGCTACGGAGAGCTGACGGGGATAAGCGCCGGAACGACTACAGCCTTTGTCACGGATGAGACCGGGAGCGTGCGCGCCGAGACAGCCGTTACTGTGACCGGCCGGACAACCGGACAGGAGCTGTATGTTGCTCCCGGCGGATACGACAGCAATGACGGGACAGAAGCATCGCCCTTCCGGACAATTGCCCGGGCCCAGGCCGCCGTACGCCAGTTGAATGATGATATGGACTCGGACATCGTTGTGAATCTGCGGGAAGGGACCTATATCCTGACGGAACCTCTGGAATTCACACCGGAGGATTCAGGGACGAACGGGTATTTTGTCACTTACCGCAGCTATCCCGGAGAGCAGGCGGCCATCAGCGGCGGACGGACTATTACGGGCTGGACAATGTTTGACAGCGCCAAGGGCATCTACCGGGCGAATGCCGGAACCGGCCTTACGACACGCCAGCTGTTCGTGGATGGCATCCGGGCGGTCCGGGCACGGAGCGCAGCGGGACTGGTGAATCCGCTCAGGACAGCAACCGGCTATACCTCCGATAATACGGAACTGGCCGGATGGGGCAATACTGCCGATATGGAACTGGTATTCAATGAGCTGTGGACGAATTCCCGGATCAAGGTGGAGTCTGTAGCTTCATTCGGCGGCAAAGCGCAGATTGTCCTCCAGGAGCCGGGCCGGAGCGCAGTCTTTAACCGGGGATTAACTTCGGCAACGGTACCTGTATATTACGAAAATGCGTTTGAACTGCTGGATGAGCCCGGAGAATGGTACTACAACCGGGTAGAAGGCATGCTGTACTACAAGCCGCGTGCCTGGGAGGATCTGTCAACGGCTGACGTTGTAGTTCCGGTGCTGGAGCAGCTTGCTACCATGTACGGGATATCGGCTGATGAACCTGTGCGCAATCTGAATTTTGAAGGCCTGAAGTTTATGTATACCACCTGGAACCGCCCCAGTACGGCAGCGGGACATTCCGATTCGCAGAATAACCATCTGCGTTATCCGTCCATTCCCGATGAGCTGACTGATGCGGCGGTGATGCTGGAGCTGGCTAATAGCGTGAATTTCCGCAGCAATGAATTTACCAAGCTCGGCATTACGGCGGTACGGATGCAGAACGGCGTTCAGAACAGCTTAATTGAAGGCAACCGCTTCTATGATATCTCAGGCAGCGCGCTGAACGTGGGCCAGCCGGATTCCTCGGACCGCATGATCTACCACCCGGCTGACCACAGGCTGCTGATGAAAAATAATGATGTGCTAAACAATGTGATTCATGATATCGGCATTGACTACAAATCGGCATCCGCCGTATCTGCGGGGTATCCGGTAGATATGGACATCAGCCATAATGAAATGTACAATCTGCCCTACAGCGGAACGCATATCGGCTATGGCTGGGATAAGCTGTTCGATGCCGCTACCCGGAACGTGAAGATTCAGAATAATCTGATCTATGATCTCATGGGAATGGGCTTGCGTGATGGAGGCGCCATCTACAGTCTTGGACCTACCGGGGCCACAGCTGGTGAGAAAAATCTGGTCAGCGGCAATTACATCCGCAACCAGATGGACGGGAACTCCGCCTTATACACGGATGAAGGCTCCGCCTACTGGAAATTTGAGCATAATGTGATCGACCTGAAGGATACGCCGCTGTGGCATTCACCGCTCCGCTGGGCGATGGCCTATGTGCCGACGATCCATGACGTGGATTTCGTGAACAACTATACAACCACGGACGGCTATACCAACAACGGGCGCAATGTTCTGTTTGCGGACAATACGGTCCAACCGGATGCAGAGTGGCCTCAGGCGGCAATGCCGATCATTGACCAGGCCGGGCTTCAGCCGGAATATGCCTGGGCAGCAGAAGGGCAGGTCAGCCGCTGGAAGCTGGATCCGCTGAAGCTGGCTATTGGAGGGAGCGAACTTGCACCCATTCAAGCGCTGGACGGCAAAGACAGACCACTGGGCACGGCAACCAGCCGCTTCTTTTACAGTATCGTTGATCCTGCCGTGGCCTCCGTTAATGCAGCGGGCGAGGTGACCGGACTCAGCCAGGGGCAGACGAAGCTTATCGTAAGCATCATTAACGGCTCCATTCTGCGGACAATCACCACGGATGTATTCGTAGGAGACACCTTAGCCGCAGTCCGCCTGGAAGGGCATGACGGCAATGTGGCGTATGTTCATGAAGGCGCGGACATGCAGCTGCAGCCTTACGGCGAGACGCTGTTCGGCAACCGCGAGGAGCTGGAGGAGGTCACGTATACAAGCAGCGATCCTTCCATCGTCAGTGTCAGCGGGAACGGCCTGTTAACGGCACATCAGACCGGAACAGCAACGCTGACGCTGTCAGGCGGTTATCTGGGCACGGTGACGCAGGGACAATATGAGGTTAAGGTATGGAATGAGACCAGCACCTACGATCATACCCTGCAGACCGAGGTGCAGGACCCGGATGGCTGGTATGTATCGGCCACCGCCAACGGGCTGAAGGAGACCGGAGCAGACCAATTGACCCTTCGCGCTCCCGGGGGGCATGTCATTTACCAGAACCGCAAATACCAGAATGAGCTGCTGGATTTCACTATGAAGATCAATGACAGCGCGGTCTCGTCCAATTGGTATGCCCTGATGCTGAATAATCAGAGCAAGGAACTGAGCTATAGTACCGGTAGTATGTACCTGGTGGTTATAGGGACATCGGGTATTGAGCTGCACCGCTTCAACGAAGGGGTGCGGACCGTGATTTACGGCAAGATTGACGGCCTGACCAGTCTGGGCGGGCCGGCTATTCCGAATACAGCCATAACCTTCGGGGAGCAGAGCCGCGTTCAGCTTGGCGCTTTTCAAGAATCCGGGGGTGTGCGCCTGATCCTGAAGGCTGACGGGGTGCAGATCTTTAACTATCTGGACACCACCGCAGGAGCGATTGGAGAAGCGGGATACTTCGGGCTGATCTCCCGCAATGCGAGCACAGAACTGGGGTACTGAACAGACTACACTTATGAACCCGGCCCCGTAGTCAATATCACTTAAGCGATAGCCAACATCTGGACTTACAGGGGATGACACCGATGCATAAGAAATGGCTGTACCGACTGATTCTTTCCTATCTGCCGATCCTCTTTGCTGTGGTATTTTGCCTGATTATCCTCTTTTTCCTGACCTTAAATGAAGCAATGGAGAGACAGACGGCCAAGGCAAACGGTGTATACGCAGAGAATGTGCTGCAGATCGTGGATACCACCCTCCGCAACCTGGAGACTACAACGATCAAAAGCCTGCTGCTGGATGATCAGGTGAGCAGTTATTTTGACCGCCCGGGGCAGCTTGACCCTTATCATGATTACGGGGTAACGGAGGTGCTGCTGGATTTCATGTCGCCGCTGCCGATGATCGATTCGGTCTATTTGTACCGTGCGGCCGACGGCAAAGTGCTGATGCAGCATTTCTCGTCCAGTCTGCCGGATTTCGGGGACCGCAGCTTTATTGAGACAGCGATGAAGAATACGGGCGGCCCTGTCTGGAGCGGAATCCGTGATTTGCAGCTTTTCTCCGGTGAGGATCAGCCCAAATCAGTCATTTCGCTGGTGGAGCAGGTGCCTTATTTCTCCGGTGAGCAGGGATTGATTGTCATTAACGTGCGGAAGCAGTCTCTGCAGGCGCTGATTCAGGATATGAACATGGCGAATACGGAGATCTGCCTGAAGGATGCCGGAGGGCGCGCTTTTGCAGGGGCGGATACCTGCTCAGACCCGCAGGCTCAGGAGCAGGCGGTAAGCCGCATGTCCTCCTACACGGGCTGGACAATTAAGGTTGGAATGGCGCGCGCAGAGGCCTTCTCGCTGCTGTCAGCCTTCTCTAATGTCTGGGCGATTCTGGGCTTTGCGGCGGTCTTCGGCGGGATTGCGGCCATGACGTATATCAGCCACCGGAATTACCGTCCGATTGAGCAGGTAATGAGCCGGATTTACACGTTCGGAGCGGACCGTTCCTCAGGCTGGAAGCCGCAGAGCAAGGGGGATGATGAATTTTCCTTCATCGGCCATGCGCTGGAGAGTCTGATTGAGCAGACGAACAGCTATGAGAAGCAGCAGGCCGAAGGAATCCTGCACAGGCGGAATCAGTTGTTCAAAGAGCTGCTGGAGAACAGCGGTCAGGTGTCTGCAGAAATATGGAGCCGGGAATCGGAGCGGATTGGAATGGCCGGTGAATTTGCAGGCGCGGTTGTGGGCATTGCCGAGATCGATTTCTATGAGGCTTTTGCTGCAGATTACTCTGCCCGTGATCAGGCGTTGTTCAAATTCACCCTCCGCAGTGTGATTCAGGAGATCGCCGAGAAAGAAGGGGAACCGCTCTGGACAGAGTGGATTGGACCGGGGCGTCTCGGGCTGCTCTTCCGCCGTTCCGCCGCTGGAGCAACGGCTGATGGTGCCGAGAAGCCGCTGATGATTGCCGAGAGTGCCCGCTCCTGGGTGAAGCAGCATCTCAAATTCACGGTAACCTTTGGCATCAGCGGGCCGGCGGCCGGTCTCGGCGGCTTATCGGATGCTTACCGCAAGGCCGTAGGTGCGCTGGAACGCAAAATCACCGGCGGTCCCGACCGCGTCTATGCTGCACCGGCAGAAGGCAGTTCCCCGCCCCAGGCGGAAGGAATGGATGTGCTGGTGCAGGCCATCGGTGCGGTTCCCCAGCTGTACCGGCTGGGGAACGACGAGTGGAAGCCGCTGCTGGAGCGGATCTTCGGGCTGCTGGCAGGCGGCAATTACTCCAAGGAGGACATTGTCCGCCTGCTGCAGCTGCTGGAGGCTGGCCTCTCCAGGGAGATGCAGGAGCTGCCGCCGGAGATGAAGGGGATATGGAATAACGGGCGGTTGCGCGGAATTCCGCAATCTCCGGAATCCTTCGAATGGATAGAGGAGCTGCGCGGGGAGCTCCTGGCTTCTCTGGAGGAGATAGAGGAGGCGCTGCACGGCCTGCGGATGAACCGGGAGCAGTATACGCTGGCTAACAAGGTGCGTGAGTATATTGCCCTGCATTACGCCGATCCAGATTTCTCCCTGACCCATGCCGCCGACAGCTTCGCGATGAATACCAAAGCGCTGAGCCGGATCTTCAAGGAAGAAATCGGTGAGAATTTCGTCGATTATCTGGCCCGGCTGCGGATGGACGAGGCCAAACGCCTGCTGACAGAGACCTCCGAGCCTGTCCAGAATATCGCTGAGCGGGTGGGGTATTTGTATCCGATGTCCTTCATCCGCGTCTTCAAGAAGCTGGAGGGCGTAACCCCGGGAGAATACCGCAAGGAGCGGAGCGGCCCTCCGCATGGCGAGCGGCAGGGCTAGGCCCGGACCCGGGACCGGGCGGCTCTTGCCGGGGGATCAAGGGCAGTTCAGATGCATTTTCCACAGGCCCAAGGGCGGGTATATAGCTTAAAAAGGCGGCAGGGGGAGTTTCCCCTTGCCGCCTTTCTTTGTACTTGTCCCCAGAGAAGGGAAGGGAAGTGGAGGTTCTATGCACTTTGTAACGAAATGCAATAGAATATCATTTTTCCGCAATTCCAAAGGAGTTTTATTGCACAAAGTACAGTCCGCCAAACCCGCAACATTATCCCGGTTGCCGATATTGAGAAAACTGCAGTTTTCCGCTTGTCTGCCGCTACATTCCGGCCTTATGCATCCGGTACTCGGAGGGCGTGCACAGGAACACTTTTTTGAATTGTCTGGAATAATAATTATGATCCCGGAACCCGCTGTCCATGGCCACCTGTGAGATGGTTAATCCGGCATTGCGCAGCAGCGTGCAGGAATACTCCAGCCGTTTGCGGATGACATAATCCATGGGCGTCGTATGATAATTCCGGGTGAATACGCGGAGGAACTGGCGCTTCGACATATAAGCCAGATCTGCCAGAGACTGAAGTGAAACAGGCTGCAGGAAATGCTCCTCAATATAGGTAACCGCCTCACCGATCTGCAGCGCCCTGTTCTCCGTTCCGCCGCCATTCTGCCGGTAATATCGTGATAGTGTGCCGACAAGCGCGGTGAAATACGTACGGATCATCAGCCTATAGCCGTCATACTGCCGGTCATACTCCTCCAGAATCCGGTCCAGCAGAACAGTAGCCTCTTCCAGCTGCGCGGGCTGCAAGGAGAGCATGCCTTTGTAATACATCTCTTTGCGGAAGAACGGCTCCAGATAGAACAGCGCCTGAAACCCCGGCAGGAGCTTCAGCTCAGGCAGCTGCAGCAGCTGATCGGGATGGAACATCACATTGATGTACTCAATATTCTGCACATTTTTGTACCCATGCGAAATATCGCTGTGGATAAAAAACACCTGACCCGCCGATACGGGGTACTCCCTCCCTTCAATGATATGAATCGCGCTTCCCTCCAGAATGACCACCAGCTCCGAGAAATCATGGCAGTGAACATAATAATCCTGAGTCAGCGGGCATTTCTGAATGCGGAAAGTAAAGCCAGGCTCGAGTCCTAAATCCCGTGCATAGAGTTTATTTGTCATGTCGTTATTATGCTAAAGAAGGGCATGATCGTCAAGGAACCGTTCCGCCGTTTGCGTTAATCTTAAGAGGAAGATGACACACGGTTGGAGGGAATTTATGCAGCGATGTTTATATAGAGCCGAATGCAGAGAGGGATGCGGCCCGGCTGCTTTTTTGGGCTCACAGGTGGAATTGCTTAATGAACGTATGGACTGGCTGGGCATTTCTTGGCTAAGCATCTTTCAAGACGGCCAGGGGCTGTTTCTATATTACGAATGCAGCGGCAAAGAGGCTCAGCCGGAGCAGCTGTTTCCGGGCGCATTGGAGATCCTCAAGGTCTGGCCGGGCGGGGAGTATCCTCGGATGTGGGTGCCGATGATGGACATTTTTCATTATCAGCAGCCGGTGTCCGGGCAGCATTGGAAGCGCAACCAGATTCCGGGGGCGCCCTACGGCAGGCTGGCAGTACTCAAGCCGGAGCAGGTCTCAAGCTATGTCTATTACCATTATCAATATCAGGAGGAGCGCCCGGGAGACGGTGACAAATACGGGATCATCGGTCTTCATGAGAACCTGCTGTTCTTTTATTCCGAGCTTCCTGCAACTGTGGAGCCCGCTCCCTATAAGGGGAAACTCACAACGAATCTGCGTCCGGAGCAGTGGGGAGAGGTTATGGAGCCGCATTTTATCAAGTGGAAGAATGTAGAGCCGGATCAGGAAATCTGGAAAAAGCTTACGCCTGTCTTAACGATCACCCTCCCGCAAAGGGGAAAAGGAGAATGAATATGCTGCGCACATCCATATGCCTGAACGGCGAATGGGATTTCATGCCGCTCTACGATCAGCCGCGCTGCCGCAGTCTTCCTGAGAGACTGCAATATGAGGCGCGCAAGATACAGGTGCCTTCGAGCTGGCGCCACAGCTATAAGACGCCTTCGGGCAGGAAATTTGGAGAAGTACCGGACCATAACTTCGTGCCGTTTGATGTGTACGGCTACCCGGGAGAATGGGATGCGGCCGAGGCTGGGGTGCTGCACCGTTCTTTTCAGGTGCCGGAGACTATGCTGGGGCAGCGGATTGTGCTGCGCTTCGATGGAATCATGCAGAAGGCAGCGGTATATCTGGACCGCGAGCGGATTGCCGTCTGGGAGGACGGGTATTTGCCTTTGCGGCTGGATATCACCCGGCTGGTGAAGCCCGGCCGGGAGCAGCAGCTGCATGTGGTATGCGGAAGCTTCGACATGGCGGTGCTCCCCTCCGGGGAGGAGAGAATCACCGGACTTGCCGGTTCGTGGTTCGGCAGGATCGCAAGGGGAATATGGCAGGATGTCTTCCTCGAAGGCTACCCGCCTGTATCGCTGGAGGATCTCACGATCCGCACCTCTGTCCGGCAGGGCATGCTGGAAGTAGAGGCCCTTATTGGGACGGAATCCGGCGGACCTGCGGTGGAATCGCTGCAGGTGTTCCTGAAAGTCAGGGAACGGAAGGCCGGTACCCTGCCTGTGAAGGGTGCAGAGCCGCTGCCGGTGCTTGAAGCGGAAGCAGGAGTAGATGTTCTGCCTGTGCAGGCGGGAGAAGGAAGGCAATTATGCTGGAACACCGGCAGCCGGGAGTGGGGCGGAGCATCTTTTGCGCTGCCCTGGCAGGATGCCGTGCTGTGGAGTCCGGAGCACCCGGTTCTATATGAGCTGGAGCTGGAGCTTCAGGCAGACGGGGAGGTCCTTGACCGGCGGACCGATGTATTCGGCTTCCGGGAGTTCTGGTGCGAAGGCCCGCAGTTCATGCTGAACGGGATTCCCGTTAACCTGCGGGGCGATTCCTGGCATTTCCAGGGGGCGGCGCAGCAGACAGAAGACTATATCCGCAATTGGTACCGTCTGTGCAGACAGGCGGGCATCAACAGCATCCGGCTGCATGCCGAGCCGTATCCGGCTGATTATCTGCGGATTGCCGATGAGGAAGGAATGCTGATTGTCGATGAGACAGCCATCTACGGGTCGAGCAAAACCATGGATGCTGCCCACCCTGATTTCATCTCCAATTGCCGGACGCATGTGCAGCGGCTGGTACAGCGGGATAAGAATCACCCATCCGTCATTCTGTGGAGCGTGCAGAACGAGATGCGCTGGGTGGACGGCCGGGATACCTATAAACAGCATATCCCGGGTCTGATGGAGCTGATGAGAGCCCTTGATTCTACCCGCCCGATTATGGTGGAAGGGGATAACCGGTTGGTCACCAAGCAAGGGACAGAGGTGGAGAGCCGCCATTACAACATTGACGGCACGATCGCGCAGTGGGACCGCAGCGTTCCGCTCACCTTCGGCGAGCATGGCGGATGGTGGTACATCTGCCCGCAGAACAGCAGCATGTATGTCGGACTGGACGCATACCGTGACTCAGATGCAAGTGCTGCCGGCTTGGCCCAGAAGGAAAGGCTGTTCGTGGAGTATGCACGCCGCCAAGGTGTCTCCGGTATCTCTACCTTCAACTTCGCCCATTATTTCATGCGGGCGATGCCGGAACGGAATATTCAGCTGCCGCCTGCCGACCTGACCACACCAGGCCCTAAGCCTGCGGTAATTCCGGCTTACTCCCTTTCCCTGAACAACGGGCTGCTGCCGGAGGAATATCCGGCATTCAAGGCCAATCCCGCTTTTGCCATTATGGCTGAAGCCTTCAAGCCGGTGACATTGATTGCCGCCGAATATAACCGCTGCTTCTTCGATGATGAGCCGGTCCGCCGCAGCTTCGATGTCTACAACGATACGCTGGCAGAACAGGAAGTGACTATTGAATGCACCGTCCGGCAAGGCGGACATGTGGTTCATAGCCAGACGTTCCGTTTCCGCCACGAGCCTGCCGCCCGCCGGAGCATCCGGCTGGAATGGATGCCGGAACCGGTCAATGGTGAAGGAGCAGGAGTGAGAGGGGATGAAGGCGTAGGCGTAGGAGCAAGAGCAGGCGATGGGGCAGGAGCAAGAGCAGGAGATGGGGCAGGAGCATCAGCAGGAGTAGCAGAAGCGGAAGCGGTGCTGTCTGCCCGGCTGTTCCATGGCACGGAGCTGAAGCATGAGCTTCAGTTAAGCTACCGGCTGCTGTCTGGGAGCTGCAAGACAGAGCCGGTAGAAGTAGCGCTTCCCGCTTCTTATATAGGCTCTGACCGGGACTATGAGGCGATCCGCGCCCTGGTGCCCGGTCTGGTCCGGTCAGAAGCGGAGGCGGTAGAGCGGCTTGCGGGCGGGACGCTGCTGATTGTCGGCAGCCGCATGCAGGACAAGGACGGGGCGCTGGACCGGAAGCTGAGAAGCTACGTGCAGCGGGGCGGCAGATTACTGCTGCTGGAACAGCTTCACCTCTCCCCCGGCAGGCTCCCGCTGGTACGCAGGGAATTCATCCGTGCCCATGCAGGCGACTATGGGCATCCGGTGCTCCAGGGTCTGCGTGCTGAGGACCTCATGTACTGGCATGAGGGGCCGCGCGAGGACGGGCCGCTGCCGATTATCCGTGCAGCGTTCGAGAAGCCGGTGACCGGTGATTTCACCCTGCTGCTGGAATGCAGCGCGGGTGACTTTGGAGACGGCGGCGATCTGTGGTCGCCGCTGCTGGAGTACCGGAGCGGAGCGGGCATGTTCCTGGCGAATCAGCTGGAGATCATGGATCATCTCCACCGGATTCCCCAGGCCTGCCTGCTGCTGCGTAGCCTGCTCCAGTATGCGGGCCGCGCAGTCCACGCGGCCGCTGTACCGGTGCCCGCTGCGGTGTGGGTCCGCAGCGGCGGGGCGGCGGAAGCCTTGCTGGGCAAGCTCCGCCTGAAGGGCCAGAGGCTGGACAGCGCCGCAGGCTTGTCCAGCCTGAACCCCGGCCTCCTGGTCGTGGAGGCCGGACTGCTGCACGGCCCGGGCGCGGCGGAAGCCGTCCGGCAGGCGGCAAGTGCAGGCAGCGCAGTGCTGGTGCTGCCTGCAGAGCCCGGCGGGCAGGAGGCGCTTGCCCGCCTGCTGGACCGCCCCGTGCGTATAGCGCCGCACGGGACCTATCATCTGGCGGCGGACTATACGCACGCCGCCGTCCGCGGGATCAGCCCTGTCGACCTGTTCGGGTTCGACAAGGTGCATCTCTCGCCCCGGGACGTGGTCAACCGGGAGCTGGCAGGTCACAGGCTGGAGGTGCAGGGCGCGGAGGTGCTGTGCACCAGCGTGGAGGGCACAGCCTGGAAGGATTACTTCGCCGGGTTGCATACGGCGGAATACAGCAGGCTGGCGCTGGTCGAGCTGAACCGCAGCAAGGCCTGTGCTCCCGGAGCTTTTGTGATCCGCCAGGCAGTCGGCGAGGGTGAGATTATCTGCTCGCAGCTGCTCACCGACCCGGGCAGTGACAAAAGCCTGAGGCTGTACACCCGCCTGTTAGGCAATCTGGGGGCCGCCTTCACGGATGAGCTGCTGCAGCTGGATAAAGGAGATGCGCAGTGGGCGGTGGAAGCCGCAATGACGCTGTTCTGTCCGCCGTATACCGATTATCAGGCCATGAAGGATTACTATACCGACCCTGAATTCTCCCTGAACAATCTGGGCGAAGGCCTGTACGGCTGGATGAAGAAAAAAGAACGGCGCGAAGACGGAACGCTGCTGATCCCGGCGCCGGAAGGCCGTCCGCTGTTTCTGAGCTGCTTCGTGCATCTGCCTGCGCCCGTCTCCGGCAGCGGGGAACCTGCGGATATCCGAACCGGCAGGCTGCGGGTGAACTCAGAATGTGCTTACGAGATCTATATGAACGGTCAGCATGTGACTCAGCCGGAGCGCGAGATCACTCTGACAAGCGGGATTAACCGGCTGGTTGCCATCGTCCGGGGAGGCCGGGAGGATATCTCCTTCGGCATGGTTTTCCTGAACCCGGATGGCACGTATATGAATGATTTGGAGTTCCGCATGACAATGGATGAGGTTGAGCCTAAATAAGCAATAAGAATAAGCAATGAGTAATCCTAAATGGAGAGGAGCCAGACTAATGACAAAGCAACCGGGAACAATCCATCCGGCAGGCCATTCCGGCCGCACACAGAGTAACAAGGCTGCAAAGCCGGCAGCCGGGGGCAGCGCGTTTGCCCGCGAGCAGGAGCTGGACCAATATTTCACCTTCCGCGATGACGCAAAGGAGGTAGAGTTCAAGCGCCATGATATGCCGACCCCATGGCTGAACTATTTATCCAACGGCACCTTCCATACCATGCTGTCCCATGCGGGCGGCGGATTAGCCTTTTATAAATCTCCGCAGATCTGGCGGATTACACGCTACCGTTTCTTTCATCTGCCGACCGACCGCTCCGGGCCTTATATTTACCTGCAGGATGCCGGGACGGGCAGCTATTGGTGCCCTACCTATGAGCCGGCTTTTCAGAAGCCGCAGGAATGGAAGAGCAGCCACGGCATGGGGTATACCCGCTTTGAAGCCGCGCAGGATGAAGTTTCGGCAAAGACCGTTTATTTTGTCGGACCTTTCGAGAACTCGCTGATCTGGAATTTGACGCTGACTAACCATAGTACAGAGGTCAAGGAGCTGAACGTGTATGCCTATGCCGAGTTTGGCATGATGGAATTCATGCGCGAGCTGCAATGGCAATGCTACAACAAGCATCAGGTGTCGGTGCAGTATCATGACAAGGAAGCCCTTATCTACAAGTACGGAGTTGAGAATCAGCCTAAGCCGGATGAGACGCCGCTGGTCTATATGATGTCGGATGCGCCGCTGGCCGGTTATGACGGGGACCGGGAGGAATTCATCGGCAGCTACCGCAGTGAATCCAATCCGGCTGCGGTCGAGCAGGGCGGCTGTACCGGCTCGACAATACTTGGCGGAGATCCTTGCGGAGCGCTGCAGGTTCAAGTGAGGCTGCAGCCCGGCGAGACCCGTACCGTGAACTTCTTCCTGGGGACGGCGATGAATGAGGCTGAGATCGAACAGGCCATCGGCCATTCCCGGGAGGCGGATTTCGTCACCCGTTCCTTTGCGGCGCTTAAGGAGAACTGGGACAGCTATCTGGGCGCCTGGAACTGTGAATTGCCGGATAAAGATGCGCAGCGCATGATCAATATCTGGAATCCGTATCAGTCGCAGCGGAACTTTCTCTTCTCGCGCAATATTTCGTTCTATGCTACGGGGACATTCCGTGGAGTAGGCTACCGGGATACTGCGCAGGATATATTGGCCGTAGCTCCATTAGATCCGGAGGCGGCCAAAGACAAGGTCCGCCTGCTGCTTGGGCAGCAGTATCAGGACGGGCATGTGAATCATTACTTTTTCCCGAATGAGGGCTGGGACCCGGTGACCAGTATTCACTCGGATGACCACCTGTGGACGGCGCTGGCCGTATGGGATATTCTCGCAGAGACCGGCGATGCCGGATTCCTGCAGGAGAGTCTGCCTTTCTATGATGGCGGGGAAGCGCCGCTGTATGATCATTTGAAGCGTGCGGTAGACTTCACCGTCTCCCGGCTGGGGCCGAACGGCTTCCCGCTGATGCTCCGCTCGGACTGGAATGACCAGCTGTTCCGCGTCTGCCGTGAGGGCAGAGGGGAGAGCATCTGGACGGCGATGCAGTTCGGAACCGTGCTGCTGCGCATGAAGGATCTCGCGGCGGCAGCCGGTCATCCGGAGCATGCGGCGGACTATGACAGGCTGTACGAGGAGCAGAAGCGGCTGGTGAACACGCTGGGCTGGGACGGCCAATGGTTCCGGCGGGCAGTCATGGATGACGGCCGTTATCTGGGCACCGCTGAGCATGACGAAGCCCAGATTTGGCTTAACGCCCAGACCTGGGCGACCCTGTCCGGCATGGGAGAGCCTGATAAAGCGCTCCAGGCCATGGACAGTGTCCGCGACATTCTGGATACGGAGCTTGGCATTAAGAAGCTGCACCCGTCCATCACCAATTTCCCCGATCCTGCAGATCCATTGACCAATTACAACAAGGGGACAGGCGAGAACGGAGCTGTCTTCTGTCACGCCAATACCTGGGCGATTATTGCGGAATGCATGCTGGGCAGAGGAGATCAGGCCTACAAATATTACCGCCAGCTGATTCCTAATATTGCGATGGAGCAAGCCGGATTATGGCGCTATAAAGCGGAACCGTACGTCTATGCCTCCAACCTGTTCGGACCGGAATCTGACAGATTCGGGCTGGCGAATGTATCCTGGCTGACCGGAACTGCTGCGTGGATGTATGTAGCCGCTACGCAGTATATTATGGGCATTAAGCCCGTACTCGGCGGACTTTCGGTTAACCCGTGCATCCCTTCTTCATGGGAGGGCTTCTCCGTTTCCCGGAGATTCCGCGGCTGCTTGTATGAGATTACCGTGAAGAACGAGAGCGGTGTCTGCACAGGCGTCAAGGAAATCCGTGTTGACGGTGAACTGCTGGCAGGTACGGTAGTGCCTGTCTATCCGGATCGTAGCTCGGTGAAAGTGGAGGTTCTACTATAGTTATAGGCAGAGCTTAATGCATACTCAAAAGTGTCCCGCCAGCTGCACCAGCAGAATTATGGCGGGCATTTTTTATCCCTCGAAATAGAAATTATCCTCAAATTCTCCGTCACGGGATGCTGCGGCGGCCGGAAATAGCAGTTGGATTTTCTCCACTTGCTGATGAACGAAGAGCGTCTGCTGAAACAGCAGTTGGATAAACAGCACTTAAATCGCTGCGTATGAGCTACATGAAGGTAAATGAACTGAATTAAATGCCTTTTTTCCAATTGCTTGCTTGAAATCACTCCATTCGTCCGAATTAAGATACGTTTTTCCACTTATATATGCTGAACCTAAGAATGATGACCTGCCGATGGATGAACCCCTTGCTACCCAAGGGTTCCGCACATGCAACAAGTTGGATACTTAAGTTCACACTATGTAGCATCATATGGGCGGTCTCTCATAACAGCACTCAGCAGCCGGCTTATGCAAACTCCACACACCTTTCGCTCGCATCACCAGCGCCATTCTCAGCAGCCTCCGTAATTTCCGCAAAGCTTCCCTCAAAACATTCCCCAACCGGCGCGCGGGCTTTGCTCAAGGTGGTGGTCAACCCTCCGAAAAAACAGGCTTGTTTCCGGGTTTACTTTTACGCCGGGCGTGATATAGTATAGCTATAAGTTGCATTGAGGAAATATAGTTGCATTATCGCAACAATGATTATCATTCTCATTTAACATGCTGTCCCGGCTAAGCCGGGGCAGCATGTGTCATTTTAAGGGTCTTAATAATGGCTCTCATTCTCAGTCGAGTCATAATGGTTCTCATTCGGCTCCCATTCTCAGTTGCGCATAATGGTTCTCATTTTGGCTCTCATTCTCAAGTGTGCCTCTTATACAACTACAATCAGGAAGGTGATTTATAATGCAAGCAACCTCGAAACAAATGCCCAAATCCGTCGCGCGTCAAGGAGGCGCTAAGCAGCCGCGGACGCCGGAGCCGCGCCGCTTCGATCCGCTGGCGATGATCTCAAATACCGAAATGCAGGCAGCGCTTGGAAGCGGGCTGATGATGCTCATCGCCTGGGCGGCCAGCGGCTGGTCTGAGACAATATCCGTGATTCTCTATGTGATCTCCTATTCGATAGGCGGCTGGATCAAGGCGAAGGAAGGCGTAGAGACGCTGGTCAAGGAGCGTGACCTGGATGTCAATCTGCTGATGATTGCCGCGGCTCTCGGCGCAGCTTCCATCGGTTACTGGAATGAAGGCGCGATGCTTATCTTCATCTTTGCGCTGAGCGGAGCGCTGGAGAGCTACACAATGGAGCGCAGCAAGAAGGACATTTCCTCGCTGCTGGCGCTCAAACCGGCCACGGCCGTACGCATTGAGCAGGGGGCAATGAATGAGGTGGCGATTGATCTGCTGGCCATCGGAGATCTGCTGCTGGTCCGTCCCGGTGAGCTTATCCCTGCTGACGGTAAGGTATGCCGCGGGGAATCCTCCGTCAATCAGGCGTCCATTACCGGAGAATCGCTTCCCGTGGACAAGGCAGCCGGAAGTGAAGTGTTCGCCGGTACAGTCAATGGCGAAGGCCCGCTATATATTGAAGTTACCAAATCGGCAGAGAATACCCTGTTCGCCAAGATCATCCGGATGGTCGAAGAAGCAGAGAATGAGGTGCCGGATTCTCAGCGTTTCATCAAACGGCTCGAATCCATATATGCCCGTGTTGTAGTAGCGTCAACGGCCCTGTTGATCACTTTGCCGCCGTTTCTGCTGGACTGGAGCTGGAATAATACCTTCTATAAAGCAATGGTATTCCTGGTAGTGGCTTCTCCGTGTGCACTCGTATCCTCCATTATGCCGGCCATGCTGTCGGCCATCTCGAAGAGTGCGCGCAAAGGGATTCTGTTCAAGGGCGGGGTCCACCTGGAAAATATGGCGCGTACCTCCGTAGTTGCTTTTGACAAAACAGGCACATTGACGGAAGGGGTTCCGCAGGTCACGGATTTCATCGCCGGAGAAGGCTACGGACGCGAAGAGCTGCTGGCCGTCAGTGCTTCGATTGAGAAGCTGTCCGGTCATCCGCTGGCGGAAGCCATTGTTGCGCTTGCTGAAGCTGAGCAGGTAGAGTTGCATACCATTGAAGAGAGTAAATCAATTACCGGCTGGGGCATTGAGGGAACCATTAACGGCCAGCTGTGGCGGATCGGCAAGTCTAATCTGCTGGATGATGTGGACGGCGCTGTACCGCAGGAGGGTTCGGAACACTGGAGAGCACTGCGCAGCCGGCTGGAGCAGGAAGGTAAGACCGTGTCGCTGATTCTCGCCGGAGATTCAATCGCCGGAATGATTGCGCTGCAGGATACCGTGCGCGCCCAGGCAGAGACAGCAGTACGTAAGCTGCAGGAGCTGGGCATTAAGGTAGCGATGCTTACCGGCGACCGTGAGGCCACCGCACGGGTGATTGCCGGGAAGACCGGAGTGGACCTGGTATTCGCCGGTCTTTTGCCGGAAGATAAGGTATCGCATATCAAAGCGCTCCGTGAACAATACGGCCATGTAATTATGGTTGGTGACGGTGTTAATGATGCGCCTGCGCTGGCTACAGCAACGGTCGGTGTGGGGATGGGCATGAAAGGCAGCGGAGCTGCGCTGGAGATTGCCGATGTGGTGCTGATGAACGATAATATCGAGGAGATTGCTTCTACGATTGCCCTGGCCCGCCGTACACAGCGGATTGTGAAGCAGAATATGATTTTTGCCGTGACCGTAATCGCCACACTGATGATCAGCAATTTTGTACAGGGGATCGCGCTGCCGTTTGGCGTGGTGGGCCATGAGGGCAGCACTATTCTTGTAATCCTTAACGGGCTGCGTCTGTTGCGCTAAAAAAAGCCGGAAAGGCCGTTTCACCGAACCTGCCAAATATTTAATTGCTTAAAATTGAATTGTTCACAAAATAGGAACGTTTACACCGTGTCTGGCATATTGACATATTCCCTTGAGATGATCATAATAAATACTACATTATAATAATTTTAATTAAGAAATGGCGTCTTTGCCGTCCATCTCAAGGAGGATATAATCATGTACAAATCAATTATTGTAGGTACTGGACCGGCCGGATTGACGGCTGCCATATACTTGGCCCGGGCGAACCTGAACCCGCTCGTTATCGAAGGTCCGCAGCCAGGCGGACAGCTTACAACTACAACAGAGATCGAGAACTTCCCCGGATTCCCGGAAGGTATTCTGGGTCCTGATCTGATGGACAATATGCGCAAGCAGGCTGAGCGTTTCGGAGCACAGTTCGTTACCGGCTGGGTGAACAGTGTAGAGCTGGGCGAACGTCCGTTCAAGCTGAATGTTGAAGGCATGGGTACACTGGTTACAGATACATTGATTATTTCCACCGGTGCTACAGCGAAATATCTCGGGATTCCCGGGGAGCAGGATAATATCGGACGCGGTGTCAGCACCTGCGCAACCTGTGACGGATTCTTCTTCCGCGGCAAAGAAATTGTGGTTGTCGGCGGCGGCGATTCGGCGCTGGAGGAAGCAGGCTTCCTGACAAGATTCGCGTCAAAAGTAACCCTGGTGCACCGCCGTGAAGAGCTGCGTGCCTCCAAGATTATGCAGGACCGTGTACGCGATAATGCCAAAGTTACCTGGGGACTTAACCGTACGCCTGTTGAAGTGATTGCCGGAGACAAAGGTGTGACGGGCTTGAAGGTCATTAACAATGAGACCGGTGAAGAAGAATTTATTGAAGCCAGCGGTGTATTCGTAGCTGTCGGCCATCATCCTAATACTTCTTTCCTGGGCGGACAAATTACTACCGATGCTAACGGCTACATTGTGTCGAATCCCGGAACCTCCGAGACGAATATTCCCGGCGTGTTTGCTTGCGGTGACGTGCAGGATACCCGTTACAGACAAGCGATTACGGCTGCAGGCAGCGGCTGTATGGCGGCGATGGATGCCGAGAAATATATCGAGAGCCTGGAGCACAGCGCGGTTATTCTGTAAGATTCCATTTGGAATAGAAGGCACTCCGGTGCTACAATAGATCACAGATTCTTATACTTACACATTAGGAGGAAATCATACTATGGAGAATGTAATTGTGTACACTTCAACCAATTGTCCGCATTGCCGTCAGGTGAAGAGCTTCCTGAACGATAAAGGGGTAGCCTACGAGGAGCGCAATATCGAGCAGAACGATGATTATGCACAGCAGGTATGGGATATGGGCATGAGAGCTGTTCCTATTACGGTTATCGGTGAGTTCAAAATCGTCGGCATGAACAAAACCAAGTTCGACAAGGCTTTGGCTACGATTTAACATAGCAGACCGGACAGAAAAGAATACATTAGCCGCTTCCCTCCGGAGGCGGTTTTTCGTTGTCCTGAATGAGAGGAGAAGAGGGAATTGTTAATTAGCTTAAAGAATTACTGGGACAGCGATGCGGTGAAGAGCCTGCTAGCAGAATGTATGTGGGCAGATGATAACAGGGTTAATGAAGAGCTGAAGAGATATCTTGCTGCGGAGGGCTGTGAGCTGTTTGGCTGCTTCATTAACGGGGAACTGGCCGGAATCACAGGAATCAGCTGCGCTGCTGCACATGAGGTGGAGATCAGACATCTGGCTGTCCAGAAGAATTGGCGCGGACGCACGATTGGCAGCAACATGATCGCAGAAATTTCCGGTTGGGAGCAGGTAGAGCTGCTGAAGGCAGAAACGGATCAGGATGCGGTAGGCTTTTATAGCAAGGCAGGGTTTGAGATTCACAGTCTGGGAGAAAAATATCCGGGGGTTGAGCGGTTTGAGTGTGTACTGCGCACCAGGGGAACAACGGATATATCAAAAAGCAGTCATTGAATCCAGGCTGCTTTTTGTATTTCCTGCTAAAACAGATACATGAGAAGGATACAAGATATCGCTGTCTTGCAAGCGTGAACCCCGTTTGGAGGCCGCTAGGCTAAGTATGAGTAAACGACATGACAATTTGAAAAACAGCATATACGGCAATGCCGCTGCTAATAAGCATGAATCCGGATTTCTTCCTTGATTGGAACAGGCGCAGGACGCCAAGGCTGATGAGTGGGGCGATAATAAGCAGCAGCAGCAGCACGGTGATGAACATCTTCGCCGAAATATCTGACGTATCAACATAGGTCATGGACGCTCTCTCCATTCAGAAAAAGGGGTATGGTGATAAATGTCACACGTATATCCTTATTATATAGGATTGCTATTCCTTTTAGTGCAGGAAATGCGGCTGCAAATGCGGCAATTTTACGAAAATATAAGAGCTTATATGCTCTACGCTAAAATCATCCTTCTATTTCTCTCTAAAACGGGTGCCCTCCTAAAAAAAGGACGGCACCCGTTTCTACTTGTCAACATGTCTATAGGGTTACCCGGATGTTGCCGAGAAAGTGCATGACTGCAGAAAAGCCTGCGCCAATCAACGTTCCGCGGCTGCCCAGCCTGGAGAAAGTGATCTCAAGCTGCTGCTTGTGGTAAGGAAGCGTACGCTCGGCTACTACCCGGCGCAGCGGCTCGCCCAGCCACGGTTCGGCTTCAGACAGAGCTCCCCCAATGACAATCAGCTCCGGATTGAAGCTGTTGATCAGATTAGTGACTCCGATGCCCAGATATTCCCCGATGGATTCAAAATGGCGCAGGGTATCCGGCTGCCCCTCCAGCGCATACGCCACCAGTTCGGTCGTGGTGCGGGCAGGCAGGGAAAGGCCGGGATTATCATACGTTTTCTCCGAAGCATAGAGCTCCCAGCAGCCCCGGCTGCCGCAGCTGCAGGGCTTGCCTTCCGCCTCAATCGTCATATGCCCGGTCTCCCCGGCGTATCCGCGTGCACCCTTATACAATTCTCCGCCGATGATGATTCCGGACCCGATCCCCGAACCAGCGCTGATATACAGCAGATGGCGCACATCTCGCGCCGCCCCGAAGTTCAGCTCTCCTTGTGCCCCGGCATTGGCTTCATTGTCAATGGTGACCGGAACCGCGAAGGCGCTTTCCAGAATCGACCGCAGATCGACCATTTCCCAGCCAAGGTTGGGTGCAAACAGGACGACTCCGTGTTCATCCACCATTCCCGGCACGCCGACTCCGATGCCGACAATGCCATAGGGCGAAGGAGGTGCCTCGGCAATCAGCTCCGAGATCATCTGCTGCATCTGCCCAAGTACATAAGGGAAGTCGTGGGCCTCCAGCGCACAATCCCGTTCATGTAGAATACCGCCTCCCAGATTGCAGAGCACGGCCTTAAGCTGTTTAACACGCAGCTCGATCCCGATAACGCTTCCGGCCATTTCGTTGAAATGCAGCATAAGCGGCTTGCGTCCCCCGCTGGATTCTCCGGGACCGGCCTCGGTAACCAGCTCCTGCCCGCAGAGCTCGGCGACAAGATTGGAGACCGTGGCCTTATTAAGGCCTGTCATCTCGGACACCTTGGCCCGGGAGACAGGGGACTGCATACGGATCGTATGTAAAATAATCGATTTGTTGATTTTTTTGACCAGCGCCTGATCACCGGTAACTTTCAAGAAGCACACTTCCTTTTTTGAAATATAAGACTATCCGGCCTGCTGAGTACGGCACATAACAATGAGGAAGGCACTCAATCAGGGCGGTGCTTATAGGTTTCGGTTTTCCCGCATACGTAATGCAATAAGCCATGAAGCAGCGCTTACGCGGAGAAGGTATGCCATTTAGTCTAGAATGAAGAGCGGCAAAAAGCAACTAGATTAACGTCCGGGTGAGGCGGGGAAATTACAGTTATACGCATAGGCTGCACTGCCGGAGGGTACTTTATGTTCAGCATCATCAGGTGAAAATCAAGGGAGAAGAGAGAGGCAGCTCTGCCCGGCACAGAATAAAAAACAGGTAAAATAAAAGTTCTCAAAAACTTTGTTTAACCAATATACAAAGTCCAAAAGATGTGTTAAGATGTTGCTGTAAACGCTTGCGGGCGAAGCAAAATATCGAGGAGGATTTTACAAATGGCTTATTTTGAAACAGTGAGCAAGATCTCTTACGAGGGAAGCCGTTCCACTAACCCTTACGCATTCAAATTCTACAACCCTACAGAAATCGTTGCCGGCAAAACTATGGAAGAGCACCTGAAATTTGCAATGGCATATTGGCATACATTAACAGCTGGCGGTTCCGATCCGTTCGGCGCTGAAACTGCAGTCCGCGCTTGGGATAAGCTCAGCACACTGGACAAGGCGAAAGCCCGTGCAGAAGCAGCATTCGAATTCATGGAGAAGATGGATCTGCAGTACTACTGCTTCCATGATGTGGACATCGCTCCTGAAGGCGCGTCCCTGCGTGAATTCTACAGCAACATCGATACAATCGTAGATATCCTTGAACAAGGCATGAAGGCTTCCGGCAAAAAATTGCTGTGGAACACAGCTAACATGTTCACCAACCCGCGCTACATGCACGGTGCAGGCTCCACTTGCAACGCTGATGTGTTCGCACACGCTGCTGCACAAGTGAAGAAAGGTCTGGAAGTTGGTAAACGTCTGGGCGCTGACAACTATGTATTCTGGGGCGGCCGTGAAGGTTACGAAACGCTGCTGAACACCAATATGAGCCTTGAGCAGGACAACATTGCCCGCCTGTTCAGCATGGCTGTTGATTATGCTAAGGAAATCGGCTTCGATGGCCAGTTCCTGATCGAGCCTAAACCGAAAGAGCCTACCAAACACCAGTATGACTTCGATGCAGCAACCTGTATCGCATTCCTGCAGAAGTACAACCTGGATAAGCACTTCAAGCTGAACCTTGAAGCTAACCATGCTACACTGGCCGGCCATACGTTCGAGCATGAGCTGCACGTAGCCCGTATCAACGGCATGCTGGGATCGCTTGATGCGAACCAGGGCGATCCATTGCTCGGCTGGGATACCGATGAATTCCCTGCAAGCATCTACGATTCTACCCTTACTCTGTATGAAGTACTGAAGAACGATGGTCTGGGCAAAGGCGGAATCAACTTTGACTCCAAAGTACGCCGTCCGTCCTTCGAGCCTGAGGATCTGTTCCTGGCACACATCTCCGGTATGGACGTATACGCTAAGGGTCTGAAGGTAGCTGCTAAGCTGCTGGAAGACGGCGTATTTGAGAACTTCATTGCTGATCGTTACAGCAGCTTCAATGAAGGTATCGGCGCGGACATCGTATCCGGCAAAGCGACACTTGCTTCGCTTGCTGACTATGCACTGAACAACGAAAACCCGCGTCCGAACAAGTCCGGACGCCAGGAACTGCTGAGAGCTACACTTAACCAGTACATCCTGACAGTAGAGTAAGACTTCACCGGATTTGCGGCAGCTGCCGCAGATTCATCAGAGGATAAACGCAACGGGGGTTGCTGAAGAGAGCATTCTTCGGCAGCCCCTTTTTATTGGTGGAGAATAGATGTGTAAGGCGGAGAATGGCTGATGCACAGGCTTCAGTAATAGGGTTAATGCTTCATATAATTAAGCAGATGCTTACAAAGCGGGTTTTACTTGAAGTGAATTCAGGAAGCAGAAGCTCGCAAAACTTAAGATTATGCTTACGAGGCGAGTTATATTGCGGAGATGTTCCAATAGAAGTAATGCTTCATATAACTAAGCAGATGCTTACGAAGCGAGTTTTGCTTGAAGTGAATTCAGGAAGCAGAAGCTCGCAAAACTTAAGATTATGCTTACGAGGCAAGTTATATTGCGGAGATGTTCCAATAGAAGTAATGCTTCATATAACTTTTAGGAGGATAACTATGAAATATGTAATCGGTGTCGATCTCGGAACCAGCGCAGTGAAGACTGTATTGGTAGATCCCCAGGGCAAAGTTGCGTTCGAGCACTCTGAGGCTTATCCGCTCAGCAGACCCCAGCCGAACTGGAGTGAGCAGAATCCGGAGGATTGGGTTAAAGGAACAATCGTCAGCCTGAAGCGGCTGATGGAGGTATCCGGTGTAGATTCTTCGCAAGTGGACGGAATCAGCTTCTCCGGTCAAATGCACGGACTGGTGCTCGTTGACGGCGAAGGTAAGGCTCTGCGTCCGGCGATCCTGTGGAACGATACACGCACAACAGCCCAGTGCCGCAAGATTGAGAAGACGCTTGGCGGCAAGCTGATCGAAATTGCCAGAAACCGCGCGCTGGAAGGCTTCACGCTTCCGAAGATTCTATGGGTTCAAGAGAACGAGCCGGAGGTAATGTCGCAGGCTGAGCTGTTCCTGCTGCCGAAGGATTATGTGCGTTACCGCCTGACCGGTGACTATGCTATGGATTATTCAGACGCAGCCGGAACCCTGCTGCTCGACGTAGGCTCCAAGGAGTGGAGCCCGGAGATTGCCGAAGCCTTCGGTCTGCCGCTCTCTATCTGCCCTAGACTTGTGGAATCCTTCGAGCAGACCGGAACCCTGCTTCCGGAGATTGCCGAAGCTTCCGGATTGCTGCCTTCCACCAAGGTGTTCGCCGGTGGTGCAGACAATGCGTGCGGCGCACTCGGTGCCGGAATTCTGGGTGAAGGCCGGACGATGTGCAGTATCGGGACTTCCGGAGTCGTGTTGTCTTATGAGAGCAACAAGGATCTTAACCTTGAAGGCAAAGTCCATTTCTTCAACCATAGTGAGAAGGATGCCTTCTATATCATGGGCGTTACACTGGCGGCGGGCCACAGTCTGACCTGGTTCAAGGAGACTTTTGCCGCTGAGAAGAGCTTCGACGAATTGCTCCAGGGCGTAAAAGAAATCCCGGCCGGAAGCAGCGGCCTCTTGTTCACACCGTATATCAGCGGAGAACGTACACCGCATCCGGATGCGAACATCCGCGGCAGCTTCATCGGAATGGATTCCGGCCATACACTGTCCCACTTTACACGCGCTGTGCTGGAAGGCATCACCTTCTCGCTGCGTGAATCGATTGAGATTGTACGTGAATCCGGCAAAGAGATCACCGAGGTGGTGGCGATCGGCGGCGGCGCCAAGAATGAAGCCTGGCTGCAGATGCAGGCCGATATCTTCGGCGCTTCGATCATCAAGCTGGAGAGTGAGCAAGGTCCGGCGATGGGCGCGGCGATGCTCGCTGCTTACGGTGCCGGCTGGTTTGAATCGCTGGGAGCGTGCGCGGAAGCCTTCATCCGTCCGGCTGAAACCTACACTCCTAATGCAGAGCAGGCTGCAATCTACGACGGAATCTTCGCCTTGTATCAGGAAGTTTACGGCCAGACCCGCGAGCTGAATGAGAAGCTGGCTTTGTATCGTAAATAATTTAGTGTAAAATATAAACAATCATATAAAGAGTTAAATAACCACCTGTATAATTTTGAGTATTAAAAGACAATAAGAAGATGAGAGTGACGGAGTGGATTTTGAAACTGTAGGAGCGGTAGCGTCCGCCTGAAAGCTTTCCGCAGGAAAGCTCGCTCCGGAAGCATCATCAGTCTGCGGATTTCAACCGCGAACAGCGGTACAAATCAAGAAATCTGCAGACGGGCAGCGGCCGGAAGTTCAAAATCCACGCAGTTACGGCCGCAGTCTCCATTGAAATTATCTCTAGTTCAATCAATACAGTCGTATATCCAGCACTTAATGTCTGCCATTCCTCACAGGGTGGCAGCTGTTTTCTTTTTAAATGAGGGGGTGAACCCATATTGATCAAAGTACTGATTGTAGATGATGAGCCCAAGCTAAGAGAAGGGATGCGGACGCTGATCCCCTGGGAAGAAGAGGGATACACCGTAGTGGCAACAGCGGCGAACGGATACGAAGCATTGGACAAGTTCCATGCGCTCGCGCCCGGCCTTGTGATTGCTGATATCCGCATGCCCGGGATGGACGGTCTGGAACTGATCTCCGAGCTCCGCAAAGAGAGCCCTAACTGCCATGTGCTGATTCTTAGCGGCTATGCCGACTTTGAATATGCCAAACGGGCGATTGCCTACCATATCGACGGTTATTTGCTTAAGCCGGTCGATGAGGAGGAATTGATCACCTATCTGCAGGAGCTGCGTGAGAAGATAAGCCTGGAAGAACGGATGATCGAATGGCAGTCCGGGGAGCCGGCGAAGACCGCCGAAGTGCTGCTGCGCGAGCTGCTGCAGCCGAAGGAAGGCGGAGAGGCTTCCGCAGAGGCTGCGGCTCAGCTGGGTCTTGAAGGATGCAGCTGCGAAGTGATCTTGCTGGAATTGAAAGGGCTTAACAAAGGGGAGGACAGCCGTGAGGAACAGGTGAAGAGCCTGATGGAGCGGCATTGGCTGGAGGAGGAAGAGCGCGGCTTATTCTTCACGCTTCCCCCGTATATGGGGATTCTTTTGAAGGAACCGCTTGCAAATGACAGTGCCCGGGAGTCGCTATGGCAGGAGCTGCATTATATTACAGCGAAGGAAGGACTGGAGTTTCAGGCCGCAGCAGGCGGTGCAGCGGGCAGCCCGGAAGAGGCGTTCCTGTCGTTCGCCACAGCACGTGCCCGGCTGGACGATGCTTTTTTCGGGCAGAAGGACACGCTGCTCAGCGGGAAGCCGGATAACTGGAATGAACCCGTGAAGAGGACCGGGGAATTCGAGGAGGAGCCGGACCCGGAGCGGGATGTGGAGGTACAGCTGCTGCTTGCGGTTGAGGCCGGAAGCGGTGAGGTGGCCCGCGGGCTTATAGGGCAAATCGTCCGCCAGCTGGTTCATGCCCGGCGCGAAGAAACTTATATCAAGGATAACCTGATGCGGATTGTCAGCAGTACCATTGCCCGCCTGGAGGCAGCGAATCCGGACATCCGTCCACTGATTGCCGGTCAAGCCTCGCCTATGGGTGAAATGTACAGCAGTGCTAACCTGCATGATGTGGAGCAGCTGGTATCAGCTTATATGGAGCAAATTTCCGGGCTGATCGGCAGCGGCGGGCGCGGAGATGAAATCAAGCGGATCACGGACCTGATCCAGCGCCGCTATAATGAGAATTTGAAGCTGGGCTCGCTTTCCGAAATTTTCAACTATAATAGCGCGTATTTGGGCAAAATGTTCAAGAATCAGGTGGGAGAACACTTCAACACGTATCTGGATAAAGTCAGAATTGAGAAAGCCAAGCAGTTCCTGACCCAAGGCATGAAGGTCTATGAGGTTGCAGAGCGGGTCGGGTATATGAACTCCGATTATTTTAATGCAAAGTTCCGCAAATATGTCGGAGTATCCCCGTCGGCCTACCGCAAAGAGAATTAATATCCCGGCTGCCGGGCAGGCCCGCGAGCAGCATGGGCGGTTAGAACTGTGAACTTGCCGAACGTTCAGCGTGAGGCTTATGATATACAGGCTGTTCCCTATCTGCAGAGGATAAGGGGAGCAGCCTGTTTTCCATTGAACGGAAGGGGGAAGTGTTATTAAGAAGCTGGTGCGAATGATCAATAATATGAAGCTGAAATATAAGCTGATTTTTTTCTACATTATTGTCGTCATGATACCTGTGCTGATTGTTGGTATTATTCTTACAAACTATTTTCGTGAGGGAGCCTTGAACAGAGCGATTGATCAGGCCACCAACAACGTGGAGAAGATCAAAAGCCAATTGTCCAGCAAGCTGCGTGTTCCGACGGATATTTCTAATCTGCTCTATTTTGACGAGGATCTTGAGCGGCTGGTCACTACGCATTACCCGGATGCATTGGCGCTTACAAAGGCTTATTTGAATTACACGGATATCCGTGTATATGTTCTGCGGTACCGGGAAATTTCTAATATCCGCTTTTTCATTGATAATCCGAGCCTGGTTGATGATATGTCGATTGCACCATTGACTCCGGAGCTGGAGTCGAGAGACTGGTACAAGAAGGCCATGCAGACCGGAGAGATTTACTGGATGTATATTCCCGACAAGGAGAAATATTTCAACAGCCCCAGAGGGACGATCAACAAGCTCAGCCTGATCCGTCAGGTGTACTACCGGGAATCCGGCAAATCCGGAATACTGATGGTGCAGGTTTCTCAGGATGAACTGAATCAGATGCTCTATCAGGAGCCGTTCGATACGTTAATCATCGATGAGCAGGGTTATATTGTATCGGCCAATGATCCGCAGCTTGTAGGCAGCACAGTGGATGATTTTGACATTGGCGTTGATGTGCAATTGCAGTCCAAGGGTGTGCTCAAAACCAGGGTGAAGGACAAGGATTCTTACGTCATTATTGATGAAATGTCTCCTGAGCTGAGCAGCAGCAAGCTGAAGATCATCTCTATATTTGAAACGAAAAGCATTCTGAGCGATGCCAATAATGTCAGCAAGCTGGGCCTCCTGATCGTTATTGGTGTGCTGCTGGTTGCCCTTGTGTTTGTATACACCATCTCCCTGCTGACCACCAACCGTCTGCTGCGCCTGAGCCGCCAGCTGAATCAGGTAGCCCTTGGCAATCTGAATATCGTCTCCCGGATTGACGGGACGGATGAGATCGGCCAGCTGTCGCGGCAATTCAATTACATGGTGGCAAGTATTAACCGGCTGATCACCCAGGTGATTGAGAGCAATGAGAAGAACAGTGCACTGGAGATCGCCCAGCGGGAGATCAAATTAAAAATGATGGCGAGCCAGATCCATCCGCATTTCCTGTTCAACGCACTGGAATCGATCCGCATGAATGCGCATCTTAAGGGCGAGAAGGAGCTTGCGAACATCGTCAGACTACTCGGTAAGCTTATGCGCAAGAACCTCGAAGTAGGCCGCGAACGGGCGCCGATCAAGGAAGAAGTAGAGATGATCCGCTCTTATCTGGAGATCCAGAAGTTCCGGTATGAGGACAGGCTGGAGTATGAGATTAAATTTGACCCTAGAGCAGCTGAAATCATGATCCCGCCGCTCATTATCCAGCCGCTTGTAGAGAATTCCGTAGTCCACGGGCTGGAGAACAAGCAAGGTACCGTTCATGTCAATGTCAGTATAACACTGGATGAGAACCAGGAGGTTCAGGTGCTTGTGACAGATGACGGCATCGGCATGAAGGAGGAAAGGCTGTCCGAGATCGTGGATGTGATTAGCAAAGTGGAGGAAGAGGAACGGGGACGGATCGGCCTGCGCAATGTGCATCAGAGACTGACTCTATATTACGGAGAGGAGCATGGTCTGAGAATTACAAGCCGATCAGGTGAAGGTACTGAGATAGCGTTTTCTATTCCCGTTGAAAGCGAGTTCAAGTCTTAAGCAGCGCGGCCTGGGAGAATCTCTAATTTAGACAGGATTTTACGTGAAATCTGTTGGGTATTCTCTCCCGGGGTGCTGCGGTAAGATAAGACTATAAAAACGAAGGGGGAATAATGATCGTGAAAGCGCTCACTGAAAACGGTGTTACAGCAAATGAAAGCGTAACCCCCCGCCCACCTGCGAAACGGAATAGTGGATTTTGGAAAAGCGTACTGCAGCAAAAGTACTTATATCTGATGTCTCTTCCATTCGTGATCTGGGTATTTATTTTCAGCTATGTACCCATATGGGGATGGTTGATGGCATTCCAAAATTATAAGCCGGCTAAGACATTCGGCGAACAGAAGTGGGTTGGACTGGATAACTTCAAGGAGTTGTTCCATGACGAACGTTTCTATCTCGTATTAAGAAATACCCTGTCCATGAGCATCCTCGGGCTGATCTTTGGTTTCGTGGTTCCCATTACGTTTGCTATCATGCTCAATGAGCTGCGGGGGAGTATTTTCAAGAGAACGGTTCAAACCGTATCTTATCTGCCTCACTTTGTCTCCTGGGTCGTTGTAGGCGGGATTGTCTACAAGACACTCGCGATCGACGGAGGAATCGTGAACGATTTGCTGATGTGGTTACATATCACTGATGAGCCAATCCAATTCATGGCCCAAGGTAAATATTTCTGGGGAATTTTGACTGCATCCGATATATGGAAAGAAACAGGCTGGGGTGCAATCATCTATTTGGCAGCGATTACAGGGATCGATAAAGAGCTGTACGAAGCCGCAAAAGTGGATGGTGCAGGAAGAATTAAGCAGGCATTCAATATTACCTTGCCGGGTATCCGTTCAACCGTTATGGTGCTGCTCATTATGAATATCGGCCATCTGATCGGTATCGGCTTCGAGAAACAGTTCCAGCTGCAGAACAACCTGGTCACCGATTATTCGGAAGTGCTGGATTTGTATGCGCTTAAGTATGGTATTCAGATCATGCGGTTCTCTTATGGTACTGCAATAAGTATGTTCACCTCCGTAGTCAGTGTAATCCTGCTGTTCGCGGCTAACGGTCTGATGAAGAAATTCACTAAAGAAAGCATTATGTAAGGAGGGGACCATAAATGGGTGGCAAAGCATTTCAAATGACAAAAGGTGAGCGTGCATTCGACATCTTTCTGTACACTGCTCTTACATTAATCATGATTGTGACGTTGTATCCCTTCCTGAACGTACTGGCGATTTCTTTCAATGAATCTACAGATACCGTTCGGGGCGGCATCTATATCTTCCCGAGAGCCTGGACGCTTGAGAATTACCAGCGGATCTTCAGCTATACCGGCCTGATTCAGGGCTTCAAGATATCTATTCTGCGTACCCTTTCAGGTACACTTCTGGGTCTGATCAGTGCTTCCATGCTGGCCTTTACGCTCAGCCGTCCGGAATTCAGAGCGAGAAAATTCATCTCGACTTTCCTGGCCCTGACAATGTATTTCTCCGGCGGTATGGTACCTATGTACATTCTGATGAAAGATTTGAATCTGATCGGAACGTTCTGGATTTACATCCTTCCGGGTATGGTATCCGCATTTAACGTCTTCATTATCCGTTCCTTTATGGACGGGCTGCCATTTGCTCTTCAGGAATCCGCCAAGCTGGACGGTGCGAATGACTTTATGATTTTCTATAAGATCATCCTTCCGCTCTGTAAACCGGTACTGGCAACCATCGCGCTGTTCCTGGCCGTTGGCCAATGGAATGAATGGTTCACAACGTATCTGTATAACGGTAACAAGCCGCATTTGACTACATTGCAGTATGAGCTGATGAAGGTATTGTCGTCTACCAATCAGGGCAGCGGCATGGTGAATGCGAACGATATGGCGCGGCAGATGGCGCAGATTTCACCTGAATCGATCAAGATGGCGATTACGATTGTCGTAACTGTACCTATTCTGGTTGTATATCCGTTCCTGCAAAAGTACTTCGTAGGCGGTATGACGCTGGGTGCAGTTAAAGCGTAAGCCTGGCAATAGATTGAAATGGAACAGCTGCCTGGTTCAGTGCAGGATCAGGCGGCTATCCAATCTCAGGGTTATTGTTAAATAGTGGAATTTATATTTATAGTAGTTTTGCAAGCGTTCACAATGGTATATTCAGGTCAATCCTGATATGCATAGATGAAACATACTAATTTACAAGGGGGATATACAATGAATCGCAAGAGTACCAAAACAATCTTTACACTCATGCTTATGAGCTCTATGCTGATCGCCGGTTGTGGAGGCAATAACAATAATGCGGCCAACAACACGACATCTAACAACACAGGAAACACACCTGCAGCCAGTAATGCAGCAGCAGATGATACCGCATTAGATACTTCTCCGTTCACGATCTCTTTCTTCGGCGGTGACGCCAGCCCGAACTGGAACAAAATGCAGGATGAAGTCGGTAAAGCCATTACTGAAAAAACAGGTGTTACTATTGAAGCTGAATTTGATGTAGGCAGCGGCGGCGGCGACCAAAAAATCCCGATGATGGCTGCCAGCGGCGACGTGCCTGATCTGATCTTCGCCAAAGGAAACTTGAGCACCCTGGTGGATGCCGGCCTGATTATTGATATGACGGAACTGATTGATAAATATGCTCCGAACCTCAAGAAGGTCTATGGCGAAAACATGGGCCGTCTGAAATACAGCCTGGATGACCAAGCGATCTATCAGATTCCTACGAATATGGGTGTCGGCCAACAAGCCTTCGACGCTACAGGCGGATTTGAAATTCAGCACCGTGTATTGAAGGAACTGGGCTATCCTGAAGTGAAAACACTGGCAGATTATGAGAAAGTACTGAAGGATTATGTGGCTCTGCATCCGGAAACCGATGGTCAGCCGACAATTCCATTGACGCTGAACGCTGATGACTGGAAAATCATGATCACCGTTACGAACCCGGCCTTCACTACAACAGGTGCACCGGATGATGGCGAGTATTATGTAGATCCTGAGACCTATGAAGCACAGCTGCACTACAAACGTCCGGCAGAAAAAGAATATTTCCGCTGGTTGAACGGAATGTACGCTCAAGGTCTGCTTGATAAGGATACCTTCGTACAAAAAGACGATCAATACAAAGCTAAAGTTGCCAGCGGCCGTGTACTCGGTCTGATCTCCCAGGAGTGGGAATACTCCGATGGTGAGAATGCTCTGAAGGCAGCCGGTAAAGATGAGTATACTTACGGTCACTTCCCAGTAACCCTGTCCGATGAGTATAAAGATCATTCCTTCATGCAGACAGGTATCGACGGCTATGGCCTTGCGATTACTACTGCAGCCAAAGACCCTGTCCGGATCATCAAATGGCTGGACTGGATGTCCTCCGATGAAGGTCAGATTCTGAGAACCTGGGGTATTGAAGGCACGCACTACACTGTAAATGCAGATGGTAAACGCGAAGTTCTTCCTGAAATCAGCGACGGATTAGCTAACGATACTGCAAACACCCAGAAAAAAACCGGGATTGGCCAGTACCTTATCTTCGGTGCACGTTATGGTGATGGTGTGAAGGATTCCACTGACAACTACTACACTACAAGCTTCCCGGATCAGATCGTAGCTTCTTACTCCGATGCTGAGAAGGAATCACTTGCCGGATACAAGGCTACTACATGGAAAGATTTGTTCCCTAAAGAAGATGAATTCCCGATCAAAGAAACAGGCGCCCTGTACAACCTGCCGGTTCCAACTGACGGTCAATATCAGGTAATCTACAAGAAGACACAGGATATCATCCGCAAACGTATTCCTGAAGCCATCCTGTCGAAACCGGCAGACTTTGATAAAGTGTATGACGCCTTCCTGGCAGAGCTGGATAAAGCCGGCGCTCAGGATATGGAAAAAGAATTCACAGAGCTCGTGAAAAAGAGAGTAACCCTGTGGACAGGTAAAACGTTCTAATCAATAATGGGATGTAGGTCATTCCATACAGCGAAGGCCCGACTTAGGTCAGGGCCTTTTGCCGTACTCAGATATTATTACGGAGGGCGAGAAGCGAATGGATAACAACAGGCATCACCCGTGGAAATTAAAGTACGGCCAGCCGGCGGCAGTCTGGGAAGAAGCGCTGCCGCTTGGTAACGGGCATATGGGCGCTATGGTGTTTGGCGGTACCGCCAAAGAGCAGATTCAGCTGAATGAAGATACCCTGTGGTCCGGTTTTCCGCGGGACACGAACAACTATGAAGCCCTGCGGTATCTGAAGAAGGTACGGGAGCTGGTATCCTCCGGCAAATATGGGGAAGCTGAGGATGTAGTCAACGCGCATATGCTTGGAGTGAATGCCCAAGCTTATATGCCGCTGGGGGATCTGCTGCTGGAGCAGGCTGGTGTAGAGAACTGTACATCATATGAACGTGAACTGGATCTGGACAGCGGGATTGCCAAGGTGAGGTATCACAATGAGCAGGGGGCATTTACCCGGGAAGTATTCATCAGTGCTCCGGACAAGGTGGGTGTCGTTCACCTCACAAGTGCGGTGCCGGGCGGACTTCATCTAGAACTTGCTCTCAGTAGCCAGCTGAAGCATACGGTCAGTTCTGAAACTGAGCAACAACTGGTGCTCCATGGCCGCTGTCCGTCGCATATTGCTGACAACTATCATCAGGATCATCCCGTGGCCGTTCGCTATGAGGAGGGTCTCGGGATTGCCTTCGAGCTGCACCTGCAGGCACAGGTAACCGGGGGAGGAAGCATCCATCATTCGGATGGCAAGCTTGTCATATCCGGCGCTGATAGTGTACTTCTGCTGCTTGCGGCCGGCACGGACTATGAAGAGGTGCAGTCCAGTGCAAGCCACAAAAAAGCAGGAGCGGTGAAGGATTCCGAAGTTATTGTAAGCCCTGCGGAAGTTTGTGCAAGCAGGCTGACCGCAGCTGCGGGCAAATCCTATGAGGAGCTGCGGAGACGGCATACAGAAGATCATCAGGCGGTATTCCGCCGCATGGATCTGGATCTGGGCGGTCATGAAGCGGACAATCTGCCGACCGATGAACGTCTGGCTGCCTATAAGAACGGCCAGGAGGACCCGGCGCTGGAGGCGCTGCTGTTCCAATACGGGCGCTATCTGTTGATGGGCAGCTCGCGTGCCGGAACACAGGCCGCCAATCTGCAGGGCATCTGGAATAATCATGTACAGCCGCCATGGAACAGCAATTATACGACCAATATTAATACGCAGATGAATTACTGGCTGGCAGAGGTCTGTAATCTCAGTGAATTCCATGAACCGCTGATTGACCTCATTAAGGAGCTCAGTGAGACCGGGGCCAGAACGGCTGCCATTCATTACGGGGCACGCGGCTGGGTAGCTCATCACAATGTCGATTTGTGGAAGGCGTCTAACCCTTCCGGCGGAGATGCCAGTTGGGCGTTCTGGCCGATGGGCGGCGTCTGGTTGTCCCGGCATCTGTGGGAGCATTACGAATTCACGCCGGATGCCGTTTATCTGGAAGAGACGGCATATCC
The DNA here is from genome assembly GCF_013141775.1 of Paenibacillus phytohabitans. GTDB lineage: Bacteria > Bacillota > Bacilli > Paenibacillales > Paenibacillaceae > Paenibacillus_AQ > Paenibacillus_AQ phytohabitans. The sequence goes on from NZ_WHOB01000041.1 coordinate 44,308, forward strand.
GTTAATGAAGGGAGCGGCACTCTTCTGCCTGGACTGGCTGGTGGAAGGGCCGGACGGCAAGCTGGTAACTAGCCCGTCTACTTCACCGGAGAACCGGTTTGTAACAGAAGACGGCAGAGCCAGCAGCATATCCATGGGCTCGGCCATGGATATAAGCCTGATCAATGAATTGATGCAGCACTGCCTGCAGGCTGCACGGATTCTCGGCGTGGATCCGGAGTTCCAGGCTGAATTGGAGAAGACGCTCTCCCGTCTGTCACCGCTGAAGATTGCTGAAGACGGGCGGCTGCAGGAGTGGATCTATGACTTCACTGAATCCGAGCCGGGACACCGTCATGTCTCGCACTTGTACAGCCTCTATCCGGGCAACCGTATCAACAAACGGGACACACCGGAGCTGCTGGAGGCGAGCCGTTTATCTCTTCAGAAGCGGATCGCTTCCGGCGGCGGGCATACCGGCTGGAGCTGTGCCTGGCTGATTAATCTGTATGCCCGGCTGGAGGACGGTGATTCGGCTTATGGTTTTGTCCGTACGCTGTTAACCCGTTCGGTCTATCCGAATCTGTTCGACGCGCATCCGCCGTTTCAGATTGACGGTAATTTCGGCGCTGCTGCGGGGATTGCGGAAATGCTGCTGCAGAGTCATCTGGGTGAGCTTGCGCTGCTTCCGGCGCTGCCCGGAGCCTGGAAGAACGGCCGGATCAGCGGCCTGAAGGCACGCGGCGGCTATGTGGTTGACATGGACTGGCAGGATGGACTGCTGGTATCCGCCCGGATCACAGCGAAGTATGATGGACTGCTGCGTCTCAGCTATGCGCAGGAGCTGAAGCTGCAGCTTCCTGACGGCAGCGCGCAGGTGGTAGAACCTGCGATTGAGGTTAAAGCGGGCGAGACTTATCTTGTGACGTTGTAGGCAGTGAACTGTAAGCTGTGAACGTGAACGCTTAAGTGTATCATAGATAAGTGCAGCCGAAGCTGCTGCTTCCCGGAGATGGACCGGGAGGCAGCGGCTTTTTGATGATCTATTTTCACGCCCGCATACCTCCTGAGCATTCCGCCTGCCCCAGCCCACTCCGCCGCCAGCCCACCCGCCAGCCACCTACCAGCCCACCCACTCACCCGCCAGCCACCTACCCACCCACCCACTCACCCGCCCACCAGTGCTTGTCCTGATAATATTTATGGGGAGGATACTTATGCGCCGGGTGTGCCGGGCCGATAATAAGGAATATAACAGGTATCTCAGGTTCAGGTTCAAAGGTTTCGGGGGTTGGAGTTGTATACAGGGGATTTCCGGCATTTACTATAGAGTAAACGGCTAATCATCCATTATATAGATTGCAGGAGGCACTTGAAGGCTATGGGGAAGAGACGTATATCGCTGATGAAGACCGTGATTTGCGGCATGCTGGTTTTTGCTGCTATCCCGCCCGCAACATACTGGGGGTATGAGCATGCCTATGCTGCTGCTGATTCTGTGGTGCTGCGTTCTGTCAATGAGATGGCGCAGAAGCTGACCGGGGCGATGAGCAACCGCAGAGAGACAATTACCTTCACTTATCAGGGCAAGACAAATAAGCTGAAGAGCCAGGTGCAGACGGCAATCGATCAGGCGATGGGGAGCGATCCGTATCTCTATTATATTATTGACAGCTATGCGTTTTCTTACCGGGGGAGCACACGCTCTGCCAACGTGACGGTTCAGGTGGAGTACCGGGAGACGCTGCAGCAGACAGCATATGTTAACAAGCAGGTGAAGACCGTTCTGCAGGAATTAATTACACCGGGGATGAGCAGCCATCAGAAAGTCAAAGTCATCCACGACTGGGTGGTGCTGCATTTGCAATATGATAATTCATACCGTAAATATACGGCGTATGAGGGACTTCAGACGGGCAGTGCGGTATGTCAGGGGTATTCCCTGCTGACCTATAAGCTGCTGCTGGGAGCGGGTATACCGAATAGAATTGTGGAGGGTACTGCGAGGCCCGAGGGGGGCGTTGCCCAGTCGCATGCCTGGAATCTCGTGCAGCTGGACGGACTATGGTATCATCTCGATACGACCTGGGATGATCCGGAGCCTAGTCCGGAGGGTGGAATCAGTACCGTATATTACATGAGAACGGATGCCCAGATGCGCCGTGACCACAGCTGGACCAAGACGTATCCGGCTGCTTCAACCGGTTATGCCCAGACACTGTCACAGCTGGTCAGCCGGGGCGGACAGGGGACAGACGGATACAAGAAGCTGCAGGAGGTTCTGGATTACAGGCTGTATGAGGAGGATCAAGTGATCGCTTCGGCGGCAGACTTGAAAAAGCTAGCGCAGCAGGCGGCGGATTCAGGCCAACTCTCACTGCTGTTCCGTTACCGGGGCAGTGAGAAGCTGCTGAGGCAGGACCTGCAGGTCCTCTATGAAATAGGGCTGAATAATCTGGCATTCAACAGTTCACCTTTTGACAATACAGGGGACCTTAAGGTGTATGTGACCTGGAAATAAGAGTATTGAAAAGGATACAGTATAGCTTTATCGCCACTGATCCGTCTCCGAGAAAAGAATGGTTTGCAGCTGATCGTCCGACGGGTCAAAGCGGACCATGACGAATATGCCAAATTCCCGGCCGGCTTTGCTGCGGATCCACAGCTTGAATTTCTCCTCCGCAAGCGTTGGCTTTATTTGAGTACGGCCTACATGCTTATAATCGATAATCTCGGCATTGTATTTCTGCTGCGCTGCTTTCACAGCTACGATACCCCATTTGGCATACTCAGGAGCGGCTGAACTCACCGGGCTGTTAAGGGTGAAGATAAGCGCCAGCAGGGCGGTGATCCAAATTTTTTTCATGGCAGTCTCCTTAGATTGTAGATTGTGAATATGTATTAGCTTGCCCCCAAAATAAAAAATTACATCATAACAGCAAACAAACAGGGATGTCTGCCGCGCCGATAGGCTGCGGGACATCCCTGTTTGTTGTAATTCCGGATAAACGCCGGAAGCGCTCAAGAATACTTTCCGAACCCGTCCTCGCATGTTATATCCAGCTCAAGAAGGTCATAAAGAGATTGCTTGGAATCCTCAAGGTTTTTTTGGGCAGCTTCAATATCTGCTATTTTAGCTTTGATGATTCGTGTTTGTTCTTCTTTGGAGATTCCATTTTTAGAGATCATGGATTTTATATCATTAATTGAAAAACCGACAGCCAGACAATTCTTAACAACACCCAAATGGTGAATGATCTCTGCATCATAATTCCGGTAATTGTTCTCTTCCCTGAGGATATATTCATCCGTGATAATGCCCATTTTCTCATAGTACCGGATGGTTGATATAGGCAGATTGACAATTTTTGCGACTTCACTAATTTTCATGTTTAAATCACCCCGTTTTTCCCTCTTGCTATAAAGTATACTTCATAGTTTAGAATTCTTGTAGTGATGATAAGTGACATTTCAGCACAAGAAAACCTATAGATAAAGGAGAGAAATTTACATGAGTACAATCACTGGGAAATACCATACAACCAACGATTTCAATGAGATCGTCCTGGAGCGCCGTTCCGTGAAGGCCTATGATCCTGAAGTCAGAATCAGCCGGGAGGAAATGAGCGAGATTCTGGCGGAAGCCTCCCGTGCCCCGTCTGCCATTAACATGCAGCCATGGCGTTTCCTTGTTATTGACAGCGCGGAAGGCAAAGAAAAGCTTGCCCCGCTGGCCTCGTTCAACCAGACGCAGGCTCTGACTTCCTCGGCAGTTATTGCGGTATTTTACGATGCGAATAATATTGAATATATGGAGGGAATTTTCGGCAAATCCGTGGAACTTGGTTACATGCCGAGCGACGTCAAGGATATGCAGCTGCAACAAGTGAAGCCTTATTATGCTGCCATGTCCGCATCCGAGCTGCGTGAAGTGAACCTGATTGACTCGAGCCTTATTTCGATGCAGCTGATGCTTGTTGCCCGTGCCCATGGATATGACACCAACCCGATGGCCGGTTATGAAAAGGACAAAATCGCGGAAGCTTTTGGCCTGGACAAAGACCGGTTCCAGCCGGTCATGCTGATCTCGATAGGGAAAGCAGCCAAAGAAGGCTACCCTTCCTACCGCCTGCCGGTTGAGACAATCACAACCTGGGCATAATCAACAGCTCCAAGGGGACGTTCTTCAGTACAAAAGCATACTTAACTTAATCTCCTGACGCAAAAAAAGACCGGTTCAGGCCACGATAATGTGGCCGAAACCGGTCTTTGTACTGAATCCGCCGAAAGTGGGCGGTATGGAGAAATCAAAGGGATAAATCCCACTAATTCCGCCGAAAGTGGGCGGTATGGGGAAATCAAAGGGATAAATCCCTCTAATTCCGCTGAAAGTCGGCGGTATGGTGAAATCAAAGGGATAAATCCCTCTAATTCCGCTGAAAGTGGGCGGTATGGGGAAACCAAAGGGATAAATCCCACTAATTCCGCTGAAAGTCGGCGGTATGGTGAAATCAAAGGGATAAATCCCACTAATTCCGCCGACGGTCGGCGGTATGGGGAAACCAAAGGGATAAATCCCACTAATTCCGCCGATGGTAGGCGGGATGGAGAAATCAAAGGGATAAATCCCTCTGATTCCGCTGAAAGTCGGCGGTATGGAGAAATCAAAGGGATAAACCCCACTAATTCCGCCGACGGTCAGCGGTATGGAGAAACTAAAGGGATAAATCCCTCTGATTCCATCGCACGTTGGCTAAAGGAGCAAATGAGGAGCATTAGTGCCCTTGAATTCCCCAAATGTGAGCCAAAGGAGCAAATGAGGAGCATTAGTGCCCTTGATTTCCCCGGATGCGAGCTAAAGGAGCAAATGAGGAGCAATAGTGCCCTTGAATTCCCCGAATGAGGGACAAAGGAGCAAATGAGGAGCATTGGTGCCCTTGATTTCCCAAATGCGAGACAGGTCGCACAAGCCCTCAGCTTGCTTTACCCGTAAGGGTGATTTTGTTCAAATATAAGAAATGATATGTTTCACATGATCCACTTAACCTTCTATTTCTCGCTAAAACGGCTACGCTATCCTTTTAAAGGACGGCGTAGCCGTTTCCAATTGTTATATGTAGCCTTGGCGCTTGAAGATATGACCTGCAAAGAGTTACTCTGCGTGAGTGCTCAGATCACATTTGTCCAGCGGGACAATGCTGCTCTTCCGGAACCAGCCGTAGCCCAGCCAGATCAGCAGGAACAGAGGTACGCTGACATAAGAGACGAGAATGCCGTACCAGTCGATTTTGGAACCGGTGAAGGCGCCCATGTTCTGGCCGAATACGGCCACCATGCAGAGGGCGAAGGCAAATAGCGGACCAAACGGGAACCATTTCGCCCGGTAAGGCAGTTCATCCAGCGAATGCCCCTGCTTGACGAAGGCACGGCGGAAGCGGTAATGACAGACGGCAATCCCGAGCCAGTTGATGAAGCCGCACATCCCGGAGGCGTTCAGCAGCCAGTTGTAAACCGCACCGTCTCCGAAGAAGGAGGCGAGGAAGGCCAGCATGCCGACAGCTGTGGTCACGAGCAGCGCGCCTACAGGCACGCCTCTGCGGTTCAGCTTGCCGAGGGCACGCGGAGCCATGCCGTCCTTCGCCATGGCGTAGAGGACACGTGTAGAGGCGTACATCCCGGAATTCCCGGCAGACAGCACGGAGCTGAGGATGACGGCGTTCATTACGGAAGCGGCAATTGCCAGTCCGGCTTTGTTAAAGACGATCGTGAACGGGCTGACACCGATATCATCGATCCCGCCGCGGAGCAGATCGGGATTGGTATAAGGAATGAGCAGACCAATTACGAGAATGGCGAAGATATAGAAGATCAGGATGCGCCAGAAGACCTGGCGGATGGCTACCGGTACATTCTTGCGGGGATTCTCACTCTCGCCCGCAGCGACCCCGACCAGCTCCGTCCCCTGGAAGGAGAATCCGGCGGCCATGAAGACACCGACGAAGGCGAAGAAGCCGCCGTGGAACGAGCTGCCTCCCAGCTGGAAGTTGCTGAGCCCCACCGCCTTACCGCCCATAATACCGAAGATCATAAGGACGCCGACAACGAGGAAGACAATGACGGTGATGATTTTAATGATGGCAAACCAATATTCCGATTCGCCGTAACCGCGCGAGGAGAGGAAGTTCAGGCCGAACATGATCAGCAGGAACAACAGGCTCCAGAGCATGGAGGGGCTGTCCGGGAACCAGTATTTAATAATGACGGTAGCAGCCGACAGTTCCGCTGCTATCGTTACCGCCCAGTTGTACCAGAAGTTCCAGCCGATGGCGAAGCCGAAGGCGGGGCTGACAAACCGCGTTCCGTACGTGCTGAAAGAACCGGAATCCGGCAAATAGGTAGCCAGCTCACCGAGGCTGGTCATCAGGAAATAGACCATGATGCCGACTGCGGTATAGGCAAGCAGGGCTCCGCCTGGACCGGAGGAGGCGATCGCACCGCCGCTGGCCAGGAACAGCCCGGTTCCGATGGAACCGCCCAGGGCGATCATGGTCAGATGTCTTGCTTTGAATGTTTTGCGCAGGCCCGGAGTACTGGCGTTACCTGCCTGTGCAGCCGGCTGCTTCTCTTGCTTCGCTTGCATGAATAGGACACTCCCTTTGAGTTGTTGGTTCGGTTCACAGCGGGGAGTTGCTGCAGCCTGCTTGGCCCTGTGTCTTCTGCTTAGCGTTATGCACACAAAAAAACCGCAGACGGACGCTGCGGTTTCCTGATTATAGGCTCCGCATCATACTCCCTGTTAAGATAGCGCAACACGGTGCAATTCCCGCAGTTTCCTGGCAGGCATATACACGGTGACAGTTCCGCGCCTTTCGGCTGACGGCCCCAATCCGCGCTGCTAAACTAAGAGCAGCAGCCCGGATTTCGGCGGATATTCCTTTCGGCGCGTATCATAGATGGCTCTTAGGCATCTCCACGCGCGTACTCTTTATATCCGCGACCTCTACCTCATCCTAGGTATGATGAGGCTATCTTGTAACGATATGAACAACAGGAATCAGTATAATGCAACTTGGCCTCGCAGGCAATGACAAAATACGGCAGGTTGACGTCAGGTCCGCCGGCGCTCCGACATCTGCTGCCAGACGGTGCCCGCGGCCTCTTCGCCGGACAGAATCCGCTCCAGCGCCATCTTGGCCTGCAGCCCGACCTCGAATTCAGGATCCTCGGCCGCAATGCTCAGGGCTTCCTGGGCTTCGGCCGTGCCGACCTCATACAGGAAGCGTGCCGCCCGCCAGCGCACCAGCTTGCTGGCATCACGCAGCGACGCCGTCATCACCGGCGTCGCTGCCGGGTCGCCGATGTCGGACAGTGTGTCGCCGGCGGTGCGCCGGACGGCGGGGGCGCTGTCCTGCATCGCCTCATAGAGCAGCTCCATCGCCCCTGGCGTGCGGATGTCGCCAAGGTACACGACCGCCAATCTGCGGATATGCAGCTTGGGGTCGTGCAGCGCCGTGCGCAGCTCCGGCAGGAGCTGCTCGCTAGGCGCCAGATCCTCCAGCGCGGCGTAGCGCACGCGCCAGTCCTCATCATGCAGGTCCCGCAGCAGCTCGGCCTGCTCTTTCTTGTGCCGCTGCTCGACGAACTCGCCGGCAGCCCCGTGCGCGATCGCCTGCTGCACGAGGGAGTCGAGGCGTTCCTGCGGATACGCCGCCTCCAGCTCCTGCTCGACCTCGCGCGCAATGTCCGGCGGCTCGCCGTAACGTACGCCGTAATCGGTGAGCTTACGCTCCTTGATCAGCACGGCGCTGGCCACATCGGTCACCGCCTGCGTGAAGCGGCTCGACAAGGCGATGCGCTCCTCCTTCGCGCCGGTCTTGACGCGGATCTGAATCGGGATCGCGCGGAACATCTGCACGAACACCTGGGCTTCCCCGAAATGGGCGCCGGCGTTCTCATCCTCCAGGCTGAAATCGGCGGCGAGGCCGTCCGCTCCGAAGCGGTTCTGGACCTCGCGGAGAATAGCGGCCCAATCGGCACTGCCCTTGCGTTCCAGGGCCGCGAAATCGGCAGCGTGATAGATACTGGTGACGCCTGGGATTTCCAGCATATCCTGCGCCCAGGAAGGGGCAGAGCGCCGGCTTTCCGGCGTGTAGGTCCGGCGGATGCCGGGTTCCAGACTTTCGTCCAGGTGAAGCTTCATCGTATTTGGACTTGGAGTCGGTTCAATAAAGGTGATCTTCATACGTCAGCTCCTCTTTGATAAGTGGCATAAGCACCGTGCTCTTTACCCGCATTTTACATCATTTCAGCGGTGGAACACAAAAGGGCAGAGGTGTGAACCCGCTAAAATTTAAAATATTAGTATAGATAAGAGATGCATAAGTTAATAACTTCCAGACCAGTCGTTACTACGGTGTAGATTTGGACTTCCGGCCGCTGTTGCCTCCAGATTTCCTGATTCATAACCGCAATCTGCGGTAGATTTGTTAATCCTCTATTTCACGCTGACGTTTCCGTTTGGGCCAAACGGGTAACATTTGTAAGGGGAGGATTACACATCGGCACACTCATGTACGCACCTGCACACCTCTGTGATTTTGCAAATGGCTCTGCGGAACCCTATAGTTAGAGTATCTGATTTGCCGCACCAGAGAGATCCGGCAGAGCGGTTATAAGGAGTGGTTTCAACCATGGCTAAAATACGTTACAACAACATCGATAATGTAAGTACCGATAAAACGCTTAAGGAATTCCGCCAATGGCGCGAGGAACGCCGCCGGAAGAAGAAGGATTATACCTATAAGGTGCCCAATCATCCGCCGCAGCTGAGTTATCTGGCCGGAAACCGGCTGGAAACAACGATTACGTGGATCGGGCACTCCACTTTTTTTCTGCAATATGAAGGGCTTAATATCATTACGGACCCGATCTGGGCGCGCAGACTGGGGTTTGAGAAGCGGATCGGGCAGCCGGGCATACCCCTTGGCGATATTCCGCCGATAGACCTTATCCTGATTTCCCATTCCCATTATGATCATCTGCACATAGCTTCCATCCGCAGATTGTACCGGGCAGGAACGACGACCCTTGTGGTCCCGGAAGGACTGAAGCGCAAAATGCTCCGCAAAGGGTTCCCGGACTGCCTGGAGATGCAGTGGTGGCAGGAGCTTACGCTCGGTGCCGTCAAGCTGACCTTTGTCCCGACCCAGCACTGGACCCGGCGGACGCCGTTTGATACGAATTCCTCGCACTGGGGCGGTTATGTGCTTCAGCCGGCGGACCCGCAGAAGCATCCGGAGGGCGAAGAGGGCAAGGGGCAGCGCAAGCTTCCGCCGAATCTGTATTTTGCCGGAGACAGCGGCTTCTTCCCGGGCTTCAAGGAGATCGGCAGCCGCTTTAAGCTGCATGTCGCACTGATGCCAATCGGGGCCTATGAGCCGGAGTGGTTCATGAACTCCCAGCATGTGAATCCGGAGGAGGCTGTGCAGGCATTCCTGGATGTAGGGGCAGAGCTCATGATTCCGATGCATTTCGGGACGTTCCGGCTGGCTGATGACACCGCGCGCGAAGCGCTGGACCGGATGGAGCTGGCACGTGCGGCACACGGGATCAGTGAGGAACGTATCCGTACCTTAGGTTATGGGGAGACACTGGTGGTGCATCCCGAAGAGCGCCCGCCCGGACAATAACTGCCGGCGGCTGACCGGGAGAAGTCCCGCATAACCCTTCTACTTAAAAATATAAGAAATTATATGTTTCACACGATAACTTATCCTTCTATTTCTCGCTGAAACGGTGCCTTCCTTAAAAGGACGGCAAAGTTGTTTCCACTTGATAAGATATTTGCCTGGAAAAGGGCAAAGATGCCCCTTAAAGGGCTACAATTACGGGCCATTTGCCTTGATTTTATGCTATAATGAGCCGGAACCCTAAGTGAAAAGGATGGTAATGCTTAATGATTAGCACAAGCGGCGTAACACTCCGCTACGGAAAACGCGCACTATTTGAGGACGTAAACATAAAATTCACACCCGGCAACTGCTATGGTCTGATCGGCGCGAACGGCGCCGGCAAATCGACCTTTCTAAAGATCCTGTCCGGAGAGATCGAAGCCAACATCGGCGATGTGCATATTACACCCGGTGAACGTCTGGCTATACTGAAACAGAACCATTTCGAGTATGACGAATTTCTGGTACTGGAAACGGTAATTATGGGCCATACCCGCCTTTATGAAATCATGAAGGAGAAGGATTCCCTGTATGCCAAGAGCGACTTCACGGAAGCTGACGGCCTTCGCGCCGGTGAGCTGGAAGGCGAATTCGCTGAACTGAACGGCTGGGATGCAGAGCCGGATGCTGCTGCAATGCTGATCGGACTTGGTATTATGCGCGAAATGCATGATAAGAAAATGGCCGAACTCAGCGGTAACGAAAAGGTCCGGGTACTCCTGGCGCAAGCCCTGTTCGGACGTCCGAACAACCTGCTGCTCGATGAGCCTACCAACCATTTGGATCTTGAATCCATCGGCTGGCTGGAGAACTTCCTCATGGACTACGAAGGCACCGTTATCGTGGTATCCCATGACCGTCACTTCCTGAACAAGGTCTGCACGCATATTGCGGATATCGATTTCGGCAAAATCCAGATGTACGTCGGCAACTACGACTTCTGGTACGAGTCCAGCCAATTGGCCCAGGCCCTGCAGCGCGACTCGAACAAGAAGAAGGAAGACAAGATGAAGGAGCTGCAAGCCTTTATCCAGCGCTTCTCGGCTAATGCCTCCAAATCGAAACAGGCTACTTCCCGTAAGAAGCAGCTGGAAAAAATCACACTGGACGATATCCGTCCTTCCAACCGTAAATATCCGTTCCTGAACTTCAAGCCTGAACGTGAGGCCGGCAAACAGCTGCTTACGGTCAGCGGACTGAGCAAGTCGGTTGACGGTGAGCAGCTGCTGGATGAAGTCAGCTTTGTCGTGAACAAAGGCGATAAAATTGCTTTTGTAGGTCCATACTCCCAGCCGAAATCACTGCTGTTCGATGTCCTTATGGGCGAGAAGGAAGCGGATGCCGGTGAATATACTTGGGGCGTTACAACAACCCAGGCTTACTTCCCTAAGGATAACTCGAGTTATTTCGACGGTGTGAACATGAACCTGGTAGAGTGGCTACGCCAGTATTCCAAGGATCAGGATGAAACTTTCCTGCGCGGTTTCCTGGGCCGGATGCTGTTTGCCGGTGAAGAAGCGCTGAAGAAGGCCAGCGTACTGTCCGGGGGCGAGAAGGTCCGCTGCATGCTGGCCAAGATGATGCTGAACGGGGCGAATGTGCTCGTGTTCGATGAGCCAACCAACCACTTGGATCTGGAATCGATCACAGCGCTCAATAACGGCCTGATTGACTTTGACGGCACGATCCTGTTCACTTCCCATGACCATCAGTTCATCCAGACAATCGCCAACCGCATTATTGAAATTACACCGGCTGGTGTCATCGACCGTTCGATGAGCTATGATGAATATCTGGAGAATCCGGAAATTAAGGAAATGCGTGCACGCATGTATCCTGTAGAGGCTTAAGAACTAGATATAGGTAGGATGAACGGTAATGAGTTCATACGAAAACGGCTGCGTCGTCCCGGAAGGGATAACGCAGCCGTTTATGTTCACATATAAGAGTGTAAGAAGCCTAAGATCCGCCTGTACGACGGCGCTGGTTGTTTGGCTTCTTATTGTTCTGGCTTTTCAGCGGCTTCGCGGAACCGGCTTGAAAAGTTGAACCCGGTTTACCCGAAGCATGCTGTTTCTTCTGTTCAAGCTTCTGGCGGATCGCCTCGGCCAAATTAATTTTTGGTTTATCATTGTTCTCGCTCATTATGTTAACCCCCTTAGGCAGCAAGTCCTTTTCCTTATTCTAATTGTTTTTAAATGCTGCCACAAGGGCAAGAATAACTCAAAGAAAGTTTTCCTGTATTTATGTGACAAGGATGGAGATTGACAGGGGGTAGCAGGGATGTCCGATATTTATGAAGATATACGCAAAGGAGAAAAGGGCGCACTGGTCAGTATTGTCGCTTATCTGGTTTTGTCAGCTTTCAAGCTGGTCTGCGGCTACTTGTTCGCTTCCAGCGCTCTCCTGGCAGACGGCTTCAACAATCTGACCGATATTGTGGCTTCGCTGGCTGTGCTGATTGGTCTGCGCATCTCGCGGAAGCCGCCGGATTCAGATCATACCTACGGGCATTTCCGGGCCGAGACGGTCGCTGCGCTGATGGCTTCTTTTATTATGGCAATGGTCGGCATTCAGGTTATAGTGGAAGCGGTGCGATCCTTGTTTGAAGGGGCGAAGGCAACGCCGCAGCTCTGGTCGGCAGGAGTTGCCCTGGTGTGTGCCGTAGCCATGATGGGGGTATATATATATAACAAGCGTTTGGCGAAGCAGATTAACAACAATGCGCTGATGGCTGCAGCCAAGGATAATTTCTCGGATGCCATGGTTAGTATCGGAGCTGCAATAGGTATCGTCGGAGCACAGTTCGGCCTCCCTTGGATCGATTCCGCAGCCGCTGTTGCTGTAGGACTGCTGATCTCCAAGACGGCCTGGGATATATTCCGCGACTCCACTTACCGGCTGACTGACGGCTTTGACGAAGATAAACTGCTTGATCTGCGCAGCACCATTGCCCGGACACCGGGAGTGGAGGGCATCAAGGATTTGAAAGCCCGGGTTCATGGCAATCATGTGCTGGTTGATGTAGTGGTACAAGTGAATGCACAGATGACGGTGATGGAGGGCCATGCCATCAGTGACTCCATCGAAGAGCGGATGAGTAAGCTGCATAACATCATGAATGTGCAGGTTCACGTTGAACCCAAAGATTAACATTCCTTAATTTCTCCTAGTTAGCTGTAATTTCCACCAAATCCAAGGAGAAATCGTGACTATAGACCTGGGTGTTACCATAAGATGGAAAGGTTTTTTGTGAAATTTGGAGCATGTTCCAAATCCCGGGCAGGCCTATAATGAGGGCAGAAAGCAACAAACGTAGCGCGCGCCGTTGTTGAATTCTCAATACGCTAAGCGGGGGAACGCTATGATCGTATCACATAAGAAACTGACAGCATCGTTATTGGTCTCGGCAACACTTGCACTATCCTTGGGAGTGTTAAGTCCTCAGCAGTCCTTCGCCGCATCGGCTTCTGCCAATTCGTCTTTGGCTGCGTCGGCGGTACAGACAGGTATAATTCAATCCTCGGTGCGGCTGCGCACGACTCCATCTACCAGCGGTAAGGTATTGAAGTACCTCAGTAAGGGAGACCAGGTAACGATTCTGGAAGCGACTAACAGCTATTGGTACAAAGTCAGAACTGCAGACGGTGAGATCGGTTATACCAGTACGGGAGACCAATACATCAGTGTGATTACGGCTCCGGTGGCTACACCTGCAGTACAAACAGCAGTCATCCAGTCCACAGTCCGTCTTCGGGAGACACCTTCCACAAGCGGTAAAGTGCTGGGTTACCTATACAAGAATGACCAGGTAACAATCCTGGAAGAGACCAACAGTTATTGGTACAAAGTAAGAGCAGCTAACGGTACAACCGGATATACAAGCTCTGCGGATCAATATATTGAAGCAACGGCGGCACCTGTTCCGACACCAATACCGACACCAATACCGACACCAATACCGACACCTGCACCTACGCCAGTTCCTACGGCTCCGCCGCAGGCTGCTGTGATTGAAAGTGTAATAGCCGCAGGCATGGGCTACCTCGGTACACCGTATGAGTACGGGTCCAGCCGGAATGATACCAGCACGTTCGACTGCTCGGATTTCATCCGCCAGATTTTCATGGATGCAGCTAATTTGAAGCTGCCTGCCGACTCCCGGCAGCAGGGTGACTGGGTGAAGCAGAATAGTAATGTAGTAACGGACATTGCTGGGTTGAAACGCGGTGATTTGATGTTCTTCATGGATTATAAAGGAAGCTCGGCTTCCGCCTATGCGGGGATCGACAAGTCTACAGCAAGAATTACGCATGTAGCGATGTATTTGGGAGACGGGCAGTTATTACAGACGTATTCCGTATCTTCCGGCGGCGTTAGAGTAGACAAATTAAGCGCTTCTTGGATGAACCGTTTCCTTTATGGAGGCTCGGTCATCCGCTAATATAACAATAGATGTAGAGAGCATGAAGCGGCAATAGTACGAGTTTGTGACGGGTGAACTAACTAGGGCGGATGTTTTGTGGGGTTATCCTTTCAGTAGATTCTTCTACTGAAAGGATAACCCCTTTTCCTTATACACAGCAAAAAGGCCGTCAGGACTAACGTCCATGGGCCTCTTGAGTATACCAACTGCGAAGTCATAGCAAAGGTAGCACATCAGCTGTTATGACTTCGCTTATCGTTAAGTATTTATGGAGTAATTACATAAGCGGAAGCAGGAACCTTGAGCCAAGCTTTGCCCAGCCAAGTATATACTTCTCTCCACTCATTGCCCCAAGTGTCGGTCATGATTACACCTGTTGTATCGACAGTCTGCGCACCCAGCCAGCCGATAGGGGTTGTGCTGCCCACGGAAAGGTGGAAAGCAGTGATCTTGGTCAGGATAATCTGAGGAGTCGCTAGTTTGATGTCTGCTGGAGTGATTATAGTATCGAATGGCTCCAGGTATGTACTTCCGGTTACAGACACTGCTGCATCAGAAGTAGGTGTAGTAGTAGTTGTTGTACCTGTTACTTCAGCAGCAGAAGCGGTTGCTGCTATGGAAGCCATAAGACCCATTGCTACTGTTAAGCTGGCTAATTTTTTCATCGATGATTCCTCCTGATTTTGGTTTAGTAGTGTACTTTAACATGTTCGTGCTGTGCTAATAAGCATGTAAACATAAAGTGTATGTAATGAACCAGACATCGGAATGAAATATTTTAATTTTGTTTTATGCCGGGCGGCCTTGTATTTCTGATTCAGAGGGCAAGTGACAACCTGAGAGGAAAGGCCTATACTTTCTGAAGGGTGAATAGGATATATCAAGCGGAATAAGTTGCATAAATAGAAAAAAGCCCGGGGCTTCTCGTGGAAGCCTCAGGCTATACAGCAATGCTTGGGTTTCAGTTAGCGGAATGAATGACTACATTGACCTTCCTCTGCGTCCCATAAAGAGCGAAACGACGAAGAGAACAAGGAAGATGTAGAACAATACTTTGGCAATGCCTACAGCGGCTGCCACAATATTGAAGAAACCGAAGATACCGGCAATCAGAGCAACTACCAGCAGAATTACTGACCATCTTAACATGAGATGTCATCCTTTCTGTGTGGTGATGTAGTCATTGTTTAAACGGTGCCTATCATTTTGAAACAAACAGAAGGGGATGGTCTTTAAGGCGCTTGACAATTTGTTTCGGCCTAATTCCGTAAGGGTAACTATGCAGTAACAGGCAGAGCCAAACGACATTATAAGACATTCGGAAGGGGTTATGGAAATGATCATTGAACTTAGCGTAGCACTAGTTGCTGTTGCATTCGCAGTCCTCGTATTCTTCTTAATTAAAACCTTGAAATCAGCGAAGGAATCCCTCGACAAGGTTAGTCAGACTCTGCAGGAAGTGCAAAAGACCATTGATGAGCTTACCTATGAAGTGAAAACAACGGTCAGACATGCCAACGATATCACTGCCGATGTTCAGGGCAAAATTCAGAAGATCGATCCTATTGTCGATTCTGTGAAGAACCTCGGTGATGTGATGAATGAACTGACACTGACCGTGAAGCAGGTATCGGTAACCGTCATTGAGAAATTCCGCAAATCACGCGAACTGAAGGATAAGGCCAAATCTGTATCTATTGCAGAAGTTCCGCTTACTCCGTCCGAAGAAAGAACGATTCAATCCTATGAAGCGGTAAACGAAAGCAAGTCCAAGGGTAAAATAGCAACAGCGCTTAAGGGCGTGGATGCTGCAGCCGCCATCTGGCAGAAGTTCCGCCATTAATCAGGTTAAGTAGCGCAGGGTTCAGGCCAAGGGCAATTACAGCTTATGAGAGGCGGGAGTTTATATGAAAATCGTTATTCTTTTGCTTAGTCTGCTTTCTCCCTTTATCACCATTCCGCCGCAAGCTGAGACTGTCCCTGCCGCTTCTTCGGCAACCGTGCAACCGCCGGTAAGGCTCGCATTCGAGCATAGTGTCAATACAGTTCCCTACATAAGCAGTTTCGAGTCTCTGGCGGGGGTTACCCTGTATATGCCGGAAGAAGCGCTGCTGCAGACCAAAGGTATCCCGCCTGCGATTACTCCGGACCCTTGGGGAGATTGCCTGGAATATCAATATGCTGACGTCTCCGCCGGTGTTTGTGAGGGCGTTGTCCTCTATGTACATGCTTCACCTTCCCAGGCAGAACAGTTCGGCCTGAATCTTAACGGTCAGGAACTGAATCCGGTAACGGCCAGCCTGCAGGAGACATTGGGGGCCCCGGATTTTGAAGCCGAGGACGGCGATGTATATATAAGAGGAAGTGCAGCGCTCAAAGTCTACCGCAATATGAACACCGGACAATGGGAGGGTATTGATTTATTTGACGGAAATTCCTTCTGAGGCTGTTTCAAGGGCGGCAATTTAGGTTAATGAATGCTCAGTCATCTTTTAACTGCGTTGCCCTCTTAAACAATACAAGGAGAGTGATTTCATGGATTCAATCGGTACACAGGCATATGCCAAGTTGCTGGAGAATGGTGTTCAGGCGATAGAAGAAGTGAATCGTCTGCGTAGCAGCGGCTATACAAGAGATGACCTCTACGTGATCAGTCACGATGAAGACCGTGAAGGCCGTATCGTGGATGCTGCAGACGTGAACGAAGTCGGGCTCAGCGAAGAAGGATTATTTGGTGCGATTGCTAACCTTTTCCGTTCACGCGGCGATGCTCTCCGGTTCAAGATTACTTCGCTCGGCTTTAGTAGCGCGGAAGCGGCATTTTATGAGAAGGAGCTCGATTTGGGCAAAGTTCTCGTTATCGCCAAAAGAAATCCGAAATAATTGCCGGTCAGCCTTCTGTGACCTCTATAGTCCAATAGCGTAACCTCCAGCCCCACTACAAGCAGTGGGGCTGGAGGTTACTTTGTTGAAGACGAGGGCCTGGTTCTCTTCCAATATCTTGATATATGGAAACAGGCCGTTCAAATATCGTATGATAGAGTGATAGAATTACAGGTTTTACGGTCCTAATACTATTCGTGTGAGGTGAGGGAGCTTGAGAATTTTAATCGTAGATGACAATCCGACCAATGTAATCATTATCCGTGAAATCCTGAAAAAAGAAGATTACCGGAATTTTATAACGGCTTCGTCCGCTAAAGATATGTTGAAGCTGCTCGGTGTGGGTTCTGGCGTAGATGAGAAGCAACCTAAGCAGTCGGATGTGGATTTGATACTGCTGGATATGATGATGCCGGAGATGGACGGGATTGAGGCATGCCGTGTGGTTCAGCAATATGAGCATCTGAAGGACATTCCCATTATTATGGTCACCGCTGTGGGAGATTCCAAGAAGCTCGCAGAAGCACTGGATGCAGGTGCCGTGGATTATGTTACGAAACCGATTAACAAGGTGGAACTGATGGCCCGCATCCGTCTGGCACTGCGGCTGAAACGCGAGAAGGATTGGCATAAGGAGCGGGATCAGCGCATCCAGGATGAGCTGAAGCTGGCTGCCTTAGTGCAGAATGCAGTACTCAGCTTGCCGCTTACCGAGGAAACGTTTGAGGTGCATGCCATTTATCAGCCGTCCTTTGAGCTGGCCGGTGACTTATACGCCTGGTATCCGCTGGGTGACGGGCGTTATGCTGTCATTCTGCTGGATATGATGGGACACGGGATCTCTTCATCGCTGTTCTGTATGTTCCTGGCCTCGGTATTGAAGGATACCGTGACTACCTATGTTGAGCCGGAGAAGGTTATCCAAGAACTCAACAGGCGCTTCAACCAGCTCTACATCGAGAAGCAGCTGGTCCAGTATTACTTCACGGCAATCTATCTTGTCATTGATACACGGATGAAGCGGATTGATTATGTGAATGCCGGACATCCGCCGGCGCTGTTATTCGAAGGAGAGGCCAAGACTCCGGTTCTGCTGGAGAGCAACTGCCACCCGGTCGGGCTGTTTGACCGGATTGATATCCAGCCGCAGAGCCTCAGCTATGAGGAAGAAGGCCATCTGGTGCTGTTTACAGACGGCTTACTGGAAATGGTCCAGGGAGAGCAGGCGGAGCAGCTCGAATTCATGATCGGGCATTTGAATGCCGGTCATGACTGGCAGGAAGAGGTTATGCGCACTGCTTTCCTGAATGAGCCTGTGAATCAGGAGCGCGATGACGATAAGTGTCTGGTATGGATTTCGCTGAAGAAAGGAACAGATAGGGAATGAAGATAAAGGCTAAACTGCTAATCGGCTTCAGTGCCATGCTGGCCATTATGCTGGCTCTTACCATGATCGGGTATGACCGGCTTCATTATATGAGCGGACAGCTTGACAGCTTCCAGGAGAGATACAGCAAAGGCCGCTCCTCTTCGGGGCTTCGCGGTGAAGTGAATGATATGGCACGGATCTTAACCACCTCGATGCTTAACGCGGATACACTCTCTGTGGATGCCCAGAAGGCGGAAATTAACAGCAAGGTGCTCAAAGCTGAGGAGCATCTGAAGAATATACAGGACTCCATGAAGACCACAGAAGAATTACAGCTGTTATCGCGGATTGAGGCTTCTTATTCTGCGTATAAGAATTATCAGAATAAAGTGCTGGAGATGCTGACCGCCGGGTACTTCCAGAATGCCAATACTTACCGTAATACAGAAGGACAAGATATCCAGAATGAGGTGCTGAACAGTCTGAATGCACTTTCCGATTATAATGCCTTCCGGATGACTGATGAGACCGCCAAAGCCAAGGAGGCTTCCGAGCGTTCGATTCAGATGGTAACCCTGATTATGATTGTGGGACTGCTGCTGGGGCTTGGGGTGATCCTGTGGGTTATTCCGAGTATTACGCGCGGTCTGAGTGTCGTATCCATGATGATTACCAGCTTTGGCAACGGCAAGATACGGGCGATCCGGCGGATCAAGGTCAAATCCAAAGATGAGATTGGTGATGTAGCCCGTGTGTTCCAGCAGATGGCTGAGGATATTGAGCAGAAACAGCAGCTTGAACGATCCTATGCCCAGGCGCAGAGTGATCAGGCTTGGCTGAATGCGAACATAGCCCGGGTAACGGAGCTGCTGCGCGGCGTCAGTTCACTGGATCAGGTGTCGCAGACTTTTATCAGTGAGTTCACGCCTGTGCTGGGAGCCCAGTACGGTGCTGTATATTTGAAGGATCAGAACAATCCCAACCTGCTGGTCAGCAGCGCTTTCTATGCCGGTGAGGAAGGCCTCAAACCGAAGGAGAGCTTCGAAATCGGTCAGGGGCTGGTCGGGCAGAGTGCCTTGGACAAGCTGCCGATTAAGCTGACAGAGGCTCCGGATAATTATATTTCCATTTCCTCCGGATTCGGGGAATCGCATCCGAGTTACATTTCCATCCATCCGCTTTTATTTGAAGATGAGCTTATGGGGGTAGTGGAATTCGCTTCCTTCACTCCTTTCTCGGTGCTGCAGAATGAGCTGCTTCATCAGCTTTCGAATAATCTGGGTATCATTCTGAATAATATCGGCCGCAGGCTTGTCGTTGAAGAGCTGCTGCGGGAATCGCAGGCGCTTACCGAAGAGCTGCAATGCCAGTCAGAGGAACTGCAGACCCAGCAGGAAGAACTCCGCCGTTCCAACGAGAATCTGGAGGAACAGACGGATGCGCTGAAGCGTTCCGAGGAGCTGCTGCAGCGGCAGCAGGGAGAGCTGGAGCATTATAATACGGAGCTGGTCGCCAAGACCCATGCGCTGCAGGAGCAGGTGCAGGAGGTCGAAGAGAAGAAGGATGAGATTGAGCATGCCCGCGTCCAGCTTGAGAAGCAGGCGATGCAGCTTGCTGTGACCAGCAAATACAAATCCGAGTTCCTGGCGAATATGTCTCATGAGCTGCGGACGCCGCTGAACAGCCTGTTAATCCTGTCCCAGCTTCTTACGGAAAATAAAGAAGGGAATCTGAGCGACAAGCAGGTGGAATTCGCCCATACCATTTATATGTCAGGTGCGGACCTGCTCAAGATGATAGATGAGATCCTCGATCTGTCCAAGGTGGATGCCGGCAAAATGGAGCTCAATTACGAAGAGATTCCGCTTACGGAGCTAAAGACCTTCGTGAAGCAGAACTTTGCACCGCTGGCCAGTAAAAAGGGGCTGTCGCTGCGCTTAGCCTTCGAAGAGCCGCTGCCGGATCATGTGTTCACGGACAGCCACAGACTGAAGCAGGTGCTGCGCAATCTCTTGTCCAATGCCTTCAAATTTACCAGCGAAGGACATGTGGAGTTCTCCGTCAGCCGGGCGGATACCAAGCAGCTGCCTTCCTATCTGCCGCATGAATTTGAATACATTGCACTGTCCGTCAAGGACAGCGGAATCGGCATCCCGTCCGACAAGATGGATATTGTCTTTGAGGCCTTCCAGCAGGTCGACGGGACAACCAGCCGCAAGTATGGGGGCACAGGTCTCGGGCTGTCGATCAGCCGCGAGCTGGCCCGTCTGATGGGCGGGGCAATTGGATTGGAATCGCGCGAAGGACAAGGGAGCATCTTCACCTTGTACCTGCCGGTCAAAGGGAATTACAGCCTGCTCCCGGGAGTGGCAGAAGCCGCCGCCGCACGGGATGCGGTGACGCTTGAAGAGTACCGGGATGAACGTTCATGGGATGAAACCGGCGATGTGGCCCCTACGCCCCTCGTGCCGGTTATTGTTGAGGACGACCGCGAATCGCTGACCGCCGGCGACAAGGTTCTGCTCATTATCGAAGATGACGAGAGCTTTGCCAAGATACTGCTCGGCATGGCCCGCGGCCGCGGCTTCAAGGGACTGGTGGCTCTTCAGGGAGATACCGGCCTGCAGATGGCCAAGACCTATTTGCCTGACGCGATTATTCTCGATATCCAGCTGCCCGTCATGGACGGCTGGTCCATACTCAGGGAACTTAAGGGTGCATCCCAGACCCGGCATATCCCTGTGCATGTGATCTCTGTGAACGATGAGATTAAGCAGGGCTTAATGATGGGCGCAATGGCCTACTTAAGAAAGCCGTCTTCACGTGAGGCGCTGGAACGGGCATTCTCGCAGATTGAGAACTACACCGCCAGCACGCTTAAGCATCTGCTCATTGTAGAAGATGATGATATCCAGCGCCGGTCCATCATGGAGCTTATCGGGCATGATGATGTAGCCATTACTGCGGTTTCCACCGGCCATGAAGCCCTGGGCGAGCTGCGCAAGCAGAGGTATGACTGTATGGTCCTCGATCTTATGCTGGAGGATATGACCGGGTTCGAGCTGCTGGATCAGATCCGGGACGATGAAGAGCTGAACGATCTGCCGATCATTATTTACACCGGTAAAGATCTGGACAGCAAAGAAGAGACACAGCTGCGTAAATATGCGGAATCGATCATTATCAAGGATGTCCGCTCGCCGGAACGGCTGCTGGATGAAACTACGCTGTTCCTGCACCGGGTAGAGGCAAATCTTCCGGAAGATAAGCGTAAAATTCTGCAAAAGCTGCACAATAAAGAAGAATTGTTCGACGGCAAAAAAATATTGCTCGTTGATGATGATATCCGAAACGTCTTTGCCCTCTCCAGTGTTCTCGAAGGGTATCACATGGAAGTGAAGTTCGCCGAGAATGGGCGGGAGGCCATAGATATGCTGGTGGAGCAGACGGATTATGATCTGGTGCTGATGGATATGATGATGCCGGAAATGGACGGCTACGAAGCGATGCGCCGTATCCGGCAAATGCCGCAGTACCAGAAATTGCCGATTATTGCACTTACGGCTAAGGCGATGAAGGAGGACCGGGCGAAGTGTATTGAGGCCGGAGCCTCCGATTATATGAAGAAACCGATCAGTACAGATCAGCTTCTTTCCTTAATGCGTGTCTGGTTGTATTCGTAAGGGCGATTTCGGGGTAATAGCTTTACAGTACCATTTGGAACGAGTCCGGAAATAAGGCTTAGGCAAGGGAGTATTGATAACAATGACAGCTATGGAACGCGGATATGAGGAGCAGGCTATTCAGGCAGGGAGCAAACAGGAGCTTGAACAGATTGAAATTGAGCTGCTTCTAAGCGGGGTACACCGTCTATATGGATATGACTTCAGGAATTATGCGCTGCCTTCCTTGAAACGGCGCATCTGGCATCATGTCCATGCCGAGAATGTGCCCAGCATATCCGCCCTGCAGGAGAAAGTGCTGCATGACCGTGCCTGCTTTGAACGGTTTGTATACAGTCTTTCGATCCCTGTAACGGAAATGTTCCGCGATCCGGGACTCTTCCTGACCTTCAGGCAGAAGGTGGTCCCCCTGCTGCGGACCTATCCGTATATCCGGATCTGGCATGCCGGCTGTTCCACAGGCGAAGAGGTATATTCCATGGCTATTATGCTGCATGAGGAAGGGCTTTACGACAAGGCGCGGATTTATGCAACGGATATGAACGCCCGTTCCCTGCAGCAGGCCAAAGAAGGCGTGTATGAGATCGGGAAGATGAAGCAATATACCAAGAATTATCTGGAGGCGGGCGGTACACGCGCGTTCTCGGAATACTACACAGCGAAGTATAATTCAGTGATTCTGCAGCCTTACTTGCGCAAGAATATCATTTTTGCGGAGCATAATCTGGCGACAGACACTTCATTTAATGAATTTAATGTTATTTTTTGCCGCAACGTAATGATCTATTTCAACGATGAGCTCCGCGATCATGTTCATGGCTTATTCCACGAAAGTCTCAGCCGGTTTGGAGTGCTGGTCCTTGGTTCCAAGGAATCCATTCATTTCACGAAATACAGTGACAGCTACGAAGCTTTGGACAGGGTGGAAAAAATATACCGCAAGAATAAGTAGCGGGTAAGGAGGGGCCTATGGGGGTTCAGGAACCGATTCATATACTGCTGGTTGACGACCGTCCCGAGAATCTGCTGGCACTGGAAGCAGTGCTTGAGAGTCAGCATTACAAGCTTGTCAAAGCCAATTCTGGTGAAGAAGCACTGCGGTGCTTATTAAGATATGAATTTGCAGTTATCGTACTGGACGTGCAGATGCCGGGTATGGACGGAATCGAAACCGCCAAATTAATCAAAGCCAGAGAGAAAACCAAGGATATTCCGATCATATTTATCTCTGCCAACAGCAAGGAGGCGGAGCATCTGTTCGCGGGTTATTCTGCCGGTGCCATTGATTATATGGTCAAACCCTTTATTCCGCAGATTCTGAAGTCCAAGATCGAAGGCTTTGTTAACATGTATCTGACCAGCAAGAAGCAGCAGCTTCAGTCTATGCTGCTGCAGCAGAAGACACAGGAACTCGAGCGGATTAACGGGGAACTGGTCAAAGCCAAGGAAGAGGCGGAGATTGCCGCTAATGCCAAGACCGAATTCCTCGCGATGATGAGCCATGAGATCCGTACGCCGATGAACGGGGTAGTGGGCATGATCGATCTTCTGATGGAGACGGAGCTTGCTCCTGAACAGAAGGAATATACGGAGATTATCCGCAAAAGTGCGGATACCCTGATTACGGTCATTAACGATATCCTTGATTTCACCAAGATGGAATCAGGCAAAATGGAAATGGAAGAGCAGTTGTTTGAGCTACAAACCACCATCCAGGAGGTGTTTAGCTTATTTTCTGCGGAAGCTGGCAAAAAGAATCTGGAGCTGGCTTATTTCATCGACCAGAAGCTGCCCAAGCTCATTTACGGGGATATGGCCCGTTTGCGGCAGGTATTAATTAATCTGGTGGCCAATGCGGTCAAATTTACCAACCAGGGCGGCGTATATTTGGTTGCGTCCAGCGTGCCTACAGCTGATAATAAACTGGTAGTGGAATTTACAGTGAAAGATACAGGCATTGGAATTTCACCGGAGAAATGTGACCGGCTGTTCCAGCCCTTCTCTCAGCTTGATTCATCCATGACCCGCAAATACGGAGGGACGGGCCTGGGGCTCGCCATCTGCAAGTCACTTGTTGGGATGATGGGCGGAGATATCCGTGTGGAGTCGATGGAAGAGAAGGGAGCTACATTCGTATTCACGATACAGGCAGCTGTCCCGGAGGATGAACTGGCAGGCAGCTGCCAGGAGGAGCAGAGTGCGGGAAAAGTGGTTGACCGGCATTGGCGCAGCAAGGTGCTTGTAGTGGATGACCATCCGATCAACCAGCGCCTGATGGTAAGCATGCTGGACAAGCTGGGCTATAATGCCGAGGTTGCCGAGGATGGCAGCCAGGCTGTAGAGATGGCCCGGAACTCTGCTTACGATTTTATATTCATGGATTTGCAGATGCCGGTGATGGACGGGCTTGAAGCAACCTCCCGGATCCGTGAGAACAGCAGTGGTTCTCCGGACAAGACTATTATCATCGCCATGACTGCGAATGTCATGGAGGGCATTCAGAATCGCTGTATCGCTGCCGGTATGGACGGCTATATCAGCAAACCGCTCAAGCTAAGCAGCATCAAACAGGTTTTTTCCAGATATTCAGTCGAGGATAACCCCGCTGCGCAGCGGAATGCCTCACTTTTTAATGCATGATCCAGTAATTACCACAGCCGTTAAGTCCCAATTGTTGTTTCAACAGTGTACCATTAGGGTTATTGGTAAAGAAAACATTTATCAGGAGAGTTGTCTATGAATACACATAAAAGCGAAAAATTCCACGCAAAAACCGAAACAGAAGGCACAGTATGTACCGTTTATCTGACTGGAGAGCTTGATCTGTCTGTGACTCCTGATTTCCGTCTGGTCATGGAACCGCTGGTGGGAGATACGGGACTTGATCTCGTGATTAATCTTAAGGATTT
This sequence comes from Paenibacillus phytohabitans, assembly GCF_013141775.1. Taxonomy (GTDB): domain Bacteria; phylum Bacillota; class Bacilli; order Paenibacillales; family Paenibacillaceae; genus Paenibacillus_AQ; species Paenibacillus_AQ phytohabitans. The sequence goes on from NZ_WHOB01000041.1 coordinate 69,288, forward strand.
GAGATACATTGACAGCACAGGAATCGGGATTTTGTTGTCGATTCTCAAAGCAAGACACGGAATGGAAGTTAAATTTGCCGTTGAAGAAGTTCCTCCACAAATACAGAAATTGTTTGATATGACCGGCATTTCCAAGTTTTTTGCCCCCCAAGAGAATTCCCACTAGGAAAGGATCGAACTAAGGATGAGTGATGACGTGCAAAGAGTAGTGCTTCAGTTACCCGCCAGTGCAGAATATGTCGATATCGTCAGACTTAATTTATATGGCATTGCCTCTAAGATGGGTTTTACTTATGAAGATATTGAGGATATGAAGGTAGCAGTCTCGGAAGCCTGTAACAACTCCGTGCTTTATGCTTACGGGCAGGAAGACGGTTTGGTTGATGTAATCTTTGAAGTAGGATCAAGTGCTTTGTCCATTACTGTCAAAGATGAGGGGGAGAGCTTTGACGGTTTGGATTCGTCCGATGAACGTATGACGCTGCACGACAAGGAGCTGAATGATGTTCAGGTGGGCGGACTGGGATTTTATTTAATGCAGGCGCTTATGGATGACGTTAGCGTCGTTAGCGAAGCAGGGAAAGGGACAGTCGTTACCCTGACTAAGCGGCTTAATTACAGCGAGGAGAAAGTATGAACGACAAAGTGACTCCCCCAGAGTCCATGAATGAAGCAGTAAGCCTGATCTGGGAATACCAGCAGACGAAAGACAATGAAATAGCTACAGTGCTCATCCGTAAATACGAGCCCATGGTGAAGATGGCAGCCGGCAAAATTGCCCGTAACCGTCCGGATCTTTATGAAGATCTGTATCAAGTGGGACAAATGGCGCTGATCCGGCTGTTGCAGCAGTATGATATTAGCCTGGGGATACCTTTTGAGCCCTATGCTATGAAAAGCATGATCGGACATATGAAGAATTTCCTGCGTGATAAATCCTGGTACATACAGGTTCCAAGACGGATCAAAGAAAAAGGAGCACTTGTACAGCAGGCCATTGATGAACTTACCATTCGATTGGAACGTTCCCCTGCGGTGGAAGAAATTGCCCATTATCTGGATCTTACCGTGGAAGAAACTGTGGAAGTACTGGCCGGCAGGGAATGTTATCATTATGTTTCCCTGGATTCACCGCTCTCACAGGAAGAGACGGGTGCTACACTCGGCGAATTGATCAGCTCTGACGCCAATGACTATGAGACTGTGGAGAAACGCATGGATCTCCAGCAGGCTCTGGGACAGCTGAAGGAGCAGGAGCAGCAGGTGCTGCTGCTGGCCTTCCAGGATGGCCAGTCACAGCGTGCCATCGCCCAGAAGCTTGGGGTATCGCAGATGAGTGTTTCCCGTATACAGAAGCGTGCTACCGAGAAGCTGAAGCAGATTATGGCTAACTCTTCTTATTAAGCTTAAGAAGTATGCCGTTATATTGAATAGCAGGACAAGCCCTTCCCCGCCGGGATAGGGCTTGTTTTGCTATAGGCTGGAATAATTCCCCGTGGTTCCACGAGCAACACCCCTCCTGCAGTCTAATCTGGCGGGAGTAGGCTGCAGGAGGGGTGAGCGGGAAATTCATTTAGCTGTTGGCATCAATATACTTTTTGATTTCTCCAAGATATTCCCCGATAACCGGCACATCAAGGAACAAACTAAGAATATAGCCCAGCAAACCGAGGATCACGAACGTACCAAGGGAAAGCCCCAGGCCTCTGGATACGCCGGCCATCAGATTGGTAATGATCCGCTTCTTGGGGTCCGTATAATTCTCCAGGATATCCTTGAATTCTGATTTTTCGAGTGAATCTGCGATTTTGTCGAGCCGTGCATTCAAGCGTTTGACCTCATGCCGCAGCTCGAAGGGATGCTCATCAACTTCATAAGCTTTAGTTCTGCTGTCCGCTTCTCCCATAAGGCGTACCTGCTTTCTATAGCCTGGAACAGGCTTTATTGAGAATATGAGGGTATAATCCATTTCGGCTTAGTGGGGGCTTATAAGCCTAAAAAAGGCATGCATAAATAGAGAGCAGCCAGCTACGGCGAGCTGGCTGCTCTCTTGTACTGCCTGAATAGGCCGTATATCGCCGTTTTTTAATAATTGGACTTGTAAGAGGATTTAACTTCCTCTTTAGCATCCTTAGCTTCATCAGCTATGTCTTTGGAAGCATCTTTAGCCTTGTCGGCTACCTCTTTAGAGGAGTCTTTGGCTTCATCCGTGACATCCTTGGAAGCGTCTTTAACGTCACCAGCCACATCCTTAGAGGCTTCGCTTACGGTTTCACCAATCTTCTTGCCTGTTTCCGACAATGTAGCAGCAATTTGTTGTTTGCTGTCGCTGACCGTTGTGAAGATGTCAGAGGCTTTAGCAGATACTGTACCTGCCAGATCGGTTGCTTTTTCGCTGACTGTAGTTGCCAGTGTTTTGGTCTTGTCTGTTACGGCTCCTGCAACCTCTTTGGTTTTGTCCGTGGCAATCGAGAGCTTGTCTGACAAATCACTGCGCATTTCACGACCGGGTTTCGGTGCGAACAACAGTGCCGCCGCAGCCCCAAGCAGACCGCCTATGAAAATTCCCTTGAAAAATGTGCCGCCGCTTTCTACTGGATATTCCGTTTCTGCCTTGTTCATCACCAATCACTCCTCATTAGATTATTATGATTTGAACTCAGGCTGCTATGCTGCCTGCCGTCATTCAAATTCAGGATAGCCTGAAGTATCTTACTTCGTATATAAACGTAGGGGTATATCCTGAAACAGTTGGTGAGCATGGGAAAGATTGCCGGAGTATAGGGAAGCATCCAGGCCATAAAGGGTCTTTTCTATATATAAACGGCCACATTCACGGCTTTACAAACGGTTGATTGATGAAGAAAGGAAGGGGGTAAGAGATACTAAATCACAGCGCCTATATACATCTCATATAAGGAGCATTTATCCCCTGTTTAAGATATGGAGAAGGTTCCAACATCTATGGAGGTGCAAAGTTTATGATTAAAGTAGTCACATCAGCAGAGCGTCATACTTCGAATAGAGAATGGATACACAGTGAATTCAGCTTTTCTTTTGCCGATTATGATGACCCCAGCAATGCCCACTTTGGCGCACTGCTGGCCCATAACGACAATGAATTGAAGCCGGGGCAAGGCATGCACGAGCATCCGCATCATGATCTGGAGATTATTACTTATGTAGTTTCCGGAGTCCTGAAGCATCAGGATGATCTCGGTAATCATGCGGATCTGCAGGCCGGAAGTGTACAGATGATGAGCGCGGGTACAGGCATCAATCATTCGGAGACGAACCCGTCGCTAAGCTCGAATGTGCGTTTCTTGCAAATCTGGCTGCTGCCGGACCGTCCGGGAATGACGCCGAGGTGGGACGCGAGATTCTTTCCTGAAGAGCTTAAGCTGAACAATCTGCTTCCGGTGGCTTCCGGATCAGCGGACATGGGAGCGCTTAAGCTGGGCGAGGATGTTACGGTCTATTTGTCCCTTCTGCAGACGAACCGGGAGCTGCATTACCCGCAGCAAGAGGAGCGGCGCACTCATATTTATCTGATTTCCGGAAATCTGGAGATTAGCTGCTCAGACGGCGTGTTTCAGCTTCAGCAGGGAGATGCGGCGCGTATCCGCAAGAGCTGTGATCTGACCATTAAAGGGACAAGCAATGGCGGAGATGCAGAGTTCATCCTGATTGATCTGCCGTAAATGCCGGGCGCAGACCTGCCTATATTCGAGCATCCATGCACAAAAGCCCTTCATCTTCCCTGTCCATTCCTGCGGACGGGTCGGAGAGAAGGGCTTTTATCATGCCAATTGACCGGTTTATTTCTTGCGCAAGCGTCCAAGCTCAGAGACAAGCGCCTCCACCTGTGAGATGCTCAGCCTGTCGCTGCCCATGGCAACCTCATAAATATCCTGAATATCCTCATAATGCTCCACCGAAAAAGCCGAGGCCTGCATAGCTGCAGCACTGGCCATTTTCAGCTTGTTCTTGATACCCTCGATCATATACTCAACATTTTCCTGGCTTGGTTTCGATAAATCCATGGGGTATAACAGTCCTCCCTAAGTGATAGTTCAAGTATTTTATCATGTTTGGATAGTGAAAGACCATTTTTTTGTCTGGATCACAGAAAACATGTTAAATTAGAGGGAATAATTCGCAGGCAATGGAATGAGGGGGAGAGAAGTCTTTGGCAATCAGAGAAGAAGAGAGCAGGAAACGCCGCAAAATGGATGCTGACGGGCTGGCTTCTTTCTTCCGGGAGATCGCCGCCTTGCATCCGGCAGAGCAGCTGACCTTTCTGTGCATCGGAACGGACCGCTCCACTGGTGATGCTCTGGGGCCGCTGACAGGCAGCCGTCTGCTGGAATATGGTTTCCCCCATGTTACCGGTACGCTGCCGGCACCATGCGATGCGGATAATCTGATCCGGCGGATAGCAGAGATTCCGGAAGGGCAGATTATTATCGCTGTGGATGCCTGCCTGGGGCCGCCCGCTGCGCTCGGGTATTACTTCGCGGCTGCGGAGCCACTTCGTCCGGCACAGTCTGTCGGGCTGCTGCTGCCCGCAGTCGGAAACTACAGTCTGGCGGCGATTGTCGATGTGAACAGTCCCCGGCCTTACCGTACGCTGCAGACCACGCCGCTACACCGGGTGATCGTTATGGCCGACCAGATTGCCCGTGCTGCCGCCCAGGGTTTTGGGCTCACGGGCTGAGAGCGTTTCAAAGGTACCTGATCTAGCTTAATAATAAAGACAAGCCGCGGTCTTCAACCGGATACTACATAGAAAGAAGGAAGCAGCCATGGAAAATGTTCGATGCGAAGGAAACAACATTTGTTACAGTGATCAAGGTAAAGGTGATGTCATTGTTCTGCTGCATGGATTCTGCGGGAGCTCGGAATACTTTGAGAAGGTTATTCCTGGCCTAATCGCCAATTACCGGGTCATTGCCCCTGATTTGCGCGGACACGGATCTTCAGATGCTCCGCTCGGAGCCTACACGATCGAACAGATGGCCGATGATGTTCTTTCACTGCTGAATGCCCTGGAGATTCCTGAGTGTTATTTGCTTGGACATTCCCTGGGAGGCTACATTACTTTGTCGTTTGCCCAGCGCCATGCCTCCAGGCTGAAGGGCTTCGGACTGATTCATTCCTCCGGTTATCCGGATAGTGAGGAAGCCAAGGAGAACCGGCTGAAGAGCGTCAGCATGATCCAGAATGAAGGGATCTTTGCTTTTGTAGATCAGCTGGTGCCCGGACTCTTTGCTTCCGGAGCAGCTCCGCAGCTGCTGGAACGGGCCAAGGAGATCGGCTATAAGACCCCGCCGCAAGGCGCGGTAGGCGCGGCCATGGCTATGCGTGAGCGCCCGGACCGGCGTGATGTGATCTCGGCAACAGCGCTGCCGGTGCTGCTGGTAGCCGGAGCGGAGGATTCGAAGGTGACTCCAGAACGGACCTTCACCTCGGATAATCCGAATATTACCAAGGTGACAATAGCAGGAGTGGGCCACATGAGCATGTTTGAAGCTCCGGAGCATTTGTCGCAGATTATCAAGGATTTCGTACACACACCTGTGCAGAAGTAATTCATTTAGCAGGCAAAGAGGCAGCACCCGCCGGATGGCGGAGTGCTGCCTCTTTGTGTTGGCCGCGCTGCGGCTTTTATTGAAATTTACGGATAGCCGGAACGCAGAGCACGAGAGCGACACAGGTAAGTCCCAGACTGGAGAAAATAATTATGGTCGGAACCCCGCCAATCAGGTCGGCCAGCCAGCCGACAAAGATATAGCCGACCGGCAGCAGGGCGAAGGAGCCGAATAAATCGAGACTGGCTACCCGTCCGAAGGCTTCCTTCGGAACCAGCTCCTGCAGGCTGATCTCCCAGATCAGTCCGAATATCATCAGCCCGAAGCCTTCAAGGGCAAAGAAAGCGATGGCTGCAGCCGGAGTACCCGCAAACGGCATCAGCAGCAGAGCCACACCACCCAGCATAGCACCGCCGTAAGCCATAATGCCGCGGTTCTTCCATTTCGGCCGCAGTCCGAACAGCAAGCCTGCGATAATTGCGCCTACTCCGGAGAAAGTAACGGCAAGCCCGTAGACATAAGGAGGCCAGCCGTGATGGACCTTGAAGAGCCAGGGAAGAAGGACACTGCTGATCCCCGCGTAGCAGATGTTGATGAAGCAGAAGGCCAGAATCGTAATCCACAGCCAAGGCTGGCTGCGCAGAACGGAGATTCCCTCGATGAAATCCTCTTTCCAGTTAGGAGTATTCGGAGCTTCAGTATCCGGCAGAACGGAGGCGGCGGAATCTGCGGCGGGTCCGGGCTGTAATTTGACGATCAGCACTCTGCGCAGGTAGACAAGGCAGATTAAGGAGATCAGATAAGTGAAGGCATCCAGGCCGAAGCCGACACCTGCGGACAGGTGAGTGATCAGCAGGCCGCCCAGTGCGGGGCCGATCAGGCGTACGGACTGGGTAGTGATTTGGGTCAGTGAATTCGCAGCCACGCGGATGTCCGGAGTGAATACTGTGGCCCGGACTGCAGCATAGGCAGGCTGGAATAGACCATCGAGCAGACCGTAGAAAGCTACTAGAACATAAAGTAGCGGAATACTGAGAATTCCGATCAGCGCCAGAACTGCCGTTATCATCATCACGGCAAAGCGGGCAATATCCGCCAGCATCATAATCCGTACACGGTCGTAACGGTCCACGATATGTCCGGATACCGGAAGCATGATCACATTCGGCAGCATGTAAGCAGCCATAACCAGACCCATCGTGGTGGTTGATCCGGTCAGTGAATAGACGAGGACGGGCAGAATGACCATCGTCACCGAGCTGCCGAGGAATGAAATTAAATGTCCCAGCCACAGATAGGGAAAAGCGCGTGAGCGGACAAAAGGAGCAGCGAAACCCTGCAGCGGATTGCGACTTTCCTGTCCGGTAGGACCGGCGGTATTCATCTACTCCTGTACCTCCGCATCTGTATCCGGTTCCGGTGCAGGATCAGCAGGCTGCAGACGTCCCATCACGATCTCAACACCATATTCGTCACCGGCAGTAACTTTGGATTCCCAGGCGGTGATCAGCTCCAGCATCTCCTGATGGAATTTCGCAAGCTCCGGAGGAGAGAGGGTGAGTCTGGTAATGAAATGCTCCACTTGGTCTTCTTTGCGGAAGTGGAAGCTGCTAAGCTGCTCCGAGCGGAACATCGTCCCTTTGGAGCGGTAGAATTTCTGGATGATGCCTCCTGCTGCTTCGGTGCGGACAAGCTCCAGAAGCCCGCCCTCATACAGCTTGATGATGTGGTAGTGGATGTTCCCCGGTGTCTTGTTCAGCTTCCCGGCAACCTGCTTGGACGTGAGGGGTTCTCCCGACAGCGTATGCATGATCTTAATCCGCAAGGCGCTTTCCAGCAGCTTATCCTGTTCCGGGGTGACCTTCAATGGCTGTACGTTATCTTCCAGATGAGACTTGCTCGAAGCAGTTGTTTCCGGCGGGCTTTGCCCGGGGTCAGCGGATTGTGACATAGGATTTCCTCCAATATGTAATTTAGAATAACGGATATTAACAATAGTAATTCTATGGATAATGTATTTTCAGGAGCCATTCGATCTGCATAATAGTATGATCTGGATTACAGATCGAGTATTTGTATTGTATTCGGGCCGGCTCTTTTATGTCAAGGATTATTGATTGCAGGCATAGCAGAGATGGGCTGATGTTCTGGTACTGAACAAGGTGGCGCTGCCGCATGAAATGGCTTAAGATTAGTCCAAAGGCTATAGACTTAGACGATGGCCAGCTTTTGGCGGGATTGTAATAAATGTGGGTGCGGATACGAAAGGGTGAGCAAACATGTTCCGGAGAGATTATATCGTACGCATGATCGAGGATATGACGGCAATGGTTGCCAAGGTAATGACCTTGAAGCAGGATAAAAAAACAACAGAAGCCCTGTGGGAAGTGGACGAGCTGCTGATGCGGCATTTCCGCATAAATTCCCGTCTGCTCAATTCGCTGTCCGTAGAGGACATTATTGATATGTTTCGTCTCGGCGGTGTGCTGGAGTCCGATAAGCTGCAAGGGGTAGCCCGGCTGCTGAAGGAGGAAGGCGGTATATACGCGGCAAAAGGGGATCAGGATCAAGCCCTCTACAGGGCGATGCGGTCCTTGCATTTGTTTTTGTATGCGGATCTGCATGGTGCCGACCGTGAGCTGCTGAACATGACGGGCGATATCAATGAGCTTTTGGAGGAAGTAGAGCCTTACCGCCTTCCGGCCAAAACAGAGCGGCTGCTGATGGCCTACCAGGAATCCCTGGGACATTACGCCAAAGCGGAGAACAGCCTGTACCGGCTATGGGAGCAAGGGGAGGATGTTGCGGCGGAGGGCAGGGAGCTGTACGGACGGCTGCTGCTGCTGAGTCCGGAGCGGTTAGCCCAGGGGGGGCTTCCTCTGGAGGAAGTGCAGCAGGGCGGGGAAGAATGGAGCAAGCTTACGGTTAATGCTATAATATAACGATATTCAGGAGACAACGTGCTCCATTTATAAATTGAAAGTGAGATGTACCCATTGGAATCTTTGAAAGCATTGATCGACCAAGTGATTACCGGCCGTACGCTGATTACGGCTACACTAAGCCAGCTGCGCAGCAAGGGTGGGGTCACCTACAGCAAAGTGCAGATCAAACCTGTTGAATTAAAGGGCAAGCTGCACTATCAGTTCGCCTACTATATCGGCCCTAAGGTCGAACACCGCAATATTCCGGCAGAGGATGCCGCTGAGGAAATGCTGACTCTGCTGAGAGAGACCTTCCGCCAAGGCCTGCTCTGTACCGCCAGTGCCGACTACCAGGTGCTGATCAGCAAAAAATACAAGGTGTCTATTCTGACCAAGTCTGCCAGCAAACAGGAGGCACCGGACCTGGCGCATAACCGCCGGAAGCAGTATGTCCTGGACGAAGGAGAACCGGTGCCGTTTCTCGTGGAGCTGGGCATTATGAACAGCGAAGGCAAAGTGCTGGCTAAGAAATATGATAAGTTCCGCCAGATTAACCGGTTCCTGGAGATGGTCCAGGATGTGCTCGGTGATCTTCCGGCAGGACGTCCGCTGACGATTGTTGATTTCGGCTGCGGCAAATCCTATCTGACCTTTGCACTGTACCACTATCTGGCCGTCCGTGAGCAGCGGGAGCTGAATATAGTCGGTCTTGATCTGAAGGCGGATGTCATTGCGCACTGCGGAGCCCTCGCTGCCAAGCTGGGCTACGACCGTCTGCGGTTCCTGGTCGGCGATATCGCGGACTATAATGAACTGGACCAGGTGGACATGGTTGTTACCCTGCATGCCTGTGATACAGCGACAGATGCCGCTCTGGAGAAGGCGGTACGCTGGGGCGCATCGGTCATCCTCTCGGTGCCTTGCTGCCAGCATGAGCTGTTCGCCCAGGTGCAGAGCGATGTGCTGAGTCCGCTGCTGTCACACGGAATCCTGAAGGAACGCTTCTCGGCACTGGCCACGGATGCAATCCGGGCCAAGCTGCTCGATCTGATGGGTTACCGCAGCCAGCTGCTGGAATTCATCGACATGGAGCATACGCCGAAGAACATTCTAATCCGTGCCGTGCGGAGCGACAGCGGCGACAACGCCGCCAAATGGCGCGAGTACACCGCGTTCCGCGATTTTCTCGGTGCCAAGCCTTATCTGGAGCGCGTCTGCTCTGATCTGCTGCCCGTGGGAAATGCGGAGCTTAATTAATCAGCTTAATAGTTCAGAGTGTGACAGAACGGCTGCTTCCTATGGGGGGCGGCTGTTTTTTGTGCAAATATAATTTATTTCTCGCTGAAAGGGTGCTTTAATAGGACCGCAAAGTCGGTTCCACTTGGGATTGCTATTGGAAGCTTCGGCCGCTATTGAGGTGCTGCTGTGATGCATCTGTGGTGCATCTGTAGTGTTTCTGTAGAGTATCTGTGGTGCTTCTGTGGTGTTTCTGTAGAGTATCTGTGGTGCATCTGTAGTACTTCTGTAGAGCATCTGTAGAGCATCTGTGGTGCTTCTGTGGTGCATCTGTAGAGCATCTGTAGAGCATCTGTGATGCATCTGTAGTGCATCTGTGGTGCTGATGTAGTGCTGACTGTGGTGCGTTTGTAATGAATTCGTAATGTTATTTTAGTGTTATTTTTGTGCTATTGTAGGGCCCCTGTGATGCCCTGAATTAAAATCCTGCACCAAATACAACATTTCCTTCACTCCGCCGCCTCTAATCGGAAATTGTTGTACAAAATGCAACATTTCCCCCTCCTCCAGCCGATTTATGGAACTAATCTTGTATTTTGTACAACAATTCATCCAAACACCCGGGTATTTCTGAAGCAAAGTTGTAATACATACAACATTTTGAATCATCTCGTTTGACCACCGCCGTTCTCCGGTTATTTAGCTGATTGCAGTCTTAGGTGCGGTTCATGTTTCTATATCGATTTTATATGTATCTATTTTCTTTTGCATTGCGATAGATATGGGAAGAATGTTAAGCAACAATAGGAATAGGGGATTTAGGAATGCGGATGAAACGATTTCAGCAGTACGGAGGAATGGCGGTCACTCTGGCATGCAGTTTGGCGTTGATAGCAGCGGGCGGAGCGGCCTGTGTGCTGCGAGGATTCTTTTTTGCCAAGGAAATGTATCTCTTCCTGACCCTATGGTTTGTGCTGTGCGGAGTTCTAACCCTAGGGGGACTTGTCCTGTATGCCGCCTCCTGCTGGGAAAAGCGGCTAAAGCTGAAGAGGGAGCTGGCGGGGAAGACGGAGACCGTGCGGGCGCTACCTGGAGGTGTCGTAAAGGGAGATCTAGCTGAAGCTGAGAGGTTAGCCGGAAGTGGGCGGTTGGTGACAGATAATGCCGGGAAGATTGCTGTAACGCACGCAGCAGATGAGGCACTGTCCGGGAGTAGCCGTATGTCGGATGGCAGAGTGAGTAAAGTTACGAGGTTGAGGGCGATTGTATGGTTGTTGCCGGGCTGCTGCATTGTCATCTGTATTCTTTACGCAATTCATGCATTCCGTGGCCCCCTATCCTCGCAAGGAACATTGGATGAATTGCTGCGCTGGGGATTCTACGCCAGCTTTGCTGTATTTGCTGTACTTGTTGCGGGGACCCGCCGGGGAGGAACTCTTCTTGCAGCAGTCTGGCATCTTCTGGGTCTCGTGATCAGCCTGTCTGCTTTATTGGCGGTATGCGGAGGCCTGCCGGTTCCTTACGCGGTAGCCTACAGCCAGTCACCTGAGGTCAGTGCTACCGGTGCCCGGCTGGCCGGACTGCTTCAGTATCCGAATGCCTTTGGCGCGGTGATGGCTGTGTTTCTGCTGGAGCGGCTATTTGCTGCTGCTTATGGCTTCAGGCTGACAGGTCCTTCGGGAACCGTGAGTGGAGAAGACTGCGCAGAGGGAGAGGTTGGAACATCCCGTGGAACGGTAAACCGAGCGGAGCAGGAGGACATAGTCAGCGGTGAAGCGGAGGGTGGAGCGGTAAGCAGAGCGGAGCAGGAGAACATAGCCAGCGGTGAAGCATCCCGTGGAGCGGTAAACCGGGCGGAGCAGGAGAACATAGCCAGCGGTGAAGCGGAGGGTGGAGCGGTAAACCGGGCGGAGCAGGAGAACATAGCCAGCGGTGAAGCGGAGGGTGGAGCGGTAAGCAGAGCGGGTGAGACCGCTATAGCTGGCAGAGCGGACCGTGCACGGGGCTGGTCCGCAGGGCTCTGGCGGACAGCGGCGCGCCTGCTGCCGCTGTTCCCGTACGCCGCCGCGCTGCTGCTCAGCGAGTCGCGCGGCGCATGGCTGGCTGCGGCCTCCGCCGGCGCCGCAGCCCTGCTCTGGAAGCGGCAGCTGTCCGCGCCGCTTCTAATCACCGGCGCCGCGCCTGTGGCCGCCGCGGCGCTCCTGTACCGCCAGCTGGCCCGTACCGGGCTGGCGGCAGAGCCCTTGCCCGGCCTGCTGCTGCTGGCCGGGCTCTGGGCCGGCGCGCTGCTGGCCGGCCTATGGCTGCACCGCCGCAGCTGCCGCGCGGCGGGCTGGCACCACGCCGCCATGCTGGCGCTGGCGGCGGGGGCCTGGACGGCGGCAGCCAGCGCCGTCCTGCTGCAGGTACGCGCGCGGATCACGGGGCCGTCCCCGACGGCCGCCGCGCGCGGGCTCTTCTACCGCGATGCCTGGAAGCTCGCGGCAGAGGCGCCCTGGCTGGGGCGCGGGGGCGAGACCTGGCGGCATTCGTACCTCGCCGCCCAGTCCCGCCCCTATGTAGGCAGCCAGGTGCACAGCGGTTATCTCGACATCCTGCTCAATCTGGGGACAGCCGGTCTGGCTGCTGTCCTCCTGCTGCTGCTGGCCGCAGGCTGGCTCATATTCAAGGCGTCACCAAGGCTGCTTCCGCCTCTGCTTGTCATCATTCTGCATAGCGCAGTTGATTTTGACTGGAGCTACGGATTGATATGGCTGCTGCTCCTGCTGCTGCCTGCATGGGCTCTTGCAGAAACTATAGCTCGGCCAGTTGCGGAGGATACCGCCATCCTTACACGGCTGCGGCGATCATGGCCGTATGCAGGAATCGCCGTTCTCTGCGCCTTGACCTTCATGCTAAGCATTCTTTCATATCAGGCGATGAGAGGGGCTGCCTTGTATAAGCAGGCCGCCCGCGTAAGCGGTGATCCTGCTGCACAAACTGCGCTGCTGCGGCAATCGCTGGCATGGAATCCAAGAGAGCCGCAGACGGCGGCCGCATTATCACGGCTGCTTCCAGAGGAGCAGGGAATGGACCTGCTGCTGGACAGTTTGCAATTCTCCCCCGGAGATGCGGCTCTGCACTGGGAACTTGCAGAGCGTTATCTGCAAGGCCGCGATCCGGGAGAGGCCTTGTACTGGGTGCGCCGCAGCCTGAAGGCGGACATATTTAACGCCGCCAAAAGACGGGCGGCGATTGAAGGGATGCTTAAAATGGCTGAACGCGGATGGGCGGAAGGGGACAGGCGGAGGGCTGCAGACAGCGCAGCTGCCGGACTGGAACTGCTGCGGCAATACAGCCTGCTTGCTGGCAGGGAGTATAGCGCAGGCCGGCGTCATAATGACCGCGGCTTCGGGATCAATGAACAAGCCGAAGGGGTTTACCTTCGGCTGAGAGCTTTGCAGGCACTGGCTACGCTTGATAAGCCGGAGAAGATTGTGGCCCGCTGAACACTGAATCTCTAAGCAGGCACTCTGTCCGGCTGAATTCATTATATGTGCATCTCCGGTAGCGTTCTTCCGGATCCCGGTGCAGTGCTGCGACCGGCTTCAGGCCTTGATCCCCCTTGAGATCAGCCACGAATACACATAAGGCACGATTGTAGCGATAACCAGGGCGGTGATGATCATGCTGACCGACAGAGCTTTTGGCATAAAAGCCCCCAGTGCAATCAGCAGTCCGCCAATCACCCACATGATTCCGGAGAGACGGTGGGTCTTCCGCCAGACTACAGGATTAGCCAGCGTCCAGGGTGTACGGACACCCGTGAAATAATTATCCCTGATCTGCGGCATGAAGTTTCCGATTACTATAAACAGCAGGCCGAGACTCACAGTAGCCCACTTTCCGGCGGCAAATTGCTCATCCAGACCGTGCGTGACCGACAGCACAAGTGCAGCATCGCATATGATGCCCACTGCCAGGCGGATCATTTTATAAGCGCTTTGAAACTTAGTGTAGTTGTCTCTTTTGGGATCAATTGTACGCATAAACTGCATGGCTATTGGGAAGATCAGTCCCATGAAGGAGAAAAAAGCAATGAGGGAGCCCTTGCTCCAGTAAGTGTTAACCTTGCCTGTAATGCTGAACTGGGCAGGAAGCTGATCCGGCAGCTTGCCGTAATTCAACAATGCGTAGCCCAGCGAGAATAATCCCAAAATGACAATCAGTGTGTCCTGCCATTTCCATTGGAAATCCTTCATCTTGATTCACCCTCCGTGTCAAAATAATGCTCCCGGCTTCTGGCCCCCTTTGAACCTGCGCCTTTTGAGCCTAACGCATCTTCAGCCGGTTCATCCGCAATGGTCTTACTCTCCGTACCGTCCTTACCCGTACCCGTCAATTCCAGGAACCAGCCCAGCACCTCTTCGAGCACCGTGGAGTCCAGCGAATAGAGAATAAACTGGCCTTTTCGTTCGTCCTGCACCAGTCCCGCATGCTTCAGTGCATTCAGATGATGGGAGATGCTGGGTTTGGACATATTGAAAAAATCGGCAATTTCTCCGGCCGTCCTATCCTTTTCCCGCAGCAGGCGGAGAATCTGTCTCCGGGTCGGATCAGCCAGCGCCTTGAAGGATTCATTCAACTCCGCAGCCTCCTTTCGATATTTAAATAATTATCTAAATGTATAATAGATCTTCATTCCACACTTTGTCAATGCTGGAATACCTGCTTTTCTATAGCAGAGAACCGAATGTCCATTTTCCATAAGTAGAAGTCGTAAGCCTGCATATGCTAGAATAGGCTAGGAGAAGCTGGATACATAGAGCGGACGAGGCTTAGGATTCTGCCAGCAGAATGCCAGGCTGATTACGCAACACACGGAAGGAGAGCTGCAGTTGCATTTTATATCTGAACTGATTTCGCAATTATTTGAATGGATTCAGAGTTTGGGTTACTTTGGAATAATGATTGGCCTTATGATTGAAGTCATACCAAGTGAGATTGTATTGGCTTTTGGCGGCTATCTGGTGTCGCAAGGGGATATCAACTTTTTTGGCGCGGTACTGTTTGGTACGATCGGCGGTGTAGTCGCCCAGATTTTTGTGTATTGGATCGGCCGTTACGGCGGCAGACCTGTACTGGAGAAGTACGGGAAGTATATTTTTATCAAAAAGAAGCATATTGACCATTCTGAAGAATGGTTCCAGAAATACGGGACCGGCGTAATCTTCACCGCCCGTTTTATCCCGGTTGTCCGTCATGCGATCTCTGTGCCCGCTGGTATTTCGCGCATGCCGCTGGGTAAGTTCACTATGCTGACCACGCTGGCTGTTATTCCATGGAGTGCACTGTTTGTATATCTGGGATATACTCTCGGCGATAAATGGGAGACTATTGATGAGGTCGCAGCTAAGTATACGCATGAAATCATTCTTGCCGCACTTGCGGTTATTGTTCTGTATTTCCTGTTCAAGTGGTACAAATCCAAGAAGAAGGGTAGTGCAGTATGAAACAGAATGTAGCTTCTAAATTTGGTCAGGGATTGACTCCGCGCCAGTTCGTGGAAGGCATGACGAAGAACCAGCAGGCTTTTGAATCCTGGTATGAGAAGTTCGCCTGGACAGATGAGAGTGACCGGGAATATTTCGAGAGCCTGAATCACCGGGATGATCTGCGGGTACTGATTCTGGCTGCTGACTGGTGCGGAGATGTGGTTCGTAATGTCCCTGTGGTGTTCCGCATCCTGGAGACGGCAGGCATTAAGACTGAAGTGCTGATTCTGGAAGAGAATCAGGATGTTATGGATAACTTCCTGACCATGGGCGGACGTTCGGTTCCGATCGTGATTTTTGCCGATACCGGCGGCTATGTGCTGGGCCATTGGGGACCGCGTCCGGAGCATGTACAGTCACTGATGAGAGAGTTTAAACAGCAGAACCCGGACCGCGAA
The DNA here is from genome assembly GCF_013141775.1 of Paenibacillus phytohabitans. Lineage (GTDB taxonomy): Bacteria > Bacillota > Bacilli > Paenibacillales > Paenibacillaceae > Paenibacillus_AQ > Paenibacillus_AQ phytohabitans. The sequence goes on from NZ_WHOB01000041.1 coordinate 84,971, forward strand.
GCTGCGGATTATGAGGGCAAAATCACCGAAGTGCGCAAAGCCATGGGCCAAGCCTACGGAGAAGGAACGGAATCACACGCGGTTATTGCCAAAGAGCTGCGCAGTCTGATCTCCGGATTCTAATGCTGATGCTTAATATTAGGTCTTATAATCTTGGACCGCTTCAGACGAACGCTTATCTCCTGACAGGAGCCGACCCTGCCAAAGGTGTGATTATTGATCCCGGTGCCAATCCGGCTGCCCTTCTCCGTGCTGCTGAGGGTATGGAAATAGAGGCTATCCTGCTGACTCACGCCCACTTTGATCATATTGCCGGTCTGGATGAAGTCCGCAAGGCCAAGAAATGCCCAGTGTATATCCATGCTCTGGAGAGTGATTGGCTGGGCAGTCCCAAGCTGAACGGCTCGCTGATGTGGCCTGAATCTTCCCCTCCGGTCAGTACAGATCCGGCAGAATACGATTTGGCGGAAGGCCAGATTCTGAAGCTGCTCGGTTTAACCTTCCGGGTGCTGCATACGCCTGGACACTCACCGGGGAGTGTCAGCTTCCTGTGCGGAAATGATCTGTTCTCCGGCGATGTATTGTTCAAAATGGGAGTAGGACGCACCGATCTTCCCGGCGGCAGAGAACGTGATCTGTTTGATTCGATCCGCGGTAAGCTGTACCGGCTGGATGAAGAAGTGAGGGTATTTCCCGGACATGGTCCGCGCACCTCTATCGGGTTTGAGAAGCTAAATAACCCATACGTTCAAATATAAGAATCTATCTGTTGCACACGATAAATTCCCCTTCTATTTCTCGCTGAAACTGTACTGTCCTTAAGCGGACAGTACAACCGTTTCCACTTGCTATGTAACGACGTGTTTATACCGGTTATGACATCATTCGGGAAATTAGAGATGGACAAGAAGATACAGAGTTGCTACAATAATGTTAATTAAATGTAACATTTACCTCGCGAAGCACGCAGACTGTGGAATAATCCCGGTTTGCGTTCTTTTTTTTGTCTATATGTCTTTAATTTCATGGGAGGAAGCAGATGAAGGAAGATATGCATCACCAACTGGACTATGGGGAATTGAGAACAGACGGGGAAGGCGTGGCGGAGCAGAATTCCGTAGAATATGCTGCAGAGAATGGGGATAATAAGATATCTCTGTTCTGGCGCTTCCCCAGAGGCAAGGGAGCCGTCCAGCCATGGAGGCGCAGGCTGTGGGAATTGCAGAATAATTCTGACCCTGAATGAACGATCTACAATACATAATCGTATTACAGATGTGAGGAAGAGAAAGAGGAGGGACTATGGGCGACGGGACGCTGGAGAAGATCAGACTGGCGCAGCAGGGGGATGCCAAGGCAACAGCTATGCTGCTGCGGGAGCATTATCCCTTCCTGTACAAGTATCTGATTAAAGCTACAATGGACCCTTCACTTGCGGAAGAACTGGCTCAGGATACAATGGTCAGATGCATGGAGAAGATGGGAAGTTACAATGGAAGCTCTGCATTTTCTTCATGGCTGATAACGATTGCCAGCCGGCTCTACATCGACCGCAAGCGGCGGTGGAAGCGTGAGTTGAAGTGGCAGAAGGAGCAGGCTCAGGAGCAGGGAAGCCGCAGTATCCGCTGGAGGTTTGAGAGCCGGAATATGGAGTGGAGTGAAGTGCTTGATGCCTTATCCCGCCTGTCTACTGCCCACAGAATGGCTGTACTGCTGAAGCATTATTACGGATATGGCTATGATGAAATCGGCCAGATGCTGCAGATCCCTTCCGGCACGGCCAAATCAAGGGTAGCAGCCGGATTGAATCAACTGCGAAAGGAGCTGGACGAGGATGAGGTTTAACAGTGATGAAGAGCTGCTGAATAAGCTGTCAGCAGAACTGGAGATTCTGGATCAGCACTATGCCGATGTGGCGCCCCCCTCCTTGCTGGAGCTGGAGCAGCTTATTGCGGCAGAAGCAATCCGCCGCGTGAAGCGGCAGCGCAGGGAACTGCTGATATTCTCTATAGTGGCTCTACTCCTGCTCAGCGTAGTGCTGTCTATTCTCAACTCTGCCCCGGTACTGTTCTGGGGCTTGCAGGCGCTATTTCCCCTGGCAGCACTTGGCAGTCTGGGAGTAGCACGGATCAGGCTGCGACGGGAGGATGCTGAAGAGTGAGTGAATTGCAGAAGGCGCCTTTGTGGCTGTGGCTATGTATAGCTGCTGTACTGATGCTGCAGGGGACTTGGCTGTTCCGTAATGCTCAGGGCAGAGGGAAGGGCAGAATGGCCTGGTTCTGGGGAATTTGGGGCCTTACCGGCTTCCCGTCACCCGCTTTGTGTTATCTGCTGTTCGTAGTTCTCCCGGCTCGGCGGAAGGCCCGGCAGGAGCGCTGAAGGCAGACATGGAAGGCGATCTCAGAATAGCAAACTGGAGTATGGAGGGTACACGGATGGATAAAGTGAACTGGGGGTTGATTGCTCCGCTGCTGGCGCTGCAGATTCTGCTGGCAGTTGTGGGTCTGATCTCGCTGGCCAGGACAGAGCAGGTCCGCGGGCCCAAATGGATGTGGGTGCTGCTCCTGGTATTTGGCAACCTGCTAGGAAGTATAGCTTATTTCACACTGGGAAGGAAAGAACTCTGATGCCGCTGCTTGAGGTTACGAATCTCCGCAAAAGCTTTGGCGGACATCCCTCCGTGGACGGCATCAGCTTCGGAGCCGAAGCTGGGCGTTGTGTCGCTTTGCTGGGACCCAATGGAGCAGGCAAAACCACCACACTGCGCATGCTTGCCGGTCTTCTGCCGCCTACCGGAGGGAGCATCTCCTTTGGCGGCGATCCTCCCGGAACGGATTACCGCCGGCAGCTTGGTTATTTGCCGCAGTCTCCGGCTTTTTACAGCTGGATGAGCGGACTTGAATATATGATCTTTGCCGCCAAGCTTAGCGGCATGGCCGCCAAAGAAGCTGCGTCGGTGTCGGGCGCAGTGCTGGAGCGCGTGGGGCTTAGTTCCGCAGCGCGCCGCCGGATCGGCGGATATTCTGGCGGTATGAAGCAGCGCCTGGGGCTGGCCCAGGCCTTAGTGCACCGCCCGCGCCTGCTGCTGCTTGACGAGCCTGTCTCCGCGCTTGATCCTATAGGGCGCCGGGAAGTGATGGAGCTGCTGCGGGACATCCGGGAAGAGACAACTGTGATTTTCTCCACCCATGTACTGCATGATGCGGAAGAGATCTGCGATGACGTCATATTGATGAACCGGGGAGCTATAGCTGTGCAGGGGACCTTGGCCCGTCTCCGGGCAGAGTACAGTCTTCCGGTTATCAGAATAACCACAGCGAAGGAAGATAAGGCTGTCCGGTGGCTGGAGGAGCTTAGGCACAAAGCTTTTATGGAAGAAGCAAGTATTTCGGACGGCAGGGCAGTCTTTAACGTAAGCGATGTCGGGCTCGCGCGCCGGATGATTCTGCAGGAAGCGGCAGGGCTGGATATTCCGCTGCTGCAGTTTGAAGCAGGTTCATCAACGCTGGAGGACCTGTTTATGAAAGTGGTGGGAACATGAGCAAGCTCTGGACCCTGTATTACAGAGAGATGCTGGAGGCAGTGCGCAGCTATAAGCTGATCTGGATACCTGTAGTGTTTATTATTCTGGGCATCATGCAGCCGCTGGTCACCTTTTATATGGCTGATATACTGGCAGCCTCTTCAAATGTCCCTGCAGGATTTATGGACAGCTACGAGATGCCTGGGGCCGCTGCGGTAATGGCCCAGGCTCTGGGCCAATACGGAACGATTGGCATCCTGATTCTGGTGCTGGGGACAATGAACAGCCTGGCCGGGGAGCGGAGCAGCGGGACAGCCGAGCTGCTGATGGCCAGACCTGTTTCACCGGTATCCATCGTTGTTGCCAAATGGGCGGCAAATTTCACAGTGCTGATAATTGCACTGGTACTGGGGGTTGCGGGAGCGGCTTATTATACAGTGCAGCTTATGGGGGGCTTGGCCTGGGGCGCAGTTGCGGCGGCTTCCGGACTCTATGCACTTTGGCTGCTGTGTGCGGTGTCACTTACGCTGCTCTTCAGCGCCTGGCTGCGCGGACCTGCTGCTGCCGGGTTTGCTCTCCTGCTGGCTGCGGGCATGAGTCTCGCCCACAGCCTGCTGCCTTCCAGGACTGCCTGGTTGCCTGCAGCGCTTCCTGGAATGTCTGCCAGCGTGCTTGCAGAAGGCAGAGTAACCGGCGGGCCGATGATCTCAGCAGCGCTGTTAATCGTTGCTTGTATTGCCGGAGCCTCGCTGCTCGTTCGCAGGAATAAATTGCCGAATTGATAAAATTGCAATGGAATAGCACGTTTTCAAGAATTTTCAGAGTATTTTCTGCGAAAAATCATCGGACTACTCTCCTGCGGCTGGACAGCTCTATCTTTTTTTAGTAGACTGTTGAAACAAGCAGAACCATGATAGATTTTGGTCAGGAGGTAGGACGATGCTGCGTTTAGGAGAGAAGATTGTCATTGTCGCGGACGCTTTTGAGCAGAGTCTTCCTATCGGAGACTACGGCTACCTAATTGCTTACGACCGCAATCCAGATAATGCGTTTGATTATGTCATTCGTGTTCCCGAGGCCAATAGAAATTTCTATGTTACGGCGGAGGATATTGAGGCCGAAGAGCAATTGCTGGTACTAGAAGCTGAAAGAGCCACGCACGAAGCTTTGATAGATTATGCTCTATCGACGTACAACGAGAAGCTGTTCCATCATCTGATGAACGGTGAAGAAGTTGAGGCGGAAGAGATAGAGGCAACATCCAAGGAAAGTATGTCCCAAGCGGATTTCATCAAACAGGTGAATCTTCGCGCTTGGATTTAAGTAGAGCCGGCGAAAGCCGGCTTTTTGTTTTGTTATTAAGGAAATTATGATATTCCAGGAATACCACTAATTCCGCTGAAGGTTAGCGTTACGGAAAAATCAAAGGGGGAAAATCCCACTGATTATCCTGTACGTTATCCGTAGGAGCCAATGAGGGGCATTAGTGCACCTGATTTCCCCGTATGCGAGCCAAAGGAGCAAATGAGGAGCATAAGTGCCCCTGATTTCCCCGGATGCGAGCCAAAGAAGCAAATGAGGAGCATTAGTGCCCTTGATTTCCCCGGATGCGAGCCAAAGAAGCAAATGAGGGGCATTAGTGCCCCTGATATCACCGCATGCGGACCCCATAAGCTCCGGCTTGATTCATCCATCAGGGGGGATTTGTCCTTTCTAAAGTCTGAACGTCATGCGGACTGTAGAGTTTTTAGTTCGCGGATCCATACTTTTTCAACTCCAATGTTCCCCGCAATCCCGCTATTCGCCACTCTGCTCTGCCCACACCGTTCCAGCACACCGTTCCCGCCTTAATCGCACCCACCGCCACCCGTCCTGCACGATCCTAATATCCCCAATCTCCGTTAATCAGGCTAAGCTCAAGTTTAGCTCACCTGTACCGATGATTTCTCTAACATAAGGCTCTAATAGGTTCCCTGTAATCACTCCATAAATTTCTTTCTACTTCATATATCTCCCTCAATCGACAAGCGCATTGAATTGTAAGGCCGTCTACAATATAATTAAAAACGTTATCCGGGCGCTTTAGCCCTTTAAACAGGAGGGATATTCATTATGAGCATCACCGTCAAAGATGTGCAGCATGTGGCCAAGCTGGCCCGACTGCAATTAAGCCCGGAAGAAGAGGCTACCTTCACCGAACAAATGAATGCTATTTTACAATATGCCGAGAAATTGAATGAGCTTGACACGGAGAATGTAGAGCCGACCACACATGTGCTGCAGGTCAGCAATGTGATGCGTGACGATGTAGTCAAGGAGAGCCTGTCCCAGGAGGCAGCGCTGCTTAACGCACCGGAAGATGAAGACGGACATTTCAAAGTTCCCGCTGTTCTGGAATAACTAAAGCCTGAGAGGAGGAAGCAAGTTGAGCCTGTTTCAATATCGATTACCTGAAGTACATAACATGCTGCACAGTAAAGCGGTCTCGGTCAGTGAACTGACGGAAGCGTCGCTTTCTGCCATTGCGGAGCATGACAGTAAGGTTCATGCTTTTTTGACGCTGAATGAAGAGGGTGCCCGTGATCAAGCACGCGCACTAGACGATAAGCTGGCTTCCGGAGCCGCGCGCGGTCTGCTGTTCGGACTTCCTGCCGGAATCAAGGATAATATTGTCACCAAAGGTCTGCGCACCACCTGTGCCAGCCAGTTCCTGACCAATTTCCAGCCGGTTTACGATGCCACAGTAGTTTCCAAGCTGCGCCAGGCCGATGCCGTAACGATCGGCAAGCTGAACATGGACGAGTTCGCCATGGGCGGCTCGAATGAGAATTCCAGCTTCGGCGCTGTGCGTAATCCATGGGATTTGGAGCGTGTTCCCGGCGGGTCGAGCGGTGGTTCGGCAGCGGCGGTTGCGGCCGGAGAAGTGTTCTTCACCCTCGGCTCCGACACCGGTGGCTCGATCCGCCAGCCGGCTTCCTACTGCGGAGTGGTCGGCCTTAAGCCAACGTACGGACTAGTGTCGCGTTACGGTCTGGTGGCATTTGCTTCCTCGCTGGATCAGATTGGCCCGATTACCCGCACCGTTGAGGATTCCGCATATGTACTGCAGGCTATTGCAGGCTATGACGCCCAGGATTCCACCTCGGCCAAGGTCAGCATTCCGGATTACCTGAGCTCGCTGACCGGCGATATCTCCGGTTTGCGTATTGCAGTGCCGAAGGAATACATCGGCGAAGGCGTAGATGCATCGGTCCGCGAATCTGTGCTGTCAGCGCTTAAAGTACTTGAAGGTCTTGGCGCCGTGTGGGAAGAAGTTTCTCTCCCGCATACTGAATACGCCGTAGCCGCTTATTATCTGCTCTCCTCTTCAGAGGCTTCCTCCAACCTGGCCCGTTTTGACGGCGTCCGCTATGGGGTTCGTGTAGACAATGGCGGCGGTTTGCTTGACCTGTACCATAACTCCCGTAGCCAAGGCTTCGGACCTGAAGTCAAGCGGCGGATTATGCTCGGTACCTATGCACTGAGCTCCGGATATTATGATGCTTATTATTTGAAGGCGCAGAAGGTGCGCACGTTGATTAAGCAGGATTTTGATGAAGTGTTCAAGAAATATGATGTCGTTATCGGTCCGACTGCGCCAACCACAGCCTTTAAGCTGGGCTCGCAGACCGAAGATCCGCTGACGATGTACCTGAATGATATCCTGACCATTCCTGTCAGTCTGGCTGGTATTCCTGCAATCAGCATTCCTTGCGGCTTCGCGGAAGGCCTGCCTGTCGGCCTGCAGATTATCGGCAAGGAGTTTGACGAGAGTACGGTACTGCGCGTTGCGCATGCCTTTGAACAGCATACAGAGCATCACAAGGCCCGTCCGCAAATGTAGCTTTTATATTAAGATGCACTTAAGTTTTGAACTTGAAGCTTCATCGTCACTGCGGTGAACATTTGGACTTCCGGCCGCTGCCCGTCAACAGATTTCTTCATCTAATCCGCTATACGCGGTTGAAATCCATTGACTGCTGATGCTGTAGATAGCGAGCTTTCCTGCGGATAGCTTTCAGGCGGTCGCTACCGCTCCTACAGTTCCAAATTTCCCCTCCGCTTCTTTTGCTTTTTGTTTATTTCTTTAGTGCTTCTTATATAATTTGAGTATATGCTCACAAAACTTTTAAGGGATGAGATTATCTATGTCTAAATATGAAACGGTCATCGGGCTTGAAGTTCATGTGGAGCTTCATACCAAGTCCAAAATCTTCTGCGGCTGCTCCACAGAATTCGGCGCTCCGCCCAATACACATACCTGCCCGGTCTGTCTCGGCCACCCCGGCGTATTGCCGGTTCTTAACCGCCAGGCCGTAGAGTACGCGATGAAAGCCGCAATGGCGCTTAACTGTACGATCGGCGATGTCAGCAAATTCGACCGCAAGAACTATTTTTACCCCGATTCGCCAAAAGCGTACCAGATTTCGCAATATGACCAGCCTATCGGCCTGAACGGCTGGATTGATATTGAAGTGAACGGAGAGACCAAACGGATCGGTATCACCCGTCTTCATCTGGAGGAAGATGCGGGCAAGCTGACTCATGTGGACGGCGGCTTTGCTTCACTGGTTGACTTCAACCGGGTGGGGACTCCGCTTATTGAGATTGTCTCTGAGCCCGATCTGCGTTCACCGGAGGAGGCGCGCGCCTATCTGGAGAAGATCCGCGCCATTATGCAGTATTGCGATGTATCCGATGTGAAGATGGAAGAGGGTTCGATGCGCTGTGATGCCAATATCAGCCTGCGGCCGGAAGGCCAGGAGGAATTCGGCATCCGGGCAGAGCTGAAGAACATGAACTCCTTCCGCGGCGTACTCCGTGGTTTGGAGTATGAGCAGTTCCGTCAAGGCGAGATTCTGGACGACGGGGGGATCGTTGTCCAGGAGACTCGCCGCTGGGATGAAGCTGGAGGCAAGACCTTGTCTATGCGCGGTAAGGAAGAGGCGCATGACTACCGTTATTTCCCGGACCCGGATCTTATCGTGCTGCATATTAGCGAGTCTTGGAAGGAACAGATCCGCGCAACCATTCCTGAGCTTCCGGATGCGCGGCAGGCCCGTTACAGTGAAGAATTTGGTCTGACTGCCTATGATGCCGGAGTCCTTACTTCATCCAAGCCGCTCGCTGATTTCTTCGAGGGCAGTCTGGCCTACACACAGGATGCCAAGGCTGTCGCCAACTGGATGATGGGAGACCTGCTGGGATACTTGAACAGCAATAATCTGGAATTATCCCAGGTGAAGATTACGCCGCAGGGGCTGGGTGAGATGATCGGCCTGATCGCAGGCGGAACCATCAGCAGCAAAATTGCCAAGACCGTCTTCAAAGAAATGCTGGAGAGCGGTAAGCTGCCGGCAGTTATTGTTGAAGAGCAGGGGCTGGTCCAGATCAGTGATGAAGGGGCGATCAAAAAAATTGTCCAGGATGTGGTCGCTGCCAATCCGCAATCTGTAGAAGATTACAAGGCCGGCAAGAAACAAGCGATCGGCTTCCTCGTAGGACAAGTTATGAAAGAAAGCAAAGGAAAAGCAAACCCGGGTCTGGTTAACACACTGCTCGCTGACGTATTGAACAGCTAGGGGCTGCTTTTGGCTAATAGATTGGGTAATAAGTCATAGAATCATGAGCACTGGGCTTGTCGGCAACGGCAGGCCCTCTGCAGTATATAAGGGGACTGTACGGATGGATACAATTGTGAAGCTGAATCTGCAGGATGAGATAACGCTGGATGAGCTCTGGAGTCTTCAGCATAAGGCGTACCGCCTGGAAGCGGAGATCATAGGGTTCCGTGATATCCCGCCGCTGCTGGAGACCAGAGACATGCTGAGCCGGGTTAAAGAGGACTTCTACGGCTGTCTCGACGACAATGAGGAGCTCATGGGGGCTGTTGCAGTAATGGAGGAGGCTCCCGGTAAGCTGACCGTTACACGCATGATGGTAAGTCCGGATCATTTTCGCCAAGGGGTGGCGGGCAGAATGTTAGAATTTATCTTTGCCCGTTATGCGGAAATGGAACAGTTTATCGTATCCACGGGGAAGCTGAATGTTCCGGCAGTAACGCTCTACACCAAACACGGGTTTATTCCTGCAGGTGTTGAAGAGGTAGCTCCGGGTGTGGAGCTGATAGAGTTTCACAAGAGCGGCAAGATTGAATGACAAGCGAAGCAAACGTTCTGAAAGGAGGAGTGCCGAGATGAATTCAGGTCAACATGATCATGAGAATAATCCCGTGCAGGATGAAGAGAAGGAAGCTGCTTTGCAGGAAGCTGAAGCTGGCGGAGAACCTAAGGCCCCTTATATCCCTCCCCGCCAAAAGCGGCGTCCCCGCAAACGCAAATTTATAGCCGGCCTGCTGGCTGCAGTTATTCCCGGCACGGGACATCTGTATCTCGGGCTGCTCCGTAAAGGGATTTCGTTTATCTTTCTTATTCTGCTGGATATTGTGGCTCTGCTGTATTTCTCATCCATCGGGATGCAGATCAATGTACCGCTGCTAATTTTGCTGGCGCTCCTGATCCCGGCGTTGTACTTCTATAATGTGTTCGATGTGCTCCAGTCTGCAGACCGGATATTGCGGTTCCCTGAAGAGCATGACCCTGAACTATCGGATATGAAGGATTCTGCGAAGAATGCAGGGCGCCGGGTGAGAATCAGCGAGCCGGGGGTTTCCTTTGGTCTGCTGCTGCTCATTGGCGGGGCGCTGCTCTTCCTCTTCCGCCAGAAGCCGCCCTGGCTTCAAGTGTTCATTGAGAACTCCGCAGGTGCAACCGTAGCGGTTCTGCTGATGATTCTGGGCCTGCTTCTGGGTGTACGGGAGATAGCTAAGGACTCGGGTGCACGTCTGAGCAAGGAACGGCGGAGCCGGCGTGTGGGCAGATATACTGCATCCGCAGTGCTGATTAGTGTCGGAGTTCTGTTGCTCATGGATTGGCGTGACGGAACTGATTATATGATGCTGCTGCTGAAATGGTGGCCTGTTATTCCGGTATTATGGGGAGTGGAGTATCTGCTGATCCACTTCTTTTCCCGCCGCCGCAGCCAGAACGTCACTACTGCCAGAGCCCGTATGGACCTGCGCGGACTGTTCTCGGCCATCCTTCTCTCGGCATGCGTATTTATCGTAACGGAGCAGGAGCATTATCTGCATCTGTGGAACCGGGTCAGTCTTAATTTGACTGTAGCGGCAGTTGATTATGGAGAAGCTGAAGGAAGCCGTTATGAGAAGGCTCCGCTTATTGTTCCAGTTGAACTGAATACGTCCGGAATCAATATTGATGCGATTAACGGGGATATTCTGATCCACCGGGCTGCTGTGGAGGATATTGAGATTACAGCAACAGTCTGGGTGGATCAGCTGGACGGGGTACTTGCCGAATCCATAGCGGATCAGTCTTTTGTCGATGTGACAGAAGACACGACGATCAAGATCACTCCCCAGGGGAAGGCGTACGGTGAATCCGGCAAACGCCAGCCGCGGATAGATCTGGACATTTCCCTGCCCGAGGACCGCCGGTTTGATCTGGGGGTCCGCACGATGAACGGTGGTATTACTCTGCAGAACGTGGAGGCTATTTCAGATATTTCTCTGGAGACAGGGAACGGGGAGCTTATCCTGCACCGTATTTACGGCAATGTAAAAGGTAAAACCCTCAATGGCGCAGTACGCGCCAGAAACGTACAGGGGAGTGTTGAACTGACTACGAGCGGTGGTGATATGGGGGCCTGGGAGGTTAGCGGGGCTCTGAAGCTGTCATCGGCAGTCGGTAATATATCGGCAACGGATAGTGGAGATGCACTGGATCTGTCCACGAAGAACGGCAATGTGGAGGTAGCCGGAGCCAGATCGAAGCTGCACGCCGAATCTTTGAATGGCAGAATCAACATTCGTTCGAACGACTTCGGCGGAGACTGGGATATCTACAGTGCTGTCGGAGATATCGATCTCTACTTGCCGCTTACGGGGAATTATAAGGTGGAGGGCTCAAGCGGGTACGGGGATATTGTAACGGACCTGCCGGGACTTGTAATCGACAAAAAAAACCTCTCCGGCCAGATCGGAACGGGTGAGTTCAAGCTTCGTGTGGATGGAAATAGCAATTTAAATGTGAGCAAATATTGAAATAAGTAATTTTTATTATATAATAATGAATATAATGTAAGGACTTCGTTGACAACATTGAAAGCCCGGTCTTACAATTACATTAGAGTTATTATTAAGTTGTATAATTAAAGGCGGTGGCATGGATGGGTAGTGGCGTACAGCATGCATTGGAGCAACTGAAGACAACCGGTGTCCGTATTACGCCTCAGCGTCATGCGATTCTTACGTATCTGATGGAAGCGATGAATCATCCTACGGCAGACGATATTTACCGAGCGCTTGAGCCTCAGTTTCCCAGTATGAGTGTGGCAACGGTGTATAACAATCTTAAGATGTTTATAGAAGCGGGTATGGTCCGCGAGCTGACCTACGGTGATAATTCCAGCCGTTTCGATGCCAATGTGTCTGATCATTATCATGTCATCTGCCAGGAATGCGGTAAGATTGAGGATTTCAGCTATTCTTCTCTCCATGAGGTAGAGGAGCGTGCCGAATTGGCTACAGGCTTTAAGATTCATGGATTACGTATGGAACTGTATGGTGTTTGCAAATGCTGCAACGAGAAGCAGCACTAAGATATGGAATTGCAGGCGTGTAGAATCCGAATGCGGATTTTACACGCTTTTTTCTATGGAGCTGTTACAAAAATACAAAGCTTCCAGCAGTTTGGCGCAACCAATAGGGCCGCGATGTCGTATACTTAACAGAAGTGCTATCTGATTATAAATTTATCATACTGTTTGGAGGATATATTTTGGACAGAAGACAGAGACAAAGACGCGTCAAAAAGCGTGGAAGTCTTTTTCGCCGCTTATTGGGACTTGTCATTATAGCTGCCGCAGCCTTTTGGGTTGTATATTATGTATTACCGAACCGTCAGCATCTGGATCCGGATTGGAAGGGGCTGGAGAAGCCTGTTTTTGTTAAGGGAGAGCTTACCGGATACTCAGCCTCAGGGACAGGGGACAGCCTGCTATTACCACTGCCGCTATTACAGGAATACGTAGATTCATCTATCCGTTACGAGGAAAAGAGCAAGTCTGTGATTCTGTCGACAGACAGCAGTCTTTTATATATGCAGGAAGATTCAACAGCAGCAAGTTTGAACAATGAGCCCCTGCAGCTTCGTCTTGCGCCTGAAGAGAAGGATGGGGTGACATATCTTCCGGCAGATACACTGGAGGACTTATATGGCTTTGAGGTAGACGAGGATAGCAGTACCGGTGCTGTTCTGTTAATGACTGCCGGCGAAACGGTGCCGTTAGGCAAGGTGAAGGGTAAGGAAGGCGGACGGACCAAAGCGCTCCGCAGCGGAGCCTCCGTACATGCGCCAATCCTTGCTGATATGCCGCCGGGAGCCACAGTGAGAATCTGGAATTCAGACATCAAAGGCTGGCTGTATGTGCAGCTGGAGAGCGGATATACAGGCTTCGTCAAGGCGGACGATATTCTAGCAGACGGGAATAGAACAGTAGTGCAGCAGCCTGTGGCTCCTACCCGTGCCGAACGCAGCTGGAAAGGAAAGCCCGTTAATATGTTCTGGGAGGCAGTCTACGAACGCAAGCCGAATCCTGCGAAATTCGCTGATTTGCCTGGGATTAATGTGGTTAGTCCAACCTGGTTCAGTATTATCGATGTTAATGGTAATGTTCGCAGCCAGGCTGATAGCGCCTATGTAGAGTGGGCTCACACCCAGGGCATGGAGGTATGGGGTCTGCTCAGCAACAGCTTTGAGGCGGACCTGACTACGGAGGCACTATCCACGTATGACAGACGGATGAATACAATTGTGCAGATGCTGAAGTACGCGGATCTTTACAACCTGGACGGTATTAATATCGACTTTGAGAATGTATACACCAAGGATGGACCTAATGTAACCCAATTCATGCGGGAACTGAAGCCTATGGCACAGAGCCGGAATCTGATTGTCTCTATTGATGTAACACCGAAATCAAACAGTGAAATGTGGTCCTTGTTCCTGGATCGCCGGGCGCTTGGAGCCGTGTCGGATTTCCTGGTCGTGATGGCTTACGATGAGCATTGGGCGGCTAGTCCGGTTGCCGGTTCTGTAGCTTCCCTGCCGTGGGTGAAGAATTCTATAAACCGGATTATTGAAGAGGATGCAGTCCCTGCCGAGAAGCTGATTCTGGGGATACCCTTGTACACTCGTATCTGGACCGAGAAGACCGAGAAAGGTGAAACCAAAGTAAGTTCCAAGGCCGTCAGTATGAATGCGGTCCAGGAGATACTTGCCGAGAAGAAGCTGACACCGGTTCTTGATAAGGATGCAGGACAGAATTATGTGGAATATAAAGAAGAGGATGCTCTGCGCAAAATATGGATCGAGGATAAAGTTTCGCTGGCAGCCAGAGTCGAGCTGGCGCAGTCCTTCGGCCTTGGCGGGGTAGCCTCATGGAATCGGAGCTTTGCCAATCCGGAAGCGTGGGAAGCACTCAAGGCAATTGTTGAATAATGCTTAAGTGGATTAATTATAAAACGGGTGTCATCCATTAGAGGACGACACCCGTTTTATTTGTATCCGGCAGGAGATTATTAAAGACATATGAATTCGATTATTGCTTCAATTGCTGGACTTCAAGTTCTTCAGCAGTAATTGTGGCTTGTGCAGGGTCCATCGTAAGGATGGTGTGACAGAACATACAGCGGTCCGTTTTGCCAAGCATTTTGGTCAGCTTATGGCATTCGGGACATTCCACCTGGACAGCACTGGTTGAGAGCATGCCCGCCCAGAAGTAGATGGCCAGACTGGCCATCATGGAGATTAGACCAATGACGAGACCGATAGCAGCGACAACCTTGCCTGCAGATCCCCAGAATACAATGCCTGCGGTTCCCATAATCATAAGACCCATACCCAGCATCGTAAGAAGCAGTCCCCAGGTGCGAAAAGCGTTGATTTTGGCCGATTTAAATTTCATGAGTATTATCTCCTAACTGAAATATAGTTCGGTTGTCCAGGAGGAACTGACATGAATATGTAGAATATCATTTATGTAAAGAGAATTATAACTGACTGGATGCAAAATCGCCAAATTTGATGGAGGGAAGTATGGAACTGTCCAATTTGACCCTATTAAGTGGGGAGACATTTGATGAGAATGTTCTTGGAGCCGTTGCTTTGCGGCAAAGAGGCAATGACACATTTCAGAGCGCGCTGCTGCACGACTTTGATATGATGGTGCTCATGCTGCATGAGGAACAGGAGACAGAGCGAATTATAACCCACACCATTGCCGGGGACCGGCGGACGCAATCCGTGCATGTGGGTCTATCTGCTTTGGAACGCGCTGTGATGGCAGGGGACAATAATGAACTCCTTACCAGTTTAATGTCCGGTGAGGTGATCTGGGACCCTAAGGGAATATTGGCGGAGATGCGGAAGGAACTCATCCAGTTTCAAGGTCCGCTGAAAGAGCGGGTATTGTTTATGGAATTCTCCCGGTTTCTACATATGTATGTGAAGTCGAAACGTTACCTTGAAGCAGGCTGTACTATGGATGCTTATAACTGCGTGCTGATCGCTCTATACCATTGGGCACGTATTGAAGTGAGCGAGGCCGGATATTTTCCGGAACCCGCAGTTTGGGGACAGGTCAAGAATTTGAATTCTCCGGTTCATAAGTTATATGAAGAACTTACAGTAAGTACAGAAACGCTCGAGCAGAGAGTCGAACTGATTTTGCTGGCCTGCGAGTTTGCATTAATGTCAAAAATGGCGGATTGTTGCGCTATGCTTCTCCATATCCTGAGCAGCCGTAAGGAGGCTTGGAGTATTAAAGAACTTCTACAGCATTCAGGACTGAGCCAGCTTCAGGCAGAGCTGCCGCTTGTTCTGCGCAAGCTTGTATCGCGTTCATTAATTAGAGAAATTACTTCTTGGGCTGTTGAGGCCGGGGACGGGCATGCAATTCGGTATACCCTTTAGTTAGGTGGCTGTCCACGGATATGAATAGACCTATAATAGAAAAATAAGCAGGAGGATGGAGAGAGGTAGTGTACTCTCTTTTTTTATTTGTCCTTGCTGCATGAGCGCAGATAATGAGGGGAATATTTAGGGTTGACTAGGACGCAACTTATGTGATAAATTATAACTCGTCCCTCTGACATAACGATGCGCTGCAAAGCAGTCGTAAATCAGCCGAAAAAAGAAATCAAAAAAAAGGTTGACTAAAACGAGGG
>NZ_WHOB01000042.1 GCF_013141775.1 Paenibacillus phytohabitans
CTTGTCATTCCCCACTCCACCCTGCAAAACATCATTTCCACTCGTACCTGTTAACGTAACTCCTGCCGCTCCCACCGCAGGAGTTATAGCATTATTCAAGACATAGTTGTAATCCCACACCGTTCCATCAGAGAAACTTAGCGCTTCAACAACACTACTAGTGGCTCCGAAATAATTGATAATCTTTAGTTTGTCACTAGTCCCTGTAACGACCAGTTCCAGGTTAGTTCCGTTGCGTACGATGGTTATTTCACTAGGCAACAAGCCAGCATTAAATAACACCCGATCGTAATTACCTTCAGTAGAATCACTGTCTATAATTGTATCGCTGCCATACCCTTTGCCGAATATGTAGGTGTCGTTGCCGATTCCACCATCAAGATAATCATTACCTGTTCCACCATCTAAAGTGTCATTGCCGGATTGTCCGGCGAGATAATCATTGCCCGCTTCACCCATTATGGTGTCGTGGCCCGCTCCTCCAAAAGCGGTGTCGTCACCAGCACCTGCTCTATATTTATCGTTATTTGATGTTCCGTAGAAAGTATCCAGTTGATCTGTTCCATTAGTTTCAGTGAACGCATGATTTAATATGTAGTCAACATCCCAGATGTTCCCGTTGACAAATACAATACTTTCAATTCTTTGCTTCTCGCTCTTGAAAAAGTTCCTGACATTTATCTTGTTAGCACTATCATCTATAGATACTATCAGGTCATTCTGATCTCTTCTCAACTTCACGTTATCTGGTAAGATACCATCACCAAGCAGTATCTTGTCTGTATTCCCTGCTGTAGCATCTTCTTCATAGATTTGAACAGTTCCGCTATCTTTGCCGATCATATATGTATCATTGCCAAGACCACCGAATAGCGCATCGTTTCCTTTAGTCCCATTGAGAATATCATTTCCATCGCCACCGGAGATTGCATCGTCCCCTTCAGTCCCTGTTAATAGTTCCCCTTGGGAAGTACCCATAATGCTGCTCTTTAAATTCGATTCTACGATCCAGGCCCATTCAATATTTTGACTCGAAAAATAGTTTCCAAACTTACTCAGTCCAATAGCATCCGCATTATACAATTGCTTGGCCGTGCGCATGAACTCTCCAAGTTGCAGTTTGGCTAAACTACTTCCACCTAGTAAGGAAGACTGCAGCCGAGTCTGCACTCCCGACAAATCCACAACAAACTTATCATTTCCCCATACAATAGATACTTCATCATAAAGAAATGCCAGATGGGTCTGTGCCATTAACTGGGCATATACATTTTCTTTAATATCGTTATAAAATTCTAGAATTGTCCCGGCAGTATCACCAGGTGGAACATACCCAGGTTGGCTGACACCATAATATTTCTCGATAACAACCAGCTTCTGTGCGTCAACAATCCCTCCACGACTATCAGGTTCCACCTGATCTGCACCAGTCCACTTATAGATCATTCGATCAAGCAGGTTATTACGAACCAACAAGTCTGTTTCTGTCTGAAATTGTTGTACCCAGAGTTTAAGTTGACCGCTGGCATCTCTCATCATCGTTTGATGTAAACTATATAAAATCCCACTGCCCGCTACATCAGGCAACAATTGAATTACCTCTGGCTCTTCCAACCATTCATTTGCCACCGTATCGTAAGGTGCTGTTTTCATTCTATATTCAATCATGGAGTGGCCTTCACCATCATTAGTTGCATAAGAAGCTTGTCCAGTTTCACTGTTACCCGTATATTCATCCTCTAAATAGAGGTTTCCATGATCCTTCAATATCAACTCTGTAATACCAAGTTCATTCAGCGTAAATAATTCATTCTTATCCGTTATTCCATCTGAATTTACATCCTTCCAGACTTGAAGTTGCTGGAAGTCAGCATCCATTTGGTTAATGACCTGATCACCATTAGCATCCAGATCAAGCAAGGCTTGAAATCCTGTTTTGGCTAATTGTCCATCTTTTAGCACTGTATATTGCCCGAACAACTCAGAGCCATTATTAATTAAGCCATCCTTATTGATATCTCTCACCAAGAGGCCATCTTCGGGATTCACCCAGCCCGTTTTCTCAGCAAATCCATCTCCATTATGATCAAAATAAACACTGCTATCATTTACACCTACTGTATTGTTATTATCATTAGAGTCGAGATCAAGGACAACAGGATCAATATATGCCTTTTCTGGATTTACTATTTTTTCCAATTCAATAGGAACATTATATTTAGGTTTATAGTTTTTTACGACATCTGATATCTCATTCTTCATCCAAATGATTTTATTATTGTCTTCTGCAAAAATAATTTGTTCCACAGATGCTGAATAGGAATTATTAGTACTTTTGCTGTACTCTAATGTGATACTATCACTCGATCCACCAAAAGTTATAATAACTGATATTACAGAATTATAATTCCCATAATTTTTATTTATAGCAAATTTAATGAATGTATTATTGTATGAATGTCCATATATAACTAATTTATCCATATTACTTTTACTGTCGTTTACTTCCATAATTATATCTTGTCCATCATCTTTAAAAAATCTATAAGTATCTGATCCTTTTTCGCCGAATAATGTATCATTTCCACCATAGCCTGTAATTGTGTCAGAACTGTCTCTACCATGAAGAATTTCATTGTATTCCCCATTCATTCCATTAACTTCAACAGTTGATAAATTACCATTTTTAGACATATAGTATTTAAACATATCGAATCTACTATGCCTAGAAAGAGGATCGCTACCATTTCCTACTTTGTTTGACAACGGAAGTGCAGTTTGCTTTCCAAAATGCTTACCAGGAACAAACGAATTTAAAACTTCTCCGTCTAGAATGTAGTGATTAACAGGATAATCCTCTTTACTCCGAGAAAGTTTGGGTTCATTTAAATCACCATTATGGGTAGGAGCTGCATTAAAAATAACTGCTTTTTTAAAGTTATTTTTCACATTTTCTCCGAAATGTCCTTCAATCCCTTCGATTAATAACGTTTGGGCCAATTTCCCTCCTAATGAATGGCCAGTGAAGGAATAATTAGATTGATCCCCATACTCTTCAAGTACCGCATTAACCAATCTTCTAGATTGATTGACTTGATGTGTGCTCCAATTCAAATTAGCATTTTCTCCCAACCAGTCCCCGTCAAGATCAAAAAAGGAACTGTTTGACCCTCTAAAAACAAATGTAATTTCATTCTCAGAAACATTCCGCAGAGCTGCACAGTAAAGTCCAACACCGTCATAAACTCTACCTAAATAATTCCAGCTAGATTCTCCTCCCAAAAAATCTTTATTAATCGTTTTATTCATAGAGATACCATCTGTGTCCTCATTACCCGGAGCTTTTCCAGGATATATCATTTCACACAATTCTAGATACTCTAATTCAGTTACCATTCTCATACCCCTTTTTTTGTAGTTTGGTTTGTAATTCATTTAATGAATTAGGCTCATCCATGTCCAAATAAATCTCTTTTATTAGCGCGCGTCTTGAGTTGAGTATCCCAGTTATATCTTCTTCAGCAATTCCCCTAAACCGATTAATATCACCAAAATATGATCGATCATACATAAGTACATACAACCTAATGTTACTTATATTCATTTTATTTAAATTTTCCTCCAATCGTATGATCTCATCATTAAACTGAGTCACTTGCTCCTTTTCCATTAGATAATAAACATCTATGCTTATTAGTAATAAATTCGGATATTTCTTTGTTACCTCTTTTAACGGTAAAGTAATGTCTCCGTATTCAAAAATATTCCTCGCTGGTAAACTAACTTTAAAGAAAGTATTTGAAGATATAATATTAGCTATTAAAGGATCGAAAAGAGATTTTGCCTCTTCCCCCCATTTAATAAGCATATAATTATCTCCATTGATAATTTGCTCACCTCTTTTCTTAGTATATACAGCGGAGAAATGAATTTTACTATTTGATACCGGAGACACACTCAAATACACTTCATCCTGTGGAGTTATAGGCTGAACTTCGTTAATAATAAATTTTTCCTTGTATTTATTTTCAAGGTACGCTTGCGTTTTCTCAGCTATTTGAGATTCGTTTGTTGATATGCGTTTTATTGATAAATCTAAGCCTAATAATGCCCATACTCCAATTGTTTGCATAAACATCCAGAAGAAAATAATAATTAAAGCAATCCAAAAAACATGTGACCCTGTTATTTTTCTCAATAAGAAACTCCCCTTAGTTTCATACCAGTTATTGAAAAGAATTTCCGCTTTTCAAATTTTAAAAATCATGAAAATCCCCTATTTTAGCTATTATTTTTGAAAACTCACCCCCACCACCTGCTCACCGATCAGTTTCTTCTCCCCCTTATAGCTCAGGTACACCTTCACTTGCAGAGAAGGTGTGGTGAGGTTTGTTGAAATACCCTCTATCTTGTATTTTCTGGAGAGAAGAGTGAAGCTGCTTGTATCTTCCGCCGTATTTAATCCGTATTCTTTCGTCGTGATGATCTCTCCTGCATTTTCTAATTGAATGATGATTTTGTGTTCTGTATCAAATGAGTCAAACGACAGTTGTTTCGTTAAGCTTGCCGTGAATTCCATTGTTCCGTTGTAACCAGAGACCAGTTTGGTCTGCGGATTCGAGATATCCAGACTATAAGGACCCACATTCATACCGATAAGTCCAGCAGCTGCAGTTCCCGTATCCTCTACTAGTGTGAAAAACGCAGGTCTGACAAAGGAACCTGCATTACCGCTGGTTCCGGCGATTTCTTTATCATTGATCGCTAGACCAAAGAGCAGTTTTAAATCCGCCAGATTTGTACCCTTAGGCACTTTGCCAGCTAAAGATTGAATGGACACACTTCCATACTTCACATTCTGTTCAGCATTTGTTTCATAATCCAGAGGGTAATAGCTTCCATCCTTGCTCTGAAAGTAACCATATAAGGGATTATGAACTAAGGTTCTTTTGTTATTATTCCTCTGAATCATCTGTACTTCCACCAGATCTTCACTCATTCCGGGATACACCAGAACTTTATACAATTGTGTTTCTGATTCTCGGCCAGCGATCTTCAGGGAATAGATATCATTAGCATCATATTGTGGCACTGTATCCATACTATCAATCAGAAATTGACCAATGCTCCGCTCTGCCCCATCTTCATTTACTTTGAGCAGCATATTCACCTCACCTGTGCTCATTGAATACGGTACTTTCCCGATCACCTGCAAGGAGATTGCGGTATCCGGTGAAGTACTGATTACTTTATCCAACACGAGCTGCTGGGCCTCTATGGAAGTATGATTCACAGTATAAGCTGCCTTAAATTCAGGTAACGTTTCGTTTTGACGGGAGCTGCTGTATAATTCAAATTCTGTCACAACTGCATCTTCCCCATCTACAGGCAGACGGTAAGTTGATATCCTTTTAATTTTGAAATCCCCGTTCTTTGTTGAGAAATACACCCAATCCTTCGCTGTCATCTGCGAATTCTGTAATCCCTGAAGGCTAAATGAGGCAACAGGCCGATACAACTTATCATTCCCCTGTAAAAAAGGTTCTTCCAATGACAGTTTAAAATCCTGCAGTCCTGCGTTCTTAGGAAGCTGTACCTGAAAAGTCTGGCTCATCTGATCTTGCGGACTTAAACCATTCACCGTTTGAGTATCTGTTAAAGTCCCTTCATAGCTGTATTTCTGGTCAACAGAACCCTTAAGTTTAAACTCTGGTAATTCAATTTTTTGCTGACCATCATTTGTGAGAGTAATCGTACCTTCGACTATTTGGTATTTCCCGTCCATATACCCCATGACGTTACTCACACTTATTGAATACGGTGAACCGTCTTTGAGTGCCGTCTTGGTAATACTATCTACTTTGGTTTGTTCTACTTCTGCGGCTTTGTTAAGCGGTATTTTCAATAGTGGTTTATACACTGGATGCTCATCACCGCTCAGTACTTTGGCAATAATCAGGTTCATATTGTATTTGCTTAACGATTTAGGCATATCCGCAGAAAGAGATACTTTCAGTTGTTCAAGAGCTTCCAGTCTTTTCTCAGTTGTAGTATCGCTTGGAGTCAGCACATAGGTAATATGGTTTACTTCAACGAAATAAGCCAGACTCGGTGTAACGACACTGAGTTTATTATTATTTTTAAGTATGATTGTTGTTCCTACATCCATTTGAGGCAAATCGGTTTCGGTTATGTATAGCGGGTCTACTTGCAGAGAGAATTGATCTTCATCGGGTCTGATATAATGTCCCTTCTCCATGTTTACAGGAACTGATGTCCAAGCTCTGGCTTGTGCCAGCTTAAAAGCATGAAGTGTCAAATTCAGACTGTTTTCTGTCGTAGTCAGGAGTAATTTGAAGTTTTTGGCTTTGGATGCCTTCGGAATGGTCGCATACAAATCAAAAGCAGCTTTTTCCTTAGGGTTCAATATACCGTCATCACTGCCATCAGTCTGAAGCGGATACAGGTCACCTGATTCTGCTTGCAGCCAATAGCTGTATTTAGGAAGCTCAACCGGCTGTGTTCCCCAGCTCTCATCAAGAAGTGTCAGAGTGTACATCCGGTCATTTGCTGTTTCATAACTAAAGAAATCACTGAGTGATATCCGGATTTGATTATTCTGCAGCACTGATATTTTGCTGTCACCAGATGCTACAATATTCGAATAATTACTTGGTATCTTAATTGTACCCATCGATTTACTGAAGCCCGCATAAGCAATATTCCACTCCTTCACATCAAATTGCACGCTGGTAAGCTGTGTCTGATTAGGAACTGTTGCGTAGAAAGTGAAGTCTCTGCTGGATTGCGGCAATACCTTTGTATTTGTCTGAGATTCTTTAACCTGAATGGCATTCCCCGGATTTCCGGCATTTGTCTTCACTGTGATTCCATATCTCAACAAATCCAGAGGGGCTCCGCCTCCGTTATATAGCCGAACCTTGAAGGACAGCACATTATTCTTGCCCCACTGCACTAAGTAAGGTTCGATAATCTCGATTGAACTATTTTTGTTAACACTTACTTTCCCCACAGTACCGGCTACCACATTCTTACTTTGAGCAGACAAGGCCCCCGGCCAGAACAATAGAGTGATAAGCATGCTCAATAGGATACTGGTTGCAAATAGCTTCTTCATCGTACTTCCCCTTTGTTGTTATCTTAGCGTGAAGCTCTCTTCCGCAACTTTTTTGAGTGGTGACAGGAAGAAATCAATGATTCGTCTTTGCCCTGTCTTTGCCTCTACGGATACAGACATCCCTGGACTCAAACGGATCTGATTCCCGGAAGATGTCTCCGCAGACATCACTTTGAGCTTAGCTTTGAAGACAGGTCCAAGCTTCTCATCTTCAAAGGCATCCGGACTCACATAGATAATTTCACCTTGCAGGTATCCGTATTTCTGAAAGGGAAAAGTATCTACCTTCACATTGGCAGCCTGACCCTTTTTAATAAATCCAATATCCTGATTGGCGATAGTTGCTTCTATAATTAGAGGCGTATCGTCCGGTACAATCGAGATGACGTCCTCCGCTGAAGTCACCACACCACCAATGGTAAAAGAAGACAGCCCGTGCACAGTTCCATCTACTGGTGAAGCTAACTGCTGTAGTTCAAAGCGCTTTTCTGCTTTGGTGAGTTCGGACTCGAGAGTATACAAGGTCTTTTCATTTTCTACAAGTTCATCCAGAACAGTTCTGTTGCGCTGCTTCTGAATGGAGATAACGTTCTCTTCAGCTTCAGCCAGAGCATCCTCTGCTTTGGCAATTTTCTTTTCCTGGGAATCTATCTCTAGTAATGTTTTATTCAAATCATTATCTGCCTGGAGAAGATCCGCACTTTCCGTGAAGTTCTCATCTCCACCGTTTTGTGACTTCATCAAGGCGAGCGCATAGTCTTTGTTGGCTAACTCCAGCGCGGACTGTTCCAAATGAAGCTCCTGCCGGGTCTGGGATACAACGAGTTCCGCTGCTTTAATCTTACTGTCAAACTCCTCATCCCTTGCCTCACGCAGTTGCATCTGCACTTGCAGCACTTCCTCTTCATCAACAGCAGAACCCGCCAGGGGAGTTTCTCCCTGTTCTATCCCATCAAATGCTTTGCCTGCAAGTTCTGCTTCCAGCATCGCCTTTTGCAGCTTGGCTACATATAGTTGCTTGACCATCTCCTGAATATCCGCCTCAGAAGTCGTAGAATCGAGTTCAATAAGCAGTTGCCCTTTCTCTACATGTTCCCCTTCGGTTACCATAACTTCCTTGATAGTTCCCCCTTCAAGTGGCTGCAGCACCTTGGTCCGGCCATCCGGAATGACTTTTCCACGGGCCACCGCTACTTCATCAACCTTCCCCAGGTATGACCAAACCAGTACAATAACAAATAAAATAATGATCGTCCAAATCAGCCAGCGTCCAAGTGGCGCCGGAGGAGTTTCTTCAATTTCCACTGCTGCAGGTAAAAACTCATATTCTAACCGATCCGATTTGTGTCCAAACATGTCTATTCCCTCTCCTGCTGGTTGTAGAGATAGTGGTACAGCCCTTTGTTTGCCAGCAAGCTTTGATGTGATCCAGCTTCAATTAGATGTCCTTTATCCAGCACGATAATCTTACTGGCTGTTCTGAGTGTAGAGAGCCGGTGCGCGATAATAATTACTGTACGGCCCGCACAGATTTTCTGCAGATTATTCTGAATGATGCGTTCTGATTCATAATCCAGCGCGGAGGTCGCTTCGTCGAAGATAAGAATTCGCGGGTTCGACAGCAATGCCCGGGCAATAGCTATTCTTTGACGTTGGCCGCCGGATAACCCTTCTCCCCGTTCGCCAACCATCGTATCGTAGCCTTCTGCCAGCTCAATAATAAAGTCATGTGCCCCGGCCAAATTAGCCACCCGCACAATATCTTCAATTCGGGCAGACGGGTTATTTAAAGCGATATTCTCCCGGATCGTTCCGCTGAACAAGTAGTTCTCCTGCAGTACGACACCGATCTGTCGGCGTAACCATGAGGGATCAGCCAAAGAAATGTCTACCCCATCGATCAGAATTTTACCGGACTCAGGCACATAGAGCCGCTGGATTAACTTCGATACCGTACTTTTCCCGGAACCACTTCGACCTACGATTCCCACGACTGTTCCTGGCGGAATAGCAAAAGACAGATCTCTTATAATCTCCGGGCCACCCACTTTATAGCGGAAGGTGACAGCCTCAAAGGCAATCTTCCCCTGAATCCGAGGCAACCTAGTTTTGGATACGGAGACCGCCGGTTCCGGCTTGACCTCAAAAATATCTTTTAATTTGTTAATGGAAATTCCGGTCTGCTGAAAGTCCTGCCACATTTGTACCAGCCGTAATACCGGATCACTTACACGTGAGGCGAGCATCTGAAAAGCAATCAGTTGTCCGACAGATATTGTCCCTGCCAGAACCAAATGTGTGCCATAGAACAAGATAACAAGATTAGAGATTTTTTGTATGAATTGGGCAAGAGAACCCGCCGTACCGGATAACAGGAGTACTTTAAATGTAGCTCTCGTATAATTGGATAGCAGTCCTTCCCACTTCTTCTGCGAAATGGGCTCAAGCGCGAATGATTTGATCGTCTGAATTCCGGACACCGCTTCAACTAGGTAGGATTGAGATTCTGAACCGCGTTGAAATCGTTCCTCGAGCCTGTTACGCAGTAATGGAGTAAAGATTAAAGACAGCAGAGCATATAAAGGCAACGTACCCAACGCAATAAATGTTAAATTAGAACTGTACGCAAACATGACAGCTATGTATACAACAATAAATAACAGGTCAAGTACAGCCGTAAAAGGCGATCCGGTAAGAAATTGGCGAATATTCTCTAATTCACGGACCCTGGCAATAGTTGCACCTGTTCTTCTGTTCTCAAAATAGGATAAGGGGAGGCGGAACAAATGACTGAACAGCTTTGTGCTGAGAGTTATATCCACACGGCTGGTCGTATGGGTGAAGACATATGTACGGCTGATTCCCAGAATTAATTCAAATATGATTATAATAAACAGACCAACTGCCAGCACATTCAAGGTCGAGAGTCCATGGTGTACTAGTACCTTATCAATAATGACTTGAGTAATTAAAGGAGATACAAGCCCGAATAATTGAATGAATAGAGACGCCAGCAGGACCTCCGCAAGTATCTTTTTATGCTTCCATAGCGCAGGTAGAAACCACTTGATTCCGAACTCTTCCGTGTGCTCCGTTTTCACTTTAGGAGAGAATAAAATGATGTCATTGCTCCACTGTCCTATCAATTCTTGTGTGGAAAGAGAAGACGGTTTACCGATCAGCGGATCGAAAATCAGAAATTGATCTTCGTTCACTTTAGCGAGAACCAGAAACTCCCCCTCTTTGGTAATCAACACCGCAGGTAATGGCAGCTTGAATAATCGTTTCAGCTGAACATTTGCCTTCTTAGATTTTAGACCTAATTCTGCGGATGCTTTAAGCATCTGCAACGTATTCATCCCATCATCATCAATTGCAAAAGAATGTTTAATCTGCTCGTAATCTGCTGAGATGTTATGGTAATTAGCTACCAGAATTAAGCAGTGCAGCCCAGTATCGATTTTCCTAATCCTCTCCTCTTCGTTGAGCTGAGTACTCTTTTCTTCTAAGACTTCTGCCTTCATCATTTGCACCCTTTGTAATGTAGTCAAATCCGAATTTATACTATATGTAATTAAAACGGGATTTTGGATTAATTATAAAATTTTCGAATGGAAATGATAGTAAACCATGAGAATGTTGATTTTCCCGAAGGTTGACTGGATTTAATAACTTCAGCTTGCCTACCGGGTAGTTTGCTTTAATCCCCGGGGGTCTTTGTACCTGGATTAGTTAACATTTCTTGATTACTCATTTTTTCATTAACACTGGATAGGAATTTTGGATTACGAATCTATCAATTAAAAATTTAAATAAATATGTATAATTTCATTAAATTGGAATATATATTATGTTTTATCGGCAACAGTATTAAATAGTTTATACTTATATAACATTTTTTGTTATTATAGTACATTAAACCCTTATGAGTTATAGGCGTCTTTCGCATACTTAAATTACCAGGGTAAGAAGATGCAGTTCAAGGGTACGAAGATGTAGTTCATTAGTAATGTTTTTTATTGCATTTCCATAAATCATCTCCCCCCTCCAAAAAAATAGATTGACTTAAACCATGGTTTAAGTCGTATCCTATTCCTGTCGACAAGTAAACAACCCCATGGAGGTCTCCAGATGAAATATGTTTCCATTAGCGAAGCTGCAGCCCAGTTAGGAATTCCGGAATCAACGATCCGTTATTATGAGAAAAAGGGTTTATTGCCACAGATGGAGCGTGATGAAGCCGGGAGGCGGATATTCTCGGAGGATCGTATTGCATTCCTCAAGATCATTATTTATCTGAAAAATACGCATATGCCCATCAGCAGTATCAGGCAATATGTGGACTGGATGTTAGAAGGGGACAGCACGACTGAACTCCGGCTTAGAATGTTTCAAGAGCACAAGCAGGCTGTGCTGGAGGAAATTGCACTCATGACAGAATCCTTGCAGGGCATCGACAAGAAAATTGCCCGTTATACAAATTATTTATCAAAATAATGGAGAAGAGGTTCTAAAAATGAAACTTACAGGAAACACAATCCTTATTACTGGCGGAGGCTCGGGAATCGGTCTCGCTTTTGCCGAACGCTTCATCAGCGGCGGAAATACAGTCATCATTACCGGACGGCGTGAACAGGTCCTGCAGGATGCCAAGGACAAGTTCCCCGGCCTGATTACCCGTGTAAGTGATTTGAACATCGAATCCGAGCGTATCGCCTTGTTCGACTGGGTAACCGCCAACTATCCGGAAGTGAATGTGTTAGTGAACAATGCGGGGACCCAGCAGCGCTTCAATGTACTCAAAGCAGATGCGAGAAACAACTGGGCTTATTTCAATCAAGAAATCACAACTAACCTTGAAGCCCCTCTTCATCTGGCTATGCTATTCGCTCCATTATTCGAAGCACGGGAAGCGGCGGCTATCCTCAACGTCACCTCCGGCCTGGCCTTCACACCGTTTGCCATTGGCCCGATCTATTCAGCGACGAAGGCGGCGCTTCATTCATTCACCATGAGTCTGAGACTCCAGCTCTCTGATACATCTGTAGAAGTCATCGAAATTGCGCCTCCGGCAGTGAACACGGATCTCGGCGGAAGCGGGCTGCATGTGCACGGCGAACCGTTAGATGCGTTCACGGATGGAATCTTCCAGGGATTAGCGGAGGGACTGCAGGAAATCGGCTATGGCACTTCAGTGGACCGGCTGCGGATGTCACGCGATAAGATCGATGAATACGCGGTCAGTATGTATCAGGCAATGAAGAGTTATATTGAATAACATTATCATTGCACTCATTACGCTTGGTATACAAACAACCCCGCCGCAAATGGACGGGGTTTATTTTTTATTGAAACCTGCCGGGTACGGAGGCCGTAGTTAAGGGTAACTAACGATTAAAGCCGCACTGCAATGGCTACTACAACCTAAGAGGAGGAAACAAGATGTTTAAGAAAATTCTTGGTAAAGTCCTGCACTCCGTAGAGCAGTCCAAACATGGCGGACACCGCAGACATTCGAGCAGTAATAAAGGGAGGCCAGTCTCCAGAAGGCATTCAAGCAGCAGCCACGGATACAAACGGCATTCCTCTTCAGATGCCCGCCGCGGAGGAACCGGACATAAATACTATAAGAACCGTTACGGCAGTTCAAGCTGATGTCAGCTTGATTACTTCCTACACATTCATAAGGCGCCTGTCAGCATTTGGCTGAGGGCGCCTTTTTTTGAACAGATATTAACGCAGCAGACTCTTATACAATTCTCGGGCTTCACGTATAAATACAGCTGTGTCCGTATAGGCCTCCTGCTCTCCAAGCAGACGGGACAGCATCTGCAGCATTCCCGGCGACAGCTCCAGCTCTTCCCTCCAGGTCCGCTCCGCCTTTCCCTGCTGAGGATGATAACCGGAATACAGCATGAAGAGCATCAGTTGTCCTACATCGTACAAATCCGAGGCGATTTCCGGCGGCCTGCGTTCCGGCATATCCTTCCCTTTCCTTTTCCCCTTCTGCGGCTGCTGTGCCGTATCCGCCTCTCCAATCTTTGCTGCCAATCCGAAATCAATTAAGTACAGGTCTTCATTCTGGAGAATCACATTGGGAATCCGCAGATCCAGGTGAACGTATCCGCGCGAATGAACATGGGCAACCCGCTCCATCAGCTTCAGTGTTGTGGCCAGACATTCCCGCTCACCGTAGACGAACTGCTCATCAAAGATCAGATCCTCAAGCGTCTTCCCCGCAATATAATCGGTAACCAGCCAATTCGAACCTTTATATTCAAAATAATCACGGCAAGCCGGAATGTTAGGATGCTCCATTACCCGTAGAATAGCACTCTCCCTGGCCAGCATCGCCCGGCCAACCGCTTTCTTACTGGGTCTGGACTGTTTGAGTGCCAGAGGCGTCCCGTCTTCAGGATTCCGGGTAAGGTACGTCAGCCCGTAGCTGCCTTCTCCCAGCAAAGCCTCTATTGTATAATTCCCGCCAATCACAGCCCCTTCCGGGAAGGGATAATCCCGCCAGGCCCGGATGAATCCGCGCCACCGTTCAATTGCCATAACCATTATGCCCCCCTTTCCGCTTTCCGCTTCCTGCGCCAGATTGAACATCAGTAGCTGTATTATCTCACAGATGTTCTTATCTGGCACCGGACGCACGGCAGGTCAGCACAAAGGCAGGGAGTTAGCTACAGAAAAAAAGAGGCTATCCAACCAGCCATTTCATGGCTTTTGGAACAGCCCCTTAGGTATGTATCCTAAATGTTGTATGTTCTGCAGCTTTGATCCCAAAATACCAGGCTGTTCGCGAGGATTCCTGTATGAAATACAACAATTATCCCGCATAGCCGCGTAGACAAGCAGAAATCCTGCCTTTTGTACAACAATTTCCGGTTAGGCTCGAATTCATGAGCGAAATGTTGTATTTTGGGCAGGATTAAGCTCCTCAGAACACCTTCTTCTTATCCCGTTCCTCAATCAGAATCTGCACAGATTCCTTAAATCTTAGCGCATGCACGATCTCCCGCTCCCGCAGGAACTTGAGGCTGTCCTGCAGATCCACATCATCCGTCATGTCGATCAGCCACTGGTATGTAGCTCTGGCCTTCTCCTCGGCCGCGATGTCCTCGTAGAGATCTGCGAGCGGGTCACCCTTGGCCTGGATGTAGGCAGCTGTCCACGGTACTCCTGCCGAGTTCTGGTAGAACAGCGCATGATCGCGCTGGGCATAGTTCGGACCTAAACCAGCAGCCTCCAGCTCCTGCACAGACGCATCCTTGGTCAGCTTGTAGATCATCGTGGCAATCATTTCCAAATGAGCAAATTCTTCAGTCGAAATATCCGTTAATACGCCGATTACTTTATCGGGAATCGCATACCGCTGATTCATATACCGCAGAGCCGCCGCCAGTTCTCCATCCGCCCCGCCGTATTGCTCCATCAGATAACGTGCCATACGCACATCGCATTTGCCGACACGTACCGGGTATTGCAGCTTTTTCTCATAAATCCACATTCGTGCACTTCCCCCTCCTTAGGCTTATTCATTCCTGACCGGGCCGCTAGACTTGCCAAGGCCAGGGACTCTGACTCCATTCCCACGGACATTTGGAATACGCACGTCCGAAGTTCTGCAGCGGGCCGTATAGCTCCTGGAACTGGTTGGCCAGCTTCGTGCGTTCGAAGGTCAGCTGATTGAATTGCTCAATGGCCTTCAGATCCTCAGGATGGGTATCCAGGTACAGATTCAGCTCCACCAGTGCGAAATCGAGCACCTGCAGCTGCTCCAGCATTTCGTAATAGCGGGGTTCGCAAGGATTATCTTCCATCGCCTACTTCCCTCCTTTGGACTTGGACTCATACGGGCTGAACAGCGCGGGCCACAGCGTTCCGTACTTCAGCGCTTCCGGCAGGGAGAACTGCGGCAGATTCGGGGGCTGAAAATTAATGAATTGGTTCGGCGGTACTACATACGTCTTGAACGGCACCGGCGGACAGGGATCAAACGGTCCCCTATACGGTGTCCATACACGTTCCTGGGAGTTCAAAGTTTCATTCCTCCTCAAAGTTTGATGAGCATCGTTCCATGAATGTAATATCTGATAGATACCTTCGTAACTAATTTATGACAGCTCTAAGGGATATCAGAACGCAATTGCAAAAAAACAGGGCACACCAGCAGCCTTTAGCGGCTGCCAATGTACCCTGTTACAATTTAACTGCTTCATTTCAGCAATTGCCCTGCTTAATCTTTATCTTCTTCCGTATCTTCTGCATCCTCTGCGGACTCCGGCGGATTCGCCCGGTGGATATTAATCCGGGTAATCCGCAGCCGGGTGGACTCCTCTACCTCAAAGGTGACGTCGCCGACCACCACCTGTTTGCCTTTGGACGGATTCCCCTCCAGCTCCTTGAACAGCCAGCCGCCAATCGAATCCACTTCTTCATCCTCGATGATGACGCCTGTAAGATCATTCACGTCTTCGATCAGCATGCGGCCTTCAACGGAAATATATTCTCCGTTGTGCTCCACACTCGGGCGTTCATCCTCGAATTCGTCATGCAGATCGCCGACGATCTCTTCCAGAATCTCTTCGGCGGTCAGCAGCCCCGCGGTCCCGCCATATTCGTCTACGACCAGGGTCAGCTGGGCTTTGTTCTTCTGCATCAGACGCAGCGCGTGGCTGATCTCCATCGATTCCGGCACATTCAGAATCGGCCGGACCAGTGAAGCCAGGTCATTCTGCTGCTCCAGCGGTGCGAAGAGAAGATCTGTAATATGGATGAAGCCGATAATCCGGTCCTTATCCTCGAAGGCTACCGGATACCGGGAATGCTTCGTTTCTGTAATGATCCGCATATTCTCCTCCAGCGGGAGATTGCTGTACAGTACATCCATATCCGTACGCGGGAGCATCACTTCACGGGCCAGCAGATCGGAGAATTCGAAGATGTTGTCCATCAGCTTCATCTCGTCCTTGTCGATAACCCCGCTCTTCGCACTCTGATTCATCAGGATACGGATCTCCTCTTCCGAATGGGCAGCTTCGGCTTCACTGGCCGGTTCAACACCAACCAGCCTCAGCAGCGCATTAGCCGACGCATTCAGCACCCAGATGAAGGGCAGGAACACATTATAGAAGAACATCAGCGGAGCGGACAGCAGCAGCGCTGAGCCTTCAGTTTTTTGAATCGCCAGGGACTTCGGTGCAAGCTCACCCAGCACAATATGTAAGAAGGTAATAATCGAGAACCCGATAATCACAGATACCGTAGAGATCAGGGTCTGATCCGATACGCCAAGCTGATACATCAGCGGTTCCACCAGCAGCTCAGAGATCGCCGGTTCTCCGACCCAGCCGAGTCCCAGCGAGGCGAGCGTAATCCCGAACTGGGTGGCAGACAGATACGAATCCAGTCTTTTATTGACCTTCAGCGCATACCCGGCCATTTTGTTGCCTTCGCTGACCAGCTGGGTCAGACGTGACTGTCTGACCTTTACCAGCGAGAACTCCGCCGCAACGAAGATCCCATTCAATAATACGAGCACCAGAACGAGCAAAAGATTAAGCACTAAGCTTCCTATGTCAAATTCCGTATGCACTATAATAACGCCCCATTTCTACAGAGTGATCGCTTTTCTTGTCTTGAAATCAACCTCAGGATAATACATGTCGGCTACCAGAAGGTTGGGCCCGCAGCAGCCGGCGGCATCGCAGTAGCAATTCACTTTCTGATTCAGCGGATGCTTAGTCTGCCACTCGGTGAAAATGTCATCCAGCCTGGTGCTGCTGATATTGCCAAATGCAGAAATATCGGCGAAATCTGTTACGAATACATCGCCCGTAAATAAATTTACGTTCACCCGGTTTCTTCCGTCCGGGTCATTGCGCAGAGTAACATTCTTCTCACTGCGCAGTCTGCGCAGCAGCTGCTGGTCTTCCTCCAGGAAGCTGCAGGCGAAGAACGGCAGCGTGCCGAACAGCATCCACATCTCAGGGTCCCGGGCATCCAGCAGGGAATGAATAGCTGCATTCATCTCTTGGAGTGACAATACGGGCAGCTTGGAAGCAAAGCTGGAGGCATACATCGGATGCACCTCATGGCGTCTTGCCCCCATCTCCCCGATCAGCTTGTGAATCTCAGGGAGCTTCGTATGCGTACGGTAATTAATCATCGACTCCGCCGAGATCAGCATACCGTCCTCGCTAAGCCGGCGGGAATTCTCCAGCATGGTGTCATACAGCCGGTAGGCGGCTTCCTTCGAGACCGGATGCCCGCTGTTCGCGAAGCCCACCTCGTGGAAGTCATCCCCGTTAACATAGTTGAAAGAGATATGCATGACATCCAGGTATGGAAGCAGCTGCTCATAACGGGAATACGGCATGGTAAGATTCGAGTTGATCTGAGAACGGATCCCCCGCTCACGTGCATATTTCAGCAGCGGCACGATGGTGTTCTCCACCGTTCCGGCACGGAACATCGGCTCCCCGCCGGTGATGCTGATGGTCTGCAGATGCTCTACCTCTTCCAGACGTCGCAGCATATTGGTGAGCGGCAGCAGCTCTCCTTCTTTCATAGTCAGGCTGTCTCCAACTGCGCAGTGCTCACAGCGCATGTTGCACAGATTGGTCACCGTCATCTCTACGCTGGTCAGCACATGCCGCTCGTGCTGGCGAAGAGAGGTAATCGGATCCCAGGGATCGTACTCCGGCGACAGCTCTTGTACAGGTATTGACGATGATGATGGCTCTAATATACTCATTTCTTAATGCTCCTTTAATGCTTATTCCTTATTATTAACCCAAAACAATTGAAAAAGAACGATAACTTACGCTATATCATACCACGACAAGCGAAAAACTGCGCATCTGCCGCTTATTTGCTGTAATTTCAAAAAAACAGCAAGGCTGAGAATACAGCTCCGCAGCCAAGCGGACACCTGTATTCTTTCCTCGCTGCTAACAACGCTAATCAAGTGCTCTTCACTATAATTTCTCCGCCATCAGTCACATCTACAATGACTACAGAGAGGGCTTTGCCCAGGTCATGCTCATAAGGGGTGACCGGTTCCCCTTCCGGGCCGTTAAGCACACGTACAACGGGTCTGTGCGGTATGCTGGGATCAATCTTGACCACAACACCGCTCTCGCCGGTGCTAAGCTTGACGGTAAGCCCCAGAGGATAGATCGCCACACGGTCTCTGAAAATCTCCAGCTGCTTCTGCTCATACAGCGTGCCGGAGCCGACGTACAGCGCCTCGACCGCCTGATGCGGCAGCATGGCTTTTTTGTAGATCCGGTTGGAGGTCATCGCATCATAGGAATCCGCCACACCCAGCCACTTCGCATATTCATGAATCTGCGGACCAGTCAGACCGCGCGGATAGCCGGAACCGTCGATCCGCTCATGATGCTGCAGTGCACAATGGGCCGCGAGCAGCGGGATATTCGGCTCTTCCTTAAGAATCCGGTAACCGATCTCGGTATGCGCCTGCATATGCTTGAATTCATCTTCACTAAGCATCCCGGGCTTCTGAACAATTTTGACCGGAATCTGTGTCTTGCCGATGTCATGCAGCAGCGAACCGAGTCCGATGACCCGCAGTTCTTCCTTGCTGTAGCCATGGGCAATGCCAAGCACCAGTGTGTAGAGGCATACGTTCAGGGAATGCACATACAGATAGTTGTCTGCGGTGTGCATATCCAGCAGCATAATCATCGGATCTTCCTGAGACGACATATCATCCAGTATGGAATCCATCACTTTGGAGAACTTCTTATCCAGGTGGTAGAAGCCTTTGGTAATTCCCGAAGCGCCGGACATTTGCTGAAATTGATTTCTGATTACCTTGAGCGCCTGATTTCGCGTCTCATCCTGCAGCATTCCGGGAATCACGACATCTTCCGTGACGGAATCCTCTATATAGATATAGCCGATATCGATCTTAGCGAGCCGCTTGATCAGGGCATCAGTAAGCTCTACTCCATCAGCGAGCAGAACCAGTCCTTCATCATTATAAATTTTTTTACCCAGCTTCATTCCCGCCTGAAGCCGATTCACGGATACTAAACGCACCTTGGCTCACTCCTGCCTTTAACGGTAAATTGCTATTCTGCTTCGGAATCCTTGGGTCAAACGCTGTGCCTATACCGTTACCTTGAGCGACCGGACAAGCGCATGTATGTAAGTCTGCATCTCCTGCCCGGTGATGCTAAGCCGGGTGAGCTTAACGCATAATGAACAGCCAGAAGACAGCCGCAAGTATGAACCGGTAAATCGCGAAATGGGTCGGTCTGATCTTCTGGATCATCCGCATGAACAGAACAACTACCACATAGGCCACCACGAAAGAAATCACGAAGCCAATGGCGAAATACCAGATCGTATCATTCGTGAAATTGCGGTAGGAATCCAGCAGTTCATAGCCCGAGGCCGCACACATAATCGGAATCGCGATGAGGAAGGAGAAATCCGCCGAAGCCTTGTAGCTGACCCCGCTGAGCATCCCCCCGGAGATGGTCGAACCGGAACGGGAGAACCCTGGCCAGAGTACGGAAATGATCTGATAGAGTCCGATCGCCAGCGCCTGCCCGTAGGACAGATCATCCAGCTCATGCGCGGTCACGCGAATCTTGCGTTTGTTGACCCATTCCGCGACGATCATCAGAATCCCGCCGGCCACCAGTGCCCAGAGAACCGTAGATGCGCCGAACAGGCCTTTGATGAAATCACGGGCAAAAAAAGCTACGGCGAGCGCAGGCACTATACCCAGCAGCACATGAATCAGGTTCAGGCGTGATGCCGGCATGACACCGCCTCTGCTTCTTCCGCTGCGGCCGATCCCCAGCAGATTCAGAATCCGCTGGCGGTAGACAATGGCAATGGCCAGAATGGCCCCAAGCTGAATGACAATCTCATACGTCTTCATAATGGAATCCTGCTCGTCAAACCCCAGCAGCTTCGTGGTAAGAATCATGTGTCCCGTTGATGATACCGGGATAAACTCGGTTATTCCTTCTACAATTGCCAGAATTATTGCTGTAATTGTATCCATATAATCCTCCTGATCTAGTCAATGAAACCTGGTGCAGCTATGACTTCTAATGTTTGAATGAATTGCGGAATGAATCAGGTGGCCAGGCTCACCCAGCGGGCAACTTCGCTCTCATCGAGACTCCCCGGGCGCTGGAGCTCCATCCGCAGCAGATCGCGCAGAAAATGGGGCAGCAAATAGACAGGCTCCCGGCCATTCGCTATACTCTCATACCCGGTGCGGAATGTAAACATATCCAGCGTGCCGACGCTATACTCCCGTCCGTCTTCCAGCTTCTCTCCGCCGACAAAAATCGCAATACCGTTATCATACGGCATGACCCTTGGATCGTACAAGATTTTTAATCCGTCGACAGCCAGACTGCCCAGCATATTCCCCCGGAATCCGTAGCCGTAGATTACCTTGTTGCGGTATTCCTCCATTAGACTCTGTTCCAGCGCAGTGCGGATATCCTTGCCGGTGAGCTGTACAATGCACGGATTAATCGGGGAAGGGCATAGGGCATGCAGCATGCCTGCCGTAATATTGCCCTCCGGCAGGGAGCCGAGCAGCTGCCCGGAATTGACAAGCGAGAAGGAGCTGCCCGTGAAGCGGCGGACAGCCTGTGCGAGCAGGTTGCCAAACGGTGATTCGCCCTGCAGGTCGAGCGGCAGCCCGCGGTCGCTGATGGCAACGGTCTCCTGCAGCACCTCACGGCCGCGCTGCAGGTGAATTGCTGCCGCCGGAGCGATGATCTCTTCAGTCAGCGCGCCATTGACTGCGGTACATCCCCCTTCAGCCAGCCGGAAGGCTCCGTCCGGCTGCTCCCGCTCAAATACCAGCCGTCCGAGATACCGGCCGAATTTGCCGGCGCCGCATACAGCCGTGCCGCCTATCATCTGCGGCTTCTCCAGCATGTGGTGGGTGTGTCCTCCCAGAATGGCATGTACACCTTCCAGATTCTCTGCCAGCTTCTGGTCTGCGGGCAGCCCCAGATGAGACAGAATGATCAGGATATCCACTTGCGGTGCCAGCAGTTCACACTGCTCGCGCAGCGCTTCTTCAGGGTCCAGCACATCCCAGCCCAGCAGGGAGTAGAAGGAAGTGAACGCTGCCGTGGCACCGGTCAGCCCGATCTTGATCCCGTCCTTCTCCAGGATGGCATGGCGCTGCATCCAGTGCGGAGGCTCTCCGGTTGCAGACTCCAGGAAGTTGCAGCACACCACAGGACACTGGATGCCGGTAAATATAGCCGAGAGCATCTTCTGTGAGAAGGTAAGGCCTTCGTTGTTGCCGATAGTTACGGCATCATATCCGGTCAGATTCATAATATCGATGTTAGCCTGCCCCATCGTGCCTTCCGTCTCTACGGCAGCCCTGTCCATATGGTCGCCAATATCCAGCAGCAGCACCGGACCTTCGCCTGCAGCAGCCTTCATTGCAGAAATCTCTGCCGCGACAGGACTCATCATTTCAAAATGGCTATGTATGTCATTGGTATGAAGAATGGTTAATCTTTGCGGCTCAGGCTTCATAAGCTTGCTTCCCTCCCACTTGTACAGCCGTTTATAGTGTAAGCGGCAGGCTTGTGCTCTTCTAGAGTTAGCATAACATTTTCAGGCTCATTATGGTATATTGTAATCATTATAAGCTGTCCTAACTTATGTAATTACGAGGTGATTAAATCATGCATGTGTCCATTCGACTGTTTGCGGGTCTGGCCGAAGTCATCGGCTCCTCTACTCTGACATTTCATGCCCATGAGTCGCCTTTGACAGCCGGCAAACTGAAAGAACTGCTCTCCGCTTCGTATCCCGATGCTGCTCCGCAGATCAAAGTATCCCTGGTTGCCGTTGACCGGGAATATGCCCCGGATGATACAGAGATTGCCGAAAGCTCCGAGGTGGCATTGATCCCGCCCGTGTCCGGCGGAGAACCTGAAGCTGCCGCTGGCGAGACAGCAGACGGCCTGTTCAGCATTACGGATCAGCCCTTGAAGGCTGAGCTGCTCCTGGAGAAGGTGCAGGATGTTAACCACGGAGCCTCACTCCTCTTTGTCGGCACGACCAGGGAGATGACTGGAGATCAGCAGACAACCGCCCTTCATTATGAATCTTACGTGCCCATGGCACTGAAGAAGCTGCAGGAGATAGGCCTCGAGATTCAAGAACGCTGGCAGGCTCACTGCGCAATTGCACACCGGATCGGACTCGTAGGAATCAAAGAAGCCAGTGTTGTCATTGCCGTGTCCGCACCGCATCGCGATACCTGTTATGAGGCCAGCCGTTACGCCATTGAGGCGCTTAAAGTCTCAGTCCCCGTATGGAAAAAGGATATCCGGGATTCAGGCTCACAGTGGCTCGGGAAAGATCCCCAGGCTGAAGAATCCTCCAGCTATAAACAGTACTCCTAAACCATTGAATATTCCCGACTTTGTTGCTATGCTGGAAAAAATCGCTATAGTAAGGTGGCATATTCATTGAGAGTACACGTCATGGATCTAAAACCGGGTGATCATCTGCGGATGGATACCTTCAGCTCACGCGGGCTGCATGTACTCCCCAAAGGATCACGGCTCCAGTTGGAGGAGATCGCCAAGCTGATACAGCATGGCGTAGATTATGTAGATATTGAAACGGTGCAGGAAGAACCCGCACCCTCAAGCAGATCCTCAATCATCCAGGCTGCTTCCGGCAGCTTCGACATCATGATCGATGGTTTTGAATCTCTATATATGGAAGCACTCACTAAGGGAAGCTTCAATCAGTCCGTTGTAGACGATATTCTCCAGCCGACGCTATCCACGCTCGACAAACACAAAGATGTCGTCTCACTCCTTCTGCTGCTTGACCGGGAAGACAATTATACCTACAACCATTCCCTGCAGGTTGGGATGCTATCTTATTATATTGCCTCCTGGCTGGGATATTCCAAGGCGGAGTGTTATGAGATCGGCCGTGCAGGATACCTGATCGATATCGGCAAATGCCGGATCTCCCCTGATATTCTGAACAAACCCGGCAAGCTGACCGCTGCCGAATTCGACGAGATCAAACTACATACGGTTTACGGGCACGAAATCATTCAGAATTCCATGAATGATCCTTTCACAGCTTTAGTCGCCTTGCAGCATCATGAACGTGAAGACGGCTCCGGCTATCCGCACCAGCTTACCAAGAACGATATTCATCCATATGCCCAGATTGCAGCGGTCGCCGATATATACAGCGCCATGACCTCCCACCGGGTCTACCAGTCCAAGCAGGAGCTGATTTCCGTACTGCGCGAGATCAACTCGCTCAGCTTCGGCAAGCTGAACGGCAAACCGGTACAAGCCTTCATTCAGCATCTGATGCCTAATTTTATCGGCAAACGCGTATTGCTCAGCACCGGAGATATGGGTGT
Organism: Paenibacillus phytohabitans; assembly: GCF_013141775.1. Classification (GTDB taxonomy): domain Bacteria; phylum Bacillota; class Bacilli; order Paenibacillales; family Paenibacillaceae; genus Paenibacillus_AQ; species Paenibacillus_AQ phytohabitans. Next base: position 23,577 of record NZ_WHOB01000042.1, read on the forward strand.
AATCATTATGAACAATCCGCTGGATGTCTTCCGGCCGCTCGTGCAGAGCGAAGGCAAATTCCTTGATCTGTCGCGCGAACGCAAAATTGCGGTCGTGGAAATCTATATGGAATAGGCCGGCTACATATACATTCATGCAAAAAGGAGATTCCTGAACCCGGATACGGGTCAGCGAATCTCCTTTTCTTTTAACGCAGGCTATAGCTCTTCACCATTGCTGGCGATGACCTTTTTGTACCAATGGAAAGAGTCTTTCTTCGAACGGTCCAACGTCCCGTTACCGTCATCGTCCAGATCCACGTAGATGAAGCCGTAGCGCTTCGACATTTCCGAAGTAGACATACTCACCAGGTCAATCGGTCCCCAGCTTGTATAGCCGATCAGTTCCACACCGTCCATAATGGCTTCCTTCATCTGGGCAATATGCTGTCTTAGATAATCGATGCGGTAGCTGTCATGGATGGAGCCGTCCGGCTCAACCTTGTCATACGCCCCAAGCCCATTTTCAACGATGAACAGCGGTTTCCGGTAACGGTCATACATCGTGTTCAGCATAATCCGCAGCCCGGTCGGGTCGATCTGCCAGCCCCATTCCGAGGCCTTGAGATAAGGATTTCTTATCCCGCCGAACAGATTACCCTGCGCCCGCTCGCCTTCAGGACTAACTGACAGCGTGAGGGTCATATAGTAGCTGAATGCCACATAATCCACCGTGTACTGCTTCAGAAGCTCATCATCGCCCGGCTCTTTGTGAAGTTCAATATTGTGCTCTGCAAAATAACGGTCCATATATTTCGGATATTCGCCGCGTGCATGGACATCGGTAAAGTACAGGTTCAGCTGATTCTCATGCTGGTTCAACCGCACATCCTCGGGATTACAGGTAGCCGCATAGCTCTCCATCCGCGCCAGCATACAGCCCATCCGGGAACCGGGGATAATCTCATGCACCAGCTTGGTAGCCAGCGAGCTCGCAATGAACTGGTGATGCAGGGCCTGATAAATCGTCTGCAGCTTATTCCCTGCACGGTCAATGACAACACCGCCGCCGGTGAACGGGCTAAGGGTCATCATATTGATCTCATTGAAGGTGATCCAGTATTTCACTTTATCCTTATAACGCCGGAACACCGTTTCGGCATAGCGGGTGAAGCAGCCGACGAGTTCGCGGGAGGCCCAGCCGTTGTATTTCTGCGTCAGACCGAGCGGAGTTTCGTAATGCGCCAGGGTAACCAGCGGCTCTATCCCGTATTTATGCAGCTCATCGAATACATCGTCGTAGAACTTCAGACCGGCCTCATTCGGCTGGGCATCATCGCCATTCGGATAAATCCGGGCCCAGTTGATCGACAGACGGAACACCTTGAAGCCCATTTCCGCAAATAAAGCGATGTCCTCTTTGTAGCGGTGGTAGAAGTCGACCCCTTCACGTTTCGGGAAACGTGCGTTGAATTCGCCGGACAGAATTTGCGCGATCCGCTCGGAGCTGATTTCGATGGCATGATCATTGCTGCGCTCTGCTTTGGGCACGTAGGCTACCATATCCGCACTGGACAGGCCTTTGCCGCCCTGATCGTAAGCGCCTTCCAGCTGGTTCGCGGCCGTAGCCCCTCCCCACAGGAAGTTATCCGGAAATTTCTGTTTGAAATTAGTCATGTGTATCTCCTTTTTAGAAGTCGTAAGTACCTGCTCATTGGAGCACGGGTTCTAGTGTATTAGGGTTAGCAAAGCTTCGCCGTTTGTTACTTCGCTTCCGGTATTCTTCAGAACATCGAGGTATTCTGCCGAGTTGGTGACAATGACCGGAGTCGCTGTTACAAAGCCTGCCGCACGGATAGCTTCCAGGTCAAATTCCAGTAATAGCTGACCCTGCACGACCTTATCTCCCTCTTGTACCTTTTTGTCAAAATGTTTCCCTTTCAGCTTCACCGTGTTGACTCCTACATGGATCAACAGCTCTGCGCCGCCATCCGAAGTAATGCCTATCGCATGCCCTGTCGGGAATACCGTGGTTACCATTCCGTTCACCGGAGAAGTCAGCTTCCCGGAGGACGGCTCGATGACAATGCCTTTACCCATTGCGCCGGAAGCAAAAGCTTCATCGGGCAGACTTTCGAGCGGCTGCAGTGCTCCTGCCAGAGGACTTACCACCATTTCTTTGTCAATCATCGTGGGTGTAGCCGGGTTAGCCGGTCCGCTTGAGTTAACAGAAACTGCTGTATCGGCTGCCGGGTCATCAAACCCAAGCACAAATACCAGAATAGCAGCGAGTACGAAGGCTACAAGTATGCCGATGATTACCCAGATGAATCCGGTTCCGAAATAAGTCGGCAAGGCCAGCAGTCCCGGCAAGGAGAAGGACAGTGCTCTTGCGCCGCCTTGTGCAATAATCGCCCCACCGATCGCACCGGAGATACAGGCATAGATGAACGGTTTCTTGAGCTTCAGGGTAACCCCGTAGATTGTCGGTTCAGTAATTCCGAAGATGGCTGCCAGTGTGGAAGAACCGGCCAGAGCTTTGAGCTGCGGGTTTCTGGATTTCAGGAATACGCCGAATACTGCACCGGCCTGAGACAGAACTGCTGCGCAGAGTATTGGCAGCATCGTATCATACCCCAGTGTAGCAATGTTGCTGAGCATGATGGGCACAAATCCCCAATGCACGCCGAAGATCACGAATACCTGCCAGAATGCCCCGGCAATAGCCCCGGCAACCAAAGGACTAAGATTGTACAACCAGGTATAACCGGAAGCCAAACCGTCACTGATCAGTGAGCCTACAGGTCCGAAGGCCAGGAACGTAAGCGGAATTACAATTAAGAGCGCGAACATGGGAACCAGAATATTTCGGACCGATTCATGAATGAACGAACGGAACCATTTCTCCACATAGGATTGTACCCATACCGCCAGAATGATCGGAATTACACTGGAGGAATAGTTAATCAGCACAATCTTAATCCCCAGGAAGTTCAGCGGGTCCGGCGAACCCACAGCAGCAATTACCGAAGGGTATATCAGCGCCCCGGCTACTGCTATGGAGACAAATTGATTGGCTTTGAATTTACGCGCCGCTGTAACTGCCAGGAACACAGGCAGGAAGTAGAACACACTGTCCGACGCTGCATTGAGAATCAGATACGTACCGCTGGTGCCGCTGATCCATTCCAGCGAGAGAATCAAAGCCAGCAGGCCCTTGAGAATCCCTGCACCGGCGAGCGCCCCGAGAATCGGAGAGAAGATGCTTGAAATAATATCGACCGCTTTGCCGAGTACACCGGTACTTTCGGAGCTTTCGTCATTACCGCTTTTCTCTGCATCCTGCAAAGAGGTTTCCTTCATAATCTGCTCAAACACCTGGCTGACATTGTTGCCGATGACGACCTGGAACTGGCCGCTGTTCTCCACCACGGTAATGACTCCCGGTGTTTTTTCAAGCGCTGCTTTATTGGCCTTGCTGTTATCCTTCAATTTGAATCTCAGTCGCGTTGCACAATGGAATACGGAATTCACATTACCTTCTCCGCCAACGAGTGTAATAATCTGTTTGGATAAGTCTTTATTGCTCACTTGGGTATGCTCCTTTATATTTCTCGATTGATTAAACATCGCTGCAGAGGCGGGTTGTGCCAGCAAGTTCTATTATCCCCCCTGCAAACAAGAAAAACCTGAACTCAGGGCAAAAGGGCGTCAAAAAACGCTAGTTTTGCCATCAGTTCAGGTTTTGCCTGCATTACCAGTTACACCCTGTAGGATAGAAAATATGAAGTTAGAGGGTTCGCTTAGGGAATGTGTTATTCCAGACTGTTACGGTCCGTCACCCGCTGGATGTGAATGGTCAGATAGACATATTCATCCTTGCTTAAGCTCTGGCCATGGGATTTCTCCAGATACTCATTGATCTTGCTTGCACATTCGAAGGCCTTGACATAAGTCTGCCTCACCTGGTTATACAGAAACTCCTCGCCGCTGTTATTGGTCTCCTTCTTCAGGATCCGCATGGAGAAATACTGCAGATGCGTCAGGAACCGCGAGTAATTGAGCGAAGTCTCATCAAGCACCAGCTTGTAGTGATAGGTAACAATATTCAGAATATTCTGCACGATTTCCGTCATCTTGACGGTTGATCTCATCTCATTGCCGCCATCCATCCTGGCATTCACCAGATGCAGGGCAATAAAACCGGCTTCATCTTCACCAAGCGCTAGGCCCGTTGCCTGCTCGATAATCTTAAGGGCATCCAGCCCGATCTCATATTCCTTCTTGTAAAAGCGTTTGATTTCGAACAGCATCGCGTTCTTCAGCATGATTCCCTTTTCGAAACGCTGCAGCGCAAAATGAATGTGGTCCGTCAGCGTCAGATACAGGTTATCACTCAGCTCTGTGCCCAGCACCCCGTTCGCATACATCACGATCTCATTGGCCAGCTCCAGATGCACCACTGGAATATCATTCAGCAGCTCCGTCAGCCTTGCCGTGAATTCGTTCTCATTAAGCAGGAAAATCTTGTCCACCTTAGCCGGATCTACATAATCCCCTGCCACCTTGTTGAAGGAAATTCCTCTGCCCATGACAATGACTTCCTTGCCTTTCTGATTCTTGGTCAGAAGTACATTGTTGTTCAGCACCTTCTCGATAATCATCTCTATCTCACCTCCCGCCATATAGTTTGTACAAAAAAAGCCTAAGTTGATCCCAATATCATTAAGAAAATGATACTCGCATCAGCTTAGGCATTGCCCGCGTTACCGGTCACAATCCTGTATTACTGTTATTGTAGCATAAAAAAAAGCGATTTCAAGAACTTTATTTTCCCCGGTTTGAATCCCGGCCTCCAAGGCTAGGCTGATAGCAAAAGATCATTTGGAGGAGATAACCTATGCTTGCAGTTCATCAGCGCCTTGCCGAGCTGTATACCCTTAGTCTGAAGCGGCCGCTGGCCGCAGCGGAACGTGACGAGCAGCAGCACTGCCTTCATGTCAACACAGTGTACTGCTGGGAAATGGCCCGGCTGAATAATGAAGCCATGCTGGCCGCACATACGAAAGACTCTCAGTGGCAGCAGGAGATCAGTGCACAGATGCTGGAGGTCCGGGTAACCGGCAGAGCCGCCAAGCGGCAGGGGTGAATTTCTATAAAAATAACAGCAGCCCTCCCTGCTAATTAAAGTGTGCCGGGGAGGGCTGCTGTCTGTCATTCTGCTATAAGAAGCGGAACTGCGCTTCAATTAAACCGTTATATATGCCGTCACGCTCGGTAAGCTCGGCGTGATTGCCTTCTTCCTTGATCTCGCCATGATCCAGCACCACAATCTTATCCGCATGGCGGATGGTGGAGAGCCGGTGGGCTACGATGAAGGAGGTCCGGCCCTGAAGCAGGAGCTTCAGCGCTTCCTGGATCTTGATCTCCGTCTCCGTATCGATACTGGCTGTCGCTTCATCCAGAATCAGAATCCGCGGATCGGCGAGCAGCGCCCGGGCGAAGGACAGCAGCTGGCGCTGGCCCATGGACAGTGCGCTGCCGCGTTCTTCAACTTCGGTCTCATAGCCGCCCGGCAGCTTCATAATGAAGTCATGGGCATCCACTGCCTTGGCAACTTCTTCAATCTCCTCATTTGTAGCATCCAGCCGTCCAAACCGGATATTGTCCCGGATCGTTCCTGAGAAGATGAAGGTATCCTGGAGCACGATCCCGATCTGTTCCCGCAGACTCTGCAGGGTTACATCACGGATATCTCTGCCGTCGATCGTGATGTCGCCGCTCTTGATATCATAGAACCGGCCGATGAGGTTGATGATCGTGCTTTTGCCGGAGCCGGTATGGCCGACGAGGGCAATCGATTGGCCGGCTTTCACATCGAGATCAATGCCTTTGAGCGCGGCGCGGCCTTTTTCATATTCAAATACGACCTTGTTAAAGTGAATGTCTCCCTGAATCTTGGACAGCGGCGTTGCGCCCGGCTTATCCTGAACCGCAGGCTGCTCATCCAGATACTCGAAGATCCGCTCCGAGGAAGCCATGGCTACCAGCAGCTGATTGTACATCTGGCCGAGGCGGTTGATCGGGTCCCAGAAGTTACTGACATACGTACTGAAGGCCACCAGGAAACCAACGGTAAGCTCACCGGACTGGATCAGATAAGCCCCGAACCAGAAGAGAATCATCGTTCCGAAGCCTCCGGTGACTTCAATAATCGGACCGAACGCCTGGTTCATTGCCGAAGCCTTGTTCCAGGATTTCCGGCTGTCCATGTTCATGGCATCGAAATAATGCATATTTTCTTCTTCCTGGGTGTACGCCTGGGTCACGCGAATCCCCTGAATCGACTCATTCAGATGGGAGTTGATCCGGGAATTCTTCATCCGCACATCCTGCCAGGCGATCCGGATCCGCTGCCGCAGCTTGGTGGAGATCAGGAACATAACCGGTACAGTAATCATTACCGCAAGTCCCAGCTTCCAGTTGATCAGCAGCAGAATGACCATAATGCCGACCAGCTGCACACAGTCGATCATCAGGTTGACGACCCCGTTCGTGAACAAATCCTGCAGCGAGTTGATATCATTCGTCACCCGCACCAGTACTGATCCGGCCGGTCTTTTATCGAAGAAGTTGAAGGAGAGCTTCTGAATATGGCGGAACAGATCCGAACGCAGATCATAAATGACCCGTTGCCCGATCACATTCGTATACTTAATCCGGTACACACCGGCGATCCATTGGATCAGATATAGAACAATAACACTGGCTGTCAGCGTGTATAGCAGCGTAAGACTTGAGTTGCCGTCCTCGGGAGCAATTGCCTTATCGATCGCCATACTTGTCAGGAACGGAACCGTCAGCTTCGTTACTGTACCCAGAATCATCATTACCGCGACGAGCGGCAGCATCTGCCTTGCATACGGCTTCATATAGCCGAACAGGCGGGTGAACTGCTTCCAGTCAAAAGCCTTGTCAATCACGTCATCATCCTTATAGACGAAACGCTCCTCCAAAGTCTGTTCCTCTGCCTTGCTGTTATCCTTCTCTAATGCCGCACTTGCGGTCTGCTTGGATGTCTCAAGATTCATGCCGGATCACCTGCCCCTAATTCATTATCTCTGGCCAAATAATCGGCATATTGAATCCGGTATACATCCTGGTAAGGTCCCGGAACCTCAATCAGTTCCTTATGCGTACCTTGCTGCACCATCTTCCCTTCATTCATAACTATAATCTGGTCAGCATGGCGCAGAGAGGAAATCCGGTGGGCAATGATCAAGGTTGTACGTCCGCGCATAACCTCCTGGAATCCTGCCTGAATCTCATGCTCCGTCTCCATGTCGACCGCACTGGTCGCATCATCCAGAATGAGAATCCGCGGGTTCTTCAGCAGCGCGCGGGCAATGGCAATCCGCTGCTTTTGTCCGCCGGAGAGTCCCATCCCGCGTTCACCTACCACGGTATCATAACCCTCCGGCATCTCCATAATGAACTCATGCGCCTTCGCCAGCTCGGCGGCACGGATGATTTCATCCATGCTGACATTTTTGAGTCCATAGGAGATATTATTGCGGATGGAGGAGGAGAACAGGAACGTCTCCTGGAATACCGTCGAGATCTGTGCCCGCAGACTGCGGACCTGGAATTCACGGATATCCACCCCATCGAGCTTGATACTTCCTTGATTCACATCATAAGCGCGCATCATCAATTGGGTAATGGTGGATTTCCCGGAGCCGGTTCCTCCCAGGAATCCGATGACCGCACCTGGCTCAGCATGAAAGTGGATATCCTTGACAGCCGGCATCTTATTCCCGTAAGCAAAAGTAACATGATCGAAATCCACTTCGCCTTTCACTTCGGACGGTACAAGCTCACTTGCATTCTCTTTATCCTTCACATCAATCTGCTGATTAAGGACTTGAAGCACGCGTTCTCCCGATGCCTTGGACTGGGTATAGTTGTTGATTTGGAAGCCAAGGCCCCATACCGGTCCGATAATATACCAGATCAGGCTGAAGAAAGCGACGAGTTCTCCGAGCGACATATGCTTGTTAATGACCAGTGTACCGCCAACCCCCAGCAATATCGCTACACTGACCGAAGCGAGCAGCTCCATCACAGGGAAGAATTTACTCCATAGCTCGGCGGCAAAAATCTGATTATCCTTATAACGTTCATTACGGTGTGAGAACTTCTCAACCTCGTAAGCCTCTCTGGCAAACGATTTGACTGTTCTCACCCCGGTGACATTCTCCTGTACAGCCGTTGTCAGGGAGCTTAACGCCAGACGCATCTCCTGAAAGGCCGGGTGAATCTTGGATTCGAATCTGAGTGCAACTACAGCCAGGAACGGCATAGTGATCAGAGTAACCAGCGTAAGCTGCCAGTTGATTGTGAACATCATGATGGAACCGAACAAAACCATGAAAAATACATTCAGCAATTGGGCAAATCCGAAGCCGATGAACATCCGGATCGCTTCCAAATCCCCGGTCAGCCGGGACATCAGGTCACCTGTCTTCGCCGTATCATAGTAACGGAAGGACAGGAATTGCAGCTTCTCATAGCAGGCATTGCGCAGCCGGTAGGCCAGAAAATTCCCCAGCCGTCCACCGAAGAAGCCATGGGCAAATTGCAGGCAGGCCTTAACAATAATTACAGCAAGCACACTAAGAGCGAGTACGGGCACCTCAGTAAACTTTAGGGGAACAATAACATCATCAATCAATCTCCTTAACAAATTGGGGGTAATAAGCCCCACTGCAGTTGCGGCCGCCAAACATATAATCGACAGAATCAAATAGTGCAGTTTCTCCCGATAAAAGCCCCGCAGTTGCCTGAGAACATCCATATCTCTCCTCCTTAAAGCTTTACGAAGTAAAGCTACTTCGTAAGCATGGTCTTAGTCCCCAAACCTCACATCTTAAGCCACCTTTTTATGCGCTTTCAATTTAGGGACTTTAAGCAGTTTATCACCCATGATTTAATGCGGCAAAGGGGAGAAATGAGCATTTTCCTTGTTTTTTCGGAAAAAACTAGGCTTAAGCATGTAGTAAAGCCCTCCCATAGCTTTAATTCCTCCTATTTCCTCGTAAATACTGCTCAATTAAGATATAGCAAGATTCAACCCTGCGAAACTGCTTTTTGGCCGTCCGTTAAAAGGAATATTATGTATTAATATTACAAAAGCGTCGCTGCAAGCCTTTAACGGCCCCCTTCCTGCCTGAGGCGGACTGAAAATCCGCTAATTGGGCAAATCAGGAGAATTTGCCTGTCACCCGGACTCACATTCCTTTATTTGATCGCCCGCCCCTCCTTTCAGGCGCGAAAATACAATATAACGGAATCTCAGTCCGTTTCAGCGTCAATATGGGTCTTTTTGAAGAAATATGCGCTTCTCAGTCCACTTCATCGTGACTACACACACAATCATCGTGACTACACACAAAAAAAGTACAAGCAGCAGAGCATAACAGCTTTGCTCCGGTGCTTGCACTTGTTCATTAAGCAAGTTCATTAAGCCTTTTCACTAAGCTTATTCATTAATCCTTAACCGGTGCGTAGCTGGCCACAACCACGCCCGGGGAGAATTTCCGGGTATCTGTAAGATGAAGTCCCTGCTCCTTAAGTCCTTCACCGAATAGCCGTTTGCCGCTGCCAAGCAGCACCGGGAATACCATCAGGCGGAATTCATCCACAAGACCCAGACGCATCAGGCTCTGGACCAGCATACAGCTGCCGAATACCAGAATATCTCGGCCCGGCTGCTGCTTAAGCTTATTAATCTCCTCCGGCAGGTTGTCCTTAATGAGGTTTGAATTGTTCCAGGTGACTTCGGAGAGCGTTGTGGAGACGACATGTTTGGCATAACCGTTCATCATCTCGCCGTATTCCCCGGTCTGCTCCAGCATATTGGGCCAGGCAGCGGCAAATGCCTCATACGTCACACGCCCCAGTAGCAGAGCATCGGCATCCTTCAATTCACCGAACTTGTATTTCTCCTGTTCTTCACTTCCATAGGCGAAAGTCCACTGCGGATTCTCCATTACTCCATCGAGCGTCAAAAACTCTGATACGACCAATTTTCTCATCGGGGCCTCCTTGGGACCGGAAAGATAATTTATGCAGTTTCTCCTGTGTCCACTACATTATTTCACGTTGTACAATTTCCCATACCCCATAAAAATGCCCACAGTTCTTAGACAATATTGCGTCAAGAATCTGTGGGCACATACTGGATATTACTTGGTTATACTCGAAGCTCCTGTTTAACCGATGGAGCCTTCCATCTCGAACTTAATCAATCTGTTCATCTCTACCGCATATTCCATCGGCAGTTCTTTGGTGAACGGTTCGATGAAGCCCATAACGATCATTTGCGTAGCTTCAGCTTCAGTCAGGCCGCGGCTCTGGAGATAGAACAGCTGCTCTTCAGAGACCTTGGATACTGTAGCTTCATGCTCAAGCACAATGTTATCATTCATGATCTCATTGTAAGGAATCGTGTCCGAGGTGGACTCGTTATCCATAATAAGCGTATCACATTTGATATTGGATTTCGCGCCTTCTGCCTGACGGCCGAAGGAAGCGAGTCCGCGGTAAGTCACCTTGCCGCCGTGCTTGCTGATCGACTTGGAGACGATCGTGGAGGTGGTGTCCGGTGCCAGATGAATCATTTTGGCGCCTGCATCCTGGTGCTGGTTCTTACCGGCAACCGCAATGGACAATACCGAACCTTTGGCTCCACGGCCCTTAAGCACAACTGCCGGATATTTCATCGTCAGCTTGGAGCCGATGTTGCCGTCAACCCATTCCATCGTCGCATTCTCTTCGGCAACCGCACGCTTGGTTACCAGGTTATAAATATTCGGTGCCCAGTTCTGAATGGTTGTGTAACGCACGCGGGCGTTCTTCATGCACAGGATTTCAACGACTGCACTGTGCAGGGAGTTGGTGCTATAGATTGGTGCGGTACAGCCTTCAACATAATGCACGAAGCTGTCCTCATCCGCAAGAATCAGCGTACGCTCGAACTGTCCCATGTTCTCGGAGTTGATACGGAAGTACGCCTGCAAAGGCACTTCACATTTCACACCCTTCGGAACATAGATGAAGCTGCCGCCGGACCACACTGCACTGTTAAGTGCCGCGAATTTGTTATCTGCCGGAGGAATGATGGTACCGAAGAACTTCTTGAACAGCTCAGGGTGATCGCGCAGTGCAGAATCCGTATCGGTGAAGATTACGCCCTGATCCTCAAGGCTCTTCTGCATGCTGTGGTATACAACCTCAGATTCATACTGTGCCGAGACACCGGCAAGGAATTTCTGTTCCGCTTCGGGAATACCGAGCTTATCGAAGGTTTCCTTAATCTCGGAAGGCACTTCTTCCCAGGTCTTACCCTGCTTCTCCGAAGGTCTTACATAATATTGAATATCCTCGAAATCCAGATCGTCCAGATTGCCTCCCCATTTAGGCATTGGCATCTTGCGGAACTGCTCCAGGGATTTCAGACGGAAATTAAGCATCCATTCCGGCTCGTTTTTGATTGCGGAGATTTCCCGGACAATTTCTTCCGTGAGCCCTTTACCAGACTGGAATATCGACTTGTGCTCGTCACGGAATCCATACTGGTACTCTTCCATATCAGGCGCTTTCTTAGCCATGGTGTCAGCCTCCTTGTTTCTAATGTTGTGGGTGATTCTCTTCCGTATCTATGCCTTTGCGAAGCGCGTTCCAGGCCAGTGTGGCACATTTGATCCGCGCCGGAAATTTATTAACACCGGACAGGGCTTCAATATCTTCGTAGTCTCCGAAATCTGCTTCTTCACCCTTCATCAGAGAGGAGAAGCTGTCCGCCAGCTCAAGCGCATGCGCTACAGTCTGGCCTTTGACCGCTTCCGTCATCATCGAAGCCGACGACATGCTGATCGAACAGCCTTCGCCGCTATAACGGGCGTCCTTGACGACGCCGTCCTCTACCTTAAGCTGAAGCGTAATGCGGTCGCCGCAGGTAGGGTTGTTCAGCTCAATCTTGAGTGCATCATCTTCGAATGAACCACGGTTCCGGGGATTTTTGTAATGATCCATAATAACGCGTCTATATAAGTCATCCAAGTTCATAGGCGAAATACTCCTTTGCCTTAATTAAGGCTTGAACCAGCGAATCTACATCCTGTTCCGTATTGTACAGGTAGAAGCTGGCCCGGGCTGTAGAGCTAACCTCCAGCCAGCGCATCAGCGGCTGGCAGCAGTGATGTCCGGCACGGACAGCAACCCCTTCCGCATCCAGCACGGTAGCTACGTCATGCGGATGAACATCACCAAGGTTGAAGGTTACTACTCCAACCTGGCGGTTCCGGGGGCCGTAGATCGTCAGATCACTGATCTCTGACAGACGCTCCTCCGCATAAGCGGCAAGCTGCATCTCATGACGGTGGATATTGTCAAGGCCCACCTCCTGCAGGAAATCAATCGCTGCTCCCAATCCAACGGCACCCGCAATAATCGGTGTCCCGCCTTCGAACTTCCAGGGCAGCTCTTTCCAGGTCGATTCGTACAGGCCTACATCATCGATCATCTCGCCGCCGAACTCGACAGGCTCCATGGCCTCCAGCAGTGCCTTCTTACCGTACAAAGCGCCGATTCCCGTAGGGGCAAGCATCTTGTGACCGGACAGTGCATAGAAGTCACAGTCCAGATCCTGCACATCCACCTTCATATGCGGCGTGCTCTGGGCTCCATCCACCACGATTACGGCGCCGTTGCGGTGAGCAATCGCTGCAAGCTCTTTGATAGGATGGGTGACACCCATAACATTGGATACATAAGCGATAGCTACGATCTTGGTCTGAGCCGTAATCGTCTTCTCTGCATCCTCGAGCGTCACCGTACCATCCTTCTGCAGAGGAATGAATTTCAGGGTTGCCCCTGTCTTCTTGGCCAGCTGCTGCCAGGGAATGAAGTTACTGTGATGCTCCATCTGGGTAATCACGATCTCATCACCCTCCTGCAGGACAGAAGGTCCGTAAGAGGAAGCTACAATGTTAAGTGCGCTTGTAGTACCGCGTGTGAAGATAATCTCCTTCGTGCTGCGGGCATTAATGAACTTAGCCAGCTTCTCGCGGGCGCCTTCATAAGCATCCGTTGCCCGGCTGCCCAGCGTATGCACTCCGCGGTGGACGTTGGCGTTATCCCATTCATAATAAGACTTGACCGCCTCAATGACCTGGCGCGGCTTCTGGGAAGTTGCCGCGCTGTCCAGATACACCAGCGGGTGGCCGTTAATATTCTGATTCAAGATGGGAAATTGCTCCCGGATCGAGCTGCTAATCATTGGCCTAACTTCCTTTCCACAAGAGATTGGAGCTGATTGCGCAGTCCCTCCAGTGGAATTTGCGACACAACAGGAGCCAGGAAGCCGTATATGATCAGTGTTTCTGCGTCATGCCGCGTAATTCCCCGGGACATCAGGTAATAGACTTGCTCGTAATTGACCTGTCCTACGGAAGCGGCATGGCCTGCAGTTACATCATCTTCATCTATAAGGAGGATCGGGTTGGCGTCGCCGCGTGCTTTGGGACTCAGCATCAGAACCTTCTCGGTCTGCTGTCCGTCCGCTCTTGTGGCACCTTTCTCGATCTTCGTAATTCCGTTAATAATCGAAGTGGCCGAATCCCGCATCACTGCGCGGGTAATCATATCACTCGGAGTATTTCTGCCAAAATGCTGTGCCTGCGTAGTGTAGCTTAGCTTCTGCGAACCGGTACCTACAGCAATTACCTTGGCATCCGAGCTTGAGCCGTTACCCTTCAGCACAGACTTGGTGTCGCTGGCGGTATCGCCATAGTTCATCTCACCGATGATCCATTCGATCGTTCCGTCATTCTCCACTACCGCACGGCGGTAAGTAACATCCGTGGTGTCTTGCCCAAGCTGATGCACCGTGGCATAGCGTACTGTGGCACCTGCGCCTACAAATACCTCAACAGCCCCGTTATGCAGTCCCGCTTCGGACTTATCTGATACATAATTATCCACGTAGGTTAATGAACTATTAGTATCGGCTACAATCAGAATATGCGGGACAAATGCAGCCTCGGCATCATCCGTTAACAGCACCGCCTGCAGCGGAGTCTCGAGGATGACATTCTTCGGAACATAGAGGAATACCCCGCCGTTCCACAGCGCTGCATGCAGTGCGGCGATGGAATGCTCTTCAGGCAATACAGCCTTATGCAGATAACGCTGCACCAGATCTCCATGCTCTCTGACTGCTGTCTGCAGATCGGTGAATATCACGCCTTGCGCAGCCAGCTCAGGAGCCAGACGGGTATATACGGCTCCCGAATTGCGCTGAATGATCAGGCTGCCTTCCTCCTGATCCTTGATCAGAGCGGCAATTGAAGCAGGTGCTTCGCTAAGGGATGTGAAAGTCTGGCTTGCCTTGTACTCTCCGTAGTTGTTAATGTTCCAGCGGTCAATCCGTGTCTTCTCCAGCTTCGGCAGGGCAAGCTCAGCGGCAAGCGTAAGTGCCTTCAAGCGGCTGTCCTTCAGCCAGCCCGGTTCGCCGCTGCTCTGCGATAATTCGCCGAGCTTCTGGGCATCTACGGGAAGAATGGTTTGCGTCGTCATAAGTGGTTTCCTCCTTCCAGCGTTTCTAAGCTTCTTGTCCTACAGTTTCGTCTTCTATGCCGAGTTCTTCCTTAACCCATTCATAACCTTCTGCTTCCAGACGTTGTGCAAGCTCTGGGCCGCCGGATTTCACAATCCGTCCCTGCATCATGACATGTACATAATCAGGTTTGATGTAGTTAAGCAAACGCTGATAGTGAGTGATAACCAGGAATCCGCGTTCCGGACTGCGCATGGAGTTCACACCATCGGCAACAATTTTGAGTGCATCAATATCAAGGCCGGAGTCGATTTCGTCAAGAATGACGATCTTAGGGTCCAGCATCATCATTTGGAGAATTTCATTACGTTTCTTCTCACCGCCGGAGAAGCCTTCGTTCAGGTAGCGGTGCAGGAATTCAGGATTCATATCCAGTTCCTTCATCTTAGCTTCCATCAGCCGGATGAAACGGATCAGGGAAATCTCACTGCCCTCTTCACGACGGGAATTAATTGCACTGCGCAGGAAGTCGGAATTGGTTACCCCGCTGATCTCGCTCGGATACTGCATAGCCAGGAACAGGCCGGCACGGGCGCGTTCATCAACCGCCATCTCCAGCAGATCTTCACCTTCAAGCACGGCTGTGCCTTCTGTAACCACATACTTCGGATGACCCATCAGGGCTGAGGCCAAAGTACTTTTACCAGTACCGTTCGGTCCCATGATGGCGTGGATTTCTCCGCCTTTCATTTGAAGGTTGATCCCCTTCAGAATTTCTTTTCCTTCAATCGTCGCTTTCAGTCCCTCAATGACAAAATCTGCTGCCATAATTATTATTCCCTCCATTGATCGATTTGCGAAATCAGAAAGTTGTATTGTCACAGGATTTCCCTGATTACAAGCAATTAGATTTTATATCACATTGTAATTATTATAAATTGAATCAGGTTGATTATCAATGATTCTCACTAATTTTATTACAAAGGTCCGATTTTTACAAATACCGACTTATAATTTTATTACTCTGTCGCCTGTATCTACAGCTAATAATAGTGATTATTGCCCGGGACCGCTCCCCCCGCTGTACTGTTCGACAACCACTGGAGCAGACACGGCATTAGAGACTTTCTTGTCTCCCCCCAGTTCAAGCACAGCAACGATCCGTTCCCGGGGGCGAATTCCAAACGAACTGCACTGCTCCGTGTCATAAATCCATTCCGGAATCAGGCGGCGCAGGTTCCATGGCTCGGACTTGGCCAGCAGTTGAAAGTTCTGGATCAGACAGCACACCGCCGCATAATCCTCTTCCTGCCGGTGAAGATCCGATTCCTCCGTGGCTACGACCATAAGGAACGGTGTTGAAGCTTCTTCTCCAGAGGATCGCAGTTTCCGGGCAGCTTGACCACCCGTTACATAGATAAAACGCCAGGGTTCTCTCATTCCGTCATTAGGCGCCCATACAGCCTCGTTGAGCAGTTTCAGGACGCTTTGCGGAGAAACAGGGTTGAGATCCGGATGGAATCTGTCGTCCTCACCTATTATACTCCAGCTCTCCTCTGCCGGCGTTCTTTTCCGGGCCCTCGGCGTCTTCTCAAAGTATCCGATTTCCAGCATACCGGCGAACCGTTCTCCTTCTTTCAAGCCCATTTTCTCAAAAAATGACCCGCTGCAAAACATGGAATCCGTGTACCACAGCATTCCTAGCCCTTGTTCCCAGCCCAGCAGTTGAACATTCTGCATAATGCTGCAGACGGCGGCGTAATTTTCGTCGCGCTGCCGCTGCGTTTCGGCGGATTCAGCGATGAAAATGATGTGGGCGGGAGTAGCAGTGATTTGTTTTTTTAGAAATCCGGTCATCCTGGCAGGAAGGAGTTTTCCCAGATGACTATCCTTCACCTTGGCAATCATGCTCTCAGCCAGCTCTTCACGTGACTCCGGTGTGCCGAAATAAAGACAGCGCCAATGCGGCGTCCCCTCAGCTTCGTACAGGCTTGCCGCCTCATTCAGCAAAGCAACGATCACTTCTTGTTCGACCGGCTTTGCGTTGAATTTCCGAATGGTCCGCCGTTCTCTTATCGCTTGAGACACATTCATCATCCTTATCCTCCCCGGAAAATTGTTAACATTCAACAATTTTAAATTGTTTACCAGTAAACTATATTTCGCAATAACATAGCTGTCAATCTAATTATTAGAAAATAGACTGAGCTTTAATAGCTAATCAGCGAAATCACACGTTAGTTTACAAGTGAATAATTTCGGGGTAGGATAAAGATAATTTTACATAACAGGGAGATGCCCAGCCTTATGAACTCATCCGAAGGACTTAAGCGGCTGCTGTATGGCCGATTACTCCACTTAACGCATCTAAATGAACAGCTATTTGCATCCGAGCTCGACGCTTTCGCTGATCTTACCCGCCAGTACGGGCTGACTTTCACTTCAAACTCTTTGACGAGCATTCATGTCATTGATTGCATCGGCAGCCACGAGCCCATTAACAGCACCTCGATTGCGGAAAAAATGAAATTGTCCAAGGCGAGCATTACAAAAATCAGCGGCAAGCTCCTCCAGGAAGGCTGTATTAAGCGCAGCCGGATGAATGACAACAAGAAAGAAGTTTATTTCAGCCTTACGCCCAAAGGCAGGCAGCTCTTCATCGTTCACGCCGAGATGCATGAAAGCCTTGAGCAGAGCTTTATTCAGGGTTTGAACACCTTCTCGGAGGCGGAACTGCAGGCTTCACTGAAATTTATTCAAACGGTGATTAGTCATAGTGACACTATGATTAAAAATGACGAGAGCTCCTAGTCTGTATAAGGCTTACTTAAGATTTGAACTTGAAGCTTAGCCGTCACTGCGGTGAACATTTGGAGCTCCTTAAACAGCATCTGATTTACACTAGTGATAACTAATTTTGTAAATCGCTTGCTGATGGTTTGCTTGCAGTGACCCTATTCCGGTATATGCGTATGCTTAGTTGTACTTTGTACAACTAAAACGTCTGATTTCCAGCCGATTATCCGTTTAGTTGTATTTCGTACAATTAAACTGCCTTTGGACCTTGGTTCTCACCCATTCGGGCAGATTTAGTTGTACAGAATACAGTTATAAGATGCGGGCAGCCCTTTTCGCTGTTTTTAACTGCACAATATACAACTATTACTGAATTTCCACTTGGAACTGAACTGAATACATTCATTGCTGCAATATTAAATGAACTCTCTTCTTTAGTTCGTAGCATAAACAAAGCCTCCCGCATGGTATTATCCCAGGGGAGGCTTTGTTTATACTTTTGTCTCAAACTTACACAGCAAGGATTAACCAGCTATCACTCAGCCCAGGAAAGAGCGCAGCATCCATTGGTTCTTCTCAAGATCAGTGCGGATCTTGATGAACAGGTCGGCAGTCGGCTGATCGCTGACTTCTTCCGCCAGTTCGATGCCTTCAGTCAATTCTTCCGCTACTGTAGCGAAATCCTCGATGAGTGCCTGCACCATACCCCGTGCATCTTCCTTGCCGGTTGCTTCCTGAATAGTGGCAATTTCCAAATATTCTTTCATCGTCGCTGCAGGACTGCCTTTGATACTCAGAAGGCGCTCGGCAACCTCGTCCATTTTGAGCGTGATATCATCGTACAATTCTTCAAACTTCACATGCAGGGCAAAGAACTGCTCACCTTTCACATACCAGTGATAGTTATGCACTTTCACATATAGAACGTTGAGGTTAGCTACCTGACGGTTAAGTACTTGTTCCAATGAAGCGGTATTTACTTTGTTTGATGCTTTAGCCATGAGTTGATCCCTTCCTTATCCATATATTTTGCCGGCTGCTTGTCCATCATCCGGCTATGCAGTAGTCTATTCTCCATTTACCCTTCTGCCCGCAGGGCGAAACAAAGGAGGACACGGGACAAGCAGCTTTTTCCCCGCCGCATCCTGCAGCTTCCGGTCCTAACCCGTAGGATGAGCCAAGAGTCCTTGCCTTATGCTCCGGGACATGTGAAACAACAGGAATTATTATTATTCTCCTACTCAGACAAAAGGAGGGCCGATGGCCCCCCTGTTGACACTCATCCAGTCTGCTGTCCTACACCATCAGAAGCAGGGCTTCCGCCCCAGTCATTCCCGGAACGATGCCAAGCTTCTCCGCCTCTATTGTAACGGATTCCAGAGGGGCAGCCAGCAGCTGCGGCAATGTGCGCACCCCTACTGCCCGTGCAGCAATAATCTGCCGGTCACTCAGCGTATTATTGAGCAGTCCTATATCCAGCGCCCCGCACATGATATATCCCCGGCTTGTGCTGATGCTGAGCAGCGTAGTTTTGGGCAGCTTCACTTCAACCCCGACCAGGACATAATCACCCACCTGTACAGGCTCCAATGTTACCATTTGCAGCACCTCCTATTATCACGTTCCACGATCTAAGTTATGCGTCCTGCTACAACGGCGTGTGGACGATGGTCCTAGTTCCTTTATAAATTAGAGGGGTCATAAGTCCTTAATTCTCTGCCGGAGGGTATATAAATTTTGCTTGTTTAATGGTATAGTTTATATACTTTATAAATACTTAATGAATCGTGTTAAACGATAAAGCTGGGGGATTAATGGACAAGAAACTACAACACACCGACGGCAACTATCTCTTCAATGTCGACATCCTGATTAATGCCCGTACTAACCCGCTTGCACTGCAATACTTACTTGAAATGTTGAACAACAGCGATAAAATCACAGATTTCAACATTAACTCCGGTCTGGAGCTTGGAAGAACTATAGACACTCTGCTGCGGTCTGCAAAGTTGGCTCTAAAGAACGATTCCTTTACTCCAGCTCCGGTTTCAGTGAAATTGCCACAGAAGCCAGCGGACAAGCCAGCCGAAAGACCTCCCGTCAAGAAACCGCCTGTTGTGACACCGGCGGAAACGCCGGCAGACGTGTTCGGCAAGATCAGGCTGTATATTCAGAATAACCAGCTGGTCCGGCTGAGAGCGAACCGGCACGGGAAGCAGGTATCGATGCCCTGCCGTATTCTGAACTTTGATGAAGGCGCTAACTCGCTAAGCGTGTACCATGTTGACGAGAAGCAGGTGTACACGTTCAATCTCAATGAAATCGACGAATTCTTGTAAGCAAGCCCAAACAAGCACCCGCCCGGGATTCCGGAAACGGGTGCTTGTTTGTTAGTCCTTACGCGAGAAAGCCTCCACGGCAAAGCATATCCAGCCGGCAAGGAAGCATACGCCGCCGATGGGTGTAATGGCTCCAAGAATTTTGATCCCGGAGGTGCTGAGGATATACAGGCTGCCGGAGAACAGAATAATTCCCGCCCCAATCAGCCGGCCCGCCCAGGCAAGCCGGGCACTCTCTCCCCACTGGCCTGCTGCCAGGCCGATAAGAATCAGAGCCAGTGCATGAACCATATGATACTGGACACCGGTCTCGTACACTTTCAGGTACTCTTCACTGATCACAGCCTTCAGCATATGTGCGCCGAACGCTCCGATTCCCACGGACAGCATAGCCAGCACAGCTCCCCAGGCTACCAATCTTCGTTGCATGGATATACAGCTCCTTTGTCTCTTGAACTCCTCCTATCTTAACGTATCCGCATGGCTGATTTCCAGCAGCAGGATTTACGGATAATTCTGCCGCAATACTTGCTTTTAGAGCCATCTTATGGAAAAGTGATACTATCAATCTTTTATCCCAAGGAGTGCAGCCCATGGACCATAATCCTCCACCCAAACCGGAAACCGCACGATCCCGGCCCGCAGAATGGGGCTCATCAGAACAGCCAATACCTGCTGATCCAGCATACGTGTATCAGGAGAACAAACGTGACTTCAAGCACTCAGGCCCCGGCATTGCTTCTTTTGTCATCGCTCTGGTTACTCTGGTCGGTTATGCAATTGCGTTTGTGTATGTTGGTGCACAGGCTTCCTCCATCATGAATGAGAATAATAAGCTGATTGCCGATTCAGCGGAAGCGATTATGTATTTGGGCTTATCCGTGCTGATCCTGGCTGCTGTTAATGTGATCGGAGCGGTCACCGGCATTGTCGGTCTTACGCTCCGCAGACGCCGTAAGGTATTCGCAGTCCTCGGGACCATCATTAACGCCGTTATCCTGCTGGTGTTCATGCTGCTGATTTCCATGGTTCTGGTGAATGCAGGCGCTGCCTAGGCAGGCGTAATGAATCACAAAAAAAAACAGCACCTCCCCATTTACTGGAGACGTGCTGTGTTTGTGTTTTCCAGCTTTTTTCACAGCTTAGAACCGGCAGTTATAGCTCAAACTCCTCGCTTGAATCTGAAAGACCGCCATTCTGCACACCATAATTATTGGCTACGGCAAGAACATACACCTTGTATTTAATCCCGCTGGCAATTGCATTTCCGTTCACATCTCTGGCTGCAGCTGCAACTGTCGGATTCGAGCCGTTTGGAGCCACCGCCTTATACTGTGAAGCCGGCACTCCGAGCGCATCCGCTGCACCAAACCCTTGCTTGGAAGGGACTACGTATACCCGGTATTCCAGGATATTAGCCTCGTTCGATGATTTGGTGAAGCCGATCAGAAGGTTACCTTTGTCCACACTATAAGTTACATTCGTAACAGAGGTGAGCGGGGTTTTGCCGGCCAGGGTAATTACTGACGATTCTCCCGACAACACGTTCGGGCCTGCATAATTCGCAATTCCGACGGACAACACATACACTTTATAGCTGATTCCATCTTTGATTGTAGTACCGCGCACATCTCTGGCTGAGGCGTCTAAAATTATGCTGGTGCTATTGCCGGAGGTACCCGCTGATGTGTACGTGGAGACATTATTCGCATCAGACAAGCTGAAGCTGCTGTAATAGGAAGTAGGCACCACCAGAATCCGGTACTCTCTGATGTAGGTTTCATCCGAAGCATGAGTAAAGGACACCTTCAGATCACGGCCGTCACCGAAATCCGTAACATCGCTGACAGCGAGGCCGGAAACTGCACTCACACTTGAGGAATTCAACAACGTAATTACCGATGAAGCTGACGAAAGCACACCAGACCCCGCGTAACTTCCGCTTCCAATAGATAATACATACACCCGGTAACTGATCTCATTCTTAAGCAGATTCCCGCGCACATCTCTGGCGGAGGAGGTTAATACCTGGCTGGTCGTGGAGCCCGATGTACCTACTGATGAATAATTTGCACTTGATACATTATTCGCGTCAGACAAGCTGAAGCTGCTGTAATAGGATGTAGGCACCACCAGAATCCGGTACTGGCTGACATAAGTCTCATCTGAGGCATGGGTGAATGACACCCTCAGATCGCGGCCATCCCCATAATCGTTAACGTCAGTCACACTCAGGTTAGTCGCAGCACTCATGCTGAAATCATTCCATAGCGTAATTTCGGCAGAGGCAGGAGAAAGAATATTCGACCCTGCATTACCCCCGCTTCTGATTGATAAAATATACACTTTATAATTGATTCCGCTCTTCAGCAGCGTCCCGCGCACATCTCTGGTGGACGAGGTCAGCACTAGACTGGTAGAAGAACCGGAAGTGCTCACAGCAGTATAGTTGGCTCCCGATACATTATTCGCCTCAGACAGGCTGTAGCTGCTGTAATAGGATGTAGGCACCACCAGAATCCGGTACTGGCTGATATACGTTTCGTCAGCGGCATGGGTAAAGGACACCTTCAGGTCACGGCCGTCATTATAGTCGTTAACGTCAGTGACATACAGGCTCGAGATCCCGATGCTGGATAGGGTAACCGGAGACGAAGCAGCGGATAACACATTATTGGCGGTATTGCTGCTGTCCACTGCCATGGCGAATACCCGGTAGCTTACCCCCGTCTGAATCAGTGCTCCGTCTGTATCCCTGGCTCCTGAGGAAAGAATCTGGGTAAGATTAGCACCTGTCTTGGTGACTTGGGTGTAATAGGCACTGACGACAGAATTGGCTTTGGCCAGATTAAAGGCTGAATAATTAGCCGCTTTAACCACAAATATCCGGTAAGAGCTTATCTTGGTCTCATCTGCCAGCTTGTTGAAGCTGACGGACAGATCGCGCCCGTCACCGTAATCGCCATTATCGGTCACTTGTACATTGCTTATTACCGGTGCAATATTATTGGTCAGAGTAAGGGTGGAGGAACTGCCGGAAAGCGCGCTGATGTTACTTCCTTTGCCTACCGTAAGGACATAAGCTATATACCCTTGACTGCTTTTAAGTACTTCTCCATCTGCCGTTCTCGAAGCAGCCGTCAGTTTAACCACAGGATTGGCGCCTGTTACCATAACTGAGGAGTAATTAGATGCGGGTATAGCCAGTGCTGACGACAGATCAAGCGAATTCCCCGCTTTGACGATCAGAACGCGGTAATGGTCCACCAGGGACTCATCGGCCACCCGGTTGAAGCTGATCTGCAGGTCGCGTCCGTCACCGAAATCACTGATATCCTGCGTGGTTACGCCGGATACCGGAGCAGTATTAACACCGGCCGGTACCGGGGTGGTTACCGTCACAACCTTGGTGGTCTGATTCCAGCCCACTTCCCGGCCCAGCGCTTCACTTACGAACCGCGTCGGAACCATAGTTCTGCCCTTCAAATTCTGACCGGGCACATCCAGGCTTACAGACCGATTATTAATCGTAGCTGTCTTGGAGCCGATCTTCAATATAACCGTTGTATCCTCCTGCACCGCCGTTACAGTCTGCGTCTTCTGATCCCACTTGATAGCGGCATTGAAGGCTTCGAAGATTGCACGCAGCGGCACCATCGTCCGTCCGTTCACCATTACCGGAGGCTGCTCCGTAGACAACTGGACTCCGTCAATAATGATGCGGATCGGTGTGACTGCCGCCTTGGCCGGGGCTTGAAATAGTAACGGAACTATCAGCAACCCCACTACAATAGAAATCCATAACTTCTTCACAAACTCATCCTCCCAGATAGGAAAAAAATCTCATCTATTTCTATCTCTTTGACGTAAGATCACGGGTAAAAGTTTCTCGCAAACCGGTTACAATAAAATAATCTTTTGGAGGTTGAATCATGCCGCAGGCAAGTGAAAACGGTAGCGCCCTTTAATAAGGACACTACCGTTTCCGCGGTAAAGATTAGGATAATGGATGGCGAAGCCTATGCCTTCTTATCTTCTAAGCTGGCGGTGCCGCTTCGCTGCTCTGCGCTTTACTGATTAACCAGTGAATCCAGTGAAGCATACACATGCGGCCCGAAGCCTTCCGAGGCTTCCCGCTGCGGGATGTTCAGCTTGATCAGATAGCCTTGGCCATCAACTTCCTTCACGGCAACCTGGCGGGTCAGGCCAGAGCCCATTGCGGTAAGATACAAGCGGATGCCGGACATCCGCCGGTCCCGCTCTTCCCGGGTAAGCGCTGTAACCTTGCCTGTAGCCGCAAGCTCAGCCTTCCCCTCCTGCTCTATGGCATCCAGATCGAAATCGGCAGGAAGCTTGATAATTTCGGCGTAATACCCCGGGTCTACCTTCATCGCCAGCTTGCCGCTGGCCGCGTCAAAGCTGAAGATATCGAATACATACAGGGAGTACCCTTCTCCGGCGGCAAGTGCCGCCGTCTTCTCTTCCTCCATCCCTTCCAGTGTCAGCCTGAAGGTCTGAGTATCCGGGAGCGCACTGGCTGCCGGTGCGGCCCCTCCGCCCTCTGCCTTGGACAGGCTGGACAACACACGCTGAACTGCGGTCCCATCGCTTCCGACCACTTTTTCCACATACGCAAAAACAACGGCATCATCCATTTCGAGCAGCTCCGGCGCATCCTCCGTGCCGGCACCCAGCTCAAAGGCTGTGGGTCCTTCTTCAGTCTCAATCTCTACGGAATGATTATCAATCTGTCCGATATAAACGCCGGATCCCTGAATAACCTGTGCCTCTGCAGCTCCGGTAGGACTTGGCGGGAGAGCAGGGCTGGGGCTCGGCGCAGCTGCGCTCTCTACAGGTGCAGATGACGGGCCTGCTGAGGGTAGCCCCGGCGCTTCAGCCGGATGGTTCCCGCCGCAGGCGGTTAAGGCCAGCATTAATACAGCGACTGCTGCGATAGCAGGCAGCGAACGTTGTGATCTCATAGCCTTACCTCCTCCATATCTCACGGTAAGCCCTGAGTGTGCTGCTTACCTTATTAACGATTACCCCAAAGGCCGGGGGGCATAAACTTGCCGGACGGGGCTGGGCATCCGCCGTACGCACAGAACCGCAGATTTAATACAATGATGGAGAGCCTTATTCAGCAACTTGAAGGAGTGATCTCCCCTGAGAATCGATATCGGCTGCGGTCCCGGCAAAGAATCCGGTTATCTGGGAATCGACCGCAAGTTATACCCCGGTGTGGATATTGTCTGCGATATTTGCGAGGGCATTCCCCTGCCTGATAATACCGCCGAATTCGTGATGGCCAGCCGGGTAATGCCCTATGTAAACGACTTGTTTGCAGCATTGTCCGAGATTCACAGAATCAGCACGCATAAAGCGGTCATCTGCATTCTCTCACCCTATGCCCATAGTTTTCCGCATATCTCCAACCCTATGTTCAAACAGAAGTTTGACGAATATACACCCCGTTATCTGACCGGCAGCTTTTTTCAGCCTTCTCTCAGCCCAATCTCCCCGGAGATTCCGGACTATCCGGCTCCTGCGCCGCCGTTCGATTTCAGACTGCTGCGGATGGAGCTGTTCTATCAATATCCTTTTGACGACTCGCTCTATGAGACGGAGGAGCTGGAGGTGCTCAAGACGCTGCAATCCAACGTCGTCCATGAAATCATGTATCATTTTGCCGTAATTAAGCAGGAGATCAGCCGGGAAGAGCTGGAAGCAATGAGCCGAAAAGTCTATCCGGAACCGCGCGCGCTGTTCCAACGCCGGCTCCGGTCACAGAACAGACAAAATTAGTAAAAAAGAATCGCAAATGGACATACAATAATGCCCTGCACCGCACATAGGCTAATACCACACAAGAAAGATGGCACATCGACCTCAAGCAGGAGTCGGTCTGCTTTTTTTCGTTGTCTTCCAATTTGAATTCAGCACTCCCAAAAGGAGGTGAAAATCATTCCTCTAGTCGTTCGGTCTACGGTTAATGCAACAGGTGCCATTACTTTTACAGGCAATACATTGGGGTTAAGCCGGTCCGATACGCTTGGGGTTCCGGGTACCCAGGATAGTATCGGGGCCTTCTCCACAGTGAATACAGCCTCCATATTCGGCACTTATCCTGCTGGCACTACAAATCTGTACCAGAGCAACAGTTCAGCAGCGGTCCTGGTGCTTCCGGCGGGGAGCACGGTCCTGTATGCAGAACTGATCTGGGGCGGAACTTATGTTAACGGCACGGTCAATCTGACTGCGGCAATTAACAATCCTGTGTCCTTCACAACACCGCTTGGGAACACGGTCAGCGTATCTCCCGATGCAGCCACCGCCAATTCCGTAGATCTCGGAAGCGGAGCACTCGCTTATGTCCGTTCCGCCAGTGTTACCAGCATTATTCAAGCCTCGGGAGCCGGAACCTATATCACAGCCGGTGTAGTCGGCACCATCGTTATTCCCGGTGATCCGACTGCCAACCATGCGGGGTGGACGCTCGCTGTCATCTACCAGAACCCGTCACTTCCTTTCCGCAATATGTCTCTGCGGGCGGGGGCCGTACTTGTCCAGTCCACCTCTGCCCCGGTTGTCACAACGATTACCGGATTTGCCACACCCGTTACAGGAGCACTCGGCGGCCGCATCATGTTCAGTGCCCAGGAAGGAGATGCCAACCGCTCAGGGGATCAGGCGCTCTTCGGCCCTACCTCTGCCACCCAGGTCGCTTTGTCAGGACCTAACAACTTTGCGAACAACTTCTTCGCTTCACAGATCAATAATGATACCGGCAACCTGAATACCACCGGTACATTCGGAAACCGCAACCAGACTAACGGCAGTCCAGGCTCCAACATTGTCGGCGGCAGGCAGGGCTGGGATATCACGAACGTGGATGTTGGTGCGCGCCTGGTTAACAATCAGTCCTCGGCTTTGCTGACACTGACTACCTCAGGCGATGCTTACGTGGTTAATGCTAACGGGCTGCAGATTGATATTAATGCCCCCAAGATTTCGTTAACCAAAACCGCTAATGTCGCCGGAACGATCGTTGGTGATCTGGTCACTTACACCGTGACCGTCAGCAATACCGGTACAGCAAGTGCAGCCAGTGTCGTACTGTCGGATACGCTGCCGCCTGGTCTGACCTTTGTGGCTGGAAGTGTAGTGGTAGCCGGGGTTTCCCGGCCGGCTTTTGACATAACATCCGGCATCCCTCTCGGATCTCTGGCCCTGGGTACTTCAATCACGATTACATATCAAGCCAGGGTTACATCCTTGCCAAGCACACAAATTGTCGCCAACACAGCCAATGCCGCATTTACGTTCCAGAGCGTAGCGGGCGGCCCGATTGTGAGCGGGGTTATTCCCTCCAATACAAGCTCGCTGCCGGTCTATTCTCCGGTTCTTGGCATCGTCAAAAGCGCAAATACTACCAACGCTACCGTCGGTGATCAGATTATCTATACGCTCCAGATTGCAAACACCGGTAATATCGGCGCCACAACTACACTCACTGACAATATTCCTGCGGGCAGCACCTATGTTCCGGGAAGCTTTACGGTCAACGGCACTCCGGTTGCAGGCAATCCCGCCGCCGGCATCCCTATTGGCACCATTGCTGCCGGAGGAACCTCAACTGTACAATTTCGTGTTCTGGTAAACAGTCTGCCCTCGCCTCCGCAGCTGGTCGATCAGGCCACGGCAGCCTATACCTTTCTCGTTCCCGACGGCCGGACCGTTCCCGGAACAGCAGCCTCCAATACGCTGACCATACCGGTCAGGCTGCCGAGTGTCGCTATTGTCAAAAGCGCCAGCTTCCCGGATGTGGCCGTAGGTGACACCCTGGTGTATACATCGGTGGTCACTAACAACGGAATTGTCGCAGTCACGAATGCCGTACTCTCTGATCCGATCCCCCCCGGCAGCACCTTTGTGGCGGGAAGTGTCACTGTAGCAGGTAGTGCACGGCCGACTGCTGATCCGGCTTCCGGGATTACCATCGGAACCATCGCTCCCGGAGCCAGTGTAACCGTTACGTTCCAGGTGAATGTCACTTCCGTGCCGGGAAGCGGCCAGCTCTCCAACCAGTCGTCCGCTTCGTACAGCTCAGGAGCATTTAATGCAATCACCCAATCGAATACAACCCTAACCCCTGTATTTCAACCCGTAATCAGTATCGTCAAAAGCGCGAGTCCGGGCAGCGCGACGGTCGGGGGCAATGTGCAGTATACGCTGGTAGTGAGGAACACAGGCAATATCGCCGCAACGGTGAGCTTGACCGACACGATTCCGGCCGGGTCCTTCTTCGTTGCCGGAAGTGTTACGGTGAATGGCGTTGTCCGACCGGCAGACTCACCCGTTAGCGGAATCCCGCTGGGGTCCGTAGCACCCGGGGCAAGCTTTACGGTGACTTTTCTGACGTCGGTTCAATCTCTGCCGTCTCCGGCAACCTTGACCGACCAGGGAAGCAGCAGCTATACGTACCAGTTGCCCAGCGGACGTGCCCTGTCCGGCGGAAGTGTGTCGAACACGGTTACCATTCCGGTATCTGCACCTAACATCACGCTCCTCAAGAGCGCCAATGTCACCGCTATAGCAGTAGGGGAATATCTCACCTACACCGTGTCGGTATCCAACCCCAGCGGTGTGGCGGTTAACAATGTCGTTCTGTCCGATCCCGCCCCTGCCGGGAGCGCCTTTGTAGCGGGAACCGTCACGGTGAACGGGGCTGCTGTACCGTCTGCGAATCCGAATGCCGGGATCGCCCTGGGTACGCTTGCTGCCGGAGCAACGAGTATTGTAGTCTTCCAGGTCAACGCCACTTCTGTTCCAAGCCCGCCTCAGCTGAACAACCGGGCGAGTGCTTCTTTCACAGCGGGTGCATTCAGTGGAACAGCTCTTTCGAACACTATACTTACTCCAGTCTTCACCCCGGTGATTGGGCTAGTCAAAAGCTCCAGCCCTGCACAAGCCTCGGTGGGCAGTCTGCTATCCTTCTCCATATTCGCCAGCAATACCGGCAATATTGCCGCAACCCTGAATCTGACCGACATTCTGCCGCCGCAAACAGTCTTCGAGACCAACAGTGTAAGCGTAGGCGGAACACCGCTGCCCGGCTTCAGCCCGCTGACCGGAATTCCGGTAGGCCCGCTTGCTCCCGGAGACAGCGTCACCGTCAGTTTTCTGGTTACCGTTACGTCACTGCCACCGAACCAGCAGCTGATCAATTCAGCGGCCGCCTCCTATACCTTCACGCTGCCGGACGGACGGCAGCTCGGCGGAAATACCGTATCGAACGCTTTGACTGTTCCCGTCTCTGCCCCCAATGTCAGTGTTGTCAAAAGCGTGAATGCCATCGACGCCGTAACCGGCGACATTCTTACATTCACCTCCGTGCTGACCAACAACAGTATTACATCTGTCAGCAATATCATTCTCAGCGATCCTCTGCCTGAGAATGCGGCTTTCATTCCCGGAACCGTAATTGTAGGCGGCGTCTCCCAGCCGCTGGCAGTTCCGTCCGCCGGCATTCCAATCGGCAGTCTGGGCCCTGGGGCTTCAGTTGCCGTAACATTCGAGGTGAGGATAACAATGCCGATTCCTTCACAGGTCAATAACCAGTCAACCGTCAGCTTCACCTCCGGGGTCTTCTCCGGCTCTTCATCTTCCAACGTCACTACCACACCGGTAACGCAGCCGCAAATTTCTCTGGTCAAAAGCGCCAATGACCTGAACGCCACTGTCGGCGACACGGTCATCTATACCATTCTTGTCAGCAATACCGGCAACGTTGCAGCCAATGTAACGTTAACGGACAATATCCCGGCCGGCACCGCCTTTGATCCCAACAGTGTCATTGTCGGCGGCTTCCCTCAGCCGGGCGCGGCACCGGATACAGGCATTGCTGTCGGAGTTGTCGCTCCCGGCGCCAGTGTGTCTGTCAGCTTCACCGTCTTCATTGTCTCCCTGCCATCGCCGCAGCAGCTAGTGAATCAGGCGGCTGCCACCTACACCTTCACACCGCCGGACGGGCGGCTGCTGAACGGAAGCGCCGTCTCCAACACTGTAACGATCGCTGTGTCCGCACCCAATCTGGCGGTTGTTAAGAGCACGACTTCAACCTCGGTGGCACTGGGCGATACTATCGCCTATTCGGTAAGCATCACGAACAACGGAATAGACCCGGTTAATAATGTAGTGCTCAGCGATCCAACGCCAGATGGGGCAGCCTTCGTGCCGGGCAGCGTATCTGTAAATGGCGTGCCATTTCCAAATGCCCATCCTTCTACAGGAATTCCCATTGGCACACTGGCATCCGGTGCTTCCGCAATTGTCTCCTACAGTGTTACGGTAACATCGGTACCGGCAGATACTTCAATTGATAATCAGGCGACTGTAACATACACCTCCGGTATCTTTACAGGCTCCACCTTCTCGAACCCCGTGGCGGTTCCCGTCTTCCAGCCGAATATTGCTGCCGTCAAATCTGCCAATACCGCGAATGCAACAGTGGGTGATACAGTAACCTACACCATAAATGTCAGCAATACAGGCAACTACGCAGCAAGCCTGACAGTAACGGACAACATCCCAGCCGGGACTACTTTTGAGGAAAACAGTGTTCTGATCAACGGGCTGCCTCTGCCGCAGGCCAATCCCACCACCGGCATCGCTGCAGGAAGCATCGCTCCGGGCGCAACCGTTGCCGTCTCATTCTCGGTGGTGATCACTTCACTGCCTACACCACAAACACTGGTGAATCAGGGGACGGTAGCCTATAGCTTCACTTTGCCTGACGGAAGAACCCTTGGCGGATCGGTCCTCACCAATACAGTGACCATCCCTGTCTCGAATCCGAATCTCGCGGTCGTCAAATCGACCACAACCACCGCTACCAATGTTGGCGATACCATTACGTATTCGGTCGTTCTGACCAATAACGGAATCGCTACCGTTAACAATGTCGTATTTACAGATGCCTTACCTGCAGGAACGGCCTTCGTTCCCGGCAGTGTAGTGGTAGACGGCGTCCCTCGTCCGGCCGCTTCACCTTCTACCGGGGTAACCATTGGCAGCATCGCTCCAGGCGCTTCAGTAACTGTAGTTTTCAGTGTGACTGTAACGTCCCTGCCTGTCTCGGGAGTGCTTAACAATCAGTCATCGGTCAGCTTCACTTCCGGTGCACTGTCCAGTGTTGCCTTCTCGAACATTGTGACCACTCCGGTCTTCCAGCCGATTATCGCAGCAGCCAAGAGCTCAAATTCTGCCATTGCAACGGTCGGAGACACCATTATTTATACTGTCAATGTCAGCAATTCGGGTAACTATGCAGCTGCTGCCACACTTACCGATACGATTCCTGCAGGTACAACGCTTGTTCCTAACAGCGTGCTGATCAACGGCTTCCCGGCACCGGGTGCAGATCCCGCCACCGGAATCCCTCTGGGTACGGTTGCTGCAGGTGCATCGCTGGCGGTAACATTCTCTGTTGTCATTGCCACACTGCCAGCCAGCCAGCAGCTCAGTAATCAGGCCATCATCGCCTTCAGCTATACGCTTCCTGACGGACGGACCTTCAACCAGTCAGCCAGCTCGAACATCAATCAGATTTCGGTATCATCGCCAAATGTACTCGTTGTCAAAAGCACTACTGTAACCGATGCAGTTCCGGGAGATACCGTTCCATACAGCATCAGCGTTACCAACAGCGGCATAGCGCCGATCAATAATGTTGTACTGAGCGACCCGATTCCGGCCGGCTCTTCCTTTGTTGCCGGAAGCGTAGTTGTGGACGGTACTCCGCTGCCGGGAGCGAATCCGGCTAACGGGATTTCACTGGGAACAGTGGCCCCGGGTGCGACAGTCCTGGTTACATTCAATATTCTGGTCAACTCCTTGCCTAATCCGGCGATACTGAACAACCAGGCTTCGGTAAGCTTCACTTCCGGTGCATTCTCTGGCGCATCTTATTCCAACAATCTCATTACTCCGGTATTCCAGCCGATCATCGGCATTGTAAAAGCTGCGGATACGGCCAATGCGACGGTTGGAGATACCGTGACCTATTCCTTCAGCGTTACCAATTCAGGCAATCTGCCAGCTGTCGTAACCTTAACGGATTCTATCCCGCCGGGAGCTGTATTCATTCCGAACAGCGTACTGGTCAACGGCCAGCCTGTTCCGGGTGCAGACCCGACTACCGGCATTACTCTCGGCACCGTTGCAGCCGGAGCTACAGTCCTCGTGACAGTCACCCTGCAGGTCACGGTAGCTTCCCTGCCTTCTCCTCAGCAGCTCGTGAACCAGGCCGCCGCCACCTTCACCTTCACACCGCCGGATGGCCGTCTGCTCTCAGGTTCTGCACTGTCGAATACGCTGATTATCCCTGTCTCTTCACCGGACGTAACAGCAGTCAAGAGCACTCCTGCAATCGATGCGGTAGTTGGCGACATTATTACCTATACCATTGTTGTGACCAATAACGGTATCGTTCCCGTTAACAATGTTGTACTGGTTGACCCGATTCCGGCAGGCAGCCAATTTGTCGTTGGCAGTGTTGCCGTAGACGGAGTCTTCCGCCCTGGTGCGAACCCGGCTGCCGGCATAGTCATCGGCACGATTGCCGCCGGTGCGTCCACTACAGTAACCTTCCAGGTTCAGGTCATTGTAATATGACAGAAGGCTCACGGCTTCAACCTGTCGTAAGCAACCAGTCTATGGTCCTATTCAGCTCGGCAGAGGGTATTAACGCCATTACCTATTCCAATACCGTCAATACTCCCGTCGTGGGCCCTGTTCTATCCCTTCTCAAGCTTACAGATCACACGAGCGCCTCCCTGGGGGAGACGCTCGTCTACACCGTATTCGCCAAGAACAGCGGCAATACGCCCGCACTGGTCACCATCGTTGATGTCCTTCCTGCGGGTGTATCCTTTATTGCCAACAGCGTGCTTAGAGACGGAGTCCCCCTTCCGGGGGTCACTCCGTCTTCCGGCATACCGGTGGGCACTCTCTCTCCGCATACCGGAGTTACGATCGCCTTCCAGGTCATTGTTGTATCGCTCCCGCCTTCTCTGGCCTTGCATAACAGGGCAGTCGGCACCTATTCCTTCTCCACACCCGAAGGACGAACGGTACGCGGCGAAGTCCGCTCCAACCCGGTGACTGTCTCCCTGCTGTCTTATCAGTTGTCCACGCTTCTCTCTGCCAGCACACCCACTACCTTTGTCGGCGATGCCGTGACGTATACACTGCAGCTCAGAAATGAAGGTACCCGGCCACTGGCCGGGATTATCGCGACCATTCCGGTTCCGGAAGGTGCTATATTCATCCCCGGCAGCGTCATTGCAGGCGGAGTCTACCAGCCCGAGGCCGATCCGGCCCTTGGCATCAGGCTGGGTTCCTTGAGTACAGGCTCGGCTGCCGAGATTTCCTTCCGTGTGCGGGTGGCCGCAATCCCTCCGGACCCGGTATTGCCGGCGAAGGCGGTGGTCACCTATGAGGTCAATGACAGCAGGAATACCGCTGAGAGCAATACAGTCCTCATAACGATCGTCCAGCCGGGAGTATCCGCCAGCTTGAAGGTAGATCTCTACAGCGCCGCTCCCGGCGATAATCTGCGGTATGAGTTCACCGTGCGCAACAACGGAAATCTGGCTGTAGAGGCTCTGTTGACCGACTTCATTCCGGCAGGTGTTCTATTCATCTGGGACAGCATCCATATTGACGGTGTTCCCCAGAAGGGAATACGGCCTGCGGACGGCATTCCGCTCGGAACGGTAAGAGCAGGCTCGGCGGTAAGGATAGATTGTCTCGTATCCATTCCGGGCGCCACCGATATCCGCCAGACTCCGGCCATTCAGAACCAGGGCAGTGTCCAATACACATTCACCCTTCCGGATGGACGCAATGTCCGGCAGATCACCCGGACCAATGCTGTGACTACGCTGCTGTTCTCGCCAATCGTCTCCATTCAAATACAAGGAGAGCCGCCGGTTGTCGAGCCTGGAAGCATTGCCGAATTCCGGATTCTTGTCACCAACAGCGGGAATTATCCCGCAGAGGTCTCTGTGGTCCGGATTGTGCCGCAAGGAGCAGTAATTGATCCGAATATCGTTACCATCAGCGCCATCACTGTACCCGAAACCCCGTACAGCGGAACTGTGGCTCTGGGAACCCTACAGCCCGGGCAGACCGTCACCCTCACTTATTTTGTGAAAATCAACCTAGATTATATGGGCACATCGCTTCAGGGATCCTCGACCGCCCTATATTTATTCACGATAGACGGACGAAGATACTCCGGCGAAGCCCGCTCGAACAGCTATAAACTGCTCATTGAGGAAATCAGTGAATAATACAGCTCACATATCCCCCATCCCCATGAATATACTTTAGTTACAACCAGCCGCACCCGTCACAAGCGTAGCCTGTACCAATTTCAGAGAATCATGGGAGGTGGTCATCCTTGCCCCAGCCAACCGGTCCATACGCCTTTGTTGTGTCTAAAGAAGACTGGTCCCTTCACCGCAAAGGCCATCAGGATCAGGAGCGTCACCAGCAAAAGGTCAGAGAAGCCATTAAGGACAATCTGCCGGATCTCGTTACTGAGGAGAACATTATTTTGTCGGGCGGCAAGCAGATAGTGAAGGTGCCGATCCGCAGTCTGGATGAATACCGGATTATCTATAATTTCCGCAAGCAGAAGCATGTCGGCCAAGGGGACGGGGAGAGTCAGGTAGGCGATGTGCTCGGCCGCGATTCGCAGTCCGCCCAGCCGGGCAAAGGTGATAAGGCGGGGGATCAGCCCGGGCAGGATACCGTCGAAGCCGAAGTGGATATTGAGGATCTGGAGGATATTCTGTTCCAGGATATGGAGCTACCCCACCTGAAGCCGAAGGACAAGGAAGAAATCGAGGTCAAATCCATTGTCTTCAACGATATCCGCAAAAAAGGCATGATGTCCAACATCGACAAGAAACGCACACTGATGGAGAATCTCCGGCGCAACGCCAGCAGCGGGAATCCGGGAATCCACAGCATCAGCCCGGACGATCTGCGCTACAAAACATGGGATGACATA
Organism: Paenibacillus phytohabitans; assembly: GCF_013141775.1. Taxonomy (GTDB): domain Bacteria; phylum Bacillota; class Bacilli; order Paenibacillales; family Paenibacillaceae; genus Paenibacillus_AQ; species Paenibacillus_AQ phytohabitans. Next base: position 58,393 of record NZ_WHOB01000042.1, read on the forward strand.
ACCGTCCCCCATTCCAATGCCGTAATTATTGCGATGATGGACACCTCAGGCTCCATGGGCACTTTTGAAAAATACTGCGCACGCAGCTTCTTCTTCTGGATGACCCGCTTTCTGCGCCGACAGTATGAGAAGGTGGACATTGTATTCCTGGCCCATCATACCGAGGCCAAAGAAGTCAGCGAGCATGACTTCTTCACGCGCGGCGAGAGCGGCGGCACCATCTGCTCCTCGGCTTACCAGAAGGCGCTGGAGATTATCGACAGCCGCTATCCGCCGGCCAAATACAATATTTATCCCTTCCATTTCTCGGATGGCGACAACCTGACCTCAGACAATGAACGCTGCGTCAAGCTGATCGGTGAACTGCTGAAGCGCAGCAACATGTTCGGCTATGGTGAAGTGAACCAGTACAACCGCAGCAGCACACTGATGTCTGCCTACCGCCACCTGAAGCAGGAGCAGTTCATGCATTATGTCATTAAGGATAAGAAGGAAGTCTATCAGGCGCTGAAGACATTTTTCGGTAAAAAAACTACCGGGGCTTAAGCTGAGATGTTTCCCGGGGCTTACAGCAACAAGATGAACAAAGTCATGCAGGATGATTTTTTCAGCATTGTCCCCCCTTCGTCCGCTATCCAGGCCAAAAAGCATCCCCTTGCGAGCTTTTCATCCATCGCAAGGGGATGCTTTTTGCTTTTGCTTTTTGCTTTTTGCTTTTTGCTTTTTGCTTTTTGCTTTTTGCTTTTTGCTTTTTGCTTTGTTTTTGTTTTTGTTTTTGCTTGTATTTTCCGCAAAATCCTCTTGACTGCTATATCGGCTGCCGATATAATACATATATCGGTAGACGATATAGCGTCAGACGATGTAACGGCAATTGCTATAACGTCAGTTGATGCAACGATCCGTTAATAGAAGACTAAGGCAGGTGAGGCAGTTGTCAGGAAGCAATGAATACGGGGCGCTGACAGAAGGCGTATATTATATTCTTCTGTCACTTTTCACCCCGATGCACGGTTACGGAATTATGCAGAATGTGAAGCTGCTGAGTAACGGGCGCGTGGAGCTTGGCGCCGGCACGCTGTATGGCGCGCTTGGCACGCTGGTCGAGCGGGGCTGGATTGAGCCGCTGGCGGGCGGTCAGGATTCCCGCAAGAAGGAATACCGGATTACGGAGTCAGGCAGATCTGCACTGCTGAGCGAAATGACCAGGCTCGATGAGCTGTTGTCTAATGGAAGAAAGCTAATAGGAGGCGAACCGGAATGAGTCATGTGGTACGCAAATATTTCGCGGATTTTGAGAAGGAAGAGCAGTGGCTGAATGACATGTCTGCCAAAGGTCTTGCGCTTGTCGAATACTCCTGGGCCCGTTATGTATTTGAAGAGAGCGCCCCGGGGGAATACATCTACAGGCTTGAGCTGCTGGAGGAAGATCCGAAGAAAGCCAAGTCTGCCGAATACCTGCAGTTCATGGAGGAGACAGGGGCCGAGCGTGTGCCTGCCGGTAAACGGCCATCGGGCAAGACTGTATATGTTAACCCGCGCTGGGTAATCTTTCGAAAAAAAGCAGCGGAGGGTGCCTTCACCATCTATTCGGATACCGATTCCAAAATCAAGCATTATCAGAGAATATACCGGTTATGGATTTCGCTCGCGGTGATGGAGCTGATCATTGGCGTCTTTAATATATCCCTGATGTTTGTGAACAATCCCACCGCCCTCAACAGAATCAACCTTATCATGGGCCTGCTGCTCATCGTTCTGGCCCTGTTCTTCATTTCATTAAGTATGCCTATCCGCCGCAAGATTACCAAGCTGCAAAATGACAAGCTAGTCCGGGAGTGAGCCTTGGGACTCCGTGAGGCGTTCTGCGGTGACATTCGGACGTTGGCGGGGCGTTCTGTGGTGACGATTCGGGCGTTGGCGAGGCGTTCTGCGGTGATGATCCGGGCGTTGGCGAGGCGTTCTGCGGTGATGATCCGGGCGTTGGCGAGGCGTTCTGCGGTGATGATCCGGGCGTTGGCGAGGCGTTCCAACAGCGCGTTCACCTCACTCCGGCTCCATTTAGCTTGTGAAAAGGACTGAGATTCCGCTATTCCGTCAGATTGGGCAGATTCGCGGGCCAAGCGGACTGAGATTCCGTTAATTGACCGATCAGGCTTCATTTGTGGCTCATTTGAACAAGATAACGGAATCTCAGTCCGAATCAGCGGCAATATGAGGCTTTTGGCCAAAATAGCGTCTTCTCAGTCCGCTTCATTCCGACTACGCCATCTGCACCAGTAACTCCCCCACTTGCGCCACATCCGCCAACTCCCGCCACATCCGCCACACCTGCCTCTTTCGCTTTTTCCCATCCTCCCGCTACATCCGCCTCTTCCGCTTCTTCCGCTTTTTTCCGCATCTTCCGCCACATCCGCATCTTCCGCCTCTTCCGCTTTTCCCCGCCCTCCCGCTTCTTCCGCTTTTCCCCGTATCTCCCGTCTCTCCCGCTTTTCCCTGCCCTCCCGCCACATCCACATCTTCCGCCTCTTCCGCTTTTCCCTGCCCTCCCGCCACATCCGCATCTTCCGCTTCTTCCGCTTTTCCCCGCCTCTCCCGCCTCTCTCGCCACATCCGCCAATTTTTTCATTTCCGGTTTCAATCTAATTTGTGTGACCTTCACGTCCCCGAACATCAACAAAAAGCCGGACGCAAACGCGCTGCTTCCGGCTGAAGTAACTTATTTAGTGTACCTTCTCTCTATCCTTGCCCTTATCGGACTCCCCGGCGTTTTTGTTCGCGGCCTCACGGTCCTGCATCATTTCATCCACCGTCTTCACCTTCAGCCGGGCAGCGCCTTCGTTGCCGGCATTCGTCGGGATCAGATTACCGGAAGCTAGACGTTCCTTCGCTTCAGCTATAGCCGCGCCGTACTGCGGCAGCCAAGGCTCCCCGGCAACCAGCATCTCATCCACCATCTGCCAGATCTCCTTCGGATTACAGACCGCACCGACCAGCGGGTCCATCATGAAGGCCTGGCGCAGCAGCTTGTCATCGCCATGCACGGCTGCTTCCACGGCCAGCCGCTGCACGGAGATGCTTACATTGCAGACAGCCGCCGGGCCCAGCGGCAGGTCGCCGACCAGCGGCATCGAGATACCGTTGCGGTCTACATACCCCGGAGCTTCAATAATGGCATCGTCCGGCAAATTGGAGATGACCCCGTTATTCACCATATTGAAATGACCTCTGTACACGCGGCCCGTCTCAAGTCCTTCTATTATATAGGAGCCATGCTCCTCGCCACGGTTCTCCCGGGTATACTCCAGAGCCGGTTCCTTCATCCAGTTCGGGAAGTCCGTTTCGAACCAGTTGCGGCCTTCTGTGCAGACCCGCAGGTATCCGCCTGTCTCGCCGTTGATCCAGCTGCCCAGATCGATCCAGTCCATAATCTCGCCGCTGCGTTTGCGGTACCAGGGAACATATTCGCTCAGATGTCCGTTCGACTCCGTGCTGTAGTAGCCGAAGCGGCGGAGCATATCGATCCGCACCTTCTCGGTCCGGCTGAATTCCGGATGCTGCTCGAAGGCCTCCAGCAGTCCGGCCGTCAGATCCTTGCCCTCATGCTTCGCAGAGATGTACCAGGTCTGGTGATTGATTCCGGCGCAGATAATATCCACCTGCGACTTCTCCAGCCCGTAGACTTCGGCGATCTGATGATGTCCGTGCTGTACGCCATGGCAGAGTCCGATGGTCCGCACACCGCCATATTTATTGCAGGCCCACGTGAGCATGGCCATGGGATTCGAGTAATTCAGGAGCAGCACATCCGGCGCAGCCGTCTCCCGGATATCCCGGCAGATCTCCAGCATCTCGGCAATGCCGCGCTGTCCGTACATGATCCCTCCCGCACACAGCGTATCACCTACGCATTGGTCCACGCCGTATTTCAGCGGAATGTCCACATCGGTGGCGAACGCCTCAAGGCCGCCCATGCGTATAGTGCAAAATACGTACCTGGCATCCTTCAGCGCTTCTCTCCGGTCCGTGGTGGGAGCGATCACGATATCCAGGCCGTTCTCCTTAATATCCTTCTGGCACAGCTCAGTGACCATCTGCAGATTATGGCTGTTTATATCCATGAATGAGACTTCAATATTACGGAATTCCGGTACTGTCAGCAGGTCGCGCAGCAGCCCGCGTGTAAATCCAATACTGCCCGCCCCGATAAAGGTTACTTTAAAAGACATTGTTATCATCCTCCGGCAAAGAATTGTAGATTCTTGTCCATTGTAGCAAGGAGGCTGCGGGAAACGTAACCAATATCATGACCACTTTGCCGTCATAGTGTCAACAATTCTCACCTTTAGAGCAGAAACCCATCTATTCCTCACTCCAGGAATGGCGGTCCAGCGAGTTGCGGTATTCGATCGGAGTACAGCCGGTATACTTTTTGAACAGGAGATGAAAATACTGCCTGCTGCTAATGCCCACATAATCAGCGATTTCAGCGACCGGAATCTCACTCTGCCCAAGCAGCATCCGGGCCTTCTCCATACGCAGCCTGTTCAGGTAATCGGTTAAGGTCTGGCCGGTATGTGTCCTGAAGATCCGCTGCAGATAGCCCGGGTGGACATTCACAGTGAGCGCGACTTCCTTGACTTGAATACTCCGGTCATAGTTCTGGTGCAGGAACTCTACCGCGCGCCGTACATAGAGCTGTGAAGGCTGCCCACTTGCCGGCAGCGATTCCCGCCGCAGTCTGGACAGACGCAGCAGCAATTCCGAGAAGAGCAGATGCGCCATGCTGTTTCCGCGCTTCCCCTGCTGATCCAGCTCCAGCACCAATGCCTTTAGTACATGAAACACCTCTTCCTGGTCTGACAGCACCAGACTATTGAAGGGACTCTGCAGCAAATCCGCCAGCGCCTCTTCCTCCCGGACCAGCCTGCTTACCGAGGGAGCTACACCGCCGTACTCTGTGAATGCGAATTCCACATTCAGCATCCGGCAGGAGGACCCGTCTTCGACGATCAGCCTGTGGGGAACGCCCGCATCCAGCAGAATCATTTCTCCCCGCTTCAGCCGGAAGGGGGTATGGCCGCCCGATTCATCCCGTACCTCGACCACACAGCTGCCTGAGATCAGATACATGATTTCGGTCGAATTATGCTGATGGTAGGCCATCGTGTAGTTGCTCCACTGCTTGTAATAGTAGGCCAGGAATCGCGGGCTGTAATCCCCTTCAAGCAAAGCCTGCTGAAAAAGACTTCCGTTCAACTCCGGCATCCCGCATGCCTCCTTCGCCAGTATTCATAGCACAAGTGTATCCCTTGAGCTCCGCCAGGACAAGAAGCTGACCGAAGTCCAATACTGGAATAACATAGCTTTATAAGTTAATCATTTCTTGAATGTAAATTAGAATTTCAGTGAGGATCACACAGATTCAGAGCTCCCTCCTCGCAGATAATCAAAATTTCCCAGTAATCTCTCTATCCGCGTAAATGTTGTAAGTATTACAACTTTAGTTCATGTAGCCAGGGGTTTTCCAGAGTATTGTTGTATGAAATACAACAATTGGTTCATTAATTCGACTGGATTAGATGAAATATTGTATTTAATACATTTTTTTCCATTCAGGCCAATTTGATGAGGGGAATGTTGTATTTCGTGCAGGATTTTCGCTTATTTATTATGTGCAGCAGAGAGAAGAACGCAGAAAAAACAAGAGCAAAGGCACGAAGCGCTCTACTCTTGTTTTCAATGATCCTATCTAAGTGTCTATCTCTGCTCTTGTTTTCAATGCTCCTATCTAAGTGTCTATCCCTACTCTTGTTCGCCATGATTAATGAATTTTAGTCAAAATATCATTCACCACGCTATACACTCCGCCGCCTTCCACTATTTCCAGCATCCCGTTCAACAGGTAGATCCCTGTTTCTTCATCGATCCCGTAATTCGGAAGATCACCGAACGTACGGACTGCGGTTCTTAAATGATCTTCATCCTCCCACTGGGTAAAATGTACGGACAGCAGCAGCTCAGGGATTAGATTCAAGCCCTTGCGGTGATAAAACAACCTGCTCTCATTATCCTTAGCGGAAATAATACACAGCTCAGGGCTGATTAAAGCTCCCGCCGAGAACCCCGCAACCGGAACGCCAGACTCATACCTCCGTTTAATAGCGCCGCCAATCGCGGTATCTACAATATAATCGGCATACAGGTCCGTATCCCCGCCTCCGATGATAATGCCCGAGCAGTTCTCTATGCTCTGAACAACAACATCCGCAGGTGTAGCGGGCAGCGGCAGATAACGGAACTCTGTTAACCCTGCATCAGCCAGCGGACGCGTATAGACCGGCACGTAATCTTCCCAGCTCTCCCCACGCTCCACGAATAATACAACAACAGGACCCGCGCCTTCACCCGCTATATCTTTATACTTCCTTGCCAGATCCTGCGTAAAAGGCGGACCCCCGCCATTCAGAAATAAGTGCTTATCCATGACATCACCTTCGGTTTTTTACAGACAACTATAACGACAAGTGTAAGTTCTGGCAATAGCACTTCACTTTATCAACTACACACCGGCTCATCCCTGAAAAGAAACCATCGACTGCTTCAGATTCTCAGCTAGCACCTCCAGCTTGCCTGACAGAGCCACCAGCTCCTCACTCACTATGAACTGCTGTGAAGACATCGAGGCCACCTCCTCCGTTGAGGCACTGGTCTGCTGCACGACCGAGATTACACTCGCCATGGATTGCCCCAGCTGCTGACGGTAACCGGTCAGCTCCTTAACCGCCGCCGAAGACTGGCTTAGATAACCGCTGAACACTTCCATCTCCGCCCGCACACTTTCAAAGATAAGCGAAGATTCCCGGACCGAGGTTATCTGCCCGCTGAACAGCGGTGCTGCTTCACTCACTACCTTAACCGTGTTCTCGATATGGCTGCTGATCTCCTCCGTAATTCTGGAGACAGACGCAATGGACTGGCTGGATTGGTTAGCCAGTCCCCTGATCTCATCGGCAATAACATTAAAGCCCCTCCCCGCAGCCCCCGCACGTACAGCTTCAATAGAAGCATTAAGAGCCAGAATATTCGTCTGCTTGTTCATGGCAATCATCGGGGAGAGAATGCTGCGGATCAGCACCGTGCTGTCACGCAGCATGGCCGAGTTCTCCTGAATCAGATTCATCATCTTCAGGGCAGATTCACTTTGATCCACCAGCTTCTTCATCAGCTCCGCTCCCTGGCCGCTTACCGCCATGACCTTTCCTGCGGAATCAGCCATGACTGCATTCGTCTCCGCCACTTCGTCCGTCTTGTCTCCCATCAGCTCCACCTTGCGGTTGCTGCTCTCCGCTTCTGCCGCCAGGCTGGCTGCCCCGCCGGCGATCTCGCCGGTTGCGGCAGCCACTTCCCTGGCATGAGTACGGGTCGCCCCCGAAGCAAGCACCAACTGCTCGGACGTGGCCAGTACCGCCGCCGCCGAACTGCTGCTCTGGCCGGCCAGCCGGGAGATCTGCTCCATCATCCGGTTGAAGCTGTGTCCCAGCCGCCCGATCTCATCCTGGCCCTTGAAGTTCGTCCGCACCTGCAGATTCCCCTGTTCGCCTTCCTCCATCAGCCGGGCCAGCTTGCCGAGCGGGCGGCCGATCAGCCGCACCAGCACATAACCAATCACCAGCGCAATCACAGCCGCAGCCAGCACAACCAGCAGTGTAATATAGAGCAGCCGGTCTGCCGATTTAGTGAAATCACTCACCGGAGCATAACCCAGCAGTGTCCAGTCAGCTGTCACCAGCGGCTGATAGACCACAAGCTGTGAGCTGCCCTGCTCATCAGCCGCAGTGAAGGATTGCTTCTGCCCTTCAACCCCGGTATCCGCTGCCTGTATGTAAGAAGGCTGTCCGAGCAGCCCGTTATCCGCCCCGTACACAATATTGCCAGTCCTGTCAAGGATGCGGATCTCCCCGGCAAGTCCGATATGCAGATTGGATAATACATCGGTCAGAGCTTTACCCTTCACCTCAATCAGCATATAATACTCCGCTGCCGGGTTCTGGATATTCCGCAGCAGACGGCCCATTGTCATGGAGGACTCACTGTAAGCGTCGAAGAAGCCTTTGGCCCGTGCGGGGAACCAGACGGGGTTGCCTTTGCCGTTATCGATCTCCTTCATGCGGGCAAGAACGCCTTCATCACTGCGCACGCCGCTGATGCCTGTTGATTTGTAGGATTCAGCATCCACCATGCTTCTTGCGACCAGCCGGACGCCCAGCAGGCGATCATCGGAGCCCCGGACGGAATCCAGCTTACGGCGGATCCGGTCTTCAGCTGCTACCTTGGCTACCGTTCCGGCACCGGGATTATGGATGGTCTCCATATCTGATTTTAGTGCAGAGTCTACGGCGAATTGCCTTGAAAGCGCTTCATATTCAGCAAACAGGAAGTCCAGCTTGTCCGCCGCCTGCACAATAGACTGTGAGGATGCCGCTGCTACCTCGTTGGTAATGATTCTTTTAGCAGCATAATAGGAGGTTAAGCCCAGCACAGAGGACAATAGCACAATTGTACAGAACAGAATCACAAATAATTTGACGCCAACCGATCTGAAGTTTAATTTCCGCTGCCGTTTCATTACGCTCTCTCCTTATTTGTTCGGTAAAAAATACAGGTGCAGCCCTTCGTTGACTGCATAAAGGCCGCACCTGTTATTCATAATGACATCAGCATTTCTTATTATCCTTATTCCTTAAAGGCTTACCCCTTGCTCGCCCCTGCGGTCAGACCATCCACAAGCAGGCGCTGCAGGAAGCCGAACAGGATCATAATCGGTACAGAGATCAATACTGCACCCGCTGCGAACAGCGTGAAGTTGGAATTCTGCATCGTATTGACCATATCCCACATTCCGACCGCGACGGTCCAGTTCTCCTTGGTCCGCAGAATCAGCTTGGCGAAGATGAAGTCCACCCATGGGCCGACAAACTGGGTCAGTGCCATATAAGTGATCATCGGGCGGGACAGCGGCAGGATAATCCGTGTGAAAATCCCGAAGTTGCTCGCCCCGTCAATCCGCGCGGCTTCATCCAGCGAACGCGGAATCGTATCCAGGAAGCCTTTGGCAATCAAGGTCCCTCCGAGCGGTGCTCCGGCAGCGTACACGATAATCAATGCCAGATGGGTATCCAGCAGATTGAACTCCTTCAGCAGCAGATAGATTGCAATCATACTCATGAAGCCCGGGAACATCCCGAGGATCAGCAGGGTTGACATGGTCGTCTTGCGGCTTTTGAACCGGAACCGGGATAAGGCGTAACTGGTCAAAAGCGTCAGCACCACGCCGATCAGCATGGAGAACACGGCAATCTTGAGCGTATTTGCGTACCAGGTTCCGAACATATAGACCGGTGAAGTGAACAACTCTTTGTAATGAGCCAGTGTAAAATGGTCGGGAATCAGCGTTTTGCTGTACAGGGATTTGCCCGGACGGAAGGATGCCAGAAGAATCCAGAGTGCCGGATAGATCGCAGCAATCGCCAGGATAACCAGAATGATGTAGCTGAGGCCCAAACGAATAAAGCTCGCAAGCTTGCGTGAGGTGATCATTGAATCATATCCTCCTCTTGGAATGACTTGGTCCGGCGGTAATTGTACAGGGAGAACCCTGCAACAATGATGAAGAGAATGATCCCTATCGCGGAAGCCATATTATTCTTGTTCTGATCCAGCGTCAGCTTATACAGCCACGTTACGAGCAGGTCGGTTGACCCGGCGTACTGATAGTTACCGTTGACCGGGTTGCCTGCGGTTAGCAGATAGATTGCATTAAAGTTATTGATATTGCCGGCAAACTGCATAATCAGTGTAGGCGCGGTAGAGAACAGAATCATAGGCAGCGTAACAATCCGGAACTTCTGATAATTCGTAGCCCCGTCCACTTCGGCTGCTTCATACATATCGCGCGGTATCGTAGTCAGCACACCCATAATCAGCAGCATGGATACCGGAATACCAACCCACATGTTGACAATAATGACCGTGACCTTTGCCCAGAACGGATCTGTCAGCCATGGCAGTCCGCCAAGTCCGAAGTAGCCGAGATACTGGTTGATCGGTCCAAACTGTCCGTTGAACAGGTTGCGCATCAGCAGGAGGGAGATCATCTGCGGCACGGCATAGGGGATGATCAGAATCATTCTCCACATGCCTTTGAAGCGGACCCCTTTTTGGTTGATCAGCAGGGCAACGAGCATCCCGCCGAAATAAGTAGTTATAGTCGATAGAACCGCCCAGATAATAGTCCAGGTAAGTACTCCATAGAAGGTATGGCTCCAGGATTTCAGCACCAGCAGATTGCGGAAGGTTTCAAAGCCTACCCAGTCTACCAGTCTGGCCGGCGGAATGTGGTCCGGTGCGGCATAGTTGGTGAAGGCCAGCATGATCATAAAAACAATCGGCATGATGGTGAAGAACAAAATACCGATACCCGGAAGCAGCAAAAAGCTCTGGGCAAATTTGTAATCCAGAATATAGCGTACGGATTGCTTGAATGTATTCGATGGACGACCGGTTTCGCGTTCTGCTCCGATTTTATGGGCATCCCTAATATTCATGTACCAGACAATCAGGAATAACACAAAGAACAGCAGGGTAATCAGGCTTTCAATCAGAATAACGATGGAATGGTCACCGGGAACCATTTTGGCGATGCCCTTAACCTTCTCAAGGCGGCTTGGAGATTCCCCGAGTGTGGTGATGCCCCAGAAGGCCCTGCCCAAATTGGTAATGAAATAGAATAGTGCGGCTGCTTCTACAGCTATGAAAATAAGCCCTTTGATGAATTGGCGGTTATATATTTGTCCCAATCCCATAAAAATGGCCGACAGTACTGCGGCTCTAGCTTTGTATCGCTGCATTTCCCTTCCGTTCTCCTCTCCGCGCGGAATTCAGGAAACTGCCCGCCGCGAGCTATGCGGCGGGCGATTTGATTCCACTGTGTGCTGATGGTTGTTTGTTGCCTCAAGGGCAGCTGATGATTACACTGCCGGAGAGCTGATTTTACTGGGCAGATGCCCCGTTATTCAAATCCTTGATTTGTTCTACTGCTTTGTCCATAGCTGCCTTAGGATCAGTGTTGTTATCCCAGATTGCCGGGAGCGCTGCATTTACGGGGCTCCATACGTTACCCATTTCAGGAATCGAAGGCATCGGCTGGGAGTTCTTGGCTTGTTCAGCAAAAGCGGATACATACGGATCGCTAGTGATTTGTGCATCCTGCAGTGCTTCGTTATTCGTAGGCACGGAACCGATCAGTTTGTTGAGCGTCAGCTGCGCATCTTTGCCGGAAGCAAAGCGGGCATACAATTTAGCAGCATTCGGATACTGTGTGTAGGCGTTGACTGCGAAAATTTTGATTCCGGAGAACGTAATCGCTGTTTTGCCGTCAATGGTAGGAATCGGAGCAATTCCGAGGTTGTCGCCCAGAGCTTCTTTATAACCGGCAAGCTCCCAAGGTCCAGTGATATCCATGGCCACATCGCCAGTGTTGAACAAGCTGCGCTTAATGTCCGGGTTAATGTCGCCGCTCTTAATCGGCAATATTTCTTTCAGCTTTACAAATTCACTCAGACCTTTGATCGCGCCTTCATTGTTCAGACCGATATCGTCTTTGTCCGTGCCGTCTTTGCCGAACAGGTAACCGCCGGTTGTAGCGATGAACGGATAGTTGAAGTACATGTTGCCGACTTCCCACATAATTCCGTATCTGTTCTTGGCTTTATCAGTGAACGTTTTGCTGAAGGCAATCACGTCATCGAAGGATTTAGGTGCTTCCTTGACCAGCGATTTGTTGTAGAACAGCGCATAGGTTTCTGCCGCTCTCGGATAACCGTACAGTTCACCCTCATAGGACGAGCCTACGATGGATGCTTCTGTGTTCTCAGCTTTGGTCTGCTCACCGAAAATATCGTTTGGAAGCAGCAGGCTCGCGCTTGCAGCCTTACCCAGATTATCGTGAGGAATGAGGACAACGTCTGCAGCCAGACCTGACGGACCATCTTGTGTCAGCTTGCCGACCTGATCGGGCGGTGCTACCTCTTCAATTTTGATGGGAACGTTGTACTGCGCGGTGAACTGCTTGGCGATCTCTTCAGCAAATGCTCTTTCTTCTTTACTCTCCCAGATCACCAGTGATGCGCCGTCTTCAGGTACAATCTCATCTGTTGCCGGAGCATTCCCGCCGTTTGTACCAGCGTTGTCTGTTGCTGCTGCATTATTCGCAGGAGCATTGGTTGCTGCTGCATTTCCCCCGTTATTGTTGTTTGAGCCGCACGCCGTAATCGACATTGCCATAGAGAACGATGCGGTGAGAACCATGAGTTTTTTCAAATTCATTGCTTTTAACCCCTCCCGATTTGTATATCACTTGATTTGAACATGATGCCTCCGACTTTGCGCAAACGATTTCAGAAGACTCAAAAAAAATTCAAGTTTTGCAGATTGACCCTTCCTTATGTGCTCCGCCAAGTTTTAGAAAGCGCTTCATTCCTGAATTCATAATACATCAGCAGGCAAGATTGTTAAAACGTTTGCACAGAGTGTATTTAAGCAAATTCAATGATTTTCTGTACATAATTTGTTATTTACTTCTAATTTCACAGGATTTCTTCAAATATCTCTATATATCTTATTGATAAAATTTATAATCCGCATTTTTTGATGTATTTTAGCGAATTATGTAATTTAATTTCCATATAATCTCATTTTCCAGGCTTTGGAAATCGGTTTCCTGCCCATCAGTATTTGTGCAAATGTTTGTACAAACGTATTGAACCTCAATTTATTCCATGCTATAATCCAAAACATTAAGAACGCCCCTGTTCTTCACATAATTCAAAGGCAATGTTACTTCAATTGGGTACAACCTCGGACAAGCTGCCCGGCGCCGGTTGTGCCTGTTTGGTATGCGCAGAATCTGAATGATTAGTGCGATTGTGGCACAGCTGCTGTGCTAATCATGCACTTGCCAGATATAGGACTGTGTTTGTAAAATGCTTGCTTCCGGAGCCAGCGCTGGTTTGCCCGGTGTCATTCAGGGGTGTTTGGTTCACTAAACCTTAGGAGGAATTAGTATGTTGTTAGAAGCTGTGTATCATCGTCCGCGCCTCAATTGGTCTTATGCCTACGATCATGAAACGATCCACCTGCGTCTGCGTGCCAAGAAAGGGGATTTAACCGAGGTATTCGCCTGGGCCGGAGACAAGTACGCCTGGGACAACACCAAGGAGTTGATTCCTATGACTCTTTTCACTTCGGACGCGATGTTCGATTACTGGGAGTGCGAGTCCGTCCCCCTTTACCGCCGGTTGAAGTACGGCTTCCTGCTGCAAAAGGGCCATGAGCGCATCTGGATGACCGAAAGCGATTTCCAAACCGAACGTCCCGCCAATCCAAACCGGCTGTTCGAATTCCCTTATATCAACCGCGGTGACGTGTTCATTCCTCCGGCGTGGGTGAAGGATGCTGTCTTCTATCAGATCTTCCCTGAACGTTTCGCGAACGGCGATTCCAGTCTGAATCCGGACAATGTACAGCCATGGGGCGGCACTCCTAAGCCTGACAACTTCTTCGGCGGTGATCTGCAGGGGGTCATTGACCATCTGGATCATCTTACTGAGCTGGGTATCACGGGCATCTATTTCACACCAATCTTCACAGCTACCACCAACCATAAATATGATACGGAAGACTACATGCAGGTTGATCCGCATTTCGGGGATGTGAAGACGCTGAAAAGGCTGGTCGACGCCTGCCATGAACGCGGTATCCGTGTGCTGCTTGACGCTGTATTCAATCATGCCGGACGTACCTTCGCCCCGTTCGTGGATGTGCTGGAGAAAGGTGAAGCCTCCGCTTATAAAGACTGGTTCCATGTCCGCGAGTTCCCGCTTCAGGTAGTGGATAACATTCCGAATTATGACGCTTTTGCCTTTGAGCCGCTGATGCCGAAGCTGAATACGGAGAATCCTGAGGTTAAGGAATATTTGCTGAAAGTCGCTGAGTATTGGATCCGGGAGGTCGGCATCGACGGCTGGCGCCTGGATGTGGCCAACGAGGTCGATCATGAATTCTGGCGCGACTTCCGCAAGGTGGTGAAGCGTGCGAATCCCGAGGCTTATATTCTAGGTGAGATCTGGCATGAATCCGCGCCATGGCTGGAGGGAGACAAGTTCGATGCAGTGATGAACTACCCGTTCACGGATGCGGTGCTCGACTTCTTCGTGTATGGCAAGCTCGATGCGGAGGGCTTCGCCAACTCCATCGGCAAACAGCTGTCGCGCTACCCGCTGCAGGCCAGCGAGGTTGCCTTCAACCTGCTGGACAGCCACGACACCCCGCGTTTACTGACGCTCGCGGCCGGGGACAAGAATAAGCTGAAGCTGGCTGCGCTGTTCCAGTTCACCTTCATGGGCACTCCCTGCATTTATTACGGGGATGAGATCGGCATGGATGGTGAAGGCGACCCGGGCTGCCGCAAGTGCATGGAGTGGAATCCGGCGATGCAGGACCGCAGCCTGTTCAATTATTACCGCAAGCTGATCGAGATCCGCAGCAGCCATCCGGCACTGCGCACAGGAAGCTTCATGTTCCTGGAGGCCGGGCCCGGCGGCACCAAGCTGGCTTATGAACGCAGCCTGGGCGATGATCTTATTCTCGTGCTGATCAATACTGAGGAGACCGCACAGACCTTCCGGGTAGACGTACAGGAACGCTCCTGGGAGAACCTGTTCACCGGCGAACCGCTCCGTGCGGAACGCGGCAAGCTGTCGCTCAAGCTTCCGGCTTACGGTTATGCGGTGCTTCAGGCTAATTTGGCCTAGGCTCCGTTTCAGGAGCAGCATTCATTGGATTGAGTTATATTCCAGGCAAAGCAAACAGGGTATTCCGCAGCCGTTATGGCTTGCGGAATACCCTGTTTATGTTCTGATCTGATTCGTTGCGCGTGCTATTTGCCGAGCAGCTTGTAAATCACCTGCGCACTCTCTGCACGGGTTAACTGTCCTTGCGGCGCAAAGAGATGATGGTCTCTGCCTTGCACAAGTTTAAGCTCTACGGCGGCATTCACATAAGCATGTGCCCATTCACTGATACTGGAGGCATCCGCGAATAAGACCTGGCCTGTTGAGGATGCCAGAACCTTGCCCTGTTTGAACTCCAGAGCACGGATAATCATCACCGCCATTTCCTCACGGCTGATTGTAGCATCCGGGGCAAAGGCAGTACTGCTGCGTCCGTTAACAATGCCTGATTGGACGGCAGCGGCTACATAAGAAGCGTACCAGGCATCAGCCTGGACATCAGCGAATACCGCTCCCCCTTCCCCTGACAGTCCGAGTGCACGCATCAGCAATGCTGTAAACTCCGCACGCGTCACGTTTCTTGCAGGTTCAAATTCAGCAGCCGATACTCCTGTTGCCACCTGTTTGGCTGCAAGTGATTTAATGGCAGCAGAAGCCCAGTGGGTATCAGGCACATCCTTGAACACTGTATTTATCTGAAGTGCTGCATACTTGCTGAAATGTGTAACTGCCGCAGTAAGTGAACCATCCGCTTGCGCTGCGCCCCCAATATACTTCAGCTCACCGTTATCTCCCAGATAGAACACACCTGTCCAATCCTTAACCGGGTTGCCCTGAAGCTTAAGCGTCAAAGTAACCGGCTGCTTGAACGTTGTAACAGGCAGGCTGGTCCCGTCTTTCTTGATAATCTGCAGTTTAAGGTCGTATACCCCGGATACAGCAGTAGCAGCCGTGTTCTCCTTACTGAATCTCTTGACTGCATCCTGCGCTGCAGCTTCGCTAAGCGGAGTCAGCTCCAGCAGGATATGTGAACTGTCCGCATCCGCACCAGTAACCATGGCCTGAATATCAGCCAGCACAGCATTCGGGATTGTAACGGACAGCCCCTCCGAGTGAATAACCAGCCCGTTATTCCCCAGCAGCTTAGCTGCCTGGACCGGCAGCAGCACCGAAGTCTTGCCCTGTTCCAGACTGAGCTCTACTCTGCCATCCTTGCCATTTCGAAGATCCGGCTCACTTATGATCTGTGTACCTGCCGGAACTGCCGTTGGCCCTGGCTTTGGTGTTGACTTTACCGTTGGCTTTACAACGGAACTAGTTTCGGATTCTGCCGCTGGTGTTGGTGTCGGTGTTGGCGGTACTACAACTGTCTCCGCCGTCAGAATCACGGTACCTCCGTCATCTCTGCCCGGCAGATCAATCGTAATCTTCCGGTCAGCCGATACCGTATACAGCTTGCCGCTGTACTCATCTCTTACAGAAGACAAGGCCGCAAAAGGCACGGGAATTTCTGCACTCAGACCTTCCTTCTTCGTGTTGATTACCGTAACCACGTTATCGTTCCCATATTGCTTGTTGAAGGCCAGATATCCCAGATCATCGGAGCCCGCAAGCTTGGTGCGGATACCTTTGGCATATAGCTGCGAATATTCCGCCCTAATGTTCAGCAGCTTCTGATAATGATCATGAAGTCCCTGCTCTGCAGTAAGCTGATCCCAAGGCATATCGCCCCGGTTTTCGCTGAACTCGCCACTTGCCATATCCCCGGCATTTTTACCGGACCGGCCCAGCTCTTCCCCATAGTAAATCACCGGCTGGCCCTTGGCCGTGATCTGCAGCGCGGCAGCGATCTTGAGCTTACCCTTGTCCCCGTCAACGTAGTCCGAGAGGAAACCATCCTCATCATGGCTGCTGAGGAATTGTGCCATCACCCCGGTATTGCTGATCTTCGCTTCGCGCTCCTGCAGATAAGCATCCACAGCATTAATGGTGCCGTCTGCGAACAGCTTGGCCTGATCATTAAAGCTAAAATCAAGCAAACCGTCCATTTGCCCGCTCTGCAGCATGCCGCCGTCATTATCGGCGGTTCCGCCGAAGTATTCGCCGACCATTTTGAAGCCCGGATCTATAGCCGTCAGCGCATTTTTAAATGCTTTCCAGGTTGCGCTCTCCACATGTTTGACCGTATCAACGCGGAAATAGTCAATTGTATCTCCCCGCTCTGTCCGGGCATTATCCAGCCAGCCTGTCTGCCAGGCAATGATCTGCTTGCGTACCGCAGGATCCTCCGTCTTGAAGTCCGGCAATCCGCTTAGCTCGCCTTTGATGACATCCGTATCGGCTTGAACGCCGTCCGTACGCAGCATTCCCGCAAAACGCGCTTTGTCCTCTGCAGCCGCCTGCGGATTGACGTCATCCTCCTTCAACCCGTAGCCTGTATGGTTAAGCACCACATCGACCATAATCTTGATGCCCTTGTCATGCGCCTTCTCAATCAGCTCCTTGAAGGTCTCCATGTCCCCAAGATGCTCATCAAGCTTAGTGAAATCCTTGGCCCAGTACCCGTGATAAGCATATTGTTTGCCGCCAAAGCTTAACCCCTGGTTGAAATCAATATTGTCTACAACCGGCGTGATCCAGAGCGTGTTGATGCCCAGCTCCTGCAGATAATCAAGCTTGCCGATCATCCCCCTGAAATCGCCGCCATGATAGGCTTCAAGATGTGCCTTGTCCACATTCTCATTGTTGTCAGGGTCACCGTCCTTGAAGCGGTCGGTCAGTGCGAAATAGATCCGCGCCTCATCCCAGTCGAAATCAAGCTTGGAACCGCTGTAGGTTCTGGCTTTCACCTCGATTTCAGCAGACTGTCTGTGCAGATTGCCATACTGGTCTACAAGGACAATTGGAATGCTTTTGATACCCGCCAGCACGTTATCCTTCACTGCTATGGTCTGCTGCATAAGCTCTGTATCGAATTTGACCTTGGCTGGTCCTCCCAGAGCGGTAAGATCCAGATAGGCGTCCTTATAGGACACTTCCTCTGTGGAGACAGCCTTCACCGTTACTACAGCATTCTCATTGGAGGTTACAGCCGTCGGATTCACCGTTGCCGTAATGTTAACCTCTGGTTTGTGATAGTACAGGGAGGATTCTCCGTTGTGCGGGTCGGTGAACTCGCGGGTCACTCCGTCCTTAGTTACGATGAATGTATACTTATAAATGCCTTCCTCCAGACCGCTCAGCCTATAGCTGAACCATTCCTTGGCCGGATCATACTCCATCGGATATTCTTTACCGTTCACTTTCACTTTAATGTCTGTTATCGCAGACACATCGCCGCCGCGGAACAGCTCGTCATCACGGTACAGGAAGGTTATGGCTTCATCCTGCATCAGCGGACCGCTGATGCCCGGAGTGATTTCCAGCTCTTTGACCATGCTGGTTACACGGACTTTGGTGAAAGCCTCTCCGGGAGTCAGGGCAATATAGCGGTCATCCGCTATATCCTGTTTGTTGTCAGACCAGTCCAGGCCTTTAATGAGCACAAAGCCTACCTGGGTTGCGTCTTTGCCTACTTCAATCAGAACCGTCGAGCTTACTGAATCTCCTGCGGGCTCGGGGAGCTTCACCTCACCGTCTGTTGCCCCGGTATACCACAGCCATACACTCCAATCCTTATAATTCCTGTCTTCCCGGGTGTAAGTGAACTGCACATACCGTTTGGTTTCCACCGGCGGGCTGGTTACTTCTACGGTCACATTCGCGGACACGCCGCCATAGGTAATGGTAAGGATCGCTGTTCCAGCCTTAATCCCTTTCACCAGTCCTTTGCTTGTCACTGTGGCTACTTCCGGTTTATCGGATACATACAGCGCTTTGGCGGTCACTTTGCTTGAAGTGCCATCCGCATATTTGGCCGTGACCACAGTCTGATGCGCGGCCCCTTCCTTCAGCGAATAGCTGGCCTGGTCAGTCTCCAGCAGAGACACTACTGCTGCGGCTGCATCCTTGCGGATAATTACAGATGTGAGCGGGTCGAGGGTGATCGAATCCGCAGTCAGGCTGAATCCGCTCTGGTCCGCGGCAGAAATAGCTTCAGTGCCGGCTTCGTCATTGTCGGCAAGCACAGTACCATCACTCAAATTCTCCGGCAAAGAAAGTGTTCTTGTCTTGCTGTCACCGTTCATGAAGACATAATAGATCCCGGTTCCATCCGTTGCCTTGCTTGTATAACCGATCACCAGATCATCCTTCTGCATTTCAGGCGATTCGATAAGCTTGACATTGGAATTCACGAGACTGATGTCGCCCAGCCGGAAAGCGTTGGTAGACTTTCTGAGCTTAATCAGCCCGGCCGTGTATTCTCTGGTCGCATTCTGCACCGGAAAGTTCACTTCATCCGTTGCTGCGGCCCAGTCGAAAGCATTGACCGCATCCGACGAATCGTAGGAATCGTTGATGAAATAACTGACCGATTGATCAGCCGCATCGAGGACTTCAGTATATTTCTGTTCGGGAATCCCCGCAGCCAACCATTGCTTGGTACGCCCGTACTCCTGACCCGCCTGCAGGAATGCGGTACCCTGCGAAGTCAGCAGCAGCATATTCCCAAGCCTGATCCGCTTCTGGATCTCCAGCTCATTCGCCGCGTTCTGCGGATTCTTATGAAGGGCCAGGGCAATGACATCATGGAGCGTCAGATTATCATGCGCTTCAATGTATTGCACGATATCTCCCGGATCATCTGCCGGAATATTGGAAGGCTGCGCTTTGATATTGTTCAAGATCGTCGTCAAGGGGCGCGCTCCGCCCGTAATGAACCGCGGATCTCCTTCGGAGCCGTATCCGGATTTCAGCTCATTACGGAATTCATCGGAGAATACGCCGACACTGTCCGTCTTATCCATCCATTTCTGATCAGCCGCCTTGCCTTTGAGGGATGGATCCGAAGCCTCGCCCCCGAAGGTAATCCAGCCCTCCCCGATGAACAGCGCCTTAGGATTAATGGCGGCCGCTGCGTCATAAGCAGCCTGTACCGCATCTGCTGTGGCATCGCCCATCATGTCCCACCGCATCCCGTCGATTTTGTACTCCTGGAACCAGTATTTTACGGAATCGACCATCAGCTTCTCGGCCATCTTATGGCTGGTTGCCAGATTGTTGCCGAAGCCGCCGATGAAGTTGCCCGCCGGGTCCTGGAAGGCATAATAATTAGGCACGATATCGTTCAGGAATTCTTTTTTGGCCATATGGGTGTATACAACATCAAGAATGACGCCCATCCCGGCTTCGTGTACCGCATCGATCAAGCCTTTCAGCTCTTTGATCCGCTCTTCCGGATCTGCCGGATTGCGGGAATACGCCCCGTCCGGAGAGAAATAGCTGTGCGGATCATAACCCCAGTTATACTCATTGCCTTGAGCTGAATAGTCCAGCTCCCTGTCTTCCATCCCGGTCTCGTCCCCGTAATACCAGGCCATCACCGGAAGCAGCTGAATGTGGGTGACACCCAGTGATTTGATATAATCCAGCTTCGACTCAAAAGCCGCATAAGACCCCCAGCGTTCCCCGCCGAGACTCGACTGGATTGCCGGATCGGAGGTGAAGTCCCTGATATGCGCCTCATAGATAATGGCGTCCTCACGATCCTCATAGCCGGCAATGTCCGCAGCCTGGAAGCCCTCGGGATTCGTAGCGCTTAAATCCACAATAGCTGCCTTGCCCACCGTATCACCGCCTGCACCTGCCTCTCCCGCCGTATTCACGGTGAATACAGCCATGGATTTGGCATAGGGATCAAGCACCTGCTTAGTTACTCCCTCATTGGTCACTTCATACTGGTAATAGAAGTCTCTGACATCCTCTGCGCCGGGTGCACCGGTCAGATCAGCCGGAGTCAGCTCCGCCGTCCAGACTCCTTTGTCACCCAGAGTCAGCCCGGCGCGGCCTACAGTGAGATTAGCGTCAGCTTTATCGTAGACCACCGCAGTCACTGAGCTCGCTTTCGGTGCCCAAAGCTTCAGCGTTGCCGACTTGCCGGCCTTATGGTACGTGGCCCCGAGATCGTCACCTGTGTAATTGTATAGCTCATCCATCATTCTCCAGCCGGTGGAAGCGGATACAGGTTTACCTGCATACGTGACACTCAGCGGGATTTTCTTCAGATCAAATGTACCGGTAGTCACTTCAACCGAAGTTGCGCCTGTAACCGCCACACCTGTAACAGGAATAGAGGCTCCTTCCGAGTCCTTTATGGATATGGCTGTTTTTAAAGCATCCGCCGTGAGCCCGTCCGTTAACGTAAACCCGAGCCATAGTTTGCTTGCGGACAATATATCTGCGGATAACAGCCCAACCGGTGTCTCGCCAAAAGGTGAAGTATAAACATTCGGGTCATTTTCCTTCACCCACAGCTGGTTGTAACGGTCCAGAAAAGCGAAGCTTTTGTTCTCATTGCCCGCCGGACCGTCTTTGTCTCCGTTTGCAGGCTTCATAACGATGAAACTGATAGTCTTGGCATTCTCCTTCAGCGGAATATCCGCATAGGCTCCGAAGGAATCCCGGTTCTCCGGTACAAAAGGAGTTCCATCTTTGGGCCACACATTAGACGGCGTCACCACATCATCCCACAGCCAAAGGCCATACTGGCTCTGATTGTTGTCGGAACGCATGTAATGAATCCGCACTGTATTCGCCGGAAGAGCTACCGGTTCATAAGGGATTACTTTATTCGAGCCTTCTGTGATCCAGACTTCATCGGTCTGCGGGGTACTGATGTTAAAGGTTTTGTCCCCGTCTTCCATTTCCTTAACCCCGGTAGTCCGGTTTACCACGAGGAACGAGATCGTCTTCGCCCCATCCTTCACAGGCAGATCGACATAAGCGCCGTAGGCATCGGTTTGTCCATCAGGGAAAGGAACGGCATCCTTAGGCCAATTTACGGACGGCGATACAACATCGCCCCATGTCCATAAAGCCTGACCGGCATAATCACCGGCAGCACGGTGGTAATGAACTCTTATATGTCCGGCAGGAACAGGCACAGCCGTACCCGGTTCAGGAGGAACCGTATAATGGGCAGACACAGTGTTGTCCTGCGTTTTATACTTGAATGTTACAGGTAATGCGGAGGGAAGCTTAAGCTCCTGCGCCGTATCCGGATAGGAGACTCCACCCGATGGATCAGCGCCCGGAAGATAAATCTGGTAGGTATAACTGCCAGCAGGAAGTGTGGCCGTCTCCTCATAGACCCCGTCGAAGTCAGGATCGGTTAGCAGCGTACGGGCCTCTGCAGGGGAGTCATTCTGCTCATCTCCAAGCACAGTCTGCAGACTGCCGGTCACCCGGGGTAAACGGTCCGCAGGCACCGGTGAATAATACGTGGAATCTGCAATCGCTTTGGTAATGTCATTATAATAAAAGGTTACACTTGTATCCTCACTTAACGAAAACTGAATGTTGCCGTCAGCATCTGTCCCGGCGGGATTAGTGTAGCTGCCATACCCGTAGTTCTCGGTCCAGGCATCGTTAAGAGCCACTTTATATTGATAGGTCCCCTGCGGCAGCATGCCGGTGAAGGTGTACAGGCCCTCCCCCCTGTAAGTCATTTGGGTTACGGTCGATTTCTCGTTCCAGTCCGCCGTTTCAGCAGGATCCAGCCCTGTAAACTTACTCTGCAGGTCACCAACCAGCACAACCTTTGTCGTTTCCGCGCTGACTCTGGGCAGGTTTATGCCAAAGCCCGAGCATACAAGCGCGATAACCATCAAGATTGCAAAAGCCTTTTTTATCCGTAAAGCAAATTTCATTCCGTCAATCCCCCCATGAATGTTATGATCTTCAACCGCACGAACGGCAGCTCTTCCCCCTCCGGTTGCAGGATGTCTGCTGTAAAGATAGCTTGTCAGGCCCAACCTACCCCGATCCTCCTTCTCAAATTCCAAAATCACGCATCACGCCCTCACGCCATCACGCCATCACACCATCACACCATCACACCATCACGCCATCACGCCAACGCCATCACGCCCTCAATTCGCTCTTCCCGTGTGCAAACGTTTGCAATTATTTGTGCACAAACCCTTATCCATTGACTCAGGGCAGCGGCATAAATATTCTGCATAAAACCGGACTTTGTAAACGCTTGCTTCATTTCGATTTCATACTAATCCGCCAGTAAAGTTATTGTCAACTAGTAATTTTCCAGAATATTCTGAAATGCGTGCTTCTAGTTGCACCATAATTAAGTCATTAATTGCATTAATTTGCACACACCATATTCATTCACATGTTTTCGTTAATAACAAAAAAGCTGATAAATTCTATATAAATCCTTATTTTATAAAGGAATATTAAAAACAAATTAGATACATCCTCACCCATACCAATCTAACAACGTTTGCACAGTTTTGGTGCAATGTCCGGGAGGCCTCCAAACTGCCTCCTCCCACGGAAACGCTCCATTCACTAACATCCAGTGAATCCCTGTGGAAAGCTTGTGGCCTGCGCAGAAAAAATGTTCATTTCATCACTTTCTATGCCAGTATTGTGCAACACACCGGGTTTATCTATTTACAATCATCAGCACTTCGATTAATATTACTGTGTAAAGCAAACGGTTCCATAAGGAGGTTTCTATGACAGTTACCATTAAGGACGTGGCCAAGAAAGCGGGAGTTTCTCCCTCCACGGTCTCCCGGGTGTTGTCAGGCCATCCCAGAATCAGCCTAGAAACTTCCCGTAAGGTTAAAGTGATTATGGAGGAAATGGGCTACACCCCGAACATGATGGCCAAAAGTCTCGTTTCCAAGACAACCAACAGCATTTGCATCATTCTTCCGAAACCGGCTGAAGAGCTGTTCTCCAATTTATTTTTTATGGAGTTAATCCGCGGGATCGTCACTCAGTCCAGCCGTTCAGGCTATGATGTGCTGATCAGCTCCGGGGCAAATGAGAAGGAAGAGCTTGAAGCCGTCTCACGCTTGCTCAAAGGACGCCGCGTGGACGGCGTTATTCTGCTGTATTCCCGTAAAGATGATGCGGTGATCGATTTTCTGGAATCAGGCGGCTATCCCTTCGTGCTGGTTGGACGAAGCGACCGCTATGAGGATATATTGTCAGTCGACAATGATAATATCATGGCTGCTTATGATGCAACGAACCACCTTATTTCCATGGGTCATGAACGCATTGGCTTCGTCAGCGGCCCGCCGAATCTTATCGTTTCGCGCGACCGTCTGGAAGGCTACCGTAAGGCAATGCAGAATAAAGGCCTTGAAATGAAGGCGGAATGGATTGTGGAAGGCGAGTTTCTGCAGGACAGCGGCTACCGGGCGATGTCCTTCTTCATGAATCTCCCGAACCGTCCGACGGCACTCGTTGCGGTGGATGATATGGTCTCTTTCGGGGTATTGCGCGGACTGAATGAGCTGAAATACAAGGTCCCTGAGGATCTGGCGATTGTCAGCTTTAACAATATTCCGCTCTCGGAATTGTCCAGCCCGCCAATCAGCAGTATTGATATCGGAATCTATCATCTGGGCTATACGGCCTCACAGGTGCTGATTCAGAGTATTCAGAAGCCGGATAATCATGACGGATATACTAACCGTTTTGTCATTCCCCACCGTTTAATCGTACGGGAGTCATCGATGTATACTCCGGGTAAGCAGTGATGCACAAGCAGCAATGATGCACAAGCAGCAGTGATTTTACAAGCAGATAAATGAAGCTAATTACGCTTCATTTATTTTTTGGAGCTTTGTACAAACGTTTGCGCTAAATAAAATAGCACCACATTTGGATAGGATTTTCCGCCCTGCCAAGCTTTAGCCCACGCCGGGAGCGCTGAGGGTGTTTCGCAGATGGATTGTTGTACTTTATGCAACATTTCCGCTATTTAACCAACTTTTCCTTTGGATTGTTGTAGGTGGTACAACAATTCTGCCAGACGGAGGCGCTCGGCCGAGGATTGTTGTACTTTATGCAACATTTCCGCCCAACTGGAGCGTTTCGCTGACGAATTGTTGTATCTGGTACAACATTTCCGCAATTTAACCAACTTTTCTTTTGGATTGTTGTACGTGGTACAACAATTCTGCCATACGGATGCGCTCGGCCGAGGATTGTTGTACTTTATGCAATATTTTCGCCCACCACGGGCGTTTCGCTGACGAATTGTTGTATCTGGTGCAACATTTCCGCAATTTAACCAACTTTTCTCTTGGATTGTTGTACGTAGTACAACAATTCTGCCAGCCGGAGGCGCTCGGCCGAGGATTGTTGTATGTAGTGCAACATTTCCGTCCAACTGGAGCGTTTTGCAGACGGATTGTTGTACTTAGTGCAACATTTCCGCAATTTAACCAACTTTTCTTTTGGATTGTTGTACGTGGTACAACAATTCTGCCAGACGGATGCGCTCGGCCGAGGATTGTTGTACTTTATGCAACATTTCCGCCCAACTGGAGCGTTTTACAGACGAATTGTTGTATCTGGTGCAGCATTTCCGCAATTTAACCAACTTTTCTTTTGGATTGTTGTACGTAGTACAACATTTCTGCCAGACGGATGCGCTCGGCCGAGGATTGTTGTACTTTATGCAACATTTCCGCCCAACTGGAGCGTTTTACAGACGAATTGTTGTACTTAGTGCAGCATTCCCGCAATTTAACCAACTTTTCTTTTGGATTGTTGTACATAGTACAACAATT
>NZ_WHOB01000006.1 GCF_013141775.1 Paenibacillus phytohabitans
AACCTGATTATGTCCTCCGGGGAGCCGTATGATGTGATCACCACCTACAATGACATGGCGCTCTATTCCGATTACGCGCAAAAAGGCGCACTCGTCGATCTGACGCCGCTCATTGAGGAATACGGTCCCAATATCAAGAAAGCGATCTCCCAGGAGTCGATGGACGCGCTGAAGATCGACGGCAAGCTGTACGCCATTCCGGTGGTCGTTACCTACAAAGTGAACAGCAGCATCCTGATCCGCACGGACTGGCTGGAGAAGCTGGGGCTGAAGATGCCGACGACTACCGATGAACTGACCACGGTACTGAAAGCATTCCAGGAGAAGGACCCGGGCGGCAACGGCGATCAGAACGTGCCGCTGACGATCCGCGGCGACCTGCCGATGCTGGATAACCTTGTCGGCGCATTCGGCATGCCGAATACGTGGAATGATGTGGACGGCCAGCTGGTACCACGCCTGCTGGACCCGGCGTATAAGGACTACATCACCTATACTGCAGATCTCTACAAGCAAGGACTGCTGGACAAGGAATTCGTCGTGAACAAGGACGCCACCGCCAAAGAGAAATTCACCAGCGGCAAAGCCGGAGCGATCATCGTCCACTGGGCGGATATCGGCGGCATCTCCGATGCGCTGACGAAGAACATCCCGGATGCGAAGTTTGCTTTCGTCTCGGCGCTGAAGGGGCCGTCGGGGGAAGCGGGCTTCTCGGGCAATGCCGGATTCGACCGTCTAACGTTCGTGCCGAAGGCGTCGAAGCATCCGGAAGACGCGGTGAAATGGATCAACGCGACG
>NZ_WHOB01000043.1 GCF_013141775.1 Paenibacillus phytohabitans
CTTGTTAATTATTGCGTAAGTTCAGCGTACATATTTATCCTCCGTGAGCCAAACAATGAGAACAATTGTTGAATCACGAAGGAGGTGTTCCATTTTGGAGAAAAGCAATCACAGCGTAAAGCACATCATTCTCTATCCTTTGGCCGCCGTAGTTGTTCTGATGACCACGCTGATTCCGTCAGCCCCTCAGTCCGTATCTGCCGCATCGCAACCTGGCGGGCACTCTGCCCATAACCTTGAAGCTGCAGTCTCCACGCTCCGTCCGGTAACTGATACGCATGCAGACAGCAGCGGAAACAGCGGTTCAGTTGACCGGCAAGCGGAGAATAAGAAGTTGCCCAACCGGGTCGCCATCATTGTTGATGATTTCGGCAATAACATGCGGGGCACGGAGGAGATGTTCAAGCTGCCGGTCAAGATTACTGTTGCGGTGATGCCATTCCTGCCCTCGAGCGAGCAGGATGCACGCCGTGCACATGAGCTCGGCTTCGATGTACTGGTACATCTGCCGATGGAGCCGCGCCAGGGCAAGCCGGAATGGCTTGGACCAGGAGCGGTGCTGACCAGGATGAGCGATGCAGAAGTCCGCCAGCGGGTGGAGGCAGCGCTTGAGAATGTACCTTATGCGATCGGCATTAACAACCATATGGGCTCCAAGGTGACCGGTGACGAGCGGGTGATGGGTATTGTGCTCGCGGTCTGCAAGGAGCGCGGCCTTTTCTTCGTAGACAGCCATACCAATTATCGTTCCGTTGCCGGGAGAATGGCCCGGGAGATTGGACTCCCGCCAGTGGAGAACCACATTTTCCTGGACGACGTGCATTCTGCCGGCCATGTGGCTAAGCAGATGAAGCTGGTCCAGGAGCGGGCCCTGAGCCAGAGATACTGCGTGACGATTGGCCATGTCGGCATTCAAGGCAAAGAAACCGCAGCGGGCATCCGCAGCGGCATTGCCGGAATGAAGGACAGCGTTGAGTTTATCGGAATCTCCGAGCTTGTCCGGGAAGAGTGGAAATGGAATTCGCAGGTCACACTTCCATAAGGTACGCGGCAATTCCATTGGCAACCGCCTCGGCAATCTCTTCCTGACCCTTCGGGGTGCACAGCTTCTCGCGATCCGCCGGACTGCTTACAAATCCCGCCTCGACGATAACCGTTGTGGCGGTTATTTTGTTGAGCAGGTAGAAGGGTTTGCCTTGTCTGGGGTCGTTCTTCATTCCATACAGCCCGTTCAGCTGATCCTGAATTAATCTGGCCAGCAGGAAGCTGCGCCCTTCCTGGCGGTACAAGACAAGCGGACCATGCTTGGAGGGTGACTTTGCCCAATTGATATGAATGCTGACCACGACATTCGCCGGCAGCGTTTCGGCCAGTTCCTTGCGCTGGGCCAGATCACGCAGGTGCCGGGATTTACTACGCAGCCAGAGATTCTCATCGCTCGGCGCATAATCGCCGGTCCGGTTCAATATGGCATCGAAGCCGTCACTGCGCAGCAGGAGAAACAGCCGGCGTGAGATCGCCAGAGTAATATCCTTCTCCAGGATGGTGCCGTGTGAGGTTCCGCCGTCAATCCCTCCGTGTCCGGCATCAATCAGAATGATCCGCTGGTCATGACCGAGCATATGCTGGCGGTCTGACGGGTTGTCGGTGAAGTGGTTTACTCCCGGTGTGGCGGCCAGGATGGTCCCTGCATGTCCAGCTGTCAGCAGAGTCAGCACCGCTATCGAAGCCAGTATCCTCCGCAGCCCTCGCCCTAGCCGGAAATGTTGCCCAGGACGGCTGGCCCCTCCTGTATGATCTTCTTGTAAATGTTCCGAAATTCTCAAGTGAATAACCTCCCTGCCGGAATCATCCTCAGTATCTTTGGTGGAATCTCTGTTAGATTGTGCCTTAACAGCCAAACCTATACGAAGGTTAGCGGTTCCGGTTTAGAGAGCGGGGATTTGGAGCACACTAAAGTCATGGAGAAAAGGCAGGGCGGCAGGCGGCGACCCGCCAGCGCCTGCAGGGGAGGGATAGTAATGGCATCCAGCGGAGATGATCTGGTGAAATACATTACGGAGAAAGTAGTCATATATATGGAGGACCCGCGCGCCGTACATGCACGGCGGAAGGCAGAGAAGCAGCCCTGGGCCGAGAAATGGTTCGGCACGCTGCCGCTCGCCTGGTCGGTCTGGCGCAGCAAATGGAGCCGCAAGGATCGGGAGTAGCCAGCCTAGCAGCGCCGCAGCTCCCCCGAATTCCGAAACAGCCTTCCCTTAAAGCCGCTTGACACGGCTGAAGGGAAGGCTGTTTGGCATGTTCAGCTGTATATAGGATTATCGCTGAAACCTTCAGTATTAATGCGGCGCCGCGCCGAGCGTCGTTCCTCCTGATAGCGGCAGCGGCGGCTTGTGGAAGGTTCCGTACTTCTGGAGGGCCGTGAGCGGGAGGTACCGCTTCGCCCCTGGACCGGCAGCGGCGTATATAACTGCCGGTTCAGCACCCGCCTTACCGGCAGAGGCCGGAAGCCAGCTCTGGCAGCCTGTAATCATGAACGGAGCACCCAAGGCATCATTGCGTCCTGTCGACTGGAAGGCAAGGCTGCCGCGGCTTTTAAGCAAAGTATTTAAACTGCCTTCGCTGATAGTCTTCAGCTCAGGAGCAGTCAGCCACAGTAAATCTGCATACGGGTCATCCTGCCCGCCGCTGAGCAGAGCGGGCAGAGGAGTGCGGACTTGTTGTCCAGACCCGGTGTAGACAACCAGGGCATTAGCATCAAGCTGGCCGTCCAGGATACGGTTTGCCTGGCTAAGGCTCCAAGGCAGTACCTGCAGTACTGAGGCATTGAGATACAGCGTCTTGTCCGCAAGCGTGAGCTTCCAGACCGGCAGCAGCGGAGCGTACAGCGCCGATAGTTCTATTTTACCGGAATAAGAGGAGGTAATCAGTCCTTCCTGCACCAGATACTGGCGCAGATCACTCATACTATAAGGGAGACCATAGGTACCGGCTCCGTATTCACTCAGCAGATATTTGCCCCCGTCCGCAGCAGATATAATGAGGTATCCGATCCGCTGCTCCCCGTTCATCACATTGACCAGCCAGCTGCGTGTGCCCGGCCCGAGTGGATAGACCTCAGTTCCGGCATTCTTCCATTCCTTAAACGGAGCATCCGCCGACAATTGGCTAATTGTGAGACGGGTGAAATCCTGCAAGGTTTCAGATGCGGGCGCCTGTGTCATCACAAGTCCGGGCAGCAGCTCCTGCAGGACGGCTTGTGTGACAGTGGCCCGGCTGCCTATTGACGCGAGCGCCGGAGGCGGGGAGGCGCTCGCGGCGAACAGAGTCAGCCCGAGAGTCAGACAGAGGAGCAGGCGGGTACGCCGCCCTAGCGGCCCCTTCTGCTTCGCTTTGATTTTCATGTTATCGTTCACCTTTCCTGTTCCAAAGGTTAATCGCAAGAATTACCGGGTCCGGCAAACCGGAGCCCGGCAGGTTCTGCTTCATACTTTTAATTGTAGGGGACAAGCCTTGAAAAGGCTGTTGCTTACTGTCGCGGCAGCCTGCAGGAATTCCGCTGTTTTTTTGTTTGCTTTTAGCGAGCCGGGTCGCATTCTATGTGCTGCGCAGGTGAAACAGCCCGTACGTTACGGCAGAAACTGCAATCTGCGGCTCATACTGCCAGGTGGTCTCTTTGCGGCGGCGGTTGTATTGCTCCTCTATGCCGAGGCGTTTCTCCTCATCCTGCTCCTTCAGCAGCTCCTCATAATAGATATCCACGATGCTCAGCTCCAGCCGCAGGCGTTCGCGGGCTTCCTCGGCCCAGGTGTAATCCAGCAGAGCCAGCTTCGAGGTCAGATATCCCTCCAGCCTGTCGGCTCCGGCAGTAACGGACAGCTCGGAAGGCTGGATGTGGATATTCTCCGGCAGCCTTGGCGTAAGCTCCCGCGAAGCCAGCCGGGCCTCGAAGTCCGGAACAATCAGCCCGGAGGTCAGTGACACCGCGATGAAATGCATCTCTTCACGCTTAAGATCACAGGTCATCTCCACCTTATAGCAGACGGCAAGCCAAGGCTCGTAGGCGGCCGAGAACAGCGTGGTCCGCTGCCGGAGTCCCGGGTCCTCGAACAGCTGCAGGCATTTGCCCTCATCCCGTGCCGCTGACCAGATCTGCCGCAGGCGCTTGCTGCCGTAGGTCACATCCTCGCGGCGGATCATGCCCGGCCCGATGCGCGGCAGCTGCGGGACGATGCCGAAGTACCTGGCGAGGATGCTGTCCTCCGGATCAGCGGAGACCCCGGGCGGCACCACGCCTCCGGGTGCAGCTGCCGGTGCGGCGCCAGGCTCCGCGCCTGCCTCAGCATCCGCGGCACCCGCCGTGCCGATGCCGCCCGGCAGAGGCCCTGCCGCCGGGCGGACCGCCCCGCCGCGCGGCAGGGCTGCAGGCGCAGCTGCCTGCGCGGCCAGTTCATCGTACTTCTCCGGATCGAAGACGAAGCTGAAGGACAGGGTCTCCGGATCTACGCCGGTGCGCTCCACGAATCCCCAGTAATAAGGGCGGTCCGTCAGCATCCGGTCCGCGCGCGGCGAGAGCTTCACCGTCACATGCAGCGGAGAGGATTCGAGAATCGTACATTCTGTCGCTTCCAGGTAATCCATGACCTGCTTGCGTACTTCAACAGGGGTTAGCATTAAGGAGCCACCTCGCTTTCATCCAGATTGGCATGGGTCAGCTCGCTGATCGTGTCACCGATCTGATCCAGCTCGCTGCGCAGCTCCTCGTCGCTGCGGGCCTCGAGGACGATTTTATATAAGCTTTTCTCAAGCGACTCCTTCTTCTCGAAGCGTTCCAGGATGACATCCAGCCCGCCGATAACCATCTCGAACATATTGATTTTTTCATGCAGCAGGTGAAGAATATGCTCCTCGATCGTGCCTTCGGTAGAGAGATTGTAGATGACTACATCGTTCTCCTGGCCAAGCCGGTGTACCCGGCCGATCCGCTGCTCTACCCGCATGGGGTTCCAGGGGAGGTCGAAGTTGATCATATGGTGGCAGAACTGCAGATTGATCCCTTCGCCGCCTGCTTCCGTAGCAATCATTACCTGGGCGCGCCCGCGGAAGAGGTCCATCATCCAGTCTTTTTTGCCGCGGTTCATCCCGCCGGAGTATGTGACACACTGCAGTCCATGCTCACGGAAATATTGCAGCAGATATTCCTGGGTCGCCCGGTATTCGGTGAAGACGATGACCTTCTCGTTCATTTGGCGGATCAGCTCCATCGTCTTCTCCGCTTTGGTATTCGTCTTAACGGTACGGATCGTCTGGAGCAGACCCATCATCCGCTCGCGTTTCGGTGAATCCGCCGGAAGCTTCTTGATCAGATTCACAAGCGTGACGAACACCGCATCCCGGCTGCTGCATACCTCGCGCTGGAGCGTAACCAGGGAGAGCATGCTGCTGAGATTGCCGCCCGCTTCCTGATATTGGTCTTTGACAAAGGCGGTGACACCGTCATATAATTCTTTCTCCTCTAAAGAGAGGGTAAGCGGGATATTACGCACTTTGCGCTTCGTGAAGTTCACGGGACCCTCGCCGCGGCGGTTGCGGATCATCACCTTGGAGAGCTCGCCTCTCAGCTGGACTTCGTTCTTCGGCTGGCGTTTATCGACCACGAAATTGGTGGCAAAATCCCCCTGATTCCCGAGCTGTCCCGGCTTCAGTAATGTGATCAGATTGAATAGCTCGCCGAGATCATTCTGCACGGGAGTGGCGGTGAGCAGCAGGCAGTACTTCTTGCGCAGCTGTTGTACGAACAGATAGTTCGTTGATTTCTTATTCTTCAGCTTATGGGCCTCGTCGATAATCAGCATGTCGAATTCCTGGCTTAGCAGCAGCTCCTTGTGCGGATCACGCTTCGCCGTATCCATGGAGGCGACAACAATGTCGTTGCCCCAGGAGTAAGCTTTCTTCTGTGCCACAGCTGAAATACCGAATTTACTGTTCAGCTCGCGCACCCACTGCAGGACAAGAGACGCAGGAACAAGGATCAGAACTTTACTTACGAGCCCGCGCACCAGATATTCCTTGAGGATCAGTCCGGCTTCTATCGTCTTGCCTAGCCCTACTTCGTCTGCCAGAATGGCCCGACCTGACATTTCAAACAGCACCTTATGGGCGGTATCCAGCTGGTGGGGGAGCGGGGATAACCCGGACAGATGCTTCAGACACTGCAGCTCATCGAAGCTCGTAACGAGGCCCGATTGCTCTCCTTGTATGGCCAGCCGGGATAATCTCCAGTCTCCCCAGGGTCCGCCTTTATCAAGCTTCGACTCCAGGTCCTGCAGCCAGTTACGCTCAAAGGACAGAGGAACAGGCAGCAGCGGGGCAGGCGTACTTCCCCCTTGCGGCAAGGAATTGCGGAATAATTGCGTCATGTTGCAGCCTCCTCCGGCGCGGTTTCATATCGAAATGCGTAGCAGTAGTATGCGCGTAAAAGAGAGATTTCATAACCTGCTATCCTCCGGCTGCTGCCGTGGAGTAATCTTGCGGAGCCTTGCGGCGGTACTGCTGCTGATGCTGCGGCGGCTTCGGCGGATCTTGAATATCCGTGGCGGAATCTGTCTTCCGGGCCCGGAAGCTTATCAATCTGGAACCTGTAAAAAAGCGAGAAAGAGGGAGAAAATCCACTATCTTTTACCGTTTTTCCGAAATTCCCGCCATGGGCCGCTTTTTTGGAAAAAGAACTCTGATACAATATGTGGTATAGTTGAAAAGCTGATGTATACAATATATTGTTACAAAAGCTTGAAAATTTGATTATTCGCGGGTTTTTGCGGTTATTTGTTATTGACAAGAGGAACTTCCGCTGTACATGCAGGCTGCGGCTACCCTGCCGCCGGAAGTTGTTGTTGTGGGTTACAAAAAGTCTAAGCCCACACCAAGGAACGGAAGTATTACCTATCAATCATCCGGGAGGTTTTTCTATTGAGTACAGTGGAACGCAAGCAGCGTCTTGAGGGGCTGAGTGAAAAAATATTTTTGGACCGTTATGCCTGGAAGGACGCGGACAGCAATAATGCCAAGGTAGGCGATGTAGTGCTTGTCCTGACGAAGGATGATCCGAAATTTCCAACCAAGGAGGTTGGCGAGATTGTTGAGCGCACAGGCCGGATGGTTACGGTGAAGACCCGCAGCGGTGAACTCGTGCAATCGGATGTGGAGAAGCTGACACTGAATATTGAGAAGACCCCGGAGGAAATGTGGGACCGTCTTGCGGCAGCCATGGCTTCCGTAGAGCAGACTCCCGAGCTTCAGGAAGAGTGGACAGGCAAGTTCCGCTCTATTCTTGATGACTGGAAGCTGGTACCGGGCGGTCGGATTGCGGCAGGTGCCGGAGCAAGCGAGGAGCTTACGCTGTTCAACTGTTATGTTGTACCTTCCCCGAAAGACAGCCGCGGGGGCATCATGCAGACGCTCTCCGAAATGACCGAGATTATGGCCCGCGGCGGCGGTGTTGGCATTAACTTATCCTCGCTGCGTCCGCGCCGCGCGATTGTAAGAGGCGTGAACGGATCATCCAGCGGCTCAGTGTCCTGGGGCGGCCTCTTCAGCTATACAACCGGACTGATTGAGCAAGGCGGAAGCCGCCGCGGCGCGCTGATGCTGATGATCAATGACTGGCATCCGGATGTGGTGGACTTCATTACCGTGAAGCAGACGATGGGTCAGGTAACGAATGCCAACCTGTCGGTATGCGTGAGCAATGCCTTCATGAAAGCTGTCAAAGAGGATCTGGACTGGGAGCTGGTCTTCCCGGATACCACCGATCCGGATTACGATACAATCTGGGACGGCGATCTGGATAAATGGAAGGCAGACGGCCGCCGCGTCATTCCTTACCGTACCGTTAGAGCACGCGATGTGTGGCATACGATTATCGAATCGGCCTGGAAGTCGGCTGAGCCGGGCGTAGTGTTCATGGAATATTACAACCAGATGTCCAACAGCTGGTATTTCAACCCGATCATCTGCACCAATCCATGCGGTGAGCAGGGTCTGCCGGGCTGGGGCGTGTGCAATCTGTCGGCCGTCAACCTCTCCAAGTTCTACGATGCGGAGAATCATGACGTGGACTGGGCAGATCTGGCGACAACGACCCGCTATTCCGTGCGTTTCCTGGACAATGTCATCGACAAGACACCTTATCATTTCCCGGAAAATGAAGCCAACCAGAAGCTCGAACGCCGCGTAGGACTCGGCACAATGGGATTGGCTGAGCTGATGATCAAGCTGAATATCCGTTACGGCAGCCCGGAATCTCTGGAGTTCCTGGACAAGCTCTACGGCTTCATGGCGCGCGAAGCTTATCTGGCTTCTGCTGAGATCGCTGGCGAGAAGGGATCTTTCCAGGCTTTTGATACCGATAAATATCTGCAGAGCGGCTTCATGCGTAATATCACCGAGGTCTATCCGGAAGTCGGCGAATCCATCCGTAAGCACGGCATGCGCAACGTTACAGTGATTACCCAGGCACCTACAGGTAGTACTGGAACCATGGTCGGCACTTCGACCGGTATCGAGCCTTATTTCGCATTCAAATATTACCGCCAGAGCCGTCTGGGCTATGACGAGCAGTTCGTGCCGATTGCCCAGGAATGGCTGGAAGCCCATCCGGGTGAAGAACTCCCTGAATACTTCGTTACTTCGATGGATCTGTCCGCTAAGGATCATATCCGTGC
Source organism: Paenibacillus phytohabitans (assembly GCF_013141775.1). Lineage (GTDB taxonomy): Bacteria > Bacillota > Bacilli > Paenibacillales > Paenibacillaceae > Paenibacillus_AQ > Paenibacillus_AQ phytohabitans. The sequence goes on from NZ_WHOB01000043.1 coordinate 8,724, forward strand.
ACAGGCTGCGATTCAGCGCTGGGTGGACAGCTCGATCTCCAAGACGGCGAACTGCCCGTCCGACTTCACCGTTGAAGAAACTGCCGAGCTGTACGAAATGGCCTTCGACCTGGGCTGCAAAGGTGTAACGATCTACCGTGACGGCAGCCGTGACGTACAGGTACTGGAAACAACGAAGAAGGAAGAAAAGAAAGACGCTCCGGCGGCAGTTGAGACTGCTGAAGCTGAGCCCGTGGAAGCTGCTCCTGCTCCAGTCACAGTTGCAGCAGCACCTGCACCGCAGCCTGCGGCTAATGTAGTGGACAAACAATACAAGAAACGCCCGCAGGTGCTGCGTGGCGCTACTTATAAGATCAACACGCCATTCGGTATGGCGTATATCACCATCAACGACCTTGACGGCATTCCGGCCGAGATCTTCCTGAATGTCGGTAAAGCCGGCTCCGACGTCTTCGCCATGGCGGAAGCACTGGGCCGCGTCTGCTCGCTGTTCCTGCGCTACGGCGACCACGGCGAGAAGGTCGAGCTGCTGATTAAGCATCTCAAAGGCATCGGCGGCTCCGGCGCCATCGGCTTCGGTGCGAACCGCGTCGAGTCCATTGCCGACGCAGTGGCTAAGGCACTGGAAACCCATGTGCTGAACAACGCACAGGACGACCATGTGCCTGCACCTATCGCAGCTACACTGGAGCTTGATTTCAACGAAGCGCTCAGCGCGGAGCTGAAATCCAGTGTCCCGGCAACGGCTACTGATGATGGACACGGAGGTCATGGTGCGCATAGCCATGCGACTGCTTCGCGGGATCTCTGCCCTTCCTGCGGAAGTGCATCACTTATTAATATTGAGGGATGTAAGACTTGCGGGAATTGCGGGTATAGCCGGTGTGGTTGAGTAGATTATTGGCATGATGATAAGAACGACTCATGTGATGTTTCATTTTAAATGAGAATTGTTTCATTTCAAACGAGAAAATTGTTTCATTTCAAGTGAGAAAATAGTTTTATACACTTAATTGAATAAAAATACATTGAAATCACAACTAGAACACCGCAGCATGCTTCATTATGTTGCGGTGTTCTTTTTTGTTTGTGCCTATTTAATGAACTGTTTGTATTTTACCTAAAAACAAGGAGGCTGGTTTAAATGCCTAAGTATAATATCTATAAGATTAAAGATGGCAGCCAGGAAGCTTTGCAAAGAAAACTTAATACTGTAGGGTTAGTTGCAAAGAATGAAAAACAAATTGGTGAGTATACGGCCAAATTTTATTTTTCTGACAAACCTGATTTAGTTACAATATGGTGGGTTGACTTATATAAAGACTTCTTAGACGTAAACAAACTTCCTAATAATGAGTTATATTTTGGAATACTGTTATTAGTCAAAAAAGAAATCTGTTATGCAATCAGCTTTGGTAAAGCGCATTTTTACCTTCGTGAATATTGTGATGGGGAATTTGGATTAAATTTAGCCGAAAGGATTGTGGACGAAAACAATCTTAGAATAAAAAATTCTAAATTGTTTGGAGGAAGAAGATCAAAAAATATTACCTCTTATCAAGACAGGAGCCCAATTGAATATGATAGTGGAGAATCATTCCAATATATAAAAGCTAAAACAATTAATGCAGAGGATTGGGGAAGCGTAGTTAGTTTTGGTTCTTCAGTATTATTTAATGTAAAAATACCTCCTTCAGAACTTGATGGATTTCTAGATTCCATAGAGCAGAAACTTAGTCAAAAACCTATCCTTACACTACCAAGAGTAGAGGAGGTAAAAGATGTAGAGACTAAGCGACGCTTGGATAGAGAGCTTGCTATATCGCTAATATCGAATACTATAACAGGTACGCTTGCTGAGGAGTTTTCTGTTTCAGGAGTCGACTTTGTCTTTAGTGAAAATAATCAATATGCATTCTTCTTAAAAGGAAATTTAAAACAAAGCGAACTGAAATTTGATGACTTGTCTTTAGAACGTCTTACCAGTTTCGTAACTGAAAATGGGATTGATTTGATTAATTCAATCAATGATATTCGTATTCAGATAAAAAGTGAAAATAGTAGAACAAGAAGCGAATCTTTAAAAAAAGTTTTAGATTATGTTGATGATGAAAGATATTGCTTAGTGAACGGAAAATGGCATCGATTTAACCAATCGTATATTAACTTTCTGCAAAAAGAGGTAGATAAGATACCAATACTACATCACGATACAACTCTCCTTCCTACAAATTTAAAAGAAGATGATTTTAATAAAGGTAAGGTATCTGATGGTTATTTGAATTTTGATAAAGACTTTTCTTATATTGAAAAGTACAACATAGAGAAAATGGATCTCTACAAAGATAAGACACTATATTTTGTCAAAATGGGTGAACCCCAGAATCTAAGTTATGTAATAGACCAATCTTTAAATACTGTAAAAATACTCCAAAATAACGTAGAAGATATCATTATAAATCAAAAAAAAATTGAACCGGAAAATATGTGTCTTTGGCTCATATTTGAAAGAAAAACAACAATTAAAAAATTATCAGATGTCAGATCGCTCATATTTCTTATGAAATTAGTTGAATGGAAGCGTAATGTAATTGTGGCAAGTTATAAGCCCACTATAAACATTGGTTATAAAGATCCAAAAAAAATTTAGATTTTGATGATGTTTCTAATAATAAATAGCACTTCTCCACATTTTGGGGAAGTGCTATTTTATTACACAGTATAAAAATATAAATCGATATGGAGACAGATAAAAATTCGAACTTTTACAGTATAAATGTGTTTGTTTAGATTGAATGGGTAATAATTTTATAAGGTAAAGTTAAAGCAATGTAAGATAGATGGTCTTTTAAATACAACCTAATTAGTGGTCGTAATGTAGTTCGAGAATTCGCATATCTATTTATAAGAATAGAGGATAATTATGACTTATTACTTCTTATGACCTCCAGTTTAATTAAATCCTATTGATTGTATATCTAATTTATAGATTGATAATAATAGATTTGAGGTGAGATATATGGTAAAGCCAGCTAGAAAAATACCACCAAGTAGAGGCAAACACTCAAGATACGAAGTTCCGTTTATACGTAAAAAATCTATGATTTTATGTGAGGGAAGTATTGAACGTGATTATGTGAAAGTTCTAGATTTTGACCCAACAATAAATGAAATCTTTAGCCAACCGCTAGCGATTTTTTACTCTTATCGAGGTAAAGTGCGTGCCTACTTTCCTGATTTTAAAGTTATTTTAACTAATGGGGATGTATGGATAGTCGAAATTAAGTCTGCAGAAAAGCTTAGAAAAGAAGAGAATTTAATTAAATATGTAGTCGGAAAGCTCTACTGTGATCCAAGGGGATGGGAGTACAAAGTTGTAACTGAGGATGAAATAAGACAGGGATTTCTAATGAAAAATTTAAACGATCTTCGTAGTTTCGGTACTACGCAGGTCGATTACAAATTATTAATATATATTGCACAAAAATTAAAAGAAGTAGGGACATGCACAATAAAAGATTTATGCATTAAGTGTACAGAAATGGATGATGAGGATTTTTACAAGGGGATTTATTACTTAATCTATCATCACAATATTTATATGGACATAGTTAATCAAGAGTTGAATGATGATGCGGAAATAAGCATTCAACTGGAGGTGTAAATTATGGATGCTTTCGCTTTAATTCCAGGAATGCAATTTAAAATGCATGATGACAAGTATATTATTCGTAAATGTCTCGAAAATGACGATATTGAACTTTCAAACTTATCGTACAACAGCGTGGAGATATTTTCAACAAATGAATTGTTAGAGGCATGGTATGAAAAGCGTCTTGTTCCAAAAAAAGAATTAGCTATTCATTTGCTACCACGCTTGATGGATCCAGAACTGATTTCAGATGAAGAAAATAAAATTATGGAAAACCGCTTAAAAGTTTTAGAACCAGTTATCAAAGGACATATAAAACCAGCAGATATTAGAAATTACGTTGATTCGTTACCAGTGGAGTTGAAACTTAGTATTAGGTCTGTTTCCATGCTATACAAGTGGAAAAAGAAATATATAGAGACAGGTGATAAAAGGTCTTTACTTTCTACAGGACGGTCTCAAAAGCGCGGTTTTTATACGGATCCAATTATTATTTCTCTCATTGAAAAAATGCTTCGTGATGAAGAGAGAACAGGTTTAACGACAACTATTCGGGATAAACACATCAGTTTAAAGGGACAAATTGAGGAGCTCAATAAATTCCGAGAAGAGAAGGAACGGGTTATACCTTGTGGCCGAACTACTTTATTCCGTATTGTACAAGATAGAACTAATAGTCGAGCAAAAGATCGATCAAGACATGGACCAGTACAAGCGGCACTAAATATGAATGGTTCAACTTCAGAACTAGTGGTAGAACGTCCTTTAGAACGTGTGGAAGTTGACTGGACGCCTATTGACTTACTTATTGTTGATTTAGAAACATTAAAGCGAGTGCGTTATTATCTCATATACGCAATAGACGTATTTAGTGACTATCCCCTTGGTTTTTATATTTGCCCTAATGAGCCGGATACAAAAGATATTTTGCAGTGCCTCCTACATGCAATGTTACCTAAACTTCATTTAAAAAAATTATATCCAGATTTAAAACATGATTGGACGGCTTTCGGTGTTCCCGAGGTAGTGGTAGTAGATAATGCCAAAGCAAATGAATCAGGAGACCTTAAGGAAATATTGGGTTTAATTAATGTCGAAGTGCAATTTTGTCCTGTTAAAACAGGACACTATAAAGGAACGATCGAGAGAGGTTTGCAAACGATTAATCGTATTTTGCAGAAATATCCAGGATCTACTTTTTCCAATCCACAAGAAAGATCCCAGTATAAATCTGAAGAAGAAGCTTGCATTGATATGCTTACTCTATTAAATATCATTCATATTATTTTTATTGAAAAGATTGCCAATGATTATAGTTTGGCTGTTGGGGGAACTCCTGATTTTGTATGGAGGGAAGGCCTCAAAAAACTAAAAGTTCATAGAAGAATACCTTTTAGTAAAGAGGAGCTAATTATACTTTTGGGTTCAGGAACAGAGTATCGGTCAATTTCCAATAAGGGAATTAAAATTCAATCACAATACTTTACTAGTCCATCGCTTATGGAACTAGCTGATAGAAAAAAACGAAGAAAAGATGAAGAAGATGTCAGAGTACGCTTTAATAAGGCTGATATGAGAATAATCTATGTATATGATGAAGAAAATCAGCAGTATATTGAGGTGTATTCTACAAAGAATAGTCTGCAAAATAAAAATATTAATGATTTGTATCCGGTCCATTATGAGCAGTTGCATTCTATTTCTTATAATAATGGGAAAAATTATCGTGATTTTGATACATCTGATTTATATCATGCAGATCAAGCCATTAAAAGACTAATTACTGAAAGTGCGGGGAGATTAAAGGTAGTCGAACAATTACCTAAAGATGAGCGTTCAGAAATAATGTCGAAAAATTTGTCAGCAGCCCATGTTACATTTGATGCTCAATTAGCACCTAATGATTTGGAGTCTATCCGTTTAGTGGATGAGGCATCAGAACATATTAAAGATTATAAAGAGAAGTTTAAAAGGAAGAGAAAAAGTAAAGCTACCTCCTCAGACAAGAATACAGGAAACAAAAAGTCTAGTTTTAAAACACCGCCAGTGGAGCAAACAACTATTGTTGATACTTCTTTGGAAATGGACTTAAAGCCATATGATACCATTTATAATATGAATGGTGAAGGGGATGAATAATATGACAAAGATGTTTTTTGAATCACTTAATGGTAAACGGATATCTGAAAAGGAGTTTAATATACGATATGCTCATATAGAATCTTTAAGAGTAGTCCATCCAAAGTTTTCCGAAATTACATCAGAAGTGACTAAAATCCATAATCTCTCAAAAGCCAATGTTAAGGCAGAACAATTATGTATTATAGGACAAACTGGTGCTGGTAAGTCATCTATTATAGAGCTGTATGCATCCAAATATCCACATGTAGAGGAAGACGAACGAACTCAAATTCCGGTTTTACTTGTCAGCGTTCCTCCAAGAGCTAAATCTCCTAGGGTCTTGGCTTCGAAAATACTTCGTGAAATGGGAGATCATTTTTTTGATTCTGGCTCTGAAGAACATATGACTCATCGTATCTGTAATTACGTCGATAAGTGTGATATTAAGATGATACTTCTAGACGAATTTCATCATTTGATTGATAGGGATACAGATTACGTCCTTGCAAGTGCCTCTGACTGGCTGAAAACATTTATAGACAAGGTTAAAATTCCTGTGGTGCTTGTTGGATTACCTGAATCGGAGCGAATATTCTCATATAATGAACAATTAGATGGACGGTATCCTAATCGCATGGTGCTTCCCCCTTTTTCTTACACCAATAAAGAGGATATAACTGAATTTAGACGATTTCTCGTATCTATTGATAATAAATTACCATTATCAAAGCTTTCAAATTTGTCGGACCCTGAATTAGCAGCAAAAATATTTTATTTCTCTTTTGGTGTTCCAAGATATGTAATGAACTTACTTAAAATTGCGACTGAAATCTCCCTAAATAAGGGGCAGGATCTAATATCTGAGATAGAATTACGAGGTGCATTCAACAGAATTACTCGGTCTACACGTCCATACGCCATAAATCCATTTGAAAATACAAAATTTCATTTAATGGATGAGATTGAGAAAGAGAAAAAACTCCATGAACGGCTTTTTCAGTCTGAGCCTAAGAAAGGGAAAAGAAAATGATTTTCTGGTTATATATTGAATCAAAATGAATACTATTTTCTCTCCTGATAAGTAAGTGAGTAAGTATGTGAGATCCCTACTAATTCTAGTAGGTTTTTTTGTTTTGTCCTATTAGAATAAAGCATTAATTAATCGGAAATACTAGAGTTAGAACGGTTTTTATGGGGGGAGAATGTTGCGATTTTTATTAAGACCTAGGATTAATGATGAGGAAAGCTTAGTGGGTTATGTTGAACGTATTTCCACTCAAAATTGTTATAAAGATAGTTTGGGTATTTATCGCCTTCTTCATTCTTCCACAAGAGATTTACAAAATAATATGTTTTCTAATGTAGATGCGATAATTTTAGGAGATTTAACTGGTAAACTCATTGATAATTTAACGTCGAAAAGTTATTTTCAATGGATTATTAAGCATCAGTCTAGCAGTAATTATGTTTTGAGGAATCAAATAAAATTTTGCCCAGAGTGTGTAAAAATAAAGGGAATTCATAAATACATTTGGGGATTCCACCCAGTTTGCATTTGTCTAGAGCATCAACGAATTCTTATTAATCTTTGCCCGAAGTGTAATAAAAATATTACTTTAACTGAATTATTAAGATCAGGCGTATGTAAAAAATGCAGTTGTAAAATCCTAATTGATGCTAATAATAAATCAATTCTTTCACCTGAATATATTTCTTCACAGACATTAATTCAACAGTGTTTTCTTGGAGGGAATCCGTTACTTAAAAATACTACTATAAGTAATGCAGAAGATTTTTTTAGCTTAGCCAGAATATCCTTTCATATTCTGGAAGGTCTCCAAAGCTTTTTAAATGAAGAGCATCTCTTAATTAACACATTTACAAATAAGCGAAATGGAAACTTAGATAACCAAAAAAACTTAATTTCGTGGGGGAATTTCGTATGGATGTATGATGATTTTCCTATGAATTATTATCAGGTACTTAATGAGTTTTCAAAAAAGAGTAGGAAGACATTGTATGAGCAGAAAAGCAGGTATGAGGAAGGGCTAGTAAATAAAGAGTTTTCAATAATAAGAAAGGCATATGAAGATTTTTGGATTGGAAAGCTGAATGAGGGAAGTATCAGAAAAGATTTTTCAATTTTTAAATCTAATCAACAATTAATAAAAAAGCGCATTGCTTTAAGAAGAGAAGAAGTTAAACACGCTACGGGAATGGGCTACGGGAAAATGAATAGACTCCAAGAAATCGGAAAGCTTGATTTGCAATTAAATGGATTTGGCAATCAACAAAGGTATATTGTTAACCAAGATTCACTCAATAAAGTAATTGAAGATCGAAATACCTACATACATAAACATGAGGCTGCAAATATTCTTGGTATTACAAGCGATTCAATTACTCTTTTGATTAAAGCAGAAATTCTCCAAGAGTATGCAACTTCATATGCACATAACAAAATGATATTAAAAAAAGATATAGAAGATCTGCTTCAGGAGTTTTCTGGTACTTACCAACGATCTTTTAGGGGAATTCCATTTCACGATGCACTAATCAAGTATTCTGTAATTGGACTTAAAATAGTTGATCTAATTCGTTTCACAAAAGATGGAATTTTACATCCAAGAATAAAGTGTCACAATGGAACACTAGCTGACGTTTCGTATTCGGAGTATGAATTGGAAAGATGTATTACATTATTGAAAGAGGAACGTAGGGAAACAAAAGGATATTATTTCTCCGAAATAATGAAAATACTGCATGTTGGGGAGAAGAAATTGAAGTTATTACTAGTTGACAAGCAAATTGAACCTGATGAAATAATTATTTATAGAGATGGACGTATACGATATCTTTATTCTCTCCCAAAAGTAGAGGAGATAAGAAGAGCATTGAGATGAATATCTGAGGTTTTTTATAAGGTTAGGGTACAGTTGGAATTTAATTAATAGAACGGGGGATTATAATGACTCATAAGGAGCTCTATGATTTACATATGCAATTGCTTTTTGATTACGAAAAGTATAACAACTGTTTAAGTTCAAATCAAAGAGACATTAACTATTACAAACAGCAGTTCTTTATTGCCCAGGATATAGTTCAGAGAATATTTGTATTAAATCAATTGCTTAATCTACATGAGAAGAGTAGAGCACAGCATATAAAATGGTGCTCTGGAGGGTATTTTGGCAAAAATATTACTGAAGGAGAGAAAACATGAAAAAGATGTTGATGCCATACTTTGTTGTTGATCAAACAATATATTTTTCTGATCGAGTTGAAGAGGTAATAATATTTAAAGCTCCAAGTAGTGAGCTAGCTGATACAATCAATACCTTATTAAATGAAACATACAGCGCTGCGTACCGGGATGGTCTTGTTGCTTCTCAGAGTGAGGAGTCCAGAGAAATTAATCATAAATTGATAACTTTATCGATTGAGAATACTCGATTGAAAAAACTTTTGAAGATGGATGAATAAATTCCAACATCTCAATGAAAAGGCCGATAGGTCCCATTTAAAGGCTATCGGCCTGTTAGTGTAAAATAAAGGTGATTTATTTTGATTAAGAAGGACGTGCTTCTTTAACGTATTAAAGCATATTGTTTTATTATTTTTTACCCTCAACATAAATATTATTAATAGTAGCCACACCAATCTGGTTGGAATTCTCCAATCGTTTTTTCAACAGCACTAATCCAATCAGCGATCTCTTGCAATTTGACTTGAAGTTCTTCTGTAGACATCTCCTCCTCATCTGCTAAATACCATAGTGTTCGAAATGCGTATCTCACACCCTCTTTTGGATATTGAATTGAGTCATGATCCAAGTTGGCAATCATGGAGCCGGTTCCATCTTTTTTTGAAGGACCATTGATCGCTAAATGTGAAACAAACCACCCTTCAGTTCTCCGTTCAACAGAATATGTATCATCGTGGCCCCAGCGTCTGCTGTATACTCTAAATGATAATCTTTTATTCAAGTTAATATCCCCTTTATAGGAGTTAGACGGAACTGTTTTTCCTGTTAACACATCGTAAAGATCTTCCAGGCTATGATAGTGATTATAGTATTCAAGAATATTATCTTCGGGAATCATTCCTCTATTGATCATCATTTGTTCGGAGAATTCTGGTAATGAGAACCAGTGGAGCTCTTCAAGTGACGAAGAAAATTCGTTATAGAAAGTATTGTACTTCTCACTACTGTCACCTTTATGGATGTTCTTCAAATAATCTTCACTGAATAATTTAAAGAGGTTTACATATTTTTGTGAAGTTTCTTTAGAGTCTGTGATCGCTTTGAAATGTTTACTGCTCATTTCAGAAATTTCATCAGCAATATTATTTTTAAATATATAGGCTTCTCCTTTTTTTGCGAAAAAATATTTAAGTGAATTTTGTAAATCAGATTGTCTAAAGAAAAATAACTTTACAATAGTATCTTCAGTGAATTTATCCTTGATCTTAAATTTTTTGCTTGTATATTCCCTAACCATAATCATTTTTAAATTACGTTGTCTTGCATCTAGGTTAGTAATTTCTTTTTGCATGTATCAAACCTACCCTTCATACTTATCATTAATATATTGTACAAATCCAAAAAAGTCAGGATAAACAGTCATAGAGTTTATGTTGAGGCTTTCAAGTTGCTTTCTTATTTTATTTTTATATTCTTTTGGTATTATGAATTCAATAGAAAGAGAGTTCAGATTAGTATCGTAATTATGATTTTCTTGTTTCCAATAATTAACTTGGGTCAACTCTTTTAAAAATTCTTCTGCTTCCCTATCAATTATCATCCCATCTAAAGGGAGTGTTGTTTTGTACGTAGTTAATGTATCAATAATATGTTTTAAATCTGGAAGCGCTAATTTTTTTATTTGATCAATGTCTAATAAGTTTTTTTTATTATATTTGCTAAAAAGCTTAGTTGATTTAATAATCTCCTCTCTAATATACTCTATGTAGTTTGGTCGTATATCTATCTGTATTGAGAATAAGCCACGTTGTGCTTTCAAACGTTCATTTTCAATGGTGCTTTCAATAAAAATTGAATCTGGTTGAGCCCCCCTAAAAATAGAAGCTAGAAATTTAATTGAATGCGGATTTAATTGTATCCTATTGAAATCCTCATTTAAATATGTGGATATCTGTTTAAATTGTTCCTGATCAAACTCGTAAATAATATTAGGTTTATATGCAAATATTTTACCATCGTTTTTATTATCAGAGCATGCAAAAAAAAGTGGAATTAGAGGATTTCTACTCCAATCAAGCAGTCTTGTGGGGATTCCATAATGTTGCATGTGAATTAAATTATCTAAAAATTTCGAACCTGTAAGATCTTCAAATCTGTTTTTCCTGATTTCTCTGTAGATATCATATTCCTTATTATGATTATATCCATTTCTAAAAATACTTGCTTTTAAAGACCAGGTTTTATCCTTTTGTCCTCTAAAAACAAAATCAGAAGTATCGTTAATTACATCAATGATTTCGATGTATTTAATTAAACTGTCTACTTTTAAAACACAAATTTCATTCATTGTGCTATTTACTGGCATATACATACTTTCTGTGTAGGTGATTGTATCCAAAAGTGCAATATCAAGAATATCAGTACTCAGTAGAGTGCGCTTTAATGTGCCATTTTTGTTATTGAAATAATATGCCTCTGAATTAAGGTTTGTATCTTTACTGATATACCAAATTACAGCTTCATTAGTCTGTTCTATAAGCTTGGTAATGGTTTTTGAATTCTTTCTTATTTTTGTTGAGATATATATGTATTTTTGCATGTTGTATCCAGCCCCCGAAAAACAATGGAATTGTTTTAACTTTTGTGATAATTCAATGGTTACTATACAAATATATTATACAACATTTTACATTGGACAGTTCTAAAGATAAAGATGGAATGTCCTGTTTTCTGATTGTGACTTAGTATTTCTGAGCTGCAATGAAAATGAATGGGCGATCTTGTGTGGAAGAAGAAAAAGGTTGGCATAAATAAGAAGAAACTATGATTATTTAGTTTATTTCCTTTGTGTTTAAAATTTGGATGATCGTTTATTAATTATTATAGTCAAAGATTTAAGGATGTTGATTGAGAACTTAAAGTAATTGCATATGATTGAATTTTTTATTTTTCAACCACTATAGTATAAAAATTGATGTCATAAAAAAACTTGCTCCGTTTCCTTGTTAAGCCTATGTAGCTGGAGGAAAGGATGAATAAATTACTGATGCAACCTCAACCTTTACATCCACTTCCTTATTATGATGAAAGTTTAAGCGGATATTTGTTAAGATTTTCTTCTGAAAACATTGTGCCCCCAAGATTTCTGTATGAGAAATTAGATTTATTTAGGGAGAAACGACAAATAAATAGTTATTTTATTGATTTGGATTTTTTAAGTGATAAAGATTTAAAATTTTTGGCGAATATAACAAATAATAAAACTGTAGATATTTTTAATATGATAATACCTAAACATAAAAATCTAAATATAGAGTTTAGTGGAAATCTTATTTTGCATGATGATATTGAAATTATACGAGCGAAGGTTTGCCCTTGTTGTTTATCTGAGAGCGAATATTTTAGGAAAATATGGCTCCTAAGTAATGTGACGGCATGCCCGTATCATAGTGTTGAGCTAATGGATAGTTGTATTGTATGTTCTGAGCAAATTTCTTGGAGAAAAGGAAATATATTTTTATGTCGCTGTGGACATCGACATAAAAAAAGTCAGGCGGTATTGGCAGTAAATGTAACAGTTAACTTTTCCGAATATGTCTATTCTAAATGTGATTTATACAACGAAAGATTAACATTTATCAACAAAAGTGATTTTATAGATTGCGACTTGCTAACATTAAACACAATGCATCGGTTTTTGGGAAGAGAAATAACCACTGGGTTGAGTATGGAGAACAAGTATAAGAGAGGGAGCATTACCTTTTCGGAGTATATACAATTTCAACTCAATATAATTCGAATTTTAAGGTTATGGCCGGAAGGATATAGAAATTTTCTTGATAATCTGAATTTGAGAATATATTCGGATTTATACTATTTAGAGAAATCTCTCATTATTTTTCAAAGCGATGGTGGTAATTTAAAACCTCTGATAGAAGAGTATCTATTATATGTGAAACCCATAAAAGAAAAAAGAGCACAGGAAGAAGAAGAAAAACAAAAAAGAGAAGTGGAAGAGTTCGAAAGATTGATAGGAATATTAAAAGATAATGAGAAGGAACTGTTTTTAAAAAGAAAGACACAAGGCCGTTTGCATATAAAAGAAATTGGGATATTAATAGAATGTCAAGAATGGCATATAAAATTCTGGATAAAGAAAGGATTACTTGAAAATACTGCAGAAGATGAGTTTGATGATATAGTTACTTTAGAAAGCTTTAAGAAATTTAAAAGAACATATATAACCTTGAAAGAACTACAGAAAAAACTGAATACTTCATACTCTCAATTATTAAGGAAAGACATTATACCAGTGTCAGGATTAAAAATTGATGGTGGTGGAATGTATCTGTATCGAAAAAATGATATAAAAGTATTGTTGAAATAGTTATATAAGCATTTTGCATAATTCATTTTCCGAAAAAAAGTAAGGTTAGATCACAAGCTGGAATGAGATAATGTAAATGGACAGACGGGCAGAATTTTCGGGAAATTGAAAATTTATGCGGGATTTGTGACTCGCTTTCTGGAAAAATAAATAACTATTGAAAAAGTCCCAATTAGGAATTTCCTATATTGGGATTTTTTAATGGCGATTGCTCCATTGAACTGTAGAAACAATTTCTGTGGATGTTTGAGGCCGCCGAGTGTGAGGCTCAAAGATACCTGTATTTTCCTGTGGCCACTGTAGCCGATTCAAACCATTACAGTAACCCAAGTGTCAAGAAAGTAAAGCTGTTGCCTGCCCTTTCTGAGATTTCATAACATTTTTTTGTACTGCTGAGCGTACTCTTCACAGGAAAAGCCCATTCATACATATAATGCAGTACTGATAAGAGGGAGGTAAATCACTTGAGCATAAATAGCAATATTGACATCGTTCAAAGAAAGATAGCACCATGCACAGGGCCTTTGGTCTGTTCGACATTCATTGGCAAAGGCGATTATGAAATCGAAGCGGTTGTAGATCTTTATTCACTAGAAGGCAGTGTGGTTGACCTTGCAAAAGTTCAATTTAGGATTGGCACCTCGTATATGGTCATTGAAGGAACATCGAATAACCGTGTGCTGCTGAACGATATAAGTCGGGAGCAATCCACCTGCTTTGTATCCGGTAGTCAAGGCTTTCTGCAAAAGTTCCATGTATGCATTAGTTACGTGCCAGCGGTCGGCGGACAGAACGGACAAATTTATGTGCATGGACTCCTTACAGATAGATTTGGCCACTCTCCCAAATCCATTTCCTATTTAATCGCGGAATGGCATGGGTTGCAGAATGAATGCAACTGGCATGCGTGTAGCAGTTCTGTTTTATCCTCTGAGGGAAGTGGTCCCTTGACTATGAGCATTGATCTTTTTAAGGATTATCCTTGCATAATTTACAACGCGGCATCGGTATCCTTCATTGACAAGGCTTCAGGTATAGGACTGGTTCAGGATTATAAGCTGGGATGGAGACAACAAGATCCACTTTTTCTGTTCAATCAAAATTTAGAGGAAAGACACATTTTATTATACCCTGCAGGTGGACCCTATTCAGACAGCCTAGTGAAGGAAGTGAGAGTTAACAGAATTTGGTTAACAATTCCCCGTGCAGATTTAGAAGGAAGCTTATGCATAGAAGGATTTTATTTGACACAGAATAAATGGCATTGTATCCAACCACAAGTATTAGCTAAATGGACTGTAAATGATCAATGAAGGCTTTGATTTTCATCGAATGGAGTGATTAATCATTGCAATATGCGAAGATGAACAACGATGGAAGCTTGTTTGAGGCTGATGATGTCCCTTCCGTCGGGTGGAGGGGATATCGTCCTCGTGGGGGATCTTATAACCGGGAATATATTAGTTTAAATGAAGCTTGGAATGATAGGGGATTGTTTTTGTTTGCTGGCAGTCCCCCAGACCCAGATGCTCTTTTGACTGCTGTCAAGCAATACGAGCAGTACCTGCGTGACCATGAGGATAGAGACTCAGAAGAAATCCAGCTCATTTGGCTGAACACTACTCCATTGAACAATTGTAAGATCCTGAAGATCGTGCCCGGTGCCGGTGGATGGAAAACAAAAAATAATTTTGAAGTATCGCTGGAAAACACTTATAGCCTATCTATTCCAAAGCCTGCATTTGTTGAATTTCAAGCAGAGAGAATGCAGTTAGCTATAAAAAAAACAGACAAGCCATACTTACGATTTATGGACGAAGATTATACGGCCATTGATGATCTAATTGTATATCTTCCGTTTGGAGGTAAGGATGGAGGTGCATTCCGTTTTCGCATCCAAACTCCATCTAATCGTGTGTTTGAAGAAAATGTACAGTTTAATGTCGGGCTTAAATATTTTTACAAACAACAAATTGGGCATACCACTGCAAACAAGGAACGTAACTACCCGATTTTCGAGAAGGAAGATGGGAAGAAGCTTCATTTTCTGGTTTCTCTTGATGAGCTTGATCCCTTTAACCGACATTATGAAACTCAGCCTGACTTGGGACTCCGCTCGTACCTCGTCTTTGATCCATCGGTAGATGCACTGCCCAGCCATTTCCGTACCCCGTTCGGTCATACTATAGAGCTCCAACCGGATGCCCGGTTGGAACCAAATGTTGAAGGGGTACTGCCGCGTCCGTTGCCTGGCAGCGGCATGCTGGTGTTATCTCCGAAGTATAAAATATCGGCATTCGACCCGGCATATACGGTCCCGCAAGGGAACTTTTACCTTTCGGTCACCGATACAGAGCCGTTTGCAGGAGCTATGCGCCTGCTTTGTGGCGGCACTGGAACGGAAACCATTGTTTTTGTACCTCAAGGCAATGGTTACAGAGGTGACCGTATGGAGTTCATACGAGGCAAACCCGCATTCTGGCCCGCTGATCCACTCGGCAGCGAAACGGATCAGCCTCCACCATTAAAGGATGACGCTTATACGTCCTGGATAGCGGTGCGTCCGAGCGACAACCGCATTTTCGAGGCGCCGCCAATCACCTATTCGGCACAGCCTGAAGATGATCCGCATTTCCGCCCGGTGGCTGAAGGCGTCAGCCACTTTCATGAACCGGTTATCTTCGATTGGACAAGGGATACAGATAACAGCATACCTCTGGTTCCTCTTCTTGGAGTTCAACGGAATGATAAATCGCAGCTCAAGCAAGCACTCGCAATGGAACGGCGCGGAATCGCCCCGAATCGCAAGCAGCTTATGAACCAGCTCTCAGCGGGATCGGCCTTGGGCAGCACAGCCTTTACAGATGGCCTTTCGACCACGCCGCAAGGCTTATTTGTTCAGGAAATCGCCGGTCAGTGGTCGGAATTAATTATCGGGCAGAACATCCGAAACGCAGCAGGTCTCGTTCCGGGGGCAGCCGAAGCATGGGACATGCTGAAATTTACCAAACCTTCGGCGGTTTTCCGAAATGCCCTCTTATCCAACCGGCTCTTTCTTGTCGTATCAATGAATTCCACGTCTTCGCCGCTATGGGAAACGTTTGATGATCTGGTGACGATTTCGGGTTGGCCCTTCAAGCTGGCAGTACCGGGTGATATGAATTACCAGAATATCCTCATCTTCAAATTTTGCCCGGGATCATTGCTGGAGGGCATCGAGCAGCCCGGGCGCTGGACGGATGGCGAAGCGTTCAACCAGGCAGGCCAATTGGGCATGTTGTCAACGTGGTTGAGCAATTACTGTATGCGCGGGGTGGCCGAGAAAGATGTTCCTCCGGAATTGATTCCGTTTTACCGGATGTGCCGTGATCCGAAATGGAACGGAATTGTTGCTCTTAACGTGGATATTATTCCGGAACAGATGCCGGATGATTTGATATGTCTTATTGGCGGCATTAAACCGGGGGGTCTGCGCGCACACCATGTCGGCTTAGACTCGAGCCTGGTGGAGTGGGATGCTGCTGCCGGCCTGAAATTGGACAAGCCAAGCTCGCTATTCGGGTATGTCAAATACGAGGATCTTGATAATGTCAATTGGGACAGCTATACTTACAAATTTCGTGTAACCGAGCTAAAGGCCCGATTTGTGAACACAAAAATTGAATTGTTCCACGCCAAAATTGAACTGCTTGTGCGAACGTTATACGGGAGTCCCGTAAAAGTCAGCGAGGAAGGTGGCCCTGAGTTTCCACAGCCAATTCTTACTTTATATGGATCAATGGAGCAGCATGAAGGCGTACCTGCCTATGTCTTTCAGACGAAGACACCTGTGCATGCCGCGTTCCAGCAATTGGTTCTCCCGCCCATATTACAAAACATGCGTTTAGACAAAATCAGCTTCCAGACGCTCGACGCTTCGGATAAACAAAATATAAAAACCGGTTTCTCTATATACGGATCGAAAATTTTTCTTGATAAGTTGAATCCGGAGGTTGATCAGGTGATTGATTTATTCGGCTATGGAGTCAAAGCGGGATTGCTCGGTCTCTTGTTTGGGAACCTGGGGATCACAATGAATTTTGACATTAATGACCCTGTAAATTCCGGTAAGTTTGCCTTTGATATTTCACAAGTCTCCCTCGATCCCGAAAAAAGCAGCGGACGCCCCGGCAGCTTGGGGGCCAATTTTCCGCTCCGTCTTCGCTATCTGGTATCCGCAGAATCTGTGGCTGATTGGAATAAGCTTGGTTATCGTAATGTGCCCATTGCCGGATTGCCTGAATATAGTGCTGCAAACGGACCTTGGTATGGACTCGTTTTTGACTTCGAAATGGGTACTCTTGGCAAGCTGCTGCCCGAGGGCATGCTCGTCGGCAATTTGATTGCAGGATGGAATGCGGACGGGAAATTTTATTGCGGGCTCAAAATACCCGGACTTGATGTGGATAAGGAAAAGGGGCTGCTGGCTCTGGAGGAAATGCTGGATCTGAAACTGCCAAACGATCTTCAGCTTGCTTTGACCAGCGATGGCTATCTAATGAGCACGCAAGCTGTTGTACGATTGTTCGGGACAAGCTACAAGACTCAATTTACGATCTTTCAAGCCGATCATCAAAAAGGGCAGATCGGCTGGTATCTAACAACAAACGGTGTCTGAAAGGAGCGAGAACATGAGTGATCTTTTTGCCGGATTAGGTCAGTTTGTCAGTTCTGATAAGTTTGGAGCAGATATGAAGACTAAGGCAACAGTCGACAGCATGAAAGACATATTTATAGTGATGAATGATGGCCGTTTACCTGCTGATCTATTCTATAACCCCAACGCCAGATGGCTCGCCGGTATCAAGTTCAATCCGGTTCCATTCGTTGATCTTGCCGCTTTGTTTCAGGATGAGTATAACCGTTATGGCCTTTTTGTTCAATTGCTTGGAGATGGGGCAGGTCCCTTCGCAGGATTGAACGGTGATTTCAGTTATGAAAAAAGAAAAGGCTCCGTTGGACGGTTCACCGGGGCCATCAGTCTGCTTGATGAACAGCGGCGAGTCGAGATGGGCGCACTAACGGTGATCGTCCCCGAAGTTGCACTCGATCTTTACCGTAACGGAGATTTCAAGATTGATGTAGGCTTTCCGGTTGGCCTGGATTTTAGCCGGTCATTATGTATAGAGGCTCTACCGTATGTTGGATGGGGTGGCTTTTATTTTGCCCGCTTAAGCGCTGAGACATCTGCGTATAGCAGAGTTCCGGTAATTAGTACGACAATAGGTACATTCAGTTCAATTATTGAGGCCGGATTAGCTGTCAATCTGGGATACGGAAAATACTTCAAGCGAGGAGTGCTGAATGCGGGACTTAGTTTGACGGGGATTGGAATCCTCGAAGGAACGAATGCAACGTTTAACGCGAATTGCGACCTTACCAGGAATGGAGCAAAGTTCAGTTGGTACAAAGGCACTTTGGGACTATCCGGCAAAGTTTTTGGAGAAGTGGATTTAAAGGTACTGCGGGCCGAAGTGGATTGCGAAGTCAACGCAACGGCCAACATGATCATTGAATCGTACAAGGAGACGAATATAGATTTCGTGCTGGAAGTTCATGCGTATGGAGAAATAGAAGCCGATTTCGGTATCGCAAAGGGGAAGATATCGCGAAGCTTTCACGACAAAATGAATATGGATTTTGTAATGGGCAAAGAGACTACAGCTCCATGGGATGCATGCTCTCCCCTTCAATCCCCGCCCCATTCATTGACAACGGCCAATCTGGTCTGGTGGCCGGTTATCGTTCCTCTGCCAAAGCGGCGCAAATTAACGCTCTATTGTATGCCGCAGCTTTCCGTAGGAGAAGAGGGCGGCAGCAAGAAGGTTCAGTGCTCAGCCATGCTGTATATGATTGACGATCCTCTTCAACCGGACGGATTTAAGGTATGGGCCAGGGGGGTACTGCTATGGACGCTGAACGCTTACTTGAACCGTAATTCTGGCTCAGGGACTCCCCTCGACAGATTGCTTCAACAGACCATTACTAAAGAAGAAATAAGGAACATTGAAAGGTACACAACAGACGGCCGATCGCCTATTATCTATAATCAGGGCGGAACAGGTATTGTAGCGTTTCTGGCAGAATATTTTGATATTTCGATATGCCATCCGGAAATAGGCTGCAGCGGAACGCTGGAAAGCAAACAATTCGTATTTTTTCCGATGTTCCCCGATATCGAACTGACAGTCGAACAGACACTCTTTGGGGTAGCGACTCCGCAAACCTTAAAAATTGATTTCACAAATAACCAAACGGTCTCCACGGAAAAGCTTGAGTATATAAGACAACATTCGCGTCGGATGATGGCCGAGCCGGTCCATGAAGATAAGGGTGAAGTAACGAACCCTCATCCTGATTCGCAACCTTTGCCTAGTATAGAGTCAATGGCTACCTTGTGGATTCAGGATGCTGTAACTGTGTGTATACGTGCTTTTGCCAGAGAAACCGTTGATCTGTCAGGATTAGCTTTGCCGGGGGACACGATATCAATAAGTGATCTTGTCGATAAAGTCGTCGACAATAATGACCGGATGAAAATAGTCGCGGCGAGCATCTCCCAATTCACTTTGTTCGGACTCCTGGTGAAGCAGAGTGAGTCTTCGGAGCAAAAATCTGTATATACCGCGATTGGTCAGCAATTTTCGTTAGCCGATTCGTTAACTGATCTTACCTTAAAACTGGAAGTTCTTCCAAGCAATTTGCCGGTGACAATGAACAATTGCACAGAGCCTCACGGTGATCCGTCTACCCTCACGATCATTTTTCCCGATTGCGAATTGGATCGGATAACGGCGTTGCAGCATGCCGAATTACCGGATGATGATTGGTCATGTGTCCGTCCGCTTACACCTTATGTTGACGTTCCCAACACTTATCCGGGGAAGCAGCCGCAGATATGGGAAGATACCCGTTCAGCGACAGGAATCAGACGGAAACTGAGTGTGTTCACGGCAGCGCTTGGTCATAGATTGGCGGCACAGGCAGGAACTTTGACTTTGTGGCAAATGGATAAGCAACAAGCACATAAATTAGATTCCGCCATAGACGAATATCGACTTGCGACATTTGTAGAAATCCGGTTGTGGCCAACTAATGTTCTTAATATGTATGAGCTGAAAGGTGCGAGCGGATACGGACAACTGCTTCTTGAACGGTTAAACCGGGCGATCGCAAATGAATCAAGTAGAGGTCCGGTAGGTCTGGAGAGTATTCATGTTCTTCACTTGCGTAAAGAATCAGATAGTCGGGTTATTTGGAGTTCGGACAGCAAGCTGCCTCTGGTTCTCAGCAGTAATCTGACAACGTTCACTGAACCTCCGGTAAACGGCTTGTCTGCGGCGGCAGCCCAAACACCCCCGACATTCGCACAACTGCTGCATACCAGCGGCACTGTCCGATCCGGAGGCTTTTATCTTTGGTATGAGAATCCATTTGACCAGCCGCCAGACCCGGAGAATCCGATACTTGCACAGATCCTTTTCCGGTATGTTAACAACGCGCCTCTCGGTGCATACGTAAATGCGGCGGATACGGTAATAGGTTCCGATTCGGATGAAGCCTTTTATTTTCTGGATACCCTCCGAAGCAGCAAACCCGCATTTCCTTCCGGTCATGCAGGCATTGAGATATACCGTCCTGCCGACAAGGAGTCAACGGATTTGCAGGCGTATTTGCGCCGGATGTTTTATCTGATCGGTACAAAACTGAAGGGCAGTCTGGCGTTCGCTGAGCAGGATCTTTCAGACGTGCCCATCGCACCGGTTGGGGAAGTAAATGCACTGCCCTGTGATTTACCTACAGATCCCTCCAGGTGGCCGGGACCGTGGTATCAGTATCGGCCTGTATTGCCTATTGTCAAGCATGCTATACAGCCGCCGGAGACTGTAGAATGCGATAAGCCTGCTGACAACCCCTATGCCGGTCTGGGAGAAAAAGTAGTAATAACCTTATATCCACGGGACGTTCTTGGAAATACACTGTCCAAACCAAGATACGATTATATTATACCGGTGCTTTACCGTGATTTTGTTGTTCCCCCTCACCAGTGGCCGGGGACAACCCTGCGCTACCGTCTGGATGGGGCTGGGCTTGTTGTAATTTTGGCTTTTTCTGCGGACGGTTTGACAGATGAACAAGCCCGCGCTGCCAAAGACAGCTATGCGCTGGCTTATCATCAGTTGTCGCAGGAGCATGTCGAAGTGGGAGTGACCTTGTCGATTGATGAGACGAAGACGCATGATGTGAAGGATATCCTGACTGAATATGCCCTGGGATGCTGGCGTTCGCTTTGCAAGAAGCTTTCCGGCGAGCCTTATAATCGCGTGATCAAGGAGTGTAAAATTGAACCTTCAGCGATAACACTCACCATGGAGAAGCCTCTCTATGAGCTGACCCTTGAATTGACAATATTACGCGCATACGAAGAGCATATAGATCCTGACATGAAATCCATTCCAGAGGCAGTCAGTGGCACGAGCCGCATCCCGCATGAATCATCAACCAGAATTGCGGGAACGCAAACGATTGAAGCGTTCGCCCGGTATTTTGAATCGGCCTTTGATCGAAAGATAGGCATGGGGGCGTGGCGTGACAGCGAGGATGGCAGCCGGCTCTGGGTTGTCGGTATAAGCACCACAGCCACAGCTTGCTTGAAAACAGAACGGCAAGCCGCTGAATTCTTCTACGGTGCAGCACCGTTTGAGACTATGAAGCGCAGCCGTACATTAACCGTTCAGCCGTATGAATTATTCTCTGCCACGGACGGTACATTAGTGGCTGATGCTATGGAGACGGAATCAGTGGAAGACCTAGATATCTGGATGCAGCAAGTGTTCGCTTTCATTGACGAAATGCTCGACAAGGATTGTCTGAGTGTGATAGGCAAACATGATGGAGCCATACAACTGGAGAGTCTTCGCAAGGCAAAAAGCGCAATAGCCGAAGCATATGCGAGCAAAGTCAGTCATCTGGGCAAGCTGAAGGTTTCCGATATTTCCGATTTGGCCGCTGCCCGTGAACGATTCAAGCAGCAAATGCTGGTCCGGCTCGCCGAAGCCTATAAGCAGGATACAGTCGTACAGCAGCCGTTTAACGTGGAGATCGCTTGCGTTGATCCGGGTGAAATGGATCAAGTGAGTTTTTATGGGCCGATTGAGGCGGAAAGCCTCATTGGATTGTCTGATGAATGCAAGGCGGAACCGGGAAGTGAGATTTACGTCCAGGCAAGCTTTACTCCGGCCAAGCTGTCGCTTCAAAGGGGTACACAGCAATTGACCTATTTGTTTGATGTTAAGAACACCGGTCATTTTCCGCGGTATCAAGCCAAAGGTGTGAATTATCGGGTTACACATTTGGAATATGCGCTTGTGGAGAAGGGGGCTGTTGCATCAGCCTGGATATCGTTAATCGTGCCGTATGATCTTCCATTGGGAGATATGGTTATCCCTGTAACGATAAAAGGGCATCCGGAGCCCCCGCTGCTTCTGCGTCATGGCTATATCGACCAGGAAGAACCGGATATTGACAATGCCAGGATTCTTCTTGATTTGGCGAAAGAATGGAAGTATACGTATACCTATAAGCTTCGGCAAGAAATGACAGGACAAGATCGGTTGAAGCATGAAATTGTCTGGAATGAAGAACTGCCAGTGGCTAAGCACACATTAGCAGATGAGCTTCCTCAGGCTCTTGCCCAGCTCATCCATATCATGCCGGATATACGCATGGCTTTGCAGCCTGGAGCTGATCCAACTGGAGTTTCCAAAGCGGTGGAGTGTTTGAAGAAATGTATGGAACAGATCGTCTCGAAATGGAATTCCCGGCTCTCCAAAGCGGCATTCGGAGTGAGCAGCAGCGAGCCCACCACATTCGATACTTTCGATACTTTGGAGCAGCAGGGGAGTTCTTCCCTGTTGAAAGTCATGCTGGATAAGCTGACAGGTCCGATCTCGGTAGGGGATTTCTCCATGCAGATAGGTAAATACCAATCCGAACCCGCCGGCCCGGGAGCATTTCTCTTCTACTTTGTAGGGGCAGACGGGAACCGGGAATATCTGCTGTTTGATCAGCGTATGCTGCCGGAAAATACGGAGCGGACTGTTCAAATCGAGAAGTTCAACATTTTCAGATTCGAGAGATCTCGGATAAGTCTTTATGAGACACGCAATGAGAGCTTAATGAAATGTTGCAGCTCCTATGAGGAAGCAACGGCGGAAGAATTTGTTTACCGGACGCCAAAGGTCAGCCTCACGGACTCCATTGCACCCCGCTTAAAAACGACAAGGGAGATTGATTTCTCAACACTCTCCGGAGCCAGGGAACATCCCATTAAAGAGCATGTAGACACCTTATTAAACCATCTGTTCGAAGATGGAGGCATTCCATTGCTGCCACATTCGATAGTCTGCTCAGCATCCTATATGTATGCGTACTTGTCCGTACACACCCTTCGGGATGACGACACGGGGGAAATCACCGTTCCGGTCTGTTTTAAACATGCAAACCTGTATAAGGAGAATGAAGGATCGGTAGTGGAATTCTGCCGACAATTGAATGAGTGTATGAAACGCAATGATGGACCTCTGAACAAACAAGGAAGGTTTGTCATTCAACTCAGCATTTACCCGGGAAATGCAGTAAATGCCAATACACTCCCAGTGTTGGTAATAAAAAAGCTCATATTGCCGCTTAATAAAATCAGCATTGTGGAGTAAGTATAGAGTGAGGGGGCCCATAGCTGAACTGCACCCCGTCAAGTAGACAGTACAAATAATAAAAGATAGTTAGGCGGCCTTGGTCCTGAATTCCACGGGACTGAGGCCGTTTAGTTTTGCCTGTAACCGTTCGTTATTATAAAAGTCAATGTAGTCCTCAATATCCTTCCGGAGTTCTTCAAAGGTTCGGTAGGTATGTAGGTAGTACTTCTCGCATTTTAGTGTCCCCCAGAAGGATTCCATCGGTCCATTATCAATACAGCAGCCCACTCGGGACATACTTTGCTTCATTTCTGCTTCGTCTAACATCTCCTTGAATTTTAAAGAAGTATATTGAAACCCACGGTCGCTGTGGAGGAGTGGATGGCTCTTGGGTGCGGCTTGTACGGCGAGCTCAAACGTTTCAAAGACTAGTAGGTTATTATTGGAATGCCCTAGTACATAGGAAACAATCGACTTATCGTGCAGGTCTAATATAGCGCTCAAATACGCCTTCTTTCCGTTCCCGTACTTGAATTCCGTGACATCTGTGACCCATTTTTGGTTTGGTGCTTCGGCATGGAATTCACGGTTCAGCACATTCTCTGCGACTTGCTGAGGCGTGGAGCCTGCGTACTTCTTCCTCTTCCTACGGATTACCGACTGGATGCCTTGGAGCTTCATGAGACGGTACACTCGTTTCGTATTAATGGGTTTGCCTATCTGCCTGCGCAAATACAGGGCCATTTGGCGGTATCCATAGATACGCTCCACCTTCTCGTACAAGCAGAGCATCGCCTGCGTGAGCCTCACATTGTCGACCTCTCGGCGACTTGGTTTGCGGTTTAGCCACTTGTAGTAACTTGACCGTGAAATCCCTGCAATGTCACACAACAGCTGATAAAGAAATGCATTAGAATACACTTCGATCCTCCGCAGCGTACGTGCGTATAGTAACGCTATTTAGGTTAAGCCTAAACTATTACATGTCCTCTGAGCTCACTAAAAGATAACGCCATTAAGTAGACGCGTTTTCTTAATTTGTATATTAGCATGATATATTTTAGGTGTAACATCTACTTGATAATATTAATTAATATTTTCTACTTGAAGATAATCATTGGGAGTCTCTAGAATATCAAATTCCCTATAAGAACGATACTTACATAATAGTTTGATACGTCCTATAATGTTTTTAGGGAATAATTGGAGGTGTTTAATTTGGATAGTAGCTCTGTAAATTCGCTGAAGGATAGAATTCATGCACTGCTACTTGAACAAAATGGATTAACTGATCGTGAAGTCACAAATATATTGATAGGAAAAAATAAAAATCAACAGCAAGTGAATCAAGTTTGTAGATCTCTAGAAGTTAAACAAATTATTAAACGAATTAAAAGAACTGACGGGAAAATAGGTAATTACATCTCTTTAAAGAATCAAGTGGTAAGTGATATCTCTGAATCAAATATCCTAACTGAAGAAACTACGATGATGACAAATGTACATACAGATTATTCAGAAGATAATATTAAAAAGATATTGGTGAGATATCTTAATTCCAGAGGATGGAAAACACAGGTAGCATGGGGAAGATTACCTGGGATTGATATCAACGCGATTCGTGGGAATGAACGTTGGATCATTGAAGTAAAAGGTTTGGGGTCTTCAAATCCGATGAATGTAAACTACTTTTTGGGTATATTGGCTGAAACTTTGCAACGGATGGACGATCCAAATGCAAAATACAGCATTGCGCTTCCCGATGTTAGGCAGTTCCGAAATTTGTGGACCCGACTCCCGATTCTGGCTAAAAAGCGAACAGGTATTTCTGCCCTATTTATAAACGAGCAAGGAGAGGTACGCGAAGAAGGCTAGTTGTTCTGGTTAATTCGTTCATGAATGGGAGCGTTAAGATGGATGCAGAAATAAAGGAGCTTGCAAGGACTGATGTCAAAGCTGCAATGCGAAAAGAGTATGAGGAAAATAATCAATTACTCATCAAACAAGTAATTAAACGTGCAACACCGCGCGAAGTCAAAGAAATCATTTTTTATGTGATGGCTCGGAACAATGCGATTGATGCTTTTCTTCGTCTGCCTGAAAGTGAACAAACGCTACATGCTTTTAAAAAAGCTAAAGCGTTAGGTCAAGAGTACATTGAATTAATGGAACGACTTCGGGCTACGAGGTACCCCTTAGCGATGAAAGTAAAAGCAGAGAGAATTTTATTTAGTGATTATACTCATGTAGATTACAAGAAGCGAACGCACTTTTTAGATCAAGGTTTGCCTACACCTACCCGTAGGGAACAAATCTTTGGGAAAATAGGTGGAGCTTTAGTGACGCTATTCTCGTGGGGTTGGGTTGCTTTCTGGATAATATTAACCTTGGTGTCTGTATTTTCAGATAGTTCTGATTCATCACCTTCTACTTCCAACAGATTAGAAAATCATCGGGATACCTTCCATAGAGGAGGAGTATCGGGTGGAAATGCAAGTTCAAAGACTGTGTCGGATGCTCCCCAAATCATGGATGCTTCTGGGGCAGTGGGATATGGAAATCCAGGTGATAGTGGGAATGACGCACTTAGTACTCCGGCTTCAAACGAAAATTCGAGTGAATCCTCCGAACATGGAGACTCATCAAATCATGCTGAGATACCATCTGATAACTCAAAACAGGATGTTTTTAAGACAAATTCGTCCAGGCTACGTATAGGGCCGATAAGTAACCATTTAATTTCAGCTTCTTATTTTCTTCCAGAGTCTAATGGGAATGGAATATTTGAGATTTTTGATGGTGATAAGATCCAACTAATTACTGAGGAAAAAGTAGTAGTGGATTTTAAAATAACCCCGGATTATCCAGCCATATTTAAGCTTAACGATGAAGTCATTGAATCACACCCAACGGCAACTAACGAAAGCGTCCAGTGGATTTCATTCTACCCTGCAGAAACAGAAACGAATGTAGAGATCGATATTAATGGTGAGGTGCATAATTTCTTTTTTATTCTGATTAATTAAGATGTTGTGTATTAACTACATTTAAACGAATGTATATTGTGAATAAATACTGTATAAATCACAAAAGCGTTTTTCTCAATTAAAATGAAATATTAGAGGGGTTAAACAGACGAAACTTTAATTTCTCACTTGAAATGAAACGCAATTCCTTATTTTATAAGGGTTTTCTAACAGTAAATTCTCAAATGAAATGAAAAATCACATTTGTGAAATTCTATAATTCAATGGAATTGTAACAGAATTCGGTGGTATGGAATTCCGTAATTAATTGGAAAATGAATATTTATACACAACATTATTTTGACTAATAAAAGCATCAATTGAGTCCAAACCTTTTAAAGGTTTGGGCTTTTACTTTACGAAAATTAATTTTTATTGAAGACAATTAAGTAATTGAACAAGATGGAGTTCTGTCCAAAGAAAATAAAGTAATAGTGCTAACTGTAGCACTCCATTAAAGTAACGGGCAGGATAGTTTAATCCGATTCACGAATATGTAAAACATTAAGGTGTTTGCGAAGTTCGCAAATATAACGTTATATGGATAGCTGAAATTCAAGTATATAAGAGTAGAGAAAACGAATGTATCTTAGATTATGATCGAGAAAGAATTAACAACGTATTCCTTGGATGACTCGGAGAAGTCAGCCACAGCATATAACACCTATTCACGCAGGCCTGACGGCCCATGGTCTACAGAGGCATTTCAAGGAAGCGGACTCAGCAGACAACCCTGCACTGTCTAAGTTCTTCGGACCCAGGGCTGAGACCCCTTAAGCCAGGGAGGATTCGTGAATACAACAACGTTATGTGAAATACCCCAAGAGCTTAAGGACCAATTTGAAAGTAGGGATCACGTGAAGCTAGACAAACTCAATTTTATTGTGGACCATAAACATATTTATTTGTCACATGAACACAGCTCTTTCATGAGTTTATTTTATGTTGAGTCAACTGACTTTGTTTATCCAA
Organism: Paenibacillus phytohabitans; assembly: GCF_013141775.1. Taxonomy (GTDB): domain Bacteria; phylum Bacillota; class Bacilli; order Paenibacillales; family Paenibacillaceae; genus Paenibacillus_AQ; species Paenibacillus_AQ phytohabitans. The sequence continues at coordinate 36,823 of NZ_WHOB01000043.1, forward strand.
AAAGAGATTACAAAGGCTTACCAATTACAACGCTAAGATTCATGTTGAAAGAATTGAGATTACTTAAATCTAAGAATAATACAATTGCCGAACGTCATGTTTATTTTTATCCAGATACGAATAACTATATAACATTTCAATTAGTTGATAATGAAGTCTTATCAATAAATTTAGTCCAAAGAAAAATTAAGAATCCAACAAATATTATTCATTCAATTTTTTCAAGGGAAGGGAAATTAGTAACCAAGAATATGTATATTAAGTTTGATGAAGTATTTACAAGTATATATGAATTATCTGAAACACTTATTTTGGGATTAGGGAATCGTGAAGAGATTGGTGGAGATTTAGTGGTCTTAGAACAACAAATTCGACTTTCAAAGTCATTATTCAATAAGTTAATGGAGAAGAATTAACAAGTGTGAGGGTATTACAAGATGTAGGGGGACATCATTACGCTTCGGGCCATTCAGCCCTCAGTCCGAATCGGAAATCATAACGCTAACGGGACACGATAGCGTAATAGAACTAAGAAAGCAGCTGATCAAAGTGATCGGCTGCTTTTGTTCAACTGACGGGCAGGATACTTCGAATATGTGCTAATATATAACAGCATGTTAGAAGGTTGAAATGGGAGGACGATATGAAATTTTACATAGCTTCCAGTCTCAAAAACATAGAAAACGTGAGGCGAGTCGCTGAGGATTTGAAAGCACGTGGTTTTCAGCATACTTACGATTGGACTACACAATCGAACGTGGACACCATCACCAAACTTCGTAGTATTGGTCAAGAAGAGGTTTCTGGGGTCTTGGCTGCAGATGTTGTAATAGTTATGATCCCAGCAGGGAAAGGAAGCCATGTTGAGTTAGGAATTGCTCTGGGGGCAGGAAAGAAGATTTATTTATACTCATTAACAAATGAACTCAATGAGATCGGAAAGACATGTACGTTTTATCATGTAGATTCAGTTCAACAGAGGATTGGTTCCTTAGAAGACTTAATTAATTCAGTCTGTCTTGAATACCCAACACTATTAAGCTAACGGGGAACGTTAGTGGAACGAGCAATCGGAACGAAACTGTCTGCATGAACGGCAGCTCTATTACTTTAACGGGCAGTTTAATTCCATAAGAAGGAATAATATTGCTCTATGTAGAATTGAGGAAAATGGGTAATGTGCGGATTAAACTGGTGAGGTAGATAAAAGGAGTGTGGGTAGAATGCCTAAATATAATATTTATAAGATTAAGGATGGTAAACAAGAAGCTTTACAAAGGAAAACCCGGCGATCGAGCACAGCAGTGTGAGCGATCGCCCTTTTAACATGTTGCTCTAATTAACCTTAGTTATTGAAATCTTATTCACTAGCAGTATTCCAGTTTAATTCTCTTAGTACAATATCATTAGTTAGTTTAGAAAGTAATACTACATTAGCCTCTTTTTCATTAGGTATCAAATGTTGTCTAAGTTCAACTTGATTATTGAATAATTTATTGAATGTTTCAGATAAATTACTAAGATACAAATCATTGTAAATTGTGGTTTTTATAATTAAATCATTTACGAAGCGCTTATGATAAGAGTTATATATATCTTCTATATGGAAAAGATCATTATTGTTATTAACCTTTTCTCTAAGAGCCCGAGAAGCTTTAGTAGTATTTATTTTGAGATCATATTTGAAGCTTTCACCAATTATAGCTGCGTGATAATCAAGATTATCTTGTTGGTATAACTTTTTTTCAAAAAATACTTCCTCTCCAAAACATTCTTCAAAAGGATTTAAAAATTTGTTGTAATACATCGTTTTAGTACCCTTGAAATCTGAATTACAAATTTTACAACATGGAATTAAATTGTGAATAGAAATGGCCAGAAAGGGATAGGTTGCCTTATCAAAATAGTGATCTAAAACAGGACGTGTCTTTCCTTTCTCCGTATTATAATAAAAAACAAACTGTGAATTACAGTAAGGACAAATAGTAATATTTAGTTCTTCAACATATTTATAAGCACACCAAAGATTATTCACACCTATTTCACGATTCACAAACTCTTCGTAGTCTTTAACAAAAATTTCATTGCATTTGCTCAAAAATTCAAGCCATTGAGTATCATTGCCCTCAAACAGAAATAGCTTTTTCTTGTTTAAAGCAGTTATTATTCTATAAAGTTCTGATGGATTTCCTATTAAGATAGTGTTTAAGTTTTTATGTAAATAAGTTAGAAGCCTTTTTACCTTGACATCGGTAGTTTGTTCAATTTCCCCCTCTAATTTTTTCCTGCATGATATCCTACGGGTTGTTTTTTTCTCTGTGCCATTTCCGAAATGCAGGTGTTGATTTAAAATCCCTTTATTCAAAATAAGTTTCATCATTGTTGTAGTTTCCTTAGCTCATCTATTTGTTTTTGTAAGTTGGCAATTTTATCATCAATATTTAATACATCAGTTCCAATTTTATCTTGTAATATACTTATAATCTTTTTTTTGATAAGTGGTTCTCCAATAATATCAATTTCATTCTTTATGATTGATTTATTCAATTTTAATTTTTCAATGTCTGTACTTAAAATATAATCGATAAGATTGTTGATTTTATATTTTGCAAAAGATCCACAGAGACCATTCTTAATGAAAAAAGAGTCTATAAGCAAATTATGTATATTAGAGGCAAAAGTCTGGATGTTTTCATCAAGTCCTTTTCCGGTAATTGTTTTACCTTGCATATCTTTTTTTAGAAAGACGACATGATTTCCTGGTAAATCAGACAACACGAAGGGGGAATGAGTTGTTAATATTACATGTATTTTAGAATGAATAAAGATAAGCGTTATTATATTTATAAATAATAGAAACCATTCCTTTTGCCATTGCGGATGAAAATAGAGATCGCCTTCATCAATTAAAATTAGTATGTTCTTTTTGATATGTTTAGACTCGGCATGAAAGCGTCCGAATAAGGTTAGCAACGCATGCTCACCACTACTTAACTCGGACCAAAAAAAATTAAGATACGAGTAGTTATAGGTTGTCCAATGATATAATTTTACAAACTCTTTTATGTATTCATTATTTGTTCTAATTGTTATTGATAACTCGTTCTTTGGATCTTTTATATAAATTTTATTGAATAGCTTAGTTAATTTATTACGACTTTTAATTAGTTGATCAATTAGTTTTTTGCATGTAACAATTGCTTCAACTTTCTTATCTTCTAGTGATTCATACTTTTTAATTTCATCAATCTTTTCGTGTAAAATTTCATTAAGAGTATTATATAAACTTTTATTTTTTTCGGGAAGATGCTCGAAAAATAAATCTTTCGATGCATCTTCAATTACATCTCGTATCGTGTTTTGTAAAAAAGAAGTTGGAATTAATTTTTTTACTTGTACCAATAAATCTGCAAAAAATGACATTAGTAAATGCTGATGGAATAGTCTTTGAAAATAATCAAAATTATAAGTGGCCACGATATCTGGAAATTCTTCATCAATATTGCTCACGATGGAGTAATACTGATCGTTCTCTGGATTAATTTCATACTTTTCATCATCTTCATAATGTACATTAAACTCGTCTATTGAAATTGTAATAAACTCCGGTACATTTAGTTGTGTGTTTGAAATCAAATAATCCTCATATTCTTTTAAGAAAATAAATTGTTTGGTAAAATCAGACTTTAAAGATTCCGCGAAACTATTATATCTAGTACTTATATAATTTGTAGATAAATTAATAGGTTTCATATTAGTATCACTATTATCGAAGGAGTTATCAATGGCTCTGGCATCATATATGTTTGAGAAAAAGATAACATTACAATCGGAATTTGGTCTTTTATTGTGATATAAAACACCGTTTAAAGTGAAATTTTTTTTGATATTTTGTTTTTGATTTTCAATAGTAAGTATGTGGTTTTCAAGATTCTCAAGGTAGTAAAGATGGTTATCAACGGAATAAATAATTAAATATCTTGATTCAGGACTATGTGTTCTGATAGTTCCATCAAAAACACGGAGGATAAAATCTAGCATTGTTGATTTTCCCGTTCCATTCTCTCCCACTATTCCTGTGACGTTAAGTAAGTTAGCACGTCTTTTTTGATCTATTAAATTGAAAAAAGAGGGTATGAATTTTTCATTAATCGTGTAGCTAAGCCTATTATCATCTAAAGAATATAAGTGTGCTCCACCGAAATTACACTGAATTTCCTTCATGTTTTTATAATTTTTAATTATTGCATACAGTATGTTCAATTTGAAGACTCCAATTCCAATGAGTATATGTATTCTATTCTAAAAAGTAATTCCTGTTTTTCGTCAAATTCCGGCTCAACACCAAAATCAGTGCTTGAAAAAATACTAAGTTCTTAATAGGTCCAGAAAAATGGAAAAACTTCCACCAATCCTGTATTGTTGTAAACGTTAGTTGAATAGCAGCGGCAGTCTAAGACTTATTTATTAAGTCCTAGACTGCCGCTCTTCTCAATATTACTGTCATTAGGCCCCAATGGTTTGTTGAAAAAAAGTGAAAGTTCTTAAATGGGCATCAAAAGGAACTATTGTTATAAATTTCTTGCAATTTCAGTATCCGCCGGTTGGACAATTAAAGGATATTCATCCCATGTTCTGCCCTGCAGTAGGCGGCCTGTACGGTGTTTTTGAACCCCACCCCATTGTTTAAAGAAGAATGCCACATTTTGCAGCTCACACTGTTCCTTGATGGATATTACCCACTCTTCCTCCATTGGTCTAGCTCCATATCCAGATTCTCCACCAACAATAACCCAGTTGATACCTTCCAGATTAAGATCGTTTAGAGGTCCAATTAAAGGCTCTATAGAGAGGAACTTGATAAAAGCTGGCGTTTCTCTTAAATGATCTATTCGATGTATTACTTTCTGATTTTCAACACTAACACCTAGCCAAACATTAGGGGGACATGGGAGTTCAGGGGCTAGTTGCAGCAGACGATCCGAACGTTTAGTTAATACCTGAAAAGTATGCCAAGATGCTTTTTCCATGACCGAAAATACTTGTTGTATAAACTCTAAAGGAACATCGTTATGGAATAAATCGGACATAGAGTTAACAAATATTCTTCGTGGCTTCTTCCATGATAATGGCAGCTCTATTAAATCAGGATGTAAAGTTAACTTAAAACCATTTTCATATCTTGGGTTTCCCATAGCGTGGAGGCGTTTTGCCATAGTAGCCGCGTAGCAATGACGACAACCTTCAGAAACTTTTGTGCAGCCCGTTACAGGATTCCACGTGGCTTCAGTCCATTCAATACTGGAAGATGTAGACATTTATTAATCCCTCCTGGGCCAAGTATAGCATAAGTAGAAAAAATTAGGTTGTTAAAAGAGGTGAATTTGCTCATATGTTTCTGGGGGCTTAACTATGTTCGAAAGAAAAGAAGGTGGCAACGAAGAAGTGATAATATTATTCTCAGCGAGATCTTTATGGTCTTTGAAGGCTTTATTAGTTGTCTTAATTAAATTTTTATTAGTCGTAAATAATGTTTTAGCAAAATGAGTGATCGATTTATCATCTTTAACAGAATCAAATGGCAGCGGAGAGTTTTGAAGATAGAAATCAATGATTTTTGCATAGGTTACATTTGGCTTTTTATTAAAGTGAGTAAAAAAATCGCTAACAAAATTTTGATACTCATAAGACTCATGACGATTAAAATCGGAAAATAAATCATCTTGAAGATGAATAGTATCTATTCGATGTTGAGCAACATACTTATCTTCGGCATTAATTCGTAATTCTTCGAATTGAACCATCGATTTTTTCATTTCTATTAAGCCTTTACGATTTCGGGTTACAAATACTAAGTGGAAGTAAATATTATTATTAATCTGACTATGAATTCTTTTACTGAGTGTATAGACATTAGATCCACATGACTTGACCTGAGTTTTATATAATTCTATGATATCATCTTCTAATTTCAAAAGGTCTTGCATCGTTATATTTGATGGTGTATCAATGTTTAGATTTTTTAAGCGGAGATACTCTGAAATGTCAGGGGGAAGGGTACTAACTCCAAAAAAATTGCATAACTCCTTCTCACTGGATTTAATAGGTAAATTTCTTACGAGGGAATAGCTCATCACATTAATTAATAGTTCATTAGATTGCTGCTGGAGGATTCGGTGCATATCTGTCATATTGACGCCTTTATAGCCAAAAGGGTCAATAAAATAAAGCGTGGGCTTGCCCTGAGTAAAAGAAATTATACTTTCCAAATGCTCTTCAAACTTTCCTGCAAAGTTTTTGATTTGGTGCGGATGTGAAGAACGAAGTTTGATCTTTTCAAGTTCATCATAATATTCTGAATTATATTCCACATTATAAATATTAAATCTTAAATTATTTCCGTACTCCTGTTGCAAGATATTTTGAAAATAGAGGAGACGGTTCATTGCAATTTGTGGAGAACCCCAATGCCCATCATCAAAATATCCCCGGCCGGCAAACCCATCAACGAAATTGATAGTTCTAATACTCTTACCATGATTTGCGTTTGCAAAAACCTGACTCCAATTTTTCAAATAGTCTTCAAGAAGAATGTGTTTTAAATGAGTTTGAATGTCTTTCTGATTAAAGTGATTATCCCCTTTTTTAGACATGAAATTCACCTCAATAGGTCTAATTTCACAAATTATACCATGGATAAATTGACTTCGGATATAATCTTTGTATTAAACTGTAAGTATGAGTAAAAAGGATGTTTATATTGAAACTGCTTTTTTAATGATATTGGTTATACTTTTTGAACCATTAATTTTACAATGTTAGGAAAAATTGTTATCCAAAAATAAGGAGAGGATTCTAATGAACATTATTAATGTCAATGAACAAAGGGATTTTATGATTGAATTTCAGGGATTAGAAAATATGGATGTAAATTATACCTTTTATTATGATGAAACCAATAACGGTAGAAAGTTTCATTTAGCGGATGGGAGGTTCAATATTTCAATTGATCAGAACTTTATTTTAGGAGGGATTGTATACGAAGGTCAAAGTAATGATATTGAACCAACTGAGTTATTTCAACGTTTAGATTTACAGAAGACGATAAACGAAGTTAAATTTAAACATATTGCCTCGGGCGATTTTATTAATGTACTGAAATCAAAGAAAATAAATCTGATTCTAAAATGGATGGCCTCAAAAAAATTATATTTACATTACACCAATTTGAACCCTTTATACTTTGGAATCGTTGATATTATTGATTCTGCGATAGTGTCTTCAGAGACAACAAAAGCCTTCGATATGGGATATGCAAATCATGTTAAAAATGAACTTTACACAGCTCTGAATGATAATATTGAGAAGACTGAAGAAATTTTCTTTCAGTATGGGTATCCTAGCATTGATGAAAATAAAATTGTGGAATTTTTGGATGATATTATTGAAATTATAGAACCATATAGATATATTCGAAAAAGTCACCTAGGAATTGAGACGGCAATTCAAATTCTTAAAGCTTCTAAAAGAAATAAAAGCATGGCTTTTATTCAAGATGAAACTAAACATGTTTTAATGCAAGACTATTCTCCATTCTACATACAACCTTTACGTATGTTTAAAAATTCAATGCATTATTTTGATAGAGAAGACCACATCGAAAAAATACTAAAGCAATACAAATTTGTAGATGAAAAAAAGCAGTTGGATCACTATAGATTTATTGATTCCAAAAGTAATGAATTTATACAATTATCTGATATTATGATGGGGCTACTTGGTAAATTGTATGCTTTTATCAGACGAAGTTCAGAAGAGGACATTAAATATATTATCAGTAACCTTGGAGAGCTAGAAAAAGAAAATTTGAATCTTTTAAATGAAATTACATGGAAATCGCATGAGAAGTGTAAAGGGTTTCTATTAAAGATAACAAGTGATGATGAAAGAATAAAAGAGCAAATTGTGCTGCCATAAGAAAACGTATATGTGCCACTGGCGAATCGCAAGTAACATTGTATTGCCGTCTCGTTCCATAATAAATGAGAAATTTGTATTGCCAAGGTATTATTACTTTCCGGTGCAGGACAAACGTTTACCACAATTGCCCTTAAACTGTGGAACGGTTCATAAGGTGGTGTGAGAGGCCAGCAGTTCAGTTTATGGATGGCCTCCTACTCAATCTGAATGGGAAATTAAAAAGCATTTGAGTCAGATGTTAGTGTTATATTTTTTACAAAAAATAATTTAATACTGAAAATGTGGAGGTAAACAATTAAAAGAATAAAATTTGTTATAAGTCTTTATAGGTTAAAGGAAGATAATGAATTATTGAACGTGTTCATAAACCATCTATTTTAGCATGAACATTCTTTACGATGATGATTATGTTTTGAAAGGAACTTTATGATAAATGAATTATTACTGACAGAATTAAAGAAAGAATTGGAGCGCCGTTATATTCCTGATTTCGGAAATGATTTCATAGTGCTACATTTGGATGGAGAAAGGTTTGTATTTACTCATAAGAACTCTGGTATTACTCTGAAAATAAATTATTTAAGACAAGATAAGGCAAGAGTTGCTTTTTCGGCATCTCGCGAGATACTCAATTCATTTAATAAAAAAAGTATCGAGCATGAAAACAAGTTTATCGAAATTCATGAGGATTGTGGTTTTGTTTTAAAAAGAAATTGTTATGCAGAGTTTCTTTTGACTTACGATTCTCTATTTTATGAGCATCCAGATTATTATGATAATTTTGATATTGGCGAATGTGAAGTGGAGATTTCAGAGCCGAGTTCATTGTATAAGTTGTTATTTAACTCTTTTGGAAACGATAAGAGTTTTATTTCTTGGAATACTTTAAAAACAATGAAAATTACTAATTTCCCCCTTGATAAGCTGGAAAATTATTTGCAGCAAGTACTGTTTATAGTTTCCAAATATGATACCCCTGAATTTGAGAGGATTGGTGATTATCCAAGTATTATTCCTTACCAATACCATGGAGAAGGTATGATGTGGAACGATCCTGGCGAACGTGAAGATTTTGATGGGATTTTTACGAAACCTTTAAAATATTTAGAGCCGATTGCATTTTTTAATAGGGCAAGAAAAGTAAATGATCCGATGTATTATTATCGTGCGATTGAATTTTTTTTCATAATAAATAAAAAATCAAATATTAAACAGAGTGTTGAAGCTTATAATGAATCACAGGATATGGATAAATTAATCAAAGAATTAACCAACTTATATAGTACAAAAGAGGTGGAACTCCTTAAGAATTTACTCATTAATCTTAATGGGGTTGAAAAAGTTATTCAATACGCTAAGAATAACGGGCTTATTGATAATACTGATATATTCGCGTTCTCCACATCCTTATATATCTTTAGAAACAGTATTGTCCACGGAAAAGGTGATACTAAGTTCACCTTGAATATACCAACAATTGAAGTTTTACACCCGAAAGCCAAGGATTTGTATTGGACTGAGGTGTTAAAAAGTTTGGCTGATTTGGTTATTAAGCAGTTTTGTTTCGAATAATTGATAATTGTTTGAAAGGGCTCTCAAATACTCAAATGTTTAAAGTGAAAAAATGAGGAAGTGATCTTATGTTTGAAGTGAAATGGGACAGATTTAATTTGAAAAATGCAGATAAAGAGGATGCTTTTGAAAGAATGAGTAGACATCTATTCATGCGAAAATTTAAAATTAATGGATATGATTTTTCTGCAAATTACAATCAAGCTGGTTTAGAAACGGAGCCTATTCAATTTGGGGAGAAACACTATGGTTTTCAATGTAAGTATTCTTCCAGTCACAACTCAGCATCTTTTTATAAGCAAGTATATGATTCTTTAATGAGTGCCTTCAATATTTATGAGGGAAGATTAGATGAAATATACATTTACACTAATTTAGATATTAAACCAGAATGTACGCAAGAAGAATTGTCCGATAAGAATATAAAAACTTATAAAGTCAAGCTTCAAAGAGAAGCTATTAAAAATAAAATAACTTTAAGATGGATAAAGAAAGAAAATTTTTCACACATACTTAATGAAATTGATAATCTTGATATATATCGTTTATATTTTTCTGAGCAAAATGAAATCGCCTTTATTGATTCAAGTATATCGATTGAAGAGAAGACCTTTTTGAAATCAAATGCATTTTTAGAATTATCAATTAATGGGATTGAACAAGAAAAAATAAAAAACGAGATTCTTAGTAATAAATTAAGTATTCTTTTAGGCCATGCAGGAACTGGTAAAACAGAAATTCTAAAGAAAATGTACATATACACTGCAGATAAATTTATGGAGAAACATTTGAATTCAAATAGTAATATAAAAGAGCCTCTACCTATTTTTGTAAAGTTACGAGAGTGTATACTAGGCGATTTGGAGTCTCTAATTAGGAACAGATTGAAAGATTTCTCTATTACTTATGGGGATACTGAGCAAGAATATTTATATTTCTTCGATGGACTAGATGAAGTTAATATATCTGATGTGGATAAGGTTTTATCGACAATAAAGATTTTAAATAAACAGGTAAATACACGTTCAATAATATTTTCCTCAAGGCTAAACTCACCTAACTTAACATTTTTGTATCGAGAAATGAATCTAAGAATTTATCAAATTGATGCATTAAAGCGAAATATTATAGATGAGTATTTTACTTCGAAAGCGGAAGAATCAAAACTGGGAAAATATGAGATGATTAAGGATGATATAAAGAATTTATTAATAGATATAGAAGATATCTTTTCTGTAAGTTTGCTTTGGAAATCAATTGAAAGCATCGATAATTCAACTACAAAAATCGAACTGATTTCCTTGACTTCTAGTCAATTGATTAAGAATTATAGGAAAATGGCGAACTTAAATTTACCTGAAGGCAAATTAGCGAGTATTGAAGAAATACTTCAAGACGTTTCGCTATTTTTACAAATAAACAACAGCCTTAATATTGGAATTGAAAATCTACAGAATATCATTAATTCCAAGTATACCAAATTAACATACATAGAAACTGATTTAGTCATTGCATCTCTATCGGAGATGTTTTTTGATACGTCACACGGGGGAAATCATCTAAATAGATATTCTTATAAGCATAGACGTTATCATGAGTACTTCTTATATAAAAAAATCAAGCAAGTATTTTACTCGGATCCGTTTATACTTAGAGAATTGGGGCTCTTACCGGATAAAGATTTCGTTCTAAACATTTTTTTACATCAAGAACTGAAAGAAAGTATGAACAATAGAGACATCATTAAAACTTTGTCCTTACGGTTTTTTGAAGCGTATCTAGGAAAAGATTACTGGAATGGCTATACCAATGCTTTAATCGGTCAACGAGTGGATTATGGGGTTGGTAGTGAAACCTATCTGCAGTCTGAAAAATTATTAGATTTTCTATCTACAAAAAATGAAAAAGAATTAGGTTCTTTATTAAATAATCAAGGGATTTCAATCAAGGGATTTCTTACACTAGATAATTATTGGGAGTTTGTGAAAAAATATTATATGCATCAAAGAGAAGATATTCGCCCTAGGTTACATCAAGAGTATAATTTGAATGCTGATTTTGAAAATAAGGCAGTAAGTAAAAATCCTTGTGCTTATTGGTACTGTAAATGTGTTATGGACAAAGTTTTATATGGGGATATATATAATAAGGTTATTTCGCCAATGAACTTAGATGGGCTTGATTCTGAGTTAGACTACATGTATTCATATAAGCGTAATAATGTGTCTTTAGTTGTAGGTTATTTCGAGATAGGTCTTGAATTATATGTAGATAAACTGGTGGAAATTATCCCAACACTGGGGACAGATCATCTAGAAGCACTATGTTTTACATTACTAAAAACAGAAAGCATTTATTATTTATTTGATGAAAATGAGTTGTATCAAAAACTAAGATATACCTTAAACAAGGCTATACAATTCTTTAAAAAGAAGCCTTATAAACTTAATACACAAGTAATATTTAATTTATTGACAAGAAGTATTGTGGAAAATGGGATTTTGATAGACCGATTTAACAAGGTAAACATAAATCATTACGGAACTTGGGATCAGAATATTGAGGCTAATAGTTACATTACCTTATTGTTGAATAAAGAAAAAGAATTATATTCCAGAGAATACACATTAGGTGTTGAGATTAGAAAGATTATTTATAATTATGAAACTACTAAATCCGAAGTACTAGAATTAATTATGGAAAGTATTAAAAAATATAATCTAATATATGACAATTGGTTTTCTTATAAAAATTCAAAATTAATTGGGGAGTTGATTGCTAGATTTGAATTCGAAGAAGGTCAAAGAAAAAAATTTATTAGAAATTTAATGAATTATGATAGCGTAATTTCTATAACAACAGTTTTGTATACTGTTTATTTAAAAAATAAGAATTTATTTAAAAGTATAACGAACAGCAAAATGTTAAGTGCTATTAGTAATGCAGAATCCAAAAAATTATCATATTATGATTATAATACTGAAAATTCTTACCTCTTTGCAACAATGATGTCTTGTTTCAATGTGGCTACAAGCGACAAACTTCTATTAACAGCACTCAATAACAGCATTTATAGACCAGCTTTTAGAAAAGATGATTTGGTATCTTATATATTACCAAGATGTGTTTTTTTGGCTTATCAAAACAATTGGTTTGATGAAAGTGATCTTGAAATATTCTTAAATGATATTTATGCAATGTTGAATATTATGAGTTCTACAACCGATCAAGGTGGAAGTTTAGATTACTTTAAATACGTTTTAAAACTATGTGTTCCTGATTCGCCAATACTTGATGATATTTATAATGTATCAGAGGTAGATGTATTCAGTAATAAAGTAACTGATCCCAATGCAAGGGTTTTACATGTTATGCCAAAAGGTGATTTTAAACAGTACTATAATTGTGAAGTTAAAGGTATTGATTACACGAAAATAGATACATGGAGAATACTTATAAATGCTGAGAAAGAAATGAATAGCGAACTGCCAGAGCTATTTCAGGCATTAAAGGAATCCCATTTCCCTGAGCCACATTACGGTAATCCAAATAAATATTATCACATTATTACATCCATAATATTGGATGATGTAAAGACTAAAGAACAGGCAACTAATTTTGTTTTAGAACAAGGTGGAAGAAACGGTTTAATGAACATGATTTCAACATTTTCAGTTATAGGAAATGATGAACTAGCGAGAAACTATATTGATCAGTTGTTTGCATTAACCAAAGCATTAGTATATCCAAATAAAAATTATTATTTTGACAATCAATATCAGGAAAATAAAATTAAAAAAGCAATTAATTTAGTTTACAAAAGTACTCAAAATGAATGGGTACGTAATGAGGATAAACAAGAGTTGATTTATCTAAAGAACCAAGATCTAAAAATTGTTTGGTTTGATACTGATAGAGACTACCCATTTGTTGATACTTGGGCAACCAGTCATCCAGATTCCAAGGCATATAGAGTTGATTACAACATTTTGCTTAATGGAATACTAATAGAAAGTTTTTCATTAGTTCATGTTGATGGTTATCGAGCTTTAATACCAATACCGAAAACTGGAACAAATATAATCCCCCGAAACAAGTATCGGATAAGCCTATTATTTAACGATGAAAAAAACTTGCATGGATATATTAAAAGATGTGGTTTAATTGTTGAATGATTTTTTTGAACTAGATTCCTAATCGTTCAATTCAAAAATGATGATTAAATATAAGGCTCAAATCGACCTATGTTGTTTGTATTTAGAATGATGCATAATATTCAATAATGATGTATAAACCATAAAAGTGCTTTTTCTCGTTTAAAATGAAACATTAAAGGTTTTCTGACTGGTCAGACTAATTTTTCTCATTTAAAATGAAACAGCATTCCTTATTATATAAGGGTTTTCTAACAAAAAATTCTCATTTAAAATGAAACATCACAACTCATTAAAATGAGTACTTTCGCAACGGATTCTGCCAAGTGCTTTAAATAGGAGAAATATTTAATGATTCCCGGTGAGGTAATTCCCTCACCCGGGATTTTTTGCGTGGAGCAGCTCTCTGGAAATACTAATAGTGGTTGTGGGTAGCTTTAGTTTCACATCAAAAAGCACCACTTCTTTTGGAAACGATGCTTGCACCTACTAGATTTTATTTATTGAATCAATTACTAATTTTAGTGATTTTTTTGGCAGTTACTTGTGCCGGATAAGAATCATCGCTCGCGGTATAGGTTATTTCAATTTCATCACCCTGTTTGAATCTAGAGGGTGAAACTTTATTTACCCAAATGACCTTAGTGTACTCATTGGAATTGAGAAGTTCTTTGTAACTCTTCTTCGAATCCTCTTCTTTTAAGCCGGAGACAACCAGGATTCTTTTATTTTCTGCATCTTAGGAATCTTGTTAAGGATAGTATTTTTAAAGATAGTATTTTTATGAACCATTGATTTCTCTTTTAATTTATGACATTTGATGAGGGATATATATTGGATTTCTGTTAACATCAGAATGTTCAGAAGCAAATGCTGCAAATAAATGAAGAATTAGAAATAGCGCAATGATTCTAGTAACTGATCGTTGAAGACTCCTAACCTTTGGTATATAATGAGTAAAATAGCAATTATATAATTTCTTTTCTAATATGTTGATTATAACAAGTTCGGGCATTCATTCACCGGAAGGTCCGCCTGTCTTTAATCTTTTACTATTGGGGGATATTATGAGCTGGTACGTATTATTCGTTCGAAATGGCTGCGAAGACCGTGTGAAGTCATCTCTGCAGCGGCTATTTACCGGAGAGTTGCTCCGCTGCGTCGTTCCCAAGAAGCAAATTTCGGAAAGAAGAGCCGGTCAATATGATTTAATTGAAAGACTGTTATTTCCGGGCTATGTGTTCATCCAGACTCAAATGAATTACTCTACCTATTATATCCTTCAGAAGAACCCCCATGTCTACCGGTTATTAAACTACTGCAGCCGCAAGGATCTTATCTATAAGCACCAAGCTATGAATAATTTGGAGAACTCTGAGGAGCAGTATTTTAGGCAAATACCGGAAGAGGAGATTAGTCCTATATTGGGGCTGCTCGATCATGACGATGTGGCGGAGAATTCTAGAGTGTATTTTGAGAACTCCCGTATGAACGTCGTGTCGGGCCCCTTAACTGGAAAAGAGGAGCTCGTCACCAAAGTTGACAAACGCAAAAGGCGCGCGAAGGTGAGTCTTCAGTTGTTGGGCGGCGGGAGAACGATCGATTTAGGAATTATCCTTTTGGAGCCGGAAACGAATCTTGTACAGGAATAACTTTAGCTCATGAAACCGGAAGCTGTATAACCGATGTTTCGGCACGTTATATGGCAACCGATGGATATAGGATAGAAATGGTAGTGCCTTCCGGAAGGAAGCATGAAAGGGCGAAGCTGTCGACATTATGAATTCCAAATTTCAATACATATATATAAAGACTAGACACACCTGTGTCCGGTCTTTTTATTTTGTCCGGGAAAGGGGAATGCGGCAGTATCGTTCCGGCAATGAACCCTAAGGGGGCCCTGGCAAAGGAAAGGAGGCGAGCAGCTCTGTCACCATAAGTATGATATGGAAGCGTAAGGCGTTACGGATGGGGCTCGTCATATGCGCTGCTGCCCGATCGGGCTCTAGCGGAATGAATACGGCTATATGTCTTAGCAGATAGGAAGAAACTTAAAGCAGAGAGGGCGAGAATAGAATGCCTGTCGGAATTGAAGCGTTGAATGTCTATGGAGGGTCCGCCTTTCTGGACGTGCTGCAGCTGGCCAAGCATCGCGGATTGGATACAACCCGGTTCGACAATTTGATGATGAAAGAAAAGGCTGTCGCGCTGCCGTTCGAAGATCCGGTCACCTTCGGCGTGAATGCGGCGAAGCCGCTAGTTGATGCGTTGCAGCCGGAAGAAAAGGATCGGATTGAGCTGCTTATCACCTGTACGGAATCAGGCATCGACTTCGGCAAGTCGATTAGCACCTATATACATCATTATTTGGGTCTGAACCGGAACTGCCGGTTATTCGAGATCAAGCAGGCCTGTTACTCAGGCATCGCGGGCCTGCAGACGGCCATCAGCTTCGTGCTGTCTCAAGCATCACCGGGTGCGAAGGCGCTCGTTGTCGCTACGGATATCTCCCGCTTCATGACTGTGGAGCCGGGGGAGGTGCTGACGGCTGATTGGTCGTTCGCCGAACCGAGCGCCGGGGCCGGCGCTGTTGCTGTGCTGGTCAGCTCCCGTCCGTATGTATTTCAGATCGACGTAGGGGCGAGCGGATATTACGGCTATGAAGTGATGGACAGCTGCCGCCCGGTTCCCGACAGCGAAGCCGGCGATGCCGACTTATCCTTGATGTCTTATCTGGACTGCTGCGAGCAGACATTCCGGGAGTACAAAAAAAGGGTGCCGGAAGCCGATTACAAGGAGACCTTTCAATATCTCGCTTTCCATACCCCTTTCGGGGGAATGGTGAAGGGTGCCCACCGGTCGATGATGCGGAAGCTGGCCCAGGCGAAGCCGCCTGAAATTGAAGCGGACTTCCAAAGGCGGGTTAGGCCCGGTATGGTGTACTGCCAGCGGGTTGGCAATATTATGGGCGCGACGGCACTGCTCTCGCTGGCGAGTACGATCGATCATGCAAGTCTGGATACGCCGGGCCGAATCGGCTGCTTCTCTTACGGCTCCGGCTGCTGCTCCGAATTTTTTAGCGGAGTTGCTTCAGCTAAGGGGCAGGAGCTTCAGCGCGGTTTCATGATCGGCCAACAGCTCGATGAGCGTTATCCGCTATCGATTGACGAATATGAATCGTTGTTCCAGCCTGCGAACGCGCTTCGATTCGGCACGCGCAATCTGAAGATTGATCCGGAAGTACTGCCCGGCGCACTGAAGTCTGTAAGCGGGAGTGCACGCCTCGTTCTGGAGGAAATCCGGGAATATCACCGGGAATACAGGTGGACCTCATGAACTATGACACGATTAAGGTCCGGGCTCAGGGGCAGGTCTGTTATCTTCAGCTGTACCGTCCGGAAGCCGGCAATACGATAAACGACCGGTTGGTCGAAGAATGCTCACACGCCCTGGCGCAATGTGAGGAAAGTGCGTCGGTCATTGTACTGGAAGGCATGGACGGTATTTTCTGCACGGGTGCTGACTTCAAGGGTATACATGCCAAGCTGACAGCGGGGGAGCCGCTGGACAATCGTCCGGAGCCTTTGTATGCCCTGTGGCAGAAGCTGGCGACAGGTCCATTCATTACGATTGCCCATGTCAGAGGCAAAGCGAACGCCGGAGGGGTAGGCTTCGCAGCCGCTTGCGATATCGTGCTGGCAGACGAGAAGGCGGAGTTCAGCTTGTCCGAGCTTCTGTTCGGGCTTTTTCCTGCTTGCGTATTACCGTTTCTCATTCGGCGGACGGGTTTTCAGAAGGCACATTATATGACCCTTACAACGAAGCCGATTCCGGTACAGGAAGCGCATGCGTGGGGGATTGTGGACGGGTACGGCCCGGACAGCGAAATGCTGCTCCGCAGGCATTTACTCCGGCTCAAGAAGCTGCCGAAACCCGCGATTGCGCATTACAAAACCTATATGAACGAGCTGCGCGCGATATTGACGACATCCAAACCGTTAGCTTTGGCGGCTAACGAGAAGATTTTCGCGGACCCCCGGAATCTGGAGAAGATTTACCGCTATGTGGAGAAGGGACAATTTCCTTGGGAGGACGAATAATCTATGCTGACGATATTGAACGATTATAGTAATGGCTATGTAGCCATTCCCGTCATTGCAGCATGCAGCAAGCAGGGACTTTTCGCGGAGCTGTCCTTGACGGACCCGGTTTCTTTTCAGGAGCTTTGCGGGAAACTGAACGCCAACAAGGGTTTTTTACGCATCGCGCTGAACATGCTTGAATCGATGCATTGGGTGGAGAGAAGCGAAGGGGATGCTTATATCCGCACGGCTTCGGCCGATGTTCATGAACAGATGCGGGAGGAAGGCGTGCCGCTGTTGTCTTTTCCGATGAAATCATATTTAAAAAGAAACCCATCCAAGCTCACACTGGAGCATTGGATCGAACGGTCGGAGCGGCAGTGGGATATGCAGAACCCGGTCATGGCCCGGTTTATGGACGGCTTGCTGGTGATTCCGCTCCTCCTGGCACTGAAAGAAAACGGCCAGCTAAGCTACGGGCAAGACGGAAGCAACACGCTGCTGCTGAAGAACATGGGGGCGCGCACCCGTAAGGAGATTAAGCGTTACTTTTCACATCACGGCTGGCTGGCGCAAGTTAAGGAAGAGGATTGCCTGACTGATACGGGCCGCTTTATGGTGGACCGTATTTTCATTACCGCGGCGATGGCCGCCTACCGGCCGATGCTCATGAGTATGGACGAGCTTCTGTTCGGGGATTCCAGGGCAGTCTTCGGACATGACGGGGAAGGGCATGAGCTGCATATCGACCGGACGTTGAATGTCGTGGGCAGCGGATTTCAGCATGAAAAATATTTCTCCGATATGGAGGAAATCGTCCTGGCGATATTCAACCGTGAGCCGCTCGCGGAGCAGCCGAAATATATCGCCGATATGGGATGTGGGGACGGCTCCCTGTTGAAGAAGATGCATGCCATCATCCGGGACAAAACGGTCCGGGGCCGGCATTTGCAGGAATATCCGCTTAAGCTGATCGGCATCGATTATAACGGGAAGGCGCTGGACGCGACAAGCCTGACCCTGCAGGGAACGGAGCATCTGGTGCTTAAGGGCAATATTGGCGATCCGGCCCAGGTGATCCGGGATTTGAGGGAGCTGGGGATCGGGGACCCGGAGCATATTCTGCATGTCCGTTCGTTTCTCGATCATGACCGCCCTTACCTGCCGCCGGCAGATCAGGTGTCGGCCGCTGCCCGCTCGCGGGTCCGTTTCGACCAGCCGTATACGGATTCGGAAGGGAATGAAATTCCGGGAACCGACGTGTTTCAAAGCCTGGTGGAGCATCTGGAACGCTGGGCATCCGTCATGGGTAAGGACGGTATAATCATCCTGGAGGTACACGGCCTGGAGACGCGGACAGTACGCGATTATATAAGTAAATGCGAAAGCTTGCATTTCGATGCTTACCACGCTTTCTCCCAGCAGCTTCTTGTAGGTGCAGAGCAGTTTCTAATGGCCGCATCCGAGGCGGGCTTGTTTCCGGATTCTAATTATTTCCGCAAATACCCAAAGACGATGCCCTTCGGCCGTATTACCTTGAACCGGTTCGAACGGAGAGACTATAGAATCCGGTATGCCCGTCTGGACGATATGCCGGCTCTAGAGGAGCTGGAGGAGGCATGCTGGGAGCCTGATCTTCGGACACCGCCCTCCTCCATCCGGAGCAGATGGGAGCAGGACCCGGCGGGTCAGCTTGTCCTTGAAGTGGATGGAAGAATAGCCGGAGCGGTGTACTCCCAGAGAATTGGAGCATCCGGGCAGCTGAGGCAGGCTTCCTTCGGCCGGTTGGAAGAGCTGCAAGAGGAGAATGGACCGGTAGTCCAGCTGCTTGGACTGAACATTCTGCCCGGGATGCAGCACCGGAATTTGGGGGACCAGCTGCTGGAATTTATGCTGCTGCGATGCAGCCTGATTAGCGGAGTGCATACCGTAGCAGGCATTACCCGGTGCAAGAATTACTCGCGGAATTCCGGGGTCCCGCTGGAGGATTATATCCGGCTGCGCAACGAGCATGGCAGCCCGGCGGACCCGAATTTAAGATTTCACGAATGGCATGGGGCGGAGATTAAGCAATTGATACCGGGCTACCGGCCGCTCGATACCGCGAACGAGGGCCAAGGCGTCTGGATCGAATACGATTTGCAGCACCGGCATCAGAAGCATAAGCATGCACCATCGCCTTCGCCTGAAGAAGTGAAAGCGTTACCCGCGGCGAAGATGCCGCTGCCGGCCAGAAATGTTCCATCCCGAAACGGCTTGATCCGCGACTACGTGACGAAGGTTATCGGTCTCGTTCTGGGGGGCGGTCAAGAATTCTCCATGGACCAGCCTTTGATGGAGATGGGACTGGATTCGGCGGATCTGCTGGAGCTGAACGAACGGATCAGCCACGAGTTTTCTGTCCGACTGGAGCCGGCCTTTTTCTTTCAATATAATACGCCGCAGCTCATCGTTGCTTACTTGGAGGAGCAGGCTGCCGCCCGGGAGCCGCAAACCGAAGAGGAGGTTGCCGCAGTGAAGCCCGTTGATGCTCCGGATTGCACGGATAGCGGGAACCTGCGTCAAGCTGCTGCCGGGAATGGTGAAGCGGCACCGGAGAACGGTATCGCTATCGTTGCCGCCGCCTGCCGGTTTCCCGGAGGCGTGTCCAATCTGGATGAACTGTGGGAGCTGCTGCAGGAAGGAAGAAACGCCGTCGGGCGTATGCCGGCCGGCAGATGGGAGTGGCCGGATTCCGTTGATACGGCTCAATCCCATAGGGGAATCGATAGGGGCGGTTTTTTGGATGATGTTTCGGGCTTCGATCCTTCGTTTTTCCGGATCTCCCCGAAGGAAGCCGAATGGATTGACCCGCAGCAGCGTCTGCTGCTTGAGCTTGCCTGGGAATGCTTCGAACACGCAGGTTATCCGGCCAAGGAGCTGGCCGGTAGCGATACGGGTGTGTTTATCGGGGCCAGCGGCTCTGATTATCAGCGGCTGCTGGATAAGCACGAGGTTTACTACGGTCCCGGCGCTTCTATGGCGGCCCTGCCGAACCGCCTTTCGTATTATTTTAATCTGCATGGTCCGAGTCTGTTGATCGATACGGCCTGCTCCAGCTCGCTTGTAGCCATACATGAGGCCGTACGTTCCATGACTGATGGAGAATGCGGGCAGGCGCTTGTGGGCGGCATCCATCTGATGTGCCACCCGGCCAACAGCATCACCTATTACCAGGCGGGGATGCTGTCGAAGGACGGCGCCTGCCGCACGTTCGATGCCGAAGCGAACGGATACGTGCGCGGGGAAGGAGCCGGCATGGTGCTGCTGAAGCCGCTTGATCAAGCGCTGCGGGATCAGGATACCATCCTTGCCGTTATCAAAGGCACGGCTGTTAACCATGGGGGCCAGGCCGGCGGACTTACGGTTCCGAATCCGGCCAAGCAGGCCGATCTGGTAGCCGCCGCTCTTCTTAAGGCTGGCTTTGCTCCCGAAACGGTCGGCTATATCGAAGCGCACGGAACGGGCACTTCGCTCGGTGATCCGGTGGAGATCGGCGGCTTGAAGGAGGCGTTCACCAGGCTGTCCGGCGGTAAAACGGAGGATTTCCCGCAGCCTTACTGCGGTTTAGGCTCGATTAAGACGAATATCGGACATCTAGAGGGAGCTGCGGGGATCGCCGGGCTGCTTAAGCTTGTGGTTAGCATGCGGAACCGGAGTATTCCGGCTTCACTGCATTTTCATGAGCTGAATCCGCATTGCTCGCTGGACCAGTCCCCCTTCTTCGTTGCCTCGGAGCAGCAGTCCTGGCCTTTGCCGGAAGGTCATCCGCTGCGCAGGGGAGGCGTCAGCAGCTTCGGGTCCGGAGGTACGAATGCCCATGTGCTGGTAGAAGAAGCGCCGGAGCGGAAGATTCTGTCCCCGCTGGACCGTTCACACGAACTGCTGTGCATATCCGCTAAATCGGAGCAAGCGTTACAGAACCGGGCGAGAGATTTACTGCTATGGCTCGAACGGAATGGAGAAGCGTACCGGATTGCCGAAGTATGCGCCGCATTGCTGAACGGCAGGGAGCATTTCGCAGGGGCACGGGCCGCCTTCGTCGTTCAAAGCCGGGAGGATATGAAGGATAAGCTCGAGGTGCTGCTTGAAGGACGCGATTCGGGCGGGTATTTCAGTGCCGGGCACCTTGGCGTGAATGGGAAATTCCGCCGTCAACCGCTCTTCGAAGAGCTGGGACAAGGCATTATCAGGGAAATAGAATCGGTACGGGGCGCGGCCCTGGAGAACGGCCTTCATGCGTTGGCGGAGCTGTACGCCGCAGGCTACGATCTCGATTGGCAGGCGATGTACACCGGCGTTCCTGTTCCCCGGATTGGACTGCCGACCTACCCGTTCCAGCGGGAGCGGTATTGGATTGGTGACAGAAGGGGCAAAGTGGCCTCGGATCAGAAGCCGAAAGCGCCGGACACTGCGCCGGTTGGGTACGAGTCCGGTTCATACCCGGTGGTCTCCGCTCCGGCCGCGACAAAGCCGCATGTAGAGCCGCAGACGGCTACACCGGCTGAAGCCCGCACGCAGGAAGTTTCGGAGCTGCGGGGGATAACAGCGTTGCGGCCCGTAACCGAATACGGGTCCAAGAGCACCGTACAAGCGGCAGACCGTTCCAGACCGTTCATCTCGCTCAAGCCTTCCTCCGAATTGCTGCCCCCTACCGCCGGAGCGTCCAGCGGCAGGGAGCCGCAGCGCAGGCGGGACCTGCGCGAAGCCGGTAACGAGCACGCGTTACAGGAAGAACTGGCACTTAGCTTGGCTGAGGCGCTCTACATGAAGCGCAGCGAGATCGACCCGGGCGGGAAGTTCGTTGATTTCGGGCTGGATTCCATTATCGGGGTTGAATGGATTCAGACCCTTAACAAACGGTATGGCACGAAAATTCCGGCAACGAAAGTGTATGAGTATCCGACATTACGGGATTTTTCCGGGTATTTGGTCCAGCTGATATCCCCGTCATCCGAGGGGCGTATTGCTGATCTGCCGAAGGAGGAAGCGGTCCTTCACCCGCCGGTGTCCGTTCTATCCGCAGGGCGGTCGGATCTGCGGAAGCAGCTGGCTGTAAGCTTGGCGGAAGCTTTGTATATGAAGCCTGAAGAGATTGATCCTTCCCGGAAATTTGTTGATTTGGGGCTGGATTCGGTCATCGGCGTGGAATGGATTCAGACAGTTAACCGCCTGTTCGGTACAGCAATAACGGCAACCCAAATCTACGCCTATCCGACGCTGCATGATTTTGCGGAATACGTACAGGAAACGCAGGCAGAAAAGGAAGGTCCGCCTAACGCGGGCATGGCTGAGGCCGAGCTGTCGGTCGACGAGATATTGGAAAAGGTATACGCGGGGACGCTGGACAGCGGCCAAGCCGGTCATTACTTGCAGCAGCTTCGCTATACGGAAGCTTCAAAATAAACGATGGGAGTGCGATACGATGGTCTCGGTTGGAATCGAAGCGATGAATGTGTACGGCGGGTCGGCCAGCCTGGATGTTCTCGAGCTGGCCAAATTCCGCAGCCTGGACACCTCCCGGTTCGAGAATTTGCTGGTGAAGGAAAAAACGGTGGCGATGCCCTATGAGGATGCCGTTACGTTCGGCGTCAACGCCGCCAAACCGCTCCTCGATGATATGACACCGGAGGAGATCGGGCGGATAGAACTGCTTGTGACTTGCACGGAATCGGGCATCGATTTCGGCAAATCGCTCAGCACCTACATCCATCATTATCTGGGTTTAAGCCGGAACTGCCGGCTATTCGAAATCAAACAGGCCTGTTATTCCGGTACAGCAGGATTCCAGATGGCCGTCAATTTCGTATTGTCGCAAACCTCGCCCGGAGCCAAGGCGCTGGTGATCGCGACAGACATCTCCCGGTTCTCGGCAGCTGACGCCGCCGAGGCTGAAGGGGCGGACTGGTCGTTCGCTGAACCGAGCGGTGGCTCGGGTGCAGCAGCGGTGCTGGTCGGCGAGAATCCGGCTGTATTCGAAGCCGATATCGGAGCGAACGGTTATTACGGATATGAAGTGATGGATACCTGCCGCCCTGTTCCGGATACGGAGGCGGGCGATGTGGATCTATCCTTGCTCTCCTACCTGGATTGCTGCCAGCAAACGTTCCAGGAATACAAAAAGCGGGTAATCGGCGCGGATTACCGGAGTACGTTCCAGTATCTGGCCAGCCATACGCCATTCGGCGGAATGGTCAAGGGTGCCCACCGCACCATGATGCGAAAGGAAGCAAAGGCGGGGCAAGCTGAAATCGAGGAGGATTTCTTCCGGCGTGTTATGCCGGGAATCAGTTATTGCCAGCGGGTAGGCAATATTATGGGTGCGACCCTGTTTCTGTCTCTCGCCGGCACCATCGACCAGGGCAGCTTCGAGACGCCGGGGCGAATCGGCTGTTTCTCTTACGGCTCGGGATGCTGCTCCGAGTTTTATAGCGGTGTCGTGACGGCGGAAGGCCAGAGGCGGCAGCGGCGTTTCGGCATCGAACGGGCGCTGGGCGAACGTTACCCGCTGTCAATGGCGGAATACGATGAGCTCTTGCGGGATACGCAGGCGATCAAATTCGGAACCCGTAATGCGAAGCCCCATTCACAGCTGATCCCGGAGGCTTGGCAGGCATTGCGGGGTAAAGGCCGGCTGGAGCTTGTGCAGGTCCGGGATTATCACCGTGAATACAGCTGGGGGGGCTGATGGCAATGTTCTCTTCGGTCGTTCGGCTGGATGAAGCGGAAGCAGGCATTTTCCAAATTACGATGGAGGACCGTGCTAACCGGAATATGTTCTCCGGAGAGCTGATCGCCGGGCTGCGGTCGGCCTTTGCGGAGATCGATGCCAATCCGGACGGCAAAGCGGTCATTCTGACCGGATACGATAGCTACTTCGCCTCCGGCGGTACCCGTGAGTCACTGCTAAGCCTTCATGAAGGCCGCGCCCGGTTCACCGATCTCGATGTGTACAGCCTGGCCTTAAATTGCAAAATCCCGGTGATATCCGCCATGCAGGGTCACGGAATTGGCGGCGGATTCGTGCTCGGGTTATTTTCAGATATAGTCATTCTTAGTTTGGAAAGCGTATACAATACGAATTTTATGAAATACGGCTTTACGCCCGGCTTCGGCTCCACGCTGATCGTACCCCGTAAGCTGGGCATGAGCCTGGCGCAGGAAATGCTCCTCAGCGCAGGCAGCTATCGGGGCGCGGAGCTGCAGAAAAGAGGTGTTCCGTTCCCTGTACTGCCAAGGAATGAAGTGCTGGAGCATGCGTACGGCGTAGCCAGACAGTTAGCGGAGAAACCAAGAATATCCTTAATAACGCTCAAAGACCATTTGACCGCGTCTCTGCGCAGGGAGCTTCCGGAAGTTGTGCAGCAGGAGCTTGACATGCACACCAAGACATTCTTTCAGGATGAAGTGCGGGACCGGATTATGAATTTGTTCGGGAATTGAATTTATGGCAAAAGAGGGAATGCCGATGAATGCGGAACAGATATTGCAGGCGCTGATGCGAAAGGAAATCCGGCCGGATGAAGCCAAGGCGCTTCTGGCATCCGGCAAAGGACAGACAGCCGCAGCCGAATCGTATACGAACATAGACGGGCGGCGGAATAAGCCTGCGGACCGGACGGTTGCCGGCCGGGAAGCCATCGCGATTGTCGGAATGTCCGGCAAATATCCGGAGGCTGACGATTTGCCGCAGTATTGGGACAATTTGTCGGCGGGAAGGAATTCCGTCAAGGAGATTCCCCCGTCACGCTGGAATACCGGCAACTACTACAATCCGCATCCTCAAAAAGGAAAAATATATGCCAAATGGCTGGGAATGCTCGAAGACTTTGCGGATTTCGATCCGCTCTTTTTTCATATATCGCCGACGGAAGCGGAATGGATGGATCCGCAGCACCGGTTGTTTTTGCAGGAAGGGTACAAGGCGTTTGAAGACGCCGGATATAGCCCGCAGCGGCTGGACGGCATGAAGTGCGGTCTATATCTCGGCATCATGAGCAGCGAATACGGGGCGCTATGCAGAGAGAGAGGAAAGGCGGACATGTCTTCCGGCTTTGGCTTTGCCCATACGACGGGAAGCAGCCACGCCATAGCGGCCGCCCGCTTGGCCTATTACCTGAATCTGAAGGGGCCGGCAATCCCGATTGATACGGCCTGCTCCTCCTCGCTTGTTGCTGTTCATTTGGCCTGCCAGGCGTTATTGAACCGGGAAACCGATATGGCACTGGCCGGCGGCGTGAGCTTATATTTGACCCCGGAAACGTACGTTTCGATGTGCGATGCGGGCATGCTCTCACCTGACGGGCAGTGCAAAGCCTTCGATAACAGTGCCAACGGGTTCGTACCCGGCGAAGGAGTCGGCGCCATCGTCCTGAAACGGCTGGGAGACGCAGAGGCGGACGGTGACTCCATTCATGGTGTCATTCTCGGATCGGGCATCAACCAGGACGGGAGAACGAACGGCATCACCGCGCCGAGCTTGAGCAGCCAGATGGAGCTTGTGCGGGATATCTATGAGAAATACGGCATTGATCCGGAGAGCATCGGTTATGTGGAGATGCACGGAACCGGCACCAAGCTGGGCGATCCGATCGAGCTTGAGGCAATATCGGCCGTATTTAAGGAACGAACGAACCGTAAAGGCTATTGCGCTATCGGCTCCGTGAAAAGCAATATTGGCCATACATCCGGGGCAGCCGGCATCGCCGGCATCCAGAAGGCCGTGCTGCTTATGCGTCATAAGAAGCTCGTCCCGACGCTGCACTACCGGGTACCGAATGAGCATTATTCCTGCGAAGATTCGCCGTTCTATGTGAATACGGAGACGAAGGACTGGGAGAGCCGCGAAGGAGCGCCGCGCCGCACTGCGGTCAGTTCGTTTGGCTTCAGCGGAACCAATGCCCATCTTGTCCTTGAGGAATATACCGACAAGAGACCTTCCGCCGGGACGGGCGTTCAGCCGTTGTTCGTGCTGTCGGCCAAAAGCGGTGAGCAGCTGGCGGACTACGCCCGAAGCCTGGCAATTGTGATCGCTACCCGGGAGCAGATCGATTTGGCCGATGTTGCCTATACGCTGCAGACTGGCCGTGATGCAATGGACGTACGGCTTGCTTTTCAGGCGGATTCCAGAAAAGCGGTTATTGATGCATTGAACAGTTACCTGTCTGCTGGCGGGGGAGACGGTGTGATTACAGGCCGCGCACTCACCGACCGGCGCCTGCTGGAGCAGGAGCTGACTCCCCTGATGAACCGCTGTATCTGGCAAAAGAAGGCGAAGCCGGCGCTTGAGCTGTGGGTGCAAGGGGCGGCGGCGGACTGGGACGCATGGTATGGGGACCGCAAGCCCCGGCGGATCAGCCTGCCGACGTATCCGTTCCTGAAGGAACGGTATTGGCTGCCGCCTGTACAAGGTGCCGGGGGCATCGCGGCGGCGGAACAGCACCGGCAGGAGGCGCAGCGTAATGGCGAAGACGCGCATGCCGGGCGCAGCCTGCGGATACTGCGGAAGGAATGGGAGCCTCGCCCTCTCCGTGCAGAGCCGGGCAGCAACCGCGGAACGGTCGCCATTCTGGCGTCGGAGGAGACGAAGCCGTTAGCGCTGCTGCTGTCGCATAAGCTTGCTCCGGCCCGGATCATCGGCCCCGAGCAGCTGCGCGGCGAGCTGGACAAGCCCGCACCGGAGCAAGCGGTCTATTCGGGTCTCATTGATTTAATCGGCTGCGGGAAGCAGCGGAGCGGTGAGGCGGAAGACTGGATAACCTGGCTTCAGCGGCTGGTCGAATTCGGGAGCCGGGACGGTCTGACGCTGATCGGCGTAACCCGGGGGTTGGAGGCGGAGAGTGGCCCGGCCAATCTGCCGGGTGCTGTGCGGGCCGGCTTGTACCGGATGCTGCAGAGCGAATACAGTCATCTTCGTTCACGGCATGTTGACTTCGGACCGGATTGCGGTGAGCCTATTATGGCGGAGACGATTGCCGCCGAGCTGCTGGCGGATAGTGAGGAGGCCGAGGTGCGCTACCTAAGCGGGACGCGGTACCGCGCCTGCTTGGGTGAGCTGACTATGGATAGCGGAGAAGTGACGCCCGACTCGTTTCCGGAAGGGCAAACGCTGTGGATTACCGGGGGTACCCGCGGCATAGGGGCGCTCTGCGCGAAGCACTTCGTCAACCGCCGGGGCGTTAGGCGGCTGGTGCTGACGGGGCGGGAAGCATTTCCGCCCCGGGCGCAGTGGGAGGCATACGAGGCGGATGCAGACAGCGCGATCGGGCGGAAAATCCGGGCCGTAAGAGAGCTCGAGGCACTGGGGGCCGAGGTGAAGGTGCTGTCCCTTGATCTGACCGATGAAGAGGCGGTGCGCCGCTGCTTCGATGAAGTCAGAGCCACCTGGGGCCGGATCGGCGGCGTGCTTCATTGCGCCGGGATCGTCGATCAGGAGACGCCGGCGTTTATCCGGAAATCAGGCAGCGGCATCCGGGAGGTGCTGGCTCCAAAAACAGCAGGGCTGGATGTATTGCTCCGCTGCATGAAAAGCGAGCCGCTGCAGTTCTTCATGCTGTTCTCGTCCGTGTCGTCCATTGTGCCGGCGCTTGCATCCGGACAGAGTGATTATGCAATGGCGAATGCTTATATGGATTACGCGGCACAGGCATGGCGCGGGGAAATCCCGGTTGTCAGCGTCCAGTGGCCCAATTGGAAGGAAACGGGCATAGGCGAAGTGAAGAGCCGGATTTATCAGCAAAGTGGTCTGCTGTCGCATACGAATGACGAAGGCTTAAGGCTGCTGGATCGTATTCTAGCCCGGGGCCTTGGACCGGTCGTGCTGCCGGCCGTCATCGATCCGCAGCGCTGGAAGCCGGAACAGCTGCTGCTGCGCAGCCTGGGGAGCGGGCAGGGGGAATCGCAGTCTCAGCCTGTGCGGCAGGGGACGGCCCATAATAACGGACAAGACGGGAGAGAAGGCCTTCTGTATTCCGTGTCGGCACTCTTGACCGGCATCTTTGCGAAGGAACTGAAGCTTGCACAGTCGCGGCTTGATCCCGATACGCCGTTCACCGAATACGGCGTCGATTCCATTATGCTTGCCCAGGTGCTGCGAACCGTACGGCAGTCGGCCGGCATTGATCTGGACCCGTCGGTACTATATGAATATCCGACTATCCGCCTGCTGTCGGAGTGGCTGGCGGATAAACACGGCGCATCGTTCTCCCTGGGGGCCGCAACGAATCCGGAAGAAGAAGCTTCGGATAAGGACAAGGGTATTCTCGGAGCGACGCAAAACGGCCGGGAGAAACAGCCGGTTCAACCGACTCCCGAACCAAAATCAGCCCCCGTTCCTGCCACGGCAGTGAGGACAGGAACGGGGCCGGCCGATATCGCGGTCATCGGCCTGTCCTGCCGGTTCCCGGGAGCGGAGACACCGGACGGCTACTGGCGGCTATTGTCAGAGGGAAGGTCGGCGATCCGAACGGTAACCCGGGATAACTGGACGGGTGGAGCAGCTGATTATGCAGGGCTGCTTGACTGTTCGCGCACGATGCCTGCCTCACATTTCCGCCTGTCGGAGGAAGACGCGAACGCGATGGACCCTCAAGCGCTGCTGCTGCTTGAGGAGAGCCTGAAGGCATGGCATCATGCAGGCTATGTGCCGGAGGAGATCAAGGAACGCAGCATCGGAGTCTATATCGGCGCGCGGAGCCGTCATGAGCCGGACGAAGCCAGCCTGCTGCAGGCCCGGAATCCGATTCTGGCGGTCGGAACGAACTATTTGGCGGCTAACATTTCGCAATATTTTGACCTTCGGGGTCCGAGTGTGGTCTTGGATACGGCCTGCTCGTCGGCGCTCGTCGGCTTGAACGTGGCGGTACAGGCACTGCTTGCCGGCGAGATCGAATGCGCGCTTGTCGGCGGTGTCAGTCTGCTCGTATCCGATAAATCGCACCGGCTGTTCCGGCAGCGCGGCATCCTGAGTCCTGAGCCGCAATTCCATATCTTCGACGGGAAAGCGAGTGGCGTGGTGCTGTCGGAAGGAGCAGGAATCGTACTGCTTAAGCCTGTAGCGCAAGCGCTGATAGACGGAGACCGGATTTATGCGGTCATTAAGGGAGTTGCCGTGAACAATGACGGACGGACAGCGGGACCGGCTGCGCCGAATTATACGGCGCAGACAGAAGTGATGCGCCAGGCACTGGTCCGGAGCGGCAAGCAGCCGGAGGAGATCGGCTACATTGAAGCGAACGGATCAGGATCGGAGGTGAACGATCTGCTGGAGCTGAAGGCGACCCAAGCCGTGTACCGCAAGGCAGGCGGACCGCCTCTTTGCATCGGGTCTGCCAAGCCCAATATTGGACATCCGCTGTGTGCAGAAGGCATCGCCGGCTTGATTAAGCTTGTCTTGATGCTGGACCGCCGGGGGTATGTTCCGTTCCTGTCCGGCCATACGCCGATGAAGCATTTCGATATCGGCGCTTCGCCTTTTTATTTCAGCAGGGAGCATCAGGAGTGGGCGGGTCCCCGTGCCGCAGCGCTGAACTGTTTTGCGGACGGAGGCACGAACGCGCATATCATCCTCGAAGGCTGGGAGGAGCTTCGCGGGCTGGATGCGCTCCGCCGTCCGCTGCCGCTGCCGGCTATGGAGCCGGATGGAGGGCCGGGCGGTATCACCGGGCTTGAGGGGACTGACGATTCGCAGCCGGGTGAAGCGGAGAGCGAACCGATCATCTGGGAATCGTACGCCTAAAGGAGGATCATGAATGAAGCAGCAGCTGGTCTTTAATCAAAATAATCCGATGATTCGGCATCATCAGGTCTGCGGACAATCGCTTCTGCCAGGCCAGGCCTATATCGATATACTGTATCAAATCTTCCGGAAGTACAAATACCGGTTCAACGAGCTTGAACTGCGGAATCTGTCCATCCATCAGCCATTGACCGCCAGGCCCGAAGAGGATATTGTGCTCACCATCCAGGTGACGGAAACCGCAGAAGGCCGCTGGGCGGTACGCTTCGGGGGCCGGAGCAGGCTCAGCGGAATATACTCCGGTGAAGAAATCTTATATGCAGTGGCAGAAATGCACCGGATCGGACCGGTACTGTTCGATGAACAGCTCTATCCGGACGAATACAAGTCGGCCCCGGCACGTTCCCGGGATCTGGGCAGGATGTACGAGGAGTGGACGCAGCGCGGCGTCTTGCATACCGGTTTCATGAAAGCTGCGGGAACGTTATGGGCAACAGACGAAGCCTATATCATGGAAACTGCTGTCAGCGAGGAGGCGCTCCTGACGGCGGACAAATTTATGTTCCATCCCGTACTCCTGGACGGAAGCGGGGCCGGGATTCTCGGAGGCTTGTTCTCGGGTGGATTACAGACCGGGAAAGGTCTGCTGCTGCCGTTATTTTACGAATCGTTCCGCGCTTCAGGACTGCTGCAGACCGGCTGTTCCGCCAAGGTACTCTCCTCGTCCGTCCAACAAAGGGGAGAGCTGCTGTCGATGACGATCAGTTATTACGATAAGCAAGGGAGTAAAGTAGCTGAGCTGACGAACTTCACAATGAAGCTGATCCGCCAAGACAATACAGGAGCGGACATTATTATCGGGGATTCTCGCCCGGACGGACAACAGCAGCAGAGCCATGCGGCGGGGGCTGCGGCAGCGCTGAAGCTCGTGCGGAAGCTTCTGGCGGAACAGCTGCAGAAGACGGAAGAGGAGCTGAATCCCCACGCCGGCTATTACGAGCTGGGTCTGGATTCGGCAGGCCTGCTTGCCATTGCGAATGCCATCGAAAATGAGATCGGAGACGCTGTGCCGCCAACGCTGCTGTTCGAGCATACGACGGCCGTGCAGCTGGCCGACTATTTGGCATCGGCCTATTCCGGACGTTTTGGCAGGAAGGATACGTACGGGAAGGAGGCGTACGAGAAGGAAACGTACGTGAAGGATTCGTATGGGAACATCCCGTCCTTCAGGTCCGCCGGCGAGCCGCAAGGCCGGGAACAAGCGGCAGCGAACGCCCTGCCGTCGCCAGATGCCGGTGCAGACGGCGACATTGCAATTATCGGGATGGCCGGAAGGTATCCTGACGCGGACGGGCTAGCCGCCTTTTGGGACAATTTGAAGTCGGGCAAGGATAGTATCCGCCAGGTTCCGTCCACCCGCTGGCAATGGGAAAGCTATAAGGATATTGTTTCGCCTTCGGGCAAGCCGGTGTCCCGCTGGGGCGGCTTCATCGACGATCCGGATTGCTTTGACCCGCAATTTTTCCGGATCTCCCCAAGGGAAGCGGAGACGATGGACCCTCAGGAACGGTTGTTTTTAACGGTCTGTTGGGAAACGATTGAGGATGCGGGGTATACACCGGGTACGCTCGTTCAACCACGGGGCCGCCATAAGCGGCAGCCGGTCGGTGTATTTGCCGGCGTGATGCATAAGGACTATGCGATGCTTGGAGCGGAAGAGGCGGCGAAGGGCAATCGGTTTCCTTTGTCGCTCAATTATGCGCCGATTGCTAACCGGGTCTCTTATTTTTGCAATTTCCACGGTCCCAGCATGACCATCGATACAGTATGCTCCTCTTCACTGACGGCGGTTCATCTGGCGGCCGAGAGCATCCGGCACGGCGAATGCGAGGTTGCATTGGCAGGGGGCGTGAATCTGTCCCTGCATCCGAACAAATACGTCTCCTACGGCCTGATGGATATGCATGCCAGCGACGGCCGGTGCCGTACATTCGGCGAGGGCGGGGACGGCTACGTGTCCAGTGAAGGCGTCGGCGCCGTGCTGCTCAAGCCTCTTCGGAAGGCGGTCCGGGATGGCGACTCTATTTATGCTGTTATTAAAGGAACCGTTATCAATCACGTAGGTACGGTCAGCGGAATTACGGTGCCCAGTCCGGTCGGCCAGGCTGAATTGATCAGCGAATGCCTGGACAAAACGGGCATCGACGCGCGGACTATCTCTTATATCGAGGCGCATGGAACGGGGACGTCACTAGGCGATCCGATTGAAATGCAAGGGCTTGTCAAGGCGTTCAGGGATTACACATCCGACACCGGGTTTTGCTCAATCGGTTCGGTCAAATCCAATATCGGACATGCGGAATCGGCAGCCGGCATCGGCGGGCTGCACAAAGTGATTTTACAGCTGTACCACGAGAAGCTGGTGCCCTCACTCCATGCGGAGGAGCCGAATCCGTACATTGATTTTGCCGGCTCACCTTTTTATATTCAGCGGACATTGAAGCATTGGGAGCGGCCGAAGGCCGTTATCGGCGGCAAGGAGACGGTCTTCCCGCGGCGTGCTGGTATCAGCTCGTTCGGGGCAACCGGATCGAATGCCCATATCATCCTTGAAGAATACATGCCGGAACCGGACATGGTGAAGCCTCTAAACGCAGCAGGCCTTGAACCGGGAGAACGGCTATACCTGATACCGTTGTCAGCCAAAAATAAGGAGCGTCTGCAAGCTTACGCCGCCAAGCTGGCTGCTTTTCTGCAAGCCTCCTTGACTGAACAGAAGGCGGCAGCAGTCGGGAAGCGGCATGGCGCCGCTATTCTGGAAACGGCTGAGCACCGGATATGCAGCATCGTCTCGGACATCATTCAGATGAAGGACGGAATCATCGATGCGGAGCAGGACTGGTCCGAATACGGACTGGAGCCGGTACATTTCATCCAGCTTCACGATAAATTAAAGACTGCCTTCGGCATAGAACTCGGCAGCGAGACGATCCTGGCGCTTCGTTCGGCTGCCGCCGTGGCGAAACGGATTGCCGAAGGGACGGCGGGTATAGAAGAGGAAGATGCTTCACCCGCCGTTGAAAAGTCCGGAGGTTCAGGCCGGCTGGATGCAGAGAACCTTGAAGCTATAGCCTATACACTGCAAGTGGGACGCGAACCGATGAACGATCGCGTGATTTGCGTTGCCCGCAGCAGCCGGGAGCTGATCCTTCAGCTCGAACAAATTGCGCAGGGGAAAGAGAATATCACGTCGGTGTTCCGGGGGACGGTCAAGCCAAGCGGCGAGCTGGCTTCCGTATTCCGGGCGGATGAAGATTTCGGCGAGCTGCTGCAGCGGTGGCTGAGCAAAGGACAGCTGGAAAAAATCGCGCAGCTATGGGTAAACGGCGTCGGTATTGACTGGAAACAGTTGTATGGGAGCAATGCTCCGAAACGGCTCAGCTTGCCGTCTTATCCGTTCGCGAAGGAACGGTACTGGCTGCCTTCAATGGCTGCTCCAGACGATCATGCAGTTGGACAACAGGGATGGCCTCCTATGTCTGCCCGCCGTGATGGCGGGGCTATACCGGTCGAGCGGAGCATGAGGTTGCTGCAAAAGCAGTGGGAGCCGTGTCCGCCGCCGGCATCTATCTGCAGCCTGTCCGGAGCTGTGGCTATTCTCACGACGGAGGAGACAAGACCGCTTGCTCTCCGGCTTGCCCGGCAGTTGCCAGCTGCCCGGATACTGGGCTCCGAAGAGCTTCGCTCCGAGCTGGATGAGCATGTCTACTCATACGTCGTCGACTTGACCGGCTGTGGGGAAGAACGGACCAACGAGCCGGATGGCTGGATTCCCTGGCTTCAGCGGCTGATAGAGCGAGGGACGCGTGACGGCATGATGCTTCTGGGCGTGACCACGGGGCTGGAAGCAACGCAGGGGCAGAAGCAGGGCCCGGTCAATCTGGCCGGGGCTATGCAGGCCGGCTTATACCGGATGCTGCAAAGTGAATACAGCCACCTGCGTTCGCGCCACGTCGACTTCGCGCCGGATTGCGGCGGGCACGTTATGGCGGAGACGATTGCGGCTGAGCTGCTGACAGACAGCGAAGATGCCGAGGTGCGCTATCTAGAAGGGATGCGGTACCGCGCCTGTCTGGCGGAGCTGCCTATGGACAGCGGAGAAGAGGCGCCCGGCCCGTTTCCGGAGGGGCAAACGCTATGGATTACAGGAGGCACCCGCGGCATTGGGGCCTTATGCGCGAAGCATTTTGTCAGAAGCCGGGGTGTACGCAGGCTGGTGCTGACGGGACGCGAAGCCATTCCGCCCCGCGAACAGTGGGATGACTATACGGCGGACGAGGCCAGCCCGACCGGGCAGAAAATACGGATGGTCCGCGAACTGGAGTTGCTCGGGGCTCAGGTGAAGGTACTGGCCCTTGATTTGACCGACGAGGCGGCCGTACGCCGCTGCTTAAGCGAGGTGAAGGCGGCGTGGGGCGGGATCGGCGGCGTGCTTCATTGCGCTGGGCTGGGTAATTTGGACACACCGGCATTTATCCGCAAATCAGGCGGCAGGATGGAAGAGGTGTGGGCACCGAAAGTGAAGGGCCTTAATGTCTTATACCGCTGCATGAGAGAGGAGCCCCTGCAGTTTTTTGTGCTGTTCTCGTCGGTGTCAGCGATCATGCCGACACTGGCAGCGGGGCAGAGCGATTATGCGATGGCTAATGCGTATATGGATTACGCCGCACAGGCATGGAGCGGGGAATGCCCGGTGATCAGCATCCAGTGGCCGAGCTGGAAGGAGACGGGCCTTGGCGAGGTTAAGAGCCGTGCTTATGAACAGACGGGAATGCTTGCGCATACGG
Source organism: Paenibacillus phytohabitans (assembly GCF_013141775.1). GTDB lineage: Bacteria > Bacillota > Bacilli > Paenibacillales > Paenibacillaceae > Paenibacillus_AQ > Paenibacillus_AQ phytohabitans. The sequence continues at coordinate 72,233 of NZ_WHOB01000043.1, forward strand.
ATGCCGAGGGCTTACTGATGCTGGACCGTATTTTGTCCGGCGGCCAGGGACCGGTTGTGCTGCCGGCCGTGGTCGATCCCCGGCGCTGGAAGCCGGCGAGGCTGCTGCTGCGCAGCCTGCGTGAGCTGGGGGATGCCCGGATTGAGGCAAGGAAGCCTGCGCCGCAAGAAGAGCGGGACGCAGAGAATGTGCTGCCGGCGGTACGGTCATTCGTAACGGGCGTGTTCGCGAAAGAGCTGAAGCTTGACCCGCTGCGGCTTGATCCCGACCTGCCTTTTGCCGAATATGGCGTGGATTCCATTATGCTGGCGCAGGTGCTGCGAATCATTAAGCAGGGGGTCGGCACTGAGCTGGACCCGTCAATCCTGTATGAACACCCGAGCATCCGTTCCTTATCGGCGTGGCTTGCAGACAATCACGGTGATTCGTTCGCTGCTCACAGCAGGGAAGCGATGGAGCTGCCGGGCCAAGGGGACAGCCGCCTGTTTCAACCGGCTGCCGCTTTGAAGCAGCCGCCGGTACCGTTATCAGGACCGCTGCCGCAGACTGCTGCCACAGGCCGAGTGATAGATTCGGGCACGGATGCGCCGAATATCGCGGTCATCGGCTTGTCCTGCCGCTTTCCCGGAGCGGAGACGCTGGACGACTACTGGCGCCTGCTGTCAGAGGGAAGCTCCGCCATCCGCCTTGTTCCGGCGGGGCGCTGGCCGGGGCCGGAGCTATATTATGCCGGTCTGCTCGGCCGGCCGCAGGCGATGCCGGCTTCTGTATTCCGTTTATCGAATGAAGATGCGCAAGCGATGGACCCGCAGGCACTGCTGCTGCTCGAAGAAAGCCTCAAGGCATGGCATCATGCAGGCTATACGCCGGAGGAGATCAAAGAGCGTTCAGTAGGCGTATACATCGGTGCGCGCAGCAAGCATGATCCTGATGAAGCAAGTCTGCTTCAAGCCCGGAATCCGATTCTGGCGGTCGGGTCGAATTATTTGGCCGCCAACATTTCGCAGTATTTCGATCTCCACGGCCCGAGTCTCGTCCTGGATACCGCCTGCTCTTCGGCGCTTGTCGGCCTCAATCTGGCGGTCCAGGCCTTGCGCAGCGGAGAAATCGAATGTGCGCTTGTCGGCGGAGTCAGCCTGCTGACCTCCAGTAAGATACACCGGCTGTTTCAGCAGCGGGGCATCTTAAGCCCGGAGCCGAACTTTCACGTGTTTGACAGCCGCGCGCAGGGCGTGGTGTTGTCGGAAGGAGTGGGAGTCGTGCTGCTCAAGCCTGTAGAGCAGGCGGTTAAGGACGGGGACCGGATCTACGCAGTCATTAAAGGAACTGCCGTGAACAATGACGGGAGGACGGCAGGTCCTGCCGTGCCGAACCTGCAGGCACAGAAGGAAGTGATGCGCCAGGCGCTGGCCAGAAGCGGTAAACGGCCGGAGGAGATCGGTTACATTGAGGCGAACGGCTCCGGATCAGTAGTGACCGATCTGCTGGAGCTGAAGGCAATTCAGGCCGTGTACCGCAAGGACGGCGGAGTGCCGCTTGGCATCGGGTCGGTCAAGCCGAATATCGGTCATCCTTTATGTGCAGAAGGGATCGCCGGATTGATCAAGGTGGTGCTGATGCTGAATCATGGAGAGCAAGTTCCGTATTTGTCCGGCCAAAGGCCGATGAAGCACTTTGATATCGAAGCGTCACCTTTCTATTTCAGCAGGGATTGCGCCGAATGGCCGGGCCGCAGAACCGCTGCGCTGAACAGTTTTGCAGACGGAGGCACGAACGCGCATGTCATCATGGAGAGCTGGGAGGAGCTGCGCGCGCCGAATGCTGTCCGCCGTCCGCTTCCATTGCCGGAGGAGGCCATTGAACAGCCTGCCGGCACAGGCGCGGTTAAGCCGAACTGGTGGCTGAAGCAGACCAAAGCGGCTGATGAGATTCGAGGATGAGCAGAGAGATTAAGACTGGAGGGTTAAGCGGGATGACAACAACAGAATTCCGGTTTCAAAGCGATCATCCGATCTTGGCCCATCATCAGGTGATGGGCAGCGGCATCCTGCCGGGATTGGCTTACATTGATATCTGTTACCAATGGTTCAGGGAGCAGGGATATGATTGCGCAGAGCTGGAGCTGCGCCAGGTTACCCTCTTTCGCCCCGTAACCGTTCGGGAGAACGAGGAGATCCGGCTGCGGCTTCAATGTGTTGAAGCGCAGAAGGGGCGATGGCAAATCCGGGTGGAAGGCGAAATTATCGGGACGGAGGAAGAGTCCGCCGGGCCTTTCATGACCGCCGAGATGCACCGCTGCCCGCCGGTGCGGTTCGAACATTCGATCGATGCGGACCGTATCCGTTCTTCGGCCGGCAGCAGGACAGATATGGCGCTGCTCTATGAGCAGTGCCGGGCTCTCGGACTTGTACATTCCGGATTCATGAAGGTGGAAGGAAGACTGTTTGACGAGGCCGATTCGCTCTTGCTGGACCTTGATCTCCCGCAGGATAGCCTCGGGGAAGCAGATAGCTTCATGTTCCACCCGGCACTGCTCGACGGCAGCTGCGTCGGGGCCGGGGCGCACTTCACGCAATTGGCGGAGGACCGGCGGCTGTTTCTGCCTGTCTACATCGAATCATTTCGTGCTGCGGAGCTGATTCAAGCGAACTGTATGGCCGTAGTCAAGCATTCATCGATAATTCAACGGGATGGACTATTGTCGTTTACGCTGGCGTTTTTTAACCGGGATGGCCGGCAAATCGGCGAGCTGAAGAATTTCACGAACAAGCTGGTCCGCGGCGGGGAGGCAGAGAGCCCTGGTCAGCTCCTTCCCCGGCAGCCGCACGAAGCCTTACCGGACGTAACGGAAGCGGCTCAGAGCGCGGAAGCCGCCGCACGCCGTTTTCTCGTCAGCCTGATTGCGGAGCGGATGAACCGGGACGAGAAACAGATTGATGTGCGGGCGGGCTATTTTGAAATGGGGCTTGATTCGGCCTCCATGCTTACACTGGCCAAGGCTGTGGAGAACAGTCTCGGGAAGGACATCTCCCCGACGCTTCTATTCGAGTACCCGACGGTTGAACGCTTAGCGCAGTATTTGGGAGCTGCCTATCCGGAGCAGCTTCGTCCGGAAGAGCCGGAGCTGAGCACGAATCTGCCGGCTGCAGACGGCGGCGTATGGCCTGTGAATTCCGGTACGGCTGAACCGGCAGCGCACGCGTCTGCTCGAGGTGATGACATCGCGGTCATCGGCATGGCCGGGCGATATCCGTCCGCTGCGAACCTGGAACAGTTCTGGTCGAATCTGACGGCCGGCAAAGATTGTATCCGCGAGGTTCCGTCTTCCCGCTGGAAGTCAGAGCGGCTGGCGGGCCTTCGTTCCGCCTCGGGGAAGCCGATGTCCCGCTGGGGCGGATTCATCGATGATCCGGATTGCTTCGATCCGCAATTTTTTAGAATTACGCCGAGAGAAGCAGAGACGCTCGACCCTCAGGAGCGGCTGTTTCTGGAAACCTGCTGGGAGACCATCGAGGACGCGGGCTATACGCCGGATTCATTGACAGTACCGGCCGGACCGCATCAACGCCGCCGCGTCGGGGTATTTGTCGGCGTGATGCATAAGGATTACGCGCTGCTCGGAGCGGAAGCGGCGGCGCAGGGGCATCCGTTTCCGCTTTCGCTGAACTATGCCCCCATAGCGAACCGCGTGTCGTATGTTTGCAATTTTCATGGACCCAGCATGGCCGTCGATACGGTATGCTCCTCCTCGCTGACTGCGGTTCATCTGGCCATGGAGAGCATTCGGAGCGGAGACTGCGAAGCCGCATTGGCAGGCGGCGTCAATCTGTCGCTCCATCCGGCCAAATATGCCACTTACGGCATGATGGACATGCAGGCCAGCGACGGGCGCTGCCGCACGTTCGGCAGCGGCGGAGACGGCTACGTGTCGGGAGAAGGAGTCGGCGCCGTTCTGCTCAAGCCGCTCAGCAAGGCGATTGCGGACGGTGATCATATTTATGCTGTTCTGAAAGGAAGCATGATCAATCACGGCGGCTCGGCGAGCGGCATTACCGTGCCTAACCCTGTGGCCCATGCCGATTTGATCGGTGAATGTCTCCAGAAGGCCGGTATCGGCGCGCGGTCGGTTTCGTATATCGAGGCTCACGGGACCGGTACGCCGCTGGGCGACCCGATAGAGATGGAGGGACTCGTCAAAGCTTTCCGCTCCCATACGAACGATACCCAGTTCTGTTCGGTCGGCTCCGTAAAATCGAATATCGGCCATGCAGAGTCGGCTGCCGGCATTTGCGGGCTTCACAAAGTCATTTTGCAGCTTTACCACCGGATGCTGGTGCCTTCGCTGCATGCGGAGGAGCTTAATCCATATATCGATTTTGAACGGTCTCCTTTCTATGTACAGCGGAAGCTCGCGGCATGGGAGCGGCCAATTGTGACGGATAAGGGCAAGGAGATAAGCGTGCCGCTGCGGGCGGGCATCAGCTCGTTTGGAGCCACCGGCTCCAACGCCCATCTCCTGCTTGAAGAATACGACCCTGCGGCTCACGCGGCAGGCACGGTCCCGGTCAATCCGCCACTTGGTGAGAACGGCCAGTGTCCCGCGCTTGTACTGCTCTCCGCCAAAAACAAGGAACGTCTTCACGCATATGCCGGCAAGCTGGCCGGCCATTTACAGCCGGATTCGGATTACCGCGCCGTTGATCTGCATGCGCTGGCCTACACGCTTCAAGTCGGCCGTGAGGCGATGGAAGAACGCGCTGCCTTCCTGGTGAGGGATGTACCGGAGCTTGTCGCCGGGCTGCGCCTGCTGGCAGCGGGAGAAGAGAGCACCGGCTCCGTATGGCTTGGCCGGTCGGAAATTGACGCGGCTGAGGACCGGCTCGTTCCGGAGGCGGCTGCTGAAAGCTTGGCTTCCGCTGCCGCCGCATGGGTCCACGGACGGGAAGTCGACTGGAAGAGGATGTACGGTGAATCCGTACCTCTTCGCCTGAGCCTGCCATCGTACCCTTTTGCCAAAGAACGGTATTGGGTACCGGTATCCGGCCATCCAGCGGGTGCCAGGCTGTCCGCTTCGTCCTTGCTGCATCCGCTGCTCCACGAGAACGTCTCTGACTTCCGGGAGCAGCGCTTCCGTACGGTCTTTACCGGCAGCGAGTTTTTTCTGGCAAATCATATTGTGAACGGACAACGTATGCTTCCCGCCACAGCATACCTGGAAATGGTCCGGGCCGCTGTGGCGATGTCTGCCGGCGAAATGCCGGACGGGCCGCTCAGTATCCGGTTGAAGCATATTGTCTGGTCTAACCCCTTCATCGCAGGCGAAGGAACGGCAAGTGTCGATATCGCGCTTTTTCCTGAGACGGACGATGAAATTACATTCGATATCTTTAGTCATGCGCCGGGAGAGGAGCCGGTTGTGTACTGCCAGGGAACTGCGGTAATTGCTTCCGGCACCGTAGAAGCCGCCCGGATGGATCTGGACCGGGTTCGCTCGGAATGTGCGGAGGATAGTCTGGATGCGCCAGCACTATACGGGCTGTTCCGGTCGATGGGAATTGAATACGGCCCAGCCCACCGCGGGGTGGACAGGCTTCAGCTAGGCGAGGGCCAAGTGCTTGCACGGCTGACGCTGCCTGCGGAAGCGGCCGCTTCAGGGACAGAGGCCTATGTCCTGCATCCGAGCTCTATGGATGCGGCGCTGCAAGCCTGCATCGGACTTGCTCCGGCGGCGGGCGCGGCAGGCAAGCCTTTGGTTCCATTCGCGTTGGAAGAGCTGGTTATTCACGGTGCCTGCACGGAACAGATGTGGGTCTGGACCCGCTATAGCCCGGGAAGCGGGACAGGCTCTCCGCTGCTCAAATATGATTTGGACCTCTGTGATGATCAGGGCAGTATGCTCGTTCAGCTAAAAGGCTTATCCGTTCGTCCGCTGGAGCTTGAAACGCTTACGGGGACGAAGACAGAACCGGCTTCTACTCTGCTGCTGCATAAAGAATGGGAAGAACGGCCGGCTGCCTTCACGCATAGTTTATCCGGCCCGGACGTCAAGCATCTTGTTGTCCTTAGCGGACAGGAGGCGTTCGATTTAGCCGCGCTTCGTGCCAATCTGGGTGGTGCAGAATGCGTCCAATTCCCTCATGAAGGGGAGGGGACCGCCGCCCGTTACCGCAGGGCTGCGGCCGCTCTGCTCGAGCTTCTTCAGCGCGTCCGCCCAAGCTCTCCGGCGGGGAGGCTGCTTATTCAACTCGCGGTCCCGAACCAGGGCGAGCTCCGGTTGTATGCCGGACTTTTCGGGATGCTGAAAACGATGCAGCTGGAGAACACCGGTCTGGCCGTGCAGCTGATTGAGCTGGAGCCTGGGGACAATGCCGGTTCCCTCGCGTACAAATTGAAGCAGGACAGCACAGATTTGGAGTGCGAACATATCCGTTACGAGCATGGGAAGCGGCATGTTGCCATTCGCCAGGCGGTTGACATTTCCGGCGGAGATGCCCCTCATTCGCTGCCTTGGAAAGATGGAGGCGTCTATCTAATCACCGGCGGAGCGGGCGGGCTTGGCCTGATTATTTCCAGGGAAATTGCACGTTCTGTTGACGCTCCGTCAATTATACTGGCTGGACGCTCCGAGCTGGACAAGGCAAAGGAGGCGGAGCTTGACGAGCTGCGCAGAAGCGGTACCCGCGTCTGTTACGTGAAGACAGATGTCAGCGACTTTACGGCAGTTTGCAGTCTAATGAACAGCATACGCTCCGAATATGGCACGCTGAACGGCATCGTACATAGCGCGGGCCTGGTTCGTGACCGTATGCTCATGCACAAAACAGCTGCGGAGCTGCAGGAGGTGCTGGCACCGAAGGTGGACGGGCTTGTTCATCTGGATGAGGCCAGCACCGGCTTTCCGCTCGACTTTGTTATCGCCTTCTCATCGGCAGCCGGTAGTCTTGGCAATTCCGGTCAAGCGGATTATGCGGCGGCCAACGCTTTCATGGATGCTTATGCCGGGTTCCGCAATACGCTCTACCAGTCCGGCAAGCGGAACGGCCGGATGCTGTCTGTTGGCTGGCCGCTGTGGGCGGAAGGCGGAATGAGGCTGGAGGCACAAGCGGAGACAGCACTGCTTGGAAGCAAAGGCCTGATTCCTCTGCGGACGGCCTCCGGCATCCGGGCATTGTACCGGGCATGGGCTGCACAGAAGGATCATGTACTGGTACTTGAGGGAGACGCTGCCCGTATGCTGGACATCGATAAGCAGCAGTCCGCCACATGGGAACAACAGACCGACGCCGGTGCGGACGGGACTTTGGCCGAAATAGATGTGCTTTACGGCTTTGCAGTACGGTACCTCACCAAGCTGTTGGCCGAAGTGACCAAGCTGCCGGTCAGCCGGATTGATGACGTCACCTCCTTGGAGGAGTACGGCATGGATTCGATCGTAGCGATGCAGCTGACTGCTGAAATGGAGAAAGGATTCGGGACACTGCCGAAGACTCTGTTCTTCGAATACCGGAATTTGCAGGAATTGGCGGCATATCTGACCAAAGCTTACCCGGGCAGGATATCCGCATTGTCAGGCGAACCGGCCGGGCTGAAGGAGACAGCAGCCGCCAAGGTTCCGGCTGAGACTGCAAAAGACGGCACGGTGAAGAGGCTCACGCCCCGCTCCCGGCCATCCGGCAGACTGCACCGCGGTAATAGCGAGGATACCGCTGCCGAAGCTGCGGGTCTGCCGGCTGCCGCAAAAGATATCGCCATTATCGGCTTGTCGGGACGTTACCCGGGAGCATGGGACTTGGAGGAGTTCTGGCAGGTACTGAAGGACGGCAGGGATTGTATTACCGGAATTCCGGCTGCGCGCTGGGATAACAGCCGCCACCGCAAAGGGAGCGAAGGCCGGAACGCTGAACGTTGGGGCGGTTTTATCGATGGCGTCGACGAATTTGATCCGCTATTCTTCAACATCTCTCCGCGCGAAGCGGAGACGATGGATCCGCAGGAGCGGCTCTTTCTGGAGCGCGTCTATGAAGCGATGGAGGATGCGGGCTATGTGCGCCTGACAGGCGGAGCCTCCGCCCCGTATCATGCGGGAAGTGTGGGCGTATACGTCGGGGTCATGTACGAGGAATATCAGCTGTATGGCGTTCGCGAGCAGATACAGGGAAAAGCGGTGGCACTTTCGGGTAATTCGGCATCCATCGCCAACCGGGTGTCGTATTATTGCAATTTTCAAGGACCGAGTATGGCGGTTGCCACCATGTGCTCGTCCTCTCTGACGGCGATTCATCTGGCATGCCAAAGCTTGCGGCTGGGCGAGTGCAGGATGGCCGTAGCCGGCGGTGTCAACGTATCGGTTCATCCGAACAAATATATATTGCTTGAGCAAAACCAGTTCGTGTCGAGCAAAGGCCGATGTGAAAGCTTCGGTATCGGGGGAGACGGCTATGTGCCCGGCGAGGGAGTCGGTGCCGTGCTGCTTAAGCCGCTCGATCAGGCAATTGCCGACGGCGACCCGATCTACGGCGTGATTAAAGGAACGGCCGTCAATCACGGCGGCAAGGTGAACGGCTACACCGTCCCGAATCCGAACGCCCAAGCGGAGGTCATCGGCAAAGCGCTTAGGGAAGCGGGACTTGATGCCCGGGAACTCACGTATATCGAAGCGCATGGAACGGGCACTTCACTGGGCGATCCGATTGAAATCGCGGGGTTAGCCAAATGCTTCGGGACCTATACGCAGGATAAACAATTTTGTGCGATCGGGTCGGTCAAGTCGAATATCGGCCATTCCGAAAGCGCGGCCGGCATTGCCGGACTCACCAAGGTGCTGCTGCAGCTGCAGCATAAACAGCTCGTGCCATCGCTCCACTCGGAAGTGCTGAATCCTAATATCGATTTTACGAATACGCCTTTTACCGTTCAACGGGAGCTGGCAGAATGGCCAAGACCACTGCTTAACCTGGACGGAACGGCGAAGGAGCACCGGCGGACAGCGGGCCTGTCATCGTTCGGCGCGGGCGGCTCGAATGCCCACATCATTATTCAGGAATACGTACCGGCCGGGACGGAGGCAATGTACGGGGAGTCTGCGGGTACACCGGTGCATCCTGCTCTTATTCTGTTATCCGCAAGAGATGAGGAGAGGCTCCGGGAGCAGGCGAAGCGGCTTGTCGAGGCGATACGCTGTAAAGGACTGTCAGATACGGATTTGCCGCATTTGGCATATACACTTCAAGTCGGCCGCGAAGCCATGGAGGAACGGCTGGCGCTTGCGGCGGTGACGATGGCGGATGCGGTGCAGAAGCTGACGGCTTACGCAGAGAACCCTGCGGCAGCCTCCCTGGACATATACCGGGACGGGATCAAACGCAATAAAGAAATGATGGCATTGCTCGCCCAAGATGAAGATATGGCTGCTGCAGTGGATCATTGGATGGCAAAAGGCAAATGGAACAAGCTCCTCGGGCTCTGGGTGAGGGGCGGGGCAGTGGATTGGTCCCGGCTTTACACCGGTTCTGGCTTCTTGCCGCGGCGGTTGCGGCTGCCTTCCTATCCTTTCGCCAGAGAACGGTATTGGGTTGCCGGCGGACAAGAACATGCCGATGTATCCGGCGGCAGTGCCGGGCAAGCTTATCTTCATCCTCTGCTGCATGTAAATACATCTGATCTGGCAGAGCAACGGTATACTTCTTTGTTTACGGGGGCGGAATTTTATCTGGAGGATCATGTGGTGAACGGGCAATCCATGCTGCCTGCCGCCGCATTCCTGGAGATGGCACGTGCTGCCGTAGAAGACGCGGCTGCAGGCTTGACGGGTGAGCCGACAGCCATCCGGCTGTCCGGCGTAACGTGGCCCCGCCCGCTTATCGCGGGAACACAGCCCGTTCAAGTGCATATCGGACTCCATCCCGGTGAGCGGGATGAAATTATGTTCGACATATACGGGAACGGGGAAGATGGCAGTGCGCCGGTCTACAGCAGCGGCCGTGCAGAGCTGTATGCGGTAGAAGATGCACCGCATCTAGACCTGGACGCCCTTTATGCGGCCTGCAGCGGGCAGCAGTTCGATGCCGGTACCGTGTATGAAAGCTTCCGCTTGAGGGGGATCGGGTACGGGCCCGGCCACCGGGGGATCGAGAGGCTGCACACCGGCCGAGGACAAGTGCTGGCCGAGCTTACGCTGCCTGACTTCCTGGCGGGGACTGAGGATACCTATATGCTGCATCCGAGCTTGCTCGACTCGGCGCTTCAAGCGTCGGCAGGACTGCGCCTCGCTGAGGCTGACGCTGACGCAGGAAAGGCAGCGGACGCCCAGGGGCTCTATCTGCCTTTTGCTTTGGAGGAGCTGGAGGTGACGGGAGCGTGCGCTTCCCGGATGGTTGCCCATGTCCGTTACAGCGATGGAAGCCCGGCAGACGGGAGCACCGACAAATTCGATATTGATTTATGCGACCGGAACGGGAAGGTCTGTGCCCGGTTAAAAGGGTTCACGGTTCGTAAAACCGGTCCGGAAGCGCTGCGCCAGCTGGAAGAAGGAGCGGCAGCAAGCGAGTCGAAGCCGCAGATGCAGACATTAAGCCTGATGCCGGTCTGGGATGCCGTTAAACCTGCAATGAGGCAGGACAATACACGGGATGGGGAAGGATTATTAGTGATCGGAACACCCGGGGTGATACGTGACCGAGTGATGCAGCACTTTGCCGGCGCTTCCCTGATGGAGCTTATGGGGGGAGAAACGGCGGATACGATTGCCCAGCGGCTTCAGGCGCAGGGTCCGGTCCGCCATGTGGTGTGGATTGCGCCGCAGAATACGACGATCGAATCCCCGACTGATGAAGCATGGATTGGGGAGCAGGAGCGCGGGGTGCTGCAAGTATTCCGCCTGATCAAAGCGTTTCTTCAATTAAAATATGGCAGCCAGCCGCTGGAATGGACGCTGGTGACGGTGCAGTCGCAGCCTATCCATTCCTGTGACCCGCTGAAGACGGCACATGCCGGGGTTCACGGACTGGCAGGGTCAATGGCCAAAGAATATCCGGGCTGGCAGGTACGCGCTGTCGATCTGGAAGCGGGCCGGGAGTTCCCTGTTGATGATATGTTCAGGCTGCCGGCGGAACCGCAAGGAAATTCCTGGGTCTACCGTACGGGCGAATGGCACAAGCAGAAGCTCGTCCCGATCCAGGAAGCCGCTTCCGAACCGACGCTCTTCCAGGAGGGCGGCGTGTATGTAGTAATTGGAGGTGCAGGCGGCATCGGCCAAGCGTGGAGCGAATATATGATCCGGACCCACCAGGCCAATGTGATATGGATTGGAAGGCGGGAGAAGGATTCCGGCATTCAAGCCGGCATCGACCGGCTTGCGGCTCTGGGTCCGGCGCCCGAATATATCGCGGCAGATGCGGCCGACCTGCAGTCTTTTCAGCGCGCTTATCTTGAGATCAAGCAGCGCTATTCCCGCATTAACGGCATTGTGCATGCGGCACTTGTGCTGCGGGATCAGTTACTTGCGAACATGGACGAAGAACGTTTCCACGCGGCCCTTGCCGCCAAGGTCGATGTATCTGTGAGGATCGGCCAAGTATTCCGGGACGAGCCGCTCGATTTCGTGCTGTTCTTCTCCTCCATCAATGCGTTTGCAAGATCCGCAGGACAAAGCAATTATAGTGCAGGCTGCGCTTTTAAGGATGCATATGCCAGCTATTTAGCAGGAGTGTGGCCGTGTGCCGTCAAGGTGATGAACTGGGGATATTGGGGAAGCGTCGGAGCTGTCGCATCCCGGGAATACAGCGAGCGCATGGCTAACAGGGGAATCGGCTCCATCGAGCCGCCGGAGGCAATGGCTGCGCTGGAGTCGCTGCTGGCCGGTCCGGTGAATCAGATGGCACTGGTCCGGACGGCGAACCCCGGAGCTATGGAAATGATCGATGTCCGGCAGGCAGCCTCGGTCTATTCCGCACAAGTTGATGCTTCACCGGGCGCCGGCATATTCCATCACATGGCGGATGATATCCAGGAAGGGCAGACCCGGCAGGCCAAAGCGCTGAGCAGCCCGGCGGCCCGAGAGCTGGAACAGCTGATAGCGCGGCTGCTGCTCAAGCAGCTTCGTACAACCGCTGCTCCCTTTGCTAACGGCAGGCTGGAGCGGCAGGCGATGTTCGGTAAGTGGCTGGAGGCGAGTGTACAACTGCTTGCGGAGCACGCTGGAGTGTCCGATCCGCTGAATGAATTGCCTGAGGAGGAGACGGCTGCACTCTGGCAGGAGTGGAGCGGCCGCAGGCAGGAATGGCTGGACGCCGAAGGGTTAGAAGCACAGGTTATCCTGGCGGAAACGATGCTGCGCGCGCTGCCTGATATTCTAACCGGGCAGCGGCCGGCCACAGATGTCATGTTCCCGAATTCCTCCATGCATCTGGTCGAAGGAATATATAAGAACAATCCCCATGCCGATTACTTCAACGGCGTATTGGCCGGCACGACTGTCGCCTATGTGGAGCAGCGTATCAGGCACAATCCGTCCGCAAAGATCCGCATTCTGGAGATCGGCGCAGGGACCGGAGGAACGAGCAGCGGGGTGCTGAGCAAGCTGGAGCCTTACCGGGACCGGATCCAGGAGTACGCCTATACGGATCTCTCACGGGCGTTTCTTCAGCATGCAGAGAAGGAATACGGCCCGCGTTATCCTTATTTGGCTTACGGCATCTTTAATGCCGAGAATGGCATTCAGGAGCAGGGGTATGCGGCCGGCGTCTACGATGTCGTCATCGCGGCGAATGCTCTGCATGCGACAAGAGATATCCGCACGGCGCTGCGCAATGCGAAGGCGCTGCTGCGGAGCGGGGGCATTCTGCTGCTGAACGAAATCACACGCAGCGATTTGTTCACCCATATCACCTTCGGTCTGCTGGAAGGCTGGTGGGCGTATGAAGATGCTGCGCTGCGCGCGCCGGGATGTCCGGGGCTTGCTCCAGATACGTGGCAGGCTGTTCTCGCCGGGGAAGGGTTCGGGGAGATCATCTTCCCGGCCGGTGCCGCCCATGACAAGGGGCAGCAGATTATTGCGGCGCACAGTGACGGAATCGCAAGGCAACGTCTCCAGGCCCAGCCGGACGGCAGTTCAAAGGTTCATAAGGAAGTAAAGGCGGGTCATGCGGCAGCAAAAGTTGAAGCCGTTAGCTTCCAAAGGAACCAACCTGCGGCTGCTGCGGAGGCTGCGGATACCCGTGTGCCGGAGGAGGAGCTGCGCGCGCGAAGCCGCAGCTATTTCAAACGGCTGATCGGGGACGTGCTTAAGCTGCCGGATCACCGGATCGACGCCTCAGAACCGTTCGAAAGCTACGGCATCGACTCGATTCTGGTCGTTCAGCTGACGGATTCGCTGCGCGGAGTGTTACCTTCGGTCAGCTCAACCTTGTTTTTTGAGCACAGGACGATTGATTCGCTGGTCGAGCATTTCATTCTGACGCAGGAGGACGGATTGCGGAAGCTGGTCGGCATGGAGAACGGCATTGCGGTGGCAGCCGGATTACCCGGAGCTTCTGCGGCCGGTCCGGGAGCCGGTTCCGCGCCTTCTGTGCATTCCGCGCCGCTTCGTCCACTTACGGCATCCTTGATGACCAAGCGCCGGTTTGTTTCCAGGACGGCAACGGAGCCTGAATCGATGCCGGGGCCGGTATCAAATTCGGAATCCAAGCCAACGTACGTGCGGGACATCGCGGTCATCGGTTTATCCGGCCGGTTCCCGATGGCTGGCGGGGTGAACGAATTCTGGGAGAACGTGAAGCAGGGAAGAAGCTGTATCTCTGAGATTCCGCCGCAGCGGTGGGATTGGCGAAGTTATTATAACGAAGAGAAGGGCAAGAGCGGATCGATGTATACCCGGTGGGGAGGCTTTCTTGAGGATATCGACGCCTTTGATCCGATGTTTTTCCGCATATCACCGAAGGAAGCCGCCCAGATGGATCCTCAGGAGCGGCTGTTTCTTGAATCTGCTTACGCTTCCGTAGAGGATGCGGGCTATACGCCTGCGAGTCTTAGCACCAGCCGGAAGGTCGGCGTATTCGCCGGGGTGATGAATGGCAATTATCCGACAGGGGCCAGCTACTGGTCGATTGCCAACCGGGTCTCATACCTGCTGAACTTTCAGGGGCCAAGCATGGCGGTCGATACAGCCTGTTCGTCTTCCTTGACGGCTGTGCATCTGGCGCTGGAGAGCCTCTACAGCGGGATGAGCGAATGCGCCGTCGTCGGCGGTGTTAACCTGATCGTGGACCCGGTCCATTATCTGAAGCTGTCGGCGGCAACCATGCTCTCCCCTGGCGATACCTGCAGGGCGTTCGGTGCGGGAGCGGACGGCTTCGTCGATGGCGAGACCGTGTGCACAGTCGTGCTTAAACCGCTGGAGGCCGCCCTCGCAGACGGCGATCATATCTATGGCGTTCTGAAGGGAAGCGCCTTGAACGCAGGCGGACGAACGAACGGCTACACGGTTCCCAGCCCGGATGCTCAGCGCGGGGCGGTCGCAGAAGCGTTGCGGCGCTCAGGCGTTCCGGCCCGAACGGTTACGTATGTGGAGGCGCATGGCACGGGGACGGCGCTCGGCGATCCGATCGAAATTTCCGGTCTTACCAAAGCGTACGAACGAGAAACGTCCGACAAGCAGTTTTGCGCCATAGGCTCGGTGAAGTCCAATATCGGCCATACAGAAAGCGCTTCGGGCATGGCGGGGCTGGCTAAGGTGCTGCTTCAACTGAAGCACCGCAAGATTGCACCTACTCTGCATGCACAGGAGACGAATCCGGATATTACATTCGGCGAGACTCCGTTCTTCGTTCAGCAGGAGCTTGCGGAATGGCAAAGGCCGACTGTGGAGCTCGGCGGCATCCGCAGGGAATTTCCGCGCCGTGCGGGCATTTCCTCCTTCGGAGCAGGCGGAGCGAATGCCCATCTGATCGTTGAGGAATTTGTTCCGGAGGTGCGGAGCGAAAGACCCGCAGCGGCTGCGGCAGGCCGTCCGTTCCTGATTGTGCTGTCAGCGAGAAACGGGGACCGCCTGAAGGAGAGAGTCCAGCGTCTGCTTGCGGCGGCCGAAACGAATGGCTATTCCGATGCCAATCTTGCGGACATCGCCTATACGCTGCAGGTCGGACGCGAGGAGATGGAGGAACGGTTAGCGTTCACAGCGGTATCAATGGCCGACCTGCACCTGCGGCTTCACGAATATCTGCGCGGAGAAGACTATCAGCCAGAGCTGCACCACGGTCATGTGAAAGCGAACCAGGAAGTGCTGGCGGCGCTGACGGCGGATGAGGATATGCAGGAAACCGTGGACAAATGGATTCGGCACGGCAAATTCGCCAAGCTCCTCGACCTATGGGTCAAGGGCTTTCGTCTGGATTGGAGCAGGCTTTATGATGGTCTGCCGGCTAAGCCGCGGCGCATATCGCTGCCGACCTATCCTTTTGCCAGAGAGCGGTATTGGATGGAGGGAAGTCCCTTCCCGTCGGCATTTGCCATGGACACAGCCGGTGCGCAGCTGGTACTCCCGAAGAACAGTCAGGCCGAACGGCCAAATCGTCACCCGGCGCCGCAGGAGCAAGACGAACCCATGATCTTCGAGGAAATCTGGGAGGAAGAGACCGGGGCAGAAATGCCTGCTGCCGGGCAAGTTCAGCTTGAAACGGTTGTGTGCTTCCTGTCGGACCGCCGGAGTCAGCAGATTCTATCCAATGCGGTGAGGCTTAGCTCACCTCATGCACGCTTCGTCTTCGTCAGCGAAGAACCAGACGGCGGCGAGCGGCTTGAGGATACGTACAGGGTCCGGGGAGATGATAGCGCCTCCTTGGCAGAAGCTTTCCGTGACATAGCCGTCAAGTATGGTAACGCCGATGCGGTGCTCTACATGTGGCCGCTCGAAAATCCGCAGCATATTCAAGATCCGACTGCACTTGTTCATACCATTCAGGCACTTGCCTCTACGAAGTTCGAGGTCCGGAAATTAATAGCTGCGGCTGCCTTTGCGAACGGGCTTGAGCGCTGCTATGCCGAATCGTGGATCGGGATACAGCGCTCGCTTGGAGACGTGCTTCCTGATACGTCTATGGGGATATGGCTGGCGGAGGCCGGATTACACGGGCAGGACGCGGGCATGAAGGATTGGCTGGAGCAAATAGGCGCAGAGCTGCGCTCTTCCGGCGTACGGAATGTGCTGTATGTTGAAGGTAAGCGTAACGTCTGCACAGTACGCAGGGCAACAGATCATGTCTGTGTTCAGCCGGTATGGAAGAAGGGGGGCACCTATTTAATTACAGGCGGCTGTGGGGGACTTGGTTATCTGTTCGCCGAGCACGCTGCCAGGACGCACGGGGTTCAGCTTATTCTAACCGGCCGTTCGGCTGTGGATGACACAATTAAGAAGAAGCTCGGGGCACTGGAGGCACTGGGCAGCAGTGTCGAATACGTGCAGGCGGACTTATGCAATCTTCCGCGTATGCAGGAGGGAATCGCCCGGGCCAAAGCACGGTTCGGCCCGATTAACGGAGTTATTCACGCTGCGGGTATCCAGGTGAACCGCAGCGTTATGGAGAAGAGTGCGGAGGAATTCCGGCAGGTGCTTCGTCCGAAGACGGAGGGCACGGCTGCCCTGGACGAGCTGCTGCTGGAGGAGCCGCTTGACTTCTTCTGTCTGTTCTCTTCGACCTCTGCCGTACTGGGTGACTTCGGTTCCTGTGACTATGCCGCCGCCAACCGGTTCCAGATGGCTTATGCGGATTACCGGAACGCCCTGCGGAAGCAGGGGCTGCGGCGCGGCCATACGGCTGCCGTTGGCTGGCCTCTATGGAGAGACGGGGGTATGGGCTTCTCGGAGGAAGAGCAGAGCGGCATGTATCTGAAAGCGAGCGGACAGCGGTATCTTGAAGTGGAAGAAGGGCTTGCTGTATTCAGTGATCTCATCTCAAGGGCCGGCGGGCGCTATCTGGTGCTTGCCGGGGACAGCAGAAGAATCGGGCGCTTTCTGGGCATCGGTACCTCTTCAGCGGACTTCGTGCCTGCATCTTTCGTCCGCTCAGAGAGCTCAGCGGAGTATGCGCAGGGTCCTCTCCGACTGGAGGAGTACATGGAGCGCGATCTGAAGAATCATATCGGCAGCCTGCTCAGCATTCCGCTGGACAAGCTGGATTCCGGGGAGAATCTCGTAGACTATGGCTTCGATTCCATCTCGCTCACGCAGTTCGCCAGGCTGCTGGCCAAGCAGTATGAAATCGACTTCGGGCCTTCATTATTTTACGCCTATCCGACGATTGAGAAGCTAAAAGAATATTTACTTAAGGACCATGAGAATGCTGTCCGCTCCTATTACCTGCGCGCTGAACAAGCGGATGTGCAGGCAAGTCTGGAACCTGTTGTCAACGAGGTGTCCGGTGAGGTTTCCGGTGAGGTTTCCGGTGAACAGAAATCTGCCCTGGTATCCGAATCGTCCGGTTCGCCGCAGCCGGCGGCGCAGGTGCTGAAGGGCGCTTCAACGGCCGGTATTCCGGAGCCGGTTGCGATCATCGGCATGAGCGGGAGGTTCCCCGGAGCATCCGACATTGACACCTTTTGGAGCAATCTTGTGACGGAAACAAGCGCCATTTCGGAAATACCGCCCGAACGGTGGGATTGGAGGAAATATAGCGGCGATCCCCGCAAGGAGCCGGGAACCAGCGTGTCCCGATGGGGCGGGTTCGTTCCGGATATTGACCGGTTCGATCCTTTGTTCTTCGAGATCTCGCCCAAAGAGGCGGAGCTGATGGACCCTCAGCAGCGGCTGTTCCTCGAAGAAGCCTGGCATGCTCTGGAGGATGCGGGCTACATGGGCGAACGGATCAGAGGCAAGCTCTGCGGTGTGTATGTGGGAGCGGAAGAGAGCCAATATGCTGATGTCACCGGAGGGGAAGGGCAGATCAGCTCCAATCAGAATGCAACCTTGTCGGCACGGATCGCATACAAGCTGGATTTGAAAGGGCCGAATTTCACGTTGACGGCTTCTTGCTCCTCGGGACTGGTAGCAGTGCATCAAGCCTGCCTGGCGCTGCGGAGCGGGGACTGCGACATGGCGGTGGCGGGAGGCGTCAGCCTAACCGTATCGCCCCGTATGTATGCCGGACTCGGCAAAGCGAACATGCTGTCGCCGGACGGTACATGCAGCGTATTTGACGGCAGGGCCAACGGACTCGTTCCGGGCGAGGCGGCGGCAGTTGTCGTGCTCAAGCCGCTGTCGAAGGCAATCGCGGATAACGACCGCATCTACGGCACGATCAAAGCAAGCGGTGTCAATTATGACGGCCAGACGAATGGCATTTCCGCTCCGAACCCGTTAAGCCAGGAACAGCTGATTAAGCAGATTTATGAACGCAGCGGCATACGTCCCGAACAAATCGGTTTTCTGATGGCACACAGCGTTGGCGCGAAGATCGGAGACTCGATCGAAATGGAGGCTCTTTCGTCTGCATTCCGGAAGCTTAGCGATGTAAAAGGCCACTGCGCTGTCGGTTCCGTCAAGCCGCTGATCGGCCATACCTTCGCCGCTTCGGGGGTTGTCAGTCTAATCGCCATGGTGACGGCAATACACCGGAAGACGATTGTGCCGGTGTCCGGCTTTGAATCGCTGAGCGAGCTGATTTCATTCAAGGAAAGCCCGTTTTATATTGCACAGGAAGTGCGGGAATGGACATCCCGGCCAGGCCAGGCCAGACTTGGAGCGGTATCCACGACCGGAATTAGCGGGACGAACGCGCATGCCGTGATAGAAGAATATATTCCTTCATTAGCGGAGCCGCAGGGGGAGTGCCCTTCACCGGCGGCTTATGCCGTTATTTTGTCCGCACAGAACGAGGAACGCCTGCAGGCGGTGGCCCGGCAATTAGCAGATTATATGGACTGCGGCCGTTCGGCTGACGTCGCTTTGCGCGACCTGGCTTATACGCTGAGCGTGGGCAGAGAGGCGATGAAATGTCGTCTTGCGATTGTGACACCATCGAAA
Organism: Paenibacillus phytohabitans; assembly: GCF_013141775.1. Lineage (GTDB taxonomy): Bacteria > Bacillota > Bacilli > Paenibacillales > Paenibacillaceae > Paenibacillus_AQ > Paenibacillus_AQ phytohabitans. Next base: position 91,245 of record NZ_WHOB01000043.1, read on the forward strand.
GAAGCGTTGGTGCAAGGCTTAAGCGCTTATATCGAAGGAACGGCCGCAAATCTTCCCGGCGGGCTTGCCATCTATGGCGGAAGTTCGGGAACTCACGGACATCAGACGCCTGCATCCGCCACTGCCGGGACAGCCGGTAAGGCGGTGAGGGAGCGCGACCATCTCCAGCTCGCCTCGCTTTGGGCCGGGGGGATGCAGGTGCCGTGGGCAGAACTGTACGAAGCCGGAAGCGCCAGAATCGTTTCAGCTCCGGGGTATCCTTTCAGAAGAAGAAAATGCTGGCCGCAAGAGAACCGTAACGTATCCGTTCAGCATACGGCTGTCAGCCTGCCTCCTTCGGGGCCGGACGGCGGCAATAAGGCGGCGGAGCTGTACTCGTTCAACACCGTCGACCGCTCGGCGGAATTTCAGGAAGAATATTTAACGTTTTGCCCGTTCGAATCGCGGATTTCCGGCTTCTCGATGAGCAGGGTGCTGCTGAATCCGGAGCGGTATCCGGATGAAGCAGCCCTTGTCAAGGATAAACAGATCGAACTGCGGCAGGTATTGTTCTATAAAGCGGATTTCCGCCGTGTCCGCTCCGTACTGGATATCGGCTGCGGCCATGGTACCGATGTCATTCAAATCGCTTCGCTGTATCCAGATATCCAGGCGCACGGGTATACCATTTCGAAGGGACAGGCGGAGCTGGGCAACAAACGGATTGAAGGGCTGAATCTAAGCTCCCGTGCAGCAATTTATCACCGGGACAGCGCGGTTGACCGCTTCCCTGACTGCTACGATCTCGTCATCGGGATTGAGGTGTGCTGCCACATCCCGGACAAAACCGCCTTGTTCGCGAATATTGCCGCTTCCTTGGCGGAAGACGGCCAAGTGCTGCTGATGGATTTCATCGCGAATCTGCGCGGGCCGATCGTTGATGCGGACATTGGCATTGCGATTGCGACTGCGGCGGAATGGGCCGGCGTGCTGGCGCGCTGCGGCCTGGCTATCGAGGAGATTATCGACGTTTCGTCCCGGGTCGCCAATTATTTGTACGATCCGGATTGCGAGCGGAACACGGAGGGATTAGTTCCGGTCGCGCGTGATTCGCTGCGCAGCTATGCCAATAACGCCATCTCGCTCGAGCGGGGCTGGACCAGCTACTGCCTGTTCAAGCTCTGTAAGGAGACGGCGATGACCGAAGCGGAGCTGAAATCGTTCAACGAAATCAGAATCGCGCACAAAACCCCGTACGCGGAAGCGCTGAACGAAATGAAGCATCTCGGGCAGAAGACCTATCCGCCGGCGTCTATAACGCAGCAGGAGAGACCGTTGAAGGGAGCTATCTTATGATTTCTGGGAATAGGCCGGATTCACTTGAAGAAAGGCTGGATGTTGTTAGAGAAAGCTTGGTGCTCGTATTCGGGCAGGTCCTTGGTTTGGACCGGGAAGAATTGCTGGAGGCGGAATCGCTGAAGGAGCTTGGCATCTCGTCCGTTAATTTGGTCGAATTGCTGGAAGCAATCAACGTCCGCTTCGATTTGTCACTCCCGACCAGCATTCTCGTCGAATGCCATCATTTCGAAGCGTTGGCCGTTTATGTCGCCGGGCAGCTGCACGCAAGCGGTGCTCTGCCGTCCGCCGGGCCGGTAACGAAGGTGCCATCAGAATACGCGGCAAAAATAACGGGTCCCGAGGTGGACTTCATTCCGGTTCCCGGACCGGCCGGAATGTCTGCCGGTGCACCTTCCCGCGAGGAGAAGGTGCAGCAATCGCAGCAACAGGGGAGTGTATCCCGGCCGCCGGAGGCGAACCCTGCAGGGTCCGTCTCCGGCGGGATCGCCGTCATCGGGCTGTCGTGCCGGACCGCCGGGGCTGCTAATCAAGACGAGTTCTGGGAGATCGTTTCGCAAGGAAAGGACTGCACCCGGATGATGGACAATCCGGAGTGGATCGCTTACATCCAAGCGCATTCCTCCTCGCCTGTGCCCCTCCGGTATGGCGCTATGGATGGGATCGAGCACTTTGATCCGCTGTTTTTCAATATATCGCCCAAAGAAGCGGAAGCGATGGATGCGGCGCAGCGCATCGTTCTGCAGGAATGCTACCGGGCGCTGGAAGATGCCGGATATGCCCGCCAGGGCGGACAGGTCGGCACGTTCATAGGCTCGATGGGGTATCCCTCCGCGCAGGATTACTCCCGCCATACTATGCTGGGTACCGACACGAGTATTATGGCGGCCCGCATTGCGTATTGCCTGGATCTCAAAGGTCCGGCGCTTGCGGTCAACACGGCATGCTCTTCTTCCCTGGTCGCCATCGACCTTGCTTGCGAGAAGCTGCGGAATGGTGCTATCGATCTGGCCATTGCCGGCGGAATAACGATCTATACCCATCCCGGTGCTTTTCTGTTCATGAACAATGCCGGCATGCTGTCTCCTACGGGAATGTGCCGCCCCTTCGATAACGATGCGGACGGTATCGTCGTCGGTGACGGCGCAGGCATCGTCATTCTAAAAAGGCTTGAGGACGCTCTGCGCGACAACGATTCGATCTATGGAATTATTCGCGGGAGCGGCACCAATCAGGACGGTCAAACTTCAGGCATTACGGCGCCGAGCTTCCTCTCCCAGAGCAAGCTGCAGCAATCGGTGTATGAGCGGTATGGAATCAACGTGGAGGATATTCAATATACGGAAGCGCACGGAACGGCCACGAAGCTGGGCGACCCGGTTGAAATTCATGCGCTGAGCCATGCGTTCGGCAAATTTACATCTAACAAACAGTATTGTGCCATCGGCTCGCTGAAAGGCAATATCGGGCATACGACCGCCGCCGCAGGCGTGCTTAGCTTAATAAAAGTGCTGCTTAGCTTCAAGCATATGCAGATGCCGCCTTCGATCCACTTCCGCAAAGAGAATGAGCATATCGATTTCGCAGGCAGCCCTTTCTACGTGAACACCTGTCTGCAGGAATGGCCGCTAAACGCGAAATCGTCGCGGCTCGCTGCGGTAAGCTCGTTCGGCTTCAGCGGCACGAACGCGCATCTCGTCGTTGAGGCGCATGAAGCAGCCGTGCCGTTGGCGGATGACAGGCCGGCTGCCGTGGAACAAGGCTTGTTCATGCTCTCTGCGGCCAGCGAGGCAAGCTTGCGGGAGTACGCCCGGTCTGTGCATGCGTATTTACGTTCACACCCTGACGTGGACACCGGGAGCTTCCTGTATACGTATCAAGCCGCCAGAACCCCGATGGAATACCGGCTTGCGGCCGTAACCGGCAGCGTAGCCCAGCTTACGCAGCAATTGGAGGAACTGGCCGGGGAGCACCGGCTTGCTCCGGCACCGGCACTGGGCCGTTATGCCGGAGCGGCCGGCAAGAAGGAAGGCACCGATCTCGCCGACACGGCGGAAGGCAGACAATTCCTGCAGCAATTGCTGAAGGGCGGGAAATACAAAAAATTGGCGGAGCTGTGGATTGGCGGAACCGATGTGGGACAGGCTGTCCTCCAGTACCGCCAAACGGACGCCAAGCGGCTGGCGGGATTGCCGACACATCCTTTTGCCCGGGAAAGGTTTGCTATTCCTGACATCAAGCCCGTATTGAGCACAAGCTTGGCGGACAGGCTTGGTCCGGCAGCGCCGGGTCATCCTTTGCTGCAGCACAATACGTCCGATCTTGCCGGGCAGAAATTCACCTCCGTGTTCACGGGGGACGAGTTTTTCTTCAGGGATCATGTCGTCAACGGCCAGCGGCTCCTGCCGGGATCGGCCTATCTCGAAATGGCCCGGGCCGCATTGGAGAAGTCGGCAGACGCTGCCGCACAGCAATCGCTTCGGGCCGGAACGGCAGGAATCCGGCTTCAGCATGTCTCGTGGTCCCGTCCTCTCGCCGCAGGGGAAGAGCCTGTTCACGTTCATATCGCGCTGTATCCGGAAGAGGACGGCAGCGTATCCTTCGAGATCACCGGCTCCTCAGCCGAATCCGGGGACAGTGCGGCCGTTCACAGCCAAGGCCGGCTGATGCTGGAGGCTTCATCCGAAGCGCGGAGCGTGATCGATTTGCATGCGATCCGCTCGCAATGTGGTACAGCGCGGATAACTGCCTCCGAAAGCTATGAGCGGTTCGAAGCGATGGGAATCCGGTATGGCCCGGCCCACCGGGGATTGGAAGAGATGTATATCGGCAAGGGACAGGTGCTCGCCAGGCTGAAGCTTCCCGAACCGGCATGGGGAACAGGCGATACCTTCGTTCTGCATCCGGGCATGCTGGATTCCGCTTTACAGGCGTCGCTCGGGCTGCTGCTCGGGGAAGAAAGTCCGGCGCCCCTTCGCCCGCTTCTTCCTTTTGCCGTGGAGAACGTGGAGGTAATCCGTCCCTGTCTTTCGTCGATGTGGGTGTACATCCGCTCAGGCGAAGGAGAGGTGTACGGCGGCGTTCGGAAGCTTGATGCCGACCTATGCGATGAACAAGGAGCCGTATGCGTGAAGATCAGAGGTTTCTCCGTTCGTGCTTTGGATCACCCGGCGGAAGAAGATTCAACGGAAACGCTGCTGCTTGAGCCAGTCTGGGAAGAACAAACAGCGGGCCAATCCGATCAGGGCAGCAGAACGGCACCGTTCGATCTTCATCTCGTCATGCTGTGCGGGCAGCAAGAGCTGGCAGACAGCCTGGATACTTGCTGGAACGGCAGGCCGCTTAGCCGCCGCTGGCGCATTTGCAATCTGGTTGCTGCGGAGGAAGAAACCTGTCTGCGTTTCGGCCGGTACGCAGCGCTGGCACTGAACGAGCTGCAAGGCGTTGCGAACGATTCTTCCATCGGCTCGGCTCTGGTGCAGCTCATCATCTCCGGCAAGGGCGAAGAGCGGCTGCTGGCTGGATTGGCAGGAATGCTGCAGACAGCCGCCCTGGAGCATCCGAAGCTTGCCGTTCAGCTGATCGAAGCGGAAGCCGGAGCAGGAAGAAGTGCTCCGGACTTCGCCATTCAACTGCAGAACGACGGCGGAAGCCCGCAGGACACGAGAATCCGCTATCAGAACGGCATCCGCTATGTATTACGCTGGGATGAGCTTGAAGCATCCGGCGGGCTTGCGGCTGAGCCGTGGAGAGAGAATGGAGTGTACTTAATTACAGGCGGCACAGGCGGACTCGGCCGGCTATTCGCCAGAGAGGCAGGCCGGCAGGCCAAGCAGGCAACGCTTGTTCTGACCGGACGGTCTCCACTCGATGCGGATAAGGAGGAGCAGCTCCGGCAGCTTCGCGCCGCAGGCGTCCGGGCAGAATACCGGCAGGCCGATATGAACGACAGGCAGGCCATGTTCGGCCTTATACGGGATATCGGAGAACGCTTTGGCAAATTGCACGGTATTATCCACAGCGCGGGAATCGTGCGTGACAGCTTGATCGTGAAGAAGGGTATACAGGAGCTTGCGGACGTACTGGCTCCTAAAGTAACCGGTTTAGCCTATCTGGATGAGGCGACCCGCCATCTCGAGCTAGACTTTTTTGTGCTGTTTTCGTCCACTGCGGGCAGCATGGGGAACGCCGGTCAAGCCGATTATGCAGCAGCCAATGCCTATATGGATGCATTCGCTGCATACCGCAGCGAGCTGGCGGCAGCCGGGCAGCGCCAGGGCCGCACGCTGTCTATCAATTGGCCGCTTTGGAAGAACGGCGGGATGAGCGTGAGCGTAAGCGCGGTGAAGAGGCTCCAGGATACGTTCGGCTTCGTGCCGCTTCAGACGGACAGCGGCTTCTCCGCCTTTTATCGCGCCTTTGCTTCAGAGCGAAGCCAGGTCATGGTCGTCCAAGGCAAGCCGGCACAATTGCGGAGCGCCTTGCACAAGCTGGCGGCTAGCTCAAAGGTTGGGGCAACCCCGTCCCCGGCGCCAGCTCCTGTGAAGCGGAATACGGATGGCGGAACGAAGCAAAAGATTCTCGCTGCCGCAGTCCGTGCCGTATCCGGGTTGCTCACCGTTCCCGGCAGCGAGATTCATATCGATACCGATTGGGACGAATTCGGCTTCGATGCGCATCAGATGCAAACTGCCGCAGTGAGCATAGGCGAGGCCGTCGGGTTCAAAGTAACGCCAGTCGAACTGCTTGAATATCCGACCATTCGCCAGCTGGCTGAGCATTTGGCGGAACGTATGCCGGCTCCAAGGGAAGCTGAACCACTGGAGGCTCCGGCGGTACATGCGGAGGGGGTTTCCTCCCCGCCTGCCGACTTGCCGGCCGCTTTCCGGGAGCAGGCAGTCCAATATTTTAAAAAGCTGCTCTCGTCTGCGATCAAGCTGCCGTCCCACCGGATCGACGAGCATATCCCGCTGGAGAAGTACGGGATCGATTCGATTATGATGATGGATCTGACCGGAGAACTGGAGAAAGTGTTCGGCCCCTTGTCCAAAACGTTGTTTTTTGAATACCAGAACCTTGCCGACTTAACGGACTATTTCCTCGGGGCGCATCAAGCCAAACTGAAGGAGCTTCTGGGCTCCGGCAGACCATCTGCAGACGATAACAGAGCTGCTGCCAAGACAGCACCTCCGGTGACCGGGCTTATCCGGCCTTCTACAGGGAGGCAGCCCCGTTCCCGGGTTTCACCGGCGTTGGCGGCTTCAGGCACCCCTTCCCCGTCATTAAGGCAGCACGGGCAGGGCGGTCCAATCGATATTGCCGTTATCGGCATAGCGGGACGTTACCCGGGAGCGCCGGATGTGGCGGAATACTGGCATAATTTGCAGCAGGGACGGGATTGCATTACGGAAATCCCGCCGGAAAGATGGAATCACTCCCTTTATTTCAACGAAGATAAGAACAAGCTGGGCACCACTTACAGCAAATGGGGAGGTTTCCTGGACGGGATGGATCAGTTCGATCCGTTGTTCTTCCAGATTTCGCCCCTGGAGGCAGAAGTAATGGATCCCCAGGAGCGGCTGTTTCTGCAATGCGTCTACCATACACTGGAGGACGCCGGTTATACGAGGGAAACGGTTGCGTTCAACCGGAAGCTGAACCGCCGGATTCCGGTGGGTATTTATGCCGGCGTCATGTATGAGGAGTACCAGCTGTACGGGGCGCAGGAGCAGCTTACGGGCAGAAGAATCGCTTACGCCGGCAGCCCGTCTTCGATTGCGAACCGGGTGTCCTATTGGTACAACTTCCAGGGGCCCAGCATAGCCGTCGATACGATGTGCTCTTCGTCCCTGACCGCCATTCATCTGGCCTGCCAAAGCATCCAGCAAGGGGAGTGCGGCGTAGCCGTTGCCGGAGGTGTCAACCTGTCGCTTCATCCGAACAAATATCTGATGCTTGCGCAGGGGAAATTCGTGTCGAGCAAGGGCCGCTGCGAAAGCTTCGGCGAAGGCGGCGACGGCTACGTGCCCGGGGAGGGTGTCGGCGCGGTGCTGCTCAAGCCGTTGTCCGAAGCGGTTGCGGACGGGGACCGGATTTACGGCGTGATCAAAGCAAGTGCAATCAATCACGGCGGCAAAACGAACGGGTACTCGGTTCCGAATCCCAATGCCCAGGCTGAAGTGATCAAGCAGGCGATGAGCAGGGCGGGGTTCGACCCGAGAACGGTCAGTTACATCGAGGCTCACGGTACCGGGACATCGCTCGGCGATCCCATAGAAATCGCGGGCTTGTCGGGTGCGTTCTCGGCATATACGGATGATAAGGCATTTTGCGCCATCGGCTCGGCCAAGTCCAATATCGGCCATTGCGAAAGCGCGGCCGGGATTGCCGGCTTGACGAAGGTGCTGCTGCAGCTGAAGCATGGGCAGCTGGCGCCGTCCCTGCATGCCTCCGTGCTCAATCCGAACATCGATTTCTCCTCAACGCCATTCGTCGTACAGCGGGAGCTGGCGGAATGGAAGCGGCCGGTCCTGCGTGAGTCCGGCGCGGTGCGGGAATATCCGCGCAGGGCGGGTATATCGTCCTTCGGGGCCGGCGGTTCCAATGCGCATTTGCTGGTGGAGGAATATATTCCTGCCGCAGAGGTGGGTGCGGATCCCGCGGCGGCTTATCCGCTGCCTGCGGTGATCGTGCTGTCCGCCAAGAACGAGGAACGGCTGCGCGCGCTTGCACAGGCGCTGCTGGATGCAGTTCGTGAAGAAGCGTTCACCGATGCCGACTTGGCCAGTATAGCCCATACGCTGCAGACCGGCCGGGAGGCGATGGAGGAACGACTCGCACTTCTGGCAGACAGCATAGGCGAGGTTGAGAGCAAGCTGGCCGCTTACCTGCGAGGAGACCGTACGACCGGGGATCTGTTCTACGGCCGGGGAAGACTTAATGACGGCGCAGCGGCCGTCTTAACGGCCGATGAGGATTTGCAGCACACGGTCGATGCATGGCTTGCCAAAAGAAAGTATACGAAGCTGCTCGACTGGTGGGTGCAAGGGCTTACGGTCGATTGGAGCAGCATGTATCAGGGACGGAAGCCTCGGCGAATTGCCCTCCCTCTATACCCGTTCGCGAAGAACCGGTACTGGTCGCCGAAGCCGGGAGCGGATGCGGGAGACGGTCATACCGGCTCCGCAGGCGAGGGGAGCGGGTCCGCTGCTCCGGCCGGTGAGCTGCTGCATCCGCTGCTGTACGCCAATACATCCGACTTCTCGGAGCAGCGTTACAGCTCGGCCTTTACGGGAACCGAGTTTTTCTTTGCCGATCATGTCGTCAGGGGGCAGAAGGTGCTGCCCGGCGCGGCGCAGCTGGAGATGGCCATTTATGCTGCGGCCCAAGCCAGCGGCAGGAGTGAAGGCATTCCGGTCGGCCTTCGGCTGAAGGAGGTTGTCTGGGTGAGACCATGCACAATCAGCGAAGGGACGTCGAACGTTCATATCGGGCTGCGCCCGCAGGAGAGCGGGGACATCGCATTCGAGATCTACGGCGGCAATGCAGGAGCAAGCGGGGATAACCTCTACAGCCAAGGACGTGCGGAATGGAGCGGCAGTGAAATTGCTCCTGCACTGGAATTGGCGTCCCTGCGCGCAAAGTGCGGCATTCGCGTCCTGACGGCCGATGATTGTTATTCGGCGTTCCAAAGGATGGGGATTGAGTACGGCGCAGCCCACAGGGCTGTTGATTGCGTGTATGCGGGTGACGGGCGCGCGCTTGCGAAGCTGGTTCTTCCTGCATCGGCCATCCCTTCGGCGGACCGGTTCATTCTGCATCCGAGCTTGACGGACGCGGCGTTCCAAGCTGCGATCGGTCTGATGGACGGCGTCGGGCAGGAGGACGCCGGCTTGAAGCCGATGCTTCCGTTTACACTTGAGGAGTTGACCGTTTACGGCCGTTACTCCTCCGTCGTATGGGCTTATGTCCGTTGGAGCGAGGGCGACACGGCCAGCGGCAAAGTACGGAAGATGGACATTGACCTGTGCAATGAGCAGGGCGGTGTTATTGCAAGTCTGAAGGGCTATTCGGTAAGGGGGATGGATGGCGATGCCGTAACCGCTGTACGAACGGAGCCGAGTATTATGGCAACGGCGGCAGCGGATAGACAGACTTCGTCTGCTCTTATAACGTTACACCCAGTATGGGACACCGTGCCTGTCGAACGGGTTCAGGAGTGGCCGAAGCTTGACAGCCGCATAACGATTGTCGGCGATGCCGGTCCTAAGAACAGTTCGGCTTTGGAACAGCTGCTTCCACACGCGCAATCACTTAGGTTCCAGCCGGAGGATACGATCGAAGAGATCGCCCGGCGGCTTGCGGACGCAGGGATGCCGGAGCATATCGTTTGGATTGCGCCGGATGCTGCCGAAGGCTCGCTGCCCGGTGTTTCGCTGACCCGCGCGCAGCAAGCGGGCGTCTTCCAGCTGTTCAAGCTGATCAAGGCCGTACTGCTTGCAGGCGGAGGAGGCAGCAAGACCGGCTGGACGGTCATTACCGGACAGACGCAGAGCGTAGGCCGGAGGGAAGAGGCCGATGCGGCACACGCCGGCGTGCACGGGCTGATCGGTTCGCTCGCCAAAGAATATCCGAACTGGAGCGTACGGCTAATCGATCTGGAGTCCGGCGGCCAGTGGCCGCTTCAGGAGCTATTGTCGCTGCCCGCAGACCGGCAGGGCAACGCCTGGGCTTACCGAAGCGGAGAGTGGTTCCGCCAGAAGCTCATTCCGGTCAACCGGAGTAACAATAATACCCCGGAACGGATTTTGTACAGAAAAGGCGGCGTCTACGTGGTGATCGGCGGAGCCGGCGGCATCGGCGAGGTGTGGAGCGAATATATGATCCGCACCTGGCAGGCGCGTATCGTCTGGATCGGACGGCGCGAAAAGGATGAATTGATCCAGGCGAAGCTTGACCGGCTGGGTGCCTTCGGTGAAGCACCAGTCTATATTTCCGGGGACGCATCCGACCGCAGCTCCCTGCAGCTTGCCTACGACGCGGCGAAGAAACGGTTCAGCCGCATTGACGGGGTTGTTCACTCCGCCATCGTGCTGGCGGACCAAAGTCTTGCGAACATGGACGAAGCCCGTTTTCGGTCCGCGCTTGCGGCCAAGGTCGATACAAGCGTCAATATGGCGGAGCTGCTCGCCGGGGAAACGCCCGATTTCGTTCTGTTCTTCTCGTCCATGAATGCCTTCATGAAATCGGCGGGTCAAAGCAATTACGCCGCCGGATGCACATTCATGGATGCTTATGCGCATCAGCTTGCCGCCCGCTCGCCTTACCCGGTCAAAACGATGAACTGGGGTTACTGGGGTGGTGTTGGTGTCGTTGCTTCCGATGCTTATCAGGAACGCATGGCACAGATGGGGATAGGCTCCATTGAGCCGGAGGAGGCGATGGAGGCGCTCGGCGGACTTCTGTCCGGCCCGCTGAATCAGCTGGCTCTGCTCAAGACCACTGGGGGCCTTACGATCGAGGGCATTTCGCAGGACGAACAGCTATTCCTGCATCCGGACAATAGCGTTCAATCGGCGGAGCAGCTTGCCCGCGTCCTCCCTGACCCGGAGGCTGCGACGGCAGGACTTACCGGAGAAGGATATGCGGCGCTTCAGGACATGGAGTCGCAGCTCTGCCGGATGCTCGAAGGGCAGCTGCTTGCGTCCGGCATGTTCAGGCGGGCAGCGGATAATACCGGTTACGTGCAGGGAAACGGCGTACATGGCCGGTATTCAAGATGGCTTGATGCGAGTATTGCGCTGCTTAGAGAGCGAAAGGGTGTGCAGCAAGACAGCGCCGGCAAGGGGCTGTATCCAGCCAATGCCAGGATGGAGGCGCTGTGGTCCGACTGGGACCGCAAAAAGAAGGAATGGCTCGCCTTCGGCGGAATGGCGGCACAGATTGCGCTCGCGGAGACGGCGCTGCGTGCACTTCCGGATATTTTATCGGGCAAGCTTCCGGCAACGGATATTATGTTTCCGAATTCATCCATGGAGCTCGTAGAAGGCGTCTATAAGCATAATCCGGTGGCGGACGCTTTCAATGAAGTGCTCGGCGATATCGTTGCCGCTTATGTGAAGCAGCGGATTCAGCTAGATCCGTCCGCCCGCATTCGCATTCTGGAGATCGGGGCGGGAACCGGCGGCACGAGTGCCGGCGTCCTGCGCAAGCTGAAGGCATATGCGGACAACATTCAGGAATATCGCTATACCGATATCTCGCAAGCCTTCCTGATCCATGCGAAGGAGACATATGGACCGGACCATTCATTCCTGACTTATCAGCTATTCAATGTCGAGTCACCGCTATCCGGCCAGCAGATTCTTCCGGCCGAATACGATATCACCATTGCGGCTAACGTACTTCACGCGACGAAGAACATTCGCGACACGCTGCGCAACGCCAAAGCCGTACTCAAAAAGAACGGCCTGCTGCTGCTGAACGAGCTGCACGGACAATCCATGTTTACGCATCTGACCTTCGGGCTGCTCGATGGGTGGTGGCGGTATGAAGACGCCCGGCTTCGTATGCCGGGCTCACCCGGTTTATCGCCGGGGACGTGGCTGAACGTGCTTGAAGACGAAGGATTCCGTTCGGTTCACTTCCCTGCTGAGACTGTACACTCATGGGGCCAGCAGATTATTATGGCGGAAAGCGATGGCGTGGTACGGCAGCAGGTGAAGCCCGTTCAAGAGAAAAGCGAGGCGGCGAACAAGGAGGATCGGGTTAGCGTTCTGCCCGTCCAGCCGGTGAAGGCAGGGGCAGAAGAGCGTTACGCAGGCACGCTGAGGGAGAAGACAATTGCATATTTGCGCCGGCGCATAGCGGAAGTGCTCAAGATGCCAACCGGACAGCTCGATCCGAGGGAGCGGTTCGAAAACTACGGTATCGACTCCATTCTGGTTGTTCAGCTGACGAATGCGTTAAGTGAAGAGTTCGGCAGCGTGAACAGCACGGTGTTCTTCGAATATCAGACAGTCGAAGAGCTTGCCGGATATTTCTTGACGGCACATCAGGAGACGCTCGCGGTGCTGCTCGGACCGGACGAATCCGGGGCCGGCGGGGCATGGCCTAATGGCAGCGGTATCCAAGAGCCACAGCCGGAGCCGGCCCTTGCAGGCGCAGCCGGAAATCCGCGGCCGGGCAGCCGGTTTGCTTCGATTCCGCAGAATACTGCCCGGACATCCGCGGCCGTAACGGCGTCAGCCGATATCGCTATCGTTGGGCTGTCGGGGCGTTATCCGGGTGCCGGAAACATCCGGGAATTCTGGGCGCAGCTGAAGGCGGGAAGACACGGCATTACCGAAATTTCCAAGGATCGCTGGGACTGGGCGGATTATTATGAAGCGCAGCGCGGCAAAAGAGGGACGATGTACAGCAAATGGGGCGGATTCATTGAAGGATACGACCGGTTCGATCCGCTGTTCTTCGGCATCTCGCCGAAAGAAGCGAAGCAGATGGACCCTCAAGAACGGCTATTCCTCGAAACCGCTTATTCAAGCATAGAAGATGCGGGCTATACGCCTGCTACGCTATGCGCCAGCGGCAAGGTAGGCGTATATGTCGGGGCGATGAACGGGAATTATCCGACGGGTGCCAGTTATTGGTCCATCGCGAACCGCATCTCCTATTTGTTCAATTTCCGTGGCCCGAGCATGGCGGTCGATACGGCCTGTTCCTCCTCGTTAACGGCGATTCATCTGGCCATTGACAGCCTGAACAACGGCACAAGCGAATGTGCAATCGCTGGCGGTGTCAATTTGATTCAGTCTTCGAACCATTATTTAAGGCTGTCGGCCATGAATATGCTGTCCTCCGGGGATCAATGCAGGTCGTTCGGTGCCGGAGCGGACGGCTTCGTTGATGGGGAAGGCGTAGGCGCCATTGTGCTGAAGACGCTGGACAAAGCGGTGCGGGACGGCGACCACATCTATGGCGTTATTAAAGGAAGCATGCTCAATGCCGGAGGCCGGACGAACGGTTATACGGTCCCGAACCCGCTGGCCCAGTATGAGGTCGTTACAGATGCGCTCAAACGGGCCAATGTCCATGCCAGAACGATTAGCTGCATAGAGGCTCACGGAACTGGAACCGCGCTTGGCGATCCGATTGAGATCACCGGATTGACCCGGGCGTTTGAACGGGATACGCAAGATAAGCAATTCTGCTCCCTAGGATCGGTGAAGTCCAACATCGGGCACTCTGAGAGCGCAGCCGGCATCGCCGGACTGACCAAAGTGCTGCTAATGCTCCGCCACCGGCAGCTCGTCCCTTCTCTGCACGCGACAACGCTGAATCCGGGCATCGAGTTCGGTAACACGCCGTTCATTGTCCAGCAGGAGCTTGCCGATTGGAACCGGCCTGTCCTTACCATTGACGGCACCCGGCGGGAATATCCGCGCCGGGCCGGCATCTCTTCGTTTGGGGCGGGAGGCGCCAACGCGCATCTTGTCGTGGAGGAATATATGCCGAATCCGTACGCCGTGCCGCAGCAGGAGACGGATGCATCCAGACCGTCCCTCATTGTGCTGTCCGCCAGAAGCGGGGATCAGCTTAAGCTGATCGCGCAGCAGCTTGCGTCTGCCATTCAGGAAGGACGGTATGACGAATCGGACTTGAGCCGGATCGCTTATACGCTCCAGACAGGGCGGGAAGCGATGGAAGAAAGAGCTGCCTGCGTTGCCGGAACACTTGAAGAGTTAGGCGCAGTGCTGCAGCTTCTCGGCGACGGTGTTTCTGAGGTGCCGGGTCTATACCGGGGACGGGTTAAGGAGAACAAAGACACAATCGCCGCACTCAGCTCCGACGATGAAATGCAGGAGGTCCTGAGCAAGTGGATGCGGCAGCGCAAGTTCGACAAGCTGCTGAGCTTGTGGACGAGAGGCCTGCAGCTCGATTGGTCACAGCTCTACGACGGCCCGCATCCGCAGCGCATCAGCCTGCCGACCTATCCGTTCGCCAGAGAACGGTATTGGTTTACGGAGGGCGGAGGGGGAAGCAGCCAAGGTCAGCCACTGGCAGAAAAGCCGCCGGCGGGGCCGCTTGCGATCCCGGTCCCGCATAAGGAAGAACCGGCAACCGCGGGGCTCATGACGGCAGGAACCGGGACCCCCGGCATGCTGGCGTCAACAGCTGCAAGCGGCTTGAGCAGCGATGTATTTGACAGCAGCTTCTATGGCAAGCTGCTGGATCGGATCATGGACGATTCCATCAGCATCGACCGTGCGGCCGATGAGATCCAATCGAATATAAGAGACGTGATCCGTCAAAGGAGGACCTATGGCTGAATTCCTGCAATATGTGTTGAATGAGATGAAACAGCATCGTCTGGCTAAGGCCGAGGCGCTTGATTTGCTGCGGCAATTTCACGGCAATGTGCTTGAAGAGCTGAACGGGGAGCTATCCGCTGCCCGCTCTTACTCTGACAACGCTGTGGCTGGTCACCAGGTGCAGCGGTTATCACCGGAAGCGGAGCCCGCAGTGTCTCCCCTGGCATCCGCGAAGCCGGGCGGCATTACGCTTCGCCCTTTATCCGAAGCCTTGCTGCCGGGCATTGCAGATGAAGGCCATTCCCGCGCTGCAGCGGGAACCGCAACTGCGGAGAAGCTGAGGGAAGAGCTGGCGGTAAGCTTGGCCGGCGTTCTCGACATGTTGCCGGGGGATGTGGACGCGGAGGAGCCGTTCACCCAATTTGGGCTGGACTCCATATCGGGGGTCGAATGGGTCCGGGACCTTCATAACCGCTTCGGCGTCCCGGTTACCCTGGAGGATATCCATGCGAACGCGAGCCTGCGGGAGCTTTCGGTATGGCTGGCTTCCGCCGTGAACGCAGAGGCGGCAGCGGTCCCTGCGGAACAGTTCCCTACTGTCACGTTGCCCATATATGAGCCTGTAGAAGAAGTGCATGTAACTGCTCAGGCCGCCCCAATTAAGCTGCCTGAGCGCTCTGAACCCGCCGGCCAAGCCGCCAGCTCAAGGCCTTTGTTTCCCGAGCTGATTGCGCTCAATCACCGCACTTCCGGCCGTCCTGTGTTTTGGATTCACGGAGGAAGCGCCATCGTCAGCGGCTACAAGCCGATCGCTCAAGAAGCCGAGCGTCCGATGTACGGCATCCAGGCCCGGGGCTGGATGTCCAGCCGCAAGCCGCTGCACGGCATTCAAGCGATGGCGGCGTACTATGTCCATATCATCATGTCTGTTCAGCCGCACGGTCCGTATGACCTCGGAGGTTTTTCGCTTGGCGGGCGTATCGCTTACGAAGTTGCCCGGCAGCTTCAAGAGCTTGGAGAGGGCGTTCAGACAATCGTCATGCTCGATTCTTATTTGCACACCCCCTACCGGGAAGCGCTTCAAGACGAGACATTCTATAGAAAAACGATTGCGCTGCAGGCGGTGAACTCGGCACTCTTATCCGCATTATCGCCGGAGCCCAAATCATGGGCGGGCCGTCTTATCCATCAGGACGAGGCCCGTGCTTATTTGCACGAAGATCCGGAGTTGTTCCTGGAGCAGTTGCTCGGGATGGCCAGTGCACGGGGGTTGAACGGGTCCGAGACAGCGTGGCGCGAGCGGCTGGCGCAAAGCATCCGGGTTCAGGAGGCTTACGGGCTTGACCGGTACGTTATTGAGTCACTGGATGCACCGGAGGAACCGTCCTGTTATTATTTCCGCTGCCGGGGCGGGTCGTTCTATGGAGAGCTGGAGCCTTATTTTTGCCTGGATGACAACGGGACAGGACCGGCTGACGCTATCCCTTACTGGAAGGCGTGGGAAGAATGGCTGCCCCGCATGTCGGTTATGACGGCCGGGTCGGACAGCCATTACCGGATGTTGTCCGATCTGCGCGCGATGGAAGCGGTACGAACCTTTTGCAGAATGCTGTACCGTATGGAAGGTCCGCCGGCCGAGGCGATCGCTGCGTTAATTGAAGAGAATCAAATACAGAGGGCGAATCATTAGAATGGGGGACTTACTCATGAGCAGGCAGCATTATAAGGTATATTCCGAAGGAAGAATCGGCAATCTCGTCATGAAAAACCGGCTGGTGCGCTCTGCTACAGGTGAGAGCCAAATGTCGACGGACGGGAAAATCTCGCAATCGGTTCTGCAGGTGTACAAGGATCTGGCGCTGGGCGGAGTCGGAACCATCGTTACCGGCGCCATGGCGGCAACGCCGACGGCCAAAAGAACGGAGGGCCAATATTGCATCTACGATGACGATTTCATTCCCGAGGTAGCCAAAATCGCGCACACCGTTCATGAGACCGATCCGGAATGCATCGTCATCGCGCAGTTAAACCATCCCGGCCGGCAGGTGCATCACTATGTAACGGCGGACTGCATCGCGCCCTCGGCTGTGGAGTCTCCGATTCTGATCAAAAAAGCCCGGGAGCTGCAGCCGGATGAAATCGGGCAAATCATCCAATATTTCGCCAATGCGATTATCCGGGTTCAAAAAGCCGGGTTCGACGGTGTGCAGTTTCATGCGGCGCACGGCTATTTGCTCAGCTCCTTCCTGTCCCCTTATACGAATAGGCGTACTGACAGATACGGCGGTTCGGTGCAGAAGCGGGCGAACATTATCCGGGACATCGTTGCGCTGGCGAGAGAGGAAGTTGGAGACTTTCCAATCCTCATCAAGCTGAACTGCGACGATCACGTAGAAGGCGGCATTAACAAGGACAACTTCCCGGAGCTGCTGGACGAAATCGCAACGACCGGCGTCGACGCCATCGAGGTAAGCGGGGGCATGTGGGATTGTCTCGTCCGGACTGAGGACGAATTAGGCTTTACACCGGTCCCGATTCCCGAAGCAAGAACGAAGATTGGCGCGCTTGCCAAGCAGTCGTATTATTATGATTATATCAAGGATATCCGTCTCTCCATTCCGCTTATCCTGGTAGGCGGACACCGTAATATCGAGCGGATGGAAGAGATCGCGCAGAACGGAAACGCCGATTTCCTGTCGCTGTGCCGTCCGCTTATTTCCGAGCCGGATTTGCCTAACCGCTGGCTGCACGGGGAAGGACTCACCAGGGCGGATTGTATTTCCTGTAACGCCTGCCTGCTTGTACTGCGTAAGGAATTTTGCTGTCCGTATAAGAAATACGGTAAATTGAAGGAGTTGTATCTCGCGACGAATGCAGAGAATTGGAGGGAGACCTTCAAGTAGGCATCAAGCCCGGCCGGTGACTGAAATGCCTGAATGCCTGAGCCTGTTCATAGGGTTCAGGCTTTTTTTGTATACATGGGCGTATGTCAATGACTACATTGCTGGTTAATGTTAAATAGTTGCCTCATACTTATAGTATTCAGAAAGCAATCAGATTCTATGACATAGGAGGAGACGGGGATGACGGAGCTTTTTATTAAGCAGAAGGTGTTCAGTCTAAGCGAGAAGTTTACGGTGAAGAATCAGCAGGAGCAGGATGTCTATTATGTAGAGGGCAGTTTTATGCGGATTCCAAAGACATTCTCCATTATGAATACAGCTGATGAGGAAGTCGCACTGATTACCAAGAAGGTATTCAGCTTTTTACCGAAGTTTTTTGTGGAGGTGGACGGCCGGGAGGTGCTCACGATTAAGAAGGAATTTTCTTTCTTGAAAGCACGATATACGATTGATTCGGCAGACATTGAGGTGCGTGGGAACTGGTGGGACATGGATTTTCAGGTCATCCAGCGCGGAGCTGTCATAGGTGAAGTCAACAAGAAGTGGTTCACCTGGGGCGATAGCTACAGTGTTCAAGTATTAAAGGAAGAGATGGAGGCCATCATCATCGCGATTGTGGTTGCCATTGATTGTGTGAAGGCTGACCATGCCGCGGCTTCCCAGCAGTGATTATTACCGTGCAGTTATCTGAAAGCTTTTCTATACTCTCCTTCAATCAGGACAGCGATAACGGAAGCCTCGTCCTGGCCATCAACTTCATAAAATGGACTCCCCTTCGGGGCAATGGTTGAATCGCCATCCTGCTCCGGCAAGGATTTGTCCGGGTCGATGTACCTTTTTACAGTTCCGATTTCTTTGCCTATCCGCTCTGCTTCGATTGTGTCATCAGTAACTACGTAGGCTTTGTTATTCCATACAATAACTGGTGGGTAGGGAAGTACGGGATATTCGGTAGTGTTATCCTTAGGTGAACACCCTTGAAATATAATGATGAATACAATCAAGATGAAGGTTTTTTTATAAATTTCATCCACCCACTTGTCTATTATTGAGAGTGATTACCAAATATTTTACGCGTTAACTTCAGAAACAGGAAATCAGGAAGCAGTGACATCCGAACGTTGTGAAGTGAAATCACTGAAAGGGTGGACTATATGAGTCTGATCGTTAGCATAATTAAAAAAAGAGATATAATTGTAGATACTGAATTATTGGAAGCGCAGGTACCAGAACCACATAATAATTTATTCGGGTTTGAGTCATACAGAGAAAAGCTCTGGGGAAACGATTTTATAAATGAGCTGGGATGTAAGATGTTATATTCTCTAGGAAGTACAAATATATATGCATATGATGAAGATTTAGATAAACTGAGAAGTGAATTCCTGATTTTGCTGGATAATTTAGATGGTATACAACTACATATAGACGATTTTAGAGACTTTATTGAATTTGCAGCAGGAAATGCTTTGGAAATGATAAAGATAGCACTTACGGAAAAAGATAAGGTTGGTATTGCGATTTGGTAAGTGTATTTTGATCATCAGCGTTAATGAAACTGCAATAATCTTAAGTCACATATTTAGCGGTAGCCATGGATGTAATAATATCCTTGACTGCCGCTGTTTTGTTGAGCTAATGTTCTACATTACTATAGCTGTGAATCCTTGTGGCGGGTATTAACCACGTTGACTTGACTTGCTGCCTACAAAACGGTTACTTGCTGCTCCTATACCGACTATGAAGAGTAGGACAGAAGCTCCAAGCAGAATGAAGAGCGGCAGGTTCCAGCTATTTGTGGCATCATGCAGATAACCGATAAGGGCAGGGCCGATTGCGGCAAGAAGGTATCCGACGGATTGGGCCATGCCTGACAGTTCTGCTGCCTGATGCGCGTTATGAGTACGTAACCCGAAAAACATCATGGATAAGCTAAAGGCAAAGCCTCCGCCAATTCCGAGTATTATGATCCACAACAAAATGATATTGGAGCTTCCATAAAGCATTCCTAGCGTTCCTGTCAAAAGTAAAATGGTTGTGATGACCACCAGGGAACGCTGGTTTGACATACGCCCGGCTATAACAGGGACAATAAAGGTAAAGGGAAGCAGCGCTAATTGCATAATTGAGAGATACCATCCTGATTGGTTTAAGTCAATGCCTTGCTGTTGTAGAATTTCAGGCAACCAAGCGATCAGTACATAGAAAATCATGGACTGCGTACCCATAAACAGCGTCACTTGCCACGCAAGAGGTGAACGCCAGACATTCACATCATTGCCAGCCTGCTGTTGGCCCGTCAGGGTTGTTTGCTTCGTATGATTTCTCATTTGAGGTAACCAGCAGAGAATCGATATAAAGCTTAGGATTCCCCATATTCCCAAGGACCCCTGCCATTTGAAACCAGCATCCGCGGCTAGCGGTACACTGATTCCCGATGCGACGGCTCCGGATAAACTCATTGAAATTGCAAAAATACCAGTCATGGAACCGATTTTGTGAGGAAAATTACGTTTGATTAGACTCGGTAATAATACATTACAAATTGCAATGGCGAATCCGAGAATTGCTGTTCCAATATACAGATTTACAGCGCCAGATAAAGAACGTACTCCAATACCAACAGTCAGAAAGATCAGGGCAATCAAGATTAAAAGTTCTACTCCATGCTTCCGTCCCAGTTTTGGGACTAGAGGCGATAATAAAGCAAAGGTAAGCAGAGGTACCGTTGTTAAGAGGCCCGCTAAAGTATTGGAAATATGAACGTCATCCCTTATAAGGCTTACTAAAGGACCGACTGAAGTTAAGGGAGCACGTAAATTAGCTGCAATAATGATAATGCCGAGTATTAGCAGCCCAATAGATGATGGTGAATTTTTTTTATTCGGCATTCTTCATTCTCCTACCAGAACAGTATAGTATAATATCCGCGCGGACAACGAAAGTATAATATAATATATTAAAATTGACAATAAGTATTTTATAATTAACGATTTTAAGGAATTTAATTCCTGAATATTTAAAATTATTACATTCGTTAAAAACAAAAATGCAACGCTGCGTTCCCATATATAAATGGAATACAGAGTTGCATATTGTAGTGGGGCTTTGAATTTTAGAAACCATATTTCAAGGCTATATGGAGTACTGTTTCGCTATTCGTATTATTGGTATAAGAGTGAGGACTATCTGCACGAAAACTGATTGTATCATATTGATTCAAGGTGTAACGCTCTCCATTGACTTGAATTTCAATAGAACCCGTCATTACTGTTGCAATTTCAGTTGTATTTACATGATGACCTTCAGGATGGTACGAACTATTAGGTTTTAAGTAAGCCCGGCACATTTCAATGTCGTTGCTGGCATTTTTGAAGACGGGCTCTATGCTCCAATTCTTATTGTCATTCGAAAACCGGAGCCCTTCGCCTGCCCGGTACAAGCTGACGGGGTCCTCTGATTTGAACAAAGCCAACAATGGTAAAGAGATGCCTTTTGAAATTTTCCATATCATCGCCAGAGTCGGATTGGTCTCGCCGCGTTCGATATTCCCCAGAGTAAGTTTGCTTACGCCCGTTGATTCCGCTAAATCCTCCAGACTCATGTTTTTTTCTTTTCTGTACCTTTTCAAGGCACTGCCGATTTGTAATACAAGTTGTTTTGATTCATCGATTTCATCCATTGGATATTCACCTCAACAAATAACTGTATAGCTAGTATATTGTTTATTCTGACTCTTTACCATACGAGCAGTATTTGAGGGTGACTACCTAGACTTTGAATTTATTAATCTGTCCCTGCAATTCTTCTGCCATCCTGGAGAGGAATTCTGCGGAGGATGCAATCTCTTCCATGGAAGCGAGCTGTTCCTCGGTTGCAGCAGATACATTATGAACCCCGCCGGATGCTTCCCCGGCAATACTGGAGATCTGGCTTATATATCCGACCACTTCATCTGCGCTGGCTGACATTTCTTCTGAACCGGCAGATACTCCCTGAATGTCATCAGCGACCCTGTTCACGGCTTCGTAGATATGCTCGAATGCTTCTCCAGCCGCTGTAACAATCTCAATTCCGGCTTCGGTTTCATTGCTGTTCACCTTCACAGCCAGGATTGCATGGTTTGTATCATTCTGAATCAGCTGGACCAGATCGGTAATTTTCTGCGCGGATTTCGAGGATTCCTCGGCTAGTTTACGTACTTCTCCGGCAACAACAGCGAAGCCCCGGCCGTGTTCCCCTGCACGCGCAGCCTCGATAGCCGCATTCAATGCGAGCAGATTGGTCTGACTTGCGATAGTATTAATTACCCCGGTAATACTGCCAATCTCAGCAGAGCGTTCCCCCAGACCGGTAACCAGCTCGGTCAGTGAGGATATGGAAGTACGGACGGAGCCCATTTGGTCCACTGCCTGCCGGATAACCTTATTGCCTTCAGCCGATTGATTCGCCGCATCTACTGCCAATATGGATACGCTCTGGGCCAGGAGGGCGATCTGCTCTGAACCATCGGCCATCTCGCTCATTGCCTGTGAAGAATTATCCACCATCTTCACCTGATCAGAAGTCCCTGCAGCCAGTTGCTCGACAGTTTCGGAGATTTGCTCGGAGGCTTTCGCATTCTGCTCTGCACTCGCCAGCAATTCTTCCGATGAAGCGGCTACCTGCTCGGAAGTCATGGAGACGGATTGAATCATCGCACGCAAGTTACTTGTCATGATATTGAAGGAGGCGGCCAGTGTACCGAGCTCATCCTTGTTTTTAAGTGTGATCGTTTCTCCGGTTAAATCACCGTTCGCTATAAGCAACGCCGAAGCGTTCATTTTCTTAATGGGTTTCGAGATCATCCCGGCTATGAAGAAGGCGATGAATAAGGCGATCAGGAAGGATATAATTGTTACCACCAGAATGATGGTAAATGCACGATTTGCTTCTGACAGTGAATCTTTGGTAGCCTGTCCTGATAAATCACTGCCCATGGCAATTAGCTTAGCGAGTGTATCATTGGCTGTGTACCATAACGGGTAAGCCTCTGTATGCAGCCTGCTGGCTTCTCCAAAGTTGTTAGCTATTCCAAATTCGATAAAAGCGGGCATTTTCTCCAGATAGCCGTCATAGTTGTTGCTGAAGGTATCATACATGGTCATCGCTTCGTCACTGCCCTCAATGAGTGTGATCAGCTGTTTGCGCTCCTCCTCAATCTTGACCTGGAGCTGCTCCAAAGCTTCATTCATCTTCACAATTTCATTCGGATCCGTCTCAACGATGACGGCAAGAGCCAGCCGCTCCACATCTGAAACGTCACCATTCATCATGCCAAGTAAGCTGACGCTTGGCATCCACTCTTGATCGATTTCATCGGCAGTTTCAGACATTGCATAAATCTGATTTAAGGCATAGGTGCTTACGAAGGCAAGCAGTGCAGCCACAACCAGAAACCCGGCCAATAATTTCATGCGAATCGTCAACTTCATTCTCCCCGATAGGTTTCTCTCTGTGTACTTCATGTTTCCCACTCCTCAATATGCTGCGCAAAAATAGGTGTCAAATGTATATCGACAGCTTTTAGCATAAATTGAAGATATGAAAATTATAATCATGCAAAATTAATGTAAATTCCTGCGTAACAAAGGGAGACACGGAGTGGAAGATTTGGATAGGAAAAGCAAAGCGGAATGAAATAGTGTAACATGTAGAATTCGAGGGATACATATTTGCTTGACCACACTCAGGTCATTCTAGGTAATAGCTCTAAGAAAGCCCGGGTCGCCGAAGACAGTGGGACTCCCCGCAGTGTCGCAATCCCGATCCGCCGTTCAGGTATTGGAGGATTCAAGGGAATTTCAACAAGCTTACGCGAACTCAGTTCATCTGTGATGTAATTCCGCACGACAAAAGCAAGACCAAATCCGCTACTAGCGAATTGCACGAGAAGATCCACGCTTCCCAGCTCGAATTCGGGCTCCAGCGTTACTCCACATGAAGCGGCATAATGATCCAAATAACGCCTTGTGCTGCTTCCCGGCTCCAGGATCAGCAGAGGATAGTGATGGAGGGCTTCGATGGCAAGCGGGCCTTCTGCCGCCAAATTCTGAAAGTCCTTTCCCCCGACAAGACTGTCCTGGATCGGTTGGCTCTCGTAGAATTCGACCTGTTTGTCAGAGGCAGGCAGACTGACTATACCGAAGTCGATTTTTCCTTCCTTAAGCAGCGTTATTGTCTCTGGTGTCGTCCGGTTCGTGACCCGGATTCTGATCCGGGGGTGCAGGGCATGAAACTGCTCCAGATACGGTAACAGGAAATATTTGCACAACGTGTCACTTGCCCCGATTGCGATTTCTCCGCTGTTCAAGTTATTCATCTCTGCAAGGGCCTTTTCTCCGATATCTACGAAATTGAAAGCCTGCTCCAGGTAATGAAACAGTACCTCGCCTTCCTTGGTTAAGATGACTCCTTTAGCAGTGCGGAAGAACAACTGTCCACCAAGGGAGTTCTCCAGCTGTTTAATGGTATGGCTGACAGCCGGTTGAGTGATATGAAGATGCTCTGCTGCCCGCGATAAGCTGCCAGTTCTGGCAATCCAATAAAAGACCCGATACCATTCCAAATTGATAGGCATTCATATTACCTCTCTTTATACCTAGTATTACTAATATGCATTATTCTAATATACTTTGCTTAGATTATCATTAGTTTTGTAAGCAAATTAGGATTGGAGGCCATGAATATGACAGTAACAGCAATCGTGGGTGCAAATTGGGGAGATGAGGGCAAGGGGAAGGTGACAGACATGATGGCAGGTGCTTCTTCTTATGTGGTGAGATATCAAGGCGGAAGCAATGCAGGACATACGATAATTAATCCTTTCGGCAAATTCGCGCTGCGGATGCTTCCTTCCGGGGTTTTCTATTCCAACGTGGTGAACGTTATCGGCCCCGGAGTGGCTGTGGATATCGAAGTGCTGCTGCATGAACTGGAATCATTAACCGTTAGAGGAGTCCCGGCCCCTCAATTACGAATATCGGAGAGAGCCCAAATTGTACTGCCAGTGCACAGGTTGCTGGACGAGCTCGAAGAGAACCGGTTAGGAGGACGCAGCTTCGGTTCGACGAAACGCGGAATTGCCCCGTTCTATTCCGATAAATATGCCAAGCTTGGCATTCAAATCTCCGGCTTATTCAACAAGGCATATCTTCGTGAACGGCTGGAAAATCTGTTGGAGAGTAAAAACATATTGCTCCAGCATCTTTATGGTCAGTCTTCCATTAAGGTAGATGAGTGGTTATCCAAGTTAAGTGAGCAGGCAGACGCTATTGCTCCTTACCTGTGTGATACGACATCGTTATTACATAAAGCCTATCGAAATGGAGATGGGATTCTGCTGGAAGGTCAGCTTGGGGCGCTTAGAGATCCTGACCATGGGATATATCCTTTCACGACCTCCTCCTCTACACTTGCCGGATATGCTTCGGTAGGGGCCGGGCTTCCGCCGTATTCGATTGAGAAGATCGTAGCGGTAACAAAGGCTTATTCCAGTTGCGTCGGCGCAGGGCCATTTGTTGTGGAACTGGAAGATATGGAAGGCGATGAGCTTCGAAGCCGGGGTGGAGATGCCGGTGAGTACGGAGCGGTAACAGGACGGCCTAGGAGAGTAGGGTGGTTTGATGCGGTCGCGACGCGATATGGCTGCAGAATCCAGGGAGCAACCAGCGTAGCTCTTACAAACCTGGATGTCCTGGGTTATTTAGATGAGATTCCGGTATGTGTGGGATACGAGATCGGGGGGGAAGTCGTAGACGAATTCCCTTACCAGGATAAGTTAAGCCTGGCCAAACCCGTATATAAGCAGCTTCCGGGCTGGAAATGCGATATATCGCAGATTACAAAGCTGGAAGACTTACCGGAAGCCGCAAGAGATTATATCGATTATATAGAATCAGAACTGGGAGTGGGGATTACGACGGTATCTGTCGGCCCGAACCGGGAGCAGGTTATCCTCCGCTTGTCTTAGGGTGTTTGTGAAATTTGTACTGCTACTCCTGTCCCGGCTGACAGATTAATTGATTATTTAATGTGGATAGCGCTGAAGAGGCCAATCGCAGCTAACGGAGGTTAGCGCAACTGGTCTCTTTTTGCTGTACAGCATGAAATAATATCAATAGGCGGCAGAACACGCATAGGATAAAGCCTTTGACCTCGCTATTTCAGGAGTTGAACTAGAAAGAATTTAATAATATAATTGACTTAGTCAACTAATATATATCAAGGAGGAAATATGCAAATTGTTAAAAGGTTAGACTCCATGCCCAAGATCATCCTGTTCATACTGGCCATTATTATTCTTGCTATCATTATTGCCGGTGTCATTGGTATTATCTACATGAACAATTATAAGAATCCCTGGGATAAGAAGCTTGCAGAAGCAGGTATTACAGAGAAAACCTCTCAGGCGGGAAAAGTGAAGTTTAATTATGCCGAGGGACCGGACAATGGTCCGCCATTGCTTCTCCTACATGCCCAGCTGCTGGACTGGTATACTTACAGTGAAGCGCTGCCGGAGCTGTCCAAGAAATTCCATGTATTTGCCGTTGACTATCCGGGTCACGGGAAAACTGTAGTTCCAGATAATTATCCGATGACAGCCAATCAGATAGGAAGTGATCTGGCCACGTTCATAGATACGGTCATTCAGGAGCCGGCTTATGTCACGGGCAACTCATCGGGCGGATTATTGACAGCCTGGCTGGCTGCGAATGAACCTGAGCTCGTAAAGGCGATTGTGCTTGAAGATCCGCCGCTGTTCTCTGCGGAGTATCCTGCAATCAAACAGACGATTGCATACAAGTCATTTACAACCAGCTATAATGCGATACAGAATGGGTATAATAACGATTTTCTTATGTATTGGCTGAACGGCAGCAAAACCTTTTTCAAAAATAATGTGGGGCCATTTGCTGAACCTTTAATTGAATTTGCGGTAAATACCTACAGAAAAGCCAACCCTGGAGATCCGGTTGGAATTGTCTATCTGCCGCCGGTTGTACGGGAATTAATCAGAGGACTTAATTACTATGATCCGCTTTTCGGCAATGCTTTTTATGAAGGAACCTGGAATGAGGGCTTTGATCATGCGGAGGCTCTGGCAAAAATAAAGTGTCCGGCATTGCTTTTGCAGGCCAATTACACCATTACTGCAGAAGGCATACTGGATGGTGCAATGACCCAGGGGCAGGCGGAGCGGGCGGCTTCCATAATTCCTGATGGTGAGTTCCAGCGGGTCGATTCTTCGCATGTTATTAACCTGGAGCATCCGGATCAATTTGCTGCAATTATTGAAGATTTCTTTTTAGGAGAATAAAACATATGGACATGGACAACACCCGAATCATAAGATCCTTTGGAATTCTTAACCGTACATTCTTAAGTTATATCTCCAAGACCCTCATGCACAAGGATCTTTCCTATTCAGACAGTATATTCTTAGTCAACATTGGCGGCAGGGAAGGGACTTCACAAGAGGAAATAGCCCATTCCCTGGCCATAGACAAGGCTGCTGTTGCACGGTCGGTGAAGAATATGGAGAGTAAGGGATACATTACTGCCGTGCAGTCCCGGGCTGATAAAAGAGCGAAAGAACTGTACCTGACAGCGTCCGGCAAAGAACTGTATCAATTCATGCAGCAAATAAATGATCAGTGGGTTAGTCAGGTTATGCAGGATCTGGATGCTGATGAGGTGGAACGGTTCAATCAAACAATGGCTAAGATCAGTGAACGGGCCAAGAACGTTCATAAGCATTGATATCTTCATTATATCTTGGACTTCACATCATCCCCCGCTTAGCCTTCATGCACTTCAGATTATAGGTGCGGCCGTAGGCTTTGGCGTATCTGATCATTTGGTCAAGCATACGGGTGTCCTTCAGTTTGGTGAACGGGCAGGGATCGGGGGCGGTATTCACCTCCAGAATCCATGGGCTAAGCCGCCGGTCTAAAGCGAAATCTACGCCGATTTCATTCAGCGCCGGATAGGCAGAGCTTAACTGAATGGCAGACTTCACGCCAAGTTCGTTCATTTGCGTGATCAGAGCACTGCGCTTCTTCAGGCTGGTGTGAACGCCAAGCAGTTCCTCGACCGGATATATGGTCCCGCCCTGACTTCCATTCGTAACCACCTTCTGCGGATGCGCGACGCGTCCTGCCGCTCCTGTAGCTTCCCACTTTCCCTGAGGATTGCGCTGCACCATTACGCGGATATCAAACGGCCGCCCGCCGTATGTCAGAAGACGGATGCCCTTCTGTACTAAATAGGATTTCCCTCCGGTCTCCTCCATGATTGCTTGATATGCCTTGTCATAATCAGCGAATGTGCTCACCCGTGTACCTGCCTGATAGCGGTAGGTGCATTTTTGCGTCACGACAGAATCTCTCCCGCCAGAGCTGCCCCGGCTTGCAGGTGTCCTCTGTTCAACCCGGATCACCCCCTCGCCAAGTGAGCCGCAGCAGGGCTTAATATATACCATCTGGTATATCTGCAGCATTGCATGCAGAACACTCCGGCTCATTCTTCGTGTGTCCGGGATATGCCTCTTTAATTCCGGCTTCTCCGCCAGTACTCTTGTCTTCGTCAGTTTACTGGAAATACGGCTGATCTGCTTCTTCATCGTAACCCTCCGTCCGGTAGCTTCTTATAGGCCATAGTACGGCAGAGAGCGGGCTTTTGATTGGGCAGACGTGATGGGCAGAACACACCGGGAGATTGCTACATATGTTATTGAAGGTGTGAATCCAAGGGGCTGCGGCATGCAGCCGGAGCAGGAGGCATCCATGATGCTGATGGACAATTGGCGGGATAAAGTACTTGAAGTCATCGGGCAGTTCCCCTGGTACAAGGGACTCATTAGCAGTGAGACTACGAACTACAGTCTGCAGAATCTTCCCCTGATAACCGCGGACATTCTTGAAACCCATTATTATAGCAGCTCACCCGATGCTTCACTCGCCGTATACCGGACATCGGGTACAAGTACAGGCCGGCGCAAGGCTATAGTCTACTCAGAAGAAGATGACGCCCATTATATCAATATCAAAACAAAGCTGTTCGGTGAGTTGATTGCAGGCAGCGGATGTACAAGGGCGCTGGCCGATATGGGAACCGGACATGCTGCGAATACGGCGCTGGCCATTTTCGAACGGCTGGGACTTGTCAGCAGCTCAATCCCCTTCGAGCTGCCGATAGAGCAGCATATCGAGCGGATTCAGACATTTAAGCCCGACCTGCTGTATACGATGCCCTCTATCCTGGACCATATCGTATATGCTGCTGAAGATCCGCGTTCGCTCGGAATCCGCAAGATCATTCTGGTCGGTGAGATCGCTACTGTGGAGTGGCAGCGGAATATGGCCCGGCTGTTCGGCCTTAAGCCGCAGGACATTACCGATACGTACGGGTCTATTGAAATGGGCACCATCGCGTACTATTCGCATGATCTGGGCCGGTATATCTTTGCTGACGGAATTGTTGCGGAAGCCATCGGAACTGAGGCGTTAGGGGAAGGGCTGGACCCTCTGGGAGTTGGCGAAGGCATCCTGGTGCTTAGCTCAACAGTCCGCAGGCTGCTGCCCGCCATCCGTTTTGTCACCTACGATGTCGTAAGGGATTTCAGGACAGTGAAGATAGACGGGACGGAGAAGCAGAGCTTCGGGTCCATCGTCAAACGGGTGGGCCGCGAGCTGAAGCACGGGGAGAAGATCAGCATCTACGATATTGAACAGGTGGTCTATCGTCATCTCCAGGATGCAATGATCCGGGTCCAGGTCAGCAATAATGCATTAACTGTGTATATCCAGAGCAGATCTGCGGTTCCATCCGCAGTTCCGGCGATCAGGGAAGAAATCAGGGAATGCATTCCGGAAATCGGTCTGATGATCCGCAATCATCTGCTTGACGATATCGAGGTCATTCTGGCAGCAGACGGCGGGAAGCTCCAGACCGGACAGGTGAAGAACAAGAAGCTGTATTATCAGAAGGATGGAGTCAATGACAGGGCAGAGCTGAACCTGGACACCGGTATCTTGTCGGCCATCGGCAGGACGCCATTGATCAGGCTGGACCATCTGTTTCCGCGAGGCGGGTTCAGCGTCTACGCGAAGCTGGAGCTGATGAACCCGGGAGGAAGCGCGAAAGACCGTCCGGCACTGTGGATGATCCGGGAGGCTTGGAAGGAAGGTCTCATCGGGCCGGGTACAGTCATCATTGAATCAAGTTCGGGAAATATGGCGATCAGCCTGGCTATGATCTGCAAATATCTGGGGATGAGCTTCATCAGCGTTGTGGATTCCAGGACGACAGAGGTGAATCTTCAGATTCTGAAGGCCCTGGACGCAACCATCGATTATGTTGCCTGTCCCGATCCCGAAACAGGGGAATTTCTGCCGGCCAGACTGAAGCGAGTGCAGCAGCTGCTCGCGGAGGTACCGGGCAGCTACTGGCCGAACCAGTATGCGAACCCCAATAATTATCTGTCCCATTATCATACAACCATGAAAGAGATCGTGGCTGAGCTTGGACAGGTGGATTATCTGTTCTGCGCTGTCAGTACATGCGGGACGATCCGCGGGCTTGCAGAATACGTGAAGGACAACGGGCTGCAGACCCGGATTGTGGCTGTTGATGCAGCAGGCAGCGCAATTTTTGGCGGCAATCAGGAGAAACGGCGGTTCCCCGGCCTTGGTGCCGGTATTGTGCCGCCTTTTTGCAGAACAGATCTGATTGACCATATTGTGCATGTTACTGATTCCGATATGGTTCAGGGCTGCCGCGCGCTTGCGCGGAAGGAATCGGTTCTGGCCGGAGCGTCCTCCGGGGCAGTGCTTGCGGCTATCCGGCAGATGAAGCAGCAGCTCCCTTCCGGAGCTGTCTGCGCCGCTATACTGCATGATAAGGGTGAACGTTATCTCGATACGGTATTCTCGGATTCCTGGGTTCAGAGCCAGTTCGGACAGCAGCTGCCGCCAGCAGATGAAGAGTTCCTAACTTGAACGCATAAGGAGGAGACAGGTTGCTGTACTTAAATGACCAGGATCTGCGGGCAGTGGGCCTGAATTGGGCTGCTCTTGCAGAATCAGCAGAAGCTGCGGTGCACCTCATCCATTCCGGTGATTATGTGCAGCCGGTAAAGCCCTACCTGAGGTACAAGAATCCCCGTAACCGGATCATTGCCATGCCGGCTTATGCCGGGGGGAATGTCAATACAGCCGGGATCAAATGGATTTCCAGCTTTCCTGACAATATCAGGTCGGGTCTCCCGCGTGCGCATAGTATCATCGTATTAAATGACCAGGGTACGGGCCAGCCCACAGCTATTCTGAACTCGCCGCTTCCCAGCATCGTCAGAACGGCTTCTGTCAGCGGGCTGATGATCCGTCATGTGCTGCAGAGCCGTTCAATGGAGCGGATTCAGCTTGGCATTATCGGCTGGGGGCCTATCGGGCAATATCATTGTCAGATGGCTATGGCTCTGTTCGGTGACCGGATTGAACGGATCCGTATCTACGATATACGGGGAGCAGACTTGTCAGGAATTCCATCTCTATACATGGAGCGGATGGAAGTGGCAGAGACGTGGGCGGATGTCTACTTGCATTCTAATATTCTCATCACCTGTACAGTGTCCGATCAGCGGTATATTGATATTCCCCCCGCCAAAGGCATGCTGCTGCTGAATGTTTCACTGCGTGATTACAAGCCGGAGGCGCTGGCTTCACTGAAAGCGATCATCGTCGACGACTGGGAGGAAGTATGCCGGGAGAATACGGATATCGAGCAGCTTCACCTGGAACAGGGGCTGACCCGTTCCGGAACACAGACGCTTGCCGATGTCGTCTGCCGCCGCAGTCTCAGTACATTCGCCGCCGATGATCCAATCCTCTTCTGTCCGATGGGCATGGCTGTTTTTGATATCGCTGTGGCGGTGCATTATGTTAAAAAGGCGAGAGAAATGGGGATTGGGACTGAGCTGGCTTAAACGGTGAATGTCCTGGATCTATGCATAATTTCGTCCCCTCCAGCAAATACCAACAGGAGGGGGATGGATGCCGCATGGAACAACAACAAACAGCCAAAGAGCATAATGAGCCAGAGAGATTGTATCCGGATCTTGCGTTCAACGTAGAACGGATGGAGCTGGAGTTTCTGGGCTGCTCTGATATTATGTACCGGAATTGCAGCATTGACGGGACCAACCGGGCAACACTGATCTATGTGGACGGGATGTGCGATACGCATGCCGTGGATGAATTTGTGCTGCAGCCGCTGCTGGAGCATTTCCGCAGAAGCACTAAGGTCAATGAAGGCAGAGAGGCAGAGCTGAAGGAGGTCTTTATTCCGACGCTGCAAATCCGCATAGTCTATGATACGAAGGAAGTCATCCAGGCCGTACTGCGCGGGGAGACGGTCATTTTCACAGAGGGCAACGCTTTTGCGATGGTGGCCAGTCTGATCAAGATGGAGAAACGTTCGATTGAGGAGGCTACCTCGGAGAAGGTCGTCCGCGGCCCGCGGGATGCATTCATGGAAACGCTGCGGACCAATACCTCGCTCCTCCGGCGGCGTATCCGCTCCTCCAAGCTGAAGCTGGAAAGTATGACACTCGGCAGTATCACGGAAACGGATATTGTAATCGGCTATATGGAGGGGATCGTCAAGGAGAGCCTGATCAAGGAAGTGAGAGCCCGTCTGCAAAAAATCCAAATTGACGGGGTCATTCATTCCAGCAATATCGAAGAATACATTGAGGATAACGTATTCTCGCCTTTTCCGCAGATTCAGAATACCGAGCGGCCCGACGTGGCGGTCTCCAGCCTGCTGGAAGGCAAGGTTATTATTATTACGGACAACACGCCGTTTGTGCTCATCGTTCCAATGACTTATTGGTCCGGGCTGCAGGCTGTAGATGATTATACCGACAGATTTATGTATGCCACCTTTGTGCGCTGGATCAGATATACCTTCGTCCATACTTCACTTTTATTGCCTTCCCTTTACGTGGCATTGACCACTTACCATCTGCAGGTCGTGCCTACACCGCTCGTGGTCAGTATTGCCTTTGCCAGAGAAGGCGTTCCACTTCCGGCAGTGTTTGAGGCTCTGATTATGGAGTTTATCTTCGAGGGTCTGCGTGAAGCGGGAATCAGGCTGCCCCAGCAGGTAGGGCCTGCGGTGAGTATTGCCGGAGCCCTTGTTATTGGACAAGCGGTAGTAGCTGCGGGAATCATATCTACACCCATGGTAATCATTGTGTCTCTGACGGGGATCGCTTCTTTTGCTTTTCCGCTGTATAACCTGGGAGCTGCCTACCGGATGCTCCGGTTTCCTCTGCTCATTGCCGCCGGAATTCTCGGCTTCTATGGAATTGTATTGTTTCTGATTATGCTTTCGGTGCATATGGTGACGCTGAAGCCGTTTGGTATACCTTATATGGCGCCTTATGCGCCGCTGTCCATGGAGAATCTGAATGATGTGCTTGTACGTGCACCCAAATATAAGATGCGCAGGCTGATGCCATGGCTGACCAATGGCAAGACTGAGCGGTTCCCCAAACGCACCAAATAACCGGCAGGAAGGGACGGGGGCATATGTTCAGGAAAATAAGCTCTGTATTCCTCGCCTTATCCCTGATTCTGACCGGCTGCTGGGACCGTCAGGAATTGAACGACCAGGCAATTGTCCTGGGCTGGGGCATGGACTTGATGGAGAACGGAGAATATCTGGCTACGGCCAATCTTGTGCTGCCGCTGGTATCCAAATCAGGCGGTCAGGAAAGCGGAGGACAGAGCAGCACATCCGGGTTCATGACCGAAAGTGCCTTCGGCAAGAACAACAGGGATGCCGAACAGAATATGCAGAGAAAGCTTTCGCGGGTACTGTTTCCGGGACACCGGCGGAATATCTTCATCGGGGAGAAGCTGGCGGAGAAGGGGGTCTTCTCCATCATGGACGAGTATGGCCGAAGCCCGATGGTCCGCCCGCGGTCGAATATTTTT
Source organism: Paenibacillus phytohabitans (assembly GCF_013141775.1). GTDB lineage: Bacteria > Bacillota > Bacilli > Paenibacillales > Paenibacillaceae > Paenibacillus_AQ > Paenibacillus_AQ phytohabitans. Next base: position 124,836 of record NZ_WHOB01000043.1, read on the forward strand.
GTTGTCAAGGGCGGGACTGCGCAGGAGGCGATGAGCATTGCTTATCAGCTTGAAGCCAATCCGGCAATTGCCGTGCAGAAGATTCAGGAGAAAAGCGGGGCACCCATCAGCCGCTCACTGCTGGACTTCTTCATCATGGCCAATGGCACCGGTTGCGGCGTCATGCCTGCACTCTCGATTGAAACTCCGGAAGTAAATACGGACAAGAAGACACCGGAGGATAGCCCGCCGCAGACGACCTTAAGCTTATATGGGGCGGCTGTTTTTAATGAGAAGCTGAAGCTGGCGGGATATCTGAATTATGATGAATTCTGGGTCAGACTCTGGATTACGAACCGGCTGGCCTTCCGGAATTTCACTACAATTATCAACTCTATTGATGCCGACAAGCCGGGGGGAGCGGCAGCGGATGCCCTCTCTGGAGCAACCAGGGGCAAGACCGTGAGCATTAATGTGGACACCTTCAAGAGTCAGATTACGCCGGTTATGACCGGAGCTCTGCCCAAATTCCGGATTCTGCTGGAGGGAAAGGGGTTCATTGAAGAGAATAATTCACCGCTGAATCTCTCGAGGCCGGACAATGTGCAAAAGGTCGAAGCCCGGATGAATCAATACCTTGAAGCGAGGATTAAGAAAGTCTTAACCAAAGTGCAGAAGGATTTCAAATGTGATATCTTCGGTTTCGGAGATACGATTCATCACCGCCATCCGTATCAGTGGAAGAAGCTTGCTGCGGATTGGGACACGATCTTTCCGGATATTGATATGGACATTACCGTTAAGCTGAACCTCACCGGAACAGGCCTGACAGGACAATCGCTGCTTCCAACGAGAGACGGCGGTGAAGAGAAATGAAGATCAACAACCGGCAGCTGTTCTGGATGATTATGATGCTGGAAATCGGGATCAACCTGCTGATTTCGATGACAGCAACGATTCTTTATGCCAAGCAGGACGCCTGGATCTCCTATATTCTGGCTGGAGGCGCGGGTCTGGTCATTACCTATATTGCGTCCAAGCTCAGCTCCCGGTATCCCCGGCAGACTTTGATAGAGTACAGTGTGACTATTCTGGGAAAATGGGGCGGCAAGCTGATTGTCATTCCGTTCATTCTCCAATGGTTCTGGGTGATCAGTCTCATTCTGCGTGATGAATTCTTGTTCATACGCTTGAGTGTCCTCTATAAAACACCTGCCTGGGTAGTCATCGGAACGATGCTGGGCGTAGTTATATACACGGTCTATCATGGAGGCATTGAAGCCATCGGCAGGGTCAGTGAGCTGTGGGGGCCGATTCTGATGATTATTCTTGCGCTCACCTTTGCACTCACCATCAATAATCTCAACTGGCCTATGCTGCTGCCGGTCTATGCAGATACCGGACCCGGACCTATTATGCAAGGTGCTCTGGCGCCTGTCTCGCTGCTGGGCGAATCCGTTCTGCTCATGATGCTGTTCCCCTTTGTGGAGCATCCCGGCAAAGGAACCCGCAAGGCGGTGCTGCTGGGAGTGGCCTTATCCTCGGTAATGCTGCTGTTTGGCGTATTGTGGGTCATTATGACCTTCGGTCCGGCTGTAAGCGGACGGCTGCAATTTCCTTTTTTTGAGATGGTCAAGCTGGTCTATCTGATGGAGTTTATTCAGAATATGGATATATTTGTGATGGCGGTGTGGCTGGTCTGCATATTCGTCAAGCTGTCCATCTATATGTTCATTACCAGCTATGGCGTGGCCCAGTGGACCGGCAAGACCGGCAGCTGGAAAAAAATATCCCTGATCGTAGCCGCAGTCTCGTTCATCCTCACCATGCTGGTGATCATTCTGAATCCTCCGGCCGGGCTGCTGCTGAAGGGGGTATGGATCACTTATGTGCTGCCTGTGAATATGATCGGAATTCCGCTATTCCTGTGGCTGGTTTCTGCTGTGAAAGCAAACTTTCATACAGATATCCGGCGCTAGTCTTACTGCGAAGAAGAGAAACGCAGTAAAATCCAATAAGATTAGACAAAGTCGCGAAATTTGCGACTTTTTTGTTTTATTTACGTATATGTATCTCTATATAGACTTAAATACGTAAAAAGGAGCGATGCATCTTGAATTTCATGAATGGGGATGGGAATAATCCGATCCCGGGACGCAAGCTTCCCGAGCTGAAACCGGGAATGTACAAGAAGATTGGATTAGGGGTAGCCGCTGCCGCTGTGTTGATTTATATTGGCGCAACTTCATTCTATACCGTGCAGGAGCAGGAACGTGCAGCTATCCTGACCTTCGGCAAATACACCAACGAGTCCTCGGCAGGACTTCATTTCAAATGGCCTTATCCAATACAGGAAGTGATAACGGTGCCTGCGGAACTGACCCAGCGGATACATATCGGGTACCGCCAGGAGGCAGATGGAGCTGTAGCTGTTGAAGATGAGGCGATGATGATTACAGGCGATGAGAACATCGTATCTGCCGATGCTGTAGTACAGTGGAAGATCAGCAATGTCCGCAATTATCTGTATAACATTGATGACCCGGACAAATTTCTGCGTAACTCGGCCAGCTCCTCCATCCGTGCGGTCATTGGTTCCGAGAAGCTGGATTATGCCATTACAGACGGAAAGACGGTTATTCAGGATAAGGTCCGGGTGCTGCTCGTCGATCTGCAGAAGAAATACAACACCGGTATTCAGATCATTGATATCAAATTCCAGGATATAGAACCGCCGAGCGGCCAGGTAGAAGAAGCCTTCCGCGAGGTTACCAATGCCCGTGAAGAGAAGAACACGAAGATTAACAACGCCAAGAAATATGAGAACGATATCATCCCTAAGGCACGCGGTGAAGCGCAGGCGCTGATTGAGAGAGCCGAAGGCGAGAAGAAATCACGTATCCTGAATGCGCAAGGCGATGTAGCCCAGTTTAACGCCATATTTGCCGAATACAGCAACAATAAGAGCGTAACCGAAAGCCGGTTGATTCTGGAGACACTGGAGACTATATTACCTAGCGCCAAAATCTTCATTACCAACTCGGATAGCGATACTGTGAATTATCTGCCGCTGAATGAGCTGATGCGCAGCACTCCGGTCAGCCCGTCAGCTTCGGCCACGCCGCAAGGAGGAGATGCAGAGTGACAAGAAACCAGATCATCGGACTGATATCAACTATTGTTCTAGCTATTTTGCTTGCCGGCTCTTTGTATGTAGTAAAGGAGGGCGAATACAAGGTAGTCCTGCGCTTCGGTGAAGCGATGCGTACCGTTGAGGAGCCTGGACTGAGGCTGAAAATCCCTTTTATCGAGAATGTCTCAGCTCTCCCCAAGTATCAGATGACATACGAAAGCTCACCTACCAGCATTCTGACGAAGGACCAGAAGCCGATTGTGGTTGATAACTATACCGTCTGGAGAATTACCAATGCCTCGCAATTCCTGAGAACCGTACAATCGGTAGGCGGCGGGATTCAGCGTATTGATGAAGCGGTATATAACTCCGTGCGGCGCAAGCTGTCCGAAGTCAATTATGAGAATATTATCAGTGAGGACACCGGACGGGGCAATATTAACGATGAGATCACCAATGATGTCATTGCCGCCTTAACCCGTGATAATTACGGGATTGAAGTGATTGACGTACGGATCAAACGTACGGATCTGCCGGAGGAGAACAAACAAAGTGTATACAACCGGATGATATCGGACCGCCAATCCATCGCTGCGCGTTATCTGTCCGAGGGTGACGAGGAATCCAAGAAAATCACCTCCAAGGCCGACCGTTCCTCAAGAGAGCTGATGGCCCAGGCCGAAGCCGATTCTAAGAAAATCATCGCTGAAGGAGAAGGAGAGGCCGCCAGGATCTATAACCAGGCTTATGGAAAGTCTCCTGAGTTCTATAGCTTCTATCGTACGCTGGAGAGTTACGTGACCACGCTGAAGAATGAGCCGGTTATCATGATGCCGATTGATTCGCCATATGCCAAAATATTGATGGGGCAATAACCTCATCTGATCTATTGGCGGAATGTAAATATGAGAGGCCCATGCGGTTTGCGCATGGGCCTCTTTGATATGCTGCTGAGTGTATTCACCTATTTTTATTCACAACCTACGCCGTCACCATCCCGATCCAGTTTGCGTGAGTATCCTGGCTCTCCGGCGCGAATAGGATCAGCTCCTGCTGCCCGAACAGCATCACAATTCTTGTAATACACATCCTGGACAGGTGCTTTAGTGGCCGCAGGTTTTTTGGTGGCCTTGGGCTTGGTTGTGGTAACAGGTTTGTTGGTAGCCTTGGGCTTGGTTGTGGTGACGGGTTTGTTGGTGGCTTTGGGTTTGGTTGTGGTGACGGGTTTCTTAGTTGGAACAGGTTTCTGTGTTGGAATGGAGGCAAGTGTATTTCTTGAGACACCCGGCTCCTCTGTTGCAACAGACTTCGTAGTGGCCGCAGGAGCTGGTGAAGGGGCTGAGGCGCTTAAAGTCTGATCTTCGGTTTTGGGAATAATAACGATTGCAATAATGAAACAAAGGAGCAGCTGAATACCTGCGTACTTTGAAACCTTCTTCCGGTTACGGTTATCCTCATCCCCCCACCAGATCACTTTCTGAGGGAAGATCATTCCGAATAACCAGACAGGGATGGCGGCGAGGGCAAGGAAAAGGAAATTGAAGGCGATTACTACAAGGAAAGGGAAGGATAATAGCAGGAGGATTTCAAACAAAATAACAACTGCACTAATGATGAGAGCTTTTTTTGAACGTGACATAATAAACCCCTTTAATGTATTAGTTGACTCCAATTAGTTTAACAATTAAAGGAAGTTTTTTCTATATAAAAAGACTCCATCTTTCGACAAAAATGCAAACGATTTTGGGGGTTATTTTGATAGAGAATTACACGAATGTCCATGCTATACTGATGGGGTGTCTTCAACTATCCCTCATTATAGAATCAAAAGGGGATATCACTTATTTTGTAAGGGGTATGTTATGCTTGTTAATTTGCTCATCAATTTTTCATTGCTTACTACGTTTATCTTTTTCGGGGATATGATATTGGCCCTCTTAAAAGGAAAGCGGGCGTTCTCCAAGCTTCAATTACATGCTTTATACGGAATCGGGTTTGGACTGTTTGGCATTGTTCAGCTGTATTTTGCTTTTCCTTTAGGCGATGGCACCATTATAGACTTCCGGCAAGTCTCGATCCTGGCAGCCACATATCTTGGCGGGCCTGTTACGGGGATGATTACGACAAGTTTAATTGCTTTGTTCCGGCTTTTTTTCCTTGGTGAAATTAATGAAGCGACCCTATTGGGTGTTGTAAATATCGTGATTACTTTTCTGGTGGGCGTTTTTGCTTTTTCGCTTAAAATCCCCGCATTTTACCGGTGGCTGGTTGCAGCTTGCGGGATGGTCATACTCTCCACCTGTATACTGCTTCCTCTGGTAGGCTGGACTAACATAGGCACGATTCTTTTATTTGACATGATCTGTTTCATGGCATGCCTGTTTAATTATCTGCTCATTAACCACCTGGAGAAATCCCATGACGCATTAGAAATGTTTAAAGAGGCGGCAGAGCGGGATTTCCTTACGGGACTCCATAATCCCCGGTCCTTTAATCTGATTTTCAAAAAAACGGCGGAAATAAGCGCGCTTCAGAATGAACCGTTCTCTCTGCTGTTAATAGATATCGATCATTTCAAGGTTGTTAATGATACATACGGGCATGCGGCCGGAGATGTGGTCCTGTCCAAACTCGCTGATATTCTCCAGTCCGGTATCCGTATACGCGATTATTGTGCGCGCAAAGGAGGGGAAGAGTTCGCGGTTCTGCTTCTGCGGTGTACGGCGGATAAGGGCATGACGGTTGCCGAGAAGCTGCGTTCCTCGGTTCAAGACAGCATCTTTGTACTTCCTGACCAGTCCCAGCTAAGGATAACGATTTCTGTAGGGGTTTCTTCTTTTCCGGAATCTGCCCCGGCAGAAATGCTGGAGAAAGCCGACGAAGCTCTATATGAGGCTAAAGGAAAAGGCAGAAACCAGGTATGCTATGCTGAAGCGCGTCTTACATAAACTCGGTGATCAGTCAGGCGGTTAACGGACGGGCGTATAGCGGAGCACCACGACGCCGGAGCCGAAGGTTGTGGTCCCGCTCAGCTTCAGATCCAGCCGGTCATGGACTCCCCCTAACAATTGGGGACCGTGTCCGGCAACGATTGGCTGTACCAGGAAGTGATATTCATCCACCAAGTCTAGCCCTGCCAGAGTGGAGCCCAGGCCGGGACCGCCATTAACGATCAGGCTCTTTCCTTCTGCCGTAAGCTGCTGCACTTCCTCTGATATGGTCCCCGTTAGCAAAAAAGAGTTCTGCCACGACAGGTGATCCAGCGTCCGCGAGAAGACATACTTGGGTTTCAGGTCGAGCTTACGTGCAAAGTCGACCATAAATTGGGGTCCTTCACCGCTGCTGGCAATGGCTGGCCAAGCACTCTCCATCAGCTGGTAAACTTTACGTCCAAATAGCAGACCATCGGCCTGGTCCATCAAGTCCACCGTGTACTGGTGCAGCTCTTTATCCGCAATTACCTGAGTGTGGTCACAGCAACCGTCCAGTGTCACATTCATCTGTAGAATTACACGTCCCATATGCAGCCTCCTTAAGTTACATTTTAGCCCACTAAATACAGCTTTAGTTTAACGGAGGAGGGGGGATTAAACAAATCCGCCCTTTAGCTTCATTATCAGCTTAATCAGATTAACAGCTATTGACAATCCGCTACTATGTGTTACTATGTAGTGGTAGTAAGTAATACTGAATACCAGTCATACAGAGTAGTAAGGAGGAATTGTGCTGGATAATCTAACGGAAATGCTCAAGGGTGTACTTGAAGGCTGTGTCCTTGAAATAATAAGCCGCAACGAAACCTACGGTTACGAAATCACAAGGCAGCTGAATGCCCTCGGCTTCGCTGATGTTGTAGAGGGAACGGTGTACACCATCCTGATCCGGCTTGAGAAAAGCCAGCTGGTCGATACCACTAAGAAACCTTCGGATATGGGGCCGCCGCGAAAGTTCTTCGCGCTGAATGATGCGGGGCGTGAGGAGCTGCAGAAGTTCTGGGGGAAATGGGAGTTTGTATCATCCAAAATGAACGAGCTAAAGGAGAGAAATTAATGAATTTTTGGGAAAAGATCACCGGCAGAGATATGACCAAAGAATTCCAGGCTTTTGAGCTGCGGGTAAAAAAGCTCCCGGCTGATTATCAGGCGGCCTGGGAGAAAATTAAAGCTGAGCTTTGGCCGCACTCTGATTTCACCGGCCGTAACCTCATGCCCATTCTTGACGGTGTGCTTGGCCTGCTGGAAGAAACGGCGGCGGACGGCCAGAATGCCCGGGAGGTATTAGGTGACGATATCCGGGGCTTCTGTTCAGCGCTGGCTGGTGAAGAAGGGGCAAAGTCTTACCGCGACAAGTGGCGCCAGCAGCTTAACGATAATATTGCCCGGAAATTAGGGAAGTAGGAGGAGGATACAATGAAAATACGGGATATGATCGAGGGCAAAAAAGAGTGGCGGGCGCATGTTGCGCGTGTCAAAGCACTGCCGCAGGATTACCAGATTGTCTATAAAGAGCTGCAAAAATATCTGTTTAAGGTCGGTCCTGTGGAGCTGACAGAGGGGAATGGCTTGCTTTCGGGGATTGTCGATCTTTTTGAGGAGGGCGCTGCATTGGGGAAAGGGGTGCTCGAGGTGACGGGCAGTGACGTAGCGGCGTTCTGCGACGAGCTCATCAAAGATTCCAAAACCTACGCTGACCTCTATCAGGAATCTGTGGACCAGGAAGTAGCCAAGGCCATGAAAAAGGCAACGGACTAAACAAAGTGAACGGGGGAAGCAGAAATGGGCAATGCCATTGAAGTGAAAGGACTGCGAAAGTCCTTCAATAATATAGAAGTTCTGAAGGGCGTCAACTTTGAGGTGCGGAGCGGCGAAATTTACGCTCTGCTCGGTTCCAACGGTGCGGGGAAGACAACGATTGTCAGAACCCTCACTACCTTGCTGAAACAGGACGGGGGAAGTGCCACCGTAAACGGCTTTGATGTCGCATCGAAGCCGGATCATGTACGCCAGTCGATCAGCCTGACCGGACAGTTTGCTGCCGTGGATGAGATATTGACCGGGCGGGAGAATCTGATCATGATCGCCAGGCTCCGGCACCTGAATCATCCGCTTCAGATAGCAGACGATCTATTGAAGCGGTTCGGCCTGACCGAAGCCGGGAGCCGCAGAGTATCAACCTATTCAGGCGGGATGCGCCGGAGGCTCGACATCGCCATGAGCCTTGTGGGGGAACCGCAGCTTATCTTCCTTGACGAGCCGACCACCGGACTTGACCCCGAAGGGCGGATCGAAGTCTGGAAGACAGTCAAAGAGCTTGCCGCCAAGGGCACGACTGTATTTCTGACCACGCAGTATTTGGAGGAGGCCGAACAGCTGGCCGATCAAATCGCTATTCTGCATGAGGGCAGAATTATTGCCAGCGGCACACTCACGGAGCTGAAGAAGCTGTTCCCGCCTGACAAGGTGGAGTATGTGGAGAAACAACTCACATTAGAAGAGATATTCCTTGCCATCACCGGTAAAAGGGAGGGAAAGTAAAATGGAAATGACAGCGAGACACTTCTTCAGTGATATGAGCGTTATGCTTGGACGTTCCATGCGCCATATTATCCGCAGCCTGGATACCATCATCACAGTCACCATCACTCCAATTGCCATGCTGCTGCTGTTCGTTTATGTATTCGGCGGTGCAATTCAGACCGGCGCGGAGAGCTATGTGAATTACCTGCTGCCCGGCATCCTGCTGATCGCAATTGCCAGCGGCATCTCTTATACGGCCTACCGGCTGTTCATGGATATGCAGAGCGGCATCTTCGAACGGTTCCACTCGATGCCGATTGCGCGTTCGGCGGCGCTCTGGGGACATGTGCTGACCTCACTCGTGTCCAATGCGATTTCGGTTGCCGTCATCATTCTTGTAGCGCTCCTTATGGGCTTCCGCTCTCCGGCTGGCGTATTATCATGGCTTGCCGTGGCCGGTATACTCGCACTGTTCACGCTGGCCCTGACTTGGATCGCGGCGATTGCCGGACTGTCCGCCAAATCGGTGGACGGCGCAGGGGCCTTTTCCTACCCGCTAATCTTCCTTCCCTTCATCAGCTCCGCATTTGTGCCTACTGAAACGATGCCGCGGGCTGTCCGCGCCTTTGCCGAGAACCAGCCGGTGACCTCCATAGTGGAGACTATCCGCGCCCTGCTGGCGGGGCAGCCTGCCGGACATGACATCTGGACTGCACTTGCCTGGTGCCTGGGGATACTGATTGCCGCATATCTGTTTGCGATGCGCATATACAAACGTAAGGCGGCGTGAACGGCTGCCCGGTTTCTGATATCAAAAGCATGGCGCCTTCCCGAACCTTCCGGGACAGGCGCCATTTCTGCGTGCGGCCTAGGTATTGGCTCAGCGTTTCAATTGCTGGTGTTCTTTGACGCCTTAGCTGCGGTTTTACCGGTTCATCGGCTTTCTGTGGCTGATTTTTGATGACTTGTCATGAAATCCTGCACATAATACAACATTTCCCCTCACATATCGCCCCAAATCCGAAATTGTTGTATGAAATGCAGGATTTTACCTTTTTCTAGCGGCTTAGCCGAATTATTCTTGTATTTTATACAACAATCCTCCCGGACACCTAACTATCAATGATCCAAAGTTGTAAAACGTACAACATTTATGTGTACAGTGTTTACTGAAAGTCTCCATCCTGCTGCAGCGCCCTCTGCCCGTATATTCCGTGAATCTAGTGAGCTTAATCTATATTTTTCACCCTATCCATTGGTAATTCAGGTTATAATGACCATGTATATTGCAGGATATTGGGAAGGCTATAGCCACTAAGCCAGAGATTCTGTGATTTTACATCCCATTAACATGCTTCATATGTTCGCGTGATATAACTGAAACAATCGGTTATTGGAGGAGAAGATTAGATGAAGCTGAGTAAAGAGGAGAAATCATGGATTCTGTATGACTGCGGTAATTCTGCCTACTCGATGGCGGTGACTACGGCGCTTTTGCCCATTATCTTCGGCATGTTCACCACTGTGGGCAGCAGTATGGATTTGGGCTATTTCAATTCCATTGCCAGTATTCTGGTGGCGGTGCTCAGTCCGATCCTGGGGACGATTGCCGATTACAAGGACAGGAAGAAGCGCTTCTTTATCTTCTTCGCTGCGGTAGGCGTGCTTGCGACGGCTTCCCTGGCCTTCGTGTCACCGGATAGCGGACAATGGCAGCTGCTGATTGCCTTTTACATTCTGTCAGCGGTCGGGTTTGCCGGGGCCAATATCTTCTATGATTCCTTCCTGGTCGATATTACAGATGATGAGCGGATGGATAAGGTATCGACGAGAGGGTTTGCCTTCGGTTATATCTTCAGCTGTATTCCGTTCGGAATCAGTCTGCTGCTCATCTTTATGATGGGGATGGATAAGGCCATCGGCTATCAGATCGGATTCATCATCACTGCACTATGGTGGGGGCTGCTCACTGTGCCTATGATCAGAGACGTGAAGCAGCGCTACTACATTGAGCCTGAACCTAATCCGGTTGCAAACAGCTTCAAAAGAATGGCGAACACCTTCATGAATATCCGCCAGCACAAAATTGTATTTGTGTTCCTGATTGCTTATTTCTTCTATATCGACGGGGTAGATACCATTATTAAAATGGTGGTGCCGTATGCGACTTCGGTACTGGGTGGGGATTCCCTGGACACCTTCACCCTGCTGGGCATTCTGCTCATCATCCAGATCATTGCCTTTCCGTGTGCGATTCTCTACGGTAATCTGGCCAAAACCCACTCTGCCCGCAAGCTGATTATCTTCGGGATTTTCACTTATATCATTTCCTGTATTGCGGCTTTCTTCATCACCTCAGTGTGGCATATCTTTATTCTTGGCGCGCTGATCGGTTCGGCCCAGGGCGGCATCCAGGCGCTCAGCCGGTCGTATTTCGCCAAAATCATTCCGAAGGAGAATTCCAATGAATTCTTCGGCTTCTATAATATCTTCGGCAAGTTCGCGGCAATTCTCGGCCCGGCGCTGATGTCACTGACTACGACGTTAACGGGCGAGGCCCGCTTTAGCATTTTATCCATAATTCCGCTGTTTCTGATTGGATTCTTCATCTTCATCACTCTGCCTAAGGGGAACTGACATGGAACCGACAACGCCTCGCGCGCCATTAGCTAAACATCTGATCGTCATTTCCTACGATGCCTTCTCGGAGGACAACTGGGAACTGGCCAGCCGGCTGCCCAATTTATCCAGACTGATTAAGCAAGGTGCCCACAGCAACCGCTTGCGGAGCGTATATCCCACACTCACCTATGTAGTTCATACCACCATCGCTACCGGCGTTCATCCGGACAAGCACGGTATTCACCACAACAATCCGCTGCAGCCGTTCGTGAAGGAGGAGGATCAGCGCTGGTTCTGGTTCCGTGAGGCGGTTAAGGTACCTACAATTTATGATGCTGCACGTAAGGCAGGGCTCAGTACCGCCGGACTCCTCTGGCCGGTTTCGGGCAAGTCCTCGATCCGGTATAATATTCCGGAAATCAGGGCGCTGAAAGGTGAGAATCAGGCACTTAAGGTGCTGAGAAGCGGCAGTCCCGCCTACTGTATCCGGATGGAGCTGAAATACGGCCGGATCAGGCAAGGGATTACCCAGCCTTATCTGGATGACTTTACAACGAAGTGTGCGATAGACACGATTAAGCGCAACAAGCCTAATCTGCTCATGATGCATCTGATTGACCTGGATGATGCCAAACATCTATATGGGACAGACAGCGATGAGGTGAAAGAAGTCATCCTGCGTATGGATAACCGGCTGGGTGAGATCCTGCAGGCCGTGGAAGATGCCGGGATCAGGCAGGATACGGTAATTATGGTGCTCGGAGACCACGGCCAGTTCAATGTGCGCTACAAAGTGCATCTGAACAAGCTTTTGCAGGCAAAGGGTCTGATCTATGAAGAGGGCGGCGTAATGAAATGGCGGGCATACTTCCAGTGCGGCGGAGGTTCAGCGTACCTGCATGTCCAGCCGGGAGACGAAGAAGCAGAGCGGCTCGCGCTCACGGCTATTGAAGAATATAGGCAGAATGACATGTCAGGGGTTGAAAGCGTATACCACAGAGAGACATTAGACCGTCTTCATGCAAGCCATTCCACAAGAGTGATGCTGGAAGCGAAGCGCGGTTATTGTTTTGATGAGAGTCTGGAGGAGCAGCTGGTTGTCGATTTGCAGGCACATGGAGTTCGTTATGCTACGCATGGTTATTCTCCTGACAAAAGCGGCTACCGGTGCAATTTTGTCGTCTCCGGCGGCATGATTAAACAGGACTATTCCATCGGCGACATCGAAATGGTCGATATTGCGCCAACGCTGGGAAGAATTCTGGGGATCGATTTCGGGCACGGGGACGGGAGAGTGCTGGAGGAGATTGTCCGGGAATAAAAAAGTGCAAAACCGGCAAAAGAGTCCGATTGTCTTCTATATCCGGATGAATTAGTGTAGACGGGAAAAGAAAGGTGGATGCCCGTATGATATTTAACTATTCGTTTGTACCCGCATTGGATAGCCTGTATGACATGGAAAAGGGTTATGGCTTTGCCGCAGCGCCGGCAGGCTCGAAGAATGAGGAGCTCAAGGATTCATGGCCCGGGGATTACTTCTCTCCTATAGTACCGACGCTGCTGATGGATGTGCCGAATGGTAATTACACCGTAACGCTGGAGATCGGTTCGCCGGACACCTCCGCCGTTACTACCGTAAGAGAAGGACTCGGCCGGATCCGGCTGTTTGAGGTGAAGACCGGGCCCGGTGAGATCACCACCCGCATCTTTGCTGTGCATGTCGAGGATGGTGTGCTCAAGCTGGCTTTCGGCGGTGCTGCACCAAGTGTGCGGCAGGTGACGGTTAACCGGGTAAGCTCCATCACTACTCTATTTCTTGCCGGAGATTCTACCGTAACGGATCAGGCCTCGGGGCAATTCCCTTATACAGGCTGGGGCCAAATGATCGGATTGTACCTGGATGAAGACATTGCTGTGGCGAATCATGCACGTTCCGGCAGAAGCGCCAGAACCTTTATTGAGGAGAACCGTCTGCTGCGGATAGCCAAAAGACTGCGCAAGGGCGACTTCCTGCTTGTCCAATTTGCCCACAACGATGAGAAAGAAACAGAAGAAGGTGCGGGTCCGTTCACAACCTATCAGCATTACCTGAAGCAATATATTGATCTTGCGCGCTCAGCCGGTGCGTATCCTGTGCTTGTAGCGCCCATGCACCGGCGCTTCTTCGAGGAGGATGGGGCCATCCGGAATACCCACGGGGAATATATTGAAGCTATGAGGCAGCTTGCCGTCCGGGGAGCTGTACCCTTTGTGGATCTCGCTTCACTCAGCAAAGTATATTTTGAGGAGCTTGGTGAAGCGCGTTCCAAGCAAGTATTTCTGTGGGCGGAACCGGGCCAATATGCTAACCTTCCTGAGGGAGCAGAGGATAACACGCATTTCTCGGAAGCCGGGGCGATTGAAATGGCCAGACTGGTGGCGAAGGGGATACAGCAGTCAGAGGCGGACAAGCTCAAGCAGCATCTGATCAGCAATATAGGGGGCTCCTTAATTTAAGCCAGATATTCGGAGTTTATTTGTGTTTATTTATATTCAATAAAGTTCATCTATACTTTATAATGTTCAATATAATAGTTCACTTAAGTTTTAACTACACCCCTATATGTCTGGAGAGCTGAACAGTGATTAGAAAAGCGAGTGTTATGCATGTTTATCCCGATGCTTATGAGGAGTACAAACGCCGTCATGATGAGCTTTGGCCGGAGATGGCTGAAGAGCTGAAGAACCATGGCGCACATAATTATTCTATTTTTCTGGATGAAGAAACGGGCAGCCTGTTTGCTTACGTAGAGATTGAAGACGAAGAGCGGTGGGATCAGATGTCGCAGACGGAGATTTGCCGGAAGTGGTGGGTGTATATGGAGCCGCTGATGGAGACTAACCCTGATCACAGCCCGGTGTCCAAGAATTTGAAAGATGTATTCTACTTAAAATAACCGATAGCCAAGAGTGCCCTGTGATATTGCGGGGCACTTTTATATTGTATAGCTAGCAAAGGGGTCATGAAGTGCACCGCCGTTCGATCCGGGGAGGACATTCAAATAACAATGCCAAGCACGAAGCCGTCGTATCCCTTGCTGCCTACCGTCTGCAGTGCAGTAGCCTCGATTCGCGGCTCGGCGGAGAGCAGATCCATAAACTGGCGGATGCCTTGTACGCGGTCATCTGTACTCTGCGCCTGAATGACCTCACCATCACGCACTACGTTATCGGCCACAATTACCGCTCCCGGCCGGGCCAGCTTCAATGCCCATTTCAGATAATGAGGATTGTTCGGTTTGTCGGCGTCAATGAAGATGAAGTCAAAAGGGCCATGCCCCCGGGCTTCAAGTGTCGCCAGCGTCTCAAGTGCCGGCCCCTCAATCACCTCCGTTTTATCCGCTAACCCGGCCATTCTCAGATTATCCTCAGCGACGACTACATGGTCATGCTCGAACTCGAGCGAAACCAGTCTTCCTGCTTCCGGCAACGCCCTTGCCAGCCAAATGGTGCTGTAGCCGCCCAGCGTGCCGATCTCCAGAATATTAACGGCGCCTTTCATTTTAGCCAGAAGATACAGCAGCTTCCCCTGGTTCGGAGCAACATCAATCGCCGGTAATCCTGCACCTTCATTAGCGCCCAGAACGGCGTCCAGCACCGGATCTGCCGCCAGCAGCTTGTCATCGAAATACGCGTCAACCTTACTCCATTTGTTCTGTTCTTTCATGTGAATCCCTCCGTTTGGTTAAGTGTTGTATTGGATCTGTTTTAAATATAAGGTAAAATAATTCATAAAACTAATATATGTTTTTATAGTTTGCATATAATTTGATTATGAATCGAGGCGATCTGCATGAACCTGCATGCACTAAGGCTATTTTATTATGTTGCCGAGACGGGCAGCGTCACGAAGGCGGCTGCACGGCTCAATATCAGCCAACCGGCGGTTACCAGCCAAATCAAGAAGTTCGAGAAGGATTTGGGACTGCCTTTGTTTAACCCCAGCGGCCGCGGAATTTCACTTACTTCCTTTGGAACAGAACTGGCGAAGCAGGCAGGGAATCTCTTCACCTATGAGGAACAAATGGATGAATTTGTAGAAGACTACCGCCAGGGCAAAAAAGGGAAGCTGCGTATCGCCGCTACTTATCTGCCGGCTAATTTCCTGGTTCCCGGCTGGGCTGCCAGATTCAAAGCGGGACATCCCGGGATTGAGATCGAGATTACAACAACGAACTCCCAGCAGGCCTTTGAGCAATTGCAGCGGCATGAAGCAGATGTTGCCTTCTATGGGGGCGGAGCCAAGGAGAAACCGGAGGATGTCGAATGGCTGGAGCTTTTCGAGGATGAGCTGTGGTTCGTGGTAGCCCCTTCCCATCCCTATGCAGACCGTACGGTTTCACTGCCGGAGATGATGCGGGAGCCGTTCATTATGCGGGAGGAGGGCAGCTCAACAAGAGAGCGCCTTGTCTCGTTATGTACGACTTATGGCCTGAAGCCGCCAGAGGTCGCACTGCAATTCAGCGGACTGGGTGAAGCCATCCGTTCGGTAATCGCGGGGTATGGTGCAAACTTCATCTCCTCTCTCGCCGTGCGCGAATATGTGGAGTGGAAGCAGCTCTCCCGTGTGCATGTGGAGGGGATTCACCTAAGCAACCATATTGCTGTCTGCACGCGTAAGAATGAATCCCTGCCTGCCGCGCTGCAGCAGTTTATTGATATCTGCCGCCAATGAGTAACAGATAAACAATAATTAAATATCATATTTCAATCTAAATATATTGATAAACGATAAATTATGTGGTAAATTAAACTCACAATTCTGAAGTGAGGTGCTTTTACAATGAAACGCAAACCAGGGTCGACCACTTTTTTGAAGGCAGTGATTGTGCTGTTTGGATTGGCTGCACTTGCTCTATGTGTATTTGTAGTGCCGGAGATCGCGGGGTTTGCAGCAGAGCTGTATCCGGATATGTCTTACATACAGGCTCTCGTGATGATCGATCTGTACGGGGCGGCACTGCCTTTTTACATCGCACTCTATCAGGCCTTTAAGCTGTTAGGCTACATCGACCAGAACAAGGCATTCTCGGATACCTCTGTACAGGTGCTGAAGAATATCAAGAACTGTGCAGTCGCCATCAGCGGTATGTTTGTTATAGGCATGCCCCTGTTCTATCTGATGGCGGAGAGGGATGATGCCCCGGGGATTATCGTCATCGGAATGATCATTATCCTGGCTTCCATGGTGATCGCTGTATTCGCTGCAGTGCTCCAGAAGCTGTTGAACGAAGCTATTGAACTAAAATCTGAAAATGATTTGACAGTCTGAGGTGATGACCATGGGGATTATAATCAATATTGACGTGATGCTGGCG
Source organism: Paenibacillus phytohabitans (assembly GCF_013141775.1). GTDB lineage: Bacteria > Bacillota > Bacilli > Paenibacillales > Paenibacillaceae > Paenibacillus_AQ > Paenibacillus_AQ phytohabitans. The sequence goes on from NZ_WHOB01000043.1 coordinate 141,443, forward strand.
AAACGGAAAATGAGTGTAACTGAGCTTACGGAGAAGGTGGGCATAACAATGGCTAACCTGTCTATACTCAAGAACGGCAAGGCGAAGGCAATCCGGTTCTCAACGCTCGAGGCGATTTGCAAGGCATTGGATTGTCAGCCGGGAGATATATTAGAATACACTCCGGAAGCTACAGAATAAAAGGGAGCGGGGAACGAGGAGAGGACGATGTTGAAATCATTGGTACGGCTGCTGCATTTCGGCTATCATCACGCGATGAGCTGCATTTTTCCCGTTGCGATCTTTGGAACCCTGATACTTACCAGTAAAGTAGAATTGCCCTTCATCCACCGGTATGATGCCATTCTGCTGATCCTGCTGACCGTGCAGTACCTTATGTACCGCAGCGGGCTGGAGACCCTCGATGAGATCAAGGTAATCTGCGTATTTCATGTGATTGGTCTGGTGCTGGAGATTTATAAAATAAGAATGGGCTCATGGGCATACCCTGATCCGGGATACACGAAGCTGCTCGGGGTACCGCTGTACAGCGGGTTTATGTATGCCAGCGTGGCAAGCTATATGTGCCAGATCTGGCGCAGGCTGAAGATGGACATGACCGGCTGGCCGGGGCTGGCCTCTGCGGGATTTCTGGGCGGAGCGATCTACCTGAACTTTTTCACGCACCACTTCATTCCGGATTTCCGCTGGTGGCTGACGGCGCTCGTGGTAATTGTTTTTTGGAGGACATGGATCATCTACCGGGTGCAGGAGCGGACGTACCGGATGCCGCTGACGCTGGCTTTTTTCATTGTAGGCTTCTTCATCTGGATCGCTGAGAATATCGCTACCTTCTTGGGTGCCTGGAAATATCCCGACCAGCACGAAGCCTGGCATCTGGTGGGCTTCAGCAAGATCAGCTCATGGTTCCTGCTAATTATCATCAGCGTCATTATTGTGGCTCAGCTTAAGCATGTTAAGGCAGGGCGTTCATAATTCAGGACGTTCATAATTCATAATCAGCACTCTTCACTAATCGGCTAAATGTGTCGATAATAATTCTAAACATTCACATTTAGGAGATGCTTATGGATAACTTGGCAGCATTGGTCGCAGCAGCACCTTTCTTCAAACAGATTCACGCACAGGATATTATGATCGGCATTACGGATCGGGAAATATTCCATTATTATGCACCCAGCAAAGTGCTGGATTTCGGCTTAACCAAAGGAAGTCCAGTTTCGCCGGATGATCCGTCCCTCGGCAATGCCCTGGCCGGACGCGCCACGACAAACCGGTTGTCACCTGAGCTGTATGGAGCAACTGTCATTTCTTCGGCAGTCCCGATTTACGGTACGGAGGGTGAAGTTATAGGGGCTTTCGCAATTGCCTATACGCTGGAAAATGAAGATAAAATGGAACAGCTGACGGAAAGCATTAATCAGATTAGCGGCCAGCTTGTGGATATGGTTCAGAATGTGGCGGCCCAGTCTCAGGAGCTGTCGGCGACAACCGCGCAGATTCTGGACAATTCCCGCAAGACGGTGGAAGAGTCCAAGCAGGTGAATAAGGTTGCCGGATTCATCCGGGAGATCTCCGAGCAGACGAATCTGCTGGGCCTGAATGCGGCAATTGAGGCTGCGCGGGTCGGAGAGCAGGGGGCAGGCTTCGGTGTGGTGGCGACAGAGGTCCGCAAGCTGTCGGTACATACGAAGGAAGCTACGAAGTCGATCGAGGATTCTCTTAGCACGGTGCAGCGCTCGATCCGGGAGATGGAGCAGGAGATTGAGGCAATTGCCAAGTCTTCCTCGGCGCAGGCTGAGCTCGTAACCCAGTTCAGCGATGTCATTGAGAAGCTGAATGAGACCAGCGGGGAGATGGCCAGATTCATTTCATCCGTAATCCAATAAAATAGCATAAACAAGGCGGCCGTTAGGTTAACGGCCGCCTTGTTGTATTCAGGAAGGCGTCAGGAATTAGAACTGCCGGGAGGATTGGCATTCAGGTGATCGATCTGCTGTTCCAGCACTGCGCCAGCTTTGCCCAGAAACTGAGTAATCAGCAGGAGCTCTTCTTCCGTATATGAAGCAGCCAAGGCAATCATAGCCGAATGAAGTGTGGAATATGTCTCTATGACATCCGCTTTATGCTCATACAGCGGAACGATAATCACCTTGCGGCGGTCACCCGGGTCATTTTCTCTGCGGACATAGCCGGTTTTCTCCAGCCGGTCGATTAATGCGGTGACGCTGCCGGTAGTCAGTCCGGTTAGCTTCGACAGTTCTCCGGCGGTAATCGGACCTTTTTCACGCAGGATATCTACGGATATGAAGTCATTATTGTATAGTCCGAGGGCGGAGGCCACATTCTGCTGGTATTGTACCGTCCGGGTTCCCAGTCCGCGCATCAGCAGGGTGAATTGTTCCTGGAGCTCTGTCGGCTGAACGGGTTCTTGGCTGGACATGAGTAGTCCTCCTTAGGGAGAGATAGATAGCTTGGAAGCGCCAGAATTGCAAATTTAAGATGTTTGGCGGACGGTTTAATGATTCATTTTATTGTAGCGAATCGCTTCATTATTTGCAAAAAGAGAATCTATCGGACAGTACTCCGCGTCCAGAAAGTGACGCCGTTCAGAGGGTAGGCCATACTTACGCCGGTTCCGGCCTTCCCTGCGGATACCAGTGATAGACGGTTCCCGTCCGGCTGAAGTGTGAATAACTGCTCAATATGATAGACACCTGGCGGCGGTGCAGATTCGTAGAGGTTAAGGATTACACCAGCGGCAGTTATTGCAGTAATGTCTGCTTCATGTACGCCTTCTATTCCATATTCTATTTGCATGGGCTTGCCGTTCTTCAACCCATAGGCATCCACTTTAACCGCGAAGCGTGCCGAGCCGAACCTGAATTTGCCGAAAGCCCGGACAGCGAAGTTACGGCAGGTTCTGTTCCGCAGCAGCGCGGGCAGACCTAATCTGCGCAGCACAGCAACAGCGGAGGTAGAGATGCGGGAATCGAAGCAGAGCCGGGTGGAAACAGATGGAACGCCTAAAGTTACAGGCAGCGTCTGCTGATCAGAGAAGGGAAAGCGGTAGGCTGTCCGGGTCCGCAGATCAAAGCCGAAATCGGTGGACTTGCTCCCGGTGAAGCTTGAAGCCGTGCGCGCTTTGCCGTGTTCAGTAATCTCAAAGGCTGCACCCAGATTATCCACTGTCCACTCCAGAGCGGCTTGTCCGTGACTGTCTCCAAGCCCGAGCATTATGGAGATGTCAATGGACTCGGTATGCTCCAGTTCCTGCATGGCCCGTGCCGCGAGCAGGTTGGTCAGCCCTGGAGCCAGACCGACACTCAGCAGGGCTGCAGCCTGGAGGCCATTCTTCACCGGGTCCAGCTTCTGCAGCTTGCTGAGGAACTCGCCGCTCGCCGAGACATCTACATAATGCGTGCCGCGCTGTAAGCAGGCTTCTGCCAGCCGGGTATCCTGCTGGTCCAGGCACATCACAACCAGCTTCACCCGTTTAAGCAGCCTCTGGTCCAGCGGCTCCTCTGCCGCCAGACGCAGCGGCTTCACATAACCGCCCGTACTCCTGGAGAATTCTTCGGCACGTTTCAGGTTTCTTCCCGCCGCATAGACCTTCCCGGGATGCATCCCGCCAAGAAGCCGGCAAATCTGTGACCCGACATGACCATAACCGCCGATGACTATAATATCTGTTTTCATTGTATCTTCTCCGTCCTTGAATATTGAATGTAAGCTTACCTGCGATATAATAGGAATTATGTTTCATTATCCGGATTTCAAGGACGGGAGACCATCCCACATATGTGGGATTTAGAGAGGACACCAAGATGAACGAGGCGATGAAAAGCATTCTGCAGCTGGACCCGGCCCGGGGCGGGGGAGCTATGAATTCACAGCAATACAGGGAAGCGGTTATTGCTAAACTCCGTTCCGTTATTCCGTTTGCCGCGGCCTGCTGCACGACAGTAGATCCGCATACGCTTCTAACCACCGGAGCGGTAACGGAGCAGGGGCTTGCTGCTGTGCACTCTGTATTGTTCGAATATGAATATCTGCATGAGGATTATATGAAGTATGAGCACTTGGCCAAGGCGGAGCTTCCGGTAGCCTGCTTAAGCGGAGTTACCGGCGGAAGTCTTGAGAAGAGTGAGCGTTACCGCAAAGTACTGCAGCCTGCCGGGTTCGGAGATGAGCTGCGCGCAGCGCTCGTGGCAGGCGGGGTCTGCTGGGGCTTCCTGACTCTATTCCGTCCGCTGGATAGCCTTCCGTTTCAAGCGCAGGAATGTGCCCGGATCGCTTCCGCTGCTCCGCTGATTGCTGCCGGACTGCGCAGTTACGCCACATCGCAGCCCGGCAAGGATTCGGACAGCGGGGCACGGGAAGATAACGGGATTATGATGCTGAATGAGCAGCTTGTTCCGCTGAGTGCGAATGCAGCGGCGAATTATTGGCTGGAGCAGATGCGGCAGTTCGAACGTCTGGATGCGGGAGTATTGCCGGGTCCGGTCCGGGCCGTGTGCTTACGGGTCGTAGCGGAGGAGAGAGCTTCCGGTGTTGTTCCTTCAAGCGCTAAAATATGCCTCCAAACCGGGGATGGGGCTTATCTGACCGTTACGGCCAGCAGGCTTGACGGTCCGGAAGGCATGCTGGCCGTTTCTTTTGTAAATGCCAGATCCTCCGATGTATTCCGCCTGCTGGCCGATGCCTTTACCTTAACCGCACGCGAGAAACAGCTTGCAGAAATGCTGCTGCTGGGGTTATCCACCAAGGAATTGGCGGAGTCGCTCCATATCTCTGCATATACCGTTCAGGATCACCTGAAATCAATCTTTGCCAAAGCAGGCGTGTCCAGCCGCCGGGAGCTGATCAGCAGGCTGCTGTCACGATAAGTAGGAGCAGGGGGCCCTGATGAATCATCTTAAAGATAGGATTAGACATGTGCGTACGGATGGAGGTCTGGGCTGAATCTATAATTTCGGCCCGGATACAAAATTGTTGTATAAAATACAGCATTTTCCTCATGATTTCGGCTCAAATCCAATATTGTTGTACAAAATGCAGCAATTCTCCTCCAGCATGCGTTTTAGCGGGACAATTGTTGTATTTCATACAACAATCGGCCTGAACACCCGGATTTATACCAATATAAGTTGCAAAAAGTGCAACATTTATGTCTACAAAGCTTTTTATGTCTACAAAGCATTAATGTTTACAAAACTTGTCTACAAGCTTACCAAGTAGTCTCCATTCTGCCGGCGCCATTCCCGCAGTGCTAGGAGCAACAGTCTGTTCGCGCGGCATTCTCACATAGTTCCGCTATCTTATCTATTTATCCATCCATCTCAATGTAAAAAGGGGTCTCAATAGCCATTTCTGGCGGTTGAGACCCCTTTATTCCTTTATTAATAATAATGATGCGTTGCCATTACCCTTTATTTACTGACGCAAAGTCTTCAAGGCGCCGCTCCAGGCCAGAACCTGATCGAGCATGGCGTTAACGTTGGCGGTATGCAGATCGGCCGGTTTGAAGACGGAGCCGTTCTCGAAATCAGTGAACAGCGAGAGCAGAGGGTGGACACGAACGTCTGCTATGGACAGCTCGCCGAGAATTCCGCGCAGATGCTCAGCGGCGCGGACGCCTCCGGCTGAACCGTAGCTTACGATACCGGCTGCTTTGTTGTTCCATTCTTCACGGGCGGAGTCCAGGGCATTCTTCAGTGCTCCGGTAAGACTGTGATTATACTCCTGTACGATAAACACGAAGCCGTCCAGTGTTGCCAGCTTGGCTGCCCACGCTTGGGCTTCCGCATAGCTGTCGGTTTCACCGAGAAGCGGCAGTTTGAAGTCGGCAATATCCACGATTTCGTAATTGGCATCTCCGCGTGCGTCAGCAATACCTTTCACCCATTCGCCTACCTGTGGGCTAACGCGGCCTTGGCGGGTACTTCCCAGAATAATTCCGATGTTTAATGTTGTCATTGTAATTCCTCCTCGAATGTGTTGTAAGTTTTTTGAAGTAGCTATTATGTTTTTATTATAGCTTATAACTTAAATAAAGCAAGTTATTTTTAGAAACTATTATTAGGCGGATCTTACTAGACAGATATACTTGAAAAGACAGATATACTTGAAAAGCACCCGGTCATCAGTGTGCAAAGCGTACCATTCACAATGCTGTATGTATTGCAGCTTAAGGTAGCACACCCGTTAACTTTTGCGGAGGATGGCCTGAATATACATCTATTAAGGTTTTGTTCTCTTTATGTCATGATGCATAACATTGACAGGTGCATTTTAGGCGAAATTACAAAAGGAATGGATTTGTAATTGATTTTAGTAGCGGAATCAGTTTAAAATATACACAACAAGTTAGTTATTCTAACATATAATTAAATCATCTTATGCATTCATAGCGATTTGAGAGGTGGAGCGGTCATGATAGAGGAAAAGAAACGGCAGGAACAACTGGAGCTCCCGCGTGATTGCACCTTCTCGCCAGAAGACTGGCGTATACTGGCCCAGTACTGGTATCCGGTAGCGAGGGCAGATGAGGTTCAGGATAAACCTGTTCCGGTGAAGCTGCTGGATATGAAGCTGGTATTGTACCGCAGCGAAGGCAAGGTGGTCATTGCCCGGGACCTCTGCTTCCACCGTGGAGCGCCCTTAAGCAAGGGCTGGGTTGAGAACGGTGAGATTGTCTGCCCTTATCACGGTTTCCGGTATAACTGTGAAGGAAAGTGTACGGCGGTGCCGGCGCATCCAAGCAGCAAGATCTCACCCAAATTGAAATTGATTGTCTATCCCGCCGTGGAGCGTTATGGCCTGATCTGGACCTGCCTGGGTGGCGCGCCGGAGCAAATCCCATCTTTTCCGGCCTGGGATGATCCCGACTACATTAATATTCTAATTCCGAGCTTTGATATTGCCGGTTCCTCCGGGCGGCAGATGGAAGGCTTCCTGGATGTATCGCATTTCGCTTACGTGCATACGGCAACCTTCGGTGACCGTAACAATACAGAGGTCCCCCAGTATAAGGTATGGCGTGAAGGGGATACGGAGCTGGTAGCGGAGTATTGGAGCACGGTCAGCAACTACGGCAAAGGTCAGGAGAACCCTGCACCCGAAGGGTTCATGTGGCTGCGCGAGTTCCGCGTCTTTGCCCCGTTCGCCGCTTCGCTGACTGTCTATTTCCCGGATGAGGGCAGGCTGAAGATTCTGAACTGTGCATCCCCGGTATCCGCCCGCTATACCCGGCTGTTCTGCCCGATCTCCCGTAACTTTGACAAGAGCGCCCCTGTAGAGGATACGATCAAGTTCAATCTGCAGGTGTTCCAGGAGGACGCGGAGATGGTGGAGTCGCAGACTCCGGAGGATCTGCCGCTCGATCTGCAGGCAGAAGCCCATATTCCGGCAGACCGGACATCGATTGCTTACAGACAGCTGCTGACCAGCCTGGGCCTGGGCAAGAACTATACGTCTTAACCCCCGGCGTAGCTCCTTCATACGATAGTTTATAAGTGTATACTTTCGCAAAATAAAAAAGCAGCCCTACGGTCAGCGAATGACTGGGGCTGCTTTTGTTTGTGTCTAGAATGAAATAAATGGCAGTAAAGTTTGAATATATAAAAACTATCCATGGAGCTTGAGTGGTTGCTATAGGTAAAATATGGTGGTTGGGATTCCATACAGGAAATCGCAGCGCAAATTAGATTTGGAGGAGATATTATAAACTATATTGAGGTTGCCCAAAAAAGTACTGCACACTTACTTCCCCTGGTATCAGAATTGTACGGGTTATACGGCTACGAGTTCGGGCAGGTTGAGGCGCATGAGGGAGGGCGTAATATTGTATACACCTGTGAAAAAGCAGGAGCCAGCCCCAAAATACTCAGGTTCGCTTTCCTGCCTGACCGGAGCCGCGACGATTTCCTGGGTGAACTGGAGTATGTCCGCTACCTGTATGAGCATGGAGGCAGCGTCGCGAATGTGATCAGCTCCCGGAACGGGAATCTGCTGGAAGAGATTACTCATGATAATCACAGGTATTTTGTCAGCCTGTTCACTAAAGCCGCAGGAAAAATGCTGGTGGAGCATCATTACCGGTACAGGGAAGGTGTGCCCATTACCGAATATTATTATAACTGCGGTAAAGTGCTGGGGAAACTGCATCAGTTATCCAAAGAGTACACGCCGGTCCATCGCCGGTATAGCTTTTTTGACAAATACAATTCCGCATATCTGGATGAGCTGATTCCTGAATCCCTGACCTTGCTTAAGGGGAAGCTGATTGAGCTGCTTAGCACCCTGCGAGAAGTGGAAGCGAACGGGGAGACTTTCGGAATGCTTCATTTCGATTACAATGACGGTAATTATTCAATAGATTATGATACCGGACAAATCACCGTATACGATTTCGACAATTGCTGTTTCGGCTGGTATATGTTTGAGCTGGCAGCTCTCTGGACACATGGAGTGGGCTGGATACAATTTGAACCTGATCCCGGTAAACGCAAGGAATTCATGGATGATTACTTTGCAACCGTTCTCGCAGGGTACCGGTCAGAGACCCGGATTGAACCCGCGGTGCTGGATCAGCTGCCTTTATTCATCCAAGTCACCCTGATGGAAAGTGTTGTGGATGCCTTCGAGGTCATGCGGAATAACGGCGGGGAACCGGAATGTGACGGGCGGCTGTCTTTTCTCATTAAATGCCTGGAAGACGAAATTCTGTATAACGGATTTTTCGATGAGATTTACTCGTGCGACGATCCGTTCGAGTATGAAGGATGAAACAGATGCCGTCCCTTGGAGGACGGCATTGCCGTTTTTACCCGCCTAATTAAAATAGGTTGATAACCTACGTAATTTGTGCTTTAATTCAGTAGTACAATTTATGCCTACAACAAATGTGAGGAAGTGACCCATCGTTAGTCCTTCTATGGCAACAGCTGGAGCAAAGACCTCTTGTTATGCATATTATTGAAACGTGATGTAATTCTTTCTGAAATACAAGGAGATAGAGACCACTTATGAAAAAATCATTTGATATCCGCAACAAGCCTATATTGCTGTTCACTTTTCTCTTGCTGCTCAAGAGTGGGGTGGCGTGGTATGTTGTTTTTAATGACGGGCCTAACTGGGGCACCATGTTTACGGAAATTCCATTTTTCCTCATTGTATTCAGTCTCATCGAGTGGCTGGCACGCAAGCGGAAGATTCTCTATTATATGGTGGCCAATCTGTTTATAACGGTCATTTATTTCGCTGTGCTGATGTACTACAAGTATTATGGCGTCATTGCGACATATCATGCGCTGCAGCAGGCCGACAAAGTTACGAAGGTAGGGGAGAGCACCTATTCCCTTATCACTCCTTATTATCTGTTTATCTTCGTGGACGTCGTGTTCTTCCTGTTCCTGATGTTCCGGCCGAAATATATTTCGCGCTGGAAAGAAAGAGGTACCGTGCGGATGAGCCGGCCGGTGCTGACGGTGATCACTGCTGTCTCCATCGGACTGTGTATCTTCAATATCTGGCCGAACCATGCGAGCATGAATGAGATCAAGAAAGCCGAGAGTATGGGCATCCTCAACTATGAGGTATATACCCTGTTCGCCGATACTACGGAGAAGGAAGAAATCATCGACAGCAAAGAGATTACGCAGACAGCTGTGAATGAATTGAAAGGCATTACCGTGCCAGAGTCCCCGCAGTATTTCGCTGCCGACCAAGGCAAGAATCTGATCGTGGTCCAGATGGAATCCTTCCAGAACTTCCTGATCGGACTGACCATTGACGGACAGGAAGTTACGCCGAACATTAACAAGCTGGTGAAAGACAATACCTATTTTAATAACTTTTATACGGATGCGGGTCAAGGTACAACCTCGGACGCGGAGTTCGTGGTGAATACTTCTTTTTATGTGCCCAAGAATGAGCCGGCGACTTCTTCCAATTATATGAACAAAACGCTGCCGAGCTTGCCGGGTCTGCTGAAATCAAACGGCTATCATACGTATACCTTCCATACCAACAGCGTGGATTTCTGGAACCGCAAAGAGCTCTACAAAGCCATCGGATTCGACAAGTATTATGATCAGAGCTTCTATGGCGACGATGACCATATTGCTTTTGGTTCTTCAGACGAAGTACTGTTCGCCAAAACCGTTCCCGAGCTGGCCGCTCTGGATGCGAAGGAAGAGCCGTTCTATGCCATGGTTATCTCCATGAGTGCTCATCATCCTTTCCGTCTGCCGGAGGATAAGCTTAAGATGACTCTGCCTGAGCAGTATCAGGGGACCCTGCTTGGCGACTATATCCAGTCCCAGAATTATGCGGATTACGCGATGGGGCAGTTCCTGGATGAACTTAAGGCCAGCGGAGTGTGGGACGACAGTCTGATTGTATTTTACGGGGATCACCAGGGCGTACCGCTCTATGCGCTTGGCGATAACGAGAAGGATTGGCTGAAAGAGCTGATCGGGTATGAGTACGGTTATACGGATATGTTCAATATCCCGTTCATTGTGCACTCTCCGTCCGGAACGCTGCCCGCTGTAATTGAGCATACCGGAGGACAGATTGATATTCTGCCGACTATAGCCAATCTGCTGGGCGTCTCCGTGCAGAATCAGCTTCACTTCGGGGAGGATCTGCTGAATCAGGAGACCAATCTGTTACCGGTCCGGCATTTCCTGCCGACGGGCTCTTTTATCAACAATTCAAGTATTTATGTCACCGGAGAAGCCTACGCGGACGGAACCAACTTCAGCCAGAAGGATAATTCGGTGCTTGCCGGCGGATCGACTGAGGCGCAGTTCAATAACGTGCAGCGGCTGCTGAATATGTCTAACAGTTACCTTGAACAGCTGCCGGACCGTCCGGATGTTCAGTCAGAAGAATAGATTTAAGTTTTACAAAAAAAGGCAGACCCAAAAGCCGTAATGGCTGGCGGGTCTGCCTTTTTTGTAAGCTACACAGTATAATTCTCCAGCGAAACGATCCATTTGCCGGCCTGATTCTCGATGGTGTGCAAGCCGGTATAGGAAGCCGGGAATTTACTGCCGCGGTTGTTCCAGTCTAATTCTTTTATAATATGATAGATGATATTAATGACTCCGCCGTGAGTAACAATCATGAGGTTACCTTCCGGATGGCGGGTTGCCTGTTCTTCGCAGAGAAGAGCGAATGTATCCCGGATACGTGTGAAGAACTCCAGCGGGCTTTCGCCGCCGGGATAGCGCTCGTCCATCCGTAAACCGGAGAAATACAAACCCGGAAACCGTTCATTTACGATTTCGTTCGGCATGCCGGCGATCACGCCATTATTCATTTCCCTCCAGTCCATACTGCGCTCGAGCGGCAATCCGAGCTCTCTTGCCAGCTCACCAGCCGTATCCAGAGCCCGCTGCAGATCGCTGCTGACAATACGCTTTATGTTAAATGAAGACTGGTTATCTTGAAGATAGCGGCCGAGCTTCTCGGATTGTCGGTAACCTTGCGTGATAAGTCCCCGCTGGCTCCATCCTCCACGGAATCCTTCATCATCTTTGCCGTGTCTTACCAAATAAATCGCCAATTTTCCTTCGGCCTCCTGTTCTGTAGAGAGTAAGCATGCTTCCTTATGCGGGATGCCCTGCTAAGTTTATCACTCACTTTCCAGATTTATCAAGAGGAGAAGTTACAACCGGGATAACAAAGCTTGACGAAAATTCGGACACGGGCCTGCTGCTTAGGCGGGGCGGGTCAAGGAATTAATTAATTCTCCGGTACGAACACTACCCGCTGCTGGCTGCCTGCCGGAGTATTCCACACTTCTTCAATCCTGGACAGCGGAAAAGCAATTGGGTTCGCAGTAAGCTTGCCTCCAGCAATCGCATCGATTAGCGCCGGGAATTCGGCCAAGTATCCGGCTGGAGTCACAGACCCTTGACCGCTGCCGATGATCTGGAAGTTGGCCGAGCGGAGTGCGGCAGAAGGGATAGCGGCATCTGCTCCGGCAACGGAACCAATCTGGATCCAGGTCAGCAGCCGGCTGCGGTCAGATCGGCGGGTCAGCAGCGGAATCATAGCCAGTCCGGCAGGCTCGCCCCACAGATAGTCAAGAACGATATCCACTTCGGAAGCCGCCTCGCCGAGGCGCAGGGCAGCTGCTTGCGGATCACCCGCAAGCGAGACCGTTACATCCGCGCCGAGCGGCGTAAGCGAACGGAGACGCTCCGGGTCCCGCCCGGCAGCGATAATCTGACTGGCCCCCATAAGCTTGGCGATCTGGACCGCCATCTGTCCGGAATTGCCGGTTGCCCCCAGAATGAGAACCTTGAAGCCCGGCTGCGCCTGAACCCTGCGGCGCAGGGTCACCCAGGCTGACATGGCCGGATTCATAGAGGCAGCGATGAGCACAGGATCGGCATGAGCCGGAATTGGCACACTGCGCCGAAGGTCAATTACAGTTTTGTCGGCAAAAGATCCTAGAGCAGTATCTGTTGTAACGAAATAGACCAACTGACCGTCCGGCAGCCTGCCTACCCCGTCAACACCAGGGATCAGGGGCAATTCATCCGTACTGGTGTAGTGAGAACCATTGGCTTGTGCCCGTACCCGGAGATGCAACCCGGCTGCAAGCACATCAACCAGAGCTTCATGTTCTCCCGAGGGTACCGGAGTATCGTGAATTTCATATTTCGGACCTGAATCGAAGGATCGTACAACAGCAGCATACATAATATTGGCCTCCATTTGCCCCATGGGCAGTTTTTTTGTTTGTGTAACAAACTAATAAGTTTGTAATACAAACAATATAGTTTGTTTCACGTACAAAGTCAACGGCGATTATGATACAATGTGGACAGCAGGTTAGATAAATGATGAATTCTGGAGGGGCGAATATGAGCAGTTACGATGATTCTTTTGATAAACTGGATGATCTGTCGATTGTGGACAGTCTGGTGCAGCTATCCTTCCTGATCCAGAACATTCTCGCCAGAATAGGGGCGGAGCATGATCTCTCGATCATTCAGATCCGTCTGCTGGGTATCCTGCGGGACCGGGAACCGGGTATGCTGCAGCTGGCCAAGCATCTGGGACTCGATAAATCCAGCATTACCGGACTCGTGGACCGTGCCCAGCGCCGCGGACTGGTGGAGCGGACCGTGTCACCGGCCGACAAGCGGGGATTCAACGTGAGGGCAACTGCGGCAGGGTGGCAGATCATTCATGAAGTCGGAGAGCAGATTGAGCGTCAGATTACGGAGGTAACCGCAGGTCTTACTGAATCGGAACGTGCACAGACTATTGCTCTTGCCAGTAAGATTCTGATTACTGCGCCTGGGGCGAGTCGCTGAATCTAAATATTAAAAAGCCCTACCCAAATATAGGTAGAGGCTGGTAAAGGAATGAGAGTCCTGATTTTAATTATGTTTTCTTAGAGAGACAATTTCAGCCTCGGACAGCCCGGATGCTTTGGTTATGATAGTTGTATCTACTCCAAGCCTGAGAAGCTCCAGGGCTATCTGGACAGCTTTCCTTTTTTCACCTTCAGCTAGTGCTCCTTCAATCATGGAAGCTTCATCATGAAGAAATTTTTGTCTGTCTTCATATAAACGGCGAGCTTCGGCATCCTGACTAAGAAACTCCAATGTGTCCATTGCTTTTTTCAGCACAGGTTCGTTCATCGTCAGTACCTCCCAATTGGATTTCTACACCTTTCAGAAAAAGTAACCAGTTGACCAATCCACCACTTTCAACGGGGACCGCATGATCGCCAAGCTTGGACAGTTCGAGAAAATGCAGTTCCATGTCGTCTATAAGTGGTATACCGCTTCTAGCTTCACGTAAATGGAATACGTTATGATATTGATCATTGGGTAAAAAAGAGTAGTTCAGGATGTTGATAGTTACACATTTCTTTAACATTCTATAAGACTGACCTTCTTGAAGCTGTCCACTATAGAGCTTACTCCAATAGAACATTGTTCGTTTTTCGGTGTCGTATTTATTAAACAGTTGCATTTCAACATTGATAAGCTCGCCATCTGCTGTTTTTCCTCTAATGTCCAGTATCGATTGTTTATCGCGAGGAGCATCTTTTTCGGTATAAGGATTCAGCAAGATGATTTCTGTCAATGGGGGGTCTGTCAGCCTCAAGCAGTATACCCAGGAGAAAAAAGCCGCATCCAAGCAAACCCTCAAAGGATAGCTCAGATTATTTATAGACTCCCCGATAGCCTTCGGGTAATAATTCTGCTATTTTTTTCATTACGTATGTGAGGGTGGACTCTTCATATTCTTTTTTATCCTGATCCTTCGCCCGCTGGAGCAATTCAAATTGTTGTCCGATCTGGATATGCACATCTGCCTTATTGAATGTTTCCGCCTTCATATCGCCATCTTGATGAATAGGTAAAAGCTTCTCTGTCCCATATAAACCGACAGGTACAATGGGAGCTCCGGTTAATCTTGCTATAAGAAGGATACCTTTCTTCGCTTCAATCAAACTGCTGGCTCTGCTTCGGGTTCCTTCCGGGAAGATCAGTAAGCTTTCCCCTTGTTTAACAAGCTTGATTATCCTTTGGAGACCCTCTTTGTCAGCAGTATTGGGCTTAATAGTTGTAGTCTTTATTATATTGACACCGATGCTGGTCACTGCATTTTTTGAAAGCTTTTCCCCGGCTACAAAAGTAGGATTAATCGCTTTTAGAGCTTTGTCCAGCACTAATCCATCCGAATTGCTTAGATGATTACATACAAAAATAGTCGGTGTTTGTATCTCTTTTAAGTTTTCACTGCCGGTTATATGTATATTTGCATATTTGTTGAGGTAATTATTTATAATATTTTTCGATATGGATGTGACCCATTTATCCGGCAAGAAATTTATGATTCTTGCCGCTGTAGCGGTAATCATGTACGTATCCCCCCAATATTCACCTGTAATCTAGGATACCATTTGACAGCAACAATTCAAACATGATAACTTTACGGTAGATTAATAAAGGCAATGTAACCTAAGGGTTCAACCTCGCTGAGAAGTGGGGTTGGACCCTTTTTGCATTGCCGGACCAGAGGAGGATTCATATGCAGAGAACAGAATTGCTGCTGCAGCGGCTGGACGAAATCGGCAAGTCACTGGAGCACACAGGTGATGCTCTATTATTATTAGGTGTTGGTTCCGTTGGGGTCGAGACGGCACGGATGGATGAGTATTCAGATTTGGATTTCTTCGTTATTGTGAAGCCGGGAGTGACCCGGAGATATATCGACCAGTTGGATTGGCTAGAAGACATACAGCCTCTTGCCTATGCTTTCAAGAATTCGGACCTTGGATATAAGGTGTTGTTCGAGGATGGGATTTTCGCGGAATATGCTGTATTCGAGGAATCGGAGCTGGCGGACGTCGCTTACACGGAGGGCCGGGTGATATGGAAGAATCCGCTGTATGCCAATACGGCGATCGCCAGACCTTTAAGACCCCTCCCTTCTCCGAAGGAGGATTCCCTGGACTTTCCTTTGAACGAAGCCTTAACCAATCTATACGTAGGCCTCGGACGTTATGCAAGAGGTGAGCGTCTATCCGCTACGCGGTTTATTCAGGGGTATGCTATAGACAGGATTCTGTCTGTACTCCATCTGCTGGAGGACGAGGTTGATTATTATCCCGACCCGTTTGGAAATGAAAGACGGCTGGAGAAGAGATACCCCCGTTTTGCAGAGATTATCGGCGGGATGATTCAGGGATACGATCATGTGCCCGAATCGGCACTATGCATTCTGGATTTCTTGGAAGAGGTGTATCCGGTCAATCCAAGGTTAAGTGATGAGATCAGGCGGTTGGCCAAGCTAATGTAAAGTAACGGACTTGCTTCCTGTTATGGGAAAGAAAGGTTCTTGAATTTCTTTCCCGAAATGCAGCCGGGGTGGAATTTGTGGTATCTTATTTCCGTCCAAAGAAATAAACAATTAAACGAAAAGGGGTGATTTCCGTAGACCAGGAACTTGTGGCTGCTCTTGCCACCGAATTTAGGAACTCGCTTAAGGTGCTGAACGCGGTCGGAGATGAGACCCGGCAGGCCATCCTGTTGGCCTTGCTTCAAGGGCCGCAGAATCCCGGTATGCGTGTAGGTGAGATAAGGGTGGAAACCCACTTATCCCGTCCGGCCGTTTCGCATCATCTGAAAATATTGAAAGAGGCACAGATTATAAGCGTCCGGAAAGAAGGAACACGCAACTATTATCGTCTGGACACCGGAAGTAAGCTGATGTTGTTGAAAAGCTTAGTAAGCGAATTGGAGAAGGCCCTTGCGCAATGTGACAGGTAATCATCGGAGCTGTAATCCGGAAGAGGAAGGGAGGGGGCCGTCAATGAATCAGACAGTTCAAGCGGTGAACGGAGTAAACATTCCCCAACTGGGGTTTGGCTTGTATAAGATCAAGAATGGGGAGGCCTTTGAGCAGACGGTAGAGAATGCTATCCGGAGCGGGTACCGCCATTTCGATACAGCGAAAATATACGGTAATGAAGCGGCACTGGGCCGGGTCATCCTGCACAGTGGCATTGACCGTGAGGAATTCTTCATTACCTCCAAAGCCTGGACGACGGATCTTGGGTATCATGCGACGAGAAAGGCGTTCGAGCTGACTTGCCGGAAGCTGAACGTAACGTATCTCGATATGTATCTGATACATTTCGCGGGCCCTCATTATGTTGAGGCCTGGAAGGCGATGGAGGAGCTGTACGATGAAGGCAGGATCAAAGTCATAGGTGTTGCCAATTTCGGGATACGGCATCTGGAGCAGCTCAAGAAGAACGCCCGGATCCTGCCGATGGTGAACCAGATCGAAACCCATCCGGAGTTCCAGCAGAACGAATTGTATGACTATATGGTTCAGAACCGGATTCTTCATGAGGCGTGGGGGCCGCTAGGGCAGGGAAGCAAGGTGCTGCTGGAGCATCCGGAGCTGGCAGCAATCGCTCATGCTCACCGCAAGTCGGTTGCGCAGGTCATTTTGCGCTGGCATCTGGAGCGGGGGAGTATTGTTATCCCTAAGTCGTCCAATCCGCAGAGGATCCAAGAGAATAGCGAAATTTATGACTTTGCACTGAACGGGGAGGAAATGGACCGAATCCGGAGGTTGGACACGGGGAAGAGATATTCCGTAAACCCGGCAGGTCTTATGGTTAATCCGGTGTACGTGACATTCATGAAGCTATTCATTCCAAGGTGACTCCGCATATAGACAATGAGCATAGAAAAGAGGCCAGCCCGCGAGGGGGTGGGCCTGGAATTGCCCGTGAATTGCCGTAATGATGTGGTATGGTAGCCCGTATCTTAAGCAGTCAGGGTGTTTTCGTTCTCTCCGCCAGTGTAGTAATTGACTTAATATCCTCATCGGTTAACTGGTCCAGAAAATGCTTGCGTATTGCCTTCGAGACTATGGGAAGGGCTGCCTCCAAGGCGGAGCTGCCGGCGGAGGTGATGATAATTTGTACACCCCGGTCTGTGTCCAGCGGTTTTCTTAGCACGAGACCCCGTTTCTCCATCCGCGTCAGATGATGAGATAACCGGCTTTTATCCCAGTCCATAGAGTCAGCCAGCTCCTGTTGACGAAGCTTCCCCTCTCCGAATTGTACTAACCGGTCTAATACTCCGAAATCGCCCTCGGATAGCCCGGTATGCTCAGACATCTCTTTCACAACCCGGCCGAAGATACGTTTGAAGGAGCCTTTCCACATATTCCATAATTGCATTTCATCTTCGTTTAATTCGCTCATATTGTCCATAGAAGGATCATAGCATGGTTGACGTATCAACCACAAGATGCTATTGTATGTTTGTTGGTTGATACGTCAACCTAAAGATTCATAAACATATAGGAGCGTGACTATTCAATGGAATATGTGAAGCTTGGACGAAGCGGCTTGGACGTATCGAAGTTAAGTCTTGGAACCATGAGCTTCGGGGTACCTGAACGCGGCAATACCCCGTGGTCGTTGAATGAAGAGAACAGCAGACCGATTATTAAAAGAGCAATCGAATTAGGCATTAATTTTTTCAGTACTGCTAATATGTATTCCGATGGTACCAGTGAAGAGATTCTCGGAAGGGCCATAAAGGATTTTGTCCGCCGGGACGAAGCTGTGATTGCCACGAAGGTGTTCGTCCCGATGCGTAAGGGTCCGAATGCTATGGGGCTTTCCCGTAAAACCATAATGACCGAAATTGATAACAGTCTACGACGGCTTGGAACAGACTACATTGACCTGTATCAGATTCATCGCTATGATCCGAATACGCCGATTGAGGAGACGATGGAGGCTCTTCATGACTTAGTGAAGGCTGGCAAGGTGAGATACCTTGGAGCATCCTCCATGCTGGCATGGCAGTTTGCGAAGGCGCAGTCCACCGCAGAGCGAAACGGCTGGACAAGATTTATTGCAATGGAGAACAGACTTAACCTGCTGTATCGGGAAGAAGAAAGGGAAATGCTCCCGCTTTGTAAGGATCAGGGGGTAGGGATCACACCTTATCTGCCTCTGGCTGCGGGCCGGTTAACCCGGGATTGGGATCAGCTCACGGAACGATCAGAGAATGACCAGGTAGCCAAGGCGATGTTCACCAGAACGGAAGAAGCGGACCGCAAGGTTGCACAGAGAGTTGCCGAGGTTGCGGCGAACCGTGGACTTCCCCGGGCACAGATTGCCCTTGCCTGGCTGCTGCACAAGGAGGAGGTTACAGCTCCGGTCATCGGTTCGACCCGCATCAGCCAGCTTGAAGATTCGGTTTCGGCATTGTCTGTTCAATTGACACCTGAAGAAATCACAAGCCTGGAAAAACTTTATATCCCTCATCCAGTGATCTAAATAGACTGAAGTTGTAATAAGAATGTGATTCTCCTATATAAAAAAGAAGAAGGGCGCCGGAGCTGCGCCCTTTTTTCCTGAAATATAAGAATTTATATGTTTCACATGATAACTTATCCTTCTATTTCTCGCTGAAACGGTACCGTCCTTACAAAAGGACGGCAAAGCCGTTTCTACTTGTTTGTAACATTTTTAACGCGACAGCTCTGCAAAAGCATGTTATTCTATAATCAATTACCGACAGACAGTCGGTCGGTACAACTTAAGGAGAACTAAACCATGAGAATTGTAAAAGAAGCCGAAATACGCAGAAATGAAATTCTTGACGCAGCGGAAGAGCTTTTCGGCCAGAAGGGCTTTGACGGAACCAGCACGGGCGATATTCTGGGCAAGGTCGGGATTGCACGTGGGACGCTATATTATCACTTCAAGTCCAAGGAGGATATTATGGATGCGCTGATTGAACGGACGAATGCCAATATTCTGGGGGCTGCGCAGCACATTGCCGCTGACAAGAGCATACCTGTCATTGACCGGATTCTACGCGTGGTTATGGCACTGAACATTAGCGGCGGAAACGGAAGCAGCACGGAAATCATGGAGCATATCCACAAGCCGCAGAACGCGCTTATGCATCAGAAGATTCAAAAAGCGATCATCAGCGGTGTTCCGCCGATCCTGACACCGATTATCTGCGAAGGCATTGAGCAGGGGATATTCAACACACAGTACCCCTATGAATGTATGGAAATGGTTGTGATCTATGCGAACACGATTTTTGATGATGACATGGTTGAAATGACGGATGAGGTACGCATGTCACGGGTGCTGGCGTTTATTTCGAATGTAGAAAGGCTGCTCGGGGCGGAAAGCGGAAGTCTGATGAGCGTAATGCAGATGTTCGGTAACGGAGAGGAAGCCAGAGATGAAGACGGCGAATAGATCCGGCAAAGGGTTCAGTAAATTTCTGCTGCTCTGGTCAGGGCAGCTGATTTCAGCAATAGGAAGCGGGCTTACCTCGTTCGGGCTGGGGATTTATATTTTTCAGCAGACCGGTCAGGCATCCGCGATGGCACTGGTAACTTTGCTGGCGTTTATGCCTTCGCTGTTGCTGAGTCCGCTAGCGGGGGTGCTGGCAGACCGCTATGACCGCAGGCTGCTGATGGTACTGGGCGACAGTCTTTCCGCAACAGGACTTATTTTCATTCTGATCTGTTTACTGAACGGAGAAGCACAGCTGTGGCAGATTTGTATGGGAGTGACTATTAGCTCGGTGTTCTCCTCGCTGCTTGATCCGGCTTACAAGGCTACGGTTACGGATCTGCTCAGCGAGGAGCAATACACGAAGGCTAGCGGTTTTGTTCAGGTGGCTGGTTCGGCCAAATATCTGATTTCGCCTGTCATCGCCGGATTTCTGCTCGTTGTTTCAGATGTGAAGCTGCTGCTGATCATCGACATCTGCACATTTTTCGTAACTGTTGCTGTAACACTTGCTGTACGCAGCGGTCTTTCCCCGAAGAGCTCCGGGCAGGCACAACCCTTTATCCGTGAATTCAAAGACGGCTGGAGAGCTGTTTCCGGTAACCGGGGCGTGCTCGTGCTTGTGGTTATGACCTCTGTAATGACATTTTTTATTGGTTTCATTGAGACCCTGTCCATGCCGATGATCCTGACTTTTTCGGACAGTGCGGTATTAGGTACGCTTGAGACTATTATTGCTTCGGGGATGCTTGTGTCGAGTGTGATCATAGGAATGCTGCCGATGAAGAAGGGTTTTGTCAAAATCCTGTCCGTATCGCTCTTTTGCTCGGGAATAAGTATGGCGGCTTTCGGACTCCGTGAGAATATTGTGCTGCTTGGCATTTCAGGATTTCTCTTTTTTGCCATGCTGCCATTCACGAATACAGCCTTGGATTATCTGGTCCGCACGAACATCGATAATTCCGTTCAGGGAAGAGCCTGGTCACTTATTGGACTGGTGTCACAACTGGGGTTTGTCGCCGCTTATACGCTATCCGGTGTGCTGGCAGATTATGTGTTCACTCCATTGCTGGTGACAGGCGGAGTGCTTGCCGGCAGCGTGGGGAAGGTCATCGGCACAGGCAGCGGGCGGGGCATGGGACTGCTCATTATTATCGCAGGGCTGCTGTTAAGCTTAGCCTCGCTCATCATTTATCATTTGAAATCAATTAGAAGCCTTGAGAACAGAGGTGACATATGTACTACCGAATAATCCGCAATGATATTCTCAAAAGCAAAGGGATTACCCTGACCACGATGATATTTGTGGCTGCCGCAGCGATGCTGGTTTCCCTGTCAGCAATCCTGGTCGTCAATCTGTCCGGGGCCATTGATACGCTCATGAAGCAGGCCGGAACACCGCATTTCATGCAGATGCATTCCGGTGAACTGGATAAGCCGCGGTTTACCGCCTTTGCCGAGCAGAACAGCAAGGTTGACGAATTTCAGGTGCTCGATTTCCTCAATGTTGAAGGTACGAGAATTGTGATTGACGGCCAATCGCTTGCGGACAGCGTTCAGGATAACGGCTTCAGCACGCAAAGCGGGAAATTTGATTATCTGCTGGACCTGGACGGGAACGTGATTACGGCAGCTGACGGTGAGGTCTATGTTCCGGTTACCTATATGAAGGACGGCTCAGCAAAGGTTGGGAGTACGCTCGCAGTGGCCGGCAAGACTCTCACTGTAGCAGGTTTTTTGCGTGATTCACAGATGAATTCGCTGCTTGCCTCGTCCAAGAGATTCCTCGTTAGCAAGCATGATTATGCAGAAATTAAGGATTCAGGAAGCACCGAATATCTGATTGAATTCAGACTCAAGGACTTGTCCACGCTTGGCGCATTCGAATCAGATTACACCGCAGCAGGTCTTGAAGCCAACGGACCGACCCTAACCTATCCGCTATTCAAAATGCTTAATGCCATATCCGACGGACTCATGATTGCGGTCATCCTCCTGGCAAGCGTGCTGGTGGTTATTATTGCATTTATGTGTATACGCTTTACGCTCCTTGCAACCATAGAAAGTGATTACCGCGAGATCGGTGTGATGAAAGCCATCGGATTACGTGTATCTGACCTGAAGAAAATCTATCTTGCGAAATACGCAGGTGTGGCGGCGCTGGGCAGTATTCTCGGGTTTGCGCTTTCGTTCGTATTCAGAGGTCTGCTGCTTGAGAATATCAGGTTATACATGGGGGAGAGTGAGAACTCTGCGCTTGCCTTAGGCTGCGGAGTCATTGGGGTACTGCTTGTATTCCTTGCGGTTACCGCTTATGTGAATAGGGTGCTGACACGCTTCCGGAAGATTCCCCCCGCAGAAGCCATCCGCTTCGGTACTTCACAGGAACAACCGGCGGGCTCGAAGCGTTTCAATCTGAGCGGGAACCGGCTGCTGAATACGAATGTTTTTCTAGGCATCAAGGATGTCCTGTCGAGGAAAAGTCTATACGGCACAATGCTCGCTGTACTCGTAATTTCTGCATTTATTATGATTGTTCCCCAGAACCTCTACAACACAATTGCCTCCAAAAGCTTCATCACCTACATGGGAATCGGGGACAGTGATCTGCGCCTGGATATTCAGCAGACCGGCAATATTGCCGGGAAGGCGGCAGATATTGCACAGGCTATGGAGCAGGATGCAGCCATCTCCCGCTATGCAGTGCTGACAACGCAGGCTCTCAAGGTGAAGCTGGAGGATGGATCGGAGGAACGGTTAAAGGTTGAGCTTGGCGATCATTCGATCTTCCCGGTGGCTTATTCCCAGGGAAACAGACCGGCTGCGGAGCATGAAATTGCCCTCTCCGCTGTGAATGCGGATGAACTGGGTAAAAAGACCGGCGATTCTCTTACCCTGATGATCGACGGGGAGGCCCGGGAGCTCACGGTAAGCGGCATTTATTCGGATGTGACCAACGGCGGGAAAACAGCCAAAGCGGTGTTCACTACGAGATCGGCTGAGGTTATGTGGTCCGTTATTTATGCGGAGCTTGCAGATCCGTCGCTAACCGGCAGCAAGGTAACCGAATATGCGGACCGCTTCAATTATGCGAAGGTGTCGGGCATTGACGAATATGTTACACAGACCTTCGGCTCTACCATCAGCTCAGTCGGTAAGGCCTCACGGGTAGCCATTACCGTGATGCTGTTCATCAATGTACTGATTACGCTGTTGTTTATGCGGATGCTTGTGGCCAAGGACCGGCATTCCATTGCTGTCATGAAGTCACTCGGGTTTACAAATTCGGATCTGACTGTACAGTATTTCTCACGTTCGGTATTCGTGCTGCTTATCGGGATGGTTCTCGGCACACTGCTGGCAAACACGCTCGGGCAGGTACTAGCGGGGGTGCTGATTTCCTCGTTTGGAGCTTCATCGTTCAAGTTCGTGATCAATCCGCTATCGGCGTATGTGTTATGCCCGCTGATGATGGCAGGCTCAGTGCTGATCGCCACGATTATTGGTACAGCAGGAACAGGACGAATTCAAATATCCGGGAACATTAAGGAGTAGGTTATGGAGATGAAGAAGATGATTACCGGTATAAATATAACCAAACATTACGGCTCCGGTGATGACAAGCGTAATGTTCTGGGCGGAGTGTCTATCGAAATTAAAGAAGGGGAGTTCGTGTCGGTTATGGGACCTTCGGGCTCTGGCAAGTCGACGCTGATGTTTGCGCTGAGCGGAATGGAGCGGATTGACGGCGGACGGGTTACTTTTGACGGCAGGGATCTGGGGACACTTGCGGAGAATGAGCTTGCTGACCTGCGCAGAACGGGAATGGGCTTTGTGTTTCAGCAGCCGACACTAATGAAGAACTTGAACATCCTGGATAATATTATTCTTCCGTCCATGCGTGACAACAGGCGCAACGCAGCAGGGATTACTGAGAAAGCAAGACAGCTTATGCAGAAGGTGGGGATCGCGGAGCTGGCGCAGCGGGATATTACGCAGGCCTCGGGAGGGCAGCTTCAGCGTGCAGGGATATGCCGCGCATTGATGAGCAGCCCGGGCATTATTTTTGCTGACGAGCCGACCGGTGCACTTAACCAGGCAGCGGCTCAGGGCATAATGAACCTGCTGTCAGAAATTAACGCGGAAGGTACTGCGGTCATGCTGGTCACTCATGATGCAACGATTGCTGCGAGGACGGAGCGGATTATGTTCATGTGTGACGGCAGAATCGTCAGCGAGATGCGGCTGCCAAAATATAGCGGCAAGGATATAGAAGGCCGGGTGGAGAAGATCACGGCTAAGATGCGGGAGATCGGGATTTAACGATTGCAAATGAACGATTAGGGAGGGCTGTACGTATTATATTTATTTGCAGACACCAATGAAGAGGTGAGAGAACATGCTGACGATCAAACATTTTACGAAGAGCTATAAGGGCGGGAAGAAGGCGGTAGATGACTTAAGCTTAGTGGTCGAACGGGGCGATATCTATGGCTTCATCGGACACAACGGGGCGGGCAAAACAACGACCATCCGCGCTGTAGTCGGTGTTCTTGATTTTGAAGAAGGGGAAATAGAAATTGATGGAATCTCTATTAAAAAAGATCCGGTAGCCTGCAAGGCGAATATTGCCTATATTCCGGATAACCCCGATCTGTACGATCATCTTACCGGCATTCAGTATTTGAATTTCATCGGCGATCTATTTCGAGTATCCAAGGCAAACCGTGAGCGGCTTATTCAAAAATACAGCGATGCCTTTCAGCTTACGGCTAATCTGGGCGATATGATCTCCTCGTATTCCCACGGGATGAAGCAGAAGCTTGCGATTATCTCTGCGCTTATTCATGAGCCGAAGCTGCTGGTGCTGGATGAACCTTTTGTAGGCCTGGATCCCAAAGCTGCGCATACGCTGAAAACCATCATGGCTGAGCTGTGCAGCAGCGGCGGGGCGATCTTCTTCTCGACGCATGTGCTGGATACGGCCGAGAAGATTTGCAATAAGATCGCGATCATTAAGGCAGGCCAACTGATTGCCCATGGCAGCACTGAAGAGGTGAAGGGCAAGAACAGCCTTGAGGAAGTATTCATGGAGCTGATCGACAATGATTAATATCTGGAGATTGACGAAGCTGCAGCTGCTGTCCACCTTCGGCCTGAATAAAGCGCTGCATACGAAAGACCCTGCAGAGAGACGCAAAGCGCTGCTGCTTAGCATAACGATTATGGCCGGTGTGCTTATGATTGGGGCGTTCTCCTTCAGCTACAGCTTCATGATGGGGATGGCATTTGAAGAGCTGGGGCGGATGTATCTGCTGCTGGCGATTATGATGGCCGTTACTTCGATTGTCGGGTTCTTCACCACGGTCTATAAGGCAAGCGGGGTCTTATTCAGCTATAAGGATTATGATATGATCATGTCGCTGCCGGTGAAGACGAGTCATGTGGTGGCAAGCCGTGTGCTTCAGCTGTATGTGATGAATCTGTTTTTTACACTGCTGGTTATGTTGCCTGCGGGTGCGGTGTATGCGATACAAGTGAATCCGGGAGTACTGTTTTATCTGTTCTTTCTAATGACGCTCTTATTCATCACCTTGCTGCCGATTATAGCGGCAACGATCATTGGCGCACTCATCAGCTGGGTGTCTTCGAGATTTAGAGCAAGCAAGATGATTAGTGTAGTGTTCACTTTTGCCGTCCTTATTCTTTTCATGCTGGGTTCATTTAATCTTAATGGAGACCAGCAGGAGCTTGCTGATATGGGGGCAGGGCTGGGTGATGCGATCTTTAAGCTATATCCCCTGGCATCCGTGTATGTCGATGCAGTCTGCTCGTACCGGGTAAGTTCACTGATCTTCTTCATTGCCCTGTCTGTCCTTGCATTTGTACTCTTCTCCGCCGTGCTGGCAACCCGGTACAAAGCCATTCATACAGGCCTTATGACCAGCCACTCAGGCAGCAGGTATACGATGAAGCCGTTGCAGGCGAATTCTGCTTTTAAGGCGTTGTACTTCAAGGAGCTGCGCCGCTATTTCAGCTCAGCCAATTATGTGCTGAATACGGGTATCGGTATGGTGCTATTACTGGTTATGTCGGTTTCCTTATTGTTTGTCAGCTCAGAGAAGCTTGGGGTCGTGCTCAACATTCCGCAGCTATCGGAGTATTTAAGCACGCTGAGTCCGCTTGTGGTTTCCTTATTTGTGGTTCTGAGCTGCACTACGGCAAGTTCGGTTTCGCTTGAAGGGAATCATTTGTGGATTTTACAAAGCTCGCCCGTATCCAAGCCAACCATTATCCTCAGCAAAGTTGCCGTGAATCTCACCATTACGTTACCGGTCATAGCTGTGAGCTGGGGACTGCTTATCTATACACTGCGGACCGGATGGATGGAAAGTATATTAATGCTTGTGATCCCTGTGCTCTATGCCTGCTATTCAGCCATGCTGGGTGTGATTGTGAACCTGAAGCTGCCCAAGCTGGACTGGACAAGTGAAGTTACGGCGATCAAGCAGAGCGCAGCGGTGCTGGTATCGATGATTCTGGGGTTCATCAGTCTGGTTGTTCCGGCCGCGCTGTTCATGCTGCTTCGTTCGGTGAATGGAAATCTCATATTACTGGGCTATGGAATCCTTATGGCAGCGGTATGCGCCGGAATGTACAGGTATATACGGATTAGCGGGGAGCGGTTGTTTCTGAGGCTGTAGCATACAAAAGAAACCATTCTTAAAATAGGATTAAACCTTTCAAAGAAGTGGTTTCTTTGTGCTATCTATGACAATAGCTCACCAAGACTAAACGGAATGCTATAGTACTCTATTAAGGTTTGGTGCCGCAGGCCATGAAAAATAACATCATCGCATGCGCATCCGGGGAGCGGTCGAATTGTTCATAGGCTCTGTTCAATTCCTCATACTCATATTCGGTAATGATCCCTTTCTTATAGAATCCGGTGAACCGGTTAATATCAAACTGCCGTTTGAAGCCTTCTATACCGTGCAGATCGCTATGCTGGAGGATGGCATCCATATCTACATCTGTATAGCCGGATCCGGATAACAGGCGTGGCAGGCTTCGGCCAATGTTGCGGTTTCCGCCTCTTGAAGCTTGCTGCTGGGCCAGCTTTTGGATAATAGCAGGCATAACTCCTATCTCAGGCTCGATTGCCCCGAAGACACCGTCGTCCACATCAATAATGACCAATTTGCCGCCTGGTTTGAGGACACGTCTAAGCTCTGCTGCTGCCTGCTGCGGGTTATATAGATGAAGAAAGATTAAACGGGCAATAACAAAATCGTATTGATTGTCGGGCAGTCCAGTCTCATACACCGAAGCATGGGCGAAGGTAAGCCGTGATTCGGGGATGTGGCTTAACCTGAGCTTAGCCTCTTCTAGTAAAGCATCATCGATATCAAGGGCTGTGATTTCACTGTGCGGGAAGTGCTCCAGCAATTGGGCGGTAACGAATCCCGGACCTGCACCGGCCTCCAGAACCTTCATCCCGTCTGCCAATCCGAATTGCTGCAAGGTGCGGTACTCCTTGTTCCAGCCCATCAAAGCCTGTTCCTGCAGGCGCAGCAGTTCTGATTCTGCCCCGTTACTGACATTCTGGAAATTATACGTGGAGTTACGTGCGTTCATAGCTATTGCCTCCCAACCGGCTATTTGTAAATGTTTGGATTTGATAATTTTACCATACCGTCCGTTTGAGTTAAACTCCGCTCGAAGGAGCTTATTTAAAAACGCCCGATCTTCGCTTTGACCTGCGCAAGCAGAGGTGCAGCTAGGGCTCTTGCCTTCCGGGCACCTTCACTCAGGATCGCGTCGATCTGCGCTGGCGCTGCCATTAATTCATTGTATTTCTTCCGGGGTTCCTCCAGAGCAGCTTTGATCACCTGGAACAGCTCCTGTTTGGCCTCCCCCCAGCTAATGCCGTTTAGATATTGCTTCCTGAAATCCTGTACTTGAGCGGGAGCCGCAAACTCTTTGTACAGCAAGAAAATATTTGACGTATCCGGGTCTTTCGGTTCCTGGGGAGGCGTAGAGTCCGTTTTGATTTTGCTGATCAGCTTCTTCAGGTTTTCTGGTGTTTCGAACAGCGGAATCGTATTATTGTAGCTTTTGCTCATCTTCCGCCCGTCCAGCCCTGGAATCACGGATGTGTTCTCATCGACCCTATAATCAGGGAGCTTGAAGGTATCTCCATAAATCCGGTTAAAGCCCTCGGCAATATCTCTGGCGATCTCCACATGCTGAATCTGGTCCTTACCGACAGGGACCTTGTCAGACTGGAACAGCAGAATGTCCGCAGCCATCAGCACCGGATAAGTGAACAGGCCCATATTGACTCCTGCATCTGCATCCACGCCTAATTGAATATTTTGTTCATGAATAGCTTTGTACGCATGGGCACGGTTCATTAGACCTTTGGACGTCAGGCAAGATAGAATCCAGTGAAGCTCGAAGATCTCCGGCACATCAGATTGACGATAAAAGACTACCCGCTCCGGGTCCAGTCCCAGTGCCAGCCATGTAGCTGCGATACCGTAAGAGAGATTACGAAACTCGTCTCTGTCCTGAATGAAGGTTAATCCATGATAGTCAGCGATAAAATAAAGTGCAGTACAATCACTTGCCCCGGCGAGTTGCAGTGCAGGCTTGATCGCCCCGATGTAATTCCCCAGATGGACTTTGCCGGTAGGCTTAATTCCGGTTAATACAATTTCCTTACTCATGTTATCCCTCCGTTTATGTAATCAAAAAGGGGCCCCCTCATCCTGAAAAGGACGAGAGAACCCCGTGGTACCACCTTAATTAGCCCGAATTGTGATCCGGACCCGCTTAAACGTATCGCGACATCGCTAAATGCCCTGAATACGCGTCTCTTGTAACGATGAGACCTTCGCCAAAGCCTACTTCCTGAAGGTTCGGTTTGGATGCTCAGAAGCCCACTTCGGCATAATCCCTACACTGATTCGCAGCAATCATCAGCTCTCTGGAGTATTCGTTATGCGTACTCTCTTCGTCATTGCAAAGTTGTATAATATTGTATTACTGTATTTTTACAACATCTTAGGGTGAATGTCAATTGGTAGTTAAAACAGGTTAGGGAGTGAGTCAGTGCAGTCAATAAGTGTAAAGCTGGAGAATTATATTAACAAGTACCTGGAGCTGTGGGATTTCTACGGCGTTATTCAAGTTACCCGGAAGGGCGAAGTACTCTTTGAGAAGGCCTGCGGCTATGCGAGTATTGAGTTTGGAATTAAAAATGATATGCATTCATGCTTCTCACTTGCTTCCATGTCTAAACAGTTTACGGCTTTTGCAGTTATGCTTCTATATGACAGGCAGATGCTGGATATCGAGCAATCCGCACAGTTATATCTACCTGCAGATCTGAAAATTGATGAGTCTATTGCCGTACATCATTTATTGTCACACACATCCGGTTTATATAATTTTTATAATTTTGAGAATGATTTTTTCGGCGGATATAACAGAATGAATTACTCACAGACGGAGTACTTCCAGCAGTATATCAACAAGAAGCCCACAAAGCCGGCGGGTACAGAATATGATTATAATAACTCCAACTATAATTTGTTGGCTTGGATTATTGAGCATGTCACTGGAGAGAAGTACGGGGATTTCATTCAAAAGCATCTCTTTCTGCCCTTAAATATGCTTAATACTACTGTCGATGACGACTCTGTTACGATTGCGAACAGATCCAATAATTATGCAAAGGATTTCGCCGAAACGGTCAAAAGTCCATATTACAACGAGAAGTTCAGCATTGGTGCAGGCGGGATTGTTTCGAACTGCGAAGATCTGCATAAATGGTATGCCTGTCTGCGGGACCGGAAGCTTCTGACGCCGGAGGCATATACCAGGTTTTTGAGCGAGAATGATAACAACTACTGCTATGGACTGGAGCATCACCATCTGTACGGCCAAGAAAGATATGCCCATGGCGGCGATCACCTCGGGGTCAGCACCTATATGCAGAATTATTTTGCTGAAGACATTTGTATTATTATTCTATCGAACAACGAAGCTATCAATCAGTACCGGCTGGGCAATACAATCTCAGATATTCTGCATAATGTTGAGGTGGAGGCTCCGGTTCGGCATACTGAGCTTCACCTCAGTGAGCGTAGCCTACGCATGTACTGCGGAACGTACCTGGAAGACAAAATCCTGATAGAATTCATTAACGGGAAATTATATTTCACGAGATTCTCCGGCAATTTTCATATTGAGTTCTATCCAGTAGGTGAGGGAGTATTTGTCCAAAAATATTATGACCAGACCCATCCCTACAGGATCGCAGAGAATGAGATGGGTGAGATGACTTTTTTCGGGCACACCAGGATTACCCCTTGATATTGCCGCAGCGTCAAGTGATACGATAGCTATGAGATCTCAGAGAGGAGAGCGAAATGAACAGATCTGTATTCGGATCACGGCGGTGCTGCGGAAGATGGACATACCGATCAAAGAAATAAAGTTAGTGATTCGTGCGAATTCAGTAGCCGGGCTCAGCAAAGTCATAGTGAATAAAGTGAATTCTATCAAGAAGCAAAGGGAAGAGATAGGGGGTGTTGAGCGGCAGAACGAAGGCAAGCTGGACCTGGATGATATTCTTACCGAGACGGAGGCTGTGTTTATGAGCAGTTTAACGGAACCGCATGTATTCAAAATTATCGACTTACCTCCCATGAGAGTGGCTTTTCATATTGTTGTGGACGTATCTCCCGAAGACAAAGCGATGGGCCCGGATCTTAACCTTCTGGAGCCGGTAAAGGCGAAATAAGTGTAAACAGGCGGGCTTCCTTAGTGAAGTTCTGCCTGTTCGCGTCCAAACACTTACATGTAATATGTCATGGTAGAATGATGTAATTCAATGTAAGGTTTGGAAGTGAATTAAAGAGGGAATGGGGAGTGGCATGGGTATTGAATTTAACAGTTAGCTGTCAGAATTCCCCCACTTCTCTAAGTGGCGGGATGAATGTCAGCGGTCTTTCTCATAGACAAATACAACCTAAAATATTACAATAAAACTATTTAGTAGTATTATGAAATAGGTTGTGATATCC
>NZ_WHOB01000044.1 GCF_013141775.1 Paenibacillus phytohabitans
GAAACCTGATCAATATCCAAATATGCTCGCTCCTCTCCGCCTATAGCAAACCTTATTCGGATATAACGGGTTTGATAGTTAGGTGTGACTAAAACCGAATGATAGTGCCATTTCCATCCACCATTATTCACGCTTCTCCCATATTCAGTGACAGTACGATCATTACTGTCAACCTCAATAATTGTAATTTCCGCCCTACCTGCAGGTAAGGTATATCTCATAAAAGCACTCATATCATAAGAATATCCGGAACTAACCGGAATTGGATCAGATAGTGTGTAGACAAAAGATTGTGCATCTCCCGTTCCACTGTACATCCTTAAGTGAGAAGCTCCTGCAATAGGATCATAGCCTGGTTTCGAGACACTTGAATCTTTGCTTAATCCATTTCTCCAAGTTGTTTCCCAAAAATCAGAAAGATTATTATTATTCTGATCATTTTCAAAACCCTCGTTGATTTCAGTAGAATTAATATTGACCTTATCTATATCTAAGTAGGCTTTTTCTTCCCCACCTATTTCAAATCGTATCTGTA
>NZ_WHOB01000045.1 GCF_013141775.1 Paenibacillus phytohabitans
GAGACCTTGACATGTAAGAGGTACACTAAGAAGAGGGAGTGGAGCCGATGAGAAGCAACAAGTTATACGACGAACAGAGGATTAAGGTAGCCCAAGAAGCGATCAATGGAACCAAGGTTTCCTTCCTGGCCCGAAAGTATTCCGTCTCTCCCAGCACCATTGCCAATTGGGTGAAGTTCTACAAGGAACGATTTGGAGAAGAGGCTACGCCGTCCGTCCAAGAACGGATTGAAGATGCGGAGCGTGTCCAAGACTTGGAGACGAAGATGGAGACGGCCATTAAGCTACTGGGCGAAAAGGATCTGGAAATCGAACTGCTGCGTGAACTCTTAAAAAAAGCCAACCCCGCTTACAAGACAAACTCGAACTGGCCGACGAAGCGATAAAGCGGGGGTATTCGGCTACACTTGTTCTACGTATCGTGGAGGTTCAACCCTCAACCTACTATGCGCATAAAAAACGTTTCCTGGGGCTTCTGAGTGCCCCTGATGCGGTAGTGACTTC
>NZ_WHOB01000046.1 GCF_013141775.1 Paenibacillus phytohabitans
GAGACGCTCTATAAGTCCAGAAGACGAAATGAACCGTCTGTGGGAAGGGAGTCCGAGGGGCTCATAGTACCAAGGAACCTAAGGACAACATAACCTTAGGGAGGAAAGGAGCCCTGCTTTGTTTACGCTTTTGGAGGAGGTACGAGTGAGTGAATGCCAAACGGCTAACGACACCCAAGGAAAAAGTTCAAGAACTCCAAGAAAAGCTAGGTCATGCGGC
Source organism: Paenibacillus phytohabitans (assembly GCF_013141775.1). GTDB lineage: Bacteria > Bacillota > Bacilli > Paenibacillales > Paenibacillaceae > Paenibacillus_AQ > Paenibacillus_AQ phytohabitans. The sequence continues at coordinate 221 of NZ_WHOB01000046.1, forward strand.
CAAGGAGAACAACAAGCGTAAATTCCATGCCTTGTATGACAAAGTCTACCGCTGGGATGTGCTATGCGAAGCCTGGAAACGAGTGAAAGCGAACAAGGGAGCTGCGGGAGTAGATGCCGTGACGCTCGCAGATATTGAGGAACAAGGAGAAGTAAGTTTCCTCAAGGAATGCGAGCGAGAACTGAAAGAAGGCAATTACCATCCGCAGCCCGTACGGCGGCACTATATCCCGAAGAAAGACGGGAAGTCAAGACCGCTGGGCATACCTACCGTGCGCGACCGAGTCATGCAGATGGCAACGAAACTGGTCATTGAACCTATCTTCGAAGCAGACTTCAAAGATGTATCCTTCGGATTTCGCCCGAAGCGAAGTGCGAAAGGAGCGCTAGATCGAATCCGGAAAGCCTGCAATCGCAAAGGAAATTGGGTAGTCGACGTCGATATCCAAGGCTATTTCGACAATATTAATCAAGAGAAACTCATGAAATTGGTACAAATGCGTATCAATGACAGGAGGATCTTGAAATTAATACGGAAGTGGCTGGGGGCGGGGGTTATGGAAGAAGGAAACGTAAGGCGTTCCGATTTAGGAACACCGCAAGGTGGAGTGATTTCACCGCTTCTGGCGAATATCTATCTGAACTACTTTGACTGGTTGTGGGAGAAACACGGAAGTGGAGTGGGAGAACTGACAAGGTATGCAGACGATTTTGTGGTGGTCTGTAAATCCAAAAAGGACGCGGAACATGCGTATGAACTTATACGCAGAATCATGGAACGTCTGGAACTCACGCTACACCCGACCAAAACCCGCATTGTAGGCTTATGGACAGGAGACGAAGGATTCGACTTCTTAGGGATGCACCACCGGAAAACCAAAGCAGAAACTTCTCAAGGGAAGGTGTACTATACCACGCAACAGTGGCTAACGAAGAAGGCAGAGGAACGCATTCGAGGTGTGGTCAAAGAAAGACTAGCACCACCCGGTATGCGTGCAAAATCATTCGCGGAACATGTGAAATGGCTCAATCCAAAGATTCAGGGGTGGAGAAATTATTACTACACGAACTACAGCCAAAAGAGATTAGCGAAACTGGACTGGTATATTCTGCAGCGATTAACCCGGTGGTACGCGAAGAAAAGACAACGTGGGAGATGGATGAGTTCATTACCTGAGGTTAAGTATATTGCCAACATGTATGGACTTAAGACGCTATTGTAAACTGTATGCCCATGAATGACGAAC
>NZ_WHOB01000047.1 GCF_013141775.1 Paenibacillus phytohabitans
GAGCGTAGCTTCATTTGCCGCATATACACACTCACGGTACGTTCCGTGACGGTATAGCCCTCCTGGTGCAGCAACCGGGTGATTTTCGGACTCCCATACCGCATTTTGTGGTCGGCAAAATGGTACCGAATTCGCTCCTGCACCGCAGCCTTATGGAGTTCTTGTGGACTGGCTTTCGCACTCAGCCACTTGTAATACCCGCTCCTGGATACCTGTAGGGTTTTGCACATCTTCTCCAAGCGAAACTCGGAGCGATGCTTCTTCATGAACTGGAATCTTAGTTCCTTGGTTTGCTGAAGATGTGCACTGCTTTTTTTATGATGGCCAACTCTTCATCTCGATCAGCAAGTTGTTCTTGGTGTTCCTGAAGCTGACGACGAGCCTCCTTCAACTCTGCTTCGAGCTCCCTCACCCGATCCACACTCGCTGCTGGTTCATTCTTGAGCTCTCGATATTGCCCCATCCACTGATGCAGTGTACTTTTAGGGATGTCTAGCTCTTCCGCTAATTCACTGAAGCTCTTCGTCTGTTCTTGAATAAATTTCACAGTTTCCCTTTTGAACTCTTCGTTATATCGCTGACGTTGTTCTCCCATGTGAACACCTCCGTTACTTCTATTATCGGTCCATCCGTTAACGGTTGTCCACAGTCTATTCTAGTCGCAAGTGTAATGGCTAATGTTACAATAATGATCCCTCCCCACATAACATATAAATACCGTTGTCCCACTCGAAGCGAACAAGCCAATCCTAGAGCAATAATAAGTATATTAATGACCAGAATCATCGGAATCGAAATAATTCTACTTAAACCGGTATAGGGAAATTGACTAATTAAGATTATGATTAGAACTACACTCGGAATAAGAGCCGCCGCTGTTTTTATAATACTTTTTCCATTTTTCATTCGATGTCCCCTTAATTACTGGAATACAAGTGTGTGTCTCAAGTACAAATCCTGCACGAAATACAACATTTCCTTCACCATAACGCTCCTAACCCCGAATTGTTGTACAAAAGGCAGCATTTCCCCTCCTTCCAGTCTATTAAACAAACTATTCTTGTATTTCCTGCAACAATCCTCCCAGACACCCGGATTTTTCTGCCTTCGAGTTGTAATTCGTACAACATTTTACCCGAATCCGTTTGACCGCCAGCGATGGGACGGAAGCTTTGAAATAGTAGCTATAATTACGCAGTTTTTTCACTTTAGAGGAGTATATGAAACAAAAGGCCGCCCTAAGGGCGGCCTTCTCCGGCAAACTTATTTCTGCACCGAGAGCACGAACCTCTCCAGCGAGCTTATATTGGTGATACTCTGATTACATCCATGATTATCTATGCAGACGTATTGCCCCACAGAAGCAATGTTATCGGCTGAAGCAAGCTCAGGCTTAGTCTTGACCGTCAGGAAGGCAAGCTCCTGCTGGCGGTTGCAGAACAGGCAATAGCCTTTCTTGTGGGTCGGTATAATTCTGCCCTCTACGCCAATGAATTGTCCTTCGTAGGGATAGACGATGAACAGCTTATTCGTGGCAATGTCTGCCCAGGCCAGATACGTCACATAGCGGAAATCAAACGATGCAAGATCAGGTAACTTCATCTTCTTATTCTTGGGAAACAGCTTCTGAATCTGCTTCAGTGTAATCGGCGGAAATGGCTCCAGATAAGGCTCGAAGCCGCTGATATACTGCTGGAAATCCTCGGCTTTCTCCAGGGTGGAGATAGGCTTCAGCATCTGCTCCTGCTCGGTAGTCAGCGAAGAAAATGCCTCCGTCACATTCACCTCAGCACTGTACCGTACGGTCTCCAGGACACGGCGATCTGCTACAGACCGTAGTGTTTTGAGCACGAAATCCGATTGTTTCTTAATATAATTATATTGATGGTTTCTAATAAATGTTGTAGTCACAGCTCTTCAGCCCCTTATTATTATTGGTCAACCAATAAGGTGCAGAGCCTGCTAATTAGAAACGATAAAATCAGTTTGGGCGATCAAGATCTTCCTGCCGCACCCCACGCAAAGTATCGCCCCAGATCAGGCTCTGCATGAGGACTTCCTAGCTAATGAGCAATTCGTTGCCATCAGTGTAACCCCCTATCAACTTACATGCGAAAAGTATATCAGGAAATTCCGGAGGGTACAATTGATAATCTCTTATCTATCATTCCTCTTCATACACCGCCAGCAGCCCCTTGATCCTCCGCACCAGCTCCGCCCGCACATGGGGCGGCCCCAGACATTCACACTTATCCCCCATCCGCAGCAGCATATTATATCCGAAATCATTCTCGGTAAATGGAAAGTACACGGTAAATTTATGGTTCCCGCAGGGCACTACATTCTCTTCACCGCATAGCTCAAGCATCAGATCCCGTAATGAGGAGTCTATCTGCAGCGTAAGGGTTATCACTTGCTGGCCCGGCGGATGCAGCGGCTTGGGATCAAACTCCCTTGGTGTAAAGGTCTCCTCCAGTACCTCCAGCGCAGTGATGCGGGATAACCTGAAGATACGAAAGTCCCGCCGGGAGATGCAATACCCCTGCAGATACCAGTTGGAGTCCTTCAGCACCAGCCTGTAGGGTTCAACTTGCCGTTTGCTCTGCGTCCCCTCCTGGTTACTGTAGCTGAACGATACCAGTCTGCACCTGTCCATAGCTGTCTTGATGTCGTTCAGATTCAGCTTCAGAATCTTATTGCCCAGCCAGGGAGCATGATCGATAACGATCTGACCTGATTTCAGCTCAATCTCCCGCACCTGCTCCTCGGGAATCAGCCCTTTCACCTTGGCCATCGCATTCAGGATTTCCTCACTCGACATCGTAGAATGGATACTCCCGAGACCCGTTAACAGGGCGGTAATATCCGAAACGGTAAATAATCTTTTCTCCACCTTATATTGCTCCATAATGCCTATGCCGCCGCGTACCCCGGGGTAGGTAACAATCGGAATTCCCGCCTGATTGATCGAATCAATATCCCTGAAGATTGTACGGGGCGTGACCTCGAACATCTCTGCTAACTTGGAGGCACTCACTTTGTCGCGTTCCAGCAGAATCATGATTATGGAGATTAACCGGTCTATTTTCAATGTGATCACCTTTTTTCATTCTACCATAACAACCATGACAGACAGCTGTCATAATTCCGTATGCTACTATCAGCTTAGGCCGCTAACCCGCGGTTCAATTCATTAACAGAGGAGAATGAACATGGAATATGTACAAGGCTTCAAAGAAATTATGGAGGTCAGCGCACACTTGGCCCTAGCCACCTCAATGGATAATAAACCGAACGTGAGAGTGATGAGCCACTTCTACGATCAGCAGAAGGGCATTGTGTATGTCTCCACTATTAAGCAGTCCCCCAAAACCGCAGAGTTTGCTTCCAACGATAAAGTTGCCTTCACAACCCTCCCCGAACCCGCAGGCAGGCTAGTGCGCGTGACGGATGCTATCGTTAAGAAAAGCGGGCATACCGTATATGATTTGAAAACCGGCTTCACGAAAAACAATCCGGCCTTTGAAAGCACGCTGGAAAAAATGGGCCCGATGTTTGACGTATACGAATTTCATTTCAATGAAGCAATTGTCACGCTCGGGCCGATGAGAATGGAGAAGATCACGCTCTAAATAGAGTGATCTTAAGCATCCGGCTTACATCACTCTTAAGTTCAGCTTATAAAGATGGTAAGATAGGTTGGTGTTTATCAGCGCTTCAGCTGCAAGGAGGGAGGATCGTCATGGACATCCACAAATACGAGCACCTTGTGCCGGATGTCTTTCTGTTTGTGGACCGCAGATCCTTTGCCGACTGGGAGATTATCAGCAGCACCATAGATTTCCATGATCTGTCGTTCATCGTGGAAGGCAAAGCGGATTACTTCATTAACGGGGAGAAATTCACTGTAGAAGCCGGAGATATGCTCTATGTCCCTTCCGGCAGTGTAAGGGAAGCCCATACCTTTGCCGAGGCACCCATGCATTCCTTTGCGTTCAACTTCTTCTGGACGGGGGCGGATAATCATGTACACCTGCCGTTTGAGACCGTAACCAAGAACCGGATGACCAAGGAAATCCTCGATGATATCAGGGAGTTCTCGCATAACTGGATGGGCGGCCAGCCTTTTTATAGAATGAAGGCCCGGGCCATCTTCCAGCTGATTGTCTACCGCCTGCTTAATATTGCCCATCATCAGGAGACGCCGCTGCTTGATCCAAGAATCCACAAAGTCATGGCTTATATCATGGATCACTATGCGGAGGAGGTTACGATTACAGCTCTGGCGGAGTGGATCGGACTGAATCCCGTCTACCTGGGTAAGCTGTTCAAACAGAATACCGGCTCCACCTGCAAAGAATTCCTGAACAGGGTCAGGGTCAATAATGCCGAGATGATTCTGTCTGCGGGCGGGTTCAATGTGTCTGAGGTGGCGGAGCACTGCGGGTATCATGATGTGGCGTACTTCAGCAATGTGTTCAAAAGCATGAAGGGGTATCCGCCGTCAGCTGCTTTGAAATGACGGCGGATGGAGTCATGTTAGTCTATTTTACAGAATAATGGTATTAAAAGATTCCGCATCCAGCATCAGCTTATAATGCGTCTCATCGTTAGCCAAAAGAATCGTTCTTGCTTCCTTGAACGGATTCGCGATCACCAGCACCCGTCTGCCTTCCGGCGTCCCGAATGCCAGTGCATTGCCTGTCCATCTGCCCTTCAGTCCGATTCTGCGGGAGCCGGGGCCAATGAAATGAGCGAAATGCTTCATGACGTAGAACTCGGGATTATGCACGGCCTTCGGTTCATCCGGATCTACAGTAATCATGGAATTTTGCTCCCATCCCCAGGTACTGCGCCCTTTCGGCTGAAGCACCATGTTCCAGTAGATATAGGCGTTCACGCCATTGGTGAAGTAATGCTGATACAGGTTAAACACATATTTGGCATAAAACCAGGTGTTCTCCCCATCCCCGCACTCATTCTCCGTCTGCATGTAGCGCAGTTCAGGATAAGCCTGCACGGTGCGCTGAATGCCATATTTGCCCGCCCACTGGTAGCCAACGCCTTGCACATATTTGTATGCTTCAGGATCGCTTAACACCGTGTGCGCATAAGCATCGAATCCGCTGTCCTTCTGCTTCATCCATTCATCCCAGGGCTCCGGCGCATTAATCGTACCCAGCCAAATCTCCGTATCCAGTCCATGCTGTTCAAAAGCCGGTCCCAGATAGTCACGGATAAATTCACGCAATTGCTCGCCCGTCCATACGCAGGAGGGAAATTTCTGATCCGCAACCACTTCGTTCTGCACATGAACCTGATGGATGGTGATGCCTTCCCCGGCATACGCCTGTACAAACTTCACAAAATATAAAGCATACGCCTCCAGAATCTCCTTCTCCCAGCGCAGCGTGCCGTAATTATAAGCCCGGGGGAACTTCATCCAGGTGGGCGGACTCCAGGGCGAGGCGAATAATTTCAGCTCCGGATTCAGCTTCAGCGCCTCCCGGATGTACGGAATCAGGTACTTGCGGTCCCGTTCGATGGAGAAATGCTCCATGGCGTAATCGCCGTCGGTTTCATTCAGGCTGTACCATTCAAGCGCATAGTCACTCGCCCCGATCGGCAGCCGGCAAATACTGAATTTATGATCCCCTTCCGGATGGAAAAGCGAGTGCAGTACCGCGCTTCTGTCTTCTGCAGCCAGCAGGTTCAGCGCCTCGAACCCAAGCTCATTGAAGCATCCGCCGAACCCTTCAATGTTCTGATGAATTTCTCCGCTGAACGCCAGATCCGCCGCTCCTTCCGCTGCTGGACTTTCCACGCTTCGGGAAACCCATGGTTCATTCTCTGTACTTGATACCCAGACTATATCTTTAACGTCCATATTGCTGCCTCCTCATCCTATCTCCCTATGCGGAGGATCGTTACTTACTCCTCATAGTTAAAGCAATTTATTAACCTTCACTAATAATAAATACGCCCCAAGCCTCAATCTTCAGCTCCTCAGCATGCGCTACGGGATTCCCGGACAGAAGCTCTTGCCCCGCGCCATACGGATACTGGAATGTCACGGACTCCGCCGAATAGTTGTAGTAGTAGCGGATGGTACTGCCATGCCGGTTCACACCGGATTTGACGATTAACGGGAAGGATAGCTGCTGGTCTTCGCCCCACAATCCGGCAACCTGGAGCGTATCCCGCAGGATGACCGCCAGCGCGGCAGGCTCCGTCATACATCCGATATAGGTGGCGGTACCGTCACCGAAAGAATTTCTGGTAACCGCAGCATATTCGCCCCACTGGGGATGATCATAGCTGGCGAGTACTTCGGCCGAGTCTGGAACAAGCATTTCCATCCACGTTCTAACGGTATGAACGCCTGCTTCCGTTCCTTCCGGGAACAGCTTGCCGGTAAGTCCGGCAGAGGCATTAGGCGTGGCAAAATGGCTGTAAGTCACTCCACAGGCCTCATGAATTACGCCCGGCTGCGCTGAATGCCGCACCTTCACCTGCTCATCGGTGAATCCGCTTTTGAAGGAATAGACGGCATGACCGCCGCTGCGCACATACTCATTCAGCCGCTGCAGCGCCTCGTCAGAGACGGCGTACAGGGCAGGCACGACTATCAGCTCATAGTCGCTCAAACGTGTGCAGGACGGCTGGATGAAATCACAGGCGATATTCATTCTGTACAATTCATCATACATCCAGCGGACCACATCGTTATAAATCACGCCGCCGGGCAGCTTGAACCACTCGATCGCCGACAGTGCTTCGTTGCTGACCATAACAGCCACTTTGCTGGTCTTCTTGAGTCCAATCAGCTGATCACTCAGCCGCTTGAAGTCAGCACCGATCGTCCGGGCTTCCTTATACACCGGATTAGGCAGGAAGTCGTGACTGAGCAGCCCTTTCCAGTAGGTCTCGAACGAATTATGAATCGAATGCCAATGCCAGTAGGCAACCATAGAGGCACCCGAGCCTAAATGACTGAAGGCTTGCAGCCGCAGCTGCTTAGGGTACGGCGTCCACTCAGGAAAAGCCTGCGCCTGTGTCTCAAGGACGAAATAGTTATCCTGCTTCAGCGAACGGGTCATATCTCCCCCGAACGAAATCTCGGCACCGGTAAGGTTGTCCTGCGACGGATGATAGATATCTACACCGGCAATGTCGAACGGAGCAGCTGCGGCAAAGTGATCCACGGACGGCTGCACCCCAAACGAATGCCCTCTCCATTCAAAATCAAAATTATGTGTCGTAAACTGCCCTGGCTGCTTATACTCCCCGACAATTCCAATCTGCCACGCCAGAAATTCATTTACCAGCCCGCGCTGGAATCTGGCAAATTCCGCACCCAGACTGCCGTTAATCGTGCCAACCATCGACGGGAAGTCCTCCCAGCTGTCGATCCGGTTGCTCCAGTAATCCAGGCCGAACTGATGGTTAATCGCCTCAAGCGTTCCATAGGTTTCTCTCATGTATTTGACGAATTTGAGCTGGACATTCGGTCCGGCGGTCTCATAATGCTTCGTTTCATTATCAATCTGGTAACCGATAACTGCCGGATGCTTGTGGACCACGGCCATCAGTTTACGGATGATCCGTTCTGCGTAGAACAGATACACGGGATGGGTAATGTCCATAATCTGCCGCGCACCGTACTTCCCTTCACCTTGTGCCGTGACGGCCAGCACATCCGGATGCTCTTTGACCATCCATGCAGGAATAGCGTAAGTCGGCGTGCCCACAATGACATGAATTCCGGCAGCATGCATCGCATCCAGCACTCTTGTCACCGGACTGAAATTAAATACGCCGTTCTGGGGTTCATGGGTACTCCAGGTGGACTCGGCAATACGCACAGTATTGATTCCCGCTTCCTGCATCATCCGGATGTCTTCATCCAGACGGTCATAAGGCATGTATTCGTCGTAATAAGCAACACCGTATAGCAAGTGATCCATTGTTGTCCTCCTAAAAGTTTTGTGAGCATCTACTTCCCTGTGATTGCTTCGTACAAAACTCGCTTCGGAAGCATACGCAGTGTGATATTAACCTTTTACAGCACCGGCAGTAACGCCCTTCGTAATCTGCTCATTGAAGATCGCATAGATGACAATCGCAGGGATGGAGGTCAGCACCATGACGGCAAACTGTGAGCCATAATCAGAGGAATACTGGCCGGCGAAATTCATGACCGAGAAAGGCAGCGTTTTCAGTGCATCCTTGCTGAGGAAGGTCGAAGCCATAATGAACTCATTCCAGCAATTCAGGAAAGTAGTTACGACTACCGTCACCAGAGCAGGTGCTGTAAGCGGTGCGATGATCTGGAACACAATCCGGTAAATATTCGCCCCGTCCACAATTGCCGACTCTTCCAGCGCTTTGGGGATACTCCGCAGGAACCCGGTCAGGATGAACGTCCCCATGGGCACGGATACCGCAGTGTAAGGAAGAATTAGACCCAGATAGGAATCGGTCAAGCCCAGCGCTTTGAAGATCGCGAAGTTGGGCAGCAGGGTGGCATGGATCGGAATCATAATCCCGAGCAGGATGATGGTGAAGAATACCGAACGGAACTTCCAGTCCATCCGTGTAAACGCATACCCTAACGTCAAGGATAGCACAACCGTTAATAGGATTGTAACCGTAGTAATGAACGCACTATTAATGAAATAGCGCAGGAATTTGCCGTCTACCCAGGCATTGATATAATTCTGCCACTGCGGTGCGCTTGGCCATTTCAGGATACTTGAAGAGTAGAATTCATTGCTGCTGAGGAATGAGAAATCCACCAGCCAGATTAACGGGAACAGTTGAACCAGGGCGACAACAAGGAAGAACACCCATAGTATGGTTTTAGTGCTTTTGGTCATGGTGTTTCCTCCTTAGAATTCCGTAGCATCACTGCGGGTAAGTTTGTTGCTGAGGTAGGTAGCCAGCAGACAGACGACGATGAAAAGAATCGAAATGGCATTGGCATAGCCGTATTGGCTGGCCGAGAATGCCTTGTTATAGAGATACACAGCCAGGAATTGGGTGGAATCGCCGGGGCCGCCATTGGTGGTTAGGAACACGGTTTCCATCTGCTTCAAGGCGGTAATCATAGCCAGTGTGATCTGTACCGTAATGACCGGTGACAGCAGCGGAACGGTGATCCGCAGTTGCAGCTTGAAGCCCGAAGCTCCATCGAGGGAAGCGGCTTCATACATTTCATCCGGGATTCCTTTGAGGCCGGCATAATAGAATAGCAGCCCCCAGCCGAATCCGGCCCAGATTAGAATGAACAGCATCGTAACAAGTGCCGTACTACTGTCCCCCAGCCAGGCATGCTTCAGGAACCCAAGGCCCAGTGTATCCAGCAGTTTGTTGAACGCACCGAAGGTAGGGTCGAGCAGCGACAGCCACATTTTGGAGATAACCACTACTGAAATCACGCATGGAATGAAAAAGATCGTTCTGAACCACTTCTCCGCTTTCCCGCCCAGGCGGTCCAGCATAATGGCAAAGAAGATGGCAATCGGATGTTGAATGAAGATGAAGCCCAAACCCAGCAGGACGGCATTTCTCAGCGCCAGCCAGAAACGTGTATCGTGAAACAGCAGCTCCGTATAGTTAGCGAACCCTATGAATGCAGACGGTGTGCCTGGTGCCAGGGTATCCCGGAACGAATAGTATGTGCTGAGCACAATCGGGACCAGAAAGGTTAGGGAGAATAAGAGAATTCCCGGGAAGACGAACAGGAAGATGGCCATTTTATTGTTGAATACTTTTTGCATGGAAGTCTCACTCCATCCTTAAGATTGGAGAAGGGCAAGAAGATTCCTGCCCCGTCCCCTTTCACTCTCTATATTTGTTATTGGGATTCCGCTGCTTTCTGCAGGTCTGCGAGCAGCTCTTCAGGTGTCGATCCGCCGGCGAAGAACTTGCCGAAGGCATTCTGGCCATCATCTTTGAACTTCGGAGTTCCGTAATCAAGACCCAGTGAACCTGCGGTTGTTGTTGCTCCGGTAAGAACATCTGTCAGCTGTTTCTGCAGCCCGCTTTCCGTGCCGGTCAGCTCATACTTCTGGGCAGGAACAGCCGCGCCGGTATCCCAGACGGTTTTGGCCCATTGATCTGCTTGCATTAGATAATCGAAGAATTTCTTGGCTTCTTCCGGATGCTTCGAGCTGCTGACCAGTGAATAGCCGCCGCCATTCCAGGCCAGAAGGTCTGTATCCTTGCCTTTGCCGCCATCCACTACCGGGAATTTCAGCACAGCCACATTATTGCGGAAGTCTTCGGACAGACTTTCATTCGTAGCCATTCCCGCTTCCCAGGAGCCCATGTACCACATTGCCGCTTTTCCCTGCGTAAATAAGTTCTGGGATGCGCCGTAGTCTGCGGTCATGAAGGATTCCTGGAACAGCTTGGCATCTCTTGCCTCTCCCAGCAGCTTGGCCGCAGTGATGAAGCTCTCATCCGTTGTGAAGTTCTTCTTCTGTTCCACCGCATCCAGCATCAGGCTCTGATCTCCGCTCACCCGGATAACCAGATCCTGGAAGAATGCCGCGAAGCTCCACAGGTCTTTACCGTTCACCGACATCGGCTCAATGCCTTTATCGCGGAATTGTTTAGCTGCATCCAGCAGCTCCGCGTAGGTAGCGGGTACATTAACGCCATTGTCTGCAAATATTTTTTGGTTGTAGTAGATGACCTCATAGTCGCTGTTCCGGGGCAGGCCATACAATTTGTCATTGAAGGTGAAAGACTTATATACGCCCGGGAGGAAGTTGTAGGTCTCCCCTTCGTACCCGGCCGGATCCAGCTCTTTTACATAACCAGCCTGAACCAGTGTATTAAGCTCCGCTCCCCCATGCACCATAGTGATATCCAGCGCTTCATTTGAGGCCATATAGGCTTTCAATTTGTTCTTAAAAGGCTCTTCGGCCAGCGTTTCGAGTTCGATTTTCACATTAGGATTCTCTTTGGTATAGTTGTCGATCACCATTTGCTCGGCCAGGCCCTGGCCCGATTTCCGGTCCGGAAGGTTGGAGAACACGCGCAGTGTGACTTGTTCAGCAGCGGGATCTGCGGAGTTGCCGTTTGTACTGCCTGCACTCTCATTCTGATCGTTGCCTCCGCATGCACTGAGTACCGAGACAGCTGCCAGCGCTGTAATCAGCAGTAGATTCCGTGTAGCTTTTGTATTCATAACCATTTAATCTCCCCCTAGTTGTTGTTGATTGTGCTCGCCTTCTTTGTTGTGACCACATCGTAACAGAGAACCTGATCCGGGGTCAGTAGAGAAAAAGAGAGTAAAGTTTAAAATTGTCGACTCCTCTTCCGGCACCCTTGTTTAAATGCAGCAATACGCATAAGATAAGTGGAAACGGCTTCGCCGTCCTTTTTAAGGCGGTACCGTTTCAGCGAGAAAGATAAGGAATATTTAATGCGCGAAGCATATAAATTCTTATCTTTTAAAAAACAAAAAGGTTAGTGATCATGTGCTGCGTTTCTATTTAAATATGAATCTGCGATATAAGATAACAATTCTTATCTTCCTTCTGATCACCGCAGTAACTTTTGCTATAGGCGGATATTCGTATACCATCTCAAAAAAACAGATCATTAACAAAGTAAGCAACTCCAATCAGAGCGTGCTTAAGCAGATTGACAGCAATCTCTCCCGGATGCAGAAGACGATTGCCGACTGGGTTACGGTATTCAGCCTGGCTTCCGTTGTACAGGAGACGTTAAGAAGCAACACCCCCGACTCTGTCGAGATCGAGGATCAGTTCTATAACGGACCAACCGCGTCCATGATGAACCAGATGCTGGTAACCGGTAATTTCGATTATCTGGCGCTGTACGGCAGCCTGTCCGCACCCATGTTTCAGGTCGCAACCGATGACAGCAGCGGGGCCTACAGCCTGGACAAGATCACTCCGCACAATATTTATAAGGAATCCGTTGCCCTGAACGGCGCCTCCTACTGGTTCCCGCTGACGGAAGAGAATAATGTCTTCATTCAGAGCAACCGCAATGACAAGCTCGGCATGACCCGGATTATCCGCGATATTGTAAACGGAAACAGAATCGGCTTTGTATTTGTCGGCATTAATCTGGAGACGATCCGCAGAACCTATCTGACGGATCTCTATGATCAGGACCACGGTATTCTTATTCTGAATGAGAGCGGTAAGCAGCTCCTGGCCGCAGGTAAAGAAACGTATGACAAGAAGGCAGTAGACTTCGTGATGAAGCAGGCTGAAGCCGGTATTCTGTCCGGTTATACCATCGTGAACCTGCAAGGCGGAGATACGCTGCTGAACTATAATATCAATGCCAATGGCTGGATTACACTGTACAGTGTGCCGCTGAGTTCGTTGACCGAGGAGCTTAACTCGATTAAGTCGGCTGTGCTGATCATGATTCTGGCCAGTTTGCTCCTTAGTATACCCCTGCTGATGTTTTTCTCCTCATTCCTGACTGCACCGATCAAGACCCTTCTGCTGTCGATGCGCCGCTTCCAGAACGGTCAGTTCGAAGAGAAGGTTAACATTAAATATTGGGATGAGATCGGCCAGTTGAGCCGGGGGTACAACAACATGGTCGCCAATATTAAGGCGCTGGTGGACGATGCTTATCTGCTCAAGCTTAAAGAGCAGGAAGCGGAGCTCAAGGCGCTGCAGTCCCAGATCAACCCCCATTTTCTGTACAATATGCTGGATACAATTTTCTGGGAAGCCGAAGCTGCGGGGCAGGACAAGATCAGTGAGATGGTGATCAACCTCTCCAGATTGTTCAGATTAAGTCTTAACCAGGGCAAGAGCTTCACCAGCGTAGCCAAAGAGAAGGAGCTTATCGAGCTCTATCTGTCCCTGCAGAAAATGAGATTTAAAGACTCTCTGGATTTCGTGATCGATATCCCTGATGAGCTGCACCCCTATGTCATTCTGAAGCTCAGCCTGCAGCCTTTCATTGAGAACGCGCTGATTCATGGGATTGAACGTAAACGCGGCGGCGGCCGTGTGAGTATCAGCGGACAACGGACCGGAGATCAACTGATGTTCGTGATTGAAGATAACGGGGGCGGCATGAGCAGCGAGACCCTGCAGAAGATTCTCACCCTGCCGGATGAATCGGATATTTATACAGCCCGGGATACCGGGGGATACGCGGTGCAGAATGTCCAAGCCAGACTGAAGCATTTCTATAAAGGGGATTTCACTTTGAAATACACCAGCGTCCCGGGAGAGGGTACACGCGTGGAGATCGTAATTCCGGCTATCTTGAATGATATTTAGGCTGAATATAAGAAGAAACGGCTTCGCCGTCCTCTGAAAGAGGCGGCATCCGTTTCTCCAAAAATAGAAGGATAATGGATAGCGTGAAACCTATAAATACTTATATTTCAAGTGGAAACAGCTACGCCGTCCTTTTAAGGACAGGGCGTTTCAGCGAGAAATAGAAGGATAAGTTATCATGCGAAGCATAAGCGCAGAGGACCGGAGGGATTATCACTTGTTTAATATGATTATCGTGGACGATGAAGAACGGGCCCGTGTCGGGATCAGAACCCTAATCGACTGGCAGGCGCACGGAATTGTGATTATTGCCGAGGCCAGAGACGGCCAGGAAGCACTGGATATTCTGGGTACCCATCCTGTCGACATCATGCTGACGGATATCCGGATGCCGCAAATGGACGGTCTGGAGTTAATCTCCATTGTCTCCGGGAAGTATCCCCACATCAAATCGGTGATTATGAGCGGATATGATGATTTCGCCTACGCCCAGCAAGCCATTAGAGTCGGGGCCAGCAACTATCTGCTGAAACCAAGCCGGAGACAGGAGATTCTTAATACAATACTGGACATCACCGAGCAGATTCAATCGGAGAAGCTGGAGATCAAATCGCTGGAGCATCTGCGGCAGGGCTTCCGGGAGAGTCTGCCCCTGCTGAAAGAGAAGACCCTAAGCCAGCTGGTTCTCACCGAGAGTCCTGCATATCCGCAGCTGCTGGCCAATCTGAAGATGAACAATCTAATATTTCCTTATCTGCTGTATGGCGTGATTCTGCTGCGGATTGATAATTTCCGGCAGCTGCACCAGAAATATCTGCATGAGGATACGGAGCTGCTGAAATACGGACTGAAGAATATTTGCGAGGAATCCCTTCCGGAGACGATTGTATGTATCGCCTTTGAACATCAGGATGATATTGTCCTGATCCTTAATACGGATGAGCTGCTGGATCATGAGGAATTAAGCGGATATATCCGGATCATTCAGGATAATATCCTGAGTTATCTCCGGTTCACGGTCTCTGCCGGAATCGGAAGTATAGATAAGAATCTTCAGCATTTACGGCGTTCTTTTCTGGAGGCATCCCAGGCGCTGAATACGAGAAACTACACAGGCACCGGCAAAATTGTGGAGTTCAGCGGGGAATTTGATGATGAAGCCTCCCAATCCTCCTACCCTTTGCATGAGGAGCAGGAGGTGCTTAAGGCTGTCCGGAACAGCTCCCCCGAAGAAATTGCCGGGAAGCTTACCCAGTTTAACGTGGCCCTGCAGCCCGAAACGGTATCCAGGGACCAGGTGATCAAGTCGAGCTTCGCCCTGTTCTTCGCCCTGTATAAATTATGCATTGAGAATAACGTCAACGTGAACAAGGTGTTCGGACAAAATCTGACCGAGCTGATCCAGGTTCTGTCCCGCTCCAGTCTGGATCATATCTTTCAGTCTCTGCTTGAGACTGCCCTTCTGGTCAGTGAGCATTTGACCTCCAAGAAGAACAGCAACAAATTGCTGGAAGCAGCCAAGCTCTATATCGGGCAAAATTACATGAAGGATATCAACCGTGAGATTGTCGCCCGGGAAATCTATATTACACCCGGCTACTTAAGCCTGCTGTTCAAGCAGCAGCTCAAAATCAGCTTCACCGATTACCTGCATAAGATACGCATAGAGCATGCATGTCTGCTATTCAAAGATCCCGGAATGCGGATCGAGGATATCGCTCTGCAGTCCGGGTACAATGATACGAAATATTTCTATCAGGTGTTCAAAAAGTATAAGGGGATTACTCCGAATCAGTTCCGTAGTAATGCGGAGTAACGTGGAGGATGCGGAGGAACGGAGAGTGATGCGGAGTTGCGGTGAGTGACGCGGAGTGACGCGGAGTTATGGAGAGTTACGGGGAGTGACGGGGAGTAACGCGGAGTGACGGAGAGTAACGTGGAGTGACGGGGAGTAAGGGTAGTGCGCATAGTGTTGCGGGTTTCCGCCGCCATCTGCTTGACGATGGCGGCGGTCCCGGCAACCTGCGGGAAGTCAGCTGTGATAGCCCTCCACCGGCCCCAGATAGGAATACGGCAGCGGTCCGGCAGACAATACCAGCTTCTGCAGGACAAGTCCGGCATCCAGTCCGTAAAAGCGCAGCGTATGCTGTCCCTTGACCAGTACATGACGGGTAACCTGCGTATGAATATTGTCCATCACCGCACGGCACCACGGCTCATTGTCATGATTACCGCCCTCATAACCCGGCGGCAGCGCATCTGCGGTGACGGGCGGTTCCCCGTCGAATCCGGCGGCATACTTCAGGCCGCGGATTGGAGACAACTGGTTAGTCGGCGCAATATAGGCGGTCAGGCTGTATTCCCCGTCCTGATGGACGAGCAGCCGGTACTCCAGATAGGGTGCTTCCTCCGGCTGATCAAAGGAGCTGCCGGCGGGGAACATTTTGACCGAAGACAAGGTCCGTCCGTAGTTGTTAATAGTCTTCCACTGGGCTCCGGATTTCGCCACGCGGTTTAGAGTATGCTCCGCTTCGATAGAAACGGTATTTTGCGTCTCGATGAAGGTCATCGGCGGCACATTAGTAATATCAGTCCACTCCACTGCTACTTGAACGGTTACGATTGTACCGGCACCTGAAAGGGTAATATGGCCCGAAGCCGCCCCCTGCACCTTCTCCCAATCTACTGAAACCCGGATCGCCGCTCCAGTATCCACCCAGCCTTGGGTCCGGTCCAGCCTGATCCATTCCGCACTTCTGACTGCCTTATATTCGAACCCGGCTCCGCCGCTGCTGACCGTAATCTCATAAGTCTCCTGCTGAAGATTCGAAAACGGAGTGAGACCCGCTGTCCCTGCTGTGTAACCCTGCTCCGTTCCCTCTACACCAACAATTATGATGGCTTCCTTGGCAGGGGTCACTCTGCTGACCTCCGGATAACTCCAGCCGTCCGCGTTCCAGTTCACATAGCCGACATGCGGAGAGCTCATCATGCCCTGCCATTTTCCGCCTGAGATTCCGCTATTGTAGTGCTGCTCCAGCTGCTTATCCCGCTCAATAGACTCCAGTACCAGATCGGCATAGGTATTGGCAAGTACACTGCCGCGTCCGGCATGCAGCCTGTTCAGTCCGGCGTAGATCTGCATCTTGACCACGTTCGCCGAGGCCACTGCCGGATAATAGACCAGCTGGTAATAGGCATCCTTGAGCGCCGCTGGGAGCTCAGACTCATACCTGGCCGCCGCCTGCTCCAGGCTGAGCGCCTGTTCCAGCACTCTCTGCGCCTCTTGATGATGCAGCACGCTGAAGGTGCCCGCTCTGACAATCTCCGGCTTGCGCCGCCCGTTCATCCGGGTGTAATCCGCTAACACCTGCGCAATTCCATCAACCGTCCCAGGTGTAAGGTCTGATCCAAACTGTTGCTCCACCCAACGCCGGGTGTACTCCTCTGTCTGGTTAATCACTCCGGTTCCCCAGGCTTCAAAATCATAGGCTAAGTCCATGAAGTAGGATAGCGGCAGCTCCATCGGCTTCAGGTCGCCGACATTTACCACCCAAATATCACGGATGCCGTAATCGAACGCCATGGTCATCTGCTCCCAGACCTTCTCCAGCGGAGTCACATTCACCCACTCGTAGGAATGCGGGCCTCCGTGGTAGTCAAAATGGTAGTAAATTCCCCAGCCGGCCTCCCGCTGCTGCTCATGTTTTTCTGGGATTTTGCGGAGATTGCCGAAGTTGTCATCCGAGAGCAGAATCGTCACATCCTGCAGGACCTCCCAATCCTTCAGCCCTTCTGCTTCCGCCGTACCGTACCAATACTTCTCGACCTCCTTGTACACAGCCAGAACCTGAGGCATATGCTCCAGATTGTATTTCTTCAGCAGGGCCTTCTGAGTAAGGATAATCTGCTTCAGCAGCTCAATATTCTCCTGGTCTGAGCCTTCAAGGGCAGAGTCACTCTCTCCGCGCATGCCGAGTGTAACCAGATTATCATAGTATCGGTTGCGCTTAATTCCGTCTTCCCAGAAGGCGGTAATCGCCTGCGGGTTGCGGGCGAAATCCCACAGATTGCTTGTCCCGTACTGCGCGTACACCTTCTGCCATTCGCTGCCGGCCCGGAACAACGGCTCATGATGCGACGTTCCCATAACAATGCCGTATTCATCGGCATGAACTGCATTGGCAATCGGACTACTTTTACCATTCAGACTGAATTCTGCACTCCACATCGCCGGCCACAGAAAGTTCCCCTTCAGTCTCAGGATCAGCTCGAACACTTTGTCGTAGAAATCCTCATTGAAATCGCCAAAAGCATGCGTGACCCAGGAGCCGAGCGACGGCCAGTCATCATTCAGGAAGAACCCCCTGTATTTAACGGAAGGTTCTCTGGAACTGCGATTCAGTCTGCTTACAGGAATGGACACTGTGGTGTTCTGCTCCGGAACCACATCGGCAAAATACACCCACGGGCTGACCCCGATCAGCTCAGAAATGGAGTAGATGCCATAGATTGTCCCGCGTTTATCGCTGCCCGCAATGACAAGCGCCCGGTCCACGCCAGGCAGTGGAGCCTCAACCAGCTGCAGCCGGTAGCACTCCCGCTTGCCCTGAATCGCCGTAACGTCGAGGATACCTTCTGCAATCAGCCTGTCAATCAGCTCATTTCCGCCTATGGGTCCGGCGATGACAACGGTTCTTGAGAGCTGTTCTTTTCGTGTCAGAATCACAGGTGTTATCCCGCTCACCAGCTCGATATCCGCGCCGAAAGACTCCGCCACCCGGCGCAGTCCGTTATAATCTGCCCCCTTCGGGTCCAGATAAATATGAACCGCCTGGTCTGGCGCGGCAAGTATAAAGTCCTCATTCGATTTCATGGAATAGCTTCCTCCCGGATTGTCCGATTTCGTATGCTTACGCACATTATATAGAGAAAGCGATTACAGGATCCATGGTCTAACTAGCAAGTTTTTGTAATTAGTAAAGGAGGCGCTAAGCCGTCACCTGCTTATAGCCCGTTGAACTGCTTGAGCATATGAATGAACTGATGCAGCTCGTCGTCATTCCATACCGCAGTCCGCCCGAAGAACACGGAACCCTTCTCGTTCAGGGCAGCTATTGTCTGCTGCTGTCCTTGCTCTGTAAGTGAGAGAAGGATGGCCCGCCCGTCATCGGGTGAGGCCTCTCTGCTCACATAACCCAGAGGCTCCAGTTGCTTGATTAGACGGCTGACCGCGCTGCGGTCCATAGCCGTTGCTTCCGCAATGGCGGCAGCACTTGCCGGCCCATAGGAATAGAGCCAGCGGACAATATGGAAGGCAGCCGGCTGCAACGAGGAATCGAACCGCGCGGCGGCTTTGACATTCAGCGCATGGGCTGCGCTGATCAGTGCGTTAAGCTGCTCTCCCAGCGCCAGCTCCAGCTGTTCTCTTGAGTCAAGCTTTGATTGATTAATGTTTATAGGGCCCTGCTTCATATTCATTCACCTGTCCTTAACTTCAGAAATAACCGCCACCAATATAGTTGACATATATCCACCATATAATTATAGTGGACATATATCAATTATACGTCATTTAAAGGAGAATAACCATGCCTAAACAACCAACCGTTGTCATCACCGGAGCCACTAGCGGACTGGGACAGCTTGTAGCCGTCCAATTGGCGGAAAGAGGCTATGCGCTTGTCCTGACTGCCCGCAGTGAAGAACGTGCTGCGGCTACCAGAACCATCATCGAGGCCCGTCAGCCTGCTGCAAACATCCGTTTTGTCTATGGAGACCTGTCGCTGATGCAAGATGTGAACCGGGTTGGCGCTGAAATTGCTGCCGCCTGCCCTTCCATCGATGTACTTTTGAACAATGCAGGAATCCATGCCTTCGAGCCCCGCACCACTGCCGAAGGTTTGCCGGAGATGATGGCTGTGAACTATCTGGCACCCTGGCTGCTGACGCATAGACTGGAGACTTCACTGCGCAGTGCAGGCAAGGCCAGAGTAGTCAACGTAGCCTCAGAGGCTTCGCGCCGTCATGGTGTACTCCGCCTGCCCGGGGACCTAACGGATACTGCTGCTTTTACTGCCCGGAGCTCCTCTCCTGTCTACGGCAAAACCAAACTGCTAAACATCATGTTCACGGCAGAACTGGCCCGGCAATGGGCCGGCAGCGGAATAACCGTCAATGCCCTGAATCCGGGCTTCAATGTAACCGGACTGGGACGCGAGCTGCGGTTCGCTTCTGTGATCGAACGGATCCTGAAGATTGTCCGGCTCGGAGACCCGCGAAGAGGAGCAGAGATTATCACCCGGTTAATCGTGGACCCGCATTATGGGACAGTAACCGGAGGTTATTTTAACGTGGGCACAGGAAAGTCCATTGTACCGGTATCCCCTGGCGGCGATGAAGCGATGCAGCGCAGGTTGTGGGCAGATACACGGGAGTTGCTGGGGGAGATACTGGGAGAAAACCGGGATTAGGATGAATAGATTGACTTTATATTCCATTGTTGATAATGTGAAGGGGCCAAATGGTTGTAAATACCATACGGAGGATTCAATCATAATTTTTGTCTTTACCTGTGTGGTTCAGAGTTGTTAACTTAATGTATCTTGCTCAACACTCGGGATGAATACTAGGAATATAAATTAGAGTTTACTCATGGACAATCAGTTTTCCATATTGTGCATGAGTTATTTTACGTGGAGATATATCCTAACCCTACTCTTACTATATAAATGATAGAAATTGAGGTATGAGATGAAAAACACAAAAAAAATTATTATTGGATTCATTTCCTTAATAATAGTATTAGCAGTATTTTACGGAGGTTATTTCAAAAATAATAAAGAGATTGAATTTTTCCACGATAAGTTTGGAATACCGCTCCCAAAAGAAAGCAAACTTATATACAGTTATAAATCATATGGAGCATTGGGCGATGGATACCGGTTATATATCTATCAGGTCACTTCTAAGAGCATGAATGATATAGTGAAAAAGGGCCACGCAAATCATTGGTCTGAACTTCCTCTTCCATCAGATTTCACAGCTTCATTCTCCAAGAAAATTAGGGCGATCACAGACGAGACAACATCGAAGCTAATAACGCTTGATGCTGCACGGGGGTACTATATGATTAGAAATAACCAAACGAATGCTTCTATTACAGGAACTAATGTATTTAATTCCAGCTTCGACAACGTAATGATCGGAATTATGAATCTTGATAATAATAGAATTTATTTATTATCGTATAACATGTGAGATTCCGAAATATATAGATTGAACTTGAAACCTTTTACGGTGTTCAAGCGGATATTTATCCTTTGCAAATACGAAATATTGGAAATACAGAGGTTAGTGGATAAGGATCAGTCAGCCGGGTTTTCATTTGTTTCATTTGTGAGTAACGCACTGGGATACAATTTATCTAATGTTGATTCATCTACTTTTAAGAAGAACTTGTTTTCAAAAATTAGTTGATTCGTATTAGATCCGATTTGATCTAACTTTCTTGCTAGCTCAGATTCCTTGAATATACTTTGTTCATTACTGGCACGAAAATGCCATAAGGTGTATAGAGTTGACTAAAATACATTTTTGCGAGTCTTGATTCTACGGATTTCATCGTTTTTACTGATTCTACGGATTTCACTGATTCTACAGATTTCACGTTATTCTGAAAAATTAGTGTTAACAGGATTTTTATCTGTCTTATTTGCGGTTACCATTTCTGGATAGGAGCCTGCTTTTGAATTGGATATTAATTCCACTCCTGAAATAATAGTCAATGCAAGGGCTATTAAGTATATTTTTTTAAACATATTATTTCCATCCTTTCTATACCAACGATTATTCCTACTTTAAAATACTATATTCACTATATTCACTAAAAATACTATATAACTTGAACTCATAAAATGGATCCTTCGCGAGTTCAGCGAGAAATATGCCCTATAAGGAATCTCTAAAATGCTGAATCGGCTTGGTTTTAGCTACACAAAAGCCACCTATACGCTGGTACGAGCCAGCAAAGAGGAACAAAAACAATTCCGCGAGGTCACTTTACCTGAGCTGAAGGAGAAACTGAACCAAGGAAAAATTGACCATCTTTTATTTGAAGATGAATCATGGTGTTAGACAACGCTCACACTCATCATGCAGATGCAATTCCGCCGTTTCTGCGAGAGAATCCGAGACTTCAGCTTGTTTTTCTACCCAAATATAGCCCTGAACTTAATCCTGTTGAATGATTGTGGAAATGGCTAAAACACGAAGTAATAAACAATGTCTTTTTTCATAAGTATTACGTCATCCGTACTCATGTCGCAGCTTTCATGAAACGGATCCATAAGAGCCCTCTTGAATTGATTGATCGGCTACTGGTCCGGACGTAAAGATTTGCGGTTCAATCTATATAGTTTCCGCGTGATGAATAAGGATTAGTCGATTTCCAAACACGTTAGATGAGGTCATATGGGATGCATATAATCAAAAACGGCCGCACCCTCACAATCACGTGAAGATGCAGCCTTTTTCTATTGTATCGGGATAAAAATTTCCGTTCCGCCCGTAGTTTGAACCGTGATGCCATTCTCAGCAAAAGTAACCTTCAGCAAGGACTCGGGAGATTGCTCCAGAATATTACTGACTCCGTTCGCCTGATGAGCTGAAGAATCAGCCAAAGGATCACCGTATACAGCCGAAGCCAGCCAGTGAATTCCGGGCTCAAGCGTAGCCGTCAATGTTGGCAGTACCGTCCGGGGACGCAGCAGGTTCGTGTTGGCATTGGGCCAGATGAGCTCTGCCTTTCCGTAACCCGTCAGTCCTTTGATTCCGCTGGTTCCCCAAGCTGTAGATACTGCTGTGCCTGAGTTGTCGGTCTGCTGCGCAAGCTCCGTTTCCTGGCCCAGGGCGAACCCGCCTTCAGCGGCGTCAAGTGCCCGGCCCGTCTCAATCCGGTGAATCCGGATATGCCAGGGAAGCCCTGCTACCACCCAGGTACGGACTTCCACATTAGTCCATGGCTTCCAGACCGACCGGAGGACGTTGTCCGTGATCTCGGATTCCACATTCCGGCGCCGCACGCGGTACAGATTGTCCCCGCCTTCGCTGAGCGCAAGCATGGAGTCGAATGCCCCCTGCGACAGCCCCCACTCAGAACGGGGTACGCTGAACCCAAAGCCTGTGGAATAGACGAATTTCTCGTATTTGGCCGAGGTATGGGTATGCTCATTCGTGTACAGGTGGCCGCTGTTGAACGCCGCCACATGACCGGAGGCCGGCTCGCGGACCAGAACAAGATGTGCAGGCTTCTGAACCATAACTGCCGGGATTTCCGGCAGGGGAAGCTCCTCTTCGCTCCAGAACGGATGCTCTTCACCAAGTGCGAGCGGCAGGAAAGTCTTCAGCGCCCAGTAGGGTGAGCCGGGGGCATTATAATTCTCCGCCATGACCAGATTCGGATACGTATATCCAATGGTCAATACGCCTGCTGCATCAAAGATGGGCTGGCTGAACCACCAGCGCAGATTGCGCAGAACGATGCCTTTTACCACACCGGCAGGGAAGCCTTCAACATCCGCATAAGCCAGGGCACTCCAGAACGCAGATTGGGCGAATCGGTATGCCAGGCTGCGCCCGTAAGGAAGTGCAGAACCGTCCGTGGCGAACCAGCCCAGGAATTCAGCGGCGAACAGCCGGGCGCGTTCTTTGAACAACCGGGAACGCTCTGGATCCTCCTTCTCCATAAGCTTCGCATAGAGCAGCGAATAGTAATGGATCGCAAACGGTCCATAATAATCGCAGTGCCCGTCAACACCGTCACTGTACCAGCCCTCTCCCAGATAGAATGCATCCATCCGCTGCAGGTTGTTCTCCAGCTGCACCGCATCATACGGACGGCCGATGGTGCGGAACCCAACATTAACAAGTACATTGAAGAACAGCCAGTTGCAATCATAGCAGGGATGGGAGTTAATCTGATTCAGCCAGTTGTACAGGTGATCCTGCTCCTGAAGAGCAAGCGGTGACCAGATCTGCTCCGGAACCGCTGCAAGCGCGAAGCCGAAGGCCGCCATCTCGACCAGACGCTGGTCGTAATCCCGTACATCTCCCCAATATTCTTCGTGAGCAGGGTCGGTGCCATGCCGAATGCCATTCAGCACGATGTCCCAATTTTCACTGCTTCCGCCTCCGGCGAGCAAGGGGACCAGCCCCCATAATACCCGGGAAAAACCCTCCATCCCGGCAGTTGCTGCCGGATAGCTCGCTCCGGTTCTGCCGATCTCAAGTCTTGCGCCGCCTTTGCTGTAGAGCGGACGCAGCGGATCCGTTAGCTGTTCAAGAGCGGTCACAAGGTCCGACCGCGTCTTCAGCGGATTGTCTGCAATCCGCAAGAATAATTTGTCTGATGCTGCTCTCCCGTTAGTCATCATATCTTCCTACTCCCAGTAGAACGGGCCGGCTTCTTTGATCCGCGCCAGCGCTTCAACATAGAAGAAATCACCGTAGATCAGAGGAACATCGATATTCCGGTTCTCAGGATAGTTGCTTGTACCGTGAAGCAGCAGCCCTTCTTCCTCCGCATTATCCCAGGTCCCATAATTCCGGTAGAGGGATTCCGTAATTCTAAGCGCGCCGTTCCGGTAGACATGTGCCTCCGATTCATCCACCTGGCTCGCCAGCAGCAGCAGGCCGCTCGCCGCGCAGGAACCGGCGGAGCTGTCACGAATCTCGCCGATCTCACCGGGAGCCCGGAAATCCCAATGCGGAACCTGATCCTCCGGCAGACGGGTCAGGAAGAAATGGGCAACCTGCTTGGATGCATCAAGGTAGCTCTGCTTGCCGGTATGATGATAGGCCAGCGACAACCCGTAAAGTGCCCACGCCGCGCCGCGCGACCAGGCCGACTCTGGTGCGTAACCCTGTCCGCCGCGCTTCTCTACCACTTCACCCGTTTCCGGGTTGAAATTGACAATGTGATAGACAGAGCCGTCCGGCCGGATGAAATGCTCCAGCACCGTATCCATATGGGCCTCGGCGATATGCCGGTAACGCGGGTCTCCGGTTACTTCAGAAGCCCAGAAGAGCAGACTGGTATTCATGCTGCAGTCGATAATAGCGACCCCGCTGTTGTCCTCACCTTCTCTCCATGGATTCCAGGCACGGATATAGCGGCCTTTGAGGTTGAAGCGGGCAGCCAGATAGTTGGCAGCCTTAAGCGCCCGGACCCGTGATTCCTCTGCGCCCGTGAGCTTGAAGTTGGCTACGCTGGTCAGTAGCCACATGAAGCCTAAGTCATGATCCAGCTTCACATAACCATCCAGCACCTCGTCCAGCCGCTGCTCGCAGCGTTCGGCAATCGCCTTTAGGCTCTCGTCCCCGCTCCCGGCATAGAGCTGCCAGAGCATGCCCGGCCAGAAGCCGGCCGTCCACCAGCTCGGTGTCTCCAGTACGTACTTGCCGCCTTGGCTGGCATGGGGGAATTCCGCGCCGATTCTCAAGCTGTTTGCTCGCGTTTTCTCCAGTGCCTTACTCCAAGCCTCATCTACCCATACCTGCTGTATTGTTCCACTCATCTGAATCCCGCCTTTGTTTGAATGATAAGTTCTGATTTATATAAGCTGAACGAATGATTTCTACGTAAAATTAGCTTTAAATGCGGTAAGTGTGGGGATTCCGGGCGGCGTGCGCGGTAGCTTTCCCGGCGGTGTGTGCGGCAGCTTTCCCAGAGGCGTGCGCAGCAGCTTTCCCGTCGGCGTGCCCGGCAGCTTCCCGGCGGCGTGCGCGGCAGCTTCCCGGCGGCGTGCGCCGTAGCTTCTCCGGCGGCGTGCGCCGTAGCTTTCCCGGCGGTGTGCGCGGTAGCTTTCCGGGCGGCGTGCGCGGTAGCTTTCCCGTCGCTGCTATCGCCGCAGAAGTTCCGGGTTTCTCCGCTCTGTTGTTAAATCCTGCATAAAATACAACATTCCCCTCCATAAACCGGCTCAAATCCAAAATTGTTGTACAAAAGGCAACATTTCTTCTCATCCAGGCCGTTTAATGAAGAAATTGTTGTATTTCATACAACAATCCTCCTACAC
>NZ_WHOB01000048.1 GCF_013141775.1 Paenibacillus phytohabitans
GAGGTCGTCATGGGTGTGGCGGATACGGCTACGTTTGCCTTCAACCTTGTGGTTCACCCGGTCAAAACAACAACGGAAATGAAGAATCAAGCGTTGTATATCATGGAGCATCCGGAAGTACTGGTGGAAGCGGCCAAGATGGCGTATCATAATTTTGACGAAGGAACGCCGGAAGAGAAGGCAGCGATGCTGGGATCGGTAGCGTCCATCCTGGTTCCGGGACTGCAGGTCACCAAAATCGGAAAAGTAGGTAAAGTGATCGGCGGGGTGGAAGACGTCGTCAGTCAAGCAGCGAAAGATGCTCTGAAAGGGATCAAGCAGAAGCTCCCGGATCTGGGTCCGGTATTACAGACGCCGGAAGGGCTGGCCTTCAAGGCAGGTGAGATACCCGATACCCCAGCGTTGCCGAAGACATCCGTGCAGCAGCAATATATTGATGCGATGGATGAAATGGGTGGTGGCGGGAGTAGGATTGAGGGGCCGGGTGAAGTTTCAAAGCTTAAACTTACAGAACCTTCTTTATTCAAGGGTAGCAAACCTAAAGGGAAGTATGGTGAAGGCGACTCCCATGGAATCAAAAAACAAAATGAAACAGCCGATGTATTGGCTGATAATGCCTATGACATTGAAATGTTAGATGAAATTGATGGTGGAAATGGCCATGGCATTGCTGAGGGATCGAATCCGGACTTTCTAATCGAAGGAAATGTATTTGATTGTTATGCTCCAAAACCAGATGGAAAGATACAAAGTATAATTAAAGAAATAGCAGGAAAGACAAAGAAACAATCTGGAAGAATTGTTTTGAACTTAGACAACTTTCCAAATGAAAAAGTTACCGAAATTATCGAAACAATCTTAAGAAAAGCAAATCCGGATGGAGATTTAAAAAGACTAGAAGAATTAATTTTAGTGAAGAATGGACAAATTACAAGGGTATTTGGAGGTTAGAAGTGATGGATTGTACATTATACTTGGTCTCAAATTTGGATAAAGAAACACTTAAAAGAACAATCTATGACATAGTTTGCGATGCAGTTGAAGGTAAAGTGACAAACTACGAAAATTTTTCTCGTCTTAGCTGTAAATACTTCAC
The DNA here is from genome assembly GCF_013141775.1 of Paenibacillus phytohabitans. Taxonomy (GTDB): domain Bacteria; phylum Bacillota; class Bacilli; order Paenibacillales; family Paenibacillaceae; genus Paenibacillus_AQ; species Paenibacillus_AQ phytohabitans. The sequence goes on from NZ_WHOB01000048.1 coordinate 1,097, forward strand.
ACTTGATATTGAATTAGAAGATATTAATAGTATTGATTTTTTAAGAGAAGAATATGGAATGGAAATTAATGTGGAGATTGGGATTCAATTATTCGGGAAATTATTTTCTGAAGGATTAGAAGTGTTGTTTGAAATTTTTGGTAATATGGTGATTGCTTTTAATCCTAACATGGTGTTTGTAGAAAATGGTACAGATCAAATATTCAGAAAAGAAGATGCTACTGTAATCATAAATTCAAAGTTAGATCAATATCAGCAAAAGTATCTATCAGATAAGATGATCACTTTACTACGACTTCCATATTTTTTTCAGGAGTTACCGAATTAAAGACGGAGGCTGGGATATACCCGATACCCCAGCCTTGCCAAAGACATCCGTGCAGCAGCAATATATTGATGCGGTGGATGAAGACTTTAATATAAAGGGAGTAAGATAAATGAGGGTAAGTCTTAAAGAGAGCTCAGAGAAAAAAGAGAACCTATCAATGAATAATAAGTATATAGTATATTCTGTTGAAACTAGTAAAAACGGTGAGGAAATTTATAGAATAGAAAATGATGCTAATCAAGTTGTTCCTTACCCAAGCGCATTATTCGAGAGTGTTTCTGATAAAGTTAATTCTGATTGGATATTATGGAACAAGCCTAATAATAGTTCAGCATTATTACCCAGACAATTTGCTTATCTAAGTTTTTGGGAGGACTATTATAATGACGAGTTAAAAGCTATAACAATATTTAATTCGGTCAAGGAACAGCTAATAAGTGAAGAGCTAGAAGAGAATGAAGTGCGTGAGGTTTTTGAAAATGAGGATGAAGAAAAGATAATATTCATTCTTAATGGTCTTATTAAGACCGAGGACAACAGATTTGTTAATCAAGTAATACGGTATATAAAATCAAAATTGGAAGAAGGTCTAAGAGAAGATAATACTGCAATCCTTGCTTTTCGTTACCTGAGTCAATTCAATGATAGTGAAGTAGAAAACTATTTCCTTTATTATTTAATGAACATTGAGCTGGGAAATGACCAGTTAACTGAAATAGTAAGTAAGTATTTTGAATAAATAACAAATCGTTTCCTAGTATCATGCTTGCTAAAGTGTTATGCATAATAGGTCAATTATGGTCGGATTCTACCATAGTTGATCTATTTTTAGTTATCGGAGGAGATTTCTTAGATTGAAAATTAATGATACAGTTTTTAGTGAACTTGAATTTGATTATGTTTGGGGCAAGGATACTACAATTGAGATTTTCGGAGGGGAAGTCAATATTTCTTTGATAGTAGATGGTGATGAAGATGGCGAATTTAGTGAAAAACAGTATGCTTCATATAATACTTTGAAAGAAAATTGGGGGGCTTTTCAACAAAGCATTCTGAAACCAATTTTAGACTATTACAAACCGAAGCGATCTGAACTTGGGTATGACGTTTCATATAATGAAAAGTACCCTTTAATTGAATCAAATGATAAACTTCTCGAAAGTATCATGCTAGTTGGAATTTTTGTACCATCTGCAAGACGATTTGAAGGCAGATATATTGGACTGACATTTGACTGTACATGGGATCAGGAGAATGGCCTGGGACTTCGTTTATTGGATGAAGCTGTAATTGATGTTGGATATCAGGATGTTGTTATTTAGCAGCAAAGTAATCGGAATGGGGAGCATCTATATTTTTTGACGGCGCTACCTCTCCTGCTTATAATGAACAAATATAATGCAGCAACAACGACGGGAGACGCGGGAATGGAGCAATATACGGAAGACATAGGGTATATCATGTGGAGAGTCACGAACAATTGGCAAAAATTAATGAAAGCTGAGCTGCGGGAGGTGGATCTGACACATGTCCAGTTTGCGCTGCTGCGGTCCTGCCATGCACTGAATGAGCGGGAAAGCGCGTCCGGTGTGACGCAGATTCAGATTGCCCACAATTCTGATATCGATCCGATGATGGCTTCAGAAGTGCTGAGAACACTGGAGAAAAAAGGGTATATCAGCCGTGTGCCGCATCCGCAGGATACCAGAGCCAAGCTGATCTCACTGACCGAATCCGGTGTAGCTGTAATGGAACGTGCCAGCCGGATAGTTATGAGCGCGGACCAGATGTTTTTCTCCAAGCTGGGGCCGGATATGCATGATTTCATTGCCCGATTAAAGATGCTGTCGACATAGATCTGGAATGAATTTGCCAAAAGAAAGGTTAAAGAAAAACCTTGACTCCATTTAATAAGTGAACATATAATAATCGGACATATAAATAATATGGATAGGCAATTCGAGAGGAGAACGTTAGTACATGAATGAGGCATCACAAATCAAGGTGAAATACAAGGTAATCCCTGTGCTCGTAGCGCTATTACTGGGGGGATTCATCGGTCTGTTAAGTGAGACCATGATGAACGTGGCCCTGCCGGTGCTTATGGCGGAGTGGAATCTTTCCGCTTCAACCGCACAATGGATCACCACAGGTTACATTCTGGTCATCAGCATCATTATGCCGGTCTCAGCCTTACTGCTGCAGTGGTTCACAACTAGAAAATTATTCGTGACTGCCATCAGCTTATTTATGCTCGGAACCTTGGCCGCAGGACTTGCCCCGGGCTTTGGGATGCTGCTTATCGGGCGTTTGGTTCAGGCAGCGGGTACCGCAATCTTGATGCCGGTCATCTTCAATACGATCCTGACTATTATTCCACCCGCCAAACGCGGGGCGGCTATGGGTATGGTAGGTCTCGTGATGATGGTAGCTCCGGCGCTTGGACCTACCGTGTCCGGGCTGATCATCGACAAGCTGGATTGGCACTGGATGTTCTGGGTGCTGGTTCCTTTCCTGGTGATCGACTTTATTATCGGGCTGCTTAATATTGAGAATGTGGCAACGATCACCAAACCGAAGATTGATATTTTGTCGCTTGTCCTGTCCACCATCGCCTTTGGAGGTATCGTATACGGGCTTAGTGTTGTGGGCGAAGGAGACGGAGGCTGGGGCAGTCCGAAGGTTATTGCCTGCCTTGTTATCGGACTTGCAGCACTCTTACTGTTTATCTTGCGCCAGCTCTCGATGAAGCAGCCGATCATGAATCTGCGGGCGTTCAAATATCCGATGTTCACAGCAGGTACGTTGTTTATTGTTATCGGGTTCCTGACGATTTTCGCTACATCGTATTTGCTGCCGATCTTTATGCAGGGCTCACTGAGATTGTCAGCACTGTATGCCGGACTGCTCATGCTTCCCGCAGGGCTGGTCAATGCCATACTGTCCCCTATTATCGGACGGAGCTTTGATAAAGTCGGCCCCCGGGTACTGGTTATTCCGGGTATGATTATTCTGTCCGCTGCCATGTGGATGTTCACCAGCGTTGACGTAAATACTCCAGTCTACATGATCATTCTTATGCACTGCTGCATGACAGTAGGTCTGGCGCTTACCCTGATGCCGGCGCAGACGAACGGGCTCAATCAGCTGCCACGGGAACTGCATCCGCACGGTACAGCCATCATGAATACCCTGCAGCAGTTAGCCAGTGCAGTCGGAACAGCTCTGATTGTAAGTGTGATGACTGCCGGCCAAAGTACCTACATCAGTACTCATTTGGATACCGCAGCAGCGGATATGGGAGCACTAAGTCTGGCGGCAGGCGTGCATAATGCGTTCATTCTGGCGGCAGTCATCACGCTGATTGGTGTGATTGCCGGGTTCTTCGTGAGACGGAGTATCGTTCACAGCCATGCTGCACCACAGCCGGATATGCCAAGACGACAGACGGCTTCCTAATATTCGAGAGTTAATAAGGGGATTTCCGGCATTTGCCGGAGGTCCTCTTTTAACAATGGAGTACAAATATAGCGGGTTTCTATTGGTCACTTGCACAATGCATTTCGTCCGATCATCAATATTCTTTTGCTGCCCTAAGACCTTATAATGAGAGCGTGTTCAACAAGTACTTAGGGGGATATTCGAAATGGAAGGATTAATCATTGATTGGTACGGAGCACTGGCAGGACTGGCAATTGCCATTATTCTGATCCTTAGAAAATTGAATCCGGTATACGCACTGTTCCTGGGAGCCATTGTAGGTGCTCTTATTGGTGGAGCCAATCTGGAACAGACGGTAAGCGTTCTTGTAAGCGGTACACAAAGTGTAATGGGCACGGTTCTGCGGGTGCTGGCCGCCGGTGTTCTGGCTGGTGTCATGATGGAATCGGGTGCAGCTGAAGCAATAGCCCAGGCTATTGTGAGAAAGTTCGGCGGAAGCAAGGCGATACTCGCCCTCGCATTGGCAACGATGGTCATTACGGCCATGGGGGTTTTCATTCCGGTAGCGGTATTAATTGTGGCTCCAATTGCTCTATCGGTGGGTAACAAGATGGGGATTTCCAAGGTAGCGTTGCTGCTGGCACTGTCGGGCGGAGGGAAGGCCGGGAATATTATCTCCCCGAATCCGAATACCATCGCAGCCGCACGGGGCTTCGACCTGGATTTAAGCCATGTGATGCTGGCGGGTCTGATCCCGGCCGTCTGTGGATTGATTGTAACCGTTATCCTTGCCTCATTGCTGAAGAAAAAAGGTATAATGGTTACCACTGAAGAAGCTGCTAACGGTACCGACACTGCGAATACAGCTACTTATCCGCCGCTCAGCCGAGCGATTGTCGCTCCTCTGGTTGCGATTGTCCTGCTGATGATTAATCCAATCGGTTCGATCTCCGGGATCGAAGCACTGGCCAGACTCAAAGTGGATGCGCTTTATATTCTGCCGCTGGCCGGAATTATCGGTATGCTGGCGATGGGGCAGGGGAACAAGGTTCTGCAGTATACTTCCTCCGGTCTCAGTAAAATGACTGCCACCGTCCTGATCCTGATCGGGGCAGGCGGAATTGCCGGCTTGATATCTGCTTCGGATTTATCGAATCAGGTGGTTCATCTCATTGAGCTGTCCGGTATCTCCGGCACGTTCCTGGCGCCGATCTCCGGTATTCTGATGGCAGCGGCAACCGCGTCCACTTCGACTGGGGTTATTGTGGCGACCGGCTCCTTCGGACAGGCCATTCTGGATATGGGCACGGCTCCGCTGGCGGCAGCCGTTATGGTCCATACCGGAGCGACGGTCATCGACTCGCTGCCGCAGGGCACCTACTTCCACGTTACTGCTGACAGTATGAAGATGACGATCAAGCAGCGTATGGGGCTGATTCCTTACGAAGCGCTTGTCGGCGGAACGATGACGATTGTGGCTACGCTGGTTTACGGATTTTTATTCTAATATCAATATCATATACGGGGTGTGGAAATGAGAGAGAAAACCTTTGTACTGGCACCGGATTCTTTTAAGGAGAGTATGACTGCGAAGGAAGTCTGTCTTGCGATGGAGAGCGGACTGCGGAAGATTTATCCGGAAGCGGCTTATATCCATGTTCCCATGGCAGACGGCGGAGAGGGGACGGTACAGTCTCTTGTCGATGCTTCCGGCGGGGAGATTCATTATAAAAAAGTCGTGGGGCCTCTGGGACAGCCGGTTACAGCGAAATACGGAATTCTTGGCGACGGAGAGACTGCGGCGATCGAAATGGCTTCTGCCAGCGGCATTCAGCTGGTGGACAAGGCAGACCGGAATCCGCTGATCACAACGACTTACGGTACAGGCGAACTGATTCTGGAATGTCTGGAACAGGGAATCCACAAAATTATTATCGGCATCGGCGGGAGTGCGACCAATGACGGCGGCGCAGGCATGGCTGAGGCGCTGGGTGCAAGATTCATCGATGAGGCGGGGGAGTTGCTGCCGCGCGGCGGCGGCAGTCTGGGTCGGCTGAGCAGCGTCGACATCAGCTCGCTTGATGCAAGACTGCAGCAGGTTCAGCTGATTGTGGCCTGTGATGTGACGAATCCGCTCTGCGGCGATCATGGGGCATCAGCGGTATTCGGCCCGCAAAAAGGCGCTACACCTGAAATGGTGCAGCAGCTTGATGCCAATCTCGCTCATTATGCGGCGGTGGTGAAGCAGCAGCTTGGCAAGGATGTGCGGGATCTTCCCGGTGCCGGTGCGGCCGGCGGTCTGGGGGCAGGCCTTATGATCTTTACACAGGCCACACTCCAGAAGGGGATCGAGATCGTGATTGAATACACGGGTCTTGCGCGGAAGCTGGCGGATGCGGACTTCGTATTTACCGGTGAAGGCGGAATCGATTTCCAGACCAAATTCGGCAAAACACCGTATGGCGTAGCCCGTACCGCAAAGGCCAACGGCAAGAAGGTGATTGCCCTGGCCGGTTACATCGGCGAAGGAATTGAAACGCTGTATGCAGAAGGCATCGATGCCATCTTCGGCATAGTCCCGGGTGCTTCCAGCCTGGAGCAGCTGCTGGCTGAAGGCCCGGCCAATGTCGAGCGGACTTGTGAGAATATTGCGAGGTTGCTGAAGCTTAGCGAATAGTGGAGCTGGGGGATTAGTGTAGCTAGGTGAATAGTGAAGCTGGGTGAATAATGTAGCTAGGTGAACAGTTGAGTTGGGAGAATAGTGGAGCTGGGGGATTAGTGTAGCTGAGTGAATAGTTAAGCTGGGCGAATAGCTGAGTTGAATTGGATTGAGTTGAATTGAGTCTGATTGAATAGCCCCTGGGATAATTCCCAGGGGCTATTAGTTTTGTATAGGGGAGAGTAATCTTAGGCAGAGGTGAAATCCTGCACGAAATACAACATTCTCCCCATGATATCGGGTCTAATCACAGATTGTTGTATTTCATACAACAATCGTTACGAAACCGCCTGAAATTATGATTCCGAGTTGTATTATGTACAACATTTGGAAACGCGAGGCAGTAATTCAACGCACGGTACGCCCCCGCCCGCGCAATCCGCCCGCCTGCACCCGCATCCCCGCCCGAGCCCCCGCCGACACACCCGCCCGCCCTCTCGCACCCCGCCGACGCACCCGCACCCCGCCGACGGACCCGACCGCCTGCCCGCACTCGCACACCCTCCCGCGCACACCCTCACGCACCCGCACCCTCACCCGCACGCACCCTCGCCAGGACATAACAACACGAGAAGACGCTCTACTTATAGAGCGCCAGCAGTTCATACGTAAGCTCGAAGAGCTGCAGCAGATTCCTCGGGTCTTTGCCGGTAATACTCTCGATCCGCTTCAGGCGGTATTGCAGAGTATTGCGGTGAATGTTGAGATGATCGGCCGTTTGCGAGACGCTGCAGTTATGGTTGACGAAGCTTCTGAGCGTCTCCAGCAGATCGGCGGTATCCTCCAGCTTGATCGCCCTGCCGGGTTTGTCCGACAGCTTCGCATGGCTGAGCTTCACCAGAAATTCAGCTTCTTCGAAGGTAATGGCTTGTGAAGCAGGCTTCAGCGCAAGCAGTATACCCAAGGCCGATTTGGCCTGGCGGTACCCTTCGGCAATGCTCGCTTCCAGTCTGCCGGAGGCCAGCAGCAGGAGCGGCTGGTTATGCAGCAGCTCTGTAATCAGCGGGCTGCAGTCGGGACGGTTCTGGATCAGCAGCAGCCAGGTATCTTCATCCAGCTGGAAGGACGGGTAACGCAGCAGGAGCTTGGCAGCATCTTTTTCCGGATTGAAATGCTTGAGATAGAGTACCGTAGTCTTCAGCAGCAGATCAATATTGTAGGCAGCAGCTTCTTTTCTTAATTTCTGGGAGTACGCTCCCTGATGGGCGAGCAGCATTTCCAGCATAGCCTTCTTGCGGTTTGCCTCATTCGCGAGATTCTCCAGCGTGTTCCGCTGTTCGATGAGCAGGGATACCGTGGTTCTTACGATGTTGCAAAAAGGCCGGACCTCCTCAGGGCTTCCGGAAATCCCGATCACACCAACGCGGGTGTTGCCGATGACAATCGGTTCGTTGGTCCCTTTTTTCTCATACAGACCATCCTCCAGCACCTCGACCATTTGTCCGGTGGACAAGGCCTTGACTGCCCCCTGGTGAACGGTGCCGACCCGTTCTTTCTTTCCGCTGCCGACAATAATTCCCTGATGATTCATGATGTTGATGTTATAAGGAATATCCATCATCATTTTGTCTACAATTTCCTGCGCCTGCTTCTCGGATAGCTGAAACAACCGGAATTCCCCCCTTCGCCGTGCCCGGATGGCTGCCTAGGCAGCCTCAGTCTCTTCTATTGTGCATCTGAACAAAAGTATAGAGCATTCCGCACGGAGAATAAAGACTGAACCAGTGTGCCGGATCTAAGGGGGCGGCCAAGCGGTCCGGGCAGAGTAGCGCAGCCGCGTTTTTGGGTTATGCGGACTATGGACTAGATAGAGACTTGGGAGATTCCCGCCCGGCTAAAAATCTCTTTCAAAGTAACCTCCTTGTCTGCGTTCCAGGGATTTGCGGGTGCAAGACAGAAGGTGGACACCGGCACACCAGCCAGACGAATGGCTTCTTTTATTGAAGGAATGAAAGGATCATCGATACTATACAGCGGAGGGATCTCTATGATTCTCCGGTGAAACTCAAGCACCTCTGCCATATCATTCTTCAGGAAGCTGCTGAGTAACCCGAGCATCAGCTGCGGTGCGAAGTTGGCACTGGCGGCAATCGCCCCGTCTCCACCGGCAGCAAGCGTAGGCAGCAGATATTCATCGAAACCGCAAAATACCGAGAAGTCCGGTTTAACCGCCTTCACCTGCATAATCATCTGCCGGATATGGCTGAGCTGGTCTACAGTTTCCTTAATTCCAGTTACATTTGTATATTTGGCGGCAAGGCGGCTGACGAAGGCCGGACTCAGATCCTGGCCAGTCAGCGCCGGGAAGTTGTACAGCATCAGCGGCACATCAACGGCTTCCAGAATAGAGGCATAATGCGAGAATAAAGCCTCCTCGCTAAGCTTGTAATAATAAGGATTAATGACAACGACGCCTGTCGCCCCTTGCTCCACAGCATGCCTGCTAAGGCGGAGGGTCTCTGCTGTCGTATTGCTGCCGGTGCCAATCCATACGGGAAGACGGCCATTCGTGTATTTAACGCATACCTCAGCGATTTCCTCGCGCTGTTCGGTGCTGAACAGGCTGAATTCTCCGGCTGTCCCGAGGAAAAAGAGTCCCTGAACCCCTTGCCGGATCAGGCTGTCGATTAGCAGCTTCATTCCGCTAGGGTCGAATTTTCCGGATTGATCCAGAATCGTCGGAACCGGGGGAATGATGCCTGTATGATGCGGTCTCATGGTCATGTTAGAAATTTTCATTTTATTCCGCCTCCAGGTTTGTTATTATAAACATAAGATTATTATAGTGAACTAAGAGTGCTTAATCAATTGATTTATGAGAGGGGAATGAAGGTTTGGACCGGAAATATTGGGTTCCAGCTTTAGAACGGGCCGATCTGATTCTTACGGCAATCTCCAGGAAGCCCGGAGAACATAAGATGACCGACCTGTGCGATGAAACGGGCATTAACAAAAGCTCCATGTTCTCGCTGCTGCGTACAATGGAAACCCTGCAATGGGTGGTGAAGGATGACAGGGAGGCTTACGCGCTGGGGGCTGGGGTTTCCTACTATAATACGGTTTACAACGAATCGCTTAAGCAGAATACGAATCTGGTGGAGCGCTTCCTGGCAGGCTCTGCACAGAGCGTCAGGGTAATCGGGGAAACCTTTCAGTTATCGGTTCTTGACCGGGATGAGATTATCTATCTGGCCAAGCAGGAAGGTCCCTCCCTTGTGAGGCTGGAGTCCAGTCCCGGGATGCGGTTCCCGGCGCATGCGACCGCCATGGGCAAGATGATGCTTGCACTGCTGCCGGACGGCGAGCTCATAAGACGTTATTCCGGCAAAACCTTAACTGCGGTTACGTCTCACACGTTGACGGATTGGGCGGAATTCACGGCTGCATTGGCTGAGATTCGCGAGGCCGGTTACGCAGTGGACCGGGAAGAAATTATTCAGGGCATCAGCTGCGTGGCTGCGCCGATTCTGGATGCTGCGGGAAATGCCGTTGCCGCTGTAAGCACCACGATGCTGCAGCATGCTTTTGCCGATAAACAGGAGGCTGCGGTCAGGGAAGTGATAGAGCTGGCGAGGAAACTATCCTTGTGTTAATGGTCGGGGCAAGTTCATCCTGAAGGAGAGAAGGGTTAAGTGTGGAGCTGACTTTGCATGAGATTATGAAGGAAGCCATAGATGATACTGTTCCTGTACATACCGCTGCGGAAGGGCCTGCAGGCAAGCTTCCGATTACAAGTGAGGTGCTGCGAAATGCCCCAAGCGGGGAAATCTTCGGAATGACCCAGAATGCGGGAATGGGCTGGAATCCGCTGCAACTGAACAGGCCGCAATATCTGATTCTCGGCACGATGGGCGGAATCCTGCGGGAGGACGGCAGTCCGCTTGCGCTCGGATACCATACCGGACACTGGGAAATCGGTGTGATGATGGAAGAAATCGCTGAGGAGCTCACCGCCAATCATGGGATTCCGTTTGCCGGTTATGTCAGTGATCCCTGTGACGGGCGCTCCCAGGGGACCACGGGCATGTTCGATTCTCTTCCTTACCGGAATGATGCGGCCGTGGTTCTGCGGCGGCTGATTCGTTCCCTGCCTACCCGCAAAGGAGTTCTGGGCGTAGCCACCTGCGATAAAGGTCTGCCCGCCATGATGCTGGCACTGGCCGGAATGCGGCATCAGCTTCCGGGGATTATCGTGCCTGGCGGCGTTACACTGCCGCCGGTTAACGGCGAGGATGCCGGCAAGGTGCAGAGCATCGGAGCACGGTTCAGCAATGGTGAACTTTCGCTCGAGGATGCAGCCGATCTGGGCTGCCGGGCCTGCGCTACTCCAGGAGGCGGCTGTCAATTCCTCGGCACGGCCGCAACGGCCCAGGTGATTGCTGAAGCACTGGGCATGTCGCTGCCTCATTCGGCTCTGTCACCATCGGGGCAGCCGGTCTGGAAGAATATCGGCCGCCAGTCGGCCCGCGCGCTTCAGCATATGGAGCATAGCGGAATAGTGATGAGTGATATTCTTACAGATCGGGCCATTAAGAACGCGATGGTGCTGCATGCCGCGTTCGGAGGCTCCACGAATCTGCTGCTGCATCTGCCGGCCGTTGCCCATGCCGCCGGGCTGAAGATTCCTTCCGTTGATGACTGGAACGAGGTGAACCGCCAGGTTCCCCGGCTGGTCAGTGTGCTTCCGAACGGACCGGTGCCGCATCCGACGATCCGCGTGTTCCTGGCAGGAGGTGTTCCGGAAGTCATGCTGCATTTACGGCGGCTGGGGCTGATTGACGAATCCGTATTGACCGTGACAGGGCGGACGCTGGGCGAGAATCTGGACTGGTGGGAGACCTCGCAGAGACGGGCGGACATGCGGCGGAGACTGCAGGAAGCGGATGGCATTGACCCGGATTCTGTGATCATGAGCCCGGAAGAGGCCAAGCGGCAGGGGATGGCTTCCACGATGACGTTCCCCACAGGGAATCTCTGCCCCGAAGGTGCAGTCATCAAATCGGCAGCGATTGACCCTTCCGTCTTGGACAGCGAAGGAGTCTACAGGCATACGGGGAGAGTGAAGGTGTTCACTGCCGAGAAGGATGCGATCCGTAGCATCAAGAACGGTAAGGTGCAGGCCGGGGATATTCTGGCCATCATCGGCCGGGGGCCCAGCGGAACAGGGATGGAAGAGACCTACCAGCTGACATCCGCGCTCAAGCATCTGCCTTACGGCAAATATGTCACGCTGATCACGGATGCCCGGTTCTCGGGGGTATCCACGGGAGCCTGTATTGGTCATATGGGACCGGAAGCGCTGGCCGGCGGTCCTCTGGGCAAATTACGGGATAATGACTGGGTAGAAGTGCTGATCGATACCGTGAAGCTGGAAGGGAGCGTGAATCTGGTCGGGGAAAGCGGAGAAGGCGGACAGCCGCTGTCGAAGGAAGCGGGAACGGAGCTTCTGAACGCAAGGACTCCGCATCCGGGCCTTGCCGTTGATCCGGGCCTGCCGGATGATACCCGGCTATGGGCCGCACTGCAGGCGGCAAGCGGAGGGACCTGGCAGGGCTGTGTCTACGATACGGATAGAATTATTGCCTTACTGGAAGCAGGACGGCAAGCACTGGGGGAGACAAGATGAGCACAACACTGATTCACAATCCGATTCTACGCGGGTTTCATCCGGACCCGTCCATCTGCCGGGCGGGAGAAGACTATTATATTGCCACCTCCACCTTCGAGTGGTTTCCCGGCGTACGGATTCATCATTCCCGCGATCTCGTGAACTGGCGGCCGCTTACGTATGCACTAACCCGCAAGTCGCAGCTGAATATGGAAGGTGATCCGGATTCCGGAGGCGTGTGGGCACCTTGCCTGACTTATGATGATGGACTCTTTTATCTGATCTATACCGATGTCAAAAGCAGACAGGGTGCCTTCAAGGATACGCCTAACTATCTGGTGACTGCCGGGAATATCGAAGGTCCCTGGTCTGAACCTGTATACCTGAACAGCAGCGGCTTCGACCCTTCGCTGTTCCATGACGATGACGGGCGCAAATGGCTGGTTAATATGCTGTGGGATCACCGGACCGGCAATAACAGCTTCGCCGGGATTGTGCTGCAGGAATATTCCGCAACTGAGCAGCGGCTGACCGGTCCGGTCATTCCCATCTACAAGGGAACCGAGCTGAAGCTTACGGAAGGGCCGCATCTGTACCGGAAGGACGGCTGGTATTATCTCATCACAGCTGAGGGCGGTACACAGTATAATCATGCGGTGACGGTGGCCCGGTCGAAGCAGATTGAAGGTCCGTATGAGACAGCTCCGAATCATCCGCTGCTGACCTCTGCCGGAAACCGTGAACTGGAGCTGCAGAAGGCGGGACATGCCAGTCTTGTACACACGCATACAGACGAATGGTATATGGTGCATCTGTGCGGCCGTCCCGTGAAAGACCATTACTGCAATCTCGGCCGGGAGACAGCGATTCAGCGCTGCGTATTCACGGAGGACGGCTGGCTTGCCCTGGCCGGAGGCGGAAACGCCCCGGCGCTTACTGTGCCGGGTCCGGACATTCCGGAGCATCCATTCTCCGCTCCGGCTCCCCGTGATGATTTCGATGTCCCGCAGCTGGATGTCCGCTGGAGCACCCTGCGTGTGCCTGCTGAGGAAGCGTGGCTCTCGCTACAGGAGCGCCCCGGATATTTGCGCCTCCGGGGCAGAGAATCCATGAGCTCCATGCACCGCCAGAGTCTGGTTGCCCTGCGCCAGCAGGCCTTCAGCTGCAGCGCCGAAACCGCCATTGAATTCGAGCCGCAGCACTTCCAGCAGATGGCCGGATTAATTGTCTATTATGATACGAAGGATTACCTCTACTTGCGGATCACTCATGATGAGACCCTCGGGAAATGCGTGGGCATCATCCGCTCCCGGGACGGGGTCTATGAGGATAACCTGACTGCGGATGTCCCGCTGCCGCCGGGAGCAAGCGTAGCATTAAAGGTAGTGATCGACCGGGAATTCGCCCAATTCTACTACCGGGCCGGCGAGTCTGACTGGGAGAAGATCGGCGGGGCACTGGAAATCTATCATCTGTCCGATGATTTCCCGGCCTATATCCGGTTTACCGGCACATTTATCGGAATGTGTGTGCAGGATTTGAGCGGAACGCTGCGTGCGGCGGATTTTGATTATTTTGAGTACCGGGAGTTTGAGGTGTAAAGCGTTTTTTATGCGGGTTGAACAAGAGAATGTCAGGCGTCACAAGCAGAGGGGTGTACATCAAGTGCATCACTCTTTTTGTGCCGTCTTTTTACGTTTCAGATAAAGCCATTGACCTTAGGTCTGGCCTAAGGTATATCATTGAAGCCATAAGCAGGGAAGTGAGGAGGATGACTGGTGGGGGCGGAAATTACAATTGGCGAGTTGGCCGAGCTTATGCAGGTGTCGGTTCATCAGATCCGTTATTTCGAGGAAAAAGGGGTGCTTCTCCCTTCCTATACGGATACGAACCAGTATCGCAAGTATGGCATAGACCAGATCTATCAGCTCTCGCAAATTATACTGCTGCGCAAGCTGGGTATGCCTGTGCAGGCGGTCAAGGAATGTATGGCGGAATCCGGACAACAGGTAATGGAAGAGAAGCTGCACCGCTCGCTGGTAGAGATCGGTGGAGAGATTGCCCGGCTGCAGCTGCTGGAGCAGTTCATTCTGAAGGTTCTGCAGGAGCAGGGCGATTTCCAAATGGAGAAACAGAGCTGCCAGGTGAAGATGCGGGAAGCAATGCCGCTGCAGAAGTGGTTTGAAATGGATTCGGCAGCAACTCTTGATGCGAGAACACTGGCGGAGCAGTCTGTACGAGTGAACGCCTTGTCCGAAACGGATATTCATTATATTTACGACCGTACGAATACTGTGTCATTGTATACGGCTGTAGAGCCCGGCGGAGAAGTAGGGCGGGTCTTGCCGGCGGGAGAATATCTCTCTTGCCGGCTACAGGTAACAGATGAATCCGTGCTTAAGGAAGAGATCGGACAATTCAGCCGCTATGCTGAGCAAGAATATGGTGAACTTCCGGGTCCCCTTGTTCTCATCGAGAAATCCTACCTCTCCTTATTCAGCAGAGACAAGCTACATTACGAAATTTTGCTCTGCATTGAATCTGGGGACGCTACAGGAGGTGCTGATGCAAGGTGACGAACACTTCGATTGCTACAACGGTTACGATTGCAGACATGCAGCCTGGGTATAACCGCGAGGTCAGCCGGATCATTGTCCATGGATTCCAGGGCTAGTTTACTGCGCGAACCAAGATTGAGCCGGATGGGCTTGCTTGGTTTTTCGAGCAGCTGCTGGGCTATACGGCGGAAGGTCCGTACACGAAGCGGGTGGTGGCGCTGCAAGGGGAGACCGTGGTCGGTACCCTTAGCCTGAAGTGGCACAAGAACTCTGTAAGTATCACCGGAAAGGCGGCTGAATCCGCCAAGCTTTCTGTATGGAAGCAAATTTCAGGGATTGGCACAAGAAATACACTGCTGCTGCTGGCCACGCTCTATGGCTTGAACTATGACCCATTGCCGGGAGAATGTTATATCGCAGATCTTGCGGTTCATCCTGAACATCAGGGGACAGGTGTAGGCCGGCTGCTGGTTCGCTGGGCACATCAATTTATGGAGAAGCATCCGTTGTTATTAGGTTTGAGCCTGCATGTCTCCGAACACAACAGGGCTGCCAAGCGTTTGTATGAACGGCTCGGATTCAGCACCCAAGCGGAAGAGTATAGCCTGTTAAGCAAGTTTCTGTCCGGTGAAGTGAAGTGGGAGTATATGATCTGCAGGCAATATGGAGGTTCATATGAACAAGAAAATCGCAATTAGCTTAATCATCGTGTTAGGTATACTGCTTGGTGCGGGTTTTTATATTGTGCGTCAGAATACTTTTGAAATGTTAGAGCAGTCCATTGAGATTCCCACCCCGCAGGGCAAATTAACGGGGACACTGACGCTCCCCAAGAACGCCGCAGGCGGATTGGGTTTAATATTATTCATCCATGGCGACGGACCGGTAGATGCTTCCCATAATGACGGATACAAACCGCTCTGGGAACGGCTCGCCTCCCTGGGTTATGCCTCTCTGTCGCTTAACAAAAGAGGGATCAACGGCTCCGCCGGCAACTGGCTTGAGCAGAGTATCGGAGACCGGGTGGAGGAAGCAAGTCAGGCCCTGGCCTGGGCCAGAACACAGACGTTCGTGGATAGCGGGCGGATTGGTGTATGGGGAGCTAGCCAAGCGGGTTGGGTGATTCCGATACTTGCGGCACAAGAAACGCTCGCCTTCAGCATTCTGGTCTCTCCTGCCATCAATTGGCTGCAGCAGGGAGCGTATAACACCCGGCAGCAAATGAAGAAGGACGGTTATACCGACGAGGGAATTAAGCGCCAGATCACCTATGAGCAGCAAGTGAACGGGCTTCTGCTACGTGGGGCCGATTACGAAGAATATACTCAATTGACTCATCCGAAGGAGAAAATGTCCGCAGAACGCTGGTCTTTTGTCCGCCGGAACTTTCAAGCCGATGCTGCAAATGATCTGCAGAACTTCAAATCCCCGGTACTTCTGCTGCTTGGCGAAGAGGACTTGAATGTAGATGTGGAACAAACGGAGTCCGTGTACCGTGAGAACATCAGCCCTGCCTCACTGCTCACGGTTAAGCTGTTCCCGGACACCGAGCACTCTATGCTACGGGTCCAAACGGCTGATTCTGCACTGCGTGCATTGATGATCAGTCTCTTTACCCCGCGGAAGATTACGGTTGATGGTTATATGGAGCAGATTGAACTGTTTCTGAGTAAACAGGGTTGAAATGTTTGAGCGAGATTCGAGGCTGTGGACGAATAAACAGACCGGGAGCATGCTCCCGGTCTGTCTCTATGCTACCTCATATCTCATCTGCCAATGACTATGATCAGATCAGCCGACATACTTCTCCAGCGTAGCCCTTACGGCACCGGTTCCCGCCAGCATCTCAGTGAACATCCCCTGGATGACTTCGCCGAGTCCGATGGCGTACAGATCAACGCCGAAGATGGCTTGATCCTCGAGAACCGCCCGCACCTTGGCTGCTTGCTCTGCATTCGCGCCCAGCGTGATTCCTTCCAGCCGGGTCTGCAAAGCTTCCAGTAGAGGGTCAGGACTCAGTGCGAATACGCCGCCTTCATCGTTCACGCCAAGCAGATACCGGCACCAGGCCGCAATCGCCAGCGGAATGGCGGTCAGCTGCGCCGGATCGAGCTCCTCGCGGCGGATGTACGACTTGATCGTCTCACCGAAGCGGATGCCGACCTTCTGCGAAGTATCGGTAGCGATCCGCTGCGGGGTATCTGGAATGAACGGATTGGCGAACCGTTCCTGCAGCACTTCGTCGAGGAATTGCTTCGGACTGAGAATGCCCGGGTCTACCACAACCGGCAGACCTTCTTTGTAGCCAATGATCTCCACAAGCTTCCGCAATGTGGCGTCCTTCATCTCATCGGCAATCAGTGTATAACCCAGCAGACAGCCGGTTACAGCCAGCGCTGTATGCAGCGGGTTGAGGCAAGTGGTTACCTTCATAGTCTCCACATTGTTGACCGTATCACGGTCGGTGAAGATTACACCGGCTTCTTCCAGCGCCGGGCGGCCGTTGGTGAATTTGTCTTCAATCACCAGATACTCGCTGATCTCGGCATTGACGAACGGTGCAGTGTACGTATTCTTGGAGGTGACGATCACATCCATGCCGCCGATTCCCTGCTCCAGCAGCGCAGCCTGCACCGATTCGGACGGGCGCGGCGTGATTTTGTCTATCATGGACAGCGGGAAGGTAATCTTCTGCTCATCCTCAAGATAAGCTACGAAGCCTTCTTCCACATGGCCTTTGGCCGCCCATTCCTTGGCGATCGTAACCATGCCGTTCTTCAGCTTGTCGCCGTTATGCGAGCAGTTGTCCATGCTGACGAAGGTCATCGGGTACTGTCCCTTCAGATAACGCTTGTAAGCGAAGGAAGCGACGATGCTCATCGCATGGACCGGCTGATCCGGACCGCCGGCGATATCCTTCTCGACGATACCCAGATACTGGCCGTTCGGACCGGTGAGGGAATAGCCTTTTTCCGTAATCGTGAAGCTGGCCATCTGCAGGCTGGGATTCTCGAACACTGCGGTCAGGCGGTTGTAATCCGCTTCGCGGGTCTTATCCGCTGTGAGGCCTTCCACGATGCTGCTGACGATTCTCTTCTGGAAGTCGCCGCGCGCATTCATCAGTACCAATAGAGTCAGATTATCATAAGGCTTGTAGACCTTGTCGATCATCTCGAAGTCGAAGGTCTCGGCAGCGATGATGCCGGTATCTGCCTTGCCGCTGTCGAGCAGCTTCTGGTGGGCATTGGCCACGAAGCCTCTGAAGATATTTCCGGCGCCAAAGTGAATCCACTCGGGCTTATCCAGTGTATTCTGTGCTACCGCTGCGAAATCGAACTGCGGCAGCTCTACACCTGCGGCTTCCCAGGCTTCACGTTCCGCAATGCTGCTTCTGGTGAGGCTCAGCATTTATTTCGCCCCCTTGGCATTCTCCAGGCTGTCCCATACGCCCAGCA
This sequence comes from Paenibacillus phytohabitans, assembly GCF_013141775.1. Taxonomy (GTDB): domain Bacteria; phylum Bacillota; class Bacilli; order Paenibacillales; family Paenibacillaceae; genus Paenibacillus_AQ; species Paenibacillus_AQ phytohabitans. The sequence goes on from NZ_WHOB01000048.1 coordinate 19,206, forward strand.
GATACATAATGCCCATCGCTCTGTCATACAGGCCATAACCCGGACGGCAGTTTTTCTCTTCGCCCCAGAGATGTCTGCCGTGGTCCGGACGCACATAGCCGGTGTATCCGTTCTCGTGGTAAGCTTTGACAACCTCAGCCACATCCACGCTGCCATCTTGCCCCCGGTGGGATACTTCAATGAAGTCTCCGTTCTCGAATACCTTCACATTGCGGATATGGGCGAAATAAATCCGGTCATGGAATTCGCGGATCATCGCCGGAAGGTCATTCTGCGGATTGGTTCCAAGCGAACCTGTGCAGAAGGTAAGGCCGTTATACGGGCTGTCGACCATGTCCAGGAAACGGCGGATGGAATCGCGGCTGCGGATGATGCGCGGCAGTCCGAAGATCGGCCAGGCCGGATCGTCAGGGTGAATGGCCATTTTGATATCCACTTCTTCACACACCGGAATAATGCGCTCCAGGAAATACTTGAGGTTGTCGAACAGGATATCCTCGGTAACATCGGCGTAAGCCGCGAACAGATCGTCCAGCTTCTCCAGCCGCTCCGGCTCCCAGCCCGGCATTGTGAATTCACCGGCACCCTTGAGAATCCGGTCCACCATTTCACGCGGATTATCCGTAATGGCAGCCTTTTCATAAAAGAGTGCATTCGATCCGTCCGGCAGCTCCTTGTACAGCTCAGTACGGGTCCAGTCGAACACTGGCATGAAGTTGTAGCAGATGACCTTAACGCCGACCTTGGCCAGCTTGCGGATGGTATCGATATAGATGTCAATGTATTTGTCGCGGGACGGCAGCCCGATCTTGATATCATCATGAACGTTAACGCTCTCGACAACCGCTGTGCTGAAGCCTTTGGCTGTAATCTGATCGGCAACCTTCTGGATTTCTTCCATTTCCCATACTTCACCCGCTACCTTGTGATGCAGCGACCAGACGATGCCCATTACCCCCGGAATTTGACGTACATGGTCAAGGGTAATATTGTCGTTGCCCTCGCCGTACCATCTCCAAGTCATATTCATTGTCATTTCCTCCTTGGTATTAAACATAAATACAAATAAAGTCATTCTGAAGCCTTGTGACAATTGACCTTACGGATAAAACGTTTTGTGATATGATCATCTTGTATACAAGTTAGGATTCGTATTGATCATAGAATAAGCTTTATGCTTTGTCAATGAAATTCCTATCTGTTTTCTATATAATGAGTGGAGAAGAATATCGTACAGAAAGTTGGTCCATTCCATGACTTCCAAGAAAGAAATAATGTCGTATCTGAAACAGGAAATCCTCTCGCTTGCGCTGAAGCCCGGGTCGATGATCAGTGAGACCGCGCTTTCCGAACGCTTCCAGCTGTCGCGGACGCCGATCCGGGATGTGCTGAAGCAATTGTCCCTGGAGCAGTACGTTGACATCTATCCCAAAAAAGGCAATCTGGTCTCGTACATAGATCTGGAGTCGGTGGAGCAGGTAATCTATCTCCGCAATGTGCTGGAGAAGGAAATTATGAAGTCGCTGGCCGGTAATATTCCGCTGAAGGGGCTGCATGAGCTGAGGGGTAACCTTGCGCAGCAGCAGCAATGCATTGAGCAGGCCGAGGGGGCCGGGCTTTTCCTGCAGCTGGATGATCAATTTCACCGCACCATGTTCGGCCTGGCCGGGCGCGAATTCCTGTGGGGAGTGCTGCAGCAGTTCAATGTGCATTACATCCGCTACCGGAAGCTGCATATGCTGAAGGACGAGAAGCTGGCTACAATTCAGCAGGAGCATCAGCAGCTGCTGGATTATATTGTGCAGGGGGACACTACGGGAATCGATGAGCTGCTGCATCATCATCTGCGGGCGGATATTGATTCGATGAACTTTCAGGAGCACTTCGCCACTTATATCAAGAAATAAATCCGTATTCTGGACCGCCTGGCAGATGCCAAATATCCCTGCACTCATGTGACATGAAGGCAGGGATATTTGGCATGGAGGCCTATTGTCCGGACTCGCGGTATTCGCGCGGTGAGGTGCCGTGCCAGCGCTTGAACTGCCGGCTGAAATGGGCAATATCGCGGTAGCCGAGAATGCCTGATATCCGGCTGACGGACAGGCTGGGATCATCCAGCAGGACCTTGGCTTCATGGAGCATCTGTTCGGACAGAAACTCCCGGGGCGAGATGCCGAACACCTGGCGGAACACCCGGTAGCAGTGTGAGGCGCTGATCCCGAGCTCCGAGGCAATATCATCAATACCGTAATGGCTGTCATAGGGCAGCTCCAGCTTGAATTGCTGGTAGACCAGCCCCTGAAGGCGGCTGCGGATCTGGTGGGCCAGCTCAATCTTCTCATAGGTGGCAGGGGAAGACAGATCAGCTTCAATAGAGAAGGCTTCCCACAGCTGGGCGAACAGATCGAAGACGGCGGACTGCAGCCTCATGCGCTGTGACATGGTGATGTCCCCCGAGATAGAGCCTGAAATATCCACCAATTTGGAGAGGATGGGCCCTAGCTTATGGGCAATATTGCTTGCGGAAGGGAAGAGTACGTGATTCAGGCGGCTGAGCAAGGAGATCAGAAGCTTGTCGTCGATATCAAAATGAATGCAGAAATACGTAAAAGCCTGGCCGTTTCCGCTGCGGCTGGCATGAGAATCTCCCGGCCGGAGCAACACTAAGTCTCCGGCACGCTGGATATAGCTGCGGTTATTAACGGTAAACAGCTGCTCCCCTTCCAGCACATAGTTGAATTCATATTGCGGATGGGCGTGCAGCGGATAATCCCATTCCCCGCTGACCTTGCGCAGATGCATGCCAAACAGGTTAAGCGTGGTTTTCACATCCGGGATGATCGTTTCACTAAGGCATTGTCCCAGAACAGGCGGTAAAAAAGCGGAAACCATTAGATTCTCCCCCTGACGCTTGCGTTAGAATTAATGAGTGTATTCATTTTATGCGGTCCATTATCCCGTTTTTAGTATAGCTGAAACCTGCTTGATTTGGGTAAATAATTGCTTGATTTGACAATGTTCCCGTCCGGCGGCTGCGTGGTAGGATGAACCTGAACAGGAACTAGTATACAAGATGGGCGCAGAAGCCCGGGCTTCACCGGCTGTGTTAATATCCGTGGCTCAGCGACACTTGCCCGGTCATACGCCCGCTAAGCATGAATAATACACTGGAGGAGATGTTGGCATGAGACAACAACAGGACAATCAGACTGCCGCAGTAGCCGGCAGCGGATACGACGCCTGGTTAAGCTACCCGAAGCTGCCGCAAGGCAATCTATATACGCAATATGTGAAATGGTGCGGAGCCGTATCCGTGACGGAAGAGCAGGAGACGGTGCAAGCCGCGCTGCGTGAATGGCAGAGAGGGATTGCCTCGATGCTGGACATTGAGGCAGGGGCTTCACCGGCTGCGGACGGATTCAGTGTGGCATTCGGCACCTTTAACGGCGGCAATCCGCGGGTCGAAGCCATATTTGACGAAGCAGCCGGACGGGCGGTGGGACCGGAAGGGTTCGCGATCCGCACCAGCCTGACCCATAAGTGTATTGCCGTAGGAGCTGCCTCACCGGCAGGTGTGCTGTATGGTGTCTTCCACCTCCTGCGCCTGATCGGAAGTCTGAAGGACATTGAGCATCTGGATGAAACCGTGAATCCGGTGAACGCGCTGCGCATGATTAACCATTGGGATAATTTCGACGGCAGTGTAGAGCGGGGATATTCGGGGAGATCCTTCCTCTATGGGAATAACCGCTTCACGGATGATCTTAACAGAATTACCGATTACGCACGGCTGATGTCCACCGCAGGCATCAATGCCATTGCGATCAATAACGTGAACGTTCATGCGCTGGAAACTTTGTTTATCTCCACCTACCTGCCTGATGTTGCCCGGATCGCTGATGTATTCAGAACGTACGGCATCCGCCTGTTCCTGAGCGTGAACTTCGCCGGTCCGATGCATGAAGGGGAAGTGGGAACCGCAGATCCGCTGGATGCCGGAGTCCGGGAGTGGTGGAAGACGAAAGCGGCTGAAATCTATACGGTGATTCCCGATTTCGGCGGATTCGTGGTCAAGGCCGATTCAGAGAACCGGCCAGGCCCGTTCACCTACGGGCGGGATCATGCCGATGGCGCCAATATGCTGGCGGAGGCGCTGGAGCCGTTCGGCGGCATCGTCATCTGGCGCTGCTTCGTGTACAACTGCAAGCAGGACTGGCGTGACCGCAAGACAGACCGGGCGAGAGCAGCCTATGATCATTTCAAGCCGCTTGACGGTAAGTTCCATGATAACGTAATTCTGCAGATCAAGAACGGCCCGATGGATTTCCAGGTCAGAGAGCCGGTATCTCCGCTGTTCGGGGCGCTTGAACAGACCAATCAGGTGATTGAATTTCAAATTGCCCAGGAGTATACCGGACAGCAGCGTCATGTCTGTTACCTGGTTCCGCAGTGGAAAGAGATTATGGAATTTGACACGCTGGCCCAAGGTGGAACCGCTCCGGTGAAGCATATCGTCGACGGCTCGCTATGGGGCAACCGTTACAGCGGTGTGGCTGCAGTATCCAATGTGGGCAATGACCGGAATTGGACCGGGCATCTGCTGGCCCAGGCGAATCTTTACGGATTCGGGCGGCTGGCCTGGAACCCGGAGCTTAGCGCGGAAGAAATTGCTGCGGAGTGGATCGCCCTGACGTTTGGTACAGACGCTGCGGTTGCCGGCGTAATCAGCCGGATTTTACTGGATTCCTGGGAGATTTACGAATCCTATACGGCACCGCTTGGCGTGGGCTGGATGATTAATCCCGAGCATCACTACGGCCCTAATGTGGACGGCTATGAATATTCACAATGGGGTACCTACCATTATGCCGATCATCAGGGAATCGGTGTAGACCGGACTGTGGCCACAGGCACCGGCTACAGCGCCCAGTATATGGGCAGCAATGCGCAGCGATATGATTCGCTGGAAGAATGTCCGGATGAGCTGCTGCTGTTCTTCCATCATGTGCCGTATACCCATGTGCTGCATTCCGGCAAAACTGTGATTCAGCATATCTATGACACCCATTTTGAAGGTGCGGAACGTGCTGCCGGGCTGCTGGCTGCCTGGAGCGGATTGAAGGGCAGGATCGCAGAGGGGCTGTATGTGCAGGTAGAGGAACGTCTGCGGGGACAGGCTGCGCATGCCAAGGAGTGGCGCGACCAGATCAATACTTACTTTTACCGCAAGAGCGGCATAGAAGATTCCGGAGCACGCAAGATTTATTGAGAGTTAATAGGGAACTATTAGGAGGGGCAGGTTCTCATGACGCTCACTTTCGGACAGGTTATCGGACATTTAACAGCAGGCATCCGCAAGCCGGATGGAACGGTAGACAGGCTGGAGCCGGGAGCTCCAGAGTCGGAAGTGCAGGGTATTGTGACCGCCTTCTCGGCTTCACAATATGTAATTGAGCAGGCGGCCTTGCTTGGCGCGAATCTGATCATTACGCATGAAGGTGTTTATTACAGCCATCAGGATAACCGGGAGGGGCTGGAGAATGATCCTGTCTACCGGCAGAAATCTGAACTGGTCGCCAGCACCGGTGTAGGTATCTACCGCTTCCATGATTATGTGCACCGCTATACACCGGACGGGATCATAGAAGGGCTGCTGCGGGAGCTGGAATGGGAGCCGTATGTCGAACGGCATCTGCCCCATGTCTCTGTTCTCTCGGTCCCTGCTGCGTCAGTTTCAGAGATTGCCGGATATTTGAAGCAGCAGCTGCATATCCCCTATGTCCGCGCAGCAGGCAATTTATCCGCTGTATGCAGCAGAGTGGGCGTGCTGGTTGGCTACAGAGGCGGTGGTGCAGCTACCATTCCCCTATTTGAGCAGGAGTCACTTGATCTGATTATCGCCGGTGAAGGCCCGGAGTGGGAGACCCCGGAATATATCCGGGATGCCGTCCGGCAGGGCCGAAGCCGGGCATTAATTATGCTGGGCCATGCGGAGAGTGAAGCGCCGGGGATGAAGCTGCTGGCGCAGCGGCTGGCCTTGCAGTTTCCGGATGTGCCGGTGCATTACATTCAGGAACAGCCCGTTTATCAGATTGTATAATTAACGGAACCTCTTTGAAGGTATGAAGACCAAGGGACAATGGCTGTCCCTTCAGGACTCCTGCCGGCAAGGGGGTTTTGAACGTTCAGCTGGAACATCCCGCCGGATTGCGCTGGACAGCGGCATTGTATGCAGACTGCCGGTCTGGTTCATATTGCGGATTGCCCCCCGGGCGCAACTATCATATAGTGGAATTCTATATGAGGTTAGGCAGTGCAGAAGATGAAGCGCCATCTGGATAGCCAATTTCACGACAGGAGGATAGAATCAGGCTTATTCTATTCTCCTTTTGCGTTTTTAACCATTGATTCCGCATTTTGAATATTGTTTGTATACAAGATTCAGCTTACATTGTAGAGGCATCAAGCCATCAACTACACCTATAACGGAGGTCGTACCAGTGATGAATTCATCCAGATCCAATAAGCTGCATAAACCGCTTATCGTTGTGTTAGGTCTCACATTGCTTGCTGCAGGCTGCAGCAGCTCCAAGAAGGATAATTATGAAAGCGCTTCTGTCACTCCTGCCGGAAATGCCCCGGCTTCCAATGAAGCCGCGGCAGCTTTCACTTATCCGATGACGGGCGGCATAGAGCTGACTTATATGAATGAACAGCTGGGAGGTACGCCGGAACGGCTGCCGGTCGATGACGAATATGAGAAGCGGACAGGAATCGCAATCAGACAGCTGGGCGGAACACCGATGACCGACCAGAAGTTCAGTCTGCTGCTGGCCTCGGGCGAGCTGCCGGATATCTTCCTCAATACCTGGCTGCAATACCCGGGCGGACCTGATAAAGCCGTGGAGCAGGGTTACATTCTGAAGCTCAATGATCTGATCGATCAATATGCGCCCAACTTGAAGAAGACCCTTCAGGAGAACCCGGATATCGACAAAATGATCAAAACCGATGACGGTACGTATTACGCCTTCCCGTTCATCCGCTCGGAGATCGGCCGGGTCTACGGGGGGCCGATTATCCGCAAGGATTGGCTCGATGAGCTGAATCTCGGCATCCCGGAAACGATTGAGGAGTGGCATACCGTACTGACTGCTTTTAAAAACAAGAAAAATGCAGCCTCACCCGTAACCTTCCGTACGATATTCCTGGGAGAGCGGACTGGAGGGTTCGCCGGAGCGTTCGGTGTGATGGGTAACTTCTACGTTAACGACGGCAAAGTAGTCTATGGCTATCTGGAGCCTGGCTACAAGGAATACCTCAATACCATGAGCCGGTGGTACAAAGAAGGGCTGATTGACAAGGATTTCGCTTCGATTGACGGCGCTACCGTTGACAAGAAAATGACCTCGAATGTAAGCGGAGCAACGATCGGCTGGCAGTACTATATTGAGAAATATAACTCAGCCGTGCAGGAATCGGACCCGGAAGCCGATTTTGTAGCCGCTCCATACCCGTCTGCGGTCAAAGGCGGCCTTCCTGAGTTCGGCCAGCTGGATAATGCCTATGCGGGGACAAGCTCGGCAGCCATCTCAGCCACAACCAAAAATGTCGAAGCCGCTATGCGCTGGCTGGATTATGCTTTTACCGAAGAAGGCAGCAAGCTGAATACCTATGGGATTGAAGGCATTACCTATACGCTGGAAAACGGCAAGCCCGTCTATACCGATCTTGTGGTTAAGAATCCCGAAGGCCTCGGCAGCGACCAGGTCATGTCCAAGTATTCGCACGGCACCAACTTCCCGATGATTCAGCAGGACAACAATCTGCCGGCGAAATATCCGGCAACCACAGAATCTATCGGCATCTGGAAACAGACCAATCATGAGAGCCACCTGCTGCCTCCGGTAACGCCAACCGCCGAAGAAGCGGATGAAATGAGCAGCATTATGAACGACATCAATGCTTTTGTGAAAGATATTGAGCTCAAGATCATTCTGGGCACCGATTCCGTAGACAATTACGATAACTATGTGCAGCAGATGAGGGACCTGGGCATCGGGCGCGCGCTGGAAATTCAACAAGCGGCCTATGAACGTTACCTGAACCGTTAGACGATGCTCATATTTCCAGGCTTATACTACCAAACCTTTAGGAGGAATTATCCATGAGTCAAAAAAGGAAACTCAGCAATGGCTGGCAGTTCAGCAAGCAGCCGCTTCATTCGGAGCTTGCCGAGGTGGCCGCAGGTGCAGACTGGATGACGGTTACGCTGCCGCATGACTGGCTGATCTATGATACCCGCAATCTCTACGAGAACGGGGAGGGCTGGTACCGCACCAGCCTTACGTTCGAAGAAGTACCTGCAGATGAGCATGTGTCCTTGCGTTTCGAGGGAGTGTATATGAACTCGACGCTGTACGTGAACGGACAGGTGGCGGGGGAGTGGAAATACGGATACTCCACCTTTGAATTCGATATCACCCCGTACGTGATAGCGGGAGACAATGAAGTCTATATGCGTGTGATCCACGAATCGCCCAATTCCCGCTGGTACTCCGGCGCCGGAATTTACCGGCCGGTCTGGCTGAAGACAATGTCGAAGACGCATATGGCTGCTGACGGAATTTATATTGCGGCCAGAGCAGCGGCGGAGGGTGGAGCCTGGACTGTAGATGTGGATGTGGAGCTGCATACTGCTGAAGCTGGGGCGTCAGGCAGGGAGCTGAAGCTGCGGCATAGCATTCTGGATGCGCTAGGAACAGTAATTGCCGCAGGAACCTCTGAGGTGCCTGTGCTGCAGGGCGGTTCAGCCGTACATAACCACAGCCGCCTGACGGTTGATCACCCGTTGCTATGGGATATTACCAGTCCCCATCTCTATTCTCTGCAATCTGAACTGCTGGCAGACGATGAGGTCATTGAAGTGGAGAAGGAGAGCTTCGGGTTCCGGACGATGGAGCTGGACAGTGACAAGGGCTTCTTCCTCAACGGCCGTCATGTCAAAATATACGGAGTCTGCCAGCATCACGACCTCGGTGCTCTGGGTGCTGCTGTGAACAAGGCGGCGCTGCGCCGCCAGTTCGTCCTGCTGCAGGAAATGGGCGTCAATGCCATCCGCACCGCGCATAATATGCCAGCTGTGGAGCTTATGGAGCTGGCCGATGAAATGGGGCTGCTGATCGTGTCGGAAGCCTTCGATATGTGGGAGCGCAGCAAGACGCCTTATGACTATGCACGGTTCTATCCGGAGTGGTGGAAGCGCGACATTGCCAGCTGGGTGCGGCGGGACCGCAACCGGCCAAGCCTGCTGATGTGGAGCATCGGCAACGAGATTTATGATACCCACGCTGACAGCCGCGGCCAGGAGCTCACCCGGGAGCTGCAGGAGGAAGTGCTGGTCCATGATCCGCGCGGCAATGCTTTTGTTACCATTGGCTCGAACTATATGCCCTGGGAGAATGCGCAGAAATGCGCCGATATCGTCAAGGTGGCAGGCTACAACTATGCGGAGAAATATTATGAGCAGCATCACCGGGAACATCCGGACTGGATAATCTACGGCAGTGAGACCTGCTCGACAGTACAGAGCCGGGGAGTCTATCATTTCCCGCTGGCTCAATCTGTTCTGGCCGATGATGATCAGCAGTGCTCTTCTCTGGGGAACAGCTCGACCAGCTGGGGTGCCAAAAGCACGGAGGCCTGCATCACCGCAGACCGGGATGCTTCCTTCTCGCTGGGACAGTTTCTCTGGACGGGCTTTGACTATATCGGGGAACCGACTCCTTATCACACCAAGAACTCATACTTCGGGCAGCTGGATACCGCCGGTTTCCCTAAGGATTCCTATTATATCTATCAGGCAGAATGGACGGATTACCGCACGCATCCGATGATTCATATCTTTCCTTACTGGGATTTCTCGCAGGGCCAGCTGATTGATGTACGGGTCTGCTCGAATGCTCCGCGCATTGAGCTGTTCATGAATGAAGTGTCGCAGGGCAGCGTGGACATCGATCATGTCCACGGACATAAGCTGCTTGGAGAATGGCAGCTGCCTTACGCGGACGGTGTCCTGCGTGCAGCTGCTTATGATGAGCAGGGGAATGTAATCGCCACGGAGCAGATTTCCTCCTTCGGGGATGCAGCTTCGCTGGTGTTAACTCCAGACAAGCAGGAGATTGCCGCAGACGGTACGGACCTTATCTTCGTAACGGTCAGCACGCTGGATCCGTCGGGGCGTCCGGTAGCGAATGCCAATAACCGGGTTCACCTCAGTGTTGAGGGCCCGGGACGGCTGATCGGTCTGGATAACGGGGACAGCACGGACTATGATTCCTACAAAGGCGTAAGCCGCCGCCTGTTCAGCGGTAAGCTGCTGGCAGTGATTGCCGGTACATTGGAGCCCGGAACGATTACGCTGCGTGCGGCTTCGGCGGATCTGGCTTCGGCTGAGCTTACGCTGCGGTCGGTGCTTCCCGCACCGGGAACGATTGCTGAAGATGAGCTGTATCTGTATGCGCATAACCCGCTGGAGGCAGAGGCGGCATCCGGTAATCCGGAGAGCGGCAAGGAAGAGGAGATCCCGGTCCGTAAGCTGGAGATGATCTGCCCTGAGGGTAATATTCTGACGCCGGCGCAGCCGTCACTTCCGGTCCGGGTGAAGCTGCATCCGCAGGGTGCCGCCTGGCAGGATGTCCTTTGGCGGATCACCAACGCCGCCGGAATTGATGCCAATATTGCCACCATTGAGACCAGCGGGCATGAAGCCGTAATCACGGCTTTGGGTGATGGCGATGTATACATCCGCTGCGGGACAGCCAATGGCGCAGACGGCATCCGGCTCTATTCACAGATGGAATTCAAGCTTACAGGGCTTGGCCAGGCTTATCTGAATCCGTATGAATTTGTCTCCTCGGGATTCAACAGCAGCCATAGCCGGAATCTGACCAACGGCAATGAACGCGGTGTAGCTACAGCCCGGGAAGGGGAGAGCTGGATCTGCTTCGAACGGATTGACTTTGGGGATGATGGGGCCGATGAGATCGTTCTGCCAATCTTCTCGCTGGATGATCAGGAATTCCCGATTGAGATATGGGAAGGCATTCCCGGAGAGAATGGTGCCGAATTACTCACCACAGTCACTTACCAGAAGCCGTCCCGCTGGAATGTGTACCAGGAAGCAAGCTATACGCTGCCCAAAAGGCTGACAGGCATCACTTCACTGTCCTTCATCCTGCGGAAGAAGATTCATCTGAAGGGCTTCTCGTTTGTCCGCAGGCACAAGGCGTATGAGCGTCTGGCTGCACAGGCCAACAGTGCCGTTTACGGGGATGCCTTCACCATAACGGAGGATGCCATTGAAGGGATCGGCAACAATGTCTCGCTTATATTTGCCGGGATGGACTTTGGCGGGACGGAATGCTCACGGGTTGTCATCTGCGGACGCTCAACGCTTGCGAACAATACGCTGCAGATCCTGTTCAGCGGTCCCGGCGGCGAATCCAAGCAGCTGATTGAATTTGCCGGGAGCGGCAGCTATACGGAGCGTGAATTCATTCTGGAGCCGCCGGTAAGCGGCAGCCAGACGGTCACCTTCCTGTTCCTGCCGGGCAGCCGGTTTGACTTCAAGTGGTTCCAGTTTCTGCTGTCCGTATAGCAATCAGGGATATCCCAAACAGCCACCATCTGGCGTTTGAGATATCCCTTTTTCTATCAGCTGCCATATATCCGCCCGTCATCGCCTGCTTCACTGATCCGTACCTCAATAAGCTTCATTGTGCTGACAGCCCTGACCGCATGCCGGTCTCCACGGGCTATAGTGAATATTCCGCCTGCCGATGCTGCGGCTGCGGCTCCGTTCACCGTGACCTCACCGTGACCCGATACAATCATCCATGTCTTGGCAGAATGCTTACAGTCCATTTCCGGGATGTCATGCTCCGGCAGCAGTCTTAATATCATCGTAAGTACAAGGCGGGTGCCATTTGCTGCCTGGTCCAGAAGGGTATAGCTGCCCCAGCCGGCCTCACCGTACCTCGGCTCCTGAACAGAATGCTCTTGCAGGATATCCTTGATCATGTTTGCTTCCTTCCTGGCTGCAACCAGGATGCCTTCGGGGCTCGCTATGGCGACTATGCCGGGTACACCGATTACATGCAGCGGCACCTTCAGCTCATTGACGATATGGGTATCCCGGCATTCCCCCCATAGGCCTCCTTCGCCAGTCAACGGAGAGTCCAGCCGGGCAGCCAGCGTATCCCAGCTTCCCAGATCAGACCATTCCCCCTTATGCCGTACAACGACTGCTTTGGTGCTGTGCTCCGCCACTTCCTTGTCGAAGCTGCGGACCGGAAGTCCGGCATATTGCACAGCAAATGCCGCATGATCAGCGGGCAGCCCCATCCTCTGCAGATGCGACAGCAGGAAGCTTAGCCGAAACGCGAATACCCCGCAGTTCCATAAAGCCTGCTCCTCTATCAGCTCCCGGGCTTTGGCGATATCCGGCTTCTCTGCAAAAGAGAGCACCTGAGCATACGCCTCCGTGCCTCCTTGTGCCGGGACAATATAGCCGTATTGATCCGAAGGATAGGCAGGCTGGGTCCCAAGCAGGAGGAGCTCTGCCTGTGAGGATGCCAGAATATCCGGAAATTGAGGAAACAGCCGGAAGAAGTCTTCGTCCGCATACATATCAGCCGGAGCCACGCAGATGATGTCCTCCGGTCTAGCCTTTCCTGCGGAGTACAAATGCAGGGCACCATAGGCGGCTGCCGTAAATGTGCCGCGCTTGTGAGGCTCCCCGATTACCGGAAATTTGTTTCCGGTATAGCGGCGGGTAATGGCCAGCTGCTCCTGATGCGCAACGAACAGCACGGATTCGTCAAGTCCCGCTTGAGCGAGCTGGCGGCATACGCGTCCGATCATGGACTCCGTGCCCCCGTCAGGTGCAGGAAGCAGCGGCAGGAACATCTTGGAACGGAGGCTGCCGGAGAGGGGCCATAGCCGCATACCGGAGCCCCCGCTTAGAAGAATAGTATGCAAGGCGGTCTGCCTCCTTAAGGTTTGGGCGGAGTGGAATATCCCTTGCGCTGATGGAAGGACAGCGAACGGTACGTACGGGCATACTTCTGAAGCTGCGCTTTGCCCAGGGAAGCCGCCGGAGTCTTCAGAGCTTTATTGTTGGCGTTCCTGAGCAGCACAGCGGCGCTGTTCCTGCTGTACACATAATTGGCATAGGTTTCGAATTCGGAGAAGCCGAACTGCTTCGTTTTGTCGATGGAGCGGAGAATGGCGGCATGCCAGGGCATCCCGTGCCGGGCTTCAATAGTTCTTTTGAGACTGGCCAGCTTCGCGGACTCGAACAGCATATAGTGTGTAACAAAAGACTTAGGGGAAGGAGCGGCGGCGCCGAGCAGCTTCCGGTAGGTGCGGAAATATTCCGGCTGGCTCCAGCTGCGGCAATAAAAGATACTTTTCCCGCCGGAACGGAAACGATGGGGGCGAATCAGCACCGTATCCGCATCAACCACCAGGAAGAATCTCTCGCGGCAAATATGATCCCCGTTCATCTTAAGCAGCTGCTGGTACAGCCAGCCGGATCGGTTCCAGCGGGAAGAGGAGTAGCGGATAGCTTTCTTAGTAAACGGCAGAACGGTAGTTTCATCGACAAAGACACAATTTTTGCGGGAGCACAGCCCTCTGATCTTGCTGCTGTTCGGCGAGACAATATAAATATGGCTGATAGGGTGGCGGACGGAGCGGCGGAGACTGTCGATCACATGGGGGAGGGTGGCAAGATCCTTTTCAATAGCCGGGATCAGAACATCGATTGGAGGGCCGTTTTTCGTTACATTTTCCGAAGCTGCTGACATGGATTCATCTCCGTACCTATATTGACACTTGAGCGTCTGCACTAGGGTATGCCTGCGGATTAACGGTTGACAGGGCAATGATCCTGCTGAAAGTTTATCTTCCCATAGGGGGCAGATGCTTTATTCAAATACGCCTTCTTCCGCATAGAATGCAGCGACTATGCAAATCAAGGGAGGATGGAAGCTCCCTTCCCGGACAGGAGAGTGCATGCGTGACAGCCAAGCAGGTTCAGTCAGGTCAGAGCAAATGGTACAAGACCCAATTGTTGCTTAAGAACCAAACCATTACCCCCTTCATCCCGGATACCCGGAGGTTTACCAGACGCAATCTGGAGCAGATGATTCACAGCTATGGAATGATTTATGTCAAGCCGGAACGGGGAACCTATGGCAATGGAGTGATCCGCGCTGAGCGGGGGGAACGGCAGGGGTATACGTACCAGTATGAGGAAACGCGGCGCCATTTCGATACGTTTGAAGCTTTTCATAAAAGTCTGGCGAAGAAGATCGGCAGAAGGAGCTATCTGGTTCAAAAAGGTATCCATCTGCTGAAGCAGGGCGGGCGCCGTTTCGACATCCGGGTGATGGTGCAGCTCAGCCCCAAGGGCGTCTGGGAGGCTACCGGGATCATTGGCAGGCTGGGGCATCCGCGCAAAATAGTAACCAATTACCACAGCGGCGGCAAACCGACCGCAGTGGAGCAGTTGCTCTCTACCCATCTGTCGGCCCACCAGCTCGCGCAACTGAAGGGAGAACTGAACCGTCTGGGCACACGCATCGCGGTTCAAATGCAGAAGACCTATCCGCGCCACCGGCAATTCGGTGTAGACATCGGCCTTGACCGGACGCTCAAGCCATGGATTATTGAAGTGAACATGAATCCTGACCCGTATATTTTTAATCAGCTTAAGGATAAATCCATGTACCGCAGAGTGATGAGGTACCGGCGTTTTAGCCTGAAGCCATAGAGCATACAAAAAAAGGCCTGCCAACGTGCAAGGCCTTTCTTTTGTAATCATTTTTTATAGGCTTACGCTTTGCCAGCAGGAGTCAATCAGACCTTCGATCTCCTCGTCCTTAAGGTCCAGATAATGGTTCAGTGCGCTTTTCACGACATAGACGATGGAGCCGTAATGCATCTGCACCATGAACTTGGGGTCCATAGCGGTAAACAGCTTCTGTTCGACGGCTTCGGCGTAGAGCTTCTCCAGCGGATGACACCAGCCGCCTTCATAGGCCGCTTGCTTGACTTCATCATAGATATAGGGCGAGAACGAATACTGTTCGATAAATTGAAAGCCCTGCGGATACTCCAGTGACAGGGTGATCAGATTCCTCCAGGCCCGCTCCAGACGGGTGCGCAGAGGTTCACCGGTATATATGCCGTCAAGCACCTTATGCCCGTTAAAAGTAACGATACCCCTATACAGCTCATTGATGATTGCTTCTTTACTCTCAAAATAATGATAGATGCTTCCGGTAGAAATCCCGGATTTCCTGGCAATCAGCGACATGGAAGTCGCCTGAAGCTCCTTCTCAATAATCAGACCCAGCGTCGTTTCCAGAACGGCCTGCTGAACCTTATTATAATTGTCGAACATAAACCCGCCTCCAATCGAACATTCATTCTAATGTAAGGCAAGAGGTTCCGGCTTGTCAAGGCACGTAGGGGGCGGCATTATGACTGCGTTTTAGCGGTTATTCTGCGCCATGGTCTCCAGGTACTCTTCAATCGGCACGGAATTACGCAACACCATTAAGCTGTTCCCTGTATCGCCGATCACCGTCCGGAATTTGCTGCTTACCCCGGTGGCCAGGTCTGCTATCGCATCTACAATTACTTGCGGGTCATCCAGCTGGCTGTTGTCGCGGTTTCCCATAAGCGCACTCAGTTTCTCCATCATCTCATCGTACACTGTAATCTTCTCATCTTTGTTCCAGATGATATTATTCGTGAAGTTATTGCCGGAAGAACCGCCTTGCTCGATCAGCCTCAGCTCAATATTCAGCGGCTTCAGCTCGTAGTACAACCCTTCAGTTAATCCTTCCAGCGCGAACTTGGACATGTTGTAGAGAGAGCCGAGCGGCACCGCAGTGGTCACACCCATGAAGGAGCTGATGTTGATGAACATCCCGCCGCCATTGGCCCGGAAGTGAGGCAGGAAGCGGCGGATCACATTGATCGGTCCCCGGGTATTGACAGCGAATTGCCAATCGATATCCTTCTCAGCCGCCAGCTCCAGCGGTCCATAGGTGCCCATTCCTGCGTTGTTAACAACAACATCTATCTTGCCAAAAGCGTCTATAGCCGCATCCACAGCCGAACTCACCTGGTCCGGATTTGTAACATCCAGCTTGAACAGCCTGATATTGTCGTACTGGCGCAGCTCCTGCCCGTTCTCCGGTGTACGCATAGTGGCCGCCACATTCCAGCCCATTTTGGCGAAATGAATCGCCGTTAGCTTTCCGAGTCCCGAACTGGTACCTGTGATGAAAATCGTTTGAGCTGCTGTGTTAGTAGACATGAATATTCCCTCCTAATTTTAGATCGAACGATCATTCTAGTGTGTGATAAAAAAATACCATCCATTAGAATGATCATTCTAGGGACATTATTATCCTTTCGGCGGGGATTGTCAAGGGCAAGTATATATGCTGTTTGTTTGGATTCCGTTTAAACTCAGTTTACATTTCCTAAGTACATTAGGTCTGCAGCAGGGATCAAGGCTATGCCGAAAGGAGGAGAGGCTTAGGTCTGCTTCGGTATCCAGTTAGCTAGAAGATATCCAGATAATTAGAAGATGTCCAGATAGTTAGAACATTGACAGTTAGAATTCTATCTACTATGCTTGCTATATTACTTAGAATTCTATCTAATTGACAAGGGGACATGAAGATGACCGAACCTATTTTGCATACACCATATTCAGATTTGATCCGTGAGATTGGCTTGAAGCTTAAGAGCTCTGCCGATGCCCGGCTGAACGAGCTGGGACTGAATTCCGCGCAAGGCCGGATGATCGGATATATCTATGAGAATCAGGACAAAGGCGTAATCCAGAAGGATCTGGCGGAGCAGTTCAAGCGGCGCGGGGCCAGCATCACCAGCATGCTCCAGGGCCTGGAGAAGAAAGGCTATATCGCCCGCGTCACCCATGAGAAGGATGAGCGTCAGAAGAAGCTGACCGTATTGGAGAAGGGAGTTATCCTGGTCGAGGAGTTCAACCTGATGTTCTCGGATGTTGAAGCCGGTATTACCCGGCAGCTCAGCAAAGAGGAGGCATCAACCCTATTGTCGCTGCTGTCCAAAGTTAATCAAAGCTTGTAATGGAATGAATTGGATTATGAAAGTACACGTTTGGAGGAATGAATATGAACAAGGAAGTATCCAACCAATATTACCTGGAATCCGCTCCAATGAAAAAGGCGATATTCCATTTGTCGGTTCCCATGATGATCGGCATGTCAGTCGGAACGGTCTACAATGTGATCAACGCGTATTTCATCGGCCTGCTGCATAATACGGGGATGCTGACGGCGATCACGCTGGGCTTGCCGATTTTTACCGTCCTGATGGCCTTCGGCAATGTGTTCGGAGTGGGGGGCGGAACCTTCGTCACCCGGCTGGCCGGGGAGAAGAATACGGAGAAGGGAAAGCGGATCGCCGGATATACCTTCTATGCAAGCATCATCGCCGGGATCGTTATCGCCCTGCTGGCACTGCTGGCGATTAATCCGCTCACCCGCCTGCTCGGTGCGGATGCGGCAACCTTCGATTACACGAAGACCTATGCCCTGACGATGTTCGCCGGCGGTTTCGCGATTGTGCTTAACTTTGCGCTCGAACAGTTGGTCCGCGCGGAGGGGGCGTCGAAGGAGTCGATGTATGGTATTTTTATCAGCACGGCGCTCAGCCTGATCTTTGACCCGCTGTTTATCTTGATTCTGGGCTGGCATGTAGCCGGAGCGGCGCTGGCCATGTGCCTCGCTAACCTCGGTTCGGCACTCTATTATCTCTATTATCTGGAGAAACGGAGTGAGAATCTCAGGGGGTTCCTGAAGCATTTCAGAATATCCCTGCAGGATAAGCTGGAGATCTATAAAGTCGGCATCACGGAGCTGCTGCAATGCGCTTTTCTGATTGTGACGACACTGCTGCTTAATAACTATTCCATTCAGTATGGTGATAATGTGGTAGCCGGGTTCGGGGTGGCGCTGAGAATTGTGCAGATTCCCGAGTTCCTGTCGATGGGACTGTTCCTGGGCCTGATCCCGCTCTTCGCCTTTAACTATGCCAGCAGGAACAGAGCCAGACTTACCTCAAGTATTAAGTATGCTTTTGGCTATATCGCCAGCATTGCGGTGGTATTTGTCAGTCTGGTCTATGTGTTCCGGGGACCTATCCTGCATTTGTTCTCCAATGATAACTCGGTGATCAGCATGGGGATTTACATCCTGGCAGCCATGCTCATCTCCGCGCTGTTCAATGGTTTCACCGGTCTGTTCATGAGCATTTTCCAGGCTACAGGCCAAGGCGCACAGGCGGGAATTATGGCAGTTACGCAAGGCGTGCTCTATATCCCGGTGATTATCGTGCTGCATCATTTCTTCGGCCTGCATGGCGTGATCTGGTCCATGACCGTTACCGAGGTGACCACCAGTCTCCTGGGTGTTATCCTGTTCCTAGGCTTCAACCGGAAGCTGAGAAACATGGCTAGTGTAGATGATCCGGAGGGGGCTGCGCCGGTGGCGTCGGTGTGACGCCCTGAAGCACTGGGGACTTTAAGCTCAGAAGCCCTGAAGCCCTGAGTAAATTACTTAGATTTCTTTAAAAACCTTGAATCTATATAGGGTAAACTTAGAATCTGAATTGCTGCATGGACGAACTTCTTGCTCTGCAGGAGGGTCGTCCATCGGCTGATCAACATTCTTAAGTTTAACTTATATCCAAGGTTTTTTGGTGTTTAGGAAATTATGCAGTGTATTCACGGGACCCCCGAAGGAGGCTTGGAGAGGTAAATGAGGGGCAAAAGTGCCCCTGATTCCGGTGGAGGTGGGCCTGGAGTAGGGAATGAGGGGCAAAAGTGCCCCTGATTCTGGTAGAAGTGGGCCTGGAGGGGGAAATGAGGGGCAAAAGTGCCCCTGGTTCCGGTGGAGGTAGGCCTGTAGAGGTAAATTAGGGGCAAAAGTGCCCCTGATTCCGGTAGAAGTGGACGTGGAGAGGTAAATTAGGGGCAAAAGTGCCCCTGATTCCGGTAGAAGGGGGCCTGGAGGGGGAAATTAGGGGCAAAAGTGCCCCTGGTTCCGGAGGAAGTAGGCTTGTAGAGGTAAATGAGGGGTAAAAGTGCCCCTGATTCCGGCAGAAGTGGGCTTGGAGAGGTAAATGAGGGGCAAAAGTGCCCCTGATTCTGGTGGAAGTGGGCGTGGAGAGGTAAATGAGGGGCAAAAGTGCCCTTGGTTCCGGTGGAGGTGGGGCGCAGATGAAAAATATTGGGATAAATCCCACTAATTACGCCGAAAGTAGGCAGAATGAGGGAAATAGAGGGATAAATCCCATTAAATACGCCAAAAGTAGGCGGGATGAATGAAATTAGAGGGATAAATCCCATTAAATACGCCAAAAGTAGGCGGGATGAGTGAAATTAGAGGGATAAATCCCTTTAATTCTGCTGCAAGTGGGCTAGTGAGTGGAACGAAGGGGGACCGCGTCTCTCAATACGCCTCATCATCGCCTGCAACTATAACACGCCGTCTACACTCACCTCCCAACTCGTGCTTGCCCGCACCCCGCCAGTCACCGGCACCCAGCGCCCCCGCCCGCACCCCGCCAGTTACCGGCACCCACCGCCCCCGCCCGCATCCCGCCAGTTACCGGCACCCACTGCCCCCGCCCGCACCCCGCCAGTCACCGGCACCCAGCGCCCCCGTCCGCACCACCGCCAGTTACCGGCAACATCGCCCCCGCCCGCACCACCGCCGGTCACCGGCACCCACGCCCACGCTCGCACCCCGCCAGCCACTGGCACCCACCGCCCACGCCCGAACTACCGCCAGTCCTCCGCAACATACTTCACCCCGGTTACTTGCCGCCCGCATCCGCCCGCCCAACTCCTGCATAGCTAAATCCAGCTGCTTTATAGTAAAATGAGATAAATTTAATCACAGAGGAGTTACTGTATGCTGGACGTCAATGAAATTCAGGCGCGGATTCCCCACCGTTATCCGTTTCTGCTGGTAGACCGGATCACCGAGCTTGAAGAAGGCAAGCGGGCGGTCGGGATTAAAAATGTGAGTATAAACGAACCTATTTTTAATTAGGGATTTATATGTTTTGGGGTCCCCGCAAAGTACCTGAGTAATCATCAAAGCCTAAGCACCACTTTGGGGGGGGATCTGCCAGGGGCATTTCCCCGGATATCCGGTGATGCCGGGTGTATTGATCGTAGAGGCATTGGCCCAGGTAGGCGGTCTAGCCATGTCCAAGCAGGAAGAGGGCGGAAGCACCATCGGACTGCTCACGGGAATCGACAACTGCCGGTTTAAGCGTCAAGTGAAGCCGGGAGATCAGCTGCGCCTTGAATTTGAGGTCACACGCGTCAAAGGGATGATTGTAAAAGGAACCGGGACCGCCACTGTAGACGGTGAGCGGGTGTGCGAGGCAGAGATTATGTTTGCGTTCAGCGGGCAATAACTAGCGGAAAAGGTGGCTGGAGAAAGATCATGAGAAAAAGTGTTGTATTTAAAACGGTTTCATGCTATTTTATAAACAATAAAAACGTTTTTATTGCAGAGGAACAATGATATGGGAAAGATAACGATTAAAGACGTTGCCAGAGAAGCAGGCGTCTCCATCTCCACGGTCTCCAACGCCTTGAATGACGTGGATGTGCTCAACCCGGAGACCAAATCCCATGTGCTGAAGGTAGCGCAGCGCCTGAATTATGTTCCGAACCTGAACGGTAAGCTGCTGAAATCCGGTACGACCAAGATGCTGGGGTTCTTCACCACAAGTGTGTCAGGTCCATACTTCTACAAGCTGGTAGAATCCATGGCCCGTCAATGCGACCGCCTGGGTTATGGCCTGAATGTATTTGTCACCAAGGATAAACAGGTGGTCATGAGCAATATTCTCGGACGGCGCGTGGATGGTGTCATTATCTACGAGGAGCTGGGCATCGACGAGAAGGATATTGCCGCGATGAAGAAAGACAAGATTAAGGCGGTATTTCTGGATCGGGTGCTGGAGGACGAGGGGATGGGGAGCATCATTTTTGATTCTTTTGAATCCGGGTATGAGGCTACCAAATATTTAATCGGCCTGGGGCATAAGAAAATTGCCTATATCTCCGGCGTAGATACGATGTTCGACAGTGTGCAGCGTAAGGAAGGTTACCTGACTGCACTCCGCCAATATCAGCTTCCGGTGGATGAGGATTATATTCTTCAGGGTTATTTTGAGGAAGACAGCACTTATAATGCCGTCAAGGCCTTTATGCGCGTGCATCCCGAGAAATTGCCTGACGCCTTCCTGGCCGGTAATGATATCAGTGCGATCGGCTGTATCCAGGCGCTTAAGAGCTACGGGTATGAGGTGCCGGAGGATGTCAGCGTAATGGGCTTCGATGATATTGATATCGCTCCATACTACTCGCCGCCGCTCACGACAGTGCGGAATCAGATCGCAAGGCAGGGCATGCTGGCAATTGACCACCTGGTGCGTATGATTCAAGAGAAAGAGCAAGGCGCCGTACAGAAATTGCAGGGTGAACTGGTAGTAAGAGGCTCAAGCCATGTAAAGATAGACCGGAATGACCGCCCGTAAAGGGCAGAATTGGTCGTTTCCAGATATAAATATCCATATGTTTTCGCACGATTAGGTTTCCTTCTGTTTCTACTTCATTGTTATATAAAAATATGCACAGCAGGGGGGCTTTTTTTTGCGCGGAAATAAAAACGTTTTTATTGATTTAAACATCTGATTTCTTGATTTGGAGGGGAGAAGAACGTGAATAAAACAGCAGTAGTACCGTCAACTTCAATGCCGCCGAACGCCAAGAAGCCTATGAGGCAGCGGATCAAAGAGTTTGTAATCGATTACAAAAGGCAGTGGGAGATTCAATCGATGATTCTGCCGGGCATTATTTTTATGATTATTTTTTGCTACATACCGATTTACGGTCTGACAATTGCCTTCAAGAACTACACGGTCATAGACACACTATCTTCCGCACCCTGGGTGGGGCTGGATAACTTCAAGATTATTCTGTCTGACGAATACTTCTGGGATGCGGTCGTGAACACGCTGGGCATCAGCTTCCTGAAGCTTGGGATCGGGTTTATCATTCCGATTATTCTCGCCATTATGATTTACGAGCTGAACATGGGCCGCTTCAAAAAATTCGTCCAGACCATCTCCTACCTGCCGCATTTCCTGTCATGGATCGTTCTCGGCGGGATGCTGATCACCTGGTTCTCTACTTCCGGCTTGTTCAATGAGCTGCTGCTGAATCTGGGACTGATCTCGAAGCCGTCCAACATTCTGCTGGATTCCGGCAAGTACTGGTGGATTGCCACGTTGTCCGATATCTGGAAAGAAGCCGGATGGGGCACGATCCTGTATCTGGCCATTATGTCAAAAATCGATCCGACCTACTACGAGGCGGCCAAAATAGATGGAGCCAGCCGGCTCCGGCAAATCTGGAATATCACTCTTCCGAACATGAAGTCGATTATCAGCCTGAATCTGATTCTGACTGTAAGCGGTTTACTCGGTTCTAATCTGGATCAGACGCTGGTCCTCATGAACTCCCAGAACCGGGCCAGAGCGGAGGTCATCAATTCGTATGTATACCGTATGGGGATGACGCAAGGTGACTTCTCGTATGCGACCGCCGTTGGTTTGGGTGTCTCCATCGTATCGGTGATCCTGCTGGTTACGGCCAACAAAATCACCAGTAAGTTAAATGATAATCAATCCGTGTTATAGAAGGAGGCATGTGCTGTGAACCGAAAGGTGGTTAAAGAAGATATCGACAGCCGGATCTTTGACGCGGTCAATATGGTTCTGCTGGTAATCTTCATGGTTATTATTCTCGTTCCCTTATGGAACGTCATTATTTCATCCTTGAGCTCAGGCAAGGCTCTTGCCGAGGGCGGATTTATTTTCTGGTCCAAGGAATTCTCGCTGGAGAATTACCGCGCGGTATTCAATGACAGCAGCATCGGGCAGTCCTTCCTGGTCTCCATCTCCAAAACCTTCGTCGGGGTCTTCACCCATGTGTTCTTCTGCGCCATGATCGGCTACGGTCTCAGCAAAAGATACATCCGCGGCCGCAAGCTGTATGTGGCGATGGGCGTCATTACGATGTTTTTCTCCGGCGGGATGATTCCGACTTACCTGCTCATTAAATCGCTCGGACTCCTGAACAGCTTCTGGGTGTACATCATACCCGCATTATTCAGCTATTACGACGTTGTCATTCTGATGAACTTTTTCCGGAATGTCCCGGATTCGCTTGAAGAATCGGCCAAGATTGACGGCGCAGGCGACTGGCATATTTTCCTGAAAATCTTCATTCCGCTCTCCATGCCCGCTATGGCGACAATCGCTCTGTTCAACGGGGTGGGGCAATGGAACGACTTCATGACAACGAAGCTATATATCACCAATCAGGCGCTCTACCCGCTGCAGATGAAGCTGTATGAGATTATCGTGCAGTCACAGACCCAGTCGATGCAGAACATCGGGGGCTCCGCCGTGATTGAAACCACCACCAAAGGGGTTCAACTAGCAACAATTGTTATTACTACCCTGCCGATTGTTGCGATGTATCCAGTTCTTCAAAGGTACTTTATCTCCGGCATGATGATGGGGGCGGTCAAAGAGTAGAGAAGAAGAGGGGGCGTATTTATCAAAAGAAATCGGTTTCTACATCATATTATAGGAGGTTTATCAATGATTAAGATGAATAAAGTCCTGGGGAATAAGGGTGTTAAGCTCGCGCTGCTGCTGATGGCAGCAATGCTGGTGGTGGCAGGCTGCAGCTCAAACGGCGGTTCGAAGAAGGGCAGCGATGTCTCAATAGAAGACCGCTACACGGTGGACCCGGAAACTCCGGCCTGGCAGCTGGATAAAAAGTCAGAGACTACGGAATTGACCTGGTATGTCAACGCGGACTGGTGGAATACGGACTTCGGCAAGGATGTGGTGACCAAGAAGATCAAAGAGGATCTGAACATCGACATCAAGTTCATTACGGGAGACGACACCAAGCTGAATACGTTCTTCGCGGGTGGCGATATGCCGGATCTGCTGACGATTTTCGACTCGAACTCTCCGGTCGTGCAGAAGGCCGCTACCTGGGCGTTCCCGCTGAATGATCTGGCCGAGAAATATGATCCTTACTTCAACAAGGTTGCTGCGGCCGACACGCTGAACTGGTTCCAACTGAAAGACGGCAAAACTTACGGCTATCCTAACTATTCCAATACACAGGCTGATTATGACAGCGGTAACATCCCGGCCAAAACGGCTTTTGTTATCCGCAAGGATGTCTATGAAGCACTGGGCAGCCCCTCCTTCGGGACCCCGGAAGAATTCAAGAATGTCATGAATCAGATCAAAACACAGTTCCCTGACATGATTCCCTTCGGTTTCAACTCCATTGGGGAAGGCACAGGCTCGCTCGGGGATGTGCTGCAGGATTTCATCGGCGTGCCGCTGGAAACGGAAGACGGCAAGTTCTACAACCGCAATCTGGATGAAGATTATCTGACCTGGCTTAAGACGCTGAATGCCGTATACAGAGACGGGGCGATCAGTGACGACAGCTTTGCCGATGACGGTACAGGCTTTGAGGAGAAAGTAAAATCCGGTAAGTATGCCACGATGCTGCTCGACGGTACTCCACAGCAGGGCGGGAATCTGCAGATCTTCATGAGTGCTAATCCGGGAAAAGAGTACATTGCCATCGATGGTCCACAGAGCACAGTGGGACATCAGCCGACCCTCAATCAATCCGGGATTACCGGCTGGATGATCAGCTATATCACCAAAGACTGCAAGGACCCGGCTAAAGCGATTCAAATCTTCACGTACCTGCTGAGCGAAGAAGGCCAGAAGCTGATGAACTATGGTATTGAAGGCGAGACCTACAAGGCAAATAGCGACGGAACGGTTGAACTGCTGCCGGAAGTGAAGGATCTGCAGCTGAATAATGCGGATAAATTTAAGAAGGATTACCGCATGGGAGAATTTATGTTCTTCGGACATGACCGCCACAAAGCGCTGAGCAAGGATGCCTTCCCTGAATCGATCAAGCAAATGCAGGAATGGGGCCAAGGCAAGCTGAAACCGCATTTCATTCTGGAGAACATCAATCCGGATCAGGGTACGGCCGAAGCACGCGGCCTGACGGCGATTAACACCACCTGGAACACAACAATGGTAAGTATGATCCGTGCCAAGGATGATGCAACCTTTGACAGTACCTTGGCTGATTATAAAGCCTTCCTGGACAAAAACAGCTGGGATAAAATCGTAGAAATCCGCAGCGGGAAGATGCAAGCCAACAAGGAAAAGCTGGGCATTAAATAAGCAAGGCACAAGAAAGGGCCCGCTTTGGGCCCTTTTGTATAAAAAGATGGAGGGATAACACATGCGGGAAATTATCATGTATCAGTCTAACGGAGAAGACGAGCTGTTTGTGGAGCAGTCAGTTGCGCAGCTGCCGCAAATTTCTGCTGATACGGTTACTGCCACAGTTGAGATAGATGCCAGTCATACTTACCAGGAGATGGATGGGTTCGGGGCCTCCTTCACGGATTCGGCCGCCTATCTGATTCATCAGGTGCTTGACGAGGAACAAAGAATGGAAGTAATGAGCAAGCTGTTCCACCCGCAGGAGGGGATAGGGTTGTCCTTCCTGCGGAATCCGATGGGGGCATCGGATTATGCCAGAACGGTCTACAGCTATAACGATCTGCCTGAGAACGAGACCGATCCCGATTTGTCCGGGTTCTCCATAGCCCATGATGAAGCGGATATTATTCCTTTATTGCAGCAGGCGTTGAAGCTGAATCCGGAAATCAAGCTGATGGCTTCACCCTGGAGCGCACCGGGCTGGATGAAGACCAGCGGGTCGATGATTACCGGCCGGTTGAAGCCGGAGCACTATCAGGTGTATGCGGACTATTTCGTCCGCTATATTCAGGACTTCGCGGCTCATGGTCTGCCTACCTATGCCGTCACTGCGCAGAATGAGCCGCTCTATGAACCGCAGCATTATCCGGGCATGCTTATGCTGCCGGAGGAGCAGCTGGAGTTCATCCGCAGGTTTCTGAAGCCAGGCTTCCAGAAGCACGGACTGAATACCAAAATCCTCAGCTACGATCACAACTGGGACCGGCCGGATTATCCGCTGACCGTTCTTGAGCAGGCCGAAGCGGAAGTGGATGGTGTAGCCTGGCACTGGTATGGCGGTGCACCC
This sequence comes from Paenibacillus phytohabitans, assembly GCF_013141775.1. Lineage (GTDB taxonomy): Bacteria > Bacillota > Bacilli > Paenibacillales > Paenibacillaceae > Paenibacillus_AQ > Paenibacillus_AQ phytohabitans. The sequence goes on from NZ_WHOB01000048.1 coordinate 45,568, forward strand.
GCTGCGCAGTCAGAAGTGCTGGCGGCTTATCCCGGCAAAGAGGTACACTTCACCGAAGGCTCGGGCGGGGAATGGATTCCGCCGTTTGAGCAGGCCTTCTCCAATGTAATGCGCACAGGCATTGAGATTCTGCGCAATCACAGCAAGTCGTTCGTGCTGTGGAATATGGCGCTGGATGAACAGAATGGTCCTACCGTTCCCGGCTTCGGCAAGAGTACCTGCCGTGGAGTAGTGACGGTCAACCAGCAGACCAGGGAGCTTACATATACCCTGGATTATTACGCGCTGGCGCATTTCAGCAAAGTCATCCGGCCCAAGGCGCTGCGCATTGCTTCTGCCGCTAGCAATGAGCAAGTACGCTCCGTTGCCTTCCGCAACAGTGACGGATCGTTTGCGGCGGTTTTGTTCAACGATGGGGATACGCAAGAGAATGTAGCTGTGAAGCTGCAAGGGGATGAGGTACTGACCTTCCCCATGGCGCCGAAAAGCGCTGTTTCATTGAAGGTGGACAGCAAATAGGGAATAGACTCGCGCTGGCTTCGGCAACATGCGTATATTGAAAGCAGAGAAAGGACAGGGACGCCTGTCCTTTTTTTATTGGCACAGCCTGCGTTAAGATATAGGCAATAAAGAAGCCTCATATGAAGAAGGAGCGACTCATCCAGTGAATATAACCAAGCTTTGTTTCATCGGGGCAGGCTTCCATGCCGCCACGAATATATATCCGGCGGCAGTGGAAGCGAAAGCGGACATTAAGGCTGTTGCGACCCGCAGTCTGGAGCGTTCGGCGGCCGCTCTTCAGCGTTTTGGGAGCAGCGGTACACCGTACGGGGATTATAGAGCTATGCTCCAGAATGAAGATTGTGACGGGGTAGTTGTGATTGCCCAGCCCGGGGATCAGCCTTCGCTTGTGCTGGACTGCATCCGGGCCGGCAAAAATGTCTATGTAGACAAACCGCTGGGCTGGAATGCAGCGGAGGCGCTTGAGATGGCAGAGGCTGCGGAGGAAGCAGGGGTTGTTCTGATGGTGGGCTTTATGAAACGCTACGCTCCGGTTTATCAGAAACTTAAAGCACTTATTGAGGATGCAAGTATGGGTGCCGCCAGATCTTTTCAGGCGAAGTTTGCCGTGGACAGTACACCCTTCTGCAAGGATGAGGAACAGTTCATCAAACTGGCGGCCATTCATATGGTCGACCTGATCCGTTATTTGTTCGGAGAGGCTGTTCAGGTGTCTGGCATGTCGGGCAGCAGCGGGGAGTATATCTCGCAGAGTCTCTCCATAAAGTTTGCCAGCGGAGTGGTGGGCAGCCTGTATTTCACCGGTATGAGCGCCTGGTCCAGGGAGAGCGAGAGTGTGCTGGTTACCTTCGACCAGGGGTTTGCCCTTGCCGATGAGCTTAACACGCTCACGATCCACAGATCGTACTCCGGCAGTTCGCTGCCGTGGCAATCGCTGGAGGAGCAGGATACCGTACTGACACCTTCGGCTTCGGCGATGTCCGGCGGTCTTAGAGATCTGTACCTCCGCGGGTTTGTAGGAGAAATGGAGCATTTCATGGACTGCTGCCGGGAGGGACAAGCTCCGCTCTCCAACGGACGGGATAATGTACAGACGATGGAATTATGCGATCTGATCTTATCGGCACTGGCTTAAGCTGAACGGGTTAGATGAATAAACAAAGGGATGTCCCGGCCATTTAGTTGGCGGAGGACATCCCTTTTTGATAGGCTTCACCTGGATAAGCAGCTGTGTTACTTGGCTCCCGAACTGCTGAAGATATCAGTGATCTCATCCAGCAGCCTGTCCAGTGTAATCGGGTCGTCGAAGTTGTACTTGCTGTCGAAGGTGTAGACACGGCCTTCTTTGACGGCAGGAATAGCTTTCCATAAGCCGCTATCTGTAAGTGCCGTCTGTCTCGCTACGGTTTCGCTGCTGTTGTCGGTCAGAATGAACATGTGTGTGCCGATATACTGCGTCAGCACCTCGTCGGAGATGTTCGCGAACCGTTCGTCGGCATCAATCAGCTTCTGGACACCTTCTGTAGGTTTGAATCCGAGTTGTCCGTACAGCGTTTCGTTCAGGCCTTTGTTGCCCATGATATACAGGTCAGAGCCCAGGACAAGCAGGGAGGTAGCGGTTTCGCCTTCTGTTAAGTTCAGCTGTTCCTTCACAGCAGCAACCTTCGCCTTGTAAGCATCGAACCAGGTATCCGCCTCTGCAGTACGTCCGAACAATTCAGCTAACTGGCGCACGCGTTCTTCCGTGGGGAAGGTGCCGTCAAGACCAACCACTACGGTCGGTGCGATTTGGCTTAACGCCTCAATCCCGGTCTCATCCCAGTCGTCAAAGATGATCAGGTCCGGTGATAAGGCCAGAATCTTCTCTGGAGAGAACGGATACCCGATATCTTCAATGCCTTCGAGCAGATCAGGGTAGGCAACCTGCGTCCCGATGACACTAAGCGAGGCTCCTATAGGCTTCACTCCAAGCGCCAGCAGGTCGCCGGGATTGCTGCCGACATATACAATGTGCTGCGGATCGGCCGGAATTTCAACCTCTCTCTTTTTATAATCCGTGTATAGCCGTGTTGTAGCTGCAGCGGGCTCTGTTGCCGCCGGAGTGGCAGCCGGTGCTTCGGTAGCAGCTGCCGTTGCAGCCGTAGAAGCCGGAGCTGCGTTATTTCTGTTGTTCGATTGTCCGCAGGAGGACAGAATCAACGTGAGGAGCAGAAGGGTTAAAGGGAAAAATATCTTTTTTGTGCTTAGCATGGATGACGCTCCTTTATGATAGTTTGTTATGTAACTAGCCCCTCCCGCTATTTACAACGGAGTTGAATGGTCCGCAGAGGCAGGGGGAAAGGTTGGAGGTAAGAGCAGCCGGTCCTCAACTGTGAAATTGTCCTTACACCTAAATGAATATGATAATCATTATCACTAGATTATATTTTATTATAATAGAGAGGAACAGCAAGGTTGTCAATCCTCAAAGAAACTCTTATAAGCAACAGCTCGATCAAAATCAATATAAATAAAATCCCCTACATCATTTTGAAGATGCAGGGGATGATTTTTGATTGAGATCATTTAGCTTTAACTATATAGATTGAACTTGAAAATATACTAAAAAGGGAAAAGTGGCGGAGGAGAATTTTGGAACTGTAGGAGCGTCAGCGTCCGCCTTTGTCTGCGGATTTCCACCGCGAACAGCGGGTTAAATTCAAGAAATCTGCAGACGGGCAGCGGCCGGAGGGCCAAATATTCTCTGGAGTCACGGTAATCCCTATAGAAAAAATACAAGTTCAATCTATATAGATGAATAATATCATATAGCTACTGCACCGGTTGAGAATGCTGATCCTTCTTATATTCATTCGGCGGCAGGCCGACCTCCTGCTTGAACAGCTTGGAGAAGTAGGAGTAGTTAGTGTAGCCTACCTTGTTCGCAATGGTATAGACGGAATGGTGGGTCGTTTCGAGCAGATGCTTGGCGGCGGCGATACGGACCTGAATGACATAGCTGCCTAAGGAGATGCCGGTCTCCTTCTTGTACAGCCGGGCCAGATAATCCGGATTCAGGTAGACGATCTCCGCCAGATCGCCCCGGGTCAGATCATCGCCGTAATGGGTATGGATGTATTGCTTGATCTCTTCGGCTATCGACTGGGGCTGCGAGGTGAAGTCGCGGTATTTCATCGCCGTGCTGACCAGATAGTTCAGGTATTCCTCCATATCCTCAATGGATGCCAGTGAGTGCAGCAGCAGCTGGTCATGGGTTTTGCCGGTGTATAATTTGTGAACCTGAATGCCCTTCATTTTGAGGAAGGAGTAGACGAGCTGTACGATATCAAGCCGGAACAGGCTGAGGACAGAGGTGTCCAGCGCCCGGCCCCGGAGCATCCCCCGCAGGTATCCGGTCACCTCGGCCAGAAAAGCGGAAAGGTTGTTCTGGCTGAGCAGCTCCTCCAGCTGCGTCAGATCCGGCGGAAGATAGGCGTTTTTGCTATGCTGCAGATAGGTCTCCACCAGGAAGGTATGATTCCGGCTGCGGGTGATCTCCTCGTCCATCGTCAGCGCAGCTTTAAAGATATTGCCGACCTCGCCAAGTTCACCGGCTAAGCCGATGGTGCAGCAGGCGTCACATTTCAAATACGGATTGGCTTTTTGGATAAACGAACTGCACAGCTCTTCCAGCAGGTGAAGCTCAGGTGCCCTGTTCCATTTCAGAATGGCGATCCAGTTCGATTCCTTATATTCAAGAATGCTCTCGATCGAGAAAAGCGGGCTCCCCAACAGCTCATACAGCACATTCAGGAGCGCGAAATCAAACAGGTACTTCTCTTCCTTGCCCATGCTGCCGTTATGGGGGAAGAGATTGAAGAGCACAGGCTGGATGATCTCATTCATCTGATAGCTCAGATTCTGCTCCTCCATGGCATGGAAGATAGCAGAGGTCCGGATGGGGAAGGCCGTGCTGTCATTGACCAGCTTGCGCCAGAAGTGCTCAAGAATTTTCGCCTGATTCTTTTGCCAGAAATGCCCCTCCTGAATGGCTTTCTCGTTATGCTGCTGCTCTCTGGCACGGGCAATCGCTTTCTGGATAATCAGCATCAGCTTGTCGAATTCGATCGGCTTCAGGAAATACTCGAAGCTCTGCAGCTCAATCGCCTTCTGGGCATAGTTGAAATCGGCATAGTTGGTCAGCAGGATCGTCTGGATCCTGTATTGCCGTTCTCTGATCCAGGCCAGCAGCTCCAGCCCGCTCCCCTGCGGCATCTCGATATCGGAGATGAGAATCTGCACAGAATGGTTCTCCAGGATGTCCTGGGCCTGCGAGACATTATTCGCGGTGAATACAGTTTCGATCTGAAGCAGCGCCCAGTCAATTCTCTTCTGCAGCGCGGCAATTACATAGTAGTCATCATCAACCAGCAAAATATTCATAAGAGTTGCTCCGTTCCTGTTGAGAGTTCCGGCAGATCCGGGAGGCAAAGGGTGATGCATGCGCCGCCTTCTGCGGGATTGGAAAAGCTGACGGTTGCTCTGCTTAAATATAAGTATTCCAGCCGTTTAAGCGTATTCATAATGCCGATCTGGTTGCCTTTGGACTGGTCCAGCGGCTTACCCTGCACAAGCTTATCCAGCACCTCTGCGGGGAATCCGGGACCGGTGTCGGAAATCTGGATCACGGTCATTTCTTCATCCTCTACTCTGCGGCGTTTCACAGTAAGCCGGATCTGCATCTCGTTAGCTCTGGAGATCGCGTATTTGACAGAATTCTCGATAAAGGTCTGCAGCACCAGCGGAGGGATCTTCATGTCCGTGGTCTGCGCTTCCTGTTCAATCTGATAGATGAAGGCGTCGCGGTAGCGGCTTTTCTGGATATCGAGGTAGATCCGCACATGCTCAATCTCATCCGCAAGCAGGACAAAGTCCTCGCTGCCTTGAAAAATATATCTGAAATATTTCGAGGTGGACATCGCCATCTGCTCAATCTCCTCGTACATTTGAATCTGCGCCATGCTGTAGATGCTGGTCAGGCAGTTCAGGAAGAAATGCGGCTTGATCTGCTGCTTCATGAAGTCCAGCTGGATATTTTGCTTCTCCAGTTCCTGCTCGTACATGGCGATTTTGTAATTGCGGATCTGTTCGACCAAATCCTTGAACTGCGCGCTGGCCTCTTCCAGCTCGATGATTTTGCTGCTTTTGAACCCGGCAGGCTGGCCGTCTTCATTAAGGTGCGTCAGACTCTCCGAGAAGCTCTGGATCGGTCCGAGCACCCTGCGGTTGAAGAACAGCATTACGGCGCAGAGCGTAGAGGTGACCATGAAGAAGAGCAGCATGATGAGCAGCTGGGCGATCATTATTTTCTCAAAAGCCCCGAATTTGATCACCATCTTGGCGCTGAAGGCCGTACCTGAGAATTCGCTCTTAATGATGGTACGGGACTGGAACAGGTTCCGGATGCCCGTCTCTTCCTGCAGAGGCTTGCCGCTGTTCGTAACCAGGGTGGATAGGTCTGTCCCGTTCTCATCAACAAGTGAAGCGTAGCCGTTCGCGCCCAGATTAATCTGGCGGAGCGGGGTAATGAGATTATCGGCCGAGATCATCCCGATGAAATAACGGTTGTGGTACGGAACAATGTTGATAATGTAATATTTACCGTTCACGAGTATAGGGGTCCAGCGGGAATAGAACTTCTCATACACCTCTTTATCATCGATAAAAGAAATAATCTGCTTCTTCAGCTCCCGGTAGACGGTATAATCGATGCTGATGGGGGCGCAATTCAGGAAGAAGGACTGGTTTTTTAGATAGTAGAAGAAGTTATATTCCTGACCGTAATTCTTCTGCAGCTCCGTGAACCTTTTATGCAGATCCTCGTTTGAATTAATGAACTCCTTGCTGGTCTTGTCGTGGGCATTCATCATATTCAGGCTCTCATCGTTCGCGAGCGTCCAGCCCATATAATGATTAATGTAGGCAAAATCATGATTAATCCGGTTGATATACAAATCGGCGGTATCCTGCAAATACCGGGTGGACTGCTGCTTGACGATGGAAATGGAAGCAATGCTGATGACAAGATCCAGAATAAGCACAATGAATGAAATCAGAATCGTGACTTTTACATAATGGCGTATCGGGTAGGGTTTGTTTCTTGCCGGTTTTTTGGCCATAGTTGTCTGGTGAAGTCCTTTCCTGTATGTCCGTTTCCGGACGTACTACTTGCGAGTAGGTAACACAGTCATTATAAAACCCCGGGATCAAAAAAACATGGGGAAATCCCGGCTTTTCACCCCAAAGTCCGGATACAGCAAGTAAAAGTCTGAATAGCGTCATGAAAACTGCCTGAAACCGGGGGCTGGCTTCCCTAAATAATGTAAGCGGATGCATAGGTCCGAATAACAGGGCGTTATTGTCCGGAATGCGGAGAAGCAAGAAGGTATCATTAGGGATGTCAAAAGGATCTAATACACCGAAACGGGGGATTATGAATGGTTAAACAGAATAGGAAACCGGTGGCCAAGAAGTGGGCTATCTCACTAATGGCGGCAGCGATGCTTGTCGGACTGGCCGGATGCGGCGGCGGCAACAAGGAGAATAACACGGCGGCTGTAGACACGGACAGCTTCAATAAAGAAGGCCTGCCGATCGTCAAGGAGCCGGTAACGCTTAAGGTACTGACGGTACGCTGGGGCAGCATGGGGGATACCTTCACCAAGAACCAATGGCTGATTGATCTCGAGAAGAATACCAATGTCAAAATCGACTGGCAGGTCATGTCCTCCAATGACTGGGCAGAGCAGAAATCCATTCTGCTGGCCAGCGGCACCTTGCCGGATGTCGTGCTGGGCGATCAGACCTTCACCGACTCCGATATCGTGAACAATCTCAGCTATTTCCGTCCGCTGGATGATTATATTGATCAGTACATGCCTAATCTCAAGGCCGCGATGGAAGAAACGCCGGATATGAAGAAGATCAGCACCTTCCCGGACGGTAAAATCTACTCCATGCCGACCCGCCTGCCTTCGCGTCCGAAGAGCTCACGCCAGCCGGTCATCAACAAAACCTGGCTCGACAAGCTGGGCCTGAAGGTTCCGGAAACGATTGACGAGCTCTACACTGTGCTCAAAGCCTTCAAGGAGCAGGACCCGAACGGAAACGGCAAAGCGGATGAAATTCCGTATATCGAAGTAAGCAATGATATGATCAGTCCGTTTGGAATTGCCGATCTGAATACCAACAACATGTTGGTTAAAGACGGCAAGGCTGTGTATTACCCGATAACGGAGGAGTACAAGGAAGGCATGAAATGGGAGAATAAGCTGTATTCCGAAGGTCTGCTCGACAAAGAGCTGTTCACCCAGGACGCAACGATGATCTCGGCCAAGTTCCAGAACCCGGATGCGCCGATCGTCGGCTTCACCTACCAGTGGACACCGGATGCCGTATTCGGCAAATGGAGTGACCAGTATGTAACGATTCCGCCGGTTGCCGGACCGGATGGTAACCGCTACACCATCGGCAATCCGATCGGGATGAGCCTGAACCGCAACGAGCTGCTGATCACTTCTTCCTGCAAAACACCGGAGATTGCCGCACGCTGGGCGGACCAGTTCTACACGAATGAAGCGAGCATCCAGAACTTCTGGGGTGCGATTGGAACGGTTATCCAGAAGAATGATAACGACACCTATACGCTGATGGACCCTCCAAGCGGAACCAGCGCAGATGCCTGGTACTGGGATCAGTCCCTGCGGGACTTCGGACCGAAATATGTAAGCCCGTCCTTCGAACAGAAGATCGTGCTTAACCCGGAAGCGGGTGACGGTCTTAAGCTGGAGCTCGACAAGCTGGGCAGTGAATATGTAACTACACCGTTCCCTAACGTAATGTACACCTCCGAGGAGTTCGAAGAGCTTCCAACGTTGACCACGGATATTGATACTTATGTGAACACCATGCGTGCACAGTTTATCAGCAAAGGGGATATCGACGGGAACTGGGATGCTTATGTGAAGAAGCTGAACGATATGGGTCTGGATAAGCTGGTGAAGATCCGCACGGATGCATACGGACGTTACAACAGCGTGAAATAAAGACCATTGCTCTAAAGATTCCACTGATCCGCGGAAGGAGGCTTCTACAATGACGGTTACGATGAAAAAAGTCGCCCGGAGAGCGGGAGTCTCCATCTCCACGGTCTCCCGGGTGCTGTCCGGCCGGCCCGTGGTCAGGGAGGAAGTCTCCCGCAAGGTGAAGCAGGTGATGGAGGAGCTGGGGTATACGCCGAATATCATCGCGAAGAGCCTGGTGTCGAAGTCAGCCCGCTGCTTCTGCATTCTGCTGCCGGGACCTTCAGAGCAGGCCATCTTAGGCCTGATGTTCATGGAGACTATACGCGGAATTATAGCGGAGGCGGGCCGCTTAGGATATGACACGATCATCTGTTCAGGTGCGGATGAGCAGGAGGAACTGAAGGCCGTCTCCGGTCTCTTGAAGGGGCACCGCGCAGACGGAGTCATTCTGCTGCCATCCAGCGGGGAAGAGGCTGTGATGGGGTATTTGCAGAGCAGCGGCTACCCTTTTGTCCTGGCAGGCCGCTGCGGCGGTGATGAAGGGATCATAAGTGCGGGTATACAGCAGAATATGGCTGATTTTGAGGCTGCACAGCAGCTGGTCAGGGCCGGATATGAGCTGGGCACTCTTGCTGTCCGGACATTAACCGGGAAGATCAGGCTTCCGGAGCATCTCAAGGTAAGCAGAATCGTGTAACCAATAGGAGTGTAAGTATGGCTAAATTAACGGAAGTAACCCTGCGGAACCAAGTGGTCTATTCCATCTATGTGCGCAATCACAGCGAAGAAGGAACCTTCAAGGCAGTAGAGAAGGACCTGGAGCGCATCAAGGAGCTTGGTGTGGATATCATCTGGCTGCTGCCGGTGCATCCGATTGGCCTTGCGGCCCGCAAGGGCGGGCTCGGCAGTCCTTATGCCAATCAGGATTACCGGGAGATTAATCCGGAGCTTGGCACTCTGGCGGATTTCCGGAGTCTGACGGAGGCCATTCACAGGCTCGGGATGAAATGCATCATTGATGTGGTCTATAACCATACCTCGCCCGATTCCTGGCTGGCAGCGCACCATCCTGAATTCTTCTACAGAACTCCGGAAGGCAAGCTCGGTAACCGTGTAGGCGACTGGGGAGACATTGTGGATCTGGACTATAACAATCAGGAGCTGTGGGATTATCAGATCGAATCGCTGATAATGTGGGCGGGCATGGTAGACGGCTTCCGCTGTGATGTGGCTCCGTTGCTGCCGCTGGACTTCTGGCTGCGCGCCAGGGAAGAAGTGGCTGCGGTCAATCCCGGCTGTCTGTGGCTCGCCGAATCGATCGAACCGGACTTCACGATGCATCTCCGTTCAAGAGGAATGGTCAGTCTATCCGACAGCGAGGTGCTTCAGGCGTTTGATGCCTGCTATGACTATGATGTGTACCCGTATTTCACGGGGTATCTGAACGGCAGCGTTACGCTGGGCAGCTATGTCGAGAAGATCAACGCGCAGGAATATATCTATCCGGGCAACTATGTGAAGCTGCGGTTTCTGGAGAACCATGACCGGCCGCGGGCCAAGGCACTGTTCCCGGAGGAGAATGAGCTGATCAACTGGACAGCGTTCATGTATTTCCAGAAGGGAATGCCGCTGATCTACGGCGGGCAGGAGACGGAGAATGAGGTCTGTCCCGATCTGTTCGACAAGAATACCGTTAACTGGAATACGGGCAAGGATCTGTCTTGGCTGTTCAAGGCACTGTATCCCATTAAGCACACAGCAATTATGGCCCATGGTGTCTGCCAGTTTACGGCACATGAAGAAGACGGAATTGTCTGCGGCATGCATACCTGGGGAGAGCAGAAGCTGGCAGGTGTGTTCAGCCTGAGAGGCAGGCAGGGAGATGTGGAGCTGGAGCTTCCGGATGGAGCGTATGTCAATTTGATTGACGGCAGCGCGGTAACCGTGGCCGAGGGCAGATTGCACTGCAGCAGCCGGCCGGTGATCATCGAAGCATGAAATAAGCAGTAGGAGCAAGCTTCAGGCTGCCTTTTGATAAAATGCCGTCCCGCACCGATGTCTGTTGCAGGGCGGTATTTTTGTTGACGAAGGGAAAGTCCCTTTGATCCCGCCAGAGGTGGGCGGAAAGAAGAAAATAAAGGGATAAATCCCTTTAATCCCGCCAGAAGTGGGCGGGAAGAAGGAAATAAAGGGATAAATCCCTTTAATCTCGCCGGAAGTAGGCGGAACGAGGGGAATAAAGGGATAAATCCCTTTAATCCCGCCGGAAGTGGGCGGGAAGAGGAAAATAAAGGGATAAGTCCCGTTAATCCCGCTGGAAGTAGGCGGGAAGAGGGGAATAAAGGGATAAATCCCTTTAATCCCACCGGAAGTGGGCGGGAAGAAGGAAATAAAGGGATAAATCCCTTTAATCCCGCCAGAAGTAGGCGGAAAGAGGGAAATAAAGGGATAAATCCCTTTAAATCCGCCAGAAGTGGGCGGGAAGAGGGAAATAAAGGGATAAGTCCCTTTAAATGCGCCGGGAACGCTGGATGGGTTAAGCCTAATTCGTGGTAGCTGCCGGATTTGCCTTCCGGGTGATTTCGTACTCCGGCAATTATCCGAAATATGGGTTTATGCCCCAAAAGTCCGGATAACGTTAGCGGAGGTCTGCATACCGTCCGGTTTAGTGTCTCCCGGGTAACGGACCGCGCGAAGCTCTCTCCTGCGGACAACGAAAGTCCGGTTTACGCTGGTAGGAGGTCCGGCTGGCGCGGCGGGGGGCAGGTATACTGAATGAAAATATAGATAAGCGTATGCTACCGGAGCGGGTTTTGCCGAAGTCGATCATGAAGCTTATGCTAACAAACTCAAACTTTTAGGAGGGGTCACAATGAAATCCGGTCAGTCCAGTCCGGCAGCAGCCATCGGACAGATCAAACGAAATTGGGGACTGTATTTATTGCTGCTTCCCGCAGTTGTGCTTACGTTATTGTTCGCATACAAACCGATGTACGGGGTGCTCATCGCCTTCAAGAATTACAGTCCGGCGCTGGGGATTGACGGCAGTCCGTGGGCGGGATTCAAGTATTTTGACAAGTTCTTCAATTCCTATCAATTCTCGAACACGATTAAGAATACGCTGATTATCAGTGTGTACAGCCTGATCACCTTCCCGATCCCGATTATCCTTGCGCTAATGGTCAATCAGATGCGGCCGAACCGGTTCAGACGTTTTTTCCAGACCGTGTCGTATATGCCGCATTTCATCTCCACAGTCGTAATGGTGGGCCTGATGATGATCCTGCTCTCGCCAAGCACCGGGCTGGTCGGTAATCTGTACAGCCTGTTCGGCGGGGAGGCTCCCGATCTGATGGGCTCGACCTCGCTATTCAGCAGTGTGTATGTCTGGTCGGATGTGTGGCAGCATGTCGGCTGGGACAGCATTATTTTCATTGCCGCGCTCTCGTCGGTCGATCCGAGCCTGTACGAAGCTGCTACGGTGGATGGGGCCAGCCGCTGGAATAAAGTCCGTTATATCGATATCCCGATGCTGATGCCGACGGCAATCACGCTGCTGATTCTGCGGGTGGGCGGCCTGCTCGGCGTAGGATTTGAGAAGGTCTATCTGATGCAGAATGATCTGAACATCACCTCCAGTGAGATTCTGTCCACCTATGTCTACAAAATCGGTCTGCTCAGCAGCCAATACAGCTTCTCGTCGGCCATCAACCTGTTCAATACGGTCATCAACTTTATTCTGCTGATCATGGTGAACCAGCTTTCCAAAAAACTTAGTGAAAACAGCCTGTGGTAGAAGGGGGAGCAGCACAATGGGAGTACTAGAGCCTGCAGCCAGCAAGAGAACTGGTAAAATCAAAAATAACCGGTCCTCGGATTCGGTAATGGAAATTATTATGTATGTTATCGCCGTCCTGTTTCTGATCATCCTGATCTATCCGCTGTATTTCATCGTTATTGCTTCATTCAGTGATCCGTCTGCGGTGGCGGGCGGCAAGGTCTGGCTGTTCCCGAGGGGGTTCACGCTTGACGGTTATCAGGAGCTGCTGCGGCATAAAAACATCTGGATCGGCTACCGGAATACCATCCTCTACACGGTGGTGGGGACGGCCATCGGTCTGGTTGTGAATATATCGGCCGCCTACGCGCTGTCCAGAAAAGATCTGGCGGGACGCAAAATCCTCTCGCTGTTCTTCATCTTCACCATGTTCTTCAACGGCGGGCTGATTCCGACCTTCCTGACGATCCGGGACTTCCACATGTATGATACCTTCCTGGTTATGGTGCTGCCGTTCTCGGTCGGCGTCTACAATATTATCGTAGCCCGGACCTTCTTCCAGACGAGCCTTCCCGGAGATCTGTGGGAGGCGGCGCAGATTGACGGCTGCGGGAATCTGCGTTATTTCCTGCAGATTGTGCTGCCGCTGTCCAAAGCGATTATTGCCGTGCTCGGCTTATGGATTGCCGTCGGATATTGGAACTCCTATTTCAATGCATTGATTTATCTGAAGAATCCGAACATGTATCCGCTGCAGCTGATTCTCCGTAACATTCTGATTACCAATCAGATGCAGTCCGGCATGGGCAGTGGTGAAGCGGCACAGATTGCGCTGCGTCTGGCTAATATGATGCGCTATTCCGTTATTATCATTGCTACCGTTCCCATTATGTGTGTGTATCCGTTCGTTCAGAAGTATTTCAATCAAGGCGTCATGATCGGTGCCGTGAAGGAATAGACAGATTGCTTATCTACGCAGAAATGAGGTTTATCGATGAATACAACAACTCAAGAGCTGCTGCCGTTGCCGGAACATTTACGGTTTGCATCTGAACCAGCCGCAAGTGCGGGTGCAGTCATTCAAGGTGACTGCTACCGGTTCACGGTGCTTACTCCGGCGCTGATCCGGATGGAATACAGTCCTGAGGGAGGCTTCGAAGACCGGGCGACCCAAATGGTGATGAACCGTAAGTTCCCGGTTCCTGACTTCCGGGTGACCGATCTCGGGAACAGGCTTGAAATTATGACGGACCGCCTGCAGCTTACTTATGACAAAGCGCCCTTCTCCCGGCATGGGCTGAGTGTGAAGGTGAGGAATGAATCCGGACATTTGCTGAGCGTCTGGCACTATGGTGATGAGGTGCAGGATCTCGGCGGTACCGCGCGCACGCTGGATAATGCTGACGGTGCCATTCCGCTGGAGCCGGGACTGCTGTCGCTTGCCGGGTATACGGTGGTTGATGACAGCCGTTCTCTGCTCCTGGAGGCAGACGGCACGGTGCAGCAGCGGGAGCAGGACGGACTGGATCTGTATTTGTTCGGCTATGGCCATGAATACCTGAAGTGCCTGAAGGATTTCTACCGGCTGTGCGGCAGCACTCCGCTGCTGCCCCGCTATGCGCTGGGCAACTGGTGGAGCCGGTATTACCGGTATTCAGAGGAAGAATACATGTCGCTGATCGAACGCTTCGGACAGGAGCAGCTTCCGTTCTCGGTGGCTGTAATGGACATGGACTGGCATCTGGTCGATATTGATCCGAAGTACGGCAGCGGCTGGACCGGCTACACCTGGAACCGGGAGCTGTTCCCGGACCCGCAGCGTTTCCTGGACTGGCTGCATGGCAGGGGCTTGCGCGTAACGCTGAATGTCCATCCCGCTGACGGGGTACGGTCCTTCGAGGAGCCGTATCTGGCAATTGCGGCGGAGCTGGGCATGGACCCGGAGCAAGGGGAGGCAGTGGAGTTTGATATTACCGATCCGGAGTTCCTGCAGGCTTACTTCAAGTTCCTGCATCATCCGCTGGAGGAAGAGGGCGTGGACTTCTGGTGGATCGACTGGCAGCAGGGCGGGATCACCAGGGTTCCGGGCCTTGATCCGCTGTGGATGCTGAACCACTATCATTACCTGGACAGCGGCCGGCGGGGTAAGCGGCGGCTTACCTTCTCGCGTTATGCAGGTCTTGGCAGCCACCGTTATCCGGTAGGGTTCTCCGGCGACACGATCATCACCTGGGAGTCGCTGGACTTCCAGCCGTATTTCACGGCAACGGCGTCCAATAGCGGGTATGGCTGGTGGAGTCATGATATCGGCGGCCATATGGGCGGGTATCTGGATGATGAGCTGGCACTGCGCTGGGTGCAGTTCGGCGTATTCTCCCCGCTGCTGAGGCTGCACAGCTCAGCCAGTCCGTTCAACAGCAAAGAGCCATGGCGGTTCAATCGAATTGCCGGGGAGGCTATGAAGGATTCCCTGCGTCTGCGGCACCGTCTGCTGCCTTATCTGTATACGATGAACCGTTATGCCAGCCGGGAAGGGTCTCCGCTGGTACAGCCGATGTATTACCATCATGCAGAGCAGCGGGAAGCTTACGGGGTGCCTAATCAGTATTATTTCGGCACGGAGCTGATCGCTTGCCCGATTACCCAGCCTGTACATTCCAAGACAGGCGTGGCGGAGTTCAAGGCCTGGCTGCCGGAAGGGCTATGGACCGACTTCTTCAGCGGAAGAGTGTATGACGGCGGCAGAAGGCTGTCCTTGTACCGCACGCTGGAGCAGATTCCGGTGCTGGCGAAAGCGGGGGCCATCGTGCCGATGGCCGATCTGAGCGAGCATACATCAGCGGTAGACAATCCGCAGCAGCTGGAGGTACGGGTGTTCGCCGGAGCGGACGGCCAGTTCCAGCTCTGGGAGGACGCAGGTGACACTGCGGAAGACCTGGACGGGAACTGGTGTGTTACCGGGATGGCCCTGGCATGGGGACAAGCCGGACAGTCGACGGTCTTTACCATCCAGCCTGCGCAGGGCAATACTGCGGTGGTGCCGGAGCGGCGGAGCTGGAAGCTGGTCTTCATGGGTTGTGCAGAGACGGATGTGACAGTCCAGGCTGGAGGAGGAGCAGCGGTTGCGGCCGAAACCAAGTATGATGAGGCTTCGCATACCTTGACCGTGACTGTGCCGGAGCTGGAGGTGACTGAGGAGCTGACGGTAACGCTCACTACGGCGCGGGTTGCGGTGAACCGGGTGGAGGAGGAGGTATTTGCGCTGCTAAACCGTGCGCAGATCCGGTTCGATCATAAGGAACAAATCTACCGGCTGGTGAAGGAGAGCTCAGGTCCTGCGGCGACGCTTGCCGCGCTGGCTTCGCTGGAGCTGGAGCCGGCGCTGTATGGTGCGATATGTGAGATTGTGACGGCCCGGCTGTAAGCGGGCTGCGTCTCCGGAACTGAAGCGCGGAGTATAATGTGAAGCGCGAAATGTGGAGCATGGAACATGAGGAATGAACATGAGCGTGAGCATGAACATGAGCGTGAGCATGAACATGAGCATGAACATGAGCATGAACATGAGTATTGAGCATAAGCATTCAGCATGAACATAAGTATGAGTATGAGTATGAGTATGAGTATGAGTATGAGTATGAGTATGAGTATGAGTATGAGTATGAGTATGAACATGAACATTAAGCATGGAGCGTTCAGTGTTGTCCCCCTGCGAATTCCCCGTCTGCATAAACGGGGAATTCGCAGGGGGACTTTTTGAAGCCGGGCAGGTAGAGCATTCAGGATGGAGAATTAGATTCTGATTGGGTGGATACGAAAATTCTAACAGTTTCTAGCGGATATCAGCGGCCTTATCGTAAGGTGCACCTGTTACGGACTGAGGAGATCCTATTTCCTCGAAAAGCACCGTTTTTCTGTGCTAACGGACTCAGATGCAGCTATTTGCCAGGATTCACCTGAAATCGGCTCCGTGGCGAGGCAATAAGCGCGCTGGAGTCCGTTAGCCTGGCGAATCGTGCCCAGGACTGAAAATAAGCGCGGTACAGTCCGCAAGAGAACAGGTGAAAGACCTAAGCAAGCCAGAAGCAAGCCAGAAGTAAGCCGGAGACAAGTCAGAAGCAAGCGATATGTATTCCAAGGAGATTAAGGCCTAACCTCCTCCACATACCCGGCATCCGTCCCGGCATCCTCTCCATCCTCATGGATTCCCTTCAAATGGCTGTTGAAGAAATCCAGCACAAGCTGATTCACAATTTCGTTGCTTCGCCCGCCGTCAATGCTGCCCGTCATTCCGGTGTACTTCAGCAGGCTTGAATAGAGCTGCAGATCTGTAAAGTTGAAGTGTGCTGTGCCTTTGATATAGAGCTTGCCGCCCCCGCTTAGCCTGGCGTTATTCATTATTTTTTCCTCGGCATCGATATCCGGATCTGCAATCTGCTTCTTCCGGTTATAGTAATCCTCCGATTCTATGAACAAAAACGGTTTACCCCGGGACGGACCTGTGAGGGTATACAAGCTTCCATCCAGATCGATTCCGGCTTTAAGCTCAGGAATGGAGAACATCGCCTCGTACGCAGCCGCTCCACCGAAGGAGTGTCCTGCTATCCCAATGTGATCAGTATCTATGTAATCTGCGAATTGCTGCTTCAATTGGCTGAGGACAAAGCGGTTATCGTCGTTCCATACATTGCCCAGCTGCGTTCCTGTTGCTATGAAATGATCACTGCTTAAAGACTCGCTGAACCCGGTAACTGTCCCGTCTGGAAATAAAGTAGCCGCTGTACTGTAGGTATGATCTACTGCCGCTACAATATAACCGTTCGCTGCCAGGTTCTCTGCAAGTGCGGTATGCAGCAGGCTGGAGGTGCCGTTACCATGATTGATCAGGATCAGCGGATAAGGTCCTTCTGAGCGCAGCCAGTCCACATTAGGATAAGCATTCGTATGAATGTACTGCCAATAATCCAGGGAGAATGATGGGATGCCCAATGATCCGGCAAAAGCGGACGTCAGCTTCCGGTTGCTTGGTCTATCTCCATGCAGCAAAGGTGCGGTCTGGCGATCATTCTTTGCCGCTGCCGGATACCATACATAAACCATCAGCTCCCGCGAATCCCCGGGGTCAGGTGTCTGAGGTTCCGGCCGGCTGCTGTCGGTGAGATGTAGAGTCTGGATACCAACGGCATATGGTCCTGCCGGATCGGGGAACTTCACAACCGGAATCGTGGAAGACAGTACTGCCGAGCCGATCACCATAAGTATACCTGTTGCAGTACCTGCAACTACACAGCATCGTTTCAGCGAGCGGAATGCAGATTCCCCGGTTTTTTGGCCAGCGGATAACAGCTTCTGCGAGCGGCCTCTGATTATGCCTGCCATGCGGAGGATCATGCCAAGCAGCACCATTACATACACACCCGCCATTTGCCAGCGGTACCCTTCGATCCAAAGCTGTGCCGCGCACAATATAATACTAATAGCAGATAATACCAATTTTACCTTGAGAAACAACTTGCCTGACACGAAGCTGAACATTAATAATAATGCTGACATGGTCAAAATAATCTCCAATACTCTCATATGTACCTCCTATATTTATATCCACAGTAAGACCGCATGCTGCGTACCTTCAGCCTCTCTAAAGTGTACAGACTGAAGGTTAAACTCAGGTATCTGCCGGGTTTAAATTTGGGTTAAAAGGTTCCTTCGGTCAGGCACATCCCACGAAATCAGCGCCAAAGGGCGGCACAGGCCGCTGTAAAATGATAGAATAGTAGTCATAGTCTTTGACGGGGAGTGAATTTCTTATGAAAAAGATTGCTGCCGGATTCATTGCCGGGGCGATACTGATGGTGGGTGCGCAGGCGCTTGGCGCTTCGGCAACGCTGGTGGGAAAGGCAATTCAGGCGGAGTATACCGTGAAGGTGTATGGCAAGAAGCTGGCCGATCCGGCTATCGTAATTGACGGCAAAAGCTATGCGCCCGTACGCGCAATCGGTGAATTAGCCGGGTTCAAGGTTTCTGTAGAGGGCAAAACGATCAGCCTGGAGGAGAAAACGGGAGCGGATTCTTCCTCAAGCGATAAAAATACCATTGTGGGTCCTGTGCCGATTGTAACGCCTGATCCCGCCTTAACCGTGACCAAGAGCAAAATTGAAGTCATCGACACTAAAATTGATACTGCTGTCAATAATATTCTGGCCACCAGCAGCCTGCTGAAAGCGAGTCCGGACAGCGCTGACTTGAAGCTGAAGCTGGAACAGTACAAAGCGGAATACGCTGACCTGCTGAAGCAAAAGGATCTGGAGCTGCAGAAATAAGCAGGAGCACGCACAAAGTAACAGCAGCAGGATGCCCCTTACAGCCGTGAATGAAATGAATCATGGCTGCGGCGCATCCTGTTTGGCGTGCATGGACCTAAGAACAGATAGAACAGCCAACCTGCGATATTCTCAGCACCGTATTGTCTGGCCTGATCCGGCATGCTATATTTTGACGGTAAAAGCAATCCAGCTTCGCAGAAAGGAATCAGCCTATGATGAAGCGGACAAGTCTCCGGGTCCGGCTCCTGGTCATCATGATTTGCCTGACCACATTGCCGGTGCTCACTGTTACCACCATTGCCACGTACAATACGCGGCAATCCGTGGAGAAGGAAATGATCAATGCGAATAACTCCCGGATGCAGTGGGCGGATCAGTATCTGGATGAGCTGATTGAACAGCTGGATACCCTGTTCTACACCCTGCAGATTAACCCGCAGCTTATGGCGGGGCTAACGGGTACGGACAGCCCGGACATTAGTGTCCAGTACCGTTCGCTGAACAATATCCGCGAAGCCATAACCTCGCAGTTCTATACGAACTCCCGGAAGGTAGACGAGCTGACACTGTACATGCATGACCAATTGAAAGCCATTTCCGTTGACTTCGTGAATAGTGGAAGCGTTTCCCCGCTGGATATCGGTGAGGGCCCCTGGAGCCGGCTGCCCTACGGGCCGGTCAATATGTATTTCAAGCAGAACGGCAGCGGCATCTATGCCTATCACGGCATTAACCGGTTCGAGGATCACCGGCTGCTCGGAGGCATCGGCGTGCGGATCAACCGGGAGGTATGGGAGGAGGTCAGCCATATTCTCCAGTCCGAAGACGAGAGCTCGGTCTTCCTGCTGAATGATGAGGGAGAGCTGCTCTCCGGCTCGAGCATTTCCGAGAGCTCCGGTGATATCGGCAGGCGGCTGCAGAGCCTTGCCGTCTCTGAGCATGAACTGGAATTCAGGCAGGAGGACGGCTATTTCTTCTTCATGAAAAAAGTGGCCGACGGCCAGCTTACCGTTGTGAAAGCCATTCCCTTATCCACTGTCGCTAAGAGCGCACGGCCTACGATTGCTGCCGGTTTTCTGACCGGAGGCTTGTTCATGATTGCCTCCATTCTGCTGTCCATCCTGTTCTCGCTGCGCATTACCCGCCCGATTGTCAGTCTGGCGGTGTCGATGCGCAAGGCGCATGTAAGCAACTTCGAACAGCACTCGGTGCAGAGCCGTGATGAGATCGGGCTGCTGGAGCGCGGCTACAACTCGATGATGGAGCGGATCCGGGAGCTGATTGAGGTGGAATACCGGCAGGAGATCGAGGTCAAGAATGCCCAGCTCCTCGCTCTTCAGGCCCAGATCAATCCGCATTTCCTGAACAATACGCTCCAGCTGATCGGGGGGATGGCTTTGTCGAGGAATGCCGATGATATTTATAACATCACCCGGGTGATTGGCGACCTGCTGCGTTATTCGATCAGCAATGAAGGCGGGCTGGTGAAGCTGGAGGAAGAGCTTAAGCATGTGCGCAATTATGTGTTTATTCAGGAGAACCGCTTCCTGGGACGCTGCAGCGTGGTGATTGAGGCGGATGAGTTCTCCCGGGCCAGCCTGCTGCCGCGCTTCACGCTGCAGCCGCTGGTGGAGAACGCTTTTGAGCATGGGCTGCAGCCGCAGCGCGGGCACTGGAGGCTGCTGATCCGGATCCGGACCGTCGGCAGCCGCACCGTATTCATGGTTAAGGACGAAGGCGTCGGCATGACGCCGGAGCGGCTGGAGGAGATCCGTGCGGCACTCCGGGGGAATGTCACGATGCTGGCCGATCCCGGGGCGGGAGAGCTTCCCCGGCGGAGAAAGGGCATCGGCCTGCACAATGTCCATTCGCGGCTTGTGCTGCAATTTGGAGAGAAATATGGAATGCGTATATACAGCAAGGCCGGGGCGGGAACACTGGTTGTGATCCAGTGGCCTGCGGCCGCAGAGGGGGGAGAGCGGAATGCTGAAGGTTCTGATTATTGACGATGAGCCCTGGTCCAGACAGGTCGTGAAGTCGCTCGGCGCCTGGGAAGAACACGGAATGCAGGTGATCGGCGAAGCGGAGGACGGAATCGAAGGACTTGAGCTGGTGGAGAAGCTTCATCCGGGGCTCGTAATTACCGATATGCGGATGCCCGGACTGGACGGGGTAGAACTGCTGGAAAGGCTGAAGCATCAGTACCCTGAGGTGCAGATTATTGTGATGAGCGGATATGATGACTTCGTCTACCTGAAGCAGGCGATCCGCTCGAAGGCGGTTGAATATCTGCTGAAGCCGGTGGACCGGGCAGAGCTGAATAACGTGCTCTCAGAGTGCGCGAAGGAGCGGGAACGGCAGCGCTTAACCGGATCACCGCTGATGCTCATGGATCAGCCGCTGATGGAGCGTTATCTCGCCTACCGCCAGCGGATCTATGATCAGCTGCTGGCGCTGAACAAGCCGGCGGCAAGAGAAGAGCTGGAGAAGCTGGGGCGGGAGCTGGAACGCTCGGTGCCGCAGCATCAGCTGGAAGCAATGATCGAGCGGACTGCACGTGATCTGCTGCTGCTGGCCGGTGAAGCCGCGAAGACAAACGGGGGTGTGACGGCAGCGGATGCGCCGGATACGCCCGATAGACCTGATAAGCCATGGCCGTCGGTTCAGGCCATGGTGGCGGGGCTCGGGGATCACTTCACAGAGCTGATCAACACGCTTCTGGAGCAGCGCAAGAACCGCGTTAAGCTTGATCTGGCGGAGGTTGAGGACTATATCCGGAATCATTACCTGGAGCAGGTGTCGCTGGAGGGCATCGCCGCACATTTCCTGGTGACGAAGGAGCATCTCAGCCGCGCTTTCAAGGCCGCAACGGGAGATACGGTACTCGACCGGATTACCCGGCTGAGAATGGAGCGGGCCAGAGAGCTGATCGCAGGGCGTGACATGCCGATCAAGGAGGCTGCCGGACTCTGCGGGTACGAGGATCTGGCATACTTTTACCGTGTCTTCAAGAAGCACTACGGCATTACCCCCGGAGAGCTGCGGAGCGAGAAGTGAATTTTGCGGATGATAAATAAAAATGAAAGCGTATCAATATAATGCAACTCCCGATGTTAATATCCTCAAAAGACGCTGCCCCTTATATCCCCTAGACTAAAGAGGCAGACATAACAGAAGGGGGTAACAGAAATGAAGAAAGCGCTTAATACAGCAATGACACTGATGCTTGTTCTGGGGATTGTATCGGGGTGCAGCTCCGGTTCAAATGGAAATACGCCAAGTGAGGGCGCAAGCAGCAAGCCGGCGGAAAGTGCGGCAGCAGCTTCGACTGAAGGCCCGGCCCAAAAAGTGGAGCTGAAGGTATTCATGAGCTTCCCGCGTTTTAAGGATCAATTCGATAAGTATTTCGAGCAATTCAAGGCCAAGGAGCTGGCGGAGAAAAATATTGATGTCACCGTCAAGCTGGAGATGCCGAACCCGGATCAGGCCAAGCAGATTCTGGAGACCCGGATGGCCTCAAATGATGCGCCGGATGTATTCACCCTCCATGCGATTGCGGATGTGCCCCGGTATTACAAGGCCGGCTATCTAAGCGATCTGTCGGATCAGGACTTCGTACCGAAGCTGTATGACAGTGTCCGGCAGACCGTTACCTATGATGATAAAGTTGTAGCCCTTCCGCTGGAGAGCCTGTCCTGGGGTTATCTGTACAACAAACAAATCTTCAGCGAGCTCGGCATTCAGCCGCCGCAGACACTGGATGACATGCAGGCAGCGATTGACAAGCTGAATGCAGCCGGGATTAAGCCGTTCGAGCTGAGCTTCCAGGAATCGTGGATTCCACAGCTGATGATGGCGCTGTCTCTAGGAGGCATCGTATCCTCCGAGCATCCGGACTGGGTGGAGAAGATGAACAAAGGCGAAGCCTCCTATGCCGATGTGAAGGATGTTTTCAACATTATTGATCTGATTATGGCTAACGGCACGGATAAACCGTTTGAGGTGGGCAGTGCGGCAGGCTCAACAGATTTTGCTAATGGCAAAGCGGCGATGTGGGTGCAGGGACCGTGGCAAGCGGAATCCATCCTCAAGGCCAATCCTGATATGGAATTTGGTGTGGCTCCGCTGCCTGTCAGCAACGATCCGGCTGCTACGCAGATCAATCTGGCGACCTCGACCTCCCTGGCGGTATCCCCCAACAGCAAGAACAAGGATGTGGCGCTGGATCTGGTGAATTATGTGCTGGATGACCAGGATTCATCGGCGCTGTTTGAGGAGCTGAAATTTAATCCGGTCGCGAAGCAGCACACCTACAATACCTATCCGTGGGTGACCGAGGCCAGCTCTTATGTCTCCGAGGGCAAGGCTTATCTGGATCTGTCGCTCCCGAACGGCGTAACCGATGAGACAGCCAAGCTGCTGCAGAGCTATTACACCAAGGGGGTAACCCAGGAGGAGTTCGTTAAGACGCTCGACAAGACCTGGGCCAATGCGGTAAAAGCAGGCAACTAAGGAAACCCAGAAACAGCATAGGAGTGATAGAGATGAGTGGTAGCAGTAAAAGCAAACAGTCGCTCATTCTGCTGGCCTTCGTGTTTCCCGCCCTGCTGTTCTACGCCGTATTCATGCTTGCTCCCGCCTTCGGCGGGGCATGGTACAGCTTCACGGACTGGAACGGATTGAATCCCGCCTACCATCTGGTGGGATTCGCCAATTACATCGAAGCGCTGACGGATGATGCTTTTTTCATCGATTCAGTCTGGTTTACCCTGAAATTTGTAGTGTTTATGGTCGTGCTGCAGAATGTGCTGGCGGTGCTGCTGGCGGTACTGATCGAATCACGCCGGCGCAGCAAGGCCTGGTTCCGGACGATCTTCTTCATGCCCAACATGATGAGCATGATTATCGGCGGCTTCATGTGGCTGTTTATTTTCACCAAAGCACTGCCTTATATCGCTGAGCATGCGGGCCTGGCTTTTCTGGACCAGTCGTGGATCGGCGACCCGAAATACTCCTTTCTGGCGATTGTCATTGTCTCCCTGTGGGGCGGCGTAGGTTACCTGATGGTGATCTATATTGCGGCGCTGCAAGGGGTACCGGATTCGCTCAAGGAGGCGGCTGCAATCGACGGCGCGAACAGCTGGCAGACCTTCCGCAGCATTACGCTGCCCATGGTCTATCCGGCTGTAACGATCGGTATCTTCGTGACGCTGAACAGCTCGTTCAAGGCCTTTGATGCCGTGTTCGCGCTCACCGGAGGCGGGCCGGGGAGGGCGACGCAGGTGCTGGCGCTGAATATTTTTGAAGAAGCGTTCAAGATGAGCGGCCGCTACGGCTACGCCAGTGCCAAGGCGATGATCCTGTTCCTGGTGGTCCTGGTGATCACGCTGATACAGCTGAGCATTATGAAACGAAGAGAGGTGGAGGCATGAGTACCGTCCGGTTGAATTCAACATCTAAGTCCGGTATTGCGGAGCGGCGCAGATTGTCTTCGTTTATCGTCTTTCTTTTCCTGCTGGCAGGTGCCGTAATTACGCTCTTTCCGATCTACATGGGGGTGCTCAACTCTCTGAAGACGGAAGGGGACATGATGAATAATATTCTGGCCATTCCGAGTAAGCTGGAATTCGGCAACTATAGTGATGCTTTTGAGAAAACCAATTTCCTGCGCAGTCTCGGCAATACCGTGGTGGTCGCAGCTACCGGCCTGGTCGGCATTATTCTATTCTCGTCCATGGCCGGCTATAAGCTGTCCAGAACACCCGGCAGACTCAGCACGTTCCTGTTCAACCTGTTCGTCCTGTCGATGCTGATTCCGTTTCATTCCATTATGATCTCGCTGAATCGGATCTCCATGAAGCTGGCGGTGCAGGGCACAACGGTCGGCCTCGGCCTGATCTATATCGGGCTTGGCGTGTCGATGGCCATCTTCCTGTACCACGGATTCGTCAAATCGGTCCCCCGGGATCTGGATGAGGCGGCGGTGATCGACGGCTGCGGGGAGGTCAGGCTGTTCACTACGATTATTTTTCCGCTTCTGCTGCCGATTACGACAACTGTGGCGATTCTCAACCTGCTGTGGATGTGGAATGACTTTCTGCTGCCGCTGCTCATGCTCACGGATGCCGATCAATATACACTGCTGCTGTCCACCAACATGCTGTTCGGACAATATGGCAATAATGACTGGTCGGCGATTCTGTCTTCGCTGGTGCTGACCATGCTGCCCGTTGTAATTCTATATCTGCTGCTGCAAAAATATATTCTGAATGGCATTGCCGAAGGCGCCGTCAAAGGGTAAAGGGAGGAAATACAAATGATTCACCCGGACGATCATGAAGTAAGCGGGTTTCTCTATGCAGACGGACACCGCTTAAGAAACGGGGATGGGCGCGAGCTGCTGCTGCGCGGTGTAGGGCTTGGAAGCTGGCTGCTGCCTGAAGGGTACATGTGGCGTTTCCCGGAACAGGGAGACCGTCCGCGCCGGATCGAAGCGATGATTACAGCGCTTATTGGTGCTGACGGGGCGGAGGCGTTCTGGGAGACCTATTATGACCGCTATGTGGCCGAAGCGGATATTGCGCGGATTGCCGCAGAAGGCTTCAACTCGGTCCGGATTCCGATTAATGCCCGCTATATCCTGCGGGAAGAAGAGGGAGTGTCCGGCTGGCATGAGGAGCATCTGGTGCGACTGGATCAGGTTATCGGCTGGTGCAGGGAGCACAGAATCTACGCCATTCTGGATCTGCACGGAGCACCCGGCGGCCAGACCGGAACGAATATCGACGACTCCGCGCGGGATGTGCCGGAGCTGTTCACGGATGAACGCAACAAGCAGCTGACTATCGCCATCTGGCGGATGCTCGCCGGGCGGTATAAGGATGAATGGATCGTTGCGGGCTATGACCTGCTGAACGAGCCGCTGCCGGATTGGTTCTCGCAGTACAATGATCAGGTGATGCCGCTGTACCGCGAGATTATTGTGGCTATCCGGGAGGTTGATGCCCGGCATATGATTATTCTGGAGGGTGTGCACTGGGCGACGGACTGGTCGATCTTCGAGGGATTGCCGGATAATAAGCTGCCGGATGATAATGTAATGCTGCAGTTTCACAAGTACTGGAACAACCCCGATACCGAGAGCATTCAGAAGTATCTGGACGCAAGAGAGCGGCTGAATGTGCCGCTGTTCATGGGCGAGGGCGGAGAGAACAATAAGGACTGGTACGCCGGTGCTTTTCGCCTGTTTGAGGATCACGGGATCTCCTGGAACTTCTGGACCTGGAAAAAGCTCGACACGGATAATTCCCCCTGTTCAATCGTTCTTCCGCAAGGCTGGCATAAGCTGGTCGGCTATCTGGAGGGAGGCGTGAAGCCGGAGCGTGTGGAGGCACAGGGGATTCTGGACGAGTACTTGCTTAATCTGAGCCTGGACAACTGTGTGTACCATGCGGACGTTGTCCGCTCGCTGTTCCGGCGGCTGCCGGTGCGGATTCCTGCTATTTTTTATGGCTACAAGGGGAGCGGTCTCAGCTTCGGGAGAGCTTCCGGCAGGCAGGCTGCGGCAGGCACCGGCTTCCGGGAGGAGGACGGAATGGACTTCCGCTTCGTGGAGGGAGACCGGACGGTACCCAATTTCCAGCACGGCCGCGGACAGGCCTGGCTGCCTGAGGAGAGGCTGTGTGTCAGCTTGACCGAGGGCGACTGGGCGGCGTATGAATTTACGGTTGCGGGCCGGGATTCGGAGCGGCTGAGGCTGGGGGACAAGGAGGGCTTGCGGGAGCGGCAGGAGTCACGGGACTCGGAGGATGCGCCAGAGTTGCAGAGCTTGGAGGAACCGGGGGACACGCAGGAGTCGCAGGACACGCGGGTCTTGGAGGAGTCGCAGGACACGCAGGGCTCGGAGGATAGGCAGGATTCGCTGGCTCTGGAGCTGCGGGTCCTGATGAGCGGGCCGGACAGTGAGCTGCTGGTGAAGCTGGACGGTCAGGAGATCGGCCGAATTCACGGTGCTGCCTCGGACTTCGGGCAGGACTGGCAGACGGTGCGGATTCAGAGCGGCCAGCGGCTGGAGGCCGGAAGCCATGAGCTGACAGTCAGCGCTGCGGCTGGTGCGGCATCCCTGGAGTGGCTGGATTTGCGGTAGTGCAAAGGTGCTGTAAAGGTACAACATGAAGGTACAGTAAGGATGCAGCGAAGGAACGGTGAGGGTACGGTAAAGGTACAATGAGAGTGCAGTAAAGGTAGAGTAAAGGTACAGTAGAAGTACAGCAAAGGTACAAAGAAAGTACAGTATGCATGCAGAGAAGGAACGGCGAGGGTGCAGTAAAAGTAGAGTAAATGGTAGGGGAGAGGTAATGTAAGAATAGAATATAATTAGAGTGCAGGTAAAATAGAGGTACAGCGAAGGTACAGTAAAGGTACAGTATCGGAACGCAGACAAGCATGCCCGCCTGCGCTAACAGGATCATTCAGCTAATGTGATAAGGCTCGTAAATTGCGTTTCCGCAGTTTACGGGCCTTTTTGTATGCAGTAATACTTTGTTACTTAGGTACCTTTGTTACCTCAGGAATTTCCTCATTCATCCGCTTTCCGCGGCAGGAGCGAGTGACTTTTTGTGAAATCCTGCACAAAATACAACATTTTCTGCCTAATATCGATTCAAATCCAATATTGTTGTATCTAATGCAACATTTTTCCTGTTTCAGACGGCTTAGCCGGATTATTCTTGTATTTTATACAACAATCCTCCCGAACACTGAGCTATCCATGAATCAAAGTTGTAAAACGTACAACAATTTTGTCTTCAGTACTTCTAGAGTGTCTCCATTTAGCCGGCAACGAATCACGCGCATGGAATTGACGTATTCCGCCAGTCCTACAGCGATCATTCGGTAACTTGTCGGGTTGTTGTCTTTAGTGCGGCCCAGATAGATTGGAGTTGAAACTGTAATGCAGGTTATTGCTGTTTCATGTTCCCGACAGACCGGCTCAATCCGAATAGTAATATTGTTCTATCAATCCCTTAAATCCGTTCATGGCTGCGCCGCGGTTCCCTTGTTATTCTTATCTTGTAAACGATATCAATGCAAAGAGGTGAATTCCTTGTGGCGCATTTCCCGGCTCCCCTGAACACTGCCGCAATGCCGAAGAGCGCATACAGAGCTAAGGTGTGGAAGCGCATATGGAGCATGCGTATCCTGTATCTCATGCTGCTTCCCGGTGTGGCCTACTACATTATTTACAAGTATATACCCATGTACGGAGTGCTGATTGCCTTCAAAGATTATGACATTTTGAGCGGGATTGTGCGCAGTCCGTGGGCAGATCCCTGGTACAAGCATTTTCAGTTTTTTTTCGAATCGCCTTATTTCAGTCAATTGCTCACGAACACCTTCCTGATCAGTCTGTACAAAACAATCTGGGGAACGATTCCTGCCATCGGCGTGGCTCTGCTCATTCATGAAGGCCGCAGCCTTTGGCTGAACCGGATCGTACAAACGCTGAGCTATATGCCCCATTTTCTGTCCTATGTCATTATCTACGGCATTGCAATTGCCTTTCTGTCGGAAACCTCAGGCCTCGTCAACCGCTGGGTGGTGGAAGCGGGCGGGAACGGCATTCCGTTTCTGACCTCGACAGCGTATTTCCGCAGTGTGCTGGTGGGAACCGATGTCTGGAAGGATCTTGGCTGGGGGGCTATCATTTATCTGGCGGCCATGTCCAGCATTGATGCTACTCTGTATGAAGCGGCCCGCATTGACGGCGCGGGAAGGCTGCGCCGGATCTGGCATGTGACACTGCCCGGCATCCGCTCCGTGATTATCCTGCTGCTGGTGCTGAAGGTCGGCTCCGCACTGGATGCCGGTTTCGAGCAGATTTACATTATGTACAATCTCCAGGTAATGCCGGTGGCAGATATTATTGATACCTGGGTATTCCGGGTAGGCTTGGAGCAACTGAATTTCAGCCTGGCGACAGCGGTCGGATTGTTTAAATCCCTGATTGGACTTGTGCTTATCTTCCTGTCTAATAAGCTGGCCCGGAGATGGGGGGGCAATCTATGGTAAGCCACGGAAACGAACGCTATTTCGATTATTTCATTAATATTCTGCTGATTTTGCTGGCTGTGATTTCCGTCTTTCCCCTGCTGTATGTGTTCGCCGTATCGATTACGCCATACAGCGAGGTGCTGCGCAACGGCGGTTTCGTACTGATTCCCCGCCGGATTACCTTTGAGGCTTATAAGGCGCTGTTTGGAATGGATGCCATTCCCCGCGCCTTCCTCGTGACCAGCTTCGTTACGGTAATGAACACGCTGATCAATCTGGTCCTGACGGTGCTCATGGCCTACACCTTGAGCCGCAAGCATCTGGTGGGCCGCAGCTTCTTCATCTTCCTGATCGTGTTCACCATGATGTTCGGCGGCGGCTTGATCCCGACCTACCTGGTCGTAAAGGGAACCGGCCTGCTCAACACGATCTGGGCGATGATTATTCCCGGGGCGATGTCTACCTGGAATGTGCTTGTGGTCAAAACGTTCTTCGAAAGCCTGCCCGAAGAACTGTTCGAATCGGGACGGATCGACGGTGCGGGCGAATTTACAGTGCTGCTGCGGCTGGCCCTGCCGCTCTCCATCCCGGTGCTGATGACCATCGGCTTGTTCTGTGTCGTAGGCAGCTGGAATACCTTCTTCAGCGCCGTCTACTATATTACTGACCCCGGCTTGAATCCGCTTCAGGTCATCATCCGCGGTCTGTTATTATCCTCCGAGCAAATGGAATATAATGCGGACATTGTACTGCCGACAACGACCTTGCAGATGGCTTCGGTAGTGGCGGCAAGCCTGCCGGTCATCGTGGTCTATCCCTTTGTGCAGAAGCATCTGACAAAAGGCATGCTGATCGGTGCCGTGAAGGGTTAACGGATTGTTCCCGGCGCTGTTCAAACGCTGGCAGCGCCGACTCAATACAACATTTGTTATACGAAAGGGGAGTATCACTATGAAACACAAGAAGCGTATTCCTGCTGTACTGGCCTGTGTATTAACAGCGGGCCTGCTGCTGTCCGCCTGCGGAGGAAGCCCGAAATCAGATTCTTCATCTACGAAGGGGCCAGGCTCATCAACAGACGCTCCGGCGGACGCCCGGGCGGAGAAGGTAGCTATCGAGGTCATGCGGGTCGGCTGGAACACCACCACCCAGATGCCCAAAGAACAAGATAACTTCGTGAAGAAGACGCTGGATGAGAAACTCAATATTGACCTGAAAATGACGCTGACCTCTTCAGCGGATGAATTCATTCAGAAGCTGAATATCCGGGCGGCGGGCAGCGACCTGCCCGATGTGATCCTCTTCAATGGGCGGAATGAGTTCCAGGAATATGTCAAGAAGAACATTCTGCTTGATCTGGAGCCGTATAAGGAGAAATTGAAGCCCGCAGCGGATGCCATCGGAGACAATGTGTACAGCCGGGTGGAGGTTAACGGCAAGCATTACGCCATATCGCTTAATCCCCAGAGTAACTGGAATTTATTCTGGGTGCGCAAGGATTGGCTGGATAAGCTGCAGCTGCCGGTTCCTGAGACCCTGGATGAAGTGTTTGAGGTTGCGAAAGCGTTTACCGATCAGGACCCGGACGGGAATAACAAGAAAGACACGTTCGGGATCACAGGCAGCCTCGGCACTCTGGTCCATTTGATCAACCTGCAGCATGGCGTCGCCGACGCGCTGTATATCAAGGACGGGAAGATGGTCAACGGCATGTTCGAGCCGGAAATGAAGGAAGCGCTGGCTTATACTCAGAAGGTTCTGAATTCCGGCGTGGTTGATCCGGAGATTGCCAGCAACAAGGGCGACAACGCCAAAGACAAAGCATTCCAGGGCAAGGCCGGCATTATCATCAGCGACTGGACGCAGATTATGAAGGACAATGAAGTGGAGAAATGGAAGGGCGCCAATCCGGATGCGGAATTCCTGATGCTGAACAAGCTGCAGGGACCCAAAGCGAACATCCTAGCCGCCATGGATAAGTCCAGCGTATCCGGCATCGTAGCCATCTCGCGCCAGGCCGCCCAAGACGAAACCAAGCTGAACCGCATTTTTGACCTTATCAATTATACGGCCTCCGGTGAAGGATCCGAGCTTGTGCAGTTTGGCCAGGAAGGTGTACATTTCACCAAAGAAAACGGTAAGCCGGTCATTACGGACCGGTCCGCAGAGGCGGCATTCACCTGGGTCTACCAGCTGGCCGGCCGGCCGGAAGCGGAATATCTGAGCACCAAATTTGCCAAACAGATTGACTATATTCAGGCGAGCGAGCAGGTTGAAGTGCTGGATACCTACAACGGGTTTGTTGTTTTCCCGCAGAACTACAACGCAGCCGACGCCGACCGCTTCAAGAATGAGGAAATGCTCAAATTCCAATACGGCAAAACAAAGCTGGAGCAATACGACAGCTTCCTGGAGAAGCTGAACACGACCTTCAAGTACCAGATCTTCCAGGACAGCGCCATGAAACAGCTGCAGGAGCTGGGTTATGCGGAATGAACAGGATAAACCTGCGGAAGCCGGAAGTTGTGATATACTGTAGCATGAATTTACGGTAACGATAACCGGGAGGGAAGACGATGGGAGGCTGGAAACGCATATGGCCACAAAAGTTCAGAGACCGCTTGTTTGCCGCTGTTGTGATCTTCCTCCTGCTGCCCTTTTTCCTGCTGCAAATCTATAATTACCGGATGATGGAACGGACCGTATCCCGTGAGTTTCAGGAAAAGGCAATCGAGCAGCTCAACGTGGTTAACGACGCCTTGAACAACGAGATCAATAAAGCTTTCCTCTATTATGTGTACCTGGAGCGGGACCCTTATACCCGCTCCGTATTGCTGTATCCGGGACAATTCAATCCTGCGGAGAAAGCGGTATTCCTGCAAAGCACCGCCCGTCCGGCATCGCTGGAGTTGCCCGCCCAGATTACTGTCACGCTGGCTGACCGGTCCGGAACGGTGTACCGCACCGACGGGCTTGTGCAGACCGGGCTGGAGCATGCCGATTTTGTCTCGGAGAGCGGGTTTGCCGGACTCGGTGCTGAGGGAGACTCCTTCCGCTGGGTGACCGGCGAGGATTTGTCCATGTATGCTGTATTGCTCGATAAATGGCAGCAGCCGTTCGGTTATCTGCGGATTAATTTTTATTATGACGGCTGGCTTGCTGAAGCGTCGCGGGATCTGCTGCTCCAGCAGCATTATGTATTGATGGACCAGGGAGGCCAGTTGCTCAATTCCTCCGATTACTTCCGGGCAGTGGACCGCACGGCCATCCAAGAAATGATCCGCGTTCCGGAAAGAGAGGAACCTATGCAGCGGGTTGATTATGAGAGCTCGTCGATTCTGACGATCAGCCCGCTCTACAATCTGGATTGGTATCTGGCAGCGTCCATGCCGCTGAATACTTATCTTGGGAATATGAAGGAACTGCGGGAGCAGAATTTCAATTTCTCCCTGCTGTTGTCCGGCGGCTTCCTCCTGCTTACCTTCCTCATCGCCGGTGCCATGTCCCGGCCCATCGCGCTGCTCCGGCGCAAGATGGCGTTATCCGCACAGGGGGAATTGAATACACGGGTGGAAGAATCCTTTTTCCATGGAGAGATGAGGGATCTGGCGGCAACGTTCAATACGATGATGACGGATATCGGCGGATTGCTGCAGAAGCTGAAGCTGGAGGAACGGCAGAAGGAAGCGCTGCATTACCAGATGCTGACCGCCCAGATGAATCCGCATTTCCTGCTGAACACGCTGAACACGATCAAATGGATCGCCTATGAAAAGGAAGAGGATGAACTCGCGGAAATATCGATTTCATTGGGCAAATTGCTGGAAACAAGCCTGTACTCGGATGTAGAGCTGATTCCCTTGCAGAATGAGCTGGATCTGTTGCAGGCATATGTATATATCCAGAATATCCGCTATGAGGGCAAAGTAAGGGTCACTCTGGATGTGGAGGAAGGGCTGGCCTATGCTCTTGTTCCGAAGCTGGCGCTGCAGCCGCTGATGGAGAATGCCTTCAAACACGGCTTCTCCACGCTGCAGGAGGATGCCCGGGTCTCTGTCCGGGCAAGGAGATCGGGACGCACGCTGATTCTGGAGCTGGAGGACAACGGTGTCGGCCTTGCCCGCGCCGGGGAACACCCGGAGCTCCGCACGCGCAAGGGCATCGGAATCGCCAACATCCGCCAGCGCCTGCAGCTGCTGTTCCGGGAAGATGGCAGTCTCGTTCTTCTGGAGGGGGAGAAGGGGACAATGGCACGCATCACCATCCCGTTATTGATTGCAAATCCTTTTCAATCCGGAGGTGTAGAGCATGTGGAAAATTCTTCTGGTTGAAGACGAGCCGTTTGTCCGGCGCAAGCTGCTTAAACTGGTGGACTGGGAAGCTTATGGCTTCAGTGTGGCAGGGGAGGCTTCCGACGGAGAGGAGGCTCTGCAGCTGATGCATCAGCTGAGACCCGATCTTGTCATTGCCGACATTCTTATGCCCCGCATGGATGGCCTGGAATTGCTGCGGCAGACGCGCCATGCCGGGCTGGACAGCCGGTTCGTCATGCTGACCTGCATGGGTGAGTTCGAATATGCCCGCAAAGCGCTGGAGCTCGGAGCCAGCGGGTATGTGCTCAAGCTGTCGCTGAGTATCCCGGAGCTGCAGGAGATACTGCTTAAGATCGGCGAAGAATTGTCAGCGTCGCGCAGGCAGCGGCATGCGCTGCTGGGGCAGGCATTCGACCGCTATTATCCCCTCGTCTGGGAGGCGGTGAAGGCGGGGCAGGAGACAGCGCCTCCAGCGCCTCCGGCATCTTACCGGCGG
Organism: Paenibacillus phytohabitans; assembly: GCF_013141775.1. Lineage (GTDB taxonomy): Bacteria > Bacillota > Bacilli > Paenibacillales > Paenibacillaceae > Paenibacillus_AQ > Paenibacillus_AQ phytohabitans. Next base: position 79,116 of record NZ_WHOB01000048.1, read on the forward strand.
CTGCTCATGATCTCCTGCATCGGGACCGCCCGGCCGCTGCTGGAAGCCGTTCTGGAGGCCTGCCCGCCAGACACCTGGATGGAGGAGGTGTGGACCGGTTCTTTTACGGCAGACGGCTGTACGACCTGCTTCTTCTGGTCTGACGGCAGCCTTAGGCTGCCCGGTAAGCTTGCAGCGGGCCTGCCCGTTCCGGCTGTGGCCTGCGGCGGTCCGGTTCCGCCCGGTCTCATCCATGCGGAGTGGACCCGGCTCTACCGGCAGCTAAACGACCTCTGGTACGAAATTAAGGGCGAAGCTCCGGCAGACGGCAGCGGAGCAGAGTCCGCTTCTACATCTGCCGCCGGGCCCGAGGCGGCCGGAGAGCCGAAGCTTCCGCCTATATGGGTCATGGAGAAGGAGATTGTTCTGGCCTTTGCCCAGCGGCGGAGCGCGGATATGCAGCGTACGGCCTGCGCGATGTGGGAAACGCTGCGGGCAAGCCGGCTGCCCTTCTGCCTGGTGATGGAGAAGGCGGAACGCCTGGTACGGACCTTTGCCGAAATCGGCAATCCTCCTCCGTCCGGTGCCGCTCAGCGTCTGCGCGAAGCGGCCACCCACCGGGAGCTGCTCGCTTGCTTTTTGGGTGTGGCGGATGAAATGCAGGTGCGCATGGCCGCAGCGGAGGGGATAACAACCAATCATCCCGAAATCAACCGTGTGCTGGAATACATCCACAGCCGTTTTGCCGAGAACATCACTCTGCGGGCGGTCGCCCGTTATGTCGCCATGGAGGAGCATTATCTCAGCGGGCTTTTCCGCCTGAAGACAGGGGAGACGCTCATCAACTACCTGCAGCATGTGCGTGTGAAGAAAGCCCGGCGCTTACTCCGCGAAACAGACTTAACCGTTAATGAAATCGGCCGCAGCGTCGGGTTCCCGAACGATAATTATTTTATCAAAACGTTCAAGAAATGGTCCGGACAAACCCCAGGGACCTACCGCAGGGATGAAAGGGGGATCGGAGACGGTGCACCCGCCTCAGGCGAGGCCAGTCTAGATCCCAAGCGCACTTAGCAGGGGCCATTCAGCAGAGTTATTGCAAAAGGCCCCCTTATTTTCGCCAGGTGCAAAAATAAAGAAAGCGCTATACAACTTTTGATAACACGTGTTATACTCTCGGTGAGGTGCTGATATATGAGCAAAAAAAGAGTGACCAGCTTTGACGTAGCCAAGCGGGCAGGCGTGTCCCGCAGTGTGGTATCTGCAGTGCTGAATGATACTCCCGGCATCGGGGTTGGAGCCGAGACGCGCGAAGCCGTGCTGGAAGCCATCCGCGAGCTGAATTACCATGTGGACGCCGGAGCGCGCAGTATGAAGACGGGAAGAAGCATGACGCTTGCCGCTTTCGGTGATACGCGTCATCCGCTGTTCACCCGGCTGCTGGAAGGCATGCAGCGGGAGTGTGAGCTCAGCGGGTATCATATTCTGCTCTGCTCTCCACGCCATAAGGGGAACGCCAACGGCAGGGCCGAGCTGCTGGAGCTGTATCACCAGCGGAAGATTGACGGGATAGTGACGCTGGATCATACCAGCTACCACGATGAGGAGTGGGCTTCCCGCATAGGGAATGCCGGAATCCCCTATGTTTCTGTGGAAGGGTATGCAGAAGTACCCGGTGTGTTTTCCGTGCTGGCCGATTATTCGGGCAGTGTGGAGACGGCGCTGAATTATTTGCTGCGGGAGGGTACACCGCAGCAGCCCGGCCCGGTCTATGCCGAGGTATACCATGAGCATAGTGCGGATAACTGGGCAGAGCGGAACCGCCGCGATGCCTATACCGGCTGGTGCAGTGCACACGGGATGAAGCCAATCGTGATCCGGCTGGAGGAACACCATGGCGACTGGACAGCGTGCCTGCAGAGGTTGGCGGATAGCGGTCCGCAGCATGCGCCGCTGCTGGTTAATTGGTCAAGCGCGATTCCCGACCTGTACCGGGCGGCTCACAAGCTTGGCCTGCGCATTGGTGAAGACGTGCGGATCATGGCGGCAGATAATACGATTCAGGGCCACCGTCTTAGCCTGCCGTCTCTAAGCTGCGTAGAAATCCCTTATGTGAGTATGGGGGAGGAAGCTGTGCGCTGCTTACATATGCAGATGAACGGCGGGATGGGAGCAGGTCAAGCAGAGAAGATTTGGCTGCCGGCCGTATTACGGGCAGGAGAAAGCGCGTAGCATGGGTTGTGCAGGGGATTAGGGAACGGCTTAACCTGTGAAATTGTGGGTTGGTAGCGGCAGATGAAGCTGGTTGGTATGCGTTGTAACATCATTTTTACCAGCGAACGGTACCATCCTTACACGGATGGACCGTCTTTCTGCCCGTTTTATAACACGTGTTATATAAAAGGAGGAGAATCGGAATGGGAATGTTTTGGACTGAAGAGAAGCTTGCACTGCGGTTGAAGGAGCTGGATCGTTACCGGTACCGTGAGAGTGTATCGCTTGATGAATGGCTGGTTACAGAGGATCAGGAGGGTGACAATGGTGTCTATCCGTCCGCCCCGGAAGGAGACAAGAAGCTTCGTATAGGAGATTACTGGACCGGCAGTGACGTATATTTGTGGCTGCACCGCAAAATAACCGTACCCGCAGCTTGGCAGGGGAAACGTATTGTAGGTATATTCGATTTCGGCCGGACAGGCGGAGGCAACAACAGCGGCTTCGAATCCCTGTTGTTTCTGGACGGCAAGCCGTATCAGGGCGTGGATTCCAATCACCAGGAGGTGTTTCTTGAGGATGCCGCTGGCAGGGATCTGGACTTCACCTTCCGCTTATGGTCAGGCCTGAACGGAGACGGCCAGCTGATTGCTCAGGAACACCGGATCAAACGGGCGGAGCTGGCTTATCTGGATGAATCAGCCGACAATCTGTATTATACAGGCCGGGCGGCACTGGGTACTTTCAAGCAGCTTGCCGACAGCCAGATCGAGAAGCATGAGCTGCTGATGGCATTGAACCGCTCGTTTAACAAGCTGGACTGGTCAAGGCCCGGCAGCGCGGATTTCTATGCATCAGTCCAGGAGGCCGAGAAGAGCCTGCTTGAGGCCCTGGCCCTGCTGGAGCAGCAGCATCCGGTTACGGTAACCGCGATCGGTCATACCCACATTGATGTGGCCTGGTTATGGCGGCTCACCCATACGCGGGAGAAAGCGGCCCGCTCCTTCTCTACTGTGCTCCGGCTGATGAAGGAGTTCCCGGAGTACATCTTCCTGCAGACCCAGCCGCAGCTCTATGCCTACATCAAGCAGGATTATCCGGAGATTTATAGCGAAATTAAGCAGCGGGTGGAGGAAGGCCGCTGGGAAGCCGGAGGTGCAATGTGGCTGGAAGCGGACTGCAATCTGACCAGCGGCGAGTCGCTGGTGCGCCAGATTCTGTACGGGACGAAATTTTTCCGCGAGGAATTTGGCGTAGACTGCAAGTACCTATGGCTGCCGGATGTGTTCGGCTACAGCTGGGCGCTGCCGCAGATTCTGCGCAAGTCGGGCATTGACACCTTTATGACGACCAAGATCAGCTGGAGCCAATACAACCGCATGCCGCATGATACGTTCCACTGGAGAGGGATTGACGGCAGCGAGGTACTGACCCACTTCATCACCACACCCGAAGCTCCTGATTCCAGCGCCTGGTACTATACGTATAACGGCCTTATCGAGCCTTTCTCTGTGCAGGGAATCTGGGACCAGTACCGCGACAAGAACCTGAACCGTGAGCTGCTGCTCTCCTACGGGTATGGCGACGGCGGCGGCGGTGTGAACCGCGAGATGCTGGAGATGCGCCGGAGGCTGGATACCATGCCGGGGCTGCCGCAAGTGAAGCCGGGCCGGGCGGATGACTATTTCGAGCGGCTGCATGAAACGATAGAAGGCACCGATCAATATGTGCATACCTGGGACGGGGAGCTGTATCTGGAGTTTCACCGCGGGACTTACACCAGCCAGGCTTATAATAAAAGAATGAACCGGAAGCTTGAGCTGCTGTACCGCGAGGCGGAGTGGCTGCAGATACTCCTTGCTGCGGAGACAGGCGGACTAGCGCAATATCCTGCGAAATCGCTCCTGGAAGGCTGGCAGATTATTCTGCGCAACCAGTTCCATGATATTATCCCTGGCTCCTCGATCCATGAGGTCTACCAGGATTCACGGCTGGAATATGCCGAAGCAGAGCAACTGGGCCGGGCTGCGCTTAATGCTGCGGCTGCAGGACTCGTCAACCTTAACAGCCCTGATGCTGCATCAGCGGGTGAGGATGACCCGGCGTATACCGCGTCACACAAGGAGTACACGCTGTTCAACAGCTCCCTCTTTGGAGGTCCCCGCCTGGCAGCCGTCCCTCACAGCGCAGAGAATGCCGTCTGGAGTGATGCCGCCGGCAACCTGCTGTCCGCCCAGCGCTCCGGCAGTCAGTGGCTGGTCGGGGTAGAAGATGTTCCGGCGATGGGCAGTGCAGTGATCCGCGCTGCACAACCCGCCGCTTCCGGAGAGAATACGGAGCCCTCCGTTCCTTTTACCTGGCAGGATTCTACGCTAACTACCCCTTATTACATTCTGGAGTGGAATGCAGTGGGGCAGCTGAGCCGGATCTTCGACCGCAGAGAAACCCGTGAGGTGCTGGCACCGGGCGAATGCGGCAACCTGCTGCAGGTATTCGAGGATAAGCCGAAGATGTATGATGCCTGGGATATCGATCTGTATTACCAGGAGAAAATACGGGTGGTGAGCGATCTGCGCTCTGTAGAGCTGACCGAATGCGGCCCGCTGCAGGCGGTGCTTGAGTTCACCTGGCAGTACATGGATTCCTCGATCACTCAGAAGGTTAGGGTATATGCCGGAAGTGCACGGATTGATTTCGAGACCCTGGTGGACTGGCATGAACAGCATCAGCTTATGAAGGTAGCTTTCCCTGTTGCGGTTCGCGCGACGGAAGCTACCTATGATATCCAGTTCGGGAATGTGAAGCGGCCGACCCACTGGAATACGAGCTGGGATTATGCGCGGTTCGAGAGCGTCGGCCACCAGTGGGCGGACTTGTCGGAGCGGGGCTATGGCGTCAGTCTGCTGAACGACTGCAAATACGGATACGACATCAAAGATCACACGATGAGGCTGTCGCTGATCAAATCGGCAACCAGCCCGGACCGGCTGGCTGACCAGGGCGAGCACCGCTTCACGTATGCCTTGCTTCCGCATAAAGGGGATTGGGCTTCGGCTGGCACGGTGCAGGAAGCCTGGGCGCTGAATAATCCGCTCCTCGCTGCAGAAGGGGGTTATGCCGCCGGTAACGGCAAGTCGTTGATCACCTGCGATGCCCCGAACATTGCCGTCGATGCCGTCAAGCTGGCCGAGGATGGCAGCGGATGTATCGTCAGACTGCATGAGTACACCGGAACACGCTGCACGGCAAATATCGGCAGCGATTACTCCGCCGTCTCCTGGCAGCTGCGCGATCTGATGGAGCGTCCGCTGGAGACTGAAGCGGTGGACGGACCGGCCATCCGCCTTGATTTCAAACCGTATGAGATTCATACGCTGCATGTTGTCTTTGCCTAAGCTAACACTAGGCAGAATGCGGTTAGTGTATAAAGCAAAAGCAAATGATCCCCGGACTTTGGGGATCATTTGCTTTATTCTTGAGGCTATTGCCTAAAGTAGAGACATGTTGATTTACAGCAGCTTAATCAGCTCTTCCAGCTCATCCATCAAACCTTGTGCAAGTTCAAAGTTAGCAGCTTTCAAAGCCAGCTCGATTTTCGTTTCAACAGCTTTTTTATTTTGTTCCAGTTCCAGATAGTCCTTATCGAAATGCCGGGCATAAATCATCTTTTTGAATTTCTTGATCGTCATTTTTCTAATCGTCTTGCCGTCAATGATCAGAACATAATCCATCCCGTTTACCACCGAATAGAAATCATGCGAAATCATGAGAATCGCACCTTTATAGTTCTGGATTGCATTCTCCAGTGCGATTTGTGTATAGGTGTCCAAATGGCTTGTCGGTTCATCAAGCAGCAGTACGTTCGCTTTACTGGCCGAAACTTTAGCTAACTGAAGCATATTTTTTTCGCCGCCGGATAAGGATTCTATTCTTTGCTCAAGGATTTCCCCTTCAAAGCCGTAGCTTGAAAGATGCGATCTAATCTCATCATACGTTGCGAACCCGGCATCGATGAATTCCTCCAGGATGGTATTAGAATCCTTCAGCATTTCACCTTGAAGCTGAGATAAATAAGTCACATTAGCATCCGGATTTACTTCAATTGCATCATGATTATTCCTATATATCTCCCGGAGTAATGTCGTTTTCCCGGTGCCGTTTGCACCGATAAGGGCTACTTTATCCGTAGATTTGATCTCAAAGTTAACATTTTCTAACAGCAGCTCATCAAAGGAAACGCTATAGTTATTAACAGTTATAACAGTCGTGTCTTCCAGTTCATGATCGATACTGAAACGGATATCCGGCTGCTTAATCTCTACGAATGGAGCTTTAATTCTGCGCGCTTCCAGTCTTTCCTGAAATTTAACTCTGGCTTTTAGCGCTCTCCCTCTGGAGGCCTCTGAATTATAAGTTGCGATTGCTCTAAGGTTATTAACGATGTTCTCGTTTCTCGCAATTTCTTCCTCTTCAGCGATGGCGAGCTCCTGCAGCTCAATTTTGGTTTGCAGCAAGGAGAAGTTGTAATCAATATACCGCCCGTCAAACTCCTGGATCTCCTTGTTTTCAAGGTGCAGGATTTTGTTGAAGCAATGATTGAGCAGATAGCGGTTGTGCGTAACCACCAGCAGTATGCCTTTGTGGGCATTAATAAGATTCTTAAGCGAATTTAGGTTGTCAAAATCTAAAAATACATCGGGCTCGTCCATAATCATGAAGTCCGGACGGCTGAGCATTTCCTTCATTACTTGAATGAGCTTGAATTCCCCGCCGCTCAGGTCAGATACCCTGACATCCTTTAGCTTCATGAGGTTTGCCAGATTTAGCTTCTTATTAATATTGCTTTCGTAATCATTCCCGTCCATAGCATCGAAGGCGTCCAACGCTAACTGATACCTTTCCAGCAGCGAATCCATATCCGAGGAGGTTTCCATTTCAGCCAAAATAGAATTTATTTCATTTTGTACCTTAATAAATTCTTCGCCGATATATTCAAAAACGGTTGTTTCTTTAGTTTTCTCCGGTTGGGAGAACTGGCTTACATACCCGATGCTGCAAGCGGGATCTATCTCTAACCTGCCCTCAAACAGATATTTTTCCGGGTCCATCAGAATATCGGTCAGTGTACTTTTCCCGCTGCCGCTTGTTCCAATGAAAGCACAATGCTGTGCGGCTTCAAGCGTAAAGGAAATATCTTTATATAGTTCTTTTTGCGGGAATGAAAAGGATAAGTGTTCTGCTTTTATCATATGTTACCTTTCTTTCTAACTAAATTTGTGACTATTTTAGGATGTATTGAAGAGCACAGATGTTGAGTTTACCGTTGATAGCCTAACACTATTTACAAATAACATCAATCATTCCGCGTTAAAGTTGTTCCTCCCGGCTCCGGCCCCTCCGGATGCTTCCTGCCGGACGCCTGCCTGTAGCTCCCCGGAGTGGTGCCGATAATCCGCTTGAACACCAGATTGAAGGTCTTCGGGTCATGGTAGCCGACCTGCTCCGCAATGAGCTGAACGGGCGCTTTGGGCTGCTGAACCAGCAGCAGGCAGCTTTTCTGGATCCGGACATTCTGCAAGTAATGATGGAAGGTCTGCCCGGTATGCGCCTTGAACAGCCGCTGAAGATGCCTTTCACTCCAGTCAAAGCTGCGTGACAGACGCTTCAGGGTGATTTCCTGCGCGTACTCCTGGTTGACATAATTCAGAATCTGCAGGAATTGCGTCTGCTTGTTCAGCGGAAACTGGACCTCGTCATGCCTGAGCCGGTAGATACTTATCAGCAGTTGAATGAACAAGGTCAGCAAATAGCTGCCCGCGCCGGTCTGCGGAAGATGAACCTCCCGGTGAAGCGCCAGAAACAGGCTCTCGATGGAACCGTTCAGATCCGTCACGGAGAATGCGGGCAGCTGATGATTGCGGATCTGCTCCAGGTAGGAGGCAATCGGCGGGTCCGGAATCAGGGCGGCAAGGCTGTCCAGCAGCTCCGGCTTAAACAAACAATTGTACACCACGAGCGGCTCACGGAGCGGGCCGGGTGAAGACGGACGGAAGACATGGGAGACTCCTACGGGAATGTAGTACAGCTGGCCCTTGCCGGTCTGCTGAGCCTGCTGCCCGATATAATGAAAGCCCTTGCCTTCGGCAACGAACGTCAGCTCCATGAAATCATGGGTGTGAAGCGGAAGATCATAGTTCTCGGTAGCGCGGTTCACATATAACTGGAGATTGTTCTGGAAGAAATACTCTCCTTTTAGCGTATGATTGGCCGAATGCATCAGTTCACTCCTCTAAACAACAGAATGTCCTTTTTACCCCGGTGAAATGTCCATATTGCAGGTCATTTAAATGCTGCGGAATTCTATAATTGTAATAGAAAGCGTTTCATATTTATAGGGGCAATCCCAGAAAAGACGGGGTGTAATGAAATGATAGCTGTTCATAAATTACGTGTGGAGTACAAAGACAATCCGCTGGGGCTGGATGTCCGTTATCCAAGAATCAGCTGGCAGCTGGATGCGGATGAGCGGGATGTCATGCAGCAGGCGTATCAGCTTCAGGCAGCAATGGATCAGAACTTCGGAAGCACGGTATGGGATTCGGGCAGAGTGGAGTCCGGACAATCCCTGCATATTGAGCTGAAGGAGCTGCAGCTGCAGCCTAAGCAGCGCTATTATTACCGGATCAGAGTATGGGATCAGCAGAACCGGCCTACAGAGTGGTCGGATACCGCCTGGTGGGAGACGGGCCTGCTCTCGCCGGAGGATTGGGTGGCAGAGTGGATTACAGCGCCGCTGGCTTGCCTGGATGTCCAGGCAGAGCAGGCTCCGCTGCTGCGGCGGAGCTTCCATGTAGACCGGCAGGTCACCCGGGCCAGAATGTATGTGACCAGTCTCGGTCTCTATGAAGTAGAGCTGAACGGTACAAGAGTCGGCGAGGATTATTTGACCCCCGGCTGGACCAGCTACAGCACCCGCCTGCAGTTCCAGACCTATGACATCACAGGGCAGCTGACAGTGGGGGACAATGCGGTTGGCGCCTGGCTGGGGAACGGCTGGTACAAGGGAAACCTGGCCTGGGATAACAAAAAGCATGTGTTCGGCGACCGCACGGCCCTGCTGATGCAGATTCATCTCATCTATGCGGACGGGGTGGAGCAGATCATCGGAACGGATCAGGGATGGACAGTATCACCCGGACCGCTGCTGATGTCGGAGATCTATCACGGCGAAACCTATGATGCCCGTCTGGAGCAGACCGGTTTCAGCAGGGCGGAGTACGATGACCAGTCATGGATGCCTGCGGAGATCCTTCCGTACACCAAGGATATTCTGCTGGCCCAGGAGAATATTCCGGTAAAAGCAATTGAAGAACTGTCACCCATCGCACTCCTGCGCACTCCGGCCGGGGAGACCGTGCTGGATATGGGCCAGAATATGGTCGGCTGGATGCGGTTCTCCATGGAAGGGCAGGCAGGACAGGAATTTCAGCTGCGGCATTTCGAGGTGCTGGATCAGGAAGGTAATGTGTACACAGACAACCTGCGGGCAGCCAAACAGACAGTTACTTATATTGCCAAAGGTGGAGGACGGGAGAGCTTCCAGCCGCGTTTCACCTTCCAAGGCTTCCGGTATGTTCAGCTGATAGGCTTCCCTGAGAACCTCTCGCTGCAGGATTTCGCAGGTGTTGTCCTGCACTCGGATATGGAGCCGACCGGTAGCTTTACCTGTTCGAATCCGCTGCTGAATCAGCTGCAGCATAACATTCTCTGGGGGCAAAAAGGCAATTTCGTCGATGTGCCGACAGACTGCCCGCAGCGTGATGAACGGCTCGGCTGGACCGGGGATGCGCAGATGTTCATCCGTACGTCGGCGTATCTGATGAATGTGGCCCCCTTTTTCAGCAAATGGCTCAAGGATCTGGCGGCCGATCAGCTGGATAACGGCGGTGTGCCGTTCGTAATTCCCCATGTGCTGGATGAGAATTCCCATTCTTCCGCGGCCTGGGGCGATGCGGCTGTCATCTGTCCGTGGACGATTTATCAGTGTTATGGCGACAAGCGGATTCTGGAGCAGCAGTACAGCAGCATGCAGGGCTGGGTGGAGTATATCCGCCGGCAGGGGACGGATGAATTCCTGTGGAATACCGGTTTCCATTTCGGAGACTGGCTGGGCCTGGATGCCAAGCCGGACAGCTACATCGGCGCTACGAACAGGGACTATATCGCGACTGCCTTCTATGCCTATTCTGTAGAGCTTATGGGTAAGACTGCGGCAGTGCTGGGCAGAACAGAAGATGAGCAGTACTATTCACAGCTGCATGTGCGGATCAAACAAGCTTTTAACCGGGAATTCATCACGCCTGCCGGACGGATAAGTGTAGCTACACAGACGGCCTGTGTGCTGGCGCTGATGTTCGGTCTGGTGGAGGGTAAGGCGGAAGAACGCACGGTTGCCAAGCTTATAGAGCTGCTGGAAGAGAGCAAATATCATCTCACCACAGGCTTCGTCGGCACGCCTTATCTGAATCTGGTGTTGGCTGGAGCGGGGCATTATGATGCTGCCTACAAGCTGCTGCTGCAGACCGATTACCCTTCCTGGCTGTATCAGGTTACCCGGGGGGCGACGACCATCTGGGAGCATTGGGACGGGATTAAGGAGGACGGCAGCTTCTGGAGCAAGGATATGAACTCGTTCAATCATTATGCGTATGGGGCGATTGGTGATTTTCTGTACCGCTGTGTTGCCGGCATCGAGCAGGTGGAAGAGTATCCGGGTTATAAGCAGTTTCTGATTCAGCCGCATCCGGGAGGCGGACTGACTTCGGCTGCCGCCGGGCTGGAATCTATGTATGGAGAGATCCGCTCCGAGTGGACGATTGATTCCGGCAAAATAGAGCTGGTGACCGTAGTTCCGCCGAATACCTCGGCTACTGTACTGCTCCCGGACGCTGTGCTGGCGGGTGTGCTGGAGAACGGGCAGGAGCTTCAGGCGGTCCGCGGTATTCATTCTGCCGAGCAGCTGGAGCTGTCGGTGAAGATTACGCTCGGCTCCGGTGAATACAGATTCGGATATGCCTTACGAAAGTAAGCGGTATAGCAGAGTTCCTGTGGAAAGACGGGGCTCTGCTTTTTGTTGATTAGGAAATTATGAGATTCGTCTGTTGTGGATAAATTTCATTGGAATTTGGTTGGATCATTCAATTTCTGGTGTGTGGTTTGATTTTCCCTTAGGACGAATTTGTTCTTATGCAGCCAGTAACTAGCGTGATGTGCATAGCATTTAATTGTATTTTCTGCAGTTAAAAGACGGCGAGATTCCGGATTTTCCGGTTTAACTGTATTCTGTACAACTAAAAAAGCGGTGAGTCCTCTTTTACGAAATATGTGGATTTTTAAGTGTAGAAAGTGCAATTAAAACCCTCACAGCGCAATAATCGCCCGTTTTAGTTGCACAAAATACAGTTAAAGCTTAGACGGCGCGAATCCCGGCACAGCCAGCTGTCCAAGCGGTGAGCCCGGGACTAATCAGAAAGATTACCAGTTCAAGCTATCAAGCTACATATTCACATTGCGCTATACAACCAAGGAATGATCCTCCAGGAAACGGATGAACTCCCGCATGCATTTACTGATGTAACGCTCCTTGTTCCAGATCAGCACAACGTTCCACGGAATGGACGGATTCCGCAGCGGCAGAATGCGCACATTCTGGTTGGATACCTTCTCACAGAGCGGCTCAGGCAGGAAGGCGATGCCCAGATTGGCCGACACCAGCTCGACCAGCAGATCCCATTGAGCGCTTTCATAAGCGATATTGGCTTCAAACCCTGCGCTGATGCAGGCTTCGATAATATGCTGCCGCATGGCGAACCCCTTGGCGAACAGGATCAGCGGCTCTTCCCGGAGATCGGTCAGCGAAGCCTCTTCAAGTGCCGCCAGCGGATGTGACTTGTGGACAACAATTGCCAGATTCTCACGGACAAAAGGCTTGATTCCGAAGCTGCCCTCCCGGACGGGAAGCAGGACGGCGCCCAGATCAATACTGCCCTCCAGCACCATATTCTCAACATTCTTCGAGCCCTGTTCAATGAGCTCGAAGGAGATGTTGGGATATTTTTTTTGGAATGGAGTCACGACTTTGGGGACAAAAACGGAGCTGATCACCGGAGGAAGGCCAATTTTGATCGTACCGGTCTTAAGGTTGCTGATGTCGTCCAGCGTCATATGCAGATTGTCCACTGCGGCAATAATCAGCCTGATCTGCTCCATCGCCGCTGTTCCGGCATCGGTCAGCCTGACATATTTGCCCGAACGGTCAAACAGGATGACACCAAGCTCGTCCTCCAGGCTCTTAACCATCTTGCTGAGGGTGGGCTGGGTCAGGTGAAGCTTCTCCGCCGCCTTGGTGATGTTGTGCAAATTGGCCACTTCCAGCACGTATTTCAGGTTCCGCACATCCAAAAGTAAGCGCCTCCAATCTATGATATATTTTCATGGTTTGCATGCGATGTCTGAATTTTACCCCTAAAAAAGCGCGTTGTACACTGTATACATAAAGACATCCGCATCACATTTGTCAATGGGCTGCAGCAAAAAAAACAGGAGGGGTTCGGTGTGGGGAAAGTAACGACGCTTGAAGAAATAGGCGAACTTGTGCATGACGGTATGACCATTATGGTTGGCGGTTTCATGGGAACCGGAGCACCTGATGCACTGGTAGGCATTTTGATGGACCGGGATATCAAAGACATTACGCTGATCTCCAGCGACACGGCTCTGGTCGATACAGGAGTAGGCCCGCTGGTCTTGGGCCGGCGGCTGAAGAAGGTGATCGCTTCGCATATCGGCACCAACCCGGAGACGGGCAGACAGATGCTCGCCGGGGAGCTGGCGGTGGAGCTGGTGCCACAGGGTACGCTTGCCGAGCGGGTGCGGGCCGGCGGTGCAGGGCTCGGCGGCATTCTGACGCCGACAGGAACGGGGACGATGGTCGCCGACAACAAGCAGACGCTGACCATTGAGGGCAGGGAATTTCTGGTGGAGCTGCCGCTGCGGGCGGACGTTGCCCTGCTGAAAGCACACAAAGCGGATAAGTCGGGCAATCTGGTGTACCGCAATTCGGCACGCAATTTCAATCCGCTGATGGCGCTGGCCGCCGATCTGGTCATTGTTCAAGTGGATGAAATTGTGGAAACCGGGGAGCTTGACCCCAATATTGTGGTTACGCCGGGTGTCCTGGTCGATAAAATCATCTGTTATAAGGAGAGTGAATAACATGGATACGAAAGAGCTGATCGCACGCAGAGCGGCAGTTGAACTGCATGACGGGGACGTAGTCAATCTGGGCATCGGGCTGCCGACGCTGATCCCGGATTATCTGCCGGCAGGCATCAACATTATTCTGCAATCCGAGAACGGCTATATCGGACTTGGACCGGTGCAGGATACGATCATTCCCGATCTGGTCAATGCAGGAGGCAAACCGGCTAACATTCTGCCCGGGGGTTCCTTCTTCGACAGTGCCACTTCCTTTGCGCTCATCCGCGGCGGACATGTGGATGTTACCATTCTTGGCGGACTGGAGGTAGACGCGCACGGCAATCTGGCCAACTGGATGGTTCCCGGCAAAATGGTGCCCGGCATGGGCGGCGCCATGGATCTGGTCACGGGTGCAAAAAAAGTTATTGTCGCCATGGAGCATACCTCCAAGAACGGTGCTTCCAAAATCGTAAGCGACTGCACCTTGCCTCTAACCGCGCGCGGCGCAGTATCGATGATTATCACGGAGCTGGCGGTATTCCGTTTCACCCCGCAGGGGCTGGTGCTGGAAGAGCTGGCTCCAGGCGTTGAATTGGAAACGGTTACAAATAGAACGGGTGCAGCGTTTACGGTTTCTGCGGATTTGTCTCCCATGCGGAATATCCCTTCGAATGAGGTGTTGTTATGAATACAGCCCAAGAAATTGTCATTGTCAGTGCTGTGCGGACGGCACTCGGCACCTTTGGCGGAAGTCTTGCCGGAATTGCCGCTGTAGATCTGGGGGCGCTGGTCATCAAGGAGGCGCTGCAGCGGGCGGGTGTTGCTCCGGAGCAGGTCGATGAAGTCATTATGGGCAATGTGCTTCAGGGCGGGCTGGGCCAGAATCCGGCGCGTCAGGCGGCAATGAAAGCGGGCATTCCAGTGGAGGCCTCAAGCCTGACTATCAATAAGGTCTGCGGTTCGGGCATGAAGGCGGTTCACCTGGCTGCGCAGAGTATTATGGCGGGAGACAGTGAGATTATTGTAGCCGGCGGGATGGAAAATATGTCGAAAGCGCCTTATGTGCTGGATCAGGCCCGTTACGGCTACCGCATGGGCAACGGCACACTGATCGATACGATGGTAAGTGACGGCCTGACCTGCGCGTTCAACCAATACCACATGGGGATCACGGCTGAGAATGTTTCCGAACAATTCGGGATCAGCCGCGAAATGCAGGATGCCCTGGCGGCGTCCAGCCAGGAGAAGGCCGTGCGCGCCATTGAAGCAGGCCATTTCAAGGAAGAAATCGTGCCTGTAGTCATTCCGCAGCGAAAAGGCGATGCCATCATCTTCGATACCGATGAGTTTCCGCGGAAAGGAACAACGGCCGAGAAGCTGGCAGGCCTGCGCCCGGCCTTTAAGAAGGACGGTAGTGTAACCGCCGGGAATGCCTCGGGCATTAACGACGGTGCTGCGGCGCTGGTCATTATGTCGGCGGAGAAAGCTGCGGCGCTGGGGCTGAAGCCGCTGGCGCGTATCCTGTCTTACGCGTCCGGCGGTGTGGATCCTTCCATCATGGGGATGGGGCCGGTACCGGCAACGAAGAAGGCGCTGCAGCGGGGCGGCCTGACGATCAGCGACATCGATCTTATCGAGGCTAACGAGGCGTTTGCCGCACAGATGCTGGCGGTAGGCCAGGCCCTGGACTTCCCGGAGGAGAAGGTCAATGTGAACGGCGGGGCCATCGCCCTGGGCCATCCTATCGGTGCGAGCGGCGCTAGAATTCTCGTAACACTGGTACATGCACTGAAGCAGCGCGGTGCACGCACCGGACTTGCCACGCTGTGCATCGGCGGCGGCCATGGCGTCACGACGATTATCGAGCGGGTCTAGAGCAAAGATTGCGCGAAGATAGAGTGAAGATTGAGCGAAGATAGCGAAGATAGCGAAGATAGCGAAGATAGATCGGATATATGCTGCAGACATCCGCGAAGGCGGCATCCTTGCCAGGACGATCAGAAGGTTTGTGAAATAGGGAACAATATTGTTGCAGGCAAAGCTCCTATATCTGGGGCTTTGCTTTTTTTGAAATATTACGCCAGAATTTATATGCTTCGCATGATAACTTATCCTTCTATTTCTCGCTGAAACGCACCGTCCTTTAAAGGACGGTGTAGCCGTTCCCACTTGATAACAAACTGTCAGACCAGCTTCTCCTCCCTGGATCCATTTCTCCTGAAGCGGACTGAGATTCCTCTATTTCTCAAAAAAAACTGTAATATGAGATGAAGCGGACTGAGATTCCGTTATCTTATTCATTTGAACCCGAAAGACGGCATTTCGGGTTAGATAAGCGATTCTGAGTCCGATTAACCGGCAATTTCGCCGAATTTACTCAAATAACGGATTCTCAGTCCTCTTCGGTGACGGACAAGTTATGAAGATTGCGGCACGATATCGTTTTCTTAGCATAACTACGTCAAATCAGAGCTAGCACGGTACAGGCTTTAAGGGGCTTGACCATGGAAGTTCTAGTAATGACAAACTCTAGTAACTGGAGCCTTGTTTATATTGACTTTACGGCCGGAACACGTAACATCAAGACGCATCCGCGGTGCCGGGCCTCCAGAGTAATGATGAAGAACTACCCGATACGATGTTATTGCACTGAAACCTCAAACTTCGTGCCGGCATCCCCTGCGAACACAATCGATCCTCCCGCAGGCAGCATGATCTGATCTTTGCCTCCGATGACACTGAAATAGATGCATGTTCCCTTGGCATCATAAACGGCGAAGGAGGCTTTCGAGGGCATACTCACCTTGATGTTCTTGCCCCCGTCTTTGTCGCTTATCGTATACCACCTGGCGTATCCGCTCGGCGGAATCGTTACGGTTGACTTCTTAGCGAAATTAGTAGGCTTCAAGGCGTCCTCGTTCACTAAGATGAATCCGGCAAGATTCAAGTACTCAACGCCATCTTGTGTAAAGAACGTAAGACCGGAGAGATCCCGCCCGCTGTTTCCCGGAATTTGCAATTCGGAGACGGCTGAATCCGGACCGGTTATTCGCTTATCGAGCACGTACCCCGGCAATTGCTCCGACACATTCAATTCGGTGGGAGGCAATACGAGATAACCGAGCGACGTATACTTCGCATTCAGCAGATAATACTTCTTGCCGTCGCGCTTCATCCATGCTTCCCTGGTTTCTGCCGGAAGCTCTTGGGGCTGGAGCTTCTCGGAAGTGTACTCTGACGATGCGGTCTGCCCAAGACCCGGCACCGAAACGTATTGACGAATCCAGAAGTAAGTGCGGCCGTTCTCCTCTTTCACGAAGCTGACCATCGCATCTCCATCCGAACTATGAAACATGCCGTCCCTTGAATAGTTGAAGATCTGTTTCGGATTATTGGAGGGCTGTTCCGAAGTAATGGACAAGACGCCGCCTGCGGATATTTTGATATTCATCATTGTACCAGTCGCGCCATAGATTCCCGAATACTGCAGCATGGACTCCGGGATGTCAGCTTGTACCGGCGCACCGTATGACTTCTCAGGCTTAAATTCAGTAATTGTACCTTTTTCCTTCAATGCCTGCAGCAGAATTTCGTTCGCCATGAGCTGATTGTACATGCCGCTCCCGCCGGAAGAGACAACAGCTGCCGCTATGTCCTGTCCGGGAAGCACAACGAGCGACGCTTTATAGAGAGTGATTTCCCCGCCTTTGGTCAGCGCCTTTATTCCGTATTCACTGAAGGGATACAGATCGACACTGTCCCAGCCGAGACCGTATCCGATGGAGTTGTCCGCATCGTCAGGCCAGAGTGGCGTCTTATACTCGTCTTGTGCCATGAGCGCAGCCGATTTGCCGGCCAATACTTCTTCCGCTTCTCCCGTGAAAAGTTGCGAGAACCGGGCCAAATCTTCCGCTGTGGAATAAATGCCGCCCATTCCGATCGCGTTGACCGTCTGGTCCGGAAGTTGTCCGGGATATGCAGGATAATAGAGTCCCGCCATCTTTGCCCTGTCCGGTGAATCGAGCGGCGTCAGCGTATTCATCATACCCAGGGGTTCCGTAATATACCGGTGGACATAAGAGGTGAAGTCCATGCCGCTGACCCGCTCGACCAGAATCTCGGCCAGTGTAAATCCGTCATTGCAGTACACCGAATAAGCGCCCGGGTCCGCCTTCAAGGTCTGACCGGACAGTTGCTTCAGCAGTGTGTCGTGGGCATAAGTATCGTTGTCTTCGAATAAATCAGCGTTCACGTTCGACGATCCGTTCAGCCCGGAGGAATGATTCAGCAGCATGCGCGGCGTAATCTGCTTGTAGCGTTCATCCGTCATCGTAAACTCCGTGATATACCGGATGACCGGCGTGTCGAGACCGATTTTCCCTTGTTCGGCCAGCTGCATAACGGCAACCATGGTAAACATCTTACTTATCGAGGCGATCCCGTACATCGTGTCTTTCGTGAGCGGGTTCAGGCCCTGCTCATCATTCTTGCCGGATTGGCCAGATACGGTGATGCTGCCATGATCGATAAGGGCGTATTGCACGCTGTTCGTGGCATATGTAGTTGTGAGAAGTTCTGCTTTCTCCTGTGCGGCTTGCCGGGTAATTTCGTAAGTGGGTTCAGCTTGCTGTGGAGGCGAGTCCGCTTCCGCCGTTGACACGGCTTGCGGAGCAGCACTTGACAGGGTTACCTCAGCCGTATTCAGTGCTTCTGCTACGTTCTGCATTTCAGCCACTGGTGTGTTGTCATTGCAGGCGGTTAGTAGGAGAAGCAGACACAAGAATAGTACAGCTGCGGTTCTCCACCGATTTCTTATCATTTGAACTCTCCCTCTCCAGGATTTCTTTATTTATTGAAGATATTTATTGAAGATAGGATAGCAAATTATAAATTCGATCACCAGAACGGCTAGGATGGCGGAGATTATGATCTTGCTGCGCGAATTGGCCCAATTGATCGTCCAGCCGAAACCACGGGTGTTCGGAACGATCAACGCCGGATCTTCAGGATTCACGTAGAGGCGGCCAAGCCACTTCCAGTGCTTTTCCTCCAGCGACGGAACGTCCCTCAGCTGATCAATACCCTTGATTCGCATATACAGGATGACGCCGAACAGTGCGACTAAGAGTGCTGTACAGAGCGACATGCCGGAGAGGAAGAGCAGATTTCCCTTCCAGCCGTACAATGTTATGGCTTGCGTCACCCCGTAGAATATAACCATCAGGAGCGACGCGCTCCAAGCCAGAAGCGAATGGATTCTCTTGTGCTTCAACTGTTTCTGCAGCGAACCTTCCCGGTCCTGGGGGTCCAGCGAGGTTCTGGCACGGCTAATCAGCAGGTTGTAGCAGACGAACACGGTAATATTCAGTACTTGCACGAAGTTTAAAGAGAACACCGTCCAACCGGTTTTGTAAAAGCTACAATTTCCGAGATGCAGCACTTGTGGAATCGTATCCCACCTGGCAATAGCCAAGAGGATGCATAGCGACATAACGCCGGCATTTGCCGAGTACCACCAAGAGCTCAGCACCGGGCTATGCATCCGGCCGGCCGTAAGGCTGGCTGTGCGCTTCTTCTGCACTACAGCCTTCCAGCCTCTGGCTGCCTTCAAGTGTTGCGCGGATATCCGGCTTAGCCGGGCTGCGAAGGATGAAGCAATCATTAAAAGCAAGATGGATGACGTCAAAATCAGGAGACCCCGCGCCGGTTGATGGCGCAGCCAGAACAAGCAGGCACCCCCGATGAAGGCCGCAAAAATGCTGGTTAGCAAAGCGTAATTCCGGCGGATGGCGCGGACGGACGGATCCTTCAGGGCCTCCTCCGGCAGCACAATGCCGAACAGAACAGTCCGCAAGCCGGTATAGACCTGTAAGCTGAGCATCAGAGCAATCATCAAATAGCTGCTGGATATAATAATCATCTGTTCTTGTGTCACCGTTATTCCCCTCCACGGTTCGTAATTATATCCCGGTATACCGATTTGCTCTCCTGCGCGAATACCTCTTCCGCCATGCCACGTACCGCAGCCGCTGCCGCAAGAGAGCGCAGCTGCCGCCGGAGCTTTGCCTCGAACGCCTCCGTCACACCGGGCATCCCGTCCGGCTGAACAATAACGCCCGTCTTCCGGTGCACTTGAAGCAAGCCTTCCTGCTTAAGCAAATTGTAGGCTTTGTTGACGGTATGGAGATTGATCCCGAGGTCCTCAGCCAGTCTCCGGATCGACGGAAGCGGATCACCCGGCTTCAGCTCGCCTGACGCGATCCCTTCGGTCAATTGATCGGCCAGCTGCGTGTACAGCGGGGTGTCCGATTGCAGATCGAGCTCTATGAACACGAATATCCCTCCTTATGGTTATTTATGTATTAAAAATACATTTTGTTTGTTATATTACATATATAACATATATGTTGAAAGTGGTGCAAGATTCAGCAGAAAATTGTTCCACTACCGTTTGATTAATGCTGATGCATATGGATATATAAGGTAATAGAATTATCTCTTAAAGGGGGTGTTTATCTTCTTTAAAGCCAAAAGGAGAAGAAAAAAATTTGATGAATTAAAAAGAGAGTTGAGATTCTACCAACCGATATTCGAATACGTCTCGTATGACGTTCACTGGGTGATGCTAAACAGGCGCCTGTTAAGGATCCTGGTAAGAAGAATCGAAACTATGTATGAAATAGAGCAGCAAGCTCTGGAAGCAGCAATTGACTTAGACAACAATACGATTGAATACATTGAACTGCTGACCCTTTTTTTTGAGAAAAGAATTACTGCATTACGTGACTATTTTGATCAGTATTACATGTCCATTAATCCGCTAATACAAGAATCTCCAGATTTTTTTTACGGTCATTTTGATTACATTACAAAGATTTTAATAAACATCAAAGCTGAAATTAAAAGAAAGCAATTCTCCATGCTTCAGCTTCGATATTTAAATAATTATGTATTTTTCTTTTATATGGAAATAGTCCAAGGTATAAACAGATTTGAACAAGTCTCTAAGGAGCTTGAGCAGCTATAACACAAAACAGCAAAACAGCGGTCCCCCAGTTAACGGGAGGACCGCTGCTTAACTTTGTATGAGGACTGAATAATCTGGCTTACTGCGCAGTATACCCGCCGTCGATCAGCAGGGTAGAGCCGGTGACGCCCCCGAGGCGCTCGCTGGCGATCAGCATGGCGTAGTCGGCGATTTCTTCAACGGCCAGCAGGCGTTTCTGCGGGACGAGCGGATAGATGACCTCCTCCAGCACGCTCTCCAGCGGCACGTTCCGGGTTCGGGCCAGATCCTCCATTTGTCCGCGTACCAGCGGGGTATCCACATAGCCCGGGCAGAGGGCATTCACGGTAATGCCGTGGGCAGCGCCTTCCAGAGCGGCGACCTTGGTCAGCCCGATCAGGCCGTGTTTGGCGCTGTTGTAAGCGGCTTTGCCGGCAAAGCCGATGACTCCGTTAATGGAGGCCATGTTGATAATGCGGCCGTAGCCTTGCTCCTTCATAATCGGGAAGGCATGCTTGATGCCGATAAAAGCGCCGGTCAGCATCACCTTCAGCATGAACTCGAATTTCTCCACGGGGAAATCCTCAATCGGCGACACATGCTGCAACCCTGCGTTATTCACCAGAATATCCAGTCTTCCGTAGACTTCTTTAGCTTTGGCAATCGCCGCGCTGTATTCCACCTCCTGGGTAACATCGCATCTGAGGCCATAGGCTTCATAGCCCTGGGCTTGCAATTCTTCGGCGGCGTTGACGGCCAACTCCTCACGTACATCGGAAATGACTACCTTGGCGCCTTCATGGGCGAACTTGCGGGCAATCTCCAGACCGATGCCGCTGGCAGCTCCGGTGACGAATGCTACTCTATTTTCCAAAAATCTGCTCATTTCTGCATAACCTCCATGGGGATGAATTAGAAGATGGATAGAACGATGGCAAGGGTGAATACGGCAATTGTCTTCAGGCAGGTGATGGCAAAGATATCTTTATAGGATTGCTTATGCGTAAGTCCGGTAATCGCCAGCAAAGTGATGACGGCACCGTTATGTGGAAGCGTATCCATTCCTCCGGAGGCCATGGAAGCGATTCTGTGCAGCATTTCCGGGCTGATCCCCAGCGTCTGTGCCATGGAAAGGTATGATTTGCCCATGACCTCCAGGGCGATGGACAAACCGCCTGATGCGGAGCCGGTGACTCCGGCGAGAATGTTGACGGACAACGCTTCGGAAATTAGCGGATGATCGCTGATATTCATAATCCATTCCTGGATGGATTTGAAGCCTGGGAGTGTTTTGACGACGTTACCGAAGCCTACTTCTGAGGCTGTATTGAAAATGGCCAGCAGGGAGCCCATAGCTGCGGCGGTCAGGCCAGCGGCCATTTTGCCTTTGACCTGGCGGATATTGATACATCCGGCAGCGATAACCCCGATGCAGAGGGCAATAATCAAGGCCCAGCTTGAGGATACGGTTTTGACATTGGCGATATTGAAGGTTTCCAGCAGCTCGCTGCTGTACCAGTTGGTTACTGACATGGACGTCCGGCTGAGCAGGAAGTTGAATACGAGCACCAGCAGAAGCGGCAGAACGGAGATCCAGATGTTTGGATATTTGGCGTTCTCCAGCACTTCCGGTTCGTTCTTATGGCCGGTGCCATAGCCTTCCCCGTTAGCAGCTGCCTGCTTGCGGCGGCGTTCCAGCCACCACAGGCCGCCGATGAAGACGATCAGCGCGCCGGCAATACCGACGAGCGGAGCAGCATAGGCATCTGTACCGAAGTAAGTGGTCGGGATGATGTTCTGAATCTGCGGCGTACCCGGCAGGGCATCCATCGTATAGGTGAACGCTCCAAGTGCGATGGTGCCGGGAATGAGCCGTTTCGGGATATCGGCTTCACGGAAGATCGCTACAGCGAACGGATAGACAGCGAAGGCTACGACAAACAGTGATACGCCGCCATAAGTGAGTACGGAGCAGGCGAGTACAACGGCAAGCATGGCTCTCTTTGAGCCGAGCGCTTTGACAATCGTCTGGGCGATGGACGAGGCAGCGCCGCTAAGCTCCATCATTTTACCGAAGATAGCGCCTAGCAGGAAGATCGGGAAGAAGTTCTTTACGTAGTTTGCCGCATTCAGCATGTATACTTCGGTGTAACTCGGCATCAGGGCGACCCCTGAGATAACTACCGCAAGCAGTGTGAATATAGGTGCAAAAACAATAACCGGAAACCCCCGGTAAGCGAAGAACATCAGCAGGCCAAGCGCCAGAACGATGGCTAAAACCTGAATAACCATGAGAACCCCCCTAATTAAATGTGTAACCTACTTTTTGCTTAAACGGAACCATAGCTCTGTTCCAGAAAACCTCGAATATGCTTTCGTCCCTTCCAACCTTGTGCGCGCAGGTCATTTGTTATGATGGTAACGCTTACATTCAAAGTGTACAACAGCATTCAGCAGGCGTAAAATTCAAGCGGTGCATGCAATCCATGAAAAAATTTTATGGATAGGCCGGGACTATTTCTCCCACTTCGCTTCAGACAGGAAATCATTTCTGCACTTGCTTTTTGGTTGTATAAAATATATTATAGATAAATAAAGTCTTTGATTAGGAACAAAGTCCATACTTAAGGTGGAACAAGACATGAAATACTCAAAAGCAACGAACTACGCGCTGCACACGATGCTGTTCCTGGTGGCGTACGCTCCGGATAAGCCGGTAGGAGTGCAGCAGCTTGCCGAACGGCAGAATGTATCCCCTACGTATTTGTCCAAAATCCTGACTAAGCTGGTGAAGGCGGGGCTGGTGGAATCCGCATCCGGCGCGAACGGCGGGTACCGGCTGAGACGCAGGAAGGAAGAGATCTCGTTCCTGGACATTATCCATGCGATCGAAGGTACGGCTTCGCTGTTTGACTGCACACTTAATCATTCCAGTGAGTGTCTGATCCAGCAGGAGATGGTGAAGGCAGAAGGGCAGATGGAGGAGTATTTGCGCAATAAAATGATGTCCGAGCTTGCCGGAAAATTAACGGAGAGCCATTAAGCTCCGTTATTTTTTCGAGATTTTCATAGATATTATAAGTCTGTTAAGTCTGTTAAATAAGAGAGGATGGATTAGAGATGAACAACGGATTATTTGATGCAGCAGTATGGGAGAAGGCCTGGAAGGAAGACCCTAAGGCAATGGCCAACAAATTCAAAGCAATGGGGATGGACCCGCACCGCAGCTTCGATCATAAGGCGAAGGTATTTAACGAAGAGGTATTCAGCAGCGCCGGAAGAGACAGAAGTGAGCGGATTATCAGCTGGATGGAGGGCCAGGGAGTAGATTTCAATGGGCTCACTGTCCTGGATGTGGGCGCGGCTTCGGGCGGCTTCACCGTACCTTTTATCGAGAGAGGGGCTAAGGTAACGGCAGTAGAGCCTAACATTCCGCTGTCTGAACTGTTTCTGCACAACACCGCAGGCTACGCCCCCGGTCAAGTGGAGCTGGTACGCGAAGCCTTTGAGGATATCGATATTGCGGCCAAAGGCTGGCTGAACGCCTTCGATCTTGTGTTTGTGTCCATGTGTCCGGCGGTATTTGACTGGGAGAGTGCGGAGAAGGTCATTAGCTGTGCCCGGCAATACTGTTATATCAGTACATCGGCGGGGGTTCAGGAGCATAGCCTCATGAATGAAGTGCTGCCTCTGCTGACGGGCCGGGCGGTGCATGCGGAATCTTCGGATATGGCCTACCTGATGCAGCTGCTGTATTTGAAGGGATATTCCTACGAATCGATTGTGACCCGCGAGACGAAAAGCAAGGAGCTATCCGTTGAAGCGGCGCTTGCTGAAGTAATAGAGATGCTGCCAATGCATCATTTGGACGGGAAAGAGGCTACCCTGAAGGCAGTTACCGAATATTTGCATACAGCTTATCCTGATCAAAAGGTAGTGATCCGCCAAGGCGGACGGTTTGGCAAGGTGCTGATCAAGCTGCAGGATCTCAACATGTACAGCAGAGCAGCTGCAGCCAAGCAGTAAATCATAACAGCATATATACATGACATTGTCTTTCCATAGAAAGATGCTATCATAGAGAGTAGATCCCCACGCGGGATCTATTTTATTATCCGGGAGGACTGAGGGCTATGAGTTTGAGCAAGCGTATTTTCGAGCATGACCTGATGAAGAAAGTGGGTGAAATCTACTATGAGCCATAGTCTCATAACGATTTCCCTGCGCCAGGAGCTGGTGCAGCAGCTGGTCTATCTCGATGAGCATAAATTCGTTATTCTGGACCGGGGAACATGGGAGTCACCGGCCGAGCGGGCGGAGATTCAGTCCATGATCAGGAGGTATCAGGAAGCGGTGGAGCAGATTCTGTCCGGCGGGGATGAAGCGCTGGAGCAATCCACTGTTCTGGTCGGGTCGCGGGTATCGCTGCGGATCGGGCAGGAAACGCTGAAGGATGCCTACAGAATTGTAATTCCGGGCGAAGCTGAGCTGGATGAATTCTGCATCTCCCTCTGGTCTCCGATGGGCAGGGGGCTTATTCTGGCGCGTCCCGGCGATACCGTCACGATCCAAACCCCGTTTGGCAGTGATGAAGTGCTGATTCTGGATAATGTGTATGATTGAACGGGCAGGAAGTGCAGTAACTGACTAGGGCGGTTAATAAAAAAAGGCGAAAATCAGCAGAGCAGCGATCCTCCAATAACGCGAGGATTGCTGCTCTGTTTTAAGATTGAAGATACGATTCCCGCTTAAACAGCGGAGAGGACAGAACGATTGTGTAAAAGCGGCAGCGGTCGCCTTTGTCCCCGGATTTTCACCGCTAAGGAGAATGAATAAAATCTGGGGACAACAGCGATTGGAACAACGGTCTGTTCGCGGAGCGTCCTTACGAGCGCCCGGGCGGTGATTACAATTCTTCGATTTCCTGGAGCCAGAGTGCAGCGGATGCATCACTCGGCATACGCCAGTCGCCGCGCGGCGAGAGGCTGACCGTACCGACCTTCGGTCCGTCCGGCAGGCAGGAGCGCTTGAACTGCTGGGTGAAGAAGCGTGTAACGAATACCTTCAGCCAGGCAACAAGCTGCTCTTTGGGATAAGCCTCACCGAAAGCGTGCTGGGCGAGGTAGAGCATTTTGCCGGGCGAAGCTCCTGTGCGCAGCATGTAATACAGGAAGAAATCATGCACAATGTAAGGTCCCAGAATGTTCTCGGTAAGCTGAACGATCTCCCCGGTTGCCGATGGCGGCAGCAGCTCTGGACTGATTCCTGTCTCGATGATGCTGTAGAGGAACTTGCCCACCGTCTCATCGGCTTCATGATCCGCATACCAGGCGACGACATACTGAATCAGCGTCTTCGGAATGCCGGAATTCACGCTGTACATCGACATATGGTCGCCGTTATAGGTACACCACCCAAGTGCCAGCTCGGATAAGTCGCCTGTTCCGATGACAATGCCGCCGTTCTTATTGGCGAGGTCCATCAGAATCTGCGTACGCTCCCGGGCTTGGACATTCTCATAAGTCAGGTCATGCACATCTTTGTCATGGCCGATGTCCTCGAAGTGCTGGAGGCAGGCAGCCTTGATATCGACGACCTGAAGCGAGGCGCCGAGCGCTTTGATCAGGCCGACAGCATTGTCGTAGGTCCGGTTCGTTGTGCCGAAGCCCGGCATCGTGACGGCAAGCACATCGCTGGCCGGACGGCCGAGCAGCTCCATCGCCCGCACTGCGACCAGCAGCGCAAGCGTAGAGTCGAGGCCGCCGGAGATGCCGATTACGGCCTGCTTGGTGCCGATGTGGCGGATGCGCTTCATCAGGCCGGAGGTCTGAATCGAGAGGATTTCCTGGCAGCGTTCGTCACGCTGCAGTGGATTACCCGGGACAAACGGATTGACACCCACTGTCCGCTTCAGTTCACGCTGGCTGTTCTCACGGACGGGTGAAACGTAGAGCAGCTCGCGGAAATTGCGGCCGCCCTTGCCGGCCCGGAAGGTACCCATCACGGTGCGGGAATATTGAAGCCGCGGCAGGTCGATGTCGGCGGTGATCATCCGGCTCTCATGGGTGAAGCGCTCAGACTCGGCCAGCAGCTGGCCGTTCTCCGCGATCAGCGAGTGCCCGCCGAAGACAACATCCGTGGTGGATTCGCCGGTATTGCAGCCGGCATAGACATACCCGGCTACGCAGGAAGCGGACTGGCTGCCCACCAGCTGGCGGCGGTAATCGGCTTTGCCGACCAGCTCATTGCTGGCAGACGGGTTGAACAGCAGCGTTGCCCCTGCCTGGGCCAGCAGGCTGCTTGGCGGCACCGGCACCCAGAGATCCTCACAGATCTCCACGCCGAAGGATACATTGCCATTGTTCTCGCAGGCAAAGATGAGATCATTGCCGATCGGTACAACGGCTCCGCCGATCCGCAGCTCGGACACTTCCAGTTCTTCCGCACCGGCGAACCAGCGCGGCTCGTAGAATTCGCTATAACCGGGAATGCAGGTCTTCACGACAATTCCGAGAATATGACCTTGCTGAATGACAGCAGCGCAGTTGAACAGCCGGCTCTTGATGGAGATGGGCAGGCCGGCAATAACGATCATTGTATGTTCTGACGTTGCGGCAGTGATCCGGAGCAGTGCCTCCGTGGCGGCGTCCAGCAGCCTGGGCTGCAGGAACAGATCCGCACAGGTGTACCCCGTGATGCACAGTTCCGGGAGTACCAGGTACTCAACCTCCTGTGCCGCGGCATTTTTTATGACATCAATAATTTGTTCGGAATTGAATACGCAGTCGGCCACCCTCAGCTCGGGGGAAGCGGCAGCGACTCGCGCGAATCCGTGATTCTGCATGCATTTCACCTGTCCTTTACCTGTCCTTTAGTAGAAGTACACTATCTAAATATTGTACCCATCAAATGGCATTGGTAACAAGCGGGGATTTGCAGCAATAAGCAGCAGCCGAAGGGGACGCGCTTTTTGGTAGATTAGGAAATCATATATTTCCCGCAAATATGGATAACTTCGAAGAAGCACCTGAAGAAACGGGGAACAGCATTGGTAGTTGGCAGGAGTGAGTGTGGTAGCGTTGGCGGCAGGCAATAGGTGGATTTTCTCCACTTGATCATGAACGGAGGCGCATTTGCCGGGCAGCAGTTGGATAAACAGCACTTACTTTACCGGAAATAGTCTGGAGTAGGGGGAACGCTCGAAATTAAATGACGTTTTTCCAACTAATTACCTCTGACGCTCCAAAACATCCGAATTAAGATACGTTTCTCCAACTAATTACCTCTGGCGTTCCAAAACATCCAAAATAAGATACGTTTCTCCAATTGCTACTAATGATGCAGAGCCAGAGTGGGTATGATCTAGGATCACCATTTAAGCAGCTGCTAATTTCAATGGGGGATTCAGCCGGTACCTAACCATTGATTTTGGGGTGGACTAACGGACCGGGGGGCTCCCCTTTTCAAATCCATAGTCTCTTTCAACCTTGCAGATTCTTGTCTTATAAGTCATATACCAGTCCGCAATCCCTTTCCGCTGGGCGACCAGATGCCGTTCGTTGTGCTTCCATTGCTGGATAGCTTCGAGAGAATCCCAATAAGAGACAGTAATCCCTAGACCTTCTCTGGCGCTCTCTACTCCAAGAAATCCAGGCTGGGCGGCTGCGAGTTTGTCCATTTCCTCGGCCATCTCCGCATATTGGTTATCCCCGTCTGTCCGTTCAGATGTGAAAATCACTGCATAATAAGGCGGCGCTGGTGTGTTGGCAATTTCACTCATGAACTTTCCCTCCGTTTGATTGGAATGTTGCTATTTCATTTATTTATTTTATCAACTAATTCTTTATCTATAGTAGTGCATCTATGATCCGGATGTATAGCCTGGCGGACGAACCGGCCTGTCAGAGCTGCTTGAAGCAAGCGCCGGTCCACAAAAGCGGGATGGCAGGGTAGGGGATTGTGCAGCGGTAAAACAACGGGCGGAGGAGCAAAATCCGCGATTGAAGCCAGGGGCCTGCGGGCCGCGTTTGCGTGCAAGCTGGTTTTGGGTTAGAATTTTGCCGAGAAGAAGGGAGGGCATGTACATGCCGTTAACAGGAAAAGAATTGATCGAGGAAGTCCGGGCGACCGAGGTGCCCTATGGCTGTCTGGCCGTCTGGTTTCTGGGACAAGCCAGTGTGATTATCAAAGGGGCAGAGGTGACCGTTTATATTGATCCATATGTCTCTCCTGACCCGGACCGGACGTTCCCGCCGCCGATTCCGCCTGCGGAGATTACGAACATGCAAGTATGCCTGATCACCCATGACCACTCGGATCATCTGGATGAGCGGGCGTTGCCGATGCTTGCAGAGCTCAATCCCGCAGCCCGGTTTATAGCTCCGGCGGTCTGCCTGGAACGGTTGCAGGGACTCGGAATACAGAAGGAGCGCCTAACCGCAGCGTTGCCTGCTCATGCAGCAGAACCCGCACCCGGCCTGCAGGTGTTCCCGGTTGCTGCGGCGCATGAAGATCTGGAGCGCGATGAACAGGGCAACCCCAAGTATGTCGGCTACATCCTGCAGCTGAACGGGGTCACGCTGTATCATGCCGGAGATACGGTTCTGTTCCCTGAGCTGATTGAGGAAGTCGGCAGCCGGAAGGTTGATCTGGCGCTGCTGCCGATTAACGGCCGTGACTACTACCGGGGAAGCCGCAATATTGTCGGCAATATGAACTACCGGGAAGCGGCGGAGTTTGCGGCGACCAGCGGTTTTGAGACCGTCGTTCCGCTGCATTATGATCTGTACGCCGGTAACGCCGAGAATCCGGGGTATTTCGTCGATCACCTGTACCGCCACTTCCCGGAGCAGAAGTTTCATATGATGGCCAGAGCCGAACGGTTCGTCTATGTGTCGGCGCAGGCTTTTAAGAACAGCACTCCAGACTCCAAGTAAGCGCATTCAAAAGATCAGCCGAATTTCTTGAACACCATCCACAAAAGCGAAATCAGACACACGCCGACGGCGGCGAGAACCAGCGGAAACCACAGCGGAGCGGAGGTTGCAGCAATCTGGATCATCCCCATTCTGTGGTTCACCTCCTTCCGGTGCAGAGTTTGCGCTACTGCAGCGCAGGATAGAGCAGAGACACCTGATATTTGCTTAAGAAATCAATCCATTCTTCGGACGGCCGCTGATCGGTGACGATATAATCGACTTTGTCGAAGCTGAACAGCCGGATGAAGGCGATCCGGTCGAACTTGGAATGGTCGGCCAGGAGCACAACCTTGTTCGCCTGCTGCTGCATCAGCACCTTGAGCTCGGTCTCGGCTTCATTCGAATCGCTGAGTCCGCCGGTCATGGAGAGCGCCTTGCAGCTGAAGATGGCCACATCCACATTATATTTCAGGATCGTCTGCGACGCCGTCGGCCCTACAAAAGAGCTGGTCTCCGGACCCAGAATGCCCCCCGTGGAAATGAGCTTCTGTCCGGAATGCTGGAACTCTGACAATACCGCCAGGGAATTGGTGATGATTGTCAGATTTTTTTTGTCCTCCACGATTCTCCGCAAGCCTTCAAAAGCCGTTGTGCTGGTATCAGTCATCACACTGTCCCCGTCACTGATCAGCTCCAGCAGACATGCAGCAATCATCCGCTTCGCTTCAATGTTGACCTGATGCCTGTGGGAGTAGGAGGGGTCCTCGTTGGTATGGGCGTTCAGAATCGCCCCGCCGTAATTCTTCTTGGCAATACCCTCTTTATCCAGCCGGTCGAGATCACGCCGGATGGTCTCCTCCGATACACCGAATTTCTGCGCCAGGTCCGCTACGTGAACCTTCTTATGCCTGTATAGCTCGTTGATTACCAGATCCCGCCGTTCAAAAGCCTTCATCGCGTTGCCCACCCTTGATTAAATAGTTCTAGCCATAGTATATCAACTAGTTTACTACATATTTCTCCAAAACTTAAATAATTAAAACGAACATAATCCCACACTATATTTGAATTATATCACACAATACCACATAAATATCAAATATAAAGTGTGGAATATTGTTGACTTTATGAGTTTAGAAATCTATGATGGAGAAGAAAAGGATTAGTCGGCGGAGAATGCCCATAGTTTGCAGACAGTAGCAGGCTGTATTTGATAGCGCTTACTAATCGGAGTGTACAGCTCCAATGAAATTATTTTATCCAAATCAACCATTGATTCCGGGGAGGAACGGCAGTGACAGCAAATTATCCGAAGATTGGTATACGGCCTACGATTGACGGCAGAAGACGCGGGGTGCGTGAATCGCTTGAGGCCCAGACTATGGGGATGGCACAGCGTGTGGCGGCATTTTTGCAGGAGAATTTATTTTATCCGGACGGTTCGCAGGTGGAGTGTATTATTGCCGATTCTACCATTGGCGGTGTGAAGGAAGCTGCGGCGGCAGCGCAGAAGTTCGCAGGTGCGGGTGTAGGCGTATCAATTACGGTCACACCTTGCTGGTGTTACGGATCAGAAACGATGGATATGGATGCTTCGATTCCGCATGCGGTATGGGGATTTAACGGAACGGAACGCCCCGGGGCGGTGTATCTGGCGGCAGTGCTGTCTGCTTATGCGCAAAAAGGCATTCCGGCCTTCGGCATCTACGGCGAAGATGTTCAGGAATCCAGCAGTGAGGAGATCCCGGCGGATGTACAGGCCAAGCTGCTCCAGTTCGCGAAGTCGGCACTTGCGGCTGCACTGATGAAGGGGAAGTCTTATCTGTCGATGGGCTCCGTATCCATGGGGATCGCCGGTTCTATCGTCAACGAGCAGTTCTTCCAGGAGTACCTCGGCATGCGCAATGAGTATATCGATATGTCTGAATATGTCCGGAGATTCGAGGAAGAAATCTATGATCCTGAGGAGTTCAAGCGGGCACTGGCCTGGGTGAAGGACAACTGCCGGGTGGGAGCGGACAATAACCCGCAGCATCTGCAGCTCAGCGAAGAGGTTAAGGAAGAGCAATGGGAGACCTGTGTCAAAATGGCGCTGATTGCCCGCGATCTGATGATCGGCAATCCGGAGCTTGCGAAGCTTGGCTTCGAGGAAGAAGCAAACGGTCACAACGCTCTGCTGGGCGGCTTCCAGGGCCAGCGTCAATGGACGGACCATTTCCCGAACGGTGATTTCATGGAGACGATTCTTAACTCCTCGTTCGACTGGAACGGCAGACGGGCGCCTTATATTGTCGCGACCGAGAATGACAGCCTGAATGGGGTCACGATGCTGTTCAATTATCTGCTGACGAATACGGCGCAGATTTTTGCCGATGTCCGCACCTTCTGGAGTCCGGCTGCAGTGAAGCGTGTGACGGGATACGAGCTGGAGGGGGCGGCGGCAGGCGGTCTGCTGCATCTGATTAACTCCGGTTCAGCGGCACTGGACGGAACCGGTGAGCAGAGCATTGACGGCAAGCCGGCGATCAAGCCGTTCTGGGACATCACGGATGAGGAAGCGGCTGCCTGTCTCGCACAGACCCAGTTCCGCCCGGCCTCGCAGGAATATTTCCGAGGGGGCGGCTTCTCAACAGACTACCTGACCAAGGGCGGAATGCCGGTCACCATGGCCCGGCTGAATCTGGTTAAGGGGCTCGGGCCTGTGCTCCAGCTGGTGGAAGGCTTCACGGTGGAGCTGCCGGGAGAAGTGCATGATACGCTGGACCAGAGAACGGACCCTACCTGGCCGACAACCTGGTTCGCACCTAAGCTGACAGGCAAGGGCTCGTTCCAGTCTGTATATGATGTGATGAACAATTGGGGCGCCAACCACGGAGCGATCAGCTACGGGCATATTGGAGCCGATCTGATTACACTGGCCTCGATCCTGCGGATTCCGGTCAGTATGCATAACGTGGAGGATTCGCGTATTTTCCGGCCGCGTGTCTGGTCGCTATTCGGCACAGAGGATCTGGAAAGTGCTGACTATAGAGCCTGCCGCAACTTTGGGCCGCTCTACTAATCTTCAAAGTGAAGCGGGTGCGGAGAACATGGGCGAAGAGATAATCAAGCTGCTGGCAATCGATCTGGGTGCCAGCTCCGGCAGGGTCATGCTGGGAACGTATGCTGGAGGGAAGGTGGAGGTGGAAGAAATCCGCCGCTTCCCTAACGGGCCCGTAGAGGCTGACGAGCAGTTGTACTGGGATGTCCAGCAGCTGTTTCATGAGATGAAGCAGGGGATTCTGGAGGCCGCGAAGTCCCGCGGCCCATTGCAGTCTTTGAGTGTCGATACCTGGGGAGTCGACTATGGCTTCCTGGATGCTGAGGGGGAGCTGCTGTACTCCCCGCATCACTACCGGGACCAGCGGATGGAGGGTATTGCTTTGGCGTTGGAGGCAGCCCTGCCCCCTGAGGAGCAGTTCAAGCTGACGGGCAACCAGTCCAGCCCGATTAATACGGTGTATCAATTATTTGCCGATCTGCAGGCTAACCCGGAGCTTACACAAAAGGCCAGTCTGCTGCTGATGATGCCTGACCTGTTCAATTATATGTTCAGCGGCACGGCGGTCGCTGAGCAGACCATCTGGAGCACCAGCGGCCTGCTGAATCCGGATTCGTCTGCTCCGGCAAGCGAAGTGCTGCGCAGGCTGGAGCTCCCGGTGAAGCTGATTCCCCGGCTGGTGCCGGCGGGCACTGTAATCGGCGAGCTTCGGCCAGGCCTGCAGGAAGAGCTTGGTTCCGGCCCGCTCAAGGTCATTGCCGGGGCTTCGCACGACACTGCTTCCGCTGTGGCTTCCATCCCTTACGGGCTTGGAGGCTCCACCGGCGGAGAGGGTTCCGCCGCCTTCATCAGCTGCGGAACCTGGTCGCTGGTCGGCCTGGAGACTGCGGAGCCTATACTTAGCGCCGAGGCCGACGCCTACGGCTTCACCAATGAGAGCTGCTTCGGCGGCACGAACCGCCTGCTGAAGAATATCACCGGCCTGTGGCTGCTGCAGGAGACCCAGCGCGGCTGGGCAGAAGCGGGAGAACCGCTCAGCCATCAGGAGGCGGCAGAGCTGGCTGAGGGGCTGGACCGGTCGACAGCGCGTATAGCCGTTCTGGACCCGAACGATCCCCTCTTCAGCACCCCGGGGGATATGCCGCTGCGGATTGAATCGTATTGTATCCGCACAGGCCAGCCTGTACCGCAGAGCCGGGCGGAGATCATCCGCACCATTCTGGAGAGTCTGGCCCAGTCTTACGCCAGCACGATCCGTGAACTGGAGACACTCACAGGCAGCCCGGTCAGCTGCATTCATATGGTCGGCGGAGGCATCCAGAACAAGCTGCTATGCCAGCTTACAGCGGATGCCACAGGCAAAGAAATCATTGCCGGACCGGTAGAGGCAAGTGCAATCGGCAACGTATTGGTGCAACTGACGGCACTGGGAGCGATTGAAGCATCCGAAGCCAGAACAATTGTAGCCCGTTCCAGTGCCCCTGTCCGGTATCAGCCGGCTTTATCAATTATTCATAGCGATCAAGGAGGACAATGATGAATACGAAGGAAGAGGAATTGCGGCGGCTTATCTGTGATATCGGCCGCAATCTGTTTAATAAGGATTTTATTGCCGCCAATGACGGCAACATCTCGGCACGCCTGTCGGCTACAGAGGTAATCACCTCACCAACAGGAGTCAGCAAAGGCTATCTGCAGCCGCATATGCTGGTCAAAGTGAATCTGCAGGGAGATATCCTTGAAGCTGCGGAGGGCTACCGGCCATCCACGGAAGTGAAGATGCATCTGAAGATTTACAATGAGCTGCCGGAGATGGGCGGCGTAGTGCATGCGCATCCGCCGTATGCGACCGCTTTTGCCATCAAGGGCGAAGCGCTCGACAAGATGATGATGCCTGAGTCGGTGATTGCCATGGGGGATATTCCACTGGCGGTATACGGAACGCCTTCAACCGAGGAGATTCCGGATTCGCTGATCCCCTTCCTCGGCAAGAAAACGGCTGTCCTGCTGGAGAGCCATGGCGCATTGACCTGGGGCAAGGATGTAATGGCTGCCTACATGAATATGGAGCGGCTGGAATATACGGCGAAGCTAACCTTCCTGACCCGGATGATCGGCGGGGAACGTGAGCTTCCTCAGCACCGGATCGAGGAGCTGGTAGCTTTGAGATCGTTCTACGGCATGTAAGCCGCGGCTTCAACACAGGAATGAAGGAGGATAGTAGTCATGCTCAAAAAAATACCCAAGCTCCTCTCCCCCGAGCTGGTCCGTACCCTGATGGAAATGGGCCATGGGGATGAACTGGTCCTGGCGGATGCCAATTATCCGGGCCACGGGCTGCATTCCAGAGTGCTCCGGGCGGACGGCATTGGCATTCCCATGCTGCTGGACGCGATCCTGGAGCTGCTTCCGCTGGATCACTATGTGCCCGCACAGGCGGCATTCATGGCTGTGGTGGAGGGTGATCCTACCGTTCCGGTGATATGGGAGACGTACAGGGAGATCCTGGCCAAACATGACGCTGCGGCACAGGTGGAGTATGAGGAGCGTTTTGAATTCTACAACCGCTCGAAGCGGAGTTATGCGATCGTGATCACCGGGGAAGAGGCGCTGTACGGGAATATTATTCTCACCAAAGGCGTGATCCCGCCGGATGCAGGGGTATAACAACAGGTTCAAGTCTGCGTAATATCGCAGGATAAAGGATAATCCTTCACTTGACCTAATACTAAATTTATAAAAGATAAGACCGCCCGGCATTGGAGAGCGGTCTTATTGCTATATCAGTTGCTCAAATGTAGAAACGTCACATGAAATGTTATATGTTGTGTAATTTGGATCCACTGACCCTGGGTTTGCAAATATTTTGAGAGTAACTAGTGTGAAGTGAATAGATTTAATTGTATTTCGTGCAATTAAACAGATGGTGAAAAACCGGATTGTCCGTTTAACTGTATTCAGTACAATTAAAATCAGCGGTAAGTCTACTTTAGCGGAATATGGGGGTTTTTAAGTGTACAAAGTGCAATTAAAACCCTCGCAGCGCAAAAATTGATCACTTTAGTTGTACAAAATACACTTAGGACCGGAGCGAACGACCGGTTACTGTTAATTGCTCATTTCTAGTATTGAATCGGCCCTAAACCGGATTCAATATAAACAAGTGCCCCGTACGCCATATGACCGGGGCAATTGTTCATATTTCGTTATACATCCGCCGGAGCAGCTCTGCACTGCCGCTCATATGCACTTCGGGAGTGCTCTCCAGCAGGCCCTGAATATGCGGACGCTTATATTTCATGTAATGGAGCAGCGGAGCGAAGTTCAGCAGTCCCTGTCCTGCAGGGACGATCTCAATCCTGCCGTCTCTGACCGTGAAATCCTTCAGATGCAGCACCGCGATCCGGTCACCCAGCAGCTCAAGGGCCTCCGCAACAATACTCTCCTGCTGCAGGTAGTTATCCGGCGTCATCAGATTGGCGGCATCGAATATAATCTGCAGATTACTGGAGGCCACTTCGTCCAGCAGCCGTCTGGTCAGCTGAGCCGTGTGAAGCGGGTGGTTAATCCCTGCCTCGATGCCGACCGTTACCCCGAAACGCTCTGCTTCCGCAACCATTGCTTTGACAGAAGCCACAACTTGTTCAAAAGCTTCCTCAGTGAAATTATCCGGCGTATATCCCTTTCCCACACTGCCTGTCTCGGTACCTACGAGACTCGCCCCGAAATCACGGGCCAGCCGCAGATGGGTACTGAAGTCATTCAATGCCTGTACGCGCCGGGCGGGATCAGGATCGATGATGTTTACATAGCAGCCGAGCACGGCAATCCTGATGCCGGCCTGCCTGAAGGCTTCGCCATAATAGGCAGCCGTTCCCGGACTGAGTGCGCCGAGTGTAGGCGCACTCTCCGGAAAGGACTTATGCAGCGCGAACTGAATAGAGGAGAAGCTGTGCTCTTCTAGCTTCTCAATCAGCTGCGGCAAAGGACACGGGTTGAAATCATGGGCGCGGACGCCGAGGTGAAACGGTACAGTCATATGTTCTACTCCTTTGCTCTGCAATTTCCCGCAAATAAGGCCGCCTGTGTCCGCAAGGGCACAGGGCGGCCTATTCCAGGAATTCAATGAAGCGGCTTAACGCACTATACCCGCAAGTAAGGCTGCAGTGCCGAGAGTCCCTCAGTCTGTTCCATCGCTTCTGCTACCAGCGAGGCGATCCGCTGCGCGCCTGCCTGCGAGAAATGGGTGTCATCTGCGATCCCGTCCGGGTAGTTGGGATGGCTGCCCGGCGGCAGATGCATGAACAGCTGCTGTGAGCCTTCGATTCCCAGCGAGCGGTAGAGCTGCTGCGAGGAGGCGAAGATATCGAGCAGCGGTGTTCCGGTCTCCGCTGCAACCTCGCGCATGGCC
Source organism: Paenibacillus phytohabitans (assembly GCF_013141775.1). Lineage (GTDB taxonomy): Bacteria > Bacillota > Bacilli > Paenibacillales > Paenibacillaceae > Paenibacillus_AQ > Paenibacillus_AQ phytohabitans. Next base: position 115,943 of record NZ_WHOB01000048.1, read on the forward strand.
TGCGGGTATGGCCCCACGGCCTCAGGATCAGGTTCACCCTCCGCGGTGAAGCGGCGGCGGCTCACAGAGGTCAGCAGCAGCGGGAACCCGCCGCGGCTGCGGGCGGAATCGATGAACACCTTGAGATTCTGGCGGTATTCAGTATCCGGATCGGTATAACGCGCCGGATCTTCAATCTTCTGGTCATTATGACCGAACTGGATCAGCAGGAAGTCTCCAGCCTGGAAGTCCTGCTCAATCTCCGCAAGCCTGCCCTCAGTCAGGAAGGAGCGAGTACTCCGTCCGTTCACTGCCCGGTTCTCAATCCGCACCTCCGGTCCCACATGCCCGTGCAGAAATTCTCCCCATCCGGTCATCGGCGATTCGGAGGCCGCCTTCCGGGCTGCGGTAGAATCTCCGGCAATATAGATAGTCGGCATCTTCAGCACTCCTTCACCCGGGCGGTAACCTCCACCGAGCTGCCGGAGGTCTGGAAGCCGAAATAGCCTGCTGCATTATTGTAGGAGATATCCTCTACCATAGCGCCCAGTAAGTCTATGTCATCCGGTGCCTCACCGCGTTCCACGAGTTCACCGATCAGCTCACAGAGCACCCGGCGGAAATATTCGTGCCGGGTATAAGAGAGGAAGCTGCGTGAATCGGTCAGCATGCCGACGAAGTTACCCAGCAGGCTGTTGTCAGCCAGCAGCGTCAACTGCTGGCGCATACCGCTGCGCGTATCGTTGTACCACCAGCCGGAGCCGAGCTGGAGCTTGCCGGCGGTATCCTTCTGGTAACAGCCCAGCAGGGCCAGCAGGGCAGGATAGTCGCCGGGGTTCAGCGAGTACAGAATCGTCTTCGGCAGCCCGCTGCCGCTCTCGGCACGGTCAAGCAGCTGCGACAGCGGTGTGGTCAGCGGCAGGTCGTTAATGCCGTCGTATCCGGTATCCGGGCCTAGCTTCCGGAACATCGGCGTATTGTTGTTGCGGTAGGCATGCAGATGAAGCTGCATGGTCCAGCCTTTGGCCTGGTAGAAGCCGATCAGTGCAGTCAGCAGCTCTGTACGGTAGAGGGTGATTTCCTGCGGTGACAGGGAAGCACCCTGCAGTCTTTTGGCGAAGACCGCCTCGGCAGCTTCCGGTTCACCGGCTTCGTAACGCAGCACATCAAGGGCATGGTCCGACAGGCGGCAGCCATTCTCATGGAAGAAGTCCACACGGTTGCTCAGTGCCTCAAGCAAGGCCGCATAAGTCTTAACCGGCTGGCCGGCGGCTTCCTCCAGCTTACCGATCCAGGCACTGAAGCCTTCGGCATCGATGTTCAGTGCCTTGTCGGGACGGAAGGTCGGGAACACCTGGAACGCGGTCTCAGAGTCTCTGAGCAGCTTGTGGTATTCCAGCGAGTCTGCCGGATCATCCGTAGTACAGATTACCTTGACGTTCGAATTGCGGATCAGACCGCGCCGTGTAAACGCCGGTTCGGCCAGCTTGCGGTTGACCTTCTCCCAGATGGCCGGTGCAGAAGCTTCGTTCAACAGCTCATTAACGCCGAAGAAGCGGCGGAGCTCCAGATGGGTCCAGCTGTACAGCGGGTTGCCGATGGCTTTCGGGAGTGTCCGGGCCCAGGCCAGAAATTTATCATAATCGGAGGCATCCCCGGTAATATGCGATTCCGGCACACCGTTCGCGCGCATCAGCCGCCATTTGTAATGATCTCCATAGAGCCAGGCTGCCGTGAGGTTCTCGAACGGTTTATCTTCATAGATTTCGCGCGGGTCCAGATGGCAATGGTAATCGACAATCGGCATTGCTTTGGCATGCTGATGAAAGAGCTGGCGTGCGGTATCGCCGGATAACATGAAATCTTCATTAAGAAACATGGATAAGATCTCCCTTTACATGAATTTGGATAGGGTTTTATAGCGTAACACCGGTTTTGAAAATAGCCAGCTCGCGCACTTCATTCTGCTCGTTCCGTGTTTTTTGGCCGCTGGCGACATCTATGATATAAGTGATGAATTCCTCCAGCACATCGGCCATCGGTGTTTCCAGCAGAGGACCGGCGTTGAAGTCCATCCAGTGGCCTTTTTTGGCAAAAAGATCGTTGTTAGTGGCCACCTTCACCGTAGGTACGAAGCTGCCGAACGGCGTTCCGCGTCCGGTAGTGAACAGCACCAGCTGGCAATCCGAAGCAGCGAGAGCGGAGGCGGCAACCAGATCGTTGCCGGGAGCCTGCAGGAGGCTCAGCCCTTTTTTGCGCAGCTTCACGCCATATTGCAGCACATCCACCACCGGCGAAGTTCCGGCCTTCTGGGTGCAGCCCAGCGATTTGTCCTCCAGGGTGCTGATGCCGCCGGCCTTGTTGCCGGGAGAAGGATTCTCGTATACAGGTTCGCCGTACGAGAGGAAATACTGCTTGAAGTTATTGATCAGCGACACGATCTCTTCATAGACCTCATGGCTTTCTGCACGCGCCATCAGCATCTTCTCCGCACCGAACATTTCCGGCACTTCCGTCAGCACCGAGGTTCCGCCCTGGGAGATGATGAAGTCGGAGAACGCGCCCAGCAGCGGATTGGCTGTGATCCCGGAGAACCCGTCGGAGCCGCCGCATTTCAGGCCGATGTTCAGCTCACTGAGCGGAACCGGCTCACGGACATCGTTCTTCGCAGCCTCATACAGCTGCTCCAGCAGCTCAAGGCCGGCTTCTACCTCATTGCCCACCTCCTGGGCAACCAGGAATTTCACCCGTGACTCGTCATAATCCCCCAGCATGCTGCGGAATTCAGCGACAATGTTGTTCTCGCAGCCGAGCCCGAACACGAGCACCCCGCCGGCGTTCGGATGATTCACCGCGTCGAGCAGAATGCTGCGGGTCATGCGGTGATCATCGCCGAGCTGCGAGCAGCCGTAAGGATGCTTCAATACCGTGAAGTTATCGAAGCCGCCAAGATCGGGATGCTCAGCCTTGAACTCCTGCAGCATTTGCTCGGCAATCCCGTTCACACAGCCCACGGTCGGGATAATGAACAGATCATTACGGATGCCGACCTTGCCATTGCTCCGGCGGTAGCCCTGGAAGGTCAGATCACGCCGGGGGTAGGTAACCTGGTGAACATCCGGCACATACTCATATTCCTCTTCGCCGGACAGATTGGTCTTGATATTATGCGTATGAATCCAGTCCCCTGCGGCAATCGGAGCGATGGCATGGCCGATAGGATAACCGTACTTGGTGATAACCTCATCAGTCTGGAAATCAGTCAGGGCAATCTTGTGGCCCTGCGGAATATCCTGTGCTGCCTGAAGCGTCAAGCTGTCTATGGTGAGCTGCTCCCCGGCCGATAACGGCCGCAGGGCTACAGCTACTGTATCTCTGGGGTTCATTTTCATTAAGTGCTTCATGTTGGACCCTCCTAAGTTTTGTTAGTTATTGCTTTAGCCGACAAGCTGCTGCAGAGCGGCGCGGGAATCCTGCTTCTCCAGCTGCTGCAGATGGGCGTTAATCTCAGCTGTAAGTCCGGGCAGCAAGGACAAATCCTGTCCCCACAGGCTGGTGTTGCTGAGAATGGTGCCTGCGAAGCTTGCCGGATCACTCCATGACTGTGTGAAAATCTCCAGGATTTCCGGACTGTCCTGCAGCGGCACACGGTCTCCCCGGTAGCTGAGCAGGAGTGCGGCGAAGGCGAGCGTAATGCGCTCCGGAAGCTTGCCGCGTTCCTGCTGATAGCGGAGGAGCACCGGGAGCAGCCGGGTTTTGAATTTGGAGATGCTGTTCAGCGAGATGGAAGTCAGCTCATGGCGGATGAACGGATTTCTGAACCGTTCCTGCACGGCATCCGCATAGGACAATAGCTCTTCAGCAGGCAGATCCAGCATAGGAATCAGTTCATCTTCGATCAGCTGCTTCACGAAGCGGGAGAACGTTTCGTCATTCATAACATCCTCAACGGTTTCCAGACCCGCCAGCAAACCCAGCGGAACCATAGCCGTATGCGGCCCGTTCAGCAGATGAACCTTGCGCTCGCGGTATGGAGTCATATCAGGGGTGACCACAACGTTCAGTCCGGCCTTGGCCAGCGGCAGCCGTTCAGTAAGTGATTCCGGTCCTTCAATGACCCAGAACAGGAATGGCTCAGCCGTAACCATCACATTGTCCAGATACCCCAGCTCGGCTTCCAGCTCAGCGGCCTTATCGCGCGGATAACCCGGAACGATCCGGTCAACCAGACTGCAGCAGAAGGTATTCTCCTCCTTCAGCCATTGCAGGAATTCCCCGCCCAGATTCCAGTCAGCGGCGTATTGCTGCACAATCTCCTGCAGTTTCTCGCCGTTGCGGTCGATCAGCTCGCAGGGGATGATGACGAAGCCTTTTTTGCCCAGCTCGAAACGGCGGTGGAGCAGCGCAGTCAGCTTGCCCGGGAAGCTCTTCGGCGGCGTGCCGTCTGCACGGTCGCCCGGTAGATAGGCAATACCGGCTTCCGTCGTGTTGGAGGTGATGAATTCCAGCTCATCATTCTCAGCGAGCGCAAGGTAACTCCCGTAATCGCTATAAGGGTTAATCACGCGGCTGACCGAAGAGATGATTTCCCGCGAGTTGACTGTCTGGTTATCCATAATGCCGTTCAGCAGCACGGTGTAGAGATTATCCTGGGCGGCCATGAATCCGCCGAGCCCCTGTTCAATCGGCTGTACCAGCACTGCGCTTCCGTTGAACAGGCCTTGGTTGTTCATCTGCTGCAGCTGCCAGTCCACGAAGGCGCGCATGAAATTACCTTCACCGAATTGGATCATACGCTCGGGATGCAGGATTAACTCCGGGTGAGTGCTTTTGGATAAACGGTTTGTCATAATGGTCATGATCTCCTTTTAAAATATAATGTCATAAATGCACACGTTAACATTTTATTTTGAGCAAACCCGGAAATGCCGTCTTTGTAAGACGTTATTCGTGTCTGCTGAAAATACAAAGCGGGCAAGCCGGATAACCCGGCACATGCCGGGAATTCACTGCGGCAGAACCCTGCGCTCAGATCTTGGCGACAGTATCGCGTACCATGAGGCCGGTCTTGACGAATAGCTGCTGCGGCTCTGTTTCGGGCTGGATCAGCAGCTGAATCAGCATTTTCATACCGAGTTCACTGATCTCTGCAATGGGCTTGCGGACGGTGGTCAGGGCAGGATTCGTATAGCGGGCGAACATAATGTCGTCGAATCCGATCAGCGAAATTTGTCCCGGCACATCTACCTTATGGGCATAACAGGCGTTCATCGCGCCAATGGCCATATCATCGTTGGAGCAAAATACAGCCGTAGGCTGATCCTCAAGGCTGAGCAGCGCGGTCATTGCCGCATAGCCGCTCTCGATGCTGTAATCCCCTGAAGCGAAATAATCGGGATTCAGCGCCAGACGACCTGCAATCAGGCTGTCCATGAACCCTTGCTTGCGTTCGCTGGACGATTTGAAGCCGGGCTTCCCTTCAATAATAGCCAGCTTCCGGTGCCCTTGAAGCACAGCGTAATCAATGGCTTCCTTCACGCCTTCGCGGTCATTGGCTACCACATTCATAATGCCCGGGTCCTCCAGCTGGCGGTTCAGCACCACAAGCGGTATGCCCATCTTCTTCACATGATAAATGAAGGCATTATCCTCATCGCTCTGGCTCATGACCAGAATGCCGTCGAAACGCTGGGGCTGAATATTGCTGAAGTTATGGACACCGTCTATTCCGTTAACGGTCAGATTGTAGTTCTCATCCAGGATATGCGTAATGCCTTTGATAGCATCAACCAGGAAGCTGGCTGAAGTACCCTGCTCAATGCTTGAGAAGAACAGCCCGATGGTGAACGATCTCTTCGTAACCAGACTCTTGGCACTGTAATTCGGCACATAATTCATTTCCGCGGCGATTCGCTCAATCTTATCCCGGGTGACTTTCTTGATCAGCGGGCTGCCGTTCAGCGCTCTGGATACAGTCGTGTGGGAGACGCCGGCGACGCGTGCAATATCTTTGATGGTAATCATGACATCTCTCCGGGAAAATAGAATTGTTAACGATTTCAGTTTAGTGCTACAGCCGCGTCAAGTCAAGACTTTATTGAAATGCACACGTTAAAATTTTATCTGGAACATTGCTGCGGCCGGCGGTATAATTTACGTGTCAAGGAATGCCGCTTTGAACAGAACTTATTTCTTAAGGAGGACGAAGCAATGCTGGTGGGCAAGCGGGAATTTTGCGATTACCAGAGTATCCAGGCAGCGGTGGATGAACTTGAACGGGATCCGCTGGAGAAGCCGGTGACCCTGTATATTATGTCAGGTGTGTATCAAGAGGCGGTAAGAATATACCGGTCCAATCTTAATATAGTGGGCATCGGGGAAGTGGTAATCACCATGAACAGACATGCCAAGGAGCTGGACGAGTCAGGAGAAGAGCTGGGTACCTTTGCTACACCGACACTGTTCCTCGGCGGCCGGAGGCTGATGCTTGAGAACCTGATTATTGCGAACACAGCAGGGCAAGGAAATGACATCGGGCAGGCTGTAGCGGTGTCGGCCCATTGTGATGAGACCTTATTCCGGAGCTGCAGCTTCAGGGGCCATCAGGATACACTGTTCACCGGACCGTTGCCGCCGTTTACCAAAGCTGGGAAGGCCTTTGGAGGCGTTCCGCTTAAGGAGCAGCACGCCGTTTGCCGCCAGCTGTACACGAATTGTTATATCGAAGGAACGATTGATTTTATTTTTGGCGGAGCAGCAGCTTATTTCGAGCATTGTGAGATCCGCAGTCTGCGTCATTATAACGACGGGCCGGGTTACATCACAGCGGCATCCACGCCGCAGCATCAGGAGTATGGCTATCTGTTCAACGAGTGTTATTTTACGTCGGACCCGGGGGTTAGCTGTGTCTATCTGGGACGCCCGTGGCGCGGATACGCCAGAACGGATATTGTGAACTGCCGGCTGGGCGGGCATATTCATCCCTCCGGGTGGGACCCCTGGGGGAATCCCGGGAATATGCAGACGGCCATTTACCGGGAATACGGCATAGCCGGTGATGATCCGGTGCGTTCCAAGCGTGCAGCCTGGGCATTTATTCCTGAAGAGAAGGAAGCGGCGGCAGGCAAAGAGCGGTTTTTACCGGGACGGATTTCTGGACAATGGAAGGCGTGGAGCCCTCTAAGCGCTGAAGCAGCAGGAATAAGTTGACTGCTTCAGAAGGCAATTCTGCGGCCTGTTATCAGGCAAAAGGCGTATACATGAGCAGGTCATGTATACGCCTTTTTTGAAATTCACTTCCCCAAGCAGGAAAACTCCGGCCCAAAGGGGAAAGTACAGCATAGGCCTGTTAGCGGCGTGAGGCTTGATTGTGCTGGAATTTGGTAATATCGCGGGCGTAATGCGAGACAGTGCCGTCGAATCTTTTGAGCCGCACATATTCCTCGGAGAATTTCTCTACAATTCCGACTCCAACCTGGGAGTACATTCCATCGGGGTCAAGCTGCAACGCGGACACGAAGGTCTGCGATAAAGCGGCAACCCAGAAATCAGCATTTTGGACAAGTGTCTGCGGCATAATCCCAGCCCCTTCCATGTGTAGTATAAATATAACGGTGCAGAATCTTAAACACTATTCTACGACAGACAGCGGATTTTGAAAATAGGATTTCTTTTCTGAAATAGTTGAAAATATTCCCCCGGATTGTGCTTGAAGGCCGGACGGAGGATGAAGGTGGCTGTTCCCTCGTGAGTGTTGGGAGTAAGACGGTTTATACTACGCTGGCGGTACTGGTTATGGTGAACAATAAATATAGGAAATAAGGTGGAGGGCAGTATGGAAGCAGAAACACAGCAAGCGCGGGAGATATTCATCCGGTATCTGGGCAGCCCGGCCCAAATGCACCGTGAAGGTGCCCTTAAGCAGTACAATCAATATGGCATTGTCCGGGAAATGGAGCTTCAATGGTTTCAGGAGATGATCGCGGAAGGGTGCGGGCGCCTGTCGATCAGGGACTGGGAGGCTGTTGCCCGGCTTGAAGCCTTGTCCAAGAACTATCAGGACCCGGTCATTGTGGACAAGACAGCTTCGTTCGCCTCCCGCAACCTGATGAGCGCAGACAGTATAGTCAGACTGATGTATGCCGAAGCTCTGGTAGAAATCATCCGCGCCCATAAAATAGTAATTACCCGCGAGCTGCTGTTCAGCGCCTGCCGGGTCGCCGTGCAGCTGCTTGAAAGTGTGGTAACACAGCCGCTGGTGACAGACCCCGGCCATGAGCTGCAGCAGCTCGGACTCAAGGACAAACGGGCGCTGAACAGCCGGGCGAAGAAAAGCATTGAAGAAGTGGAGCGCCTGATTAACTGACCGGCATAACCGTTATTATGGAAGGGGAAACTCAGATGCAGATAAGAACCGAGACAGCGCAGGATTATATTCAAGTATTTGAACTGAATGTCAAGGCGTTCGGGAACCGCGAGGATGAATCCAGGCTGATTGAGCGGATCAGAGCTTCGGAGGAGTTCGTGCCGGAGCTGTCCATTGTTGCCGAGCAGGATGGCGCTGTAATTGGGCATATTTTATTAAGCCGTGCCAAGGTATTGGACGGGAATCATTCACAAGAAGTAATCGTACTTGCCCCCATCGCAGTCGATCCGCAGATGCAGCGTCAGGGAATTGGCGCAGCACTGATCCGCGAAGGCACAGAACGCAGCAGGCAGCTGGGTTATGAAATAATTCTGCTGATCGGGCACCCAGGCTATTATCCCCAATTCGGCTTCACGCCCGCGCGCGCCTATGGCCTTGCGCTGACGCAATTCACTGTACCGGATGAAGTGTTTCAAGTATACGGGCTGCAGGAAGGGGCGCTGGAGAAGGTGAAGGGCGAGCTGATCTATCCGGCGGCATTCTTTTGATACGTGAAGAGCAATAAGCTTCTCACAATACATTACAGGCACTAACGTGACATAAGGCTGTCCAGTTTGTTATGTTACGCTGTTCTGACAAGTGATCTGAACACAATCAGCAGGAGGAATCATAGGATGGCGGAACCATTAAAAGCAATGTACAACAAGGAATTCCTGCGCAGCCTCGGCGCGAAGATCCAGGCCGTATACGGTTCATTTGATACGGACGACTTCACCGCTGCGGCGATGAAAGAGCCTTGGGAGGAACTGGAGCTTAAGGCGCGGATGCGGCGGATCACGGAGACACTGGGGGCATTCCTGCCATCACGTTATGAAGAAGCATTAGATATTTTGTACGCCATCGATAAAGACTGTGTCGGATTTCCGTATCTGATCTTCCCTGATTTCGTCGAGGTATTTGGCGGCAGGGAGGAGCACTGGGAGTTGTCCATGGCGGCGCTGGAACGGTTCACGCCGAAATCCTCGGCAGAGTTCGCCGTCAGGCCGTTCATGCTGCGGGACCCGCAGCGGATGATGATTCAGATGCTGGCCTGGGCAGAGCATCCGGATGAGCATGTGCGGCGTCTGGCCAGCGAAGGCAGCCGGCCCCGTCTCCCATGGGGCCAGGCGCTGCCGGTGTTCAAGCGCGATCCGTCCCCGGTGCTGCCGCTGCTGGAGAAGCTGAAGGCGGACCCGTCGCTCTATGTACGCAAGAGTGTGGCCAACAATCTGAATGATATCGCGAAGGACCATCCGGCTGTCGTCATTGAGACGGCCCGCCGCTGGAAAGGCAATAATGTGAATACGGACTGGATTGTGCGGCATGGCTGCCGCTCGCTGATCCGTAAGGCGGACCCTGAGATCATGGAGCTGTTTGGTTATGCTCCTGAAGCGGGCGGTGCTCCGCTGGTTACCGCCGCTGTACTCGCTGTTCAACCGGCTGAGGTGCGGATCGGTGACAACTGCGAACTGCAGTATGCCCTCACGATCCGGGAAGGTGAACCGGTGCGAATCCGGATCGAGTATGGGATTAACTTCATGAAGGCCGGGGGGAAGACCTCGCGTAAGCTCTTTTTATTGTCCGACAAAACCGTCCCCGGCGGATCCAGACTGTCTGGCACGCGGACGCACCGCTGGGCCAACCTGACCACCCGCCGTCATTATCCGGGAGAACACACCCTAACGCTACTGGTGAATGGCCGCGAAGCTGCAAGCACGTCACTGCTTCTAGAGCCGCAGGATGAAAGGGGAAATGTACAATGATCACCAACAATCTGTTAATCAAGCTGAAGGATGGCAGCCCGGAACGTATTGCTGAAGCCCGTGAAGTGCTTCTGGGCATGCGTGGTCAAATCGCGCATATCCATGAACTGAAGGTGGAGGTGGATGTCCGCAGCGGCGCTTACGATCTGATGCTGATTGTGCAATATGAGAGCATGGCGGATCTGGAAGCCTATCTGGTTCATCCGGTGCATGTCAGGGTTTCGGAATACATTACAGGTGTGCTGCAATCGGCAGCTTCCTTTTGTTACGAATCCTGATTCCCTAAATGTCAGAGATTCAGCGAATCTTGAGGTATATGCGGATTATCCGCAACACCTCCTGCACCAAGCTGCACAACAAAGCGGATGTCCAGGCAGCCCTCTCAGGGCTTCCGGAACATCCGCTTCTTTATTTCAGCCAGCTGTGTCCACCGCACAATATATGCGCCAACAACAGCCCTGACTAATCTTTGATATTGCCTGCCATCTTAAGCCGTTTGGCAATCTCCTTGAATTCCTCAGCCGAGATTCCCGGTGCGAATTCCTCCTTGGACTCGGGAGCCTCGGGAATCGGTACACCTTCAGGCACGCCCTGAATAACCTCAAGCGGGAGCCCGTCCTCTGGATGGGTGCCCTTCCAGATCTGGTCAATGGAGCTGAAATCCTTATCGCTCCAGGTGTACAGCTTCGTATGCACGCCTTTTTCTTCATACTTTCTGGCTTCATTGAACGATTTGTTGTCCAGGGAAGGGATCGGCACAAGCTTGGTTACATTGACGCCTGTGGCAATTTCCAGTGCCTTGGCATAAGCGACCACATGAACGCCTCCACGGACAAGGAGGAAACCGACAACAGCGCGCGCAGCCGGATGGTCGGTCATTTCGTAGACCTTCATTTTATGTGTTCTGGCCCCGCATTCCAGGAAGAAGTTATGCAGCAGATCTTCCACCAGGTTGCCGCTGTTGAACACATTGGCCCCGGTCCAGGGGTTACCCATCGAATCGAACGGCATGGCACCCTGGGCTCCGGCCAGGAAGTGATAGGACAGCCGGGCATCTTTTACAGCATCCAGTGGAGTAGAGTCCGGCTTCTTATAATCCGTGGAACCTCTTAGACATTTGTTTACAGCATGGGAGACGAGTTCGACATGGCCTAACTCCTCTGCGGTAATGCTCATAACCAGATCGTAAAAGGGCTTCAGCTTCTCTTTGGAACGGAAGTTAAAGGACTGATACAGATAGTTGTTGAGTGTTGACATTTCACCAAATTTACCGCCAAGCAGTTCCTGTACAGCCGCAGCGGCATTGGGATCTGGTTTCTCGACGTCCGGAATCTCAATCATAATCTCATCCATGCGTTTGAACATTGGCTTGTCATCCTCCTTAGCGCTTCAGCAGTCTTGATATTGCTGTACAGCCCTAAATTAAACGCAATCCTTCATGCTCAAACACATCAACGGGCCGGAAGCTGTATATGCAGCTGGTGGTTATTCTTCGTTTCCCGCGCAGCCATTCCCAGGACATAACTTCTTGTCCCGCTGGCGGGGGCCTTCTGCCAGAGGCGGTAGCCTTCCGTAGCGATTACAGCTGCATTGTCAGTACTGGCGGTCCCTGCAAAATAAATCTCATTCAGCCGGCCGACCACATCCGCCATCGCGTTCAGCTCGGCATCCGTGTAATTAGCATACGCTGTGTCCGCGGTCAAACGGGAATAACTGCGGGTCGCGGAGCGCTTGCGAAAATTCGCTTCGCTGTAAGTGTTGAACTGCAGCAGATTCTGATCTGTGCTGCCCGACGCAGCGGCCCACAGCTCCATCCCTAATTTAGCTGTATTGTAATCCAGGGTCTGATTGGCGGCTGAATAGTTTAAGATGCCGTATTGATGCGGGAATACCGATAATGCACTGTCTGCGATGTCATAGATGTTGTTGCCGTCCTTCTGATATTCACTTATATCCTGAATATGAATGTGGCCGCTGAGTGTGGTATGGATATTATTGCGCAGCAGGGCGTCAATAACCTGCCCGTTATCATCGACAGTGAAGCCCTCCTGGATGAAGTCACTGTGATCCAGCAGGCTATGGTGCATGACCGCTACGATCTGCGCACCTTGTGCCGTAGCCATTTCACCACACGCATCAATCCATTTCAGTGTCGAAGCGCTCACCCTGCCCTCAAGCTGCGGATTTCCCAGATCCTGATTATTTTTGTATTGTGCAGTATCGAGCATGAGCAGCCACAGATCATCTGACGGGGCAGCCAGATAGCTCAGCGAGTTCTTATCCTCCAGCAGCGCTTCATCGTAACCGAAGCTGCCATAGATCTTGCGGAACTCTTTGGCTGTAACGGAATCCGTGTCATATTGGCGCTTACCCTTGAATTTGCGGGCCCAGGGATTCTGGATATCGTGATTGCCGGGGATCACATATACCCGGGTCCCGGTCTCCTGTTCGATGGTCTTCAGATGTTTGGCCAGATCCTTATGGCTGGCTTCTTCACCGTTGTTGCTGAGATCTCCGCTAATGATGACGGCATCGGGCTTGCGGATGCCAATGTCGTATCCGAGGGCTTCCATCATTTCGTTGCTGTATCCCAGCTGTTTACCATCCCCGGCAGCCAGAAACTGATTGAAGGCAGGCCCGAGATCCCTCAGGCTTTGCGATAAATAGTGTGTGTCGGTAGTCGTAAGAATACTAAGATCATGGCCGGACTGTATACGATATTGTGGTTGTTGTTTCTCTTCTTGCCCGCTGCAGGATGATGTGAGCAGCAGCAATAGGGAGAGTATGACGGACTTACGGACGGATAACATGGGTTCTGCACCTCTTTTCCTGGTAAAAACCGCAAAAAGGTGTCCCCGGCAAGATTGCCCTGAAGGGAACACCTCCTGTACAGAATAACTTATTTCTTGACTTCAGTCACACCGGTTACCTTACCTTGGTCAGCGGCCGTGTAGGTAGCCTGGTATTTGGCATCCGAGAAATAGACATTGCCTTCAATGGTAGCATTCACAACGGCGAAGCCGTCAGCTTCAACGTAGACATCCCCGACAAAGGTACCGCCTTGTATCCGGGCATTTTCACTGCGGATTGTCATTTTTGGAGCGGTGAGCGTGAAGGAATTGGTGATGTTATGATCTGCGTCCTGGGTATAGAGCGCGATTTTACGGGCCGGCTCTTCCTTATTGATGAACTGTCCGTCTACCACAAGCTCTTCCGTGAAGGTCAGGTCGTTCAGGACTGCGGCGATCCAGTGGCCGTCTTTGCTGATCGCCTTCTTGAAGGCTTCATTATTATCAACGACGGAGACCGATGTTACAGCATCCGGTGCTTCAGTGGCCGTGGCCGTGTTGCCGTTATTTGCGGACGTGTTTGTATTTGCCGCATTGTTGTTTGCCGAGTTGCCGCATCCGACGAGCAGGGTCAGAGTGAATACGGCTGCTATTGCTGCGAGCTTTCTCATGTAAATAACCTCCTTGGGGTGTGTGTTGCTGCAGATTTGTTTTTCCTTTAAAATTAATATAGAATGATTAGTACGGAATTAATGTGATTTAATTCACAATAGTAGAATAATATTTACCGATCGTTCTATAAATGGTAAAATTGACCCAGAAAGGAGCATGATGATGGCGAGAAGCAAAGAATTCGATATTGATGACGTACTATTGAAGGCGATGAATATCTTCTGGCAGCAGGGCTATGAGAAAACCTCGATGCAGGATCTTGTAACCGGCATGGGGATTCACAAGAGAAGCATGTATGATACATTTGGAGACAAGCATACTTTATATATAAAAGCACTGGAGCGGTTCGCAGCCATCAACGCCTCCCGGATGGAGGGCCGTATCGAAGGCATTTCCTCAGCCAAGGCTGCAATCACCCTGCTGTTCGAAGCAACGATCCACAGGAGTGAAGACGAGCCCAAGGGCTGTCTGCTGGTGAATACCGCAGTGGAGCTGTCCAATCATGATCCGGAAGCAGCAACCAAAGCGAATGATGCTTTTCTGAATACCGAACATCTTATCGAACGGCTGATCCGGCACGGACAGGCTAGCGGAGAGATCTCCGGCCGGCATGAGGCCTCTGCGCTTGCTGCTTATCTGCACAATGCCCTCGTCGGGCTGCGGGTCATGGTCAAAGCCACCCGGGATATTGACAAGCTCCAGACTATCGTTAACACTACGCTTGCCGTACTGGAATAATGCGGCCTTAATAGTATGAACGCGCCTGCTGGTAATTATCCAATTTAAATTTCGGCTCACAGCAGGCGCTGAGCTTATTTGCACTTCAATATCGCCGCGGTTTGGATTACAATATGATTTTGATGATTCATGAAGCGTGCAGGAAGGAGCTATATTCATGGCTAAGCAGAAATACTATGTAGTGTGGGAAGGCAAGCAGCCGGGAGTGTACAGCACTTGGGCAGAATGCCAGGCGCAGACCGATCATTATACCGGAGCGAAATATAAGTCTTATGAGAGCAGAGCGGCAGCGGATACGGCTTATAAGGCGGGCTGGAAAGGCAACTGGGGAACAGGTGCGTCCTCATCCGGCGCAGGTGCCAAGAGTAAAACGGCAAGCAGCTGGAGCCGCAGTGCCTCGGTAGAAACGTCAGAGGAGATTGATTATGACAGCATCTCTGTAGATGTCGGCACCCGCGGCAATCCCGGACCGGTTGAATACAAAGGCGTAGACACGCAGACCGGGGACATTATTTTTTCCTGCGGTCCAATCAGTAAGGGGACGAATAACCTCGGGGAATTTCTGGCGATTGTCCATGCGCTGGCTCTGCTTAAGAAGGAAGGCAGCAGCCGTACGGTCTATACCGACTCCGTGAATGCGATGAAGTGGGTGAAGCAGAAGAAGGTTGCTACTACCCTGCCCCGGGATGCTTCCACAGAGGAAATCTGGACGCTGATTGACCGGGCGGAGAGCTGGCTGCGCAGCCATACATATGAGAATAAGGTGCTGAAATGGCAGACTAAGGTATGGGGCGAGATCAAAGCAGATTACGGGCGCAAATAAATTTTGCGGGATCTGGTTAATAACAGGTAATGAATGAATACTACAGGGAAGCAAGCAGGAGGAGAACGGGATGTTCGGCAATGATTGGGATGAGGTTCTGCAGGAAGAAACGCATAAGCCCTATTTCGAGGAGCTGCGTTATGCGCTGGCACGTGAATATAAGCAATATACAGTCTATCCGCCAAAAGACAAGCTGTTCTCAGCGCTGAAGCTGACGCCTTACAGCAAGACCCGGGTGGTCATTCTGGGTCAGGACCCCTATCACGGGGCGGGACAGGCTCATGGGCTGAGTTTCTCGGTCGAGCCGGGAGTGCGGATTCCTCCGTCACTGCGCAATATTTATACCGAGCTGCATAATGATCTGGGTGTACCTGTGCCGAACCATGGTTCTCTGCTCCACTGGGCAGAAGAAGGGGTGCTGATGCTTAACGCAGTGCTGACCGTACGTGAAGGCCAGCCGAACTCGCATAAAGGCCTGGGCTGGGAGACGTTTACAGATGCCATCATGGAGAAGCTGAATGAACGGACAGAACCGATGGTGTTCATCCTGTGGGGCAGTCATGCCCAGCTCAAAGGGGCTTCGATTGACCGCAGCAGGCATAAGGTTATTCAGTCTCCGCATCCAAGTCCGTTCTCGGCCCACCGCGGATTTCTCGGCAGCCATCCGTTCTCTCAGGCTAACTCCTATCTGGAGTCGCACGGGCTTACAGGAATCGATTGGTCCATACCGAATGTATAAGTAGCACGGACACAGCGAAGGGGGTGGAGCCATGAAGCATTGGGTAGGCAGACCGGTCATAATGTACTGCGGAGAAGAGCCATATACGATCATGAAAGGCGTGCTGCGCAGATGGGACCCTGCAGCTTCAGTAGCCGTAATCGGACATCAGGAGATTGCCGTCCCTTTTCGTGACATTGTGTTCATAAAGGCATTGGCTCCCAAGGAGAGGGCATTGCCCCCGGTCCTCCATTCCGTAGGGTACGTGATGAGGGAACGCCAGCAGTTTGACAACGCGGTATATTTCAAGTCGGCGGTCACCATCTGGAAAGGCGATCAGCTGGTTGCCCTCAATACGACCATCGTAGCGCACACCAAGGGTTCAGTCACGCTCCGCGACGGGCAGAACCTGCTGAAGGGCAATCACATTTTTGTGGTGCGCTCTCTGCGGGGCTGAAGTTTCGGAACGGAAAGCTTCAGAAGGTACAGCAAAACGGGCAAACCTCTTATTTAGAGACTTGCCCGTTTTTTTGTTTTTGTTATTTGGACAATATGATATTTGACTGTTGTGGATAAGATCTGCGTAGTAGTTATGGATAAGATTCTTTGGAATTGTGGCAGATTCGTCTAAATTAATCCCTCTGATCCCGCCTGAAGTGGACGGAATGGTGAAATTAAAGGGATAAATCCCTCTGTTCCCGCCGAAAGTGGGCGGAATGGGAAAATTAAAGGGATAAATCCCTCTGATCCCGCCGAAAGTGGGCGGAATGGTGAAATTAAAGGGATAAATCCCTCTGATCCCGCCGAAAGTGGGCGGAATGGGAAAATTAAAGGGATAAATCCCTCTGATCCCGCCGAAA
>NZ_WHOB01000049.1 GCF_013141775.1 Paenibacillus phytohabitans
GAGGTCGTCATGGGTGTGGCGGATACGGCTACGTTTGCTTTCAACCTTGTGGTTCACCCGGTCAAAACAACGACGGAAATGAAGAATCAAGCGGCGTATATCATGGAGCATCCGGAAGTACTGGTGGAAGCGGCCAAGATGGCTTATCATAATTTTGACGAAGGAACGCCGGAAGAGAAGGCAGCGATGCTGGGCTCGGTAGCTTCCCTCCTGGTCCCTGGAATGCAGGTCACCAAAATCGGAAAAGCCGGGAAAGTGTTCAGCGGGATGGAAGACGTCGTCAGTCAAGCGGCGAAAGATGCCCTGAAAGGGATCAAGCAGAAGCTCCCGGATCTGGGTCCGGTCTTACAGACACCGGAAGGGCTGGCCTTCAAGGCAGGGAAGATACCCGATGGACCTTCACTGCCGAGGACGCCGGTACAGCAGCAATATATGGATGCCATGGATGAAATGGGTGGCGGTGCGGGTAAGATTGAGGGGCCGGGTGAAGTTAATAGTATTGGAAAAATAGTTAAGGACGGAAATAAAACAAGTTATACGAACCCTGCTGGGAATGAACTAGTGTGGGCTGATCAGCATCCTAAAAGTATTAATAATGATATTGATGCTAAGTTAAACAGTATAGACCCGGGTAAGGCTACCGAGGCTAAAGTAGCTTCTTTAGTAAGAGAAAATAAGGAAGTCACAGGGTTTGGACAGCAAGTTAAAAAGGCAGATAATAGTTTAGCTGGTGATTTAGATGTTGTTACTAAAGATGAAATTATTGAAGTTAAAAAATCAATAAAGGCAATAACAGATGTAGAACAGTTTGATAAATATGTAAACCCAAATAACGGAAATTATTTTAATCCGGAGCAGAAGAAAGTTATTTTGTATATTGACAAACCATTGACAAATTTACATCCAAATGATTTAAAAAAATTAGAGATAATTAAATCTAAGGGGGTTACTATTGTTAATTCTCTGGATGAACTTAGGGAGGCGTTAAAATAAAATGGGTACTTCAGCAGTTATTCTTACACAAAAAGGAAGATATTCACCAGAGAAACTATTAGCGGATACAATAGTCTCAGTATTTCATGCTGATGCAACTCTATATTTTGATAACAATAAGAATTATTCGAATGATGGGAGATTTTTGTATACTACACTGAACATTAATAACAATGCCTTTGCTGAGAAAAGTGAGCAATCTTTTGTTTTTTCTGTTCATGCTATTGACAATCCCAATATAGATTTTTACTATCACGAAGATTTGGCACTTGATTCTAATTTATCATTATGTCAAGTTGGTCACATTGAAGATATATATGGTGTTCAACAATTAATATTTAATTTTATTTATGAATACCTTAAATTGAACCCTGATGATTACTTCTGGATTACTGATTTTGATTGGGTTTATAACTGGGAGGACATGAAAAAAATAAAATCCTTACCCTATGATCCTCATTGGTGTTATCAAGACCCAAGGTTGATTGACTTATCTTAAATTATTCTCCTACCTAGATAGATGCCTCCATGAATGCTCATTGTTGATAAGCTTAAAGTATATTCATCTGTTTAAGTGTATGTCCTTATATCAAATCTTTAAAAATGAAATATGATCTATGAAAATAAATAACTAACTAACTATTGCGTTGTAATGAACAGGTCGATTATGGTCAGGTACCGTACTTACGAATCAGTTTGATGAAAGAACCCCGGAAGAGAAGGCAGCGATGCTGGGTTCGGTAGCTTCCCTCCTGGTCCCTGGAATGCAGGTCACCAAAATCGGCAAAGCCGGGAAAGTGTTCAGCGGGATTGAAGATGTCGTCAGCCAGGCGGCGAAGGATGCCCTGAAGGGAATCAGGTCGAAGCTCCCGGAGCTGGGTCCGGTCTTACAGACACCGGAGGGGCTGGCCTTCAAGGCAGGGGAGATACCCGATGGACCTTCACTGTTACGAAAGGTGATTAAAATGGAAATAACATATTATTTCTGCAACAACGTACTTAAAAGAGAAGAAATTGAAAGTTTACTTCTACAACTTATGGGAAATGTTATTGGAAATGAAAGTGATATTAGCTTCACACAGCAAGAAGAGAGTGATGAAGGTGAAGGAGATACACTATATGTTAAATGTAATTTTTTTAGCTTTACCACTACACAATTTAATGTAAAGAGTATATCTAAAGATTTTGATATTGAAGTGAACTATGGCTTAGAATGTAATGTATACGAAAACGGAGACAGAAAATTCATTGAGTTTTTAGGTGAAATGCTAAAAAGTAATATCGGAGCGGCTCTCCTTTTAAAAGATTCTGAATATAAAATACTAGAGCGAAAAGATAATTCCTTGCTTGTGGACAGCCACTTTTTTAATGGTGATTTTGAGGTTCTATCACTTACTTATATTCAGGGAATATACAAAAAATTCGGATTGCGAATTGATGCAGGCCTTACTACAGAAGAGATCAAGCTTGAAAGCATAAAACTAGTTGAGGAACATGAGAAAGAATATAACGTCAGAGTAGTAGAAGATCCTGATTACACGTCTGAATTTATGCTCAACTGGGGAGATATACAGATTAAAATTAGTAATACTGGTGCAACAATAAATTTATCCTGTGGTCATATTTTTGCACGTGAAGATACTTTAAGATTAAAGAAGATGCTACGATTTTTCAAGCAATTCACAAATGCATTACCAGGGGATTACGAGCTATCGGTAAAGCAAGGGTATTGGAAACAGAAACGCAGCACTTTGGTTACAAGAAACAATAGTGAAGTTACTATAAACAACCAGACTGAGGAAGCACATTTATTGTATGGAATCAATTTCTTTGATTATTAAAGATTGAACAGCTGGGCAAATTTCTTCATGAACAAAATTCAGTCATCCTCGTCTTTAATTTTGAGTGCAAATTACTGTGTCATATAGAACAGGTCATTATTGGCGGATTCCACCATAGTTGACCTGTTTTTTTATCTCTGGTAGCAGAAGAGATACAACAAATTCATATATAGAAGACCCCCAAAACCATCAAGATGGTTTTGGGGGTCTCTTTTATTTGCGCATAAGAATTCGGTAAATTAGCATCGCCGCTTCGGCACGAGTCGAATATGCAGTTGGATTGAGCTGCTGCCGGCCGTCTCCCTTAATGAGACCAGCTGCTGCCAGTGCTGCAATATCATCGGCCGCATCAATGGTGATTAGGTGGCGATCTGTAAAGCCGTTTAAACCGGAGGCAGGTATCGTTCCCGGATTCCAAACTTCTGCAGCCTTTAGGGCTCTAGCCGCCATGACAAACATCTCTTGTCTGGATAGCGGTTCATTCGGAGGATTGGATGACACCTCTGCGAAGCCGCCCCCTTCTGCTGCACTCAGTCCCAAAGCCCGAACCAGTAAAAGTGCGAAATCCGCATGTGTAACGGCCTGCTCCGGTCTGAATTCGGTTGCTGATATTCCATTAATTATTCCCTTGGAAGTGAGTACTTCCACTGCGGACTTTGCCCAATGGGAATAGGAGATATCCTGGAATGTCTTGTGGTTATAGATCGCTGCATAGTGGCCGGACGAAAGAGTGGTTGAGAAAACCGCTTGCTGCTTGTCTGCACTATAATCCCCGTTGACTACAGGCTGGATGATTCCCTTGTCATTGACATGCCACACAACAATAAAGGCATTGCCCGCTGCAGGAACGGCTGGTGAATGCGGAAGTCCGATCTGTATGGCTGATTGCAGGCTGTCTGCTTGAAGCTTTATCCCATCCAAACGAAGCTCATACCCGATTAGCGGGTTGTCACCTAACTTCCCTTTAAGCGTTCCTTCCGTATCGACTGTTCTTACTAATAAAGTTACAGTCTTCACGCCGTCGAGCATTGCTGCAGGCAAGAGACTGTCTGGTAACATAATCGTGGCCAGTGACGAGCTGACCTCTATCTGCAAGGCAGAAGCTCCTGAGCGAAATGCTGAAGCAGGTAAGTGTAACTCATATTCCTTGATGTCCTTGGCCGGATCAACAGTAAGCGGAATCCGGATAGTTTTAATACCGGTTGAATCCGCTTTGGCCAAAGCAATTATCTTTTGCAGGGAGGAATCCATCAGTAAGGCGCTGGCTTTACCTGCATCAACCGTTATGGGCAGTTCAATTCTGACGCTGCCATCCAGCAGGAGTACGGTCGTAGAAGAATCTCCAATGGCTGACCCGGAACCGCCGGTGTTTGGTACAGCAGCGGGACTTGGTGTAGACGTGGGGTCAGGTGCAGCCGTAGGACCCGGTGTGGCAGAGGGAGCCGGAGTAGCCGAAGGAGTTGGTGTCGGGTTTATCTCTGGTTCCGGTTCTGGCTCTGGCTCTGGCTGAGTTCCCGGTCCCGGCTCCTCAAAGGGAATGAACTTCAGGAAGTCACCCCAGATGATATTTCCCTCCGCATCCCTCGTATAAGAGTTTACTGGATTCAAACTAGCAAAGTTAGCATCTGTCAGCTGCTTGCCTGACTTATTGACTGACGCTGTACCATCGTACATGAAGTTATTGTCGGCAGCCAAAGCAGCTGGATACTGGTCTTTCCCGATGCTGCCCGTCTGGTAGGATACAAAGCCGTCGATCCTAAAGTCTGCAGTGATTTGGTCATAAGTGGTGAAGCTTATATTTCCGCGTGTGTTATTAAATCCGATATTGTTAATAGCAATCACACCCGGATTACTGTTACTGGTGAAGCCATACGCGCCATTTCCGAAGGCAATGGAATTGCGGATGGTATGAGGGACGTTGATGCCTTCTCCCCCCAGCTTGAATCCGTTTTTATCGCCAGCGCCAACCGTTCCGTCTGTTAAATACCCGTTATTGAAGGCTGCACTATTCTCGATTAATACTGGACCGATTGCGCCTGAGCCTGCTTTGGTATACAAGTCCCAGCCATCGTCAATGTTGTTATGTGCCAGGCATCCTCTGAAAATATTTCCAATACCTGAAGTCAATTTCGCGGCAAAGCCATCTGCATTATTGTTTGCCGGATCGCGGTTATCGAAGGAGGTGCTGTTCAGAATTAAGTTGTAGGATGGCCATTCGGCGAGTTCTTGTGCCGTTCCGTCCGTACGGCTGATTTGAAGGCCCGTATCCCCGTTAGCATAGAAGCGGCTATTCTCAACGATGTTATAATTCCCTCCAACCGTAAAGCCTTTCGTATTTGGCGCCGAGCGGGTGAAATCAATTCCCTTCACATGCCAATAGTTCCCGCTGAGCAGCACGCCTTCTGTTTTTTTGTCAAAATCGATGACGGGTCTTGCCCCTGGTGCTGCCTCCAGGTACTTCTTAGCGGCTGCGGTTCCATCATTGTACCTCTGAATGACAAGCGGTGAGTTCCGCACATAATGGCCGTCAAGCACGATAATATGCTGGCCTGGTCTGACATATTCAATGGCGGTGTCGAGATCAAGCGGGAGATCAGCCGTACCCTCCCCGGCACTTGTTCCCGCAGGAGATACATAGATATGTTCTCCCTCTCCATAGCTGCTCAGGGTTACTGTGAAGTTATGGACGATTTTATCGTAAGAGGTCAAATACTGGGTATCCTCTGGTACAAAAGTAACGCTGAAGTTCGTATCCCCCTGATCAGCGAGTACCGCCGGAACCGCTAGACGCTTATCGGCTTTAGCCTCGATATCCTGGGCGATGATTTTAGAGCCTTGCTTCACCGTTACGGTTCCGTTGACATTCGGACGAACAATCATTTGATATTCTGGTGTAGAAGTCTTGCTTAGAGATAGTATGCTCAAGCTTGGGGCAACCGGAGCTGCCGGTGGTTCAACTTTAGGAGAATCGGTAGCTGCTGACGTCACCGTCAACTGGATATTGCGGATATTAATTGTAGCGAGACGTGCCGCATAGAATCCGACATACATTTTGGAATCTTGTACGTTAAGAATATCCGGCTCAAAAATGATAGCTTCCTGATCATTGTTAAGCTGTCCAGTAAAGCCGCTATTCGTCTTGGAGAGCGTTAGACGATAAGGAGCTGCAGGAGCCGTATTGCCGGGGGCAGGCCGCTCATTCCTCAGCATGATGGTCTGAATGCCTTTACTTCCGGTTCCGTCAGACTTCAAGATGCCGGACCGGACAAAGAGCTGGGTGCCGATGGCGCTTTTGGTACCGCCGCTGTAGCCGCCGATAGCAGCGATATTCGAGGCGAATACGCTGGAATTTCCAGGCGTCCCAATAGCATCCCGTGCCATGATGCCGAATGACTCTTGTCCGTCATATGGAGTTTTGGCAAAAGCCGACACGGAGATATCCGCAGACAGCATGAAATTATCTTCTGACGCATCAAGCTCTGTGTAATAGAAGGTAATGCCATCGTGGTCTTCAGTCACCTTGCCGCCGCCTTCCAGCGCAATCAGCTCTACCGTTCCGTCCTCTTGTAGAAGCATCTTGTTATTAGCAGCGGATGTGGATTGGCCGAATTGAATGCTGCGCCAGACGGGTTCAAGCTTCTCTTTTACCGTGACAGAATACGTAATCGGCTGTATGGATGTATCCGCAGGGATGATCCCGATGTCATATACTCCGGCCCTTTGGTTATCAAACTTGGAGCTGTCCAGGATGAAATCGCTTAGGACTTCCCGGTCCAAGTTGTCATAGACTTTCGATACGATCAGATGATCGCTGTTAAAGTTATCGCCTATAAAAAAGGTCGTTGCCGGATAGCCTGTTACTTCGATACCGGTTAGCTCTTTAATTTTGACCTTAACGTGGAAGGTTGCTGTTGATCCTTTATGAGTTACTGTGATTTCTTTATCTCCTGGTACCGAGGTGTTGAGGGGAGAGACGGTATATTCATCTTTGGTCAGGCGGATCTGAGTGCCATCAGAATAATGGGCATAAACTGCTAATCCTTCTAATTGGATGGAATCACCGATGTAATAGACGGTTTGTTTGGGTTCATGTCTAATCTCCAGCTTGGACAGGGCAGCGTCAATGACTTCAACGTTAAAGGCAGCCGCCATGGATGGAGTCTCTGTGGAGGTGATATTGATTTCATATGGACCTGACTCCGTAAACACATGCGGTGATGTATCAGTAACGGGCTGTCCGCCGATGGAGAGCGAATAGAGACTGCGGTCCAGTTCTGTGATCAGGTAATGATCATTATAGTCAGCAACGACCACAAGTCCCTCCGGATCAAACGTATCTCCCGGATAATAGACCGTTTTGGCCGGCTCATATTTTACCGATAAGGAGGTCACTGTCAGCGGGATAATTTGCAGCGGGATGGTTGCCGAAGCGCCGTTATAATTAATCTTGATCGTATTCTCTCCAGCCTTAGTGCTGTCAAAGCCGGTAACGATATAATCAGCGGAAGACAACACGGCCTCACTGTTATCAGAAAAGACGGCCTTAACGGCCAGTCCGGTCAGATCAAGAGGTTCACCCACCAGATAGGAGGTTTTGGTCATCCCGCTTGTATCAGCAATTAGGCTGGATACGCTTTTGGTCTCGACCTTGATGTCTAGTTCACTGAAGGTTACTTCCGCATCTCTTGCTACATAGATTCCGGCAAAGATCGTCTCCGTGAATGTATCGTCGAGTGTTACGATTTGAGTTTGCTCACCGATGCTTAGCAGATAAGTATTGCCTGATTTTTTAATGCTGAGATCATAGGCTTCACCTGCACTAGGGGCATTGATTCCGCTAAATGCAGGAAGCTTTATTTGTGAGGTTTTTTTATAAAATCCTTTCATTACCTGATCCAACGCACCGACTGCAGCATAATTAGAAATGTTTTTGCTGTCATCTCCATTTGTTCCAACAGTATCCCTGAGCATAAGTCCGAAGGATTTCTGATTAGGCGTGCTGACGCTGGATCTGCTGTTAAATAAATTCACTGTAGCTTTGGCTTTAAGCTCAAAGTTCGTGTCAACGGGAAGTTCTTTGTAATAAAAGGAAAGTCCCTCCTCTCCAGAAGCAATCTTTCCGCCGTAAGTACTCATTATTACTGTATTTGGATCTTGAACAATAGGTTCGGGGTTCGTAGCTGGTACTGTACCCGGTCCGAAGGCGCTGAACGCCCAAGGTCCCAGATCCACCTGTTCTTCTTGGCGTACTTCCTCTGCAGACAGAGATAGTGGAATAGACGAGAACAGGAGCAGGAAAATTACAAACATAGCTGACAAGCGTTTTGATTTTCTCACAATGATTAAAACCTCTCCTTATTGGAACGATTGGATCAATGTAAAAGTCTGATCTACGAGATTATACGTTACGTGTGAAAAGTACAGCTATAATCAATACTTCACAAACCGCAGTATATAAGGAATTAGAGGAAGGATGTGAGTTAATGACACTTGGTTTACGAGGGGAGGATAACAGGGATATATCGCGAATCATGAATAGTAGGCAAAATTAAATTTACGAGTATTGGAGGCAGCGGCATGTTGAAGCTATTCGAGTATAACTGGCAGGTGCGCAAAGACTGGTTCGACTGGTGTGAGACGGTGGACGGGGAAGAGCTGATGAAATTACGCACTGGAGGCATAGGATACATTCTTCCTACGCTCTATCACATTGTGACCGTCGAGTATGGCTGGATCTGTGGCGGGATACAAGAGAAAGAGATTGAGATTCCTTCTTTCGAGGAAGTGGCCAGCTTGCAGCAGGTCAAGGATTTATCCGCGCGGTGCCATGAGGAGCTGGCTCCATTCGTGTACGGCTGGAATGACAGCCTGGAAGACCGGATCATGATTGATATCACGGATGAAGGGGAACACGAACCCCACAAATACGGCGAGGTTATGCGGCATCTGATTGCCCACGAGATCCACCACACCGGTCAATTGTCTGTATGGTCACGGGAGATCGGGAAGCCGCCGGTTACGGCTAACTTTATTGGCAGAGGACTGTTTAACTAAATGCTGAAATTGACCCGGAAAATGAAGGTAATAGCTGCGTCGGGTATATTGTTAATAGCACTGCTGATGATCTCTTGGGGAGTCTATGCCAAGCCGGTGCATGCTGCCTTGGTCAATTACTCTAGCATGGTTGAAGTGGCACCGGATGTTTATATAGAGCCGGATATGACAAAGGAACTACAGGATCAGCTGCTATATTACGTTGAGCTTGCCCAAGAGAAGGTCACGGCTATTTTTGGTGAGCGAACTTCAACTCCGTATTTGATTGTGGCGCTAACTTCCAGGAGTCTGGGGAAATACACTGAAAATCCGACCGGACAAACCTATTACCTGCCCTGGAATAACTATATTGTGATCGGCCCGGACGGGTTTAATGAAAATGTGATTTCGCATGAATTCACACATGCTGAATTGAGGGAACGACTGCGCAACCGCAATGTAGTACCGGTGTGGTTTGATGAAGGTCTGGCTTCAATGGTAGACGGGAGATTGTCTAATAGCACAGCGGCATGGGAACAGGTAACGGATAAAGGGAAGAAGCCTGTGGATTACGGCCTTTTAGACTCGTATGATGCCTTCAGTTATGGAACTCCGGAAGCCTGGAAGAATTACAACCTGGCTTGTTATGAAGTTACGCGGTGGTTCTCCAGTGCAGGAGAAGAGGGGCTTCTCAAGTTAATCCAAGCGTTGAACCAAGGGGAAGATTTCACAGAGCAATATGCAAGAATTGAACTTGCTGAGCCATGAAGCCCCCTCGGATTACAACACAGTAAGCATAAGGATGTGACCAACATGCAGTTTGAAACAAACCGGCTGCTGATCCGGGAATTCAGGTCTGAGGATGTCCAGCGGGTGCATGAGTATGCCTCCGACCCGGCTGTAGCCAAGTATATGATTTGGGGACCTAATTCCCTGGAGGATACCCGGAGCTACATCCGGCTGACCTTGGATATGCAGCAGCAGGAGCCGCGCCAGGGGTTCGAGTACGCAGTCGTTCTGAAGCAGGAGGATGTACTGGTAGGCGGCTGCGGGATACATATCAGCGGAGAAGGGCAGGGAGAGATCGGTTATTGCTATAACCGGTTGTATTGGGGACAGGGTATTGCAAGTGAGGCTGCCGCCGTGCTGCTGGATTGGGGCTTCAATGGCCTTGATCTTCACCGGATCTACGCGACCTGCCGCCCGGAGAATATCGGCTCTGCCAGAGTCATGCAACACATAGGGATGGTATATGAAGGACATCTGAGAGAACATATGCGGCATAAGGGGAAGTGGCTGGACTCTTACCAATACTCTATCCTGAAGGACGAGTATACACGTTGATCTTACGCAAAAAAAAGAAGGCGTCCCAGAAGCCGTTTCATGGCTTTTGGGACAGCCTCTTTTTGCTGTTCTCTAGTCTGGCAATAGTACAGTTAGAGCGGCATAACGGCAACTTCGTTAATCTTGACTGCTTCTTCCGGATCAGCTGCAATCAGCTTGTCATACACCGCCTGATCCTGGGCACTCTGCGTTCTCTGCAATACAGCGAGATACCAGCGGGCCGTTTCCCGGTTGACGGCATCGTTATAATCCTCATTCAGCCCTTGCTGCAGTGTGGCTGCGGCGGCCTGGAATTGTTTCGACAAATATTGGATCTTACCGGCGTTCAGCAGCATAGCCGAAGTAATCATCGATCCCCGTCCCTGCTGATCTTCAGCCGGAAGGGTACTGAACCATTCTTCATCCGCAGCCGCATGGGCATAAGCGTCCAGACCGGTTTTGAAATACCGTTCCTTATTAACCGTCTCCTGATCCCCCAGATCCGTCTGGCCCAGTGCATAAGCATCCAGTGCCCGCTTCAAGGCTGCAGCTCCCAGCTCCTGGGAACGGCTGATCACTCCGCTGTACCAGTCTGTATCCCAGAGGGTTGCGGTCTCCGTCAAGTCTTCGTAACCATTGATGAAGCCTTGCTTCACCGTTGCCCCAGCAGCTTCCTCGTCTCCGGACATGGATTGGATTCGCCCTGCATTCAGAGCAATCGTTGAGGTAACGAAGAATTCACGGCCCTGAAGCTGCTCGGGTGGAAGAGTCTTCAAATGCTCAATGCCGTCCGTTACATGTTTGTAGGAAGCCAGCGCACTGTTGAAATACTTCTGTTCCCCTGCTTCATCTCGCTTCGCATAGGCCTGCAGCCCAAGGAGCGAGGTCCGGCTGATCAGATGATCATACCAGTTGATATCCCACATGAACTTGTCCGCATTATCGAGATACACCCGGTAAGACTCTTCACTCTGGCCCTTCAGATCATAGTATTTCGCCAGCTGGGATAGCAGATCTTTGTTATAGGGCTCACCTTCAAGTGCGCGGGTTAACACCGTATAGGATTCGTCCAGAAACTGTGTATTCTGTGTTTGGGTAAATACCTGCTGATCCAGCATGGATAGATAAGCCGCCGATTCGGGATGATTCGGGCGGGTTTTGAGTGCTTTTACCAGAGGGGCCTTGATCTCTTCATAGGATTGGCTGACGTTGACCAGCTTCTTGGCGGTATAGGCTTCAGAGCTGGAACTGATATACCCCAGAGACAGGAACAGCAGATACCCGGTGCCGATTCCCAGCAGCCCGAAATACCCGGCTCTGATCCAAAGCTTGTTCCACTTGAGACGGAGCGGTCTGCTCTCCATGACAACGGTCATCCCTCCCAGAGCGAGGAAGACCAGAATCCCCATGAACGCATAGCTCATATTGAAATCAAGCAGGCTGTGAACAAGAATTGACAACGCGATAATGAGATAGAAGAACCCGTTATTGTAATCGTCTTTGTCGCGTTTCAGGTATCCTCTTACATACTTGCAGAAAATGAACAGGATGAAGCCCATGAACACGATAAAGCCGAGAATGCCCACTTCAATCAGGTACTGCAGGAAAAAGTTGTGGACCTGGCGGCTCAGGTAAGGGTTGTTCTGGTAGTGCTCATAGAGTGACGCCCAGCCCCCGCCTCCGGTCCCCAGTACCGGATAATCTTTGACCACCTTCATCGCATCTTTGTAAAAGGTGAAGCGTTCAAGTACACTGTGCTGCTTGAAGTTGATATTCTCCAGCCGTGTTCCGATATTCTCCGGCAGAATATTACGCGCACGGGTTCCGATAAACAGGAAGGCGATAATCAACACACCGGCAACGGATACCACAGGAATCCATACTCCGCTCCAGCGGCGTGATTCTGTGCTGCCGAGCTTGCGGCTCAGCCAAGGGGCAAAGTAATGCTGGACAACCCAGCAAAGAGCGGCGGCGCAGAATGATGCACCCAGCAGGTATCCCCAGCCCTCAAGGGCTGCAGAGGAAGTGAAGGCCGTATTCAGCTCCAGGCCCAGTCTGGTTACCGGATTCGTAATCAGCAGAGACAATACGCCGGCAATGGCAAGATTAATAATCCAGAGTATCTGCTGCACAGGCTTTAGGAAGAGCAGCAGAATAATGAATACCACAGGCAGCAGGACCAGACCGCCGCGGGACAAGGTAAGCAGCAGCGAGACAATGAAGGGAACCAGCATAAATCCGTGCATCAGCTGTCCGTACCATTTCCGGGAGCGGATCAGCGCGAATAAGGCGACGAACAGAAAAGCCATCAGGAACGCTGCATATGTATTGGCATACTGGAAAATGGAAGTCAGGCGAAGCCCGTTTGAATCGGTCATTACCGCTTCAGTATACTTGCCGTTGACCACAGTATCCGAGAACCAGCCTACAAGACTGCCGGCCAGCTTCCAGCTTCCGAGCCAGTTCAATAGACCGAAACCGACGATCAGATAAGCGATTGCGAGGATACCCAGCTGAATAACAATATTGAGCTGCCTCTGGCGGAGCAGATACACGCTGGTAATGAAGACCGCCACATAAGTAAATTGGGTGAACAGCATGTTCATAGCCATATAATGCGAGGCAGCGCCAAACAGTGACAGGGCGTACGTTAACGGGAGCAGGATTGCGGCGAGGGTAAGCAGATCGCGCTGCCCGTCCAGCCTGAAGGTCTTGAAGTACAGGAGAGCACAGACCAGCAGGAGCAGACCGCTCAGCAAGGCAGCCATATAAATAGGCTTCTCAAATTCCACTCTCATTCCGTTGAACAATCCAACCTGGAAGGGGGTCCACCCCAGGAACAGGATGAAGGCAATGCAGAGCGCCCATGCGGGTCCGGAATTCTTTTCGATCATTTTGGACGGAGCCGCTTGTTTGCCGTATACAGGTTTCGACACGTTATATTCTCCTTTTTTCGAGTATTCACGCTACTAATTCTAACATAGAACCATATAAGGTATATTGTGTAAAATGATGATAATGTGAAATTATGGATGGGATATAAGTGTTCGAGTACTTTGGAAATGTGGAGGAAGAGGAGCTGGAACGGTCCGGCGAAGAGGTGAGAGAATCGGTAACGAGGCAGTTGGCGGTGTATTTTGACGGCAAGAATTGAATTCAGGTGTGGCGCGTTACCGGAGGTGCTGCAAGGCTTGAGAGATTCAGCTAATGGAGCTGTCCATCGGCACAGGCCAACCCTTCACTGTTTCATAGAATATAGTATCTCAGGCAAATCTATGAGGCATGTATACGTGAGATTCCGCTCAAAGGCAGCGATGATAAAAGGCAGTCTGCTCTACGGATGTCTTTTGTCATAGCTGCCGGGAGCTTTGCTTCAGGCCGGAAGGATGAATTTGAAATTAATCATGAACACGATCAGGGCAGCGGCCCCCAGGGAAAAGGCGATACAGCCGGCGCCCAGAACCCTGCGGCGGTCTTTGATGAATTTGAAGCCCAGCGCGCAGACGAGTATTGTGGTTCCTGCCAGTACAACAGACATACCGATCATCGCAAACCAATACAGGATTTCAAAAAACTGTGCCATTAGGAAACCCTCCCCTCCAGGCTATAATACAACGAATTTTAAGAATATTCCAGCTCTGGAATAAACGGAACACCGGGACATACGGCCCTTGCGGCTATATGCCCTTTTTTGCTGTGGACTCCCTTACCACGGACAATCATACAGGAGGGTGCGGTCTTTCGTGAGTAATCTATAGGGTAGGCTGGGAATTCGAAAGGAGAGGGCGAAAAAATGGCGGGGAGAGAACTGGCAAGCAAGTTGCTGAAGACCGCGGCGTTGCTTAGCGATTCACGGGTTGCCGGTTACATTCCGAGAACACGGGAATATAGTGCTGCCGGACTGTTGGCGATGCTGGGAAGATACGGGAATGTTGTGATTAAGCCGGTTGTCGGCGGCGGAGGTTACGGGGTGATCAAGGTGTTCCGGGATCACCGGGGTTACGGCTTCACGTATATGCATAATACACGTATATATCGTGATTTTGCTTCGATGAGGTACGCACTGGACCGCTTCAAGGTAAAGCGGAGATATTTGATCCAGCAAGGCATTTCCCTTGCCCGGATTTCCGGGCGTCCGATTGATTACCGGGTCAAAGTGGTGAAGAACGGCGATCACTGGGAATTCCGCTCCATGGTAGGCAGAGTAGCCCGGCCGGGATTGTTCGTTACTAATCTCTGTAAAGGGGGAACGATGCTCAGCTGCCGTCAGGGACTGAACAGATCGCTGCCGAGAATCCGGACCTCCGCCAAGAAAGCGGAGATGCGCCGGCTGACTTTAGTCTGCATTGAGCTGCTGGAGCGGCATTTCCCCGGCATCGGTGAGCTGGGGTTCGATTATGCTGTGGATCAGCGGGGGAAAATATGGATTCTGGAAGTAAATACAAGACCAAAATAACCGGAAATTGATTAAGAAAATTTTAATAATTGACGATAAATACATTAATAAGCTAATATTGCGTTTAGTCGTGTCAATTCCGAGGTAATATGAACATAAATATCCCAGCCAATTATGAACATTCTAAAAATTATTTTTAAGGATAAGCGGGATATCTGCCCTGTGCATAACTATTATCCCCATAGTCCACCGTGCAGTACCTGACATTACAACCCTTACTAACATATTATGCACAGGATCTCCACAGTAGCTTGTGGATAATGAGAACGCTTGTTCGAATAATGATAGTTTGCTATGATAGATTCAGATCCAAATAAAGGAAAGGTAGGTGAACGTTATGGTTGAATTGTCGGATGAGATGCTGCTGGACTCTTATCATAGAGCGATAGAGCTGCAATTGGAGCATGATTTCATCGCTCTGCTACTCGCTGAAATTCGCAAACGGAACTTACACTCTCCAGTTCATGCGGTTCTTCACTAAAGATCAGAGCATACCTTTACAGCACCCAGAATTAATCAAACCGCAAGTAACACAGAATAGGGTATCTTTTCAAGTTGAGGTGGAATCAACCTGAAAGGATACCCTTTTATTGTAGGTTTTAGGTTATATGCAATCCTAGAGTTTGAGATTACTGCTGTGTCCCGGGGACAGCTTCGCTTCCGGATCAATATATACCTTGGCGTTGTTCACAGCAGTCGGCGCTTCTCCGAAGCCTACAGCAATCAGCTTCAGCTTGCCCGGATACGTGGTGATATCGCCTGCGGCGAAGATACCCGGAATGCTGGTCTCCATGCGGGAGTCAACCACAATAGAGTTACCGTCGATTTCAATTCCCCATTCCGCAATCGGTCCCAGTGAGGAAACAAAGCCGAAATTGACAATGACACTGTCTACTTCGATTTCCTGGGTTTCTTTGGTCTTGATATGAGACAGGGTTACCTTGGTGATGAACTCTTCACCATGCAGCTCAGTGATCTCGGATGGCGTAATAACATTAACCTTGGAGGCCATCAGATTCTCGACACTGTGCTCATGCGCACGGAATTTATCCCGGCGGTGAATCAGAGTTACCTGCTCCGCGATAGGCTCAAGCATAAGTGCCCAGTCTACGGCAGAATCGCCGCCGCCGCTGATCAGCACTTTCTTGTCTTTATATGCATTCAGATCGCTTACAAAATAATGCAGATTGGCTTTCTCGAAACGCTGCGCATCAGGTACTTCCAGGCGCCGCGGCTCGAATGCGCCTACACCTGCTGTGACAATAATAGCTTTGCTGTGATATTCAGCTTTATCGGTGGTGACGATGAAGTGGCGCTCGTCCTGCTTCACAACAGATACAACCTTTTCCTCCAGACGGATATCAGACTGGAAGAGCTCCATCTGCCGTGAAAGGTTATCCACCAGTTCCTGTCCGGTGATCTTGGGAAAACCGGCCACGTCGTAAATATATTTTTCGGGATAAAGAGCAGCAAGCTGCCCCCCCAATTGGGGCATACTTTCAATAAGTGTTACCGAAGCCTGGCGCATACCGCCGTAAAAAGCGGCAAACATACCGGCTGGTCCCCCGCCTATGATGATGAGATCGCTCATAGGAACGGATTGCTCTAGTGTCACGTAATATTACACCTCCGAGTTGATAGTTTCAAATTGCCATACTTGCGTACCTACTCATTATAAACATTGTGGCACCCCGCTGCAAAGCCTTTGATTTCACTGAAAAATGTGACATTTTGTTGTATGATTGTATTTGATTAAAACGATACTAAGGTTTACAATGGATATGGTTATTTTAGAAATCCTTTAAGTTTAATTGGAAATTCTTCTGAATTTAAGTGTATAAATTCACAAAAGAAACCTAATTTTTTTACAAAAAATAACACATAGACAGATTCACCTGTTGGAAGGAGCCGGAACATGAGCAGTATTCCCAAAATTGTTATCCTAGGCGCGGGATATGGAGGTATCTTGACCGCCCAGCGGCTGCAGAAAGCTTTAAATTATAATGAAGCGGATGTAACCCTGGTGAACCGCCATGAGTATCATTATTTCACGACCCATCTGCATATGCCAGCAGCCGGAACGGACAGCATCGAGCATACCCGCGTATCCATCTCCAAGCTTATCGATGAATTCAAAATTGATCTTGTTAAATCTTCCGTACAGGAGATCCGTACCCAGCAGAAGAAGGTTATTCTGGAAGACGGAACCCTCTCGTATGATTATCTCGTAATCGCACTTGGCGGCGAGCCTGAGACCTTCGGAATCCCGGGACTCGACAAATATGCGCTGACCATCCGCAGCATTAACTCCGTGCGGCTGATCCGTGAACATATTGAGTATCAATTTGCCAAATACAAGAATGAGAATAATGCACAAGAGCATATCAACTTTGTTGTCGGCGGCGCGGGCTTCAGCGGCATTGAGTTTGTGGCTGAACTGGCAGACCGGATTCCGGCGCTCTGCAAAGAATATGATGTCGATCCAAGTATGGTCAACATCTATAATGTTGAAGCTGCTCCTACAGCGCTGCCTGGCTTTGCTCCGGAGCTTGTCGAGCATGCCATGACAGTGCTTACGAAGAAGGGGGTAACCTTCAAGTTCGGCGTGGCGATCAAGGAATGCCTGCCTGGCGGTGTCATCCTTGCAACCGGTGAAGAAATCAAAGCTTCCACGATCGTCTGGACCGGCGGTATCCGCGGCAACCGTCTGATTGAAGCGGCCGGCTTCGAAGCTATGCGCGGGCGTGTGAAGGTAGACGAATATCTGCGTGCCCCAGGACATGAGAACATCTTCATCATCGGTGACGGTTCCCTCATGATTAATCCTGAAGGACGTCCGTACCCTCCAACGGCACAGATTGCTATGCAGCAGGGAGAATGCTGTGCGCATAATCTTGTAGCGGCCATCCGCAGCCAGCAGCCGAAGAAGTTTGCGTTCAGCAACAAGGGCACCGTAGCCTCGCTGGGCAAAGGCCAGGGGATTGCAGTAGTGGGCGATAAGACCTATAAGGGCTGGACAGCGGCGCAGCTGAAGAAGGTTGTAGACATGCGCTACCTGCTCATTATCGGCGGCATTCCGCTGGTACTCAAGAAGGGAAGATTCCTCTAAGATGCGCCATTGCAGCGTACAAGTTCGCGGACTGCTCACGCGTGAGGAGCTGGACCGCTACAATGCTCTAATTGAGGTTGGTTCCTATCTTGAGGATCAGACACGATATGATCTGGCTTACAATATCCAGAAGGAAATCGACATCCTGATTCTCCCGGCCATAGAGCGCCTGAAGGATAAGGGCCGCGCGCGTGACCGGGCGACCGCTGAATATCTGGAGAGTCTGCGGGATGAGGAAGACGATGACGAGGACGAAGAGGCTGATGGTAAGAATCCGTCCGATTGAAGGATATAGATTTGTATATATTTATTTATTAAATCCACATGTGGTATAGTGAAGGTAGAAAAGACGTACAATGCAAAGAGAGCCGTGCGCTAACACGACTCTCCGTTGCAACAGCCGCTTTTAAGGGCGGCGGCTTTGGGAAAAGTAGTCAAGAAATAGACCGTCTCCTTTGACCAGGGCGGTCTATTTCTTTTTGAGGTAATTTAGCAGAGCAATAATGAACATGCCGAACATGAACATCAGAGACAAAGCTTGATAAACCTCCATTGGCCTCACCTCCCTTCCGGGAGAATAGCCGACCGCCCTTGTAAGCCTTCCATTGCTTATGCGATTATACCATTTCTATCACCTGTCTGAATAGATTGCTGATATGAAAAAAATCCAAATAAAGGGAAGGCTTCCTATCCGGGAAGCCTTCCCTTTTTAAGCTTTTAGAGCTTCAGCATCTCTTCGAATGATTCCTCAGTCAGCAGATTGCCGACATAGAAGGGACCGAATTCGCCGTAGCGGGCACTCACTTCATCAAAGCGCATCTCATAGACCAGCTTCTTGAACTGCAGGGCATCTTCAGCGAACAGGGTCACGCCCCATTCCCAGTCATCGAATCCGACGGAGCCGGAGATGATCTGCTTCACCTTGCCGGCATATCCGCGGCCGATCAGGCCATGGGAATGCATGAGCTCACGGCGTTTGTCCATATCGAGCATGTACCAGTTGTCTGCAAGCTCGCGTTTCTTGTTCATCGGATAGAAGCAGATATGCTTCGCTTGCGGCAGAATAGGCTTCAGCCGGGCGGCAACATGCGGATTCAGCATTGGATCGCTGCCGTCTCCTGCAGTTCCTCCTGCGGCGTAGTTGCTGAGTTCCACAATACTTACATATGAATAGGCTTTGGTAGTATATTGGGCGAAGGCGATTTTGTTAAAAGCAGTCTCAAGCGCATTCAATGCTTCCAGGCTTTCCCGCAGAAACATCATCACGAAATCAGCTTTCTGGCCAACGATGGAATACACGGTGGAGCTGCCTTCCTTGGCTTCTTCCACGGGCCCCCATTCCTGCATGAAAGCATGCAGCTCCTCCAGGGCAACGGCGCGTTCTTCATCATCGGCTGCCGTCCAGGCAGTCCAATTGAGAGAGCGGAAGTCATGCAGGGCATACCAGCCTTCCAGTGTCAAAGCGGCTTCGTTCATGTTCTCACTCCTTTAAAATTTGCATACGTTTAATATGTATAAACATATTTCCGAAAAGAAACGTGCACCGTTCTTATGAAGACGCTGCAGCCGTTTCCATTTGCTATTTGCATTGTATCGCATGCGAACGGCCAAGAGCAAACTCTACAGCGGCCATTTGCGCTGATCGCAAACCACTGGACGATAATGTTCATTGCTTCGCTACATTTTTTCTAGTAAACTTACTATTAAATAAGGTTTGGTGTGCGGTTCTTTATAGAGAGAGGGGATGGCGGTACGATGGGATTTATTCCAGTGTTTGTTCTGGCCGTTTTGTTCTTTGTCATGATGTTTGGCATTGGCTTTATCCTTAACATGTTAATGAAGACTACCTGGTTTCCCGCATACCTGTTCGTAATCGTTATTCTTCCCGTAGTGGTCTACTCCATCTGGGACCGGAGCTCCATGTCGTTATGGGAGCATCTCTCTACCTTTCATGTAGTCGACTATCTGACCGGTATAGCCGGCCTTGCCGGTGCTGTACTGAGCGGCTGGACCATTCAGAAGCTGCGGCTGGGCGGATACAAAATGTTCTGAGGAATGTGCAGAGCAGGCAAGACAACAAACGGCTGATCTCCTTCAAAACTAAGGGGAAGCCGTTTTTTCTTATCTTTTCCGCTAGAATCAGCAAGTGTTACAAAGCTGTCGATAA
>NZ_WHOB01000050.1 GCF_013141775.1 Paenibacillus phytohabitans
GATCAGCGGAGCTACTGGAACAACTTATGTACTGACGGTCGGTGATGCAGGCAAATTTATTACTTTTGCCGTAACACCTAAGAATGAGAGTACGCCTTCAACCGGCAGCTTATCGGAAAGTGCACCAACTGCAGTGGTAACCAGCCCGAATGTTGAAGTGCAAGTGCCGGTCAGTCCGGTGGCTACCGCCACACCTGCACCAGTGATTCCGGCAGTCCAAGAGGAAGAATCGCTGATTGAAGTTGTCGCTGTGAAGAAGAATGATGAAACCATCAATGCGGCTAAGCTGACCTTGACTAAGAATACCACGGGTATTGAACAGGCTTCCTTCCGGTTCCTGACTGCGGAAGTTATCAAGGCAGCCCAGTTGGCGAGCAACAGGGAAACGATGGCCGTCCGCGTCAAGTCCCTCAAGGATGCGCAGACCGTATACGGGGAAATTACGGGTGATGCTATCCAGGCCCTCATTGCCAAACAGCAGAGACTGGCTGTAATCACTGGCGATGTAGCGATCGAATTCCCGTCCGTGTCCATCCCGGTACAGGAGCTTGCCAAGCAAGGCGGGGTCTCTGCAGATCAGCTTAAGCTTGAGATCAGAATTGAGAAACAGCCGGAGGCCGTCAAGTCCGCAGCTGCACAGTGGGCAGTCAGCCAGAACGCATCATTGATTGGCGAGCCGTACAAATTCAGCATTAATGTAATAAGTGGTACGCTGTCTACACCGGTGGTTCAGTACGGTGACCGTTATGCCTATCACACGGTGCCTATCCCGGCAGGCGTAATTAATCCTTACTCTTTGGGAGCGGTAATGCTGCTGGACGGAAAATATGTGCCGGTGCCGGTGCGTGTTATCGATTCCGGGCATGCGGTCATCCAGACCCCAACCAATGCAACCGTGATGCTGATTCAGCGTAACCAGACCTTCACGGATTTGAGCAGACACTGGGGTGTGAATGATCTCGTCTTTATGGCGGATAAGGATAATGTGGAAGGTGCAGTGAATGGCAGCTTCAATCCGGGAGGCAGTGTATCCCGTTCCGAGCTGGCTTCGATTCTGGTACGCTCTCTGGGTCTGGGGCAGCGCCCTGTCAGCGCAGTTAGCAGCGGAGCTTTCCGGGATCTTCCCGCTGATCCGTCAGCTGTGCGCGATATTCAGCTCACGATAGACGCCGGCCTGTTCCAGGGATATTCTGCTGCGGTCTTCGCGCCGGACGCAGAGGTTACCCGTGAGCAGCTGATTGCCGTATTGATGCGGTTCTATCAGAACTTTGAGCTGGAGCTTCCCGCTCTTCACCAGAGCAGGATTGCCGATGTTTATAAGGATAATTCCACAATCTCCGATTGGGCCGGGCAATATTTGAATGAAGCTTACAATGGCGGTGTGGTCTACGGTTATGAGAATGATACACTTGGTGTCAAAAGAGCAGTCACGCGCGATGAGGCCACAGCCATGATCCGCCGCTTCCTGCAGAGAACAAACCTGACGAACTAATTCATAATTTTAATCCGTCACACTCATATAGAGATGCAGAAAACAAATCAAAAAACCAGCAAAGCCCTGAGACAGGGCCTTGCTGGTTTTTTGATTAAAGACAACAATTCTAAATTGAGCTATGAAGGATTCTGAATTCGCGACTTCGCATAAGGCAGCACAATTCTGGCCACATCATAAGGGTGGACAACGTCCTGCGAGCCGTCAAATTCTGCTCCGAGCAGCCAGAGCTTACGGTCCTTGTCCAGGGCGAAATCTACAACCAGCTCATGAAACCGCCGGTGATTGGAGGCTTCCACAACTTGCGCTGTATGCACCGCAAGCTCCTGTATCAGCAGATCCATATCTTCACCTGAGGCATCACCGAATTCGCGGAACAGCAGCCAATCCCAGTCGACGATAACCGGAGGATTATCCGGCTGCTCCAGCGGAGCCAGTGCAAGGAGCGGTGTAATCTGCATCAGGCGCCATACATTCTGCTGGTCCTTCATCAGATATACGCGGAGATGGAGCGGATGCCCGCCGCTGATCCGGCTGTCAATCTGCTGAATCAGGACATATCCCGCCTCCTGGAACAGGCCCAGGAACACGGCGAAGTCAGCATTATTGAAGTGATGGACGAACTCTGAATCCCGCACTTCATAATGGGTAGGCAGACGTTTAATGAACAATGTCTCCTCCTCTTCAGACAAGCCGCCGGATTTCATCACCACAGAGCCGTGGCGGTCAATGAACAGCCGGGCTTCCTCCGCCTCATCAGGGCTCATATAAGCCGGAACTCTCTCCAGCAGCCGGGGTTCACGGGAGGCCAGCGCCATGAACAGCGAGGAGGGGATCGGCCCTTTGGGTTCGGTAGAGGTCAGGAACAGATGATGGGTACTGCTGTGCAGTCTGCTGACATCTTCCTTATGGTCCTGCTGAATCAGGTTGTAGACTACATCGGGGAACGGAATATTCCTCCTGACCCATTCCTGCCCTTCCTGTACATGTGCCGCAATGGTAG
The DNA here is from genome assembly GCF_013141775.1 of Paenibacillus phytohabitans. Lineage (GTDB taxonomy): Bacteria > Bacillota > Bacilli > Paenibacillales > Paenibacillaceae > Paenibacillus_AQ > Paenibacillus_AQ phytohabitans. The sequence goes on from NZ_WHOB01000050.1 coordinate 2,496, forward strand.
AAGCCCTGAACCGGATATCCTCATAGAGAAAATAACTGAGCGGCATCCCCAGGGAAGCGGCGACTCCGGCATACGGCTCCAGCTCAGTCAATGCAGGCGGCGCATCAAACAGCAGCCCCGCGGTGACTCTGCCGCTCTCCTGCCGGAGTGGTGCCTCCCGAGTCTTCAGATTCTCCGTGCCGACATACTTGGCATAAGCAATAGCCAGAACGGCCCGCTCTGCCTCGTGGTTGAGTGTTCCCGGGCAAGTATTGGCCTCATAGAACCAGATACGGCACTGATTGTCCACAGCCAGATCAATTCCTAGTTCATTAAGCGGGAATGCATAATGGGAATTGACGGCTTCCGCGATGGCCAGACCCAGATCATGCAGCTGCTTCGGAAGCGAATACCGTCCGGCAGGAAGCTCTCTGGCCAGGAAGGCTTCCAGAAGCTCTGTGCGCCCGCCGACACTAACATTGCTGGTAATCGTATCTGCTTGTCCGATCCGCGGGTAGATCAGCGGCACGGTCCATTCACCTGCTCCATTCCGCTGAACCAGGATGCGGAAATCGAAGGGCTCCCCTCCGGAGGTGAGGCACCTGATATAAGGCTGAATCAGGAAGTCTTTTTTGAACCCTGCAATATAATGCGTTAATTCCTCCCGGCTCATCTCCTTGCGGCTTGTCCCGTTCTGCAGCACAAAGACATCTCCGCTGCGGGTCAGCGCCTGTACTCCATCCCCCCGGCTTCCGCTTGCCGGCTTCAGGACGAGCTTGTCATGTTCCAGCAGCAGTTCTTCAATCGTCTCCACCTGTTTCAGCAGAAGGGTGGGGACCAGATGGCCGGAGAGTTCAGCAGAACCGGAGAGCAGCCGGGTAACCTCCCATTTGTCGCCGATCAGAAAGGCGGTAAAGGGCACCATTTTACGGAAGACAAGCTCTTTGGGAGTACGTTTGCGCGGGCCCCAGGGTCTGATGTTCATCACGGCTGTGGGGAACGGGAATACGGCTTCCTGCCACTCTCCGCTGCCGCCGGAGGTAAGTCCCTGAACGGTCTGTTGCTCAAGATCAATTCCCGACTCATTAAAGAAGACTAGCCGGACTTCCTGCCGGGCGGCTTCAGCGAGGATAGCCTCAACACGTTCCTTGGGCATGACGGCAAAGGGATCTTGAGGATGGAATACCCCGATTAGCATGTTGTGCCACTCCTTCTTAAATCATCTGAGCCCATTATAGCAAAAGGGTCAGGAGGAAGAAATACAGAGTACTTCCGGAAAGTCTATATCAAAAATAATTAATCCGGGCGGAATTTGTGTATTTTCATTGACAGATTTACAGATAGGTGATATTTTAAATTTACAAATTCCAATTGATTTACTTTGGATTAAAATCAGCCGACTGTACAGACAGAGGTGCCGCGCGAGTTCTATCGCGAGGTTCCTCTGTTTTTTTGTATTTACAATAGTACATTTATATTTCAGCCAGAAGGAGGAGCAGATATGGGAGAAGCTTTATTGTCCATCACACAGCTGAATAAGCGCTTTGATACTGCCGGAGGACATGTGCAGGCATTGCAGGATGTGGAGCTGCATGTAGAGGAAGGGGAATTCATCACGGTGATTGGTCCCAGCGGCTGCGGCAAAAGCACTCTGCTGCGCATCGTTGCCGGTCTGGATACCGGCTATACCGGCAACGTTACGCTGGAAGGTGCAGAGATAGGCGGGCCGGGGATCGACAAGGGGTTTATTTTTCAGGAGCACCGCTTGTTCCCGTGGCTTACGGTAGAGAAGAACATTGCCTCCGATCTGCCGCTGGGCAGGCCGGATATCCGGAAGCGGGTGGATGAGCTGATTGATCTGGTGAAGCTGGGCGGCTTCGAGAAGTCCTATCCCCGGGAGCTGTCGGGCGGGATGGCCCAGCGTGTGGCAATTGCCCGTGCGCTGCTGAGGAACCCGAAGATTCTGCTGCTGGATGAACCCTTTGGTGCGCTGGATGCCTTCACCCGGGCGCATATGCAGACGGTGCTGCTCGATATTTGGCGGCGGAACCGGACTACGATGATTTTTGTAACCCATGATATTGACGAAGCCGTGTTCCTCGGTAACCGGGTCGTTATTCTGGAACCCCGTCCGGGTAAAATCCGCAAGATCGTACCTGTCGACCTCCCTTACCCGCGCAAAAAAACAACGACCTCTTTTCAAGAGCTGCGCCTGAAGGTACTGAATTACTTTGAGAAGGTCGATGAGCTTGAGCTGAAGGACGGGGCGGGAATATAAGTGACTCCTGATTCGTTGTTCGTGGATCGTTGTTGTCAGAATGGATACTCCTCAGTAGACACGGTATACACATATTGTTGTACGTAATACAACTTTGATCAACGATAACTGGCGAGTTCGAAGGGATTGTTGTACAAAATACAAGAATTATCCCGCTGAGTGGCTTGGAGAGGAAGAATTGCTGCCTTTTGTACAACAATAATGAATTATGGACGATATTAGGAGGGAAATGTTGTATTTTGTGCAGGAAGACGGTGCAGGAAGGCTGTATTGTGAAAAAGTGAGAGCAACTGCCGGCTTATATCCGACTTAATCAATGCGAATATACTAATTAATTCAGAAGGAGGGACAGCCATGGCTGAACGGGCTGTAGCGGCAGGGAATGCCGGAAGAACAGGAAGGCCTGACGGCCCCGGAAAGGCGGCGATTGCCGGTCTGGGATTGCTGCTTCCGGCAGGTGTATTAATCCTGTGGCAGATTTTGAGCCATTACGGAATGATCTCGGAGATGCTGTTCCCGGCGCCTTCTACGATTGTCCAGTCGTTCATTACCCTGGCATCTACCGGCGATTTATGGAGCAACCTCAGAATCAGTGTCGTGCGGGCATTGTCAGGATTTCTGCTTGGCGGCGGGCTCGGCCTGCTGTTCGGCATTCTGGTCGGATTATTCCGCAGATCGGAGAAGCTGCTGGACCCCTCGCTGCAAATGATCCGGATGATCCCGAGCCTTGCGGTAGTGCCGCTGTTCATTCTCTGGTTCGGCATCGGGGAGGAATCCAAGGTGCTGCTGATTGCCAAGGGAGCATTTTTCCCGATCTATATTAATACCTTCATGGGTATACGCGGAACGGATAACAAGCTGTTCGAAGTAGCCCGGGTGCTCGGCTTCAGCAGAGGGAAGCAGATTGTGCGGCTGGTGCTCCCGGCAGCAGTGCCGAATATCATGCTCGGGGTGCGCTTGTCGCTGGGCCTCTCATGGCTGGGGCTGGTGGTGGCGGAGCTGATTGCTTCCACCTCGGGGATCGGCTACATGATGTCGGATGCCCGCCAGTTTGCTGATACGCCGGTGGTATTTGTCGGGATTATTGTATTTGCCGCTGCCGGGCTGCTGAGTGACACCATTGTCCGCCTGATTGAGCAGCGGCTGCTGCGGTGGCGGGACAGCTATCAAGGATAGGAGGGAAGTACCGCATGAGTGAAGGGATAGAAGCAATAATCAAGACCGCCAAGGGGGTAAGGGAAGCCCGTGATTATAGCGGAACCGCTCCAATTACTACGCATAACAACAAGAGAAGATTAACGTTTGCGTCCTGGAAAACTCTTTTGTCCGACTGGGGCACCGGGGCTGTTATTCCTGTAGCTGTAATTGCCGTATGGCAGCTGGCCGGAAGCGCAGGCTGGATCTCGCCGGAGTTTCTTCCGGCGCCGCTGACCATTCTCTCCGCTTTTACAGATCTGGCGGTTAGCGGGGAGCTTATCCATCACCTGGGCGTCAGTATCGGACGGGCAGGCATCGGATTCCTGATCGGAGGAATTCTCGGCCTGCTGCTGGGGACACTGACCGGCCTGTTCCGCAGTGCAGCCTATCTGCTGGACCCGAGCGTGCAGATTCTGCGGCTGGTTCCCCATCTGGCTATTGCCCCGCTGATCATTCTATGGTTCGGCTTCGGGGAGATTTCGAAGGTGGTTATTATTATGAGCGGCTCTTTCTTCCCGCTCTATATCAATACATTCATGGGCATCCGGGGAGTGGACAACAAGCTGTTTGAAGTAGCCCGGGTGCTCGGATTCAGCCCGCTGCAGAAGCTGCGGCGGCTGATCCTGCCGGCGGCGCTGCCGGGCATTCTGCTGGGACTGCGCCTGTCGATGGCTGTGGCCTGGATCGGTCTGGTGGTTGCCGAACTGATCGGATCACAGTCCGGGGTTGGATTTCTCATTAATGAAGCGAAGCAGAATTCCAATACGGCCGTTATTTTTGTCGGAATTATTATTTTTGCAGTGGTCGGCAAGCTGATCGATTCTCTCTTCCGCATCATCGAACGCAAATTCCTGTACTGGCGTGACAGCTATCAAGGTTAAAGACAAGCTAACAAGCTAATGAAACGCTAACGCTAATGAAACCAAGGGGGCAACAACATGAACCAACCGGCACTGAAGGAAACATTGAAACTGACGGCGGATGTACTGGTAATCGGCGGAGGTCCGGCAGGAACATGGGCGGCACTTACAGCCGCAGCTAAGGGAGTGAAGGTGATCCTGGCCGACAAGGGATACTGCGGCTCCAGCGGCGCAACTGCCCCGTCGGGCACCGGAGTCTGGTACGTGAAGCCGGAAGAAGAGCTGCGCGAGGCAGCGAAGGCCAGCCGTTACGCTATGGGCGGCAAGCTGGCTGAGCACCGCTGGATGGACCGGGTGCTGGACCGGACTTATGAGAATATGAACAGACTGGGCGTTGCCGGCTATCCGTTCCCGGTGGATGAGGAAGGCAATCAATACCGCCGGAGCCTGCAGGGACCTGAATATATGCGCCTGATGCGCAAGCTTGTGAAGAAGGCGGGCGTGAAAATTCTGGACCATAGTCCGGTGCTGGAGCTGCTCGCCGATGAGCACGGGGTAGCCGGAGCGGCCGGAGTGCAGACCCAGACCGGAGAAGCCTGGAGTGTGCATGCCGGGGCGGTAGTTATCGCTACCGGAGGCTGCGCTTTCCTCAGCAAGGCGCTTGGCTGCAACGTATTGACCGGTGACGGGTACTTGTTCGCCGCTGAAGCAGGAGCGAGCTTGTCGGGTATGGAGTTCTCCAATGCCTACGCGATCTGCCCGACCTTCTCCTCCGTAACGAAGACTGCTTATTACAGCTACGCCAGCTTCTATTATGAAGACGGCACTGTGGTGGAAGGAGCAGGCTCCAAGAAGGGCCGCTCAGTCATTGCCAGGAATCTGCTGGCCGGGCGCCAGGTATTCGCGAAGCTTGACGGAGCGGATGAAGCATTGCAGCCGCTGCTGCGGGTGGCGCAGACGAACTTCTTCCTGCCATTCGACCGGCGGGGCATTAATCCCTTCAAGGATGTATTCCCGGTGACGCTGCGGCTGGAAGGTACAGTCCGCGGCACAGGCGGCATACGGATTACAGACGAGAGCTGCGGCACTGGGGTTCCGGGGCTATATGCAGCAGGGGATGCGGCTACCCGTGAGCTGATCTGCGGAGGGTTCACCGGAGGCGGCAGCCATAATGCCGCCTGGGCGATGTCTTCCGGCTCCTTCGCCGGAGAAGGGGCGGCAGCCTATGCAGCCGGACTCGGCTGGCATTCAGTTCACCGTGCACCCGTAGGGTTATCCTCTTCACCGCTGGTTCACCAGGAAGTGAAGGCGGGAGCCGCTGCCAGAACCGCAGAATATGTGGAGGCGGTGCAGGCAGAAGTCAAACCGTACGATATTAATCTGTTCCGTACAGAGCAGGGGCTGGCATCTTCGCTGGAACGTCTGGACGGACTATGGAAAGAGCAGCGCGGCCGGGAAATCCAGCGCACACCGGAAGGTGTGAAGGCACGCGAAGCCGAAGCGATGACGGCAACGGCACGCTGGATGTACAGCTCCGCTCTGGCCCGCACCGAAACCCGGGGAATGCACAAGCGGGAGGATTTCAAGGGAAGTGACGACAGCCAGCATCACCGCCTGATCAGCGGCGGACTGGACCAGGTATGGGTGAAGACAGAAGAGGTAGCGAAGGAGAGTGTATTGTTGTGATTGAAGTCATCAGCGCTGACCGGTGTGTAGAATGCAATCAATGTGTATCTGTCTGCCCGACCAATGTATTCGACAGGGTCGAGAACGGAATTCCGGTTATCGCCCGGCAGAGCGACTGCCAGACCTGCTTCATGTGTGAGCTGTATTGCCCGGTCGATGCCCTGTATGTGGCTCCGGATTCCGAGGGGATTACCGGAATTACTGAGGCGGAGCTGGAACAGCAGGGACTGCTAGGCGGTTACCGCGAGAAGGTAGGCTGGGGCAAGGGCAGACAGCCGGTGGCCAGCCATGACTTCATGTATAAGCTGGCGGCCCGGGCAGGCTTCTGAGTGATGCGCCGTTATAGACACTAATCAAAATACAGGCAAGAGTCCTTATACAAACATCAAACATCCAGCAGACGACTGAGGGGAGAATACAGAAATGAGCAAATTGTACAGAGAGATTAAAGGTGTATGGAGCAAAGGGGGACGCCTCACGCTGATTACAGGTGTGGTGATGATCATGCTGGTGCTGCAGGCTTGCGGCAATAATACCGGCTCCGGGAACAGCGGAACGGCAGCAAACGGCGGCGGAACGAATACCGTTGAAGCGGCAGGCGGTGAGGCGACAAGCGATGTTCCGGCTGTGCTGAATTTCGGCTACATTGGCTCCAATAAGCTGAATGTACCGGGCGGTGCAGAAGGCTGGGGACTCTATAAAGGGATTATTCAGGAAGAGCTGAAGCAATACGGAATTACCGAAGTGAAGCTGACCGGCTTCCCGAACGGACCGGATCAGACGGAATCCTTAATCAGCGGAAGACTTGATTTCGGCAGCCTCGGGGATACCCCGGCGATTATCGCCTACGCTTCCGGAGCCAAGACCCGGTTGATCGCCCAGACTTCAGCGCATACGGTAGGTTATCTGATCGGCAAGAAGGACGGACCGAAGACGGTGCAGGACCTGAAGGGCAAGACCATTGCGATCCAGAAAGGGTCCTTCATGCACCGCTACGTAGTCGGCCTGCTGAAGCAGGAAGGCGTAACCGACTATAAGCTGGTTCACATGCTGATTCCGGATGCTACCGCAGCACTTGCCCGCGGCGATGTGGACGCGACCACCAATAACGGTGTAGCGGCGCTTAAGCAGATCGAGCAGGGATACACTCATTTGGATGATGCCTCTACTCATCCGGATCTGCTCGGAAGCAGTGCTACCGTAGTGTCAGAGGAGTATCTTGCGAAATTCCCGGATTTCCCTAAGGTCTGGAATGCGGCACGGGAGAAGGCACTGGCCGACCTGAAGCAGCATGAAGATGAGTATTATGAGTTCCTGGCCGAGATCGGGGATACAACCCCGGAACTCGCGAAGCAGGTGAATCCGATCAGTGATATTAAGGATACTGCCTTCACGGAAGACGGCACGAAGCTGTTGGAGGGCACCAAGAACTTCCTCGTGGAAGAGAAGCTGGCCAAGAAGGATTTCAACATCAGCGACTGGCAGCTCAAGTAATTCATGACAGGTAAACAGGTGAACGGAGGGGATGCAGATGTCCGAAGAAACCTTGACCATTGAACATTTCAAGCTGCCGCTGGAGAACGGGCTGTATCTGGAGGGCGAGGTGCGGGTTCCTGCGGGGACTGCACCGAAGCCCGTCATCCTGATCAGCCATGGCTTCCGAGGACATAAGGACTGGGCGTTCTGGCCGGAGGTCTCCGGCAGACTTGCCGGGAGCGGGTTCTACACCGTAAGCTTCAATTTCTCACGGATCGCTGCCCGCAATCTGGACGGGATTAGCCCGGAGGAAGCTGCCGGAGCCGCTACATTGAGCCGGGAGCTCCTGGATCTGGAGCAGGTGCTCCACAGCCTGCTTGAGGGCAGGCTGCCGCTTGCCGGATTGGCCGACACGGAGCGGATAGCAGTTCTGGGGCACAGCCGTGCAGGCGGAAGTAACATTCTGTTCGCGGCAGAGCATCCGCAAGTGAAGGCGCTGGTGGTCTGGAACGGCGGTTCACCGCCGCAGCCGCAGCAGGGTGAAGGTGCCCCGGCGCTTACGCTGCAGGAGCGGGCGATCCGCGAGGATCAGCAGCGTAACAAGGAGCGCTTCAATCTGGAGAAGGCACTCGGCAGAGTACCGGCCGCAGCGCTGCTGATTCAGGGTGATCAGGACCGTGAAGCCTTGCTGCAGCAGCATGCAGGCTTCAGGGAACAAGCGCCGCATCACCGGTATCAGAGCATCCGGGGTGCGGATCACACCTTTGGCACGGTGGACCCGTACGAAGGCTCCACCTCTGCGCTGAATGAGGCTGTTGCCTCGACAATAGCATTTTTGCAGGAGAAGCTGGTCTGATCTTAATTCTACATTTCAGGGGACCATGAAGAGGAGGAAGCGGAATGCCGCAGCAGCAACAGCAGGCAACAACAGATGTTCTAGTGCTGGGCGGAGGCCCTGCCGGAGCATGGGCGGCATGGAGTGCAGCTTCTCAGGGAGCGAAGGTGATTCTGGCCGATAAGGGATATCTCGGAACAAGCGGGGCTACCGCGCCGGGAGGAACAACGCTGCTGGTGATTCCGCCGGTGGCAGAGCTGCGGGAGCAGGCTGTGCAGGCCAGACTTAAGGCAGGCGGCTATCTCTCGGAGAATGCCTGGATTCACCGTGTGCTGGATCAGGTCGAGCAGAATCTGGAGCTGGTAGAGGAGTGGGGGTATCCCTTTCCGAAGGATGAGGAGGGCAGGCCGCTGCGGACGCATCTGCATGGCCCGGAATATATGAAGCTTATGCGTAAAGTGGTGCGCAAGGCGGGGGTACGTATATGGGATCAGTCGCCGGCGCTGGAGCTGCTCCATGATCAGCACGGCGTGGGCGGAGCACGCGGAATTAACCGCTTGACCGGGGAGACCTGGGAAGTGAAGGCGAATGCGGTGATTATGGCTACCGGAGGCTGTGCCTTCCTCAGCAAGGGGCTGGGCTGTAATGTGCTCACGGGCGAAGGACTGCTGATGTCAGCCGAGGCTGGTGCCGAGCTGTCAGGTATGGAATTCACCCGGCAGTATGCTCCGAGCTTCGCGGACGGAACGGTAACGCGCGGGCGGATGCTGGCCTGGGCCACGCTGTATGATGAAGCGGGAAAGCCGCTGCATCAGGGTGACCGCACCTTCGGCAGCATCCCTGAGCTGATGCTGAGGGGACCGGTCTACGCCTCGCTGGATCTGGCGGATACGAAGGAGAAGCAGGAATTCCTCCGCAATGCGCATCCGATCTTCTTCATGCCGCTGGAGCGGGCGGGGATCGATCCGTTCAAGGATAAATTCCCGCTCACGCTGCGCTATGAAGGCACGATGCGCGGCACGGGCGGCCTGCGCCTGACCGGCACCGATTGTGCCACCTCGGTGCCGGGGCTGTATGCGGCCGGAGATGCCGCATCCCGCGAGAAAGTCACCGGCGCCATCTCCGGCGGCGGCGCCTACAATGCATCCTGGGCCATCTGCAGCGGCAGCTGGGCAGGACAAGGCGCGGCGCGGCACGCTCTGCAGGCGCCGCATCCGGCGGACAGCCGGCTGCTCCGCGCGGCGGGCCGCTACGGGATGCCGGCTGGCGCCGGCACTGCAAGGACGCTGGACGCGAAGCCGCTGATCGCGGCGGTCCAGCGGGAGATCCTGCCGCTGCGGATTAACTACTTCCGCAGCGAGCCCGTGGTCGCCGCGGCCCTGCAGCGGCTGAACAGCCTGATGCCTGAGCTCAGCGGGCAGGTGCCCGCGACGGTTCAGGGCATCGTGCAATCGCGTGAAGCGGCCGCCATGCTGAATGTCGGCCGCTGGATCTACACCGCCGCGCTGGCCCGCAAGGAGAGCCGCGGACTGCAGCGCCTGGCCGAGTATCCGGCGCTGGACCCGCGCCAGACCCACCGCCTGATTCTCTCCGGCATTGAGACGATAGGCATCCGCACCGAAAGTGTGCCGCATGCCCATGAGCTGCGGATGCCAAGAGAGGAGCGGGCGATATGATTGAACTGGTCAGCCAGGACCGCTGCATCGGCTGCAGTCTGTGCGTGAAGGTCTGCCCGACGAATGTCTTCGAGATGCAGGGCAAGCTTGCCGTTATTGCCCGTCAGGAGGATTGCCAGACCTGCTTCATGTGCGAGGCGTATTGTCCGGCGGATGCGCTCTATGTGGCGCCGCAGGCAGAGCTGTCCATGGAGGTGGATGAGCAGGAGCTGATTGAATCAGGTCTGCTGGGCAGCTGGCGGACAGAGATCGGCTGGAATCCGGGTGCAGAGGATACGATGGCGGAGCGGGACACGACACCTTTCTTCGAGGTGTTCACCGAGACTTACCGCGGCAAGTAACCAGGGGATAAGCAAGGAAGTGACAAAAAGGTGTTGCGCAGCCCTTACCGGCAGCGCAACACCTTTTTATTTGAGTATTTTACGGGTAACATAGCCTTCGTCATTCTCGCTATAACGCTTTACAGCAGCTTCTGAATGGCAGGCTCCATATCCAGCGGATCAACCGGAGATTCGAAGCGCTCCACCACGTTGCCGTTACGGTCAATCAGGAACTTGGTGAAGTTCCATTTAATTTCATCGTTCGTAAGTGCAGCAGGATCACGTTCCTGAAGCATGGTGTGCAGCAGCTTGCCGTTGGAGTCCGTGTCATCAAAGCCCTGGAAGCCGGCCTGTTCCGTCAGATAAGCAAACAGAGGATGGCGGTTATCCCCCTTAACATCAATTTTCTCGAAAAGCGGGAAGGTTACGCCGTAATTGATCTGGCAGAACACGTTAACCTCGTCATTGGAGCCGGGCTCCTGTTCGCCAAACTGGTTGCTGGGAAACCCGAGAATTTGCAGGCCCTGCTCCCGGTATTTCTCATGAAGCTTCTGAAGATCGGAGTATTGCGGAGTATAGCCGCATTTGCTGGCAGTATTAACGATCAGGAGGACTTTATCCTTGTATTGTTCCAGCCGGGTCTCTTTCCCCCGGATATTGCGGGCCTCATACTCATAAATGCTCATTGCTGCTTCATCCTCCCGGTATATGTAATTTATATTTATAACTATTTAATTGTAAACAATTTAATTTTGAGTGTCAAACTAATAATCAATAATTAGGGCAATACTAATGTTGTGCCCCTACATACATATACAGGGAGGCCCCGGCAGCCTTTATAAACTTTTATATATTTATATATATACGAAGTCCCCCGGTTGAGATTATACTAAAGTGAACGAACCGTTTTTTCAGCAGGCGGAGCGTCTCCCCATACGTATAACACAGACACAAAAGAATATTATGCTGGAGGAAATTGAATGAGCACTACAGAACTTACTAGCCAGCTTTCCAGTTTCACAGGAAGATTACTGCGGGAACGCTTTGGGAAAGGGCCTGAGTCGGTACATGCCTCCATCGGGAAGCAATGTATTGCAATGCATATCCGTAATTTCATCGGGCCTGTAGAGAGATTTTTGTTAAATAAGGAAGAAGAACAGGCGTTTCGATATACACGGGAGCTTCTGATGAAGTCTTTGCTTCCCGAGCTTGCGGCTTACCTGAAGGAAATGATGGCTATTGAGGTCGGCGAGCTTTTCTATGACTGGGGTATACATAACGCGTCTGGAATGATCGTTGCGCTCATTAAGAATGACGCTGTGATTATTGACGATTATGCCGGGCGCCAAGAAGTCCATGCCCAGATTAATGAAGTTAGCAGGCAGGTACAGAAGGAACCGGTCCATACCGACTCCTGGTGGCTGGGCCCGCGCATTCTGATTATCAAACGTGAGGGTATCCTGATCCCGCTGGAGAAGGAACTGATTGGCCTTGGTTATGAGAATACGCTTAAGACCACCAAACGCAAGATGGAAAAACGATATTTGGAGGATACCACCACGATTGCCCCGATGCTCGGCAAGGAACTGTCGGATATATATGTGGATTGGGATTTCGACAAAGATACCAGTGTGATAGCTTATACTTTTCAATAAGTTTAACTATAAATAGGGCGGAAATGAGTCGGACATGCGAATGAGCCGAACATGAGCCGGAGAAGGGGGAATGGTCCCTTTCTTCGGCTTTTTTATTTTCTGCCTGTTTATGGGCTGTTGTGCTGGGACTTTTTAGGAGGATATGCCGGATGGAGGAATACAAGCGGACAGTATTATATGTGGAAGATAATCAACTCAACATGGCCCTAATGCATCATATCTTCAAAAGAAACCTGCCCTCCATATTGCTGCTGGAAGCTGAAACGGCAGAGCTGGGGCTGAGTATGGCCCGTGAAGTACTGCCGGATCTGATCATCCTGGATATCGGGCTGCCCGGCCTTAACGGATATGAAGCTCTGGAAATATTGCAGCAGGATGAGGCTACTTGCCATATTCCGGTACTGGGAACCAGTGCGTTTGCTCAATTATCGGATATTGAAAAAGCCAAAAACAGGGGTTTTGCCGCGTATATTACCAAACCGTTCCAGGTCAAAGCCTTCACCGAAACGGTGAAGAGGCTGCTGGACAGCGGGCTCTAAATCAAGGATAAAGTAGTGCAGGAATGGATTGAACAAAGGTGGGGAACTGGGGAGAACTCTGTCTGAAGGCTGGTTCGCAGGTTAATATAATCTGCTATACATTTTATAGTTTATATTTCGACATAATTATTTGACTTTCGCCCGGATATGCAAGATATTTATATTACAGATTTGAACTAAAAATGCATGTATTACTCCACGAACGGGCGGTGGAATTTATGCTAAGACAACATACGGAGATCTCTTCTCCATTCGAACAGGCATTCAAAAAGGGGACTGCCGGAGTCGCATTCCTCTCCATTTCCGAAGAATGGACCAGTGTCAATCCGGCGGTAACCCTGTTGCTCGGATACACGGAAGAACGGTTGCTGGGACATGGCTTCACGGAGTTTCTGTCTGAAGATTCCCTAGAGATACATAGGCAAAAGATGGGGACTCTAAAAGCGGGAGAGGTTCCCTTTTTTGAATGCGAACTGAATTTCCGGCATGCAGACGGCTCTGTAGTTGCAGTACTCCTGCATGTTTCTCTGATTAGCGAGCCTTCTACTGGCATGGGTTTGTATTATATCGTTCATCTGGCCGGATTGCCGCACCCGGAAGCTAAGTCCATGGATGAACTTCCGGCACCGCCAGATGAGCTGTACCGCCTGATCGCAGCCAATATTAGAGACATTGTATATTATGCTTCCCCGGATGGTATCTGCAGATACTGTTCACCTTCGATTGTGGAGGTACTCGGATATAAGCCTGAGGAATTGATCGGCTGTGATATCCGCGGACTGGTTCACCCCGGGGATATGGAATTTATGAGCGCTCCGCAGGCGGCTGAGCTTCAGAGTGTACAGCTGCGGATTCTTCATAAGGACGGGCGTTATCTCTGGATTGAATTCACGCTGCGGATTGTGGAAGACAACGGGAGCTGGAGCGTGCTTGCCGTAGGCCGTGATGTGACACAGCGCAAGATTATGGAGCAGAAGCTGCAGGAATCGGTAGAGCGGTATACCTCGCTGAAGAAATATAACCATGATGCGATTATTTCCCTGGATCTGAAAGGAAACATTATCAACGGGAATGAGAAGGCCGTACAGCTGACAGGCTACACAATCCCTGAGCTGGTGGGAATGAGTGTCGGACGGATTATCGGGAATCACCATCTTCACGACGTGATCAGCTTCTGCCAGAAGAAGGGTTCCATGGAACGGAACATTGACCTCATCTGGCATAAGGACGGACATTCGGTGGAGGTGCTGACAACCCTTGCCCCTATTATTATCAACAATGAGACGGTGGGCTTTTATATTATCGTCAAGGATATTACCGAGCAGAAGAAGCTGCTGATTGCCAAAGAAACCGCCGAGAATACGAACCGGGCCAAAAGCGAGTTCCTGGCTATGATGAGCCATGAAATCCGCACGCCGATGAACGGGGTGATCGGGATGACCGATCTGCTGCTGGACCTCAGTGATCCGGATTCACAGCAAAGGGAGTACCTGGAAATCATCCGCCAGAGCGGGGAATCCCTGCTGAATATCATTAACGATATTCTGGATCTGTCCAAAATTGAGGCGGGCAAAACCTCATTGCATGAAGAACCGTTTGTCCTTCAGCACTGCATGGAGTCTGCTCTGGAGCTGCTGCAGCTTAAGGCGGAGAATAAGGGCCTCGCCATCCAGGTGGAGGTGGGCCCGGATGTACCCGCTGATCTGATCGGGGACGGAGAACGCTTGAAGCAGATCCTCATCAATCTGGTCGGCAATGCAGTGAAGTTCACTCACACTGGCGGGATAAAAGTCGGCGTGCAAAGGATACATGGAGAAGAGGCTGCTGATGTAGTAACGCTGCAATTTACAGTGGCGGATACAGGAATAGGCATTCCGGAGGATGCCCGCAGCCGGTTGTTCGAGCCGTTCTACCAGCTGGATCATTACATGAGCCGCAAACATGAAGGAAGTGGTCTGGGGCTGGCGATCAGCAAGCAGCTGGTTGAAATGATGGGAGGCAGGATTCAGCTGGAGCCGCAGACCGGGCAGGGGGCAACCTTTGTATTTACGGTGGTGCTCCGGACCGAGAAGCAGGCCCTGGCTGCTGAGGGGGCGGAGCCGGGCCTGCTGAGTCCGCAGCAGCTGAACCGTTCTTTGCGCATCCTGGTGGCTGAAGACAATGTCATTAATCAGATTGTGCTGCGCACAATTCTGGAGAAGCGCGGGTTCGCCGTGGATGTTGCGGAAGACGGGCTGCAGGTAGTCGAGATGGTCACTCAGCGCAGCTATGACCTGATCTTCATGGATGTGCAGATGCCCGGCATGAACGGCCTGGAGGCCACGTCGAGAATCAGGCAGACGCAGCCGGCGGACTCGCAGCCGGTCATTATTGCCGTAACGGCGAATGCACTCAAAGGCGACCGTGAATTATGCATTGACGCCGGAATGGACGAGTATATCAGCAAGCCGCTGAGAAGCGAGACCATAGTGAATGTTATCGGGAAATTCTTTTAATCAGCAGGCAGTCTTCTGTCTATTCATCAATGAGTAACGTTGTTACGTTAAAGCTGTAATGCGTCACTCTGACATCTTGCATGTGGAAGTCATTTTGATTAAGATAGCAGAAACCGGTGCATAAGACGCGCCGATATACCATTAAATGACAATGACGAAGAGAGTAAGCACTTTATAGCGGATCTTAACAGGGAAGGTGTGCCGGAGACTGAGAGCACCCTCATTTGACGCTTAGTGCTGAAGTTCACTTCCGAGTCGGCCCCTGAAGTACACTGCTGCAGCAGGTATGAGTAGGGAGGCCCGCTTCCAGCGTTAACGGGTGTAAGACAGAGTTAATCCGGTCCGGGATGAGGTAACAGCTTTCCGGGTGCTGACGCGTCAGCAGGATTCATCTCTAAATAAGGGTGGTACCACGGCTCCTCGTCCCTTGCGACGGGGGGCCTTTTTGCGTTCGTTCATAGGATTAACTATTAACTACTAAAGGGAGTGTCAGGAAATGAGTAATGTGGAATTGGATAAGCTGAGAGCACGGCTTGATGAAATTAACGGACAGCTGCTGGAGCTGATCTCGGAGCGTGCCGGAATCGTTCAGGAAATCGGAGTGCTCAAGGAGAAGCAGGGTGTGCCGAAGTTCGATCCTGAACGCGAGAAAGCCATGCTGGATAAGCTGGTAGCAAGCAACAAGGGACCGTTCACCAGCGGCACGATCCGTACCCTGTTCAAGCAGATTTTCTCTGCTTCACTGGATCTGCAAAGCACGGAGCATAAGAAGTCCCTGCTGGTAGCCCGGAAAAATCACGCCGAAGATACAGTAATTACCCTTCCGGGTAATGTAACCGTCGGCGGATTATCTTCGCTGATGGTTGCCGGACCCTGCTCGGTGGAGAGTGAGCTGCAGACCCGTACAGTTGCCGCAGCCCTGCAGAAGGCAGGAGTGAAGGTGATGCGCGGCGGAGCCTTCAAGCCCCGTACCTCCCCGTATGATTTCCAGGGACTTGGGATGGATGGCCTGAGAATTCTGCGTGAAGCGGCGAATGAATACGGGCTTCTGACCATCAGTGAAATTGTAGATCCTCGTCATATTGAAGAGGCCCTTGATTATGTCGATGTTATTCAGGTCGGTGCACGGAATATGCATAACTTCGAACTGCTCAAAGCGGTAGGGGAAGTGAACAAGCCGGTGTTGTTGAAGCGCGGTTTGTCGGCGACACTGGATGAATTCGTCCATGCGGCAGAATACATTATGTCCCGGGGCAACATGGAGATCATACTGATTGAACGCGGCATCCGTACCTATGAGAAAGCGACCCGCAATACGCTGGATATTTCGGCAGTGCCGATTCTCAAGCAGGAATGCCATCTGCCGGTGCTGGTCGATGTGACCCATTCCACCGGACGCAAGGATATCCTGATCCCATGTGCCAAAGCCGCACTTGCCGCCGGAGCCGACGGCATCATGGTGGAAGTGCACCCTGATCCGGCAACCGCCTTATCGGATGCGGCGCAGCAGCTGAATATTGAAGAGTTCAATACTTTCTTCAATGAAGTGAAAGCATCCGGGCTGTACCGTTAATTTTAATATCTAGAGTTCAGGCGAAAATAGCAGGATCGGCGAGAACGGGGCAGGAAGTAGCGCTTACAAGCACAGGTTGGACTTTTGTGGAGGTTAAGGCGGGTCAGGTACAATAAGAAGCATTGGCGGTGCACCGGCCCCGGGCTCTATGGAAGAGCCTATAACCTTATAACAAGACACAGGAGGAGCAGCACAATTTGAAGCAGTCAAGCTTATACAACAACGGTTGGTTTTCCAACACACGGAGCGACATTCTGTCAGGTATGACCGTGGCGATTGCCTTAATCCCTGAAGCGATTGCTTTCTCCATCCTCGCCGGCGTAAGCCCGATGGTTGGATTGTACGCATCTTTCTGTATTGCTATTGTGACGGCATTTGCCGGCGGAAGACCGGGTATGATCTCGGCCGCAACCGGGGCGATGGCGCTGTTGGTCGGCAGCCTGGTGATTTCACACGGAATTGAGTACCTGTTCGCGGCCACCGTACTGGCGGGAATCTTTCAGATTCTAATGGGGATGCTGAAGCTTGGCAGATTCATCACGTTCCTGCCGCAGCCGGTAATGACCGGCTTCGTCAACGCATTAGCCATTCTTATCTTTATGGCCCAGCTGGTGCATTTTGAAGGACAGGGCTGGATTATGTATGCGCTGGTGGCACTTACACTGGTCATCATTTATACGGTTCCGCGGATCACGAAGGCTGTCCCTTCAGCACTTGTAGCGATTATCGCAGTTTCCGTACTCAGTATTGTTCTTAATCTGGATGTAAGAACCGTAGGCGATATGGGCACCATTACTTCGGCTCTGCCGGTGTTCCATCTGCCGGATCTTCCCTTCACGCTGGATACACTGCTGATCATTCTGCCCTATTCACTGTCGCTCGCTGTAGTCGGATTGCTGGAATCCCTAATGACCGCAACGCTGATTGATGATATTACGGGCACCGGCAGTGACAAGAACCGGGAAGCGAAGGGACAAGGCCTGGCCAATATCGTGACCGGCTTCTTCGGCGGGATGGCAGGCTGCGCAATGATCGGCCAGTCGATGGTTAATATGAAATCGGGCGGACGTACACGGCTGTCTACTTTTGTATCGGGGATCTTTCTTTTGTTCCTGATTCTCGTTCTGGGCGATGTGGTTAAGCAGATTCCGATGGGCGCCTTGGTCGGTGTTATGATCATGGTCTGCATCAGCACCTTCGAGTGGGGTTCACTGAAGACTTTAGCCAAGGTGCCGCTCAGCGATGCACTGGTCATGATCGTTACGGTAGTCACCGTGGTAGTGACGGATAATCTGTCGATCGGCGTACTGTTCGGTGTTCTGCTGAGCGCTTTGTCTTTTGCCTGGAAAATGGCTTCAATAAAGCTCAGTGTCCATACGACGGCATCTGTAACTACCTACAAAGTATCGGGCCAGCTGTTCTTCGGTACAACCAGTCATTTCGTGCATGAATTTATGTATGAGAGTGATCCGGGGCAGGTGATTATCGACTTCTCCCATTCTCATGTGTGGGATCAGTCGGCGGTGGGAGCCATTGCCAAAACGCTGGACAAATATGCGGCACTCGGCAAAAAGGTAACGATTACCGGATTAAATGAAGAAAGTGCCCGGCTGGTGAAGCGGATCGGCCTGGGCTTGTCGGGCGGGCATTGAAGGATAAAGATGTTGAGGCTGTCTTTGGAGCTGTTATGGCTTCAGAGGCAGTCTCTTTTTTTGTAATATCTTTTGCGGCAGGAAAAAGGATTTTCGAAAAATTTGTCGAAATTTTCCGGTAGAGGGACATTTGTCATTGCATGTTCAGGAATGACCCTACTTTAACAACGCAATTGCCGTGCGCGAAAGGGAAGGCCTTCATGTTTTCTTTTATCCGAACAAGACTTATTGCCCGTATCCTCTGTATCATGACTGTAGTCATTCTATGTATCACGGCAGGGAACATTGCGATTCAGCGGGCGAACACCGGATCAGCGGTGAAAGGGACGATCAGCAGTTACAACATGAGTATTGCCAGCCATTATGTTACGCAGATTGATGCCGGCCGTTACAGTGAGTTCCTGGCCGATCCCCGGGAATCGGACCTGTATTGGTCGCTCCGCAATGAACTGGATCAGTTCCGGGTGTCGATCGGTGCCCGTTATGTATACTTTGTCAGGATCGATGAAGCCAATCAGCCGCAGCTGATGATTGACGGCAGACCGGAGGGGGACCCGCTGGCTTCGCAGATTAATGAAATTACAGATATGCCGGCTGCTGCAGTTGAGGCGGTCCTTGCAGGAGAGAATGCGAGTACGCCGCTGATCATGAATCCTGAATACGGGGATTATATCTCGGCATTTGTACCGGTGAAAGGGGCTGACGGGGCTCTGATCGGGGCGCTGGGCATTGACACCGATGTCGCTGTCCTTAGCAGCCTGACCCGTGACGTCCTGATCCAAAGTCTGCCTCTCTATGGTATTATTCTCGCCTTATCCCTGGCCGCTTTGGCGGTGCTGGCCTGGTTTGTATCCCGGTCCTTGCGTCCACTGGGGACGATCACGGAGAGTGCGGGCACCATGGCCAGGGGCGACTTGGCTGAGGCCGCGCGGATTCTGAATGCCCGTCCGGTTAAGTCCCGTGATGAGATTGGAACGGCTTATCAGGCGATGCTTCAGATGTCAGGTGATTTGAATGCAAGAGTGAGAGGGATGGTGTCTGGTGTGTCCACGGCATCCGATTCTCTCTACGGCTCCTCCGAGACATTCGCCAGGAATGCTGATGATGTGCTGAAGATGAGTGAGGCCGTCAACGGGAGAATAGGCGACATCTACGCCGGGGCCCATTCACAGACTGAAGGGGCGCAGAGCAGCGCTGTGGCAATGGATGAGATGGCGCAGGGGATTTCGCGCATTTCGGCAGCTTCGGCCACTGTCTCCGAATTCGCGGTCAGGGCTCTGGATATCGTGGAGTCCTCCCAGAACGCCATGAACCACACAAATCAGCAGATGAAGTCGATTTCCGTATCTACCGGCCATACTCTGGATATCGTGCTGCTGCTGCAAGGCTATGCGAATGAAATCGAGGGCGCGCTGGCTTCGATCAGGCAGTTCGCCGATCAGACGAAGCTGCTTGCGCTGAATGCCTCGATTGAGGCAGCGCGCGCGGGAGAACACGGGCGGGGCTTCACTGTCGTAGCCGGAGAGGTACGGAAGCTGGCGGAGGGTTCTGCGGCTTCTGTCGAGCAGGTTGCCGATTTACTGATTCATATCGGCAATGCCTCGGCAAGCATCGGTACGCAAATGACGGACGCTTCCCATGAAGTCAGTGAAGGTGTGCGGATGTCTGCCGAAGCAGAAGCTGCGCTGCTGGAAGCATCGGCCGCTTTTCGTGAGGTGGCCGGACAGATTGTCGATATGTCGGCGACGGCAGAGCAGCTGTCAGCAGGCACAGAGGAGGTTGCTGCAACGGTGGGCAGCATGGCTTCCATTGCCGGAGGCGTCTCGGAGCAGACAAGGCAGATCCGTGAGCTGACCGGTCAACAGCTGGAGAAGATCAAAGAAGTGTACGAGGCTTCGATGATGATCAGCGCGAACACGGGCGACTTGCGGGAGGCTATCCGGCAGGTAAAGGTATAAGCGGCGATTCGAGTGTTGATCGGGCGTAGTGACAGGTGTTCGCTCTCCGGCTTTCCAAAGTGTTCGACTATTGGTATGATTACAAGGAATGCGAACATCTACTACCGATTACATGGAGGAATTAATAATGAGTGAAACTACAATATCCGGAATTATTGATCATACGCTGCTGAAGGCGGATGCCCGTAAAGACGATATTATCAAGCTGGCTGAGGAAGCCAAAGCATACAAATTCGCTTCGGTCTGCGTGAACCCGGCTTGGGTGTCCACGGCCTATGCAGTGCTGAAGGATACGCCGGAAGTTAAAGTATGTACAGTGATCGGGTTCCCGCTGGGATCGTCCACACCGGAAACCAAAGCCTTTGAAACCACCGATGCGATTGCTAACGGTGCCGGCGAAGTGGATATGGTTATCAATATCGGCGCACTGAAAGACGGCAATGACGAGCTGGTGAAACGTGATATCGTCGCAGTGGTTGAAGCGGCCCGCGGTAAAGCGCTGACCAAAGTCATCATTGAGACCTGCCTGCTGACCGATGAAGAGAAGGTCCGCGCCTGTAAGCTCGCTGTAGAAGCGGGAGCAGACTTTGTGAAGACTTCGACCGGCTTCTCCACGGGTGGTGCTACGAAGGAAGATATCGCACTTATGCGGGCAACAGTTGGACCAACTATCGGCGTTAAGGCATCCGGCGGTGTGCGCAGTGCGGAAGACGCACTCGTTATGGTCGGAGCAGGCGCAACCCGGATCGGGACAAGCGGCGGCGTAGCCATTGCCAAAGGTGAACAAAGTCAGAGCAGCTACTAAATACAACTCAGCTATGCACAGAAAAGGCTGTGGCCTCCTGGATTTCAGGGCGGCCGCAGCCTTTTCGTTTCTGTAAAGCGAATTATAATAGTTGTCTGGTTATCTGTTGTAGATAAGCTGAATATGAAATGGGGCGCCGAGAGTTAGGTGAGTGGGCTGAGTGTGGGGAAATAAAGGGATAAATCCCTTTGAATCAGCTGAAAGTGGGTTGAGCGGCGGAGTTAAAGGGATAAATCCCACTAAATTGGACGGAATTGGGATGAGCGGCGGGATTAAAGGGATAAATCCCACTAAATTGGCCGAAAGTGGGCTGAGCGCCGGGATTAAAGGGATAAATCCCACTAAATTGGACGGAATTGGGATGAGTGGTGGGATTAAAGGGATAAATCCCACTAAATTGGCCGAAAGTGGGCTGAGCGGCGGAAATAAAGGGATAAATCCCTCTGAATCAGCCGGAATTTTGCTGTACTGCAGCGTGCCCCCTTATAAAAGGACGCTAACGCTTCGCTGGGAGGAAATGAGGGCTGTTAGCGCACCTGATATCACCGGACGCTACCCTCTGCTCCCGAAGCATATGCTTAAGCGCCTGCGCAACTCCTATGACGGGGAAGGCAGACTGATTGAACACAGCATCGGCTGCTATAACACAGAGCTTCATCATTATCTGGTCAGTTACGACACCTGAAGCTGGATTGAAATAAGGGTGGATTTATCACTGAAATTAAGACGGGAACCGTTATTCTCCGACTCTCGCTGCTTGCGGCGGGATTTTTTTGTTGTGGCCCGAGAAAAAGGCTTGAATTATCCTTTTATTAAACTAATAAAACATAGGGAAATAATGAGAATTTTATCTTTCCAAATGACATGGTTTGTGAGAGAATAGGTACAATTCTTAATTGTTAACCTTTGCCATTATACCTTTAGAGGAGGAAATACCCCATGTCAGAAGAGCGCAAGCTGTCATTTGAAACCTTAACCGTTCATGCAGGCCAGGAGATTGATCCAACTACTTTAGCCCGTGCTGTACCGCTGTATCAGACCACATCCTACGGTTTCCGTGATGCAGAGCATGCTGCCAATCTGTTCGCGCTTAAGGAGTTCGGCAACATCTATACCCGGCTGATGAACCCGACCACCGATGTATTCGAACAGCGCCTTGCCGCGCTGGAGGGCGGGGCGGGTGCGCTTGCGACAGCTTCCGGAGCAGCGGCTATTTCCTTCTCTATTCTTAATATTGCCGGTGCAGGGGATGAGATTGTTTCCTCTGCAAGCCTCTATGGCGGGACGTATAATCTATTCTCTACGACGCTGCCCAAGCTGGGGATTAAGGTGCATTTTGTTGATTCGGACAATCCGGAGAACTTCCGGGCAGCGATTACGGACAAAACCAAAGCGCTCTATGCCGAAACCATCGGCAATCCGCAGGGTAACGTGCTGGATATCGAAGCAGTGGCGGCTATCGCCCATGAGCACGGGATTCCGCTGATTGTCGATAATACCTTCCCAAGCCCGTACCTGCTGCGTCCGGTTGAACACGGGGCAGATATAGTAGTGCATTCGGCTACCAAGTTCATCGGCGGTCATGGCACCTCTATCGGCGGAATTATTGTGGACGGCGGCAAGTTTGACTGGAAGGCAAGCGGCAAGTTCCCCGGCCTTACAGAACCGGACCCAAGTTATCATGGGGTAGTCTACACTGAAGCTGTAGGACCCATTGCCTATATCATCAAAGCACGCGTACAGCTCCTTCGTGACCTCGGCGCGGCGATCTCGCCTTTCAACTCCTGGCTGCTGCTGCAGGGACTTGAAACGCTGCATTTGCGTCTGGAACGCCATAGCCAGAATGCCCTCAAGGTAGCCCAGTATCTCGAAGCGCATGATTCTGTAGAGTGGGTAAGCTATGCCGGGCTGCAGAGTCATCCTTCCTATGAGCTGGCGAAGAAATATCTGCCCAAAGGCCAGGGTGCCATCCTTACCTTCGGAATCAAAGGCGGAGCAGCGGCAGGGGTCAAGCTGATTGAGAATGTGAAGCTGTTCTCCCATCTGGCCAATGTCGGTGATTCCAAGTCGCTGATCATTCATCCGGCAAGCACTACGCATCAGCAGCTGTCAGACGAAGAGCAGATTACGGCCGGGGTTACTCCGGAGCTGCTGCGCTTGTCCATCGGTACAGAGTCGATTGATGATATCCTCTACGATCTGGAGCAGGCGATCGCTGCCAGCCAGCAGTCGTAAATTAAAGTATCGTCCCACGATTTCCAAGGGGATAAGGATGTACAGTATAATACTGCTATGTTTTAATCTGAGGGCACAATTCAATTGAATTGTGCCTTTTAATCATTTCATCTATTAATCCATTATTTCAAAAACACCTTTTTCTCTCCGGTTACTGTACTGAAAATAAGCTCCTTTTCATTGTTCCATTGGGGATAGCCGATTCCCAGGACCTGTTCGGGTGTAAGAAATAGGAACTTTCCCCTAAAGTAACTACACGATATTTAACGATAACAGTTTGGGTCTGTTCAGGAGATTTGAGCAAACTGTAATGGTATTCCATCACAGCATTCCATAAGACATAGGCAACAAGAATCACGGTGAATAAAGGGATTAATAAAATAAGAATGATGTAGAACCCGGGTGACTTCAAATAAGGGACGAAATCATATCCGAACATTTGGAGCGCTGACAGCAGAACAATATTGGATATAAGCAAAAACAGGAGTACAAGCAACCGCCTATTTTTAATAAGGTTATCGTCTAATTGTATAAGCTCCTCCAGCGTAGTATTTATCGAGATTACTAACAAATGGAAAAAGTGAGGAATGAGAAAACACTAACCAGAATAGTATAAGTGCGGTTGGCGGGAAAAGGGAATGGTTCCGGTATTTTAAATCAGTAAAATCACAGGTTTATAGGGCTGCGCCGTATTCATTTGATACCGTTTGCATATTTCGGGATCTTTGCCAGTATTTATAGATTGAAGCATCGTAAAATGCCGGTGGCATCGCC
Source organism: Paenibacillus phytohabitans (assembly GCF_013141775.1). Classification (GTDB taxonomy): domain Bacteria; phylum Bacillota; class Bacilli; order Paenibacillales; family Paenibacillaceae; genus Paenibacillus_AQ; species Paenibacillus_AQ phytohabitans. The sequence goes on from NZ_WHOB01000050.1 coordinate 26,489, forward strand.
ATAAGGGGAGCAGCGCCGGCAGCAATCCAAAGTTAAAAAGGTGGGTGCGATGATGAAAGGTGAACGTCAGCAGGATCAGAATCAAAATAATGAGGAGCGCCCGTTCAAGTATAATGCCGGCGACCGGACTATTGGCATGGAGATGAGCCAGTCTGCATCTGTAGCTTCCGCTGCAGCGGAATTTCTTACCGACGGGGAGCGGCGTAAGAGTAACGGGAACATGAGCCGGACCTATTTCCGCCGTCCGGGTGAACGTCCGGCTTTTCTGGTGCTGCGCGACGGATTGGGCGACCGTTCCCTTCTTCGGGAGGAGCCCGGCATTTACCCTGCTGGTCCCTGTCTGATCCGCAGCGAAGAATGGCTGCTGGAGCCGGAGCTTGCCGCACTCTATTCGAGCTGGATGTCCTGCGGGGATGAGGGGCAGGCCGAGCGTATCCTGCAGCGGATTTATTACCGGCTGCGGGCTGCCGCTGGCGCGCTTCTGGAGTCGGCGGACGGTGTCTGGGCCGCAGTAGCTCTGCCCTATACGCCGGAGCTTGCCGCTCGCCCGGCAAGACTGGCCGCGCTGCAGGATGCGCAGCTTGAAGCGCTGTTCGCCGCGGTGGCGGAGAGCCAGCGGCTGGGCGGCGACAGCCGCGTGGACCTGCTGGCGCCGTACCCCGCCAGCGCAGCCGAATTCGCAGCACAGCGCGAATTCATTGAGGGCGTGGCCGAGCAGACCCTCGGCCACGCTTACGCGGCAGCGTGCCGCATCGGGGCGCTTCTGCTCCCCGATGTGGGGCGCGCTGCCGCGGGGGAAATCGCGCGCATCGCCGATTTCCTGGTGCTGGACGGCGCGGCCGGTGAAGCCGCGCTGGAGGAGAGCGCCGCCGAGGGCTTCGCCAAGGCGGCGGCTGAGGTGTTAGCCGCCGTGCGCCGGGTGAAGCCGGCGGCGGCCGTGCTCGCCGCGGGGGCACCGGCGGCGTACGCGCTGGCCGATCTGTATCAGATCGGCCTGAGCGGGATCTTCTGCAGCGCGGCCCAGCGGACCGAAGCGCTGCTCCGGGCGGCCTGCCTGACGTGGATCGCCCGGCAGGACAATATAGATGCTGCCGCCGGAGGATGGCAGTAGCAGCCGGTTAGACCGGTTGTGCCCAATCTATCCATGCTGCTCATCTCACTCAAACTGCTGCTAACGCCATAAGCATCACCACTGTCATGCGCCGATAATCAGGGCTCTGCTGCTCACAGCCGCGAATCCATCTGAATCACTCGCCGTGTTCAATCTGTTACGGCGAGCTATAAGTATCTGCACTATCAAGCGCGCCGTGAATCTAGCTATGCCGCCAGCCGGCATCACTACCCTTACCGTAGACCCTCAGTGCCTAAGCGCATCTACTATAATAATAACCCGATTCCACCAGCCGTTCAGGCTGCGTTGGAATCGGGTTTTATTATGCTCATAGAAAGAAGGGGATAAGGGGCACTCAAGTATAAGGAAATCTCGCTATCGGAAATTTAAGCGCAGGCCAGCATCATTATCAGCATCGGCCCAAACAGGCCTGCAACTCGAGTTCTGGCTGAATGAAGTAGATATTAATAGACTTAGCTAAATCAAACCACGTTTGTGGCAGAAATCCGGCAACTGTGACTTTAACTGCAACTACGACTGGGACTTTAACTGCAACTGTACCTGTAACTGTAACTGTACCTACGATTGTACCTATGACTGTAACTATGACTGTAACTATGACTGTAGCTATGACTGTAGCTATGACTGTAGCTATGACTGTAGCTATGACTGTAGCTATGACTGTAGCTATGACTGTAACTACGACTGTAACTACGACTACGACTATAACTATAACTATAACTATAACTATAACTATAACTATAACTATAACTATAACTATAACTATAACTATAACTATAACTATAACTATAACTATAACTATAACTATAACTTTAACTGTGACTGTGACTGTGACTGTAACTATGACACAACTAGTGCGGTTAATAGCCGGTTTTATTACGAATGCGTTACCGTGTGCGTTTACTACTGAAATCCTGCACTAAATACAACATTCTCCGCGTTAAATCGGCTATAACTATGGATTGTTGTATGAAATACAACATTTCTCATCCCCCAAGCCGCTCAGTGAGAGAATTCTTGTATTTTGTACAACAATCCTCTCAAACACCCAGGAATTAATGAATCAAAGTTGCAATTTATACAACAATTTCTCCTTACCGCGCCAGCAATCGTGTCTGAGCCCGCGCCCCCGGCCGCGCCAGCAGCCGTGCCTGTGCCCGCACCCCCGGCCGCGCCAGCAACCGTGTCTGTGCCCGCACCCCCGGCCGCGCCAGCAACCGTGCCTGTGCCCGCGCCCCCGGCCGCGCCAGCAACCGTGTCTGTGCCCGCGCCCCCGGCCGCGCCAGCAACCGTGCCTGTGCCCGC
>NZ_WHOB01000007.1 GCF_013141775.1 Paenibacillus phytohabitans
AACCTGATTATGTCCTCCGGGGAGCCTTACGATGTGATCACCACCTACAATGACATGGCGCTCTATTCCGATTATGCGCAAAAAGGCGCATTGGTCGATCTGACGCCGCTCATTGAGGAATACGGTCCCAATATCAAGAAGGCGATCTCCCAGGAGTCGATGGACGCGCTGAAGATCGACGGCAAGCTGTACGCTATCCCTGTAGTGGTCACTTATAAAGTGAACAGCAGCATCCTGATTCGCACGGACTGGCTGGATAAGCTGGGGCTGAAGATGCCGACGACTACCGATGAACTGACCACGGTACTGAAGGCGTTCAAGGAGAAGGACCCGGGCGGCAACGGCGACCAGAACGTACCGCTGACGATCCGCGGCGACCTGCCGATGCTGGATAACCTGGTCGGCGCGTTCGGTATGCCGAATACGTGGAATGATGTGGACGGCCAGCTGGTACCGCGCCTGCTAGACCCGGCGTATAAGGACTACATCACCTATACTGCAGATCTCTACAAGCAGGGCTTGCTGGACAAGGAATTCGTCGTGAACAAGGACGCCACCGCCAAAGAGAAATTCACCAGCGGCAAAGCCGGAGCGATTATCGTCCACTGGGCGGATATCGGCGGGATCGCCGAGGCGTTGACGAAGAACATCCCGGATGCGAAGTTCGCCTTCGTCTCGGCGCTGAAGGGACCGTCGGGGGAAGCGGGCTTCTCGGGCAATGCTGGATTCGACCGTCTGACGTTCGTGCCGAAGGCGTCGAAGCATCCGGAGGACGCGGTGAAATGGATCAACGCGACC
>NZ_WHOB01000051.1 GCF_013141775.1 Paenibacillus phytohabitans
GATCCACTGGCCCGCCTGCAAGAGCCCGGCAACGGTCTCGCCCTGGTTCATTGGTCGCCGGCTGCGCGCGGATCCGCAGCTGCTGCAGTAGACGTTCTTCCGGAGGCCGGTGTGCCCGGTTCGCGCCGCTTGGCCACACTGCCGGCTGCAGATCTACCGCAGCTGCTGCCGGTCTCCCTGGATGCCGGTGAACCCAGTACCCAGCTGCCACCGGAGCAGAGCGATCGATAACTCGCCGGGGGTCCACCGGTCCGCCTGTAGTGCTGCGGCGGCAGACATTCTTCCGGAGGCTGGTACATCGGAACGGCTGCCACCGGTACGCCGGTGGCAGCCGTTGAGCTTTAGTACCCGGCTGCCGTCTGCGCATCGATCAGTAGTTCGCTGGTGGCCACTGATCCGTCTGCAGGAACACAGTAACCTTGTGGGGAATGGTCGACACAAGCTATCCACCACAGCTGAACCCACCAGATTGCCACCGCCAAACAAGATTCCCTAAAGATACCCAAAAAGTATTCAACAAAAAAAAGGATGGTTGAGTAATCAACCATCCTTTTTTTAAAATACTTTTAATCACGCTAAATTTTTTTCTTCACTTCCACTCATATGAGTATTATTTAGAATAATAATATCAACGTTCCCGTTTTTATTTAACTGTCTTCCTTCCACAAAGCCCAGCTCATAGCTTATATCGAGTACTTCTCTGGTATGGTTTAGAAATATTTCTTCAAGATTAATAATGTTCTCTGAAGAAATTGCCGGTATTGACTGAATTTTTCTCATAAAGTCCTCAAAACGTCCGCCACTTTCGTTTTCAAAAAATCCATCGAATATTTTAGCAGTTCTATTTTCTATAATCCTTTTTATTATCTCCACTTATATTTCTCTCCCCATGCTTCCCTTTTATACTAGAAAAAAGTATAAATGACCAATCACTTTCTAATTCACATTTATCGCCGCCGCTGAAGCTTGTCAACGGTGATTTGGCGGTTGAAAATCGTCACTTCTAATATAGAAGTATGATACATTATAAGTGAAATTTTTATAAATATTTTTTACTTAAGGGCTGTCTGCCAGGACAAGCCCTTAATCAATTTAATATCGCTACTGCTTTTAGATTTATACTTAAGGCCACTTACATCACAAAAAGTTCTGTATCCTGACATAGACATAGTGCAACGCTTTGTCGCACCGCTTATAAAATCATCAAAATAAGCTATTTTATAATCAGAATCCACTACCTTTATCTTATCCAAATTAGCTAATATACCTCGATCTAATCGGATGAAATTTAGATTAGCCTTTCTGAATACCGCCTCCCAAAATCTCAATGGGCCAACAGTAAAAAAGTTTCCGTTTTCAGTATATACTGCTATTAAAATGCCATTATCAAACTGCATGTAGAGAATTTCTTCTATTGCTACTTGCTGTAAACCAGCACCCTGTTCATCCTCGGTAACTGTCAGATACATCTTAATACCTCCATACTTTACTTTTTTCTTATGTTATAATGCTATCAATCACCTTCTAACTAATTTAACCATCAGGAGGTATTATGGCGCTATCCTACGGGAAGAGCCTGATGCAGCCCATTCGCCTATCTAGAGGTTTAACGCAAAAGCAGTTATCCGACAGGATCCTTGAAAAAACCGGACTTAAAATATCCGTATCAATGATCTCTTTGTGTGAAACAAATGTAAGACATATGTCGGCATTGCAACTACGAGCCGTAGCTATTGCACTAAAAACCACTGAGAAAAAGCTTTACGAATGGAAAAAGTAATGCTCAGGCCGGAGTAAATTATTTTACTCCCCAACGAGGATAATTTCACAATACAGAATTTTATGTTTATGTCAAATGCATTTCATCGGCTGATTTAGTTCTATTAAACTCCATATCATAATACATAGCAACAAACTTTCATCTAGATGAAAAGTACAAACCAGGGCTTCAAATTTCGACTACATTCGACAGAATGGTTGTGTTATACTTTCGCACTGCATAAAAAAAGAGCTGCTTTTTATTGCAGCTCCGATTATTATATATGTTCTTGTATAGTTTTAAATGCTCCCAATCTTTCTACAACCTCTAAGAATCTACCTCTTGTAAGTGTACACTTCTTGGAGTTTTTGTTTGGAATAGCATCGAAATAAGCTATATTCCGCGTGGTATCCATTACTTTTATACAGTCAATATTCACAACATTTGTTCTGTCAACCCACATAAAGCGGTGGCCGTTTTTTGCAAGTCCTTCTTGCCAGAAGGCTAACGTCCCCATTGTGTAGTAATTATTATCAGGAGTATGCACGACCACCCTGTTAATTGTCTTATCGTATAACATAAAAGCTATCTCTTTAACTGGTAATTGATAAAGCCCACTGACTCCTTCAGTGTCTTTAGCTACTGACAATATATCCATAGCTTCCACTCCTATTTTAAGAGTTCTTCGGGGGCATCACCACCATAGATGTAAAATACACTTGCCGGAGTCACAGTAATAACAGCGAATGCAGCAAGCAAACTCGAAAGACGGTACCATTTTGTTTTCATTTATTGTCCACCACCTTCCAAGGAATCAACAAAAGTGTTTGAAGTAGAAAACTAACGGCAATTGTTGATGATGAAAAAAAATAGTTACTGGCAACCATGACAACTGAAATAACTTTTAATAGAGGATAAAACCGTACAGAAATGCGAGATTGTTTACGCAAATCAGTTGGCGAAAAAATCGCAGCCAATACTAAGGATATCGTAGTAATCCAAGCAACAATAACCGGGATTAGGGCGACCTGAGATAATACCGACACGCCCAGCGTAGTGACGATCACACACCAAGTGCCTGACTTAAGATGCAAGCCTCCCGATACCATTCGAAGCAGTGCGAATGCTACAAGGACGACAATCACCTCACTTACTCTCCTTGTCACTAAACCAATAACCAGACTTAAAACCATTATAGAAAAAGTATTTATTAAAATTGCTAATGAATGTTTAAGCACTTCTAAAGAAGCAGGATGCTCTGGAGAACGTTTCTTTATTCCTGCAGCCATTCTCCCCGCCATTGCATCAATCAATAATCTCTCTCCTTCTTATTTGCATATCTCAGAAAAAACAACAAACCCGCACCAAATAATGGTATATTAATCCAAAGATCATTCAAATAAAGAACAATTGTGGCAATAACCATAAAGATTACCATTATAAAAATAACGGTTGTCCTTTCATATCGAAACCTTGCATTCTCGAAATCGTATGAGAATCCATAGCCATAGTAGTATAACAACCATGAAATTGCTCCTACAATTAGCGCAGTTATTGCTTGAAGCTGATACCCACTAACAGTTGATGCCTGTGCAGAAGCCACCGATCCGAAAATGAGTATAGCTATTACGGTTTGTATTAAAACGAAGCTTATCAAGCCTACAACCGTCATGCTAATTGCTCCAAACAAAGGTACACGTAAAACCGTAGCAAATAAGAGCACAAAAAATATTACATTTATTGCTGGGACCATGTAGGATAATTCGAGTTCATTTCGTAACAAGAAACTTTGAAGATTCATAATGGTGACTACAGTTAAAATCGGCCAAAAGTATTCTAAAGGCTTATACCTGAAAATCACCATACATAATCCACACCAAGCAATCCCCTCCAGATTTGAAAACACCATGAACCATAAAGGTTCCAATGACAAAAACAACACATAGCACCGCCTGACATAATTTTCATTCAACGCATTAATTATAATTCTTTATGCCCACCTGAGTATAGTAAAAAGTTCTCTCTATAATGGCATAATTCCTTGAGCATCATAAAGTAAAATAGTACCTATATTGATCAGATATCCGAAGTGAAAATACATTTAAAAACCGTTAGCTATGGCCAACGGTTTAATAAAGTTTATTGTTTTTATATTTCCGTACTCTCATTAAGTTTATTATACATCGTTTATTCCGTTCTTTTTTTTGGACTTTTCTGCCTCCAAGATATTATAACGCTCTTCAAGAGCTTTGATTTCCTTCTGATTTGCATTCAGTTGTCTTCGCATTTTTCCTAACTTCATTGAAATTTGCTGTTTTTCATATGTAATGGGGTTTTCATCCTTCCACATTGGTAATTTCTCAAACATAACTTCCTCCCCTTTCTCTGCAGCAGCCTTCAGAGATTAATTACACCTAACACAACCAATTTCAAAAATTCATCCACCCTTTTCATTGATGAACTTACTTATTTTAAATACATCAGCCTGGGCAAAGCATGTGCCGGCTCCTGCAGGCGGGTTGGTGAATCACCCGCGAGTTATCGATCGATGCATCGGCCGTAGCCGGGTACTGGGGCTCAGCGGCCTCCGGAAGAACGTCTACCGCTGCGGCTGCGGATCCGCGCGCAGCCGGTGACCATTAACCAGGGCGAGACCGTTACCGGGTCCTGCAGGCGGCTGGTGGCCCCCGGCGAGTTATCGATCGCTGCACCGGCGGCAGCCAGGTACTGGGGCTTACCGGCATCCAGGAGAGCACCGGCAGCAGCTGCGGTAGATCTGCGGATGGCAGTGTGGCCAACCGGCGCGCACCGGCCTCCGGAAGAACGTCTACCGCTGCGGCTGCGGATCCGCGCGCAGCCGGTGACCAATTATTAACCAGGGCGAGACCGTTGCCGCGGTCCTGCAGATGGCTGGTGGACCTACATCCAGCTGATTTGCTTAAGCAATTATCTTGACCCTTTGTAAACCGGTAATTCTAGTCCCATTAGCTCCATCTTGCTCCAATAGGATTCCGTTACTACTGCACGTAACAGTTCTGCTATATTAACGTTTCCTCCGGATGCTTCAATATCTTGTTCAAGCGCCTTCCAAACCGACTCATGTAGCGATAAATCAATTAATTTAGTAATCATTTAGCACACTCCTTATTCATATTGATACTTCCTATATACGGTCTATCATTCCGGCTCTAACATGCTTAAATCGGCTTCCGCATCACTCCCAAAGGTTAAACGCAGCTTATGCATAATATCTGATTCACGACATGATAATTTAAGCTGCACTGTATCATCACCGTCCAGCTCAAATTCATGTGTGTACGGCAAACTGTTAACCAAAATCCACTTCATAACCTCAACCTCCTTCTGGCCACAACCTGGGCATTTTTCATTTGGAGCATATGTACGGCCGCAGCCAATGCACATATGATATTTCATAGGATAATTAATCATAATATCATTTAAAACCTTCTTAGCTTCTTTAGGATCTTTCGGTAGAGCAACAGACTCGGCATTTCCTTCCTTTACTATTTGTTCCAAGAAAATTTTAGGATTAAACTTTCGCCCACTATACTCTTTTTTTGACATTATCTATACCACCCTTCTATTACGCGGTATGCGTCAACCCCAGCCATTCTGATACGCCATATGCGTTAACGGCTCGGTACTCTAGTACTGTGCATTAACAGATTTTTTCGAATGATAACGTATCCTGCACAAAAGTATAGAAATCGTCTGCTTGTTCTTTGGTTCCAGATTTTTCGATCTCAACCCAACGGTTTGCAATTAGTGCCAGCGTTTCTGCTTGATGAATAAGCCATTCGGTGTCCCTAGAGTGCAATTCCCCGCCGGACTGATGTTGTTTTTTTACTTCATTCAGCCTGTTATATACTTCCGGTATTTCGTACTCTAAGTGTGCTCTCATTTCACGTTCAAATTGGTCTTCTGGAAGCTTGTACATACATTCCAAACAAAACAGATGATTCATCATTGGGCCGTCTAAAATTTCCTGCAAATTACTCCCACAATCACCGCACGAATCTCCAACAGTTTTATACTTGGCTGTAGCCATAAATAATCTCTCCTTCGCTATATGCGTCAGTAGTATGCCTTGCGGCCGGTCACCCGCTCATAATAAGCCCCTATTACTCGTTCTACTCCCGGAGGTACAGATTCTATAATTTGGGCATCCATTACCCGTGCAATAGCGCCTAATTCTATCTGCCCATGCTGATAGTTCATACGCTCAGCAGCATTGTTCGCTGTCCGAATCATCTTTTTCAGACTGGCGAGAAACTTTGCTTCACCCGGATCTGCTACTTCCATACCTTCAACTCCTTCCTGTGCAGTTTGCGTCTTACTGGTACTATCTTTTCATGCTATATAGCATCCGTTTTAAAAACCATCACTCCATTTAATGATAACCCTGAGAATTCTTGCATCGTGTAAAAATTACCATCAGAAGCAATAAAACCATATGGAACTTTACAATTTTTTGTCCCGAATTCCTCCCAACATTCCTTTGCAGCACTTCTAAACCCATTGTTGCCCCACTTACGTCTTTCCTTTGCAGGAAGTTCCTCCCACTGGACGTATAAATGATCCGCACCGTTACCTATATCAAAAATAGGCTGCCATCCTTTGTTGGCGTTACACCATTTACTGGCAAGCTCTGCTTCCTTATCCATAGCTTGAAGCTCCTTCTGTTACGTCATATGCGTCAATCATGAAGATTTGATAATTTGTACCATGCAGGTTTTCTCAGACTTAAGTAATTGTATGGGTTCGGCCATTGTACAAGTGCAGATTTTCCGCTTTTTGAAATGGCAACCACGGTTCCAAGTCCACGTAATATGTCTAGCCTATAATTGACACGGTCTCCTGGTTCCAACTCATTCACCTTCCTTCGCAATATGCGTCAATGGTTCAGTATCTTCGTACCTTGCATTAAACCAGTTCGTACTCGCCCGGATCTAAACCATCACTCACATCGTAATATGGGCTGTACCCCGAAATATTTCCGCTTGAATGCTTAACGCCTTCATAAATCCGGCCTTTAACGAATACCCGGCGCATGTGTCCCCAATCATCCCAATAAATATCCTTTGTTGCCCGAAACTTGATCGGTTTATCAGTTCGTTCACTGTCTGGTAATGCCACATCTGCACGATGATCAGCGGTGTTATATCGGTTGTTCATTTTTCATTCCCCCTTTCTTCGTACTGCGCATGAAGCATTAACTCCATTTTGGGCAACAATAGGTAACCCAAATCAAGATTATTCTCTAAACACCCTGTCATACGAATTTCACTTTTAGAATCGAAGTGTCATATATCTCCTTTTTGTGAATCATTTCTACCTGATACCCCGAATCCTGAAGTTGTGAAATCAATGTTTTAACCACTTTGCTGCTTTCCACAATTTCTTGTGGGGTTGGCTTTATACCGACTTCATTTTCAGCTCGTTTAATCAATTTTTTAATTTGAAGATTTTTCAATTTAGTTTGCCCGAAGTAAAAAACACCAAAGAGAGAATATTTATAAAAATGACGGAGAATAGCTTTTTCAATATAGAAATGTCCAAAAACCTTCCAACTTATGGTAATCACTATCTCTTTTGCACCTCTCTCTAAATTTAGACGTAAACAATCATTAATATATTCATCATTTATGACTTTGGGAAATTCCGCCTCAAAAGCCTCTCTTGCTATCTGCACAACCTTTTCATGACATTCAGAAGCTTCTTTCTTAACGTTGACGTCCTCCTGGGTTAATTCCTCGTTTGTTTTAATTTTTCCATACATATTGATTCTCCTCATGAAATATATATTCGTTATTGTTCATCGTGTCTTCGTACTGTGCATTACTCGTCTTCTTGGTTAATCAGCCCCAGGTTTTCTAAATCGTAATCGTCCACATACTTTCTCAGCTCTTCCTCAGTGATGCCAGATTCTTTAAAAATTTGCTCTGAATCACTGCCGAAACGTCTGACAAGTCCTGCGGCATATGCAACGCCTTCAATAAAGCCAATCTGCCTAGCGTCTAGTTCCTTTGCCATTTCACTTCACCCTTTCTCGTTTCGCTATATGCGTCAATGGTTCAGTATCTTCGTACTATTCATTTCACAAGATCACGGTATTCCTCAATTGTCCTTCCCTCGTTAATTTTTTTAAAAGCACTTTTAGACTCTTCTAGTCTGCGCGACCAAAGCTCTTTGTCTTTCTCACTATTAGATTCAAAACCAAGAACCCTTTCAAACTCTCCAATTAGCTGTACTAAAGCAACTCTAATAACTGCTTGCTCAAAATCTTCTAATTCAAATTTAATCCCCATCCCAATACCCTCCTATTGTGCCGTATGCGTCTACAATTCACTTTGAATTGCAGATGGATTCAGCAGCCTGCTTAATAAGTTGAATTTGATGCTCTTTATCAGATTCTTCTAAGTTGGAATTTAATAGATTTTTAATAAGTATTTTCGTCACTACACTACAATCATCCTTATTCCCTTTCTGGATCAGTTCTTCATAAAATAATTGACCCCCTCTACTTGTAACATTTCCATCCTCTTCTAAGAAGCCCAGCTTATATTCTTCAACCCAAAATTTCTCCATGGTATCAAGCTCCTGGAGTATTTTTCTGATTTCATCGAGATACATAGCATGAGGCGGATAATCACCATCCTCCGGGTTCCAGTCAAACATTTCGGCTATTTCATCAAGATCATTCCTTCTTTTAAGGACAGTCCCCTTGAGATCACCATACGTATCAAGCATGTAGTTTATTTGCTCATGTGTCAGCTTCATAACCCTTCCACTCCCTTAACTCAAAATATCGATCCGCGCCGCCTGCAGCTCACCGGTTCCTGTTCTCGTCCTGATACCCTTCCACCACTTCATCCGGAAAGTTGGTATACGTCTCCAGATACCGGTCATTGGCATGTCCCAGCTCACGCTGCAGGATGATCTTGGAGTAACCGGTCCGGATCGCCAGATAGACCGCATAGGTATGCCGGAAATCATGTGGGGCCAGAGGCTGAATCTTACGCTCCGGATCTGATTGCTCCGCATCATGCCAGCTACCGATTTTCTTCAGAATCCGATTAATGCGTCCTACACTGAGCCGGCCGGTTCCTTCATTGGCAGTTGGCCCGCTGATGAATAAAGCTTTTGAATTAGGCTGAGCATCTAGCGGTCTTTCGAATTCCAGGTAATCTGCTAATGCCTCTCTGGCATCCTTATCAATGACTGTCTTCCGGGATTCGGTGCGTCCCTTCCCTTTTATACGGTTTAGCTTAAAAACCCTACCGATTCGTAGTAGGTCCGGATCATTGGGCTGCAGCTGGTCGAGATCTAAGTTCACCAGCATTTCACGCCGGATACCGGTAGCCAATAATAAGTACACGATGGCACGATCTCGTTTTGGCCGGGCATTCTTTCTCAACGGAGGGTTTGGATCGATTGCAGAGGCTCTACCCTTCAGCACGTAAAACCGTTCCAATCGGTCCAGGAGATTAATCAATGAGCGCAGCTGCGCCTCGGTTAAAGCCCTTACTTCCGGAACCGGCAGCTGAATGTCTCGCATACCTTTTCCCTTGGTCGGATCTTCAGGAAGTAGATGAGGACGTTGCTCGTGCAGCCAGCCCATAAAAAGCGAAAGATGATTTTTATGATTGTTTACGGTTGAAGCTGCGAATCCTACCCCTGGTTCCTTGCCCTCCTCATACAGAAAATCAACCCAAGCTTTTACGTCACGTTTGGTTACTGCGGTGACACGTTCATGCCCGTAGCGTTTCCGGAAGAATTCGATGAAACGCTGCAGCTGAAGATCAATTTTGGCCACAATGTTTTCTGAACGATCCCCGCGGATCTCCTCCTCCATAAAACGCTCTTTCCATGCTGTGAGCTGGTCCACTTCCGGATCGTACAAGCTCATAACCTTCTGTGTCCCTTTTTTCGTCACTTAAGTTCACCTCTTGAAGTATGTATCTGCTTCTATTATATCATAAAAGAGCCACAGAAGGTATCTTCTGTGACCTTATTTTTCGCGGCGATTCCTATCCGGCTTCCTTGACTTTAGGTTACCTAAAGTCATATACTTTAAGTAACTTAAAATGTGGAGTGAAGCATGATGGTTTGCATGAACTGCGGAAGCCAAAACGATACAACTGTTTTTTTGTCCAAAGGCGAACGCGTCGTCTTGTGTGTGGATTGCCGGCACGATCTGGCTACCGGTACATTGGTCCTTCCCCTTAAACGGATGGGACGACCTTCGCTTGGAATCACGCAAAAGGTTTCCCTTACCCTGCCGGAAAAAATGTGGAATCATCTGGATGGGAAAGCAAAGCAAAACCGCTCGGACTACCTGCGCTCCCTGGTGGATCGGGATATGAGTGAACAGGGTCAATGGGGAAACAGCGCATGTTTAGGCTATGCCCTGCTGGGGGCCGCCGAACTGGGGTACAGTGAACAGGAAACAGAGGTACTTTTGCAGGCGATCCGCAGGCAGTTCGATCTGGTTACGATCGGAGAAGCTCGGAACGCGTATGAGGCAGACTAAGGAGGAAGGGTCATGAATATCTCGTTCGATCATTTGGAGCAGGCGCTGGGTAGAGTGTTGACGGCGGATGAGGTCCTGAAGATCAGCAGCTTGGCCAGCATGGATGCTCTAAACGAAAATGCAGGCGCTCAACACATCCTGAACAGAGCCTTTATGGTGGTTGGAGCCTTAGCTCGCAATTCGGAACCATGCAGGGAGGGGTGGCCCATCCAAATCCAAAGGAGCTGCGATATGAAAAAGTTTACATTCAAGGAAGGTGAACGTCTCACTTTTTTTTGGAACCGTGGCAATGAAGCGTTAACCGGCGTGAAGGCTACGGCAAAGGATACCGAGGATCAGGGCGTTTGGTTTGAGTTCGAGGGTGATGATTTGGAATCTTTTGTCGCCTACAGCGAAATGCACCTGTTCGTCCGGGAGGGCAGTACCCAGCCTGAAGGGACACATGCGTTATCGGTGAATCAAATTACAGAAGCTCACTTTGGAAACGTAGATGCAGACACCTTCCTGCGACTCATTGAATCGCTAATAATCTAAATTGAATGATGATGTAGATCAAACAGAACACACAAGAAGGGCCACTTTCCATTATGAAGTGGTCCTTCTTGTGTATAGAGCAACCCAGAATTATAACACTTGAACTTTCATGGCAGCCTCACGCGTCCTGCAGCTGGCGTAATGAACTCCTGGTTACTCATCCTATAGTCTCAAAAAGCATGCTTTTTGCAACGTAATTATGATCAGGTTATTCAATAAGATTTGTCAGCCAATCTTGTCCAATTGATCGTATAGCTGATTCAAAATGCATTGCTATGCAAAATTCTTTAAAAGGTAGGACTTGCATAAAGGGGCGCTCTGGTACTAATTCAATTGATAAAAATTCCACTAGTGTTTCCAAATGATATGCAGACATTTTCTCTGGGTAGTTTCCATAATAAGTTGTACTTTTAATAACGCCACTTAATACTAATGCCATTTTGATTGGCTCCTTTTTTATTTATTATGACTAAACTATCACATACTGAAATAAAATCATGCTGATCACAGATGAAATACAAAATGCAGATAGGCTGGCCATCTGCAACTTTGATTTCCTGCCCAAAGATAGGTTATTTTGATTTTTAAATAGATATGCAACAAGTTCCGTTATGACGGCTTCGAATGATAGAGCAACTAATAATACTGCAGGATGATCTGTAACGGAAAATGCATAAAAACACAAATACGCAGCCCCCCCTGACACTCCCGCAGCTCGTATATAGGGAACACTTTGTTTTATTGACAACCTACGAATACTAAATACAAACCATACAGCAGAAGGTACTATGAGGGATAGGCCAAACAAAGCCATCGCATTTCCATACGCATCTGTGAAGGTTGTGAGTAAACTTGCAGATATCAAAGAGGGTACGAATATCAATACTATGCTCGCAGTCCAACTCCTTTTACTTAAGGAGTTCTTGCTCTGTAAACAATATACGCCTATGCATGCTATGTTTATTAAGATCATAGGCCAAGCTGCTAAATTTAATAACAAGGATGCGGACATGTTGGCAACTGCAAGTATTGCTACCGATATTGTGGCATTGGTATCTCTAAGAACTATTAATATGCCAAAAGTCGATAACGTTTCTGTTAATATCAATAAGTACAATAACGGATTGGAAAATACAGATATTATTGATACATCTAGCATGGGAATTCCGATTACTAACAAAATTAATGATTGGAGGAAATAATATACGGAAGAATCATGAATACTACCTTCCCCACATGCATCTTTAAATATATTGCTCTCTAGTGCGAACATCACTAGACTTAGAAGGACAAGAACTACTACCCACATATCTGCTCCACTTCCCTATAACTATTTTCATGGCCAGCTAATTCACACCACCATAGCCTACAAATACTCATGAAGCGCTTCCTGTGTGAGTAAGTTTTTTTGAACGCTTGAACGCTGAACCATGAATAACAAGCCCACACTACTAGCTAGCAAAGCAACTAGCATATACGATAACCCGCCCATGCTCAAACCACCAAACACGAATAATGACAAAGACGCACTAATGTAAGGAATGATATAAAACATCCGGGAATATGTGGCCAATTGCGAACCTGAATAATTTAAGTGAATATGAATGCTAATGTGATTTGTTATGCCGTAATTAACAACACCTAAAATTAGCATCAATCCATATAACCAGAAACTAGGATAAACGAAATACAAGCTAAATGAATAGAGGAAAATCACGCCTACACAGGCGAACAGAAAATGCTTAAGATGTAAGCAACGGAAAATCTTAACCGCCCAGAAAGAAATTATAAAACCACCCAGCAGATAAGAAGCATTGAAAGCTAAACTAGCCTCAAACCCTGAATCTAAACTACTTTTAACATACTCTTGGTTGAGCGGTTTGAGCGCCCGTAAGAGGAAATATGAAAGAAAGTACATTAAAAGAAAATAAGGTATGTGTTTAAACTGCTTGCTAACTGAAGTGACGCTATACGCTGCATGTTTAAGGGCCTCCTCGAAATACTTTCGCAAGAAGTAATAGCCCATTATAGCAAGAGCAAGTATGTACAGCGTACAACGAACCACAAGCAACAACGACGTGAAACTATGCAAATACTTTGTGCTTATCAAGAGAAAAATTAACTGTAAAAACATACGCAGACATGCCACCAGTGAGATTAATTGACCGCGTGAGTTTACAGAACTAATCATCTCCAAAACATTAGACATACGAGGAATTAACAAATACGATGTCCAAGTTGTAAACACAATAAGTGCGTACACTCCTACCCAATAATGCTGATAAAGGAAAGTGAAGCCGCCCAAAAACAAACCAATTAAAGCAAAGCTTAAACGCAGAGACATCATATAAGCCAACCTCCCTGAAAACAACAAAGCAACTGTAAATAAATTTTGAACTAAGAACACTGTGGCGATAGCGCCTACTGAGCCAGTAGTCAGATCAATCCATTTTTCCAAAACGGTGAGAACAATGGCTTCGAATACAACCCAACTGACACTCAACATCACCCACAACACATAATTCGTTTTCTTATCCATTACAATCATCCTCCTGTTATATCCCAATCGTTTCCAAGTACTCATCCTCTTCATCATTAGGAGCACACTCCCGGAACAACATAGCAGGTGAGTTGTGTGTCCCTTCAACAACTGTCCCCTTGCCTGGATCTAAATTTTTTTCGCAGCACCCGACAGTCTGAGGATTTACTTCTTTACATAGAAAAAACCCGTTGGGGTAATTCCCCGACAGGTTTTTAATTTTGTATATTTGTATAGATGAACCAGTTTCACATTCAGCATTACAGTTACATTTCCATTAATTTCGGAAAGTTACTGAATCTAATTTGAATCCACGTGATGTGAGTAAGTAATTCATGACATTTGAATCAGTTGTATCTGTGGCAATGGATAATTTATGACAATCTTTACTTTTTGCCCAGTCAGCAGCTTTTGCCAGTAGAGCCTCATACACACCTGTCTTCCGATAATCAGGTACGACATAAGCCAACCAGAGTTTTAGGGTTCCATCCTCTAAAACTTCAATCGTTTGGAATCCCGTTACCCATATAGCGTCACTAAAATCGCTCTTTTCAATGCTGACAATTAGGGTGTCTCCAAGTGTATACCAAGATGGGTCAATCCCTTCTTTTGAAAATTCACGAGGATCTCTTTGGCTGCACTCCCGCATTAAAAAAGTTATATATCTAGCTACTTGAGCCATCACTATAGCTTGTGATCTCGGGTAATAAAAAAATGCACCCAAGAAATCTGCAGTCTCTCTCAGAAGATTTGGAAGGACTATGATTTCCTCCTCGTTCGGTCTTGTACCAATGTGAGGGTTGAAATCAAGAATGTTAAGAGAATAATGATTATAAACAGCATCGAATTCGTTTAAAACAGTATACACACTCTCACCATGATCAAGAATCTCCACCGGCACGCTTATTCTTTTATTTTTTATCGCATACTGACTGTAATCCCTCTCAGTAAACTGAGTTAATTCATGTATTGAACTCACTTTTGCAGATACACAATATTCTATTGCGCCTTTGTTATACGTTGTTTTAAACGTTACCCCCATAACTAGAACCCCCACTTCATGATTGTAAATGGAAATATTTTATGAACATCTGCACTACGACATAGTAGACAGCCATCTTCTAATTCGATATTTTCTTGCAGGATCCAAGGACTAATCTCTTTGAATAAAGGGACCAACCAGTAAAGTTTATTATCTGCCCATTTATAAAACTTCCGGTTTTCCCCTTGATCAATCATTACAATATAACCTTGTTTTAAATATTCGACTGCCTCATTCTCATTTAATACTATCTCCTTATTACATTCGTTCACCAGAACGGGAAAAGCATATTTATTCCACAATAATTTCTCCCTAACATGTTTGAAAATCATTATTTTCTAAACCTCCCTGTTATATCATTTTCATGACGAAGCAATTTATTCGAATCAGGCACCGGCTGCTGCGGTGCTGATCACTAGGAACTCTCCGCGCCGGTTGGCCTGTAAACGAGTACTGAAGGCTCCCCTTCATGCCTAGCCGCCGGCGTTCTGCAGATCACGGGACCACGGTGCGGACTCAGAACAAACGGAATACACAAGAAGACAAAAGAACATGCCAGAATTATAACGCTAGAATATGAGCCTATATAATGAAGGGAATTTTTCATTGCCTTCGGTTATGTCTGAACCAAGGCTCTATTCATGGTAGCCTCACGCGCCCTGCAACTGGCGTAATGGACTCCTGGTTACTCCACTCCGGATCGATGCGCCGGCGGTAGTCGGGTTCTGGAGCTCCCGGTCTCAGGAGAGCACCGGCAGGAGCTGCAGTAGATCTGCAGC
>NZ_WHOB01000052.1 GCF_013141775.1 Paenibacillus phytohabitans
GATTTCCGATACTCACTCGTTGTTCAGTTTTCAAAGATCAAGCTCGTTGTCAGCGGCGCTTACCGCGTCACCAGCAACTTTTATAATATATCATGTTTCTCATCTGAATGCAACACTTATTTTTCAGAAGCTGTTTACATACTCGTCAGAGTAACATGTCCAATCTTGTGAAAAGGCTTCCGCCTCGCGACTGGATTTATAATATACCATGCATTTATTACTAAAAACAACCCTCAATATTTACCATTTTAAAAATGGTTCTATAGAACTCCATAGTTATACTATACAAGTCTCTGTACCTGTAAAATTCCAAAAAAGTGCAGCAAGCCCGCACCCTATGCGTGACCTGCATGCACTCCATAAACTATAGTTTCAGACTTAGTTAGAAATCCATGGATTCTTATTCTTTTTGGCTGTACTTGAACGTCCGTTTGAGTTT
This sequence comes from Paenibacillus phytohabitans, assembly GCF_013141775.1. Taxonomy (GTDB): domain Bacteria; phylum Bacillota; class Bacilli; order Paenibacillales; family Paenibacillaceae; genus Paenibacillus_AQ; species Paenibacillus_AQ phytohabitans. The sequence goes on from NZ_WHOB01000052.1 coordinate 440, forward strand.
GAACCTGTTTTGGAAGAAGTCTTAGCTTTGGCGGTGGTTGTCTGGCTGGAAGTTTTCACTTTTGCCGCCGCTTTGGAAGCCCCGCCCTTTGCATTCTTCACTGACGGCGTTTCAGCGCGTCCTGCTTCAGGAGTCTCCGCTGCTTCCTGCACTGCAGGCTCTGGAACCTGGATTTCAGGTACACGGTTATGGGCAAAGTTCTCCATACCGGGGTAGGACGGATAAGCCGGAATATTCGATACCATTGGCTGATCGTACACCGGTGACAGCGCACTAGGCATTGAATTCATTTCTGCTGAATAAGGGGATACCATTCCCGGCTGCGGCATACCATACACCGGATACGTATTGTACATAGGCTGCATTGCTTGCTCATACGGATAAGGCTGAATAGACATTCCGCCGCATCCGCAGGAAGGCCAAGGGAGATTGACCGGCTGGCCGCTATACTGCGGAGATACAAAAGATGCGTTATCGTTCACCGGGCTCACTGCGGACATTGCCGCATTGTTATAGTCTGGCGCAGCGTTCGGGTACCAGGCTCCGGGATAATCTCCTGCAGGATAAGCATAGTACGGCGGGCAATCCGGCATGAAAGCTGCAGGCTGAATGTAGTTAGGCGCAGCGTTTATATCCATCATTCCCATGGGCTCATACACAGGATACACCGGCGGACAATTCATGAAATACGGGTTCTCATTCAGACCAGGATAACCTTCGCTCTTGTCGCATGGAGAGACTTTACCATCGTTCCATGCCGCTGGCTGAACCTCAGTTTTATGTGCTTCTTTGGGCATCTCATATGTGATGGCTTCTTGTGCCGGAACTGAGATTTGTACAAATAAGCTTTGTTTCTCATGAACGATTTCCTGAATCGGCATCACTTCGGGTGCTTTATTGGGTGCAGGATTAGGCGCCGGTACAGGAGCAGCAATGGGAACCGGGACAGCTTCTGCGGCAGGGGACACGACAGGAGCCGGCTTTTCTATGGGCCCGGTATAGGTTTTTCCGCCAATAGCTGTTTTGTCTACGACTGCTGGTGCTGTGGATTGTGCCTGAATGGGAGTAGTATTAGCTTTTGCCGGAGAGACAGACTGAGCCTGAATAGGAGAAGCAGTATTAGCTTTCTTAGGGATATTCACTACTTCCCCTGTCATCAGAACATTGGGATTCTTAAGCTGCGGATTGGCATCAATCATGTCCTTCAGCGTAATGCCCCATGCTTTGGAGAGCTTCCACAAGGTATCGCCTTGCTTGACGGTATGCTTGTAGTAGACCTCACTGTTATCTGGCACAGGTATCGGGGCTGCCGGTATTTTGACCTTATCTCCGACAGCGAGTACATCTGGATTCGTGATTTGCGGATTGGCCTCAATTATTTTTTGCAGCGGCACTCCATACTTCTGCGATAACGCAAACAGCGAATCGCCTTGCTTAACAATGTGTATTTTCACGCAGCATTTACCTCCTAATAAGTATCTGTTGATCGACGTTGCCCCCCGGTTCAGGGATTACTGCACTTCAGCATGGTATATGCGGTACAGCCGCCTCCTTCGTTACTACATCTTATGCAGCCCATGGGCGAATGACATCCCTAATACAAAAAAAATCCTCCCATAGCTCTATGGGAGGATTGCTGCTATATTCATTCATTGGTTTGCGGAATAACTATTAAGGAACTATTCCCACACCTTGTAACCGTCTTTATCCACAACATTGCGGAATTCTTCAAGCAGCTGCAGGGTAATCGGACCGGCGTGACCGGAACCGATAATCCGGCCATCGATTTCACGGGCCGCAATAACTTCGGCTGCGGTACCGGTGAAGAAAACTTCATCGGCAATATATACATCATGCATGGTGAACGGCTCTTCCTTCAGCGGCAAGCCCAGTTTCTCACATAGCTCGATAATCGCCAGACGGGTAATTCCTTCAAGCGCGCCCAAATAGCAGGGAGGCGTGTAGACTACTCCTCTTTTGATAATGAAGATGTTGTCGCCCGATCCCTCGGTTACATATCCTTGCGCATTCATCATGATCGCTTCATCGGCTTCCGCCAGATTAGACTGGATTTTCACCAGAATGTTGTTGAGATAGTTCAGCGATTTGATCTTCGGATTCAGCGCATCCGGGATATTACGGCGCTGGGATACCGACACGGCACGGAGTCCGTTCAGATAAGCCTGTTCCGGGTAGATCGCCAGCTGCTCTACAATAATAATGACACTGGCTTTGGGACAGCGGCGCGGATCAAGCCCCAGGTTACCGGGACCGCGCGAAACAATAAGTCGGATATACCCGTTACGCATCTCATTAAGACGGATAGTCTCAGCCATAGCCTCCAGCATCTCATCATACGTCAGCGGAATCTCCAGCATAATCGATTTGGCCGAATCATACAGCCTGTCCAGATGCTCTTTGCATTTGAAGATGTTGCCGTTATAAATACGGATTCCTTCGAAAATACCGTCTCCATATAAAAAGCCGTGATCAAATACTGATACCTTAGCATTGTCCTTCGTTACATGTTGTCCATCCAGATAGATCCATTGTTCAGCCATGAACTTACTGCACCTCCGCTTTCTCTTCCTCATAGGTGTATGTGGGATAGGACCCCAGAATCCGTACCTGACAGCCCAAGGCCTTGATCTCTTCGATCGCCCCCGGAAGCAGCACAGACTCTATCGGTTCCAGCACATCAATATAGAAATAATAAGTACCCAGTTTCTTCTTGGTCGGTCGTGATTCAATCCGCGACAGATTCAGCTTCCGCCAGGAAAATGCAGCCAGCACCTGATGCAGCGCACCCGGAAAATCCTCAGGCAGCGTCACAAGAATACTCGTCTTGTCCCCGCTGCTCTCTAGCGGCAGCTCCAGCTTCTCCTGGCCAACAAGTACAAAACGCGTGTAATTGTTGTTATGGTCTGTAACCTGCCGCTCCACGATCTCCAGCCCGTGCGTAGCTGCCCCCAGTGACGTACCGATAGCGGCCCAGCCCTTGCCGGGATTATCCTTTACAATCTCAACGGCTTCGGAAGTGCTGCCTACAGATTCCAGCTCCGCCCAAGGTGCGGCTTTGCGGATGAACTGCAGACATTGTGCCATAGCAACCGGATGGGACAGGATTTTGACAATCTTCGTATAATCCTTATGCCCGCTCCCATCCGTGAATTCCTGCGGATTACCGATCAGATTCTGCACCGACGGAAAAATCCACTCCGCCTGCATCGGCAGATTCACCTCGTTAATGAGCCAGTCAATATGCAGGCTGACCGAGCCTTCAATCGTATTCTCAATCGGAATCACACTGTAATCCGTAACTCCGTTCGCCGTAGACAGAAAGACATCGGATATCAGCTTATGATGCTCAATATTTACCGGGTTACCCCCAAATAAATGCAGCAGCGCTTCATGCGACACCGAGCCCTGAGGCAATACCGCTATTGATTTCATGACTGTAATTCTCCTTTTATCATATCCAAAAATGATCCGTTTTGCATCCCGTTTCTTTCAAGCAGCTCCGTGGTAACACCTGAAGTACATGGCGACAGCCATACAGTCCGGGAAGGAATCCCATTCTCCTGCATCGTCGCTGTCAGGAAATGCTCAAGTTCCTGCTTCTTATCGCTGCTACGGTCCACCATACATAACAATGTAGGGCCTGCGCCGCTTAGAGCAATCCCCAGAGCACCACGTCCCGGCGCCTCGGCAAGCAGCTTCTCCATCCCAGGCACCATGGGAGCACGGTACGGCTGATGCAGGCGGTCCTGCATCGCTCTGCCAATCATATCGAGCCGGCCGGCGGAGAGTGCTGCAGTTAGCAGTGAGGTACGGCTGATATTATGGACAGCATCGCCCATTGTAACTTCGGCAGGCAGCAGCCCTCTTGCTTTGACTGTCTCCAGCTCAAATTCAGGAATAACCACAAGCACTTCCAGCGCCTGTGGAGGCTCTATCCGGATATAATCGGCATGCTGCCCATCCCATGCTGCTGTAATAATCCCCCCGAAGATGGAGGCTCCAACATTATCTGGATGCTTCTCAAGCGCTGTGGCCATATCAAACAGCTTCGCAGACTCAAGCGGTGAACCAATCATAGCATTAGCTGCGGCCAATGCGCCAACAATCGCGGAAGCACTGCTGCCGAGACCCCGGGTGAGCGGAATTTCTGAATACATCGAGATGGATAGCTCGGGGACCGAAACCCCAGCTTCTGCAAACACCATCTGGGCTACCTTGTAGAGCAGATTGCTTTTGTCACGGGCGATACCCTTCATCTCATCACCATACAGGTGAAATACCGTTTCTGCCGCCTCTTCCATCTCAATCCAGGCATACAGTGACAGTGCCATGCCCAGTGTATCGAAGCCCGGACCGAGATTGGCGGTGCTGGCAGGGACTTTTACTCTAGACCTTCCGTAAATACTCATGGCGTGGGAAATCTCCTTCGTTATATTTGCACGCAGCCGATGAATCTCGGAATGCGGTACTCAGCCTTCTACACGATAATGGCTTTTGATACGGTGAATGACGTTCAATTGCTCTAAATGCCGCATTACTTTATTCATACTCGCCTTGCTGGCATTGTGCGTTACAATAATGATTTCTGCATCCGGATTATTAGTATTGGCCTGCTGCACTACGGAATCCAGACTGACATCATATTCGGCAAACACTTGAGTAATCTTCGCCAGCACACCCGCTTTGTCATCTACGTGCAGGAGGAGGAAGTTCTTGTAGAAGATATCTTCATCGCTCTTCAGCTTCTTCTGCTTATAGGGGACAATCTGCTTAAGCCCATTCACACCCAGCTTCAGATTCTTAATTACAGCCACAAGATCTGCCACAATTGAGGTTGCGGTAGGCATTGCGCCTGCTCCGGCACCATAAAACATCGTTTCCCCTACAGCTTGCCCATACACATATACGGCATTATATACTCCGTTCACGGATGCAATCGGATGGCTCGCACGGATCATCGTAGGCTGCACACTGATGCTGAATTCTTCATCCTGGCGTTCGGCAATGCCGAGCAGCTTCATCTCATAACCCAGCCGTTTGGCAAAAGCAATATCCTCTTTGCTCACGCCGGAAATCCCGCTCACACTAACATCGCTGAGTTCAACGTTGGTCCGGAAGCCAAGGGTGCCCAAGATCGCCATCTTGCGGGCAGCATCCAGACCCTCCACGTCGGAGGTTGGATCAGATTCAGCATACCCGAGTTCCTGCGCTTCCTTCAGCACATCCAGATAAGACGCGCCTTCCTGGCTCATTTTGCTAAGTATGTAGTTGGTTGTCCCGTTAACGATACCCATAATCTTCATAATCTTGTCAGAGGAGAATCCTTCAATCAGTGTACGGATAATCGGAATGCCTCCAGCCACACTGGCCTCGTAGAACACATCACATTGCTTCTCCTGAGCCTTGGCCAGAATCTCCGAGCCATGCAGGGCCATCAGGTCCTTATTGGCTGTAACGATATGTTTGCCGCGCTCCAGCGCCTCAAGAATGTACTCTTTCGTTCCCGCAATGCCGCCCATGACCTCGACAATGACATCAATTTCCGGGTCCCGGATAACCTCCCACGGGTCATCGGTGATCTTGGATGGATCGACTTCAATTTCCCGCGGCTTCTCCGTATTCTTCACGGCAATACGTTCAATCAGGATCGGCGAGCCTACCTGGCTGCTCAAATCCTCCTGATTCCCTTCAACGATACGGACTACACCCGTACCTACTGTACCCAAACCCAGCAATCCCACTTTAACCGGCTTCATTTGTCTCCTCCTAAAAGTTTTGCGAGCATCTGCTCCTTGTATTCACTTCAAGCAAAACTCACTTCGTAAGCATAGGCTTAAGTTTTATGAAGCAATATTAACCCTGGCCGATAATTAACGCCCGCTTCACACCCGAGATTGCCTTTAGACTATCCAGTAAATCGCCTAATTCTTCATTTAAATGAGAAATTTCCACAGAGATCACCACGTTGGCCCGCCCCTGCAGCGGTATACTCTGGTGAATCGTCAGCACGTTGGCCCCGTGGACAGCTACAGAACCCAGCACTTTAGAGAGCATACCTGATTCGTGCTCCAGATCTATCGAGATGGTTACTATACGCTCACGTTCCAGCTGATGAATCAAATGAATTCCGTCTTTGTATTTATAAAAAGCGCTGCGGCTAAGCCCAACCTGCTCCACGCCCTCGTGTACCGTTTTGGCATCTCCTGCTTCCAGCAGCTGCTTGACCTGCATGGTCTTCAGTACAGCATCGGGCAATATGTCCTCCCGGACCAAATAATAGCGTTCTTTCACGAACGTCCTCACCCCAAAGACTTTTGTATGTACATAGTGGACATTATACGGGATTGAAGACTTAAATTGCAACACTTTTTCCTCTGTCAGCATGTGACCTTGAATTTTCAAAAAAGGCTATTCCGCCCGTTAATCAGGAGGAACAGCCTTCACCTAACTGTAAGAGACGGTCGTACCGCAGTAGTCACAGCTCTTGGACTGCAGAGGGGAGACGGTATTCTGCGCACCACAGCCAGGGCAGCGTATAGACTTCGGCTGCTGCTGCGGTCTTGGCGGCTGATATACCGTTTGTCCGCCCGGGGAAGAAAATGGCGATGAATCCGCCTGATTAACCGGAGCATCAGGCTCAGTATCCGCTCCCTCACTGAAGAGCAGCCCGGAGTCCAGCACCCCATACTTCTTGAGGTAGATCAGATCCCGATTCACATCCGCCTCACTTTGCCCGGTACGGTCAGCCAGATTTCCAATATAACGTACTCTGCCGGCAGTGATTAGCTGCACATATTGATTGGCGAGCTGGGAGAAACGGAATCTGGCTTTGGCCGCCCTTTTGGCAAAAGCTGACGCGGGCAGGAGCAGAACAAGCGCAAAGAGGAATAACATTATAATTAGCGTCATGACATCGATCCCGTCGTCACTATATATAGAATAAAGGATAAAGCCCATCATCTGCACAAATCCCCCTACAAAAACATGATACAGCAGGCTGTAGTTGACGGGTTTGCGGTAATTTTTGTAATGTGTTCCAAAGAAGCGGATCAAAGCAAGCACAAGCCCGAGCGGCATCACAAGGTAGCCCACTCCAATAGTTACATAGTCAAATGTTGTCCGCTCATATTTGGGCAGACCGTCAGACGGCTGGCCTTCCCGGCCCGGCAGCAGTCCCTCTAGCTCATTCATGATACCCATTCCGTAATCTTCCTCCTATTTAAGTGCCGCCAGCTCCCGGTTGCGCCGCTGGAGCGTGCCGGCAATACTATCCGTCAATTCCTGTGTTTCCGCTTCCCAGCCGGCTGGCGGCTCCTTCAGTACAAGCAATAAGGCAACGTGGTCATGAAGCAGAGAAATCTGCTGGCTTATCATATCCTCGGTTGCGGCCAATTCCGGATTCGAAACCGGATCACTGTACTGGAACTTTTCCCCCAAGGAATCCACCAGTTCAGTCAAACGAATGGATTCCGGATGCTTCCAGCTCCCCGCAAGCTCTCTAATCTCACGCAGCTCCTGCCGGTAACGCCGCAGATTCCTTGAGGCATCGGCATCCCTCTGTTCCTGAGACGCTGCATTCCGGCCATATAACCCTATCGCTTCCAGAACAGCCACAGCAGTAACCAACACAACTAGCTGCACTCCCGCATACCAGAGCGGGCTCAGTTCCAGAATCCAGTCAAGCAGCACAGCTAACGCAATTACCACGAATACATATAGGGCAATAATCCAAGCACCGCTCAGGAGTAGCGGTGAAGTCCTGCTGACATCAGGAGCGGAACGCAGCCAAAATACGCAATAACCATATACGGCAGTCTCAGCAATGCATACGGCAAGCAGGGTCACTATGAAACGCACCAGCGACTCAGAAAATCCAAGCATGAAGAAGGAGAAAACAGTGACCGCCAGAACAGCAGCATAAATGACAGTGATAAGCCCCGTGTAAGACCTTTGTTTATTCATCCGGCTCACCCATTAGCCGCCCTTGTTCCGCATTCCGCACAGAATTTCTGGCCGGGCTGCAGTTCATGCCCGCAACCCGTGCATTTCATGATCAGGCTCTCCCCGCAGTGCGGGCAGAATTTGGCGCCGGGAATTACCGGCTTGCCGCAGTTGCGGCAAGTACTGCTAGCTGCTGCCGGCACCGGCTGCAGGCTCTGACCGCAGCCGGTACAGAACCGCGCATCTGCCGGGTTAAGCGTTCCACAGCCTGCACAGGATTTGGAATTGGTTCCCGGTCCCGCCGCTGTTCCGCCGTCCAGTGACATGCCGCGTGTCATCCTGTTCATCATATCAGTCGCAGGTCCGGCAAGGCCAAAGCCCATACCAAGCCCCAGGCCGGTATTCATCATCCCGGCGCCTAAATTACCCGGATTCCCTGCGGCTTCCTCCATGGTATCGAAGCTGCGTTCCTGCTGATAGGTGAAGCCGATGATGTCCATCTCTGCTTTTTTGGCTAAAGCCTCTTTCAAGCGGAGTATGGCAGGATCATTATCAGGAATGTTAATGGAATCAATAAAGAAATTATTCAGCTCGATCCCGCTATCCAGAAAGGACGACGCCAGACGGCCTTGTATATGCTTCGAAATTTCTACGACATAGGCATTGATCTCCAGAATGCTGATTTTTTTGTGTACCAGATAAGAAGAGATCAATTCATTAATATTGGACATCAGCAGCCCGCGGAAATAACTCACCATAGTGTCCTGATCAAATAAAGGCAGCGTCCCCACCAGCTTCAGCAGGAATTTGCGGGGGTCCTCAATCTTGACTCCGAATTGGCCGAAGGCACGGACAGAGATCATGATTTGGTATTTGGGATCCTGCAGCTGCAGCGGCGAACTTGTCCCCCACTTGACGTTCATAGAGTTCATCTTGTTCACGAACCACACTTCCGCTGTAAATGGTGATTTGCCGCCGAAGGGCAGATTCACTACATTCGACAGAATCGGGATGTTCGCCGTGCTGAGCGTGTGACGTCCCGCTGTGAAGGAATCGAGTGCCTCACCGCCTTTGAACAGAATCGCCTCTTGTGATTCATTCACAATCAGCTGTGTCCATGTGCCCAGCTCCTGATTAGGATATTTCCAGGCGAAGACGCCTGCAGGCCCGTCATATTTGACTACTTCAATAATTGCCATCTGCCTATTCCCTCTTTCATGACAGGTTTGTATTTATATTATCGGTTGGTTCAGCTGGAAATTAGTGCTTATTGCCCTTAATTATATACGGGGATTTCCTTATTTGGATTCGGTTACAGATAAATCGGTCCGCCCATAACCTATCCCTATTCTTCAGCCCACATATGATTGTAGTAAATTTAGCCAAATATTTAAAGCATACTTTATACAAAGCCGTTCTTTTATTCCCCTGTCTATTAAAAAAGCCGGCTGTGTCCCCTCACGGGAAACACAGCCGGCATATTCAAAGCTGCATGACAGCATTCAGCAGCAAGTGCAGATATTAATAGTAGCTGCTGTTCTCAACAAACTCGAATTCGAAATCAGCAATGCGCACAATAGTGCCTTCTACAGCACCGCGCTTGCGCAGTTCGGCATCCACACCCATGTGACGCAAGGTACGGGCCAGCTTGAGGATAGCATCATGTGTACTCAGCTGCATCCGCTTCAGCATCCGCTCAATACGCGGACTAGTGACTACAAATGCTTCATTGTCGCGGGTAATGGTGAAGGAATTATCTTCTTCCGCTTCCAGCTTGTACACCTTGCGCTCAGTAGTTTCAGCCACTTCTTCAACGACCGGTGCGACAGGAATACTATCCAGTACGTCTGTTGCCCGGTAGAGCAGTTCCTGCACTCCCTGACGGGTAAGCGAGGAGATCGGCATGATTTCAAGATCCGGACGAAGCTCCGCCACACGCTCGCGGAAGGCCGCAAGATTCTCTTCGGAATCAGGCATATCCATCTTGTTCGCCGCAACGATCTGCGGACGGTCAATCAGGGCAGCGTTGTATTGCCTCAGCTCGTCATTAATCATCACCCAATCCTCGAAGGGATCACGGCCTTCAGAGCCGGACATATCCACGACATGAATGATGATACGTGTACGTTCAACGTGGCGCAGGAACTCATGTCCAAGCCCCACACCTTCACTCGCACCTTCAATCAGGCCCGGCAGATCCGCCATAACAAAGCTGCGGCCATCCCCAACGTCAACGACACCAAGGTTTGGTGTAATTGTTGTGAAGTGATAGGCACCAATCTTCGGCTGGGCAGCAGATACTACCGACAGCAATGTAGATTTACCCACACTCGGGAATCCTACCAGACCTACGTCTGCCATTACCTTCAGTTCCATTACGATATAACGCTCCTGGCCTTCTTCGCCGTTCTCGGCAAGCTCCGGCGCAGTGTTGTTTGCAGTCGCAAACCGGGTATTCCCCCGGCCGCCACGGCCGCCGCGGGCCACAACGACCTGTTGTCCATGACGGGTCATATCGGCAATGATCTCCTGGGAATCATCATCAATCAGCACAGTTCCCGGAGGAATGCGCACGATCATGTGATCAGCGTTTGCCCCGTGCTGGCTCTTATTGCGTCCCTTAATTCCCTTATCGGCCTTGAAATGGCGCTGATAACGGAAATCCATCAGTGTACGCAAGCCTTCATCTACACGGAAAATCACATCTCCGCCGCGGCCGCCATCTCCGCCGGCAGGACCGCCCTCCGGTACATACTTTTCACGGCGAAACGCCACAAGACCATCTCCGCCGTCGCCGCCCTTAACATAAATCTTAGCTTTATCTACGAACATTAATGTTCACCTTCCTTACATCTCCAGCGGTAAACGCAGTTCTACATAGCTTGTGCTCGGCTGAAACTGCTCCGCCTTCATGATTTTTCCTTGTACTATATTATAAATTTGCCCCTGCAGCAGTTCGGGATTTCCATGATCTCCCTCACCTTCGAAAGAGATAAGAATGTCTCTTCCCTCCTGTGAAAATCCGAGCCGAAGCTTCCGCGCTTCTCCTTGCGGTGCAAGTCCGCTGTACTGGTACGCCCTAACGGTCTGCATAATCACAGATGTCAGCTCATCGCCTGTTTCGAGACTGAGCTTGTCCTCCAGCTGTAGCCCTTCTTCCACCTCTATTTCCAGCTCCAGGCTGCTTCTGTAGGTACGGAAGGATTGCAGGTAGAACACCAGTGAAGGAACCCCCAGTTTGGCGATACGGCTGTCCAGCGCGATACGCTCCTTTATTCTTTCCACACATAACACGGATTTATCAGGCTTGCCCAGCTGGATATATCCGTAAAGCACCTGCAAATCGTTCATCCAATCATGACGATGGTGATTCAGTGTCCGGTTTGCCGCCTGCTGCAGAGTCTTCTCCTGTATACGCAGTTCCTCTTCATAATGACGCCGGTTGTAAAGAAAGCTGAATGCAAGCACTGCCGCTACCCATACACCGAGCAGCAGGCATGTGAAAAGGGAGGGTTGCCAATACACGAGACCTAAAGGAAGCACTGCGGATAACATGACTGCCCAGACAATAATTTTCCAGGATTTCATTCTTTCTCCCCGTCCCTCGGTTCGCAAAATTCATTCCAATGTAGCGGTTGCTTATCTTGCTCGATATTTTTCATTTCCCAGTATAACACAGGCTTTCCCTGCAATCACCAGCATTCCTGCCGGGTGTTTGACTTGAATTCTATAGGTGCGAATATTTTCAAAAAAAGCCCCCGGCACTCATGCCGGAGGCTTCTCATCTAAATAGGTTCCGAAAGCTTACGCTTCCAGTGCCGCTGCTACCGGAGCGACATCAACCGGATACACGCTCACTTTTTTGCGATCGCGACCCCAACGTTCGAACTTCACTACGCCGTCCACAAGTGCGAACAGTGTATCATCCTTACCGATACCCACGTTAGTGCCCGGGTGGATTTTTGTTCCGCGTTGACGAACCAAGATGTTGCCGCCGGTTACTGCTTGACCGTCAGCACGTTTCACGCCAAGACGTTTAGAGTGGGAATCACGTCCGTTCTTTGTGGAACCTACACCTTTTTTCGATGCGAATAATTGAAGATCCAATTTCAACATGTTGTCAACCTCCTTCTTCAAATAATGACTTCCTGTATCTGAACAAATTTTCTGTAAGATTTAGCGATATCTTTGAGCATCAGCACCATGGATTCCAGCAAAAGCTGCACCTTGGCGGAGACTTCAGGATCATTCACGGGAACCAGGGTTCCACTCAGAAATCCATCCTTCATCGAAGTATCCAGGACTACACCGGTCAGGCTTTCAATCGCATTCACAGTTCCAACCGTAACGGTCGAAACGCCCGCGCAGACGATGTCTTTACCATTCCTTGCGTATTCCGCATGCCCTTTGACGGCAAAACCGACAATGACACCTTGAGCAGAAGCCCGTGTAATCCGCACGTTAATCATTAACGCACCTTCTTACGCCTGAATCTTCTCGATAGTTACTTTGGTGTACGGTTGACGATGGCCTTGTTTCTTGTGGTAGTTCTTCTTAGGTTTGTATTTGTAAACTACAACCTTATGACCTTTACCATGTTTCTCGACTTTGGCTGTTACAGACGCGCCGCTTACCAGCGGAGTTCCTGCAGTCAAACCACCTTCGTTAGAAACAGCCAAGACACGGTCAAACGTTACGCTTGCGCCGTCTTCAGCTTCCAGCTTCTCAATGAACAACACGTCGCCCTCTTGGACTTTGTATTGTTTACCGCCAGTTTCGATAATTGCATACATTGTACTTGCACCTCCTCATGTCTCAGACTCGCCTAGTCTAGGTGGCAACCCCCGGAGGAATTGCACTTGATATACCCGATCGGAGCGGTTACAGCATGTGCAGGAATTTAACAACCAAACACATACTTGAAGATATTATCATACTAATTAGCCCAAGTCAAGTAGAAAGCGGCTTTATCATCCTTTTAACAGACGGTACCCTCTTAGCGTGAAAAAAACTGCCCTACTCCAGCCATGTCCCTACTTTGCCGGTCCCGCCGCAGCATTGACAGATCACCGGAGCAAATCCGGCCGAATCATGCCTCGCCTTCTTGCGGGTCATTTCCAGCAGGCCCAGATGGGTCCAGCCGAGAATATGCGTCTTGGTGCGGTCACGGCTGATGATGCTCTCCAGCTTCGCGATGACCTGCTTCCGGTGCTCCTCCCGCTCCATGTCAATGAAATCAACGATAATAATGCCGCCCGTATCCCGCAGACGGACAAGCCGCCCGATCTCTTCCGCCGCCAGCAGATTGGTCCGTGTCACAGTATCCTCAAGATTCGTCCCGCCGGTGTACTGAGCCGTATTCACATCAATAACAGTGAGCGCCTCTGTCTCATCCCAAATGAGCGTAGCCCCTCCTTCAAGGATGATTTTGCGGCTGAAGCTCTTATGAAGCTGCTCCCCCACCCCATATGCCGAGAAGATGGACTCTTGTCCACGATAGAATCCTACAGGCTTGTACCCTTCGGGAGCCATATCTGTAAGGAATGCTTCCGCCTCTTTAACCGCCTTGGCCGAATCAATCATCAGCTCATCACGCTGCGGGTTGAAGGCATCCCGGATAAACCGCTGAACGATGCTCAGATCACAGTGCAGCAACGCCGGCGCGTCCGCTTCCTTAGCCCGCCGGGTAATTACTTCCCACTGGGCCCGCAAAAAGGCCAGATCCCCTTCAACAGCCTCCACAGGCTCGTCCTCGGAGACTGTACGCATAATGATTCCTTCTTCACCCTGACGCAACCGTTCGCCGATTCCTTTAAGCCGGCTTCGCTCGGATTCACGGCTGATTTTTTTGGAAACCCCGACATACTCGGCAAAAGGCATATACACCATCCAGCGTCCGGGCAAGGTATAGTGGGTAGTCACCCGCGCCCCCTTGCCGCCACGCGGCTCTTTTCTCACCTGGACGACGATCTCCTGACCGGGCTGCAGCAGCGTCTCAATAGAGGGCTTCACCTCCGGCTGCTTCTCCAAATGGGGATGCAGTACATCGTCTACATATAGAAAGGCATTCTTTTTCTGTCCGATATCTACAAAAGCCGCCTGCATACCCGGCAGCACATTCATAACCCGACCTTTATAATAACTCCCGACCAGGCCTTGCTGCTGATCGCGTTCAGCCGCATATTCCACCAGCCTCCCGTTCTCCAGAAGTGCCATACGAGTAATATGCTGTGTGCAGTGAACGATCATTTGTTTCATGGCTTCACCTCTGGTTTGAATCATTCTAGCTTTATATTCCGAAATAAGAAGAAATCAGACGCTGCTCAGGGAGAACAGCCACTATATCCCTGTCATCGTTCATTACATAGATAAAATGATAATGGTTACGTTTAAATAGACGCAATATATCATCCAAAGGTTTCGCAGAGAACGCAACTATTGGCCGGGCAGCGCTCTCCGACTGCAGATACCGCTCATAGATCTGTTCCCTGTTCATCAAAAAGGCAACAAACCGGTAAGGCAGGTTACGCTGGTCCGTTACGTTGGAATATAGCAGAAAGGCACCAATCATCAGCAGGTTAAGACGGAGTCCGCCGCCGGTTCCCAGCGGAAGCAGGGCGAACACCACAACAAGCAGACTGGCCGCAATACTGACTCTGCCGATCCACAGCAGGGTGTAATAATACGGAAGCAGCAGGCTTAGAGCTGCCTGCAGGATTTTGCCTCCATCGAGCGGAAGCACCGGCAGCAGATTGAACAGCGCGATCATAGCATTGGCGCCGATGAAATAATCCAGATAAGCGCTGCTGCTGCCATACTCCGCTTGCTTGAGGGCCAGCGCCATCAGGATCATAATCCCGTTCTGAAGCGGTCCGGCAAGGGCAATCCCCATTTCACGTCCGGCTGTCAGCCGTCCATGATCCTCAATGACCGCTACTCCCCCGAACGGCAGCAGTTGCACGGACTTGACGGTAACCCCGGTCAATAGTGCCGCACATACATGTCCGAGTTCATGGATAAATACAATCGAAAACAGAGTAATAATTTCAAGGAACTGTCCGGTGAGCACGGAGAAAAACAGAATCAGCACGAAGAGCGGATGCAGTGACAGCTCAATACCGAAGATCCTAATCAAACGATACCACTTCAGCAGGATCAATATAAGACTTGTCTTTCATAATCGCAAAAAAAAGCATCGGAATCTGTGCATCCTCTGTCCCCTGAATCCAGCCTACTGCATCTCCGCTCTGTACCCAGTCATCCACCGCGAGCCGCGTCCCGCTCAAATGGCCGTATTCCGCCGTTATATTTCCGGTATGGCGGACGGTGATCCGGATGCCTCCCTGTGCTTCTTTGGACACGGACAATACGCGGCCCGTATCTACACTTTCCACTGTGACACTCGAGCCTGAATCATCTGCCGGTATCACTTCGACCCCCTTAAGGGACGCGGCAAAGGGACGCGCAATGCTTCCCTCCAAGGGGGCGCTCAGTTCATGAACGGCTGTCACTTTCTCTGCCGGCACCTCTTTATCTCCGAAGATCGGAATGAACGAAGGGGCTCCATTGAAATGCTCCTCATACCACACCTGCACTGCGGCGAAATCCATATCATTACTGAGTGCGCCAGTAATGAAATACTGCGACTTCACGGCCCACGGCTCACTCACTGCGAAGATTCCCCACACCGCTCCGAAGACCAGCAGGCTGGCTATCGTCCTCCGCATGAAACCTGCGCCAAATCGCGGCCCATCCCCGCCTTCGTCCTCCCAGCTGCTGCGCTGCTTCTTCCACATTACCTCAGGATCAGGTTCCGTTGAAGCAGTGAATTCATTTCGGGGACCCGCCCCCCATTCCCTGAATGGGATAGTGTTGTCAGGCAGCGTGAAAAGCGCAGGCGCTGATCCGGCTTCGGTCTGATCCTCTAATAAGCTCTGTATACGTTTCTTACGGCGATTTTTGATATCTCTCTCGTATTCCATATTGATCCCTCCGGACGGGCTTGTTTTACTTCCATTTTATGAGTAGCGGAAGCTGCTTTAGAACAAGCCCTGCGGGAGATAACTACCAAGCGGAAGTGGAGGTACCGGCCTTACTCCGTATATTCGCACAAAAAAACCCGCCAAGGATTTCTCAGCAGGCGGGTCAAGACGAAAGATCGCTATAAACAAGTGCCTGGCCAGGGTTCAGCCCATTCCAAAAAATTTCTTGAACTTCTTAAAAGCACCCGGTTTCTGGTCCAGCTGCATCAACGGTACCGCATCGCCAAGAATACGCCGGGCAATATTGCGGTAAGCAATTGCTGCTGAAGAATTCGGATTCATCACGGTAGGTTCACCGCTGTTCGCTGCCTTGATGACCAGCTCATCATCAGGCACAATCCCGATCAGATCAATATTAAGCACCTGAAGAATATCCTCGATATCCAGCATATCGCCGGATCTCACCATTCCCGGACGGATACGGTTGACCACCAGCTTCGGCGATTCCACATGTGACTGCTCCAGCAGACCGATGATCCGGTCCGCATCCCGCACCGCAGCATGCTCCGGAGTAGTGACCACAATAGCTTTGTCGGCCCCTGCAATGGCATTGCGGAAGCCGTGTTCAATTCCGGCCGGACAATCGATCAGAATATATTCGTATTCCTTCTTGAGTTCAAGAATAATATCCTTGACCTGCTCCGGTGTGACTGAGGTTTTGTCTTTGGTCTGGGCTGCAGGCAGCATATACAGCTCTTCAAAACGCTTGTCTTTGACCAGCGCCTGATTCAGACGGCAGCGGCCTTCCGCCACATCCACAAGATCGTAAATGATCCGGTTCTCCAGCCCCATGACTACATCCAGATTCCGCAGTCCAATGTCAGTATCGACCAGACATACTTTTTTGCCCTGCAATGCAAGCGCGGTCCCAATGTTGGCTGTTGTGGTTGTTTTGCCAACTCCGCCTTTGCCCGAGGTTACGACAATCGCTTCTCCCATGGAGGCTACACCCCTTTAAACACATTTAAATCCTGACGTAATTTGACTATATTATGAATTTTGTCGATTTGCATAGCACCGCCTGATAAATAGGCAAATTCCATGCTGCTCTCCCGGGTTCCCCATTCATCCGGCGGCCTGCTGATAATATCAGCAATCCGGAGCTGGGTAGGAGCCAGCAGCGAAGCCGCAATAATTGCTTCCTGATTGCCGTTGATTCCGGCGTGTGCCATCCCTTTAAGCGCTCCAAGAATATAGATATCCCCCGAGCAGGTGATGGTTCCTCCCGGATTCACATCGCCGAGAAACAGCAGGTTGCCCTCATGATGCAGCACCTGGCCGGAACGGAGCATTCCGCTCATCATAAATAATGCTTCCGTATCCTTCTCTTCAGGGTCCTCCAAGGCTTCAACGGAACGGATTAATAAGTTCCCCTGGCTTTTGAGGATATCTAGAACTGCCTCTTTATCTTCTTCGGTAACAGAACGGTTGCCCAGCTTGATGTCCACATGCACAATCGGTCCGGTCAGAATATTTTGATGGCTGTGCTCCAGCTTGTAGCGAAGCTCGCTTAAGAGATCTTCAAAGGGACACTTGTCGTCTAGCAGGAATACCAGGCCATCCTTGATGCCCTTAATCCTTACATGCTTGGATTTAACTGTCATATGCCTGTCCCCCCATCCTCATTCATTCGTGCCGGGCCGGGCAAATTCCTTCTTTATAGGATAAGAAAATGCAGCAGCGGCTTAAGCAGCTTCTTCTTTGCGGGTCTCTTTCTTCAGTAGCTCCAGCTGGCGCCGGAGCGGGATGTAGAGAAGCAAGCCGATGGCAAAATGAAACAGCATAGTAGGCAGCATATGGTGCAGGAGCGCCCAGTTATAGGGCTCTTTACTCAGATTAAAGACACTGTAAATGGCAAAAAGCATGCTGTCCTCCAGCAGGCTGCCCAGCAGCACCACCGTCATCATCAGCGGCAGAGGTGCACGCGGAATCTGGAATATCAGACCAATCAGATATGCGGATAAGCCCATTGCAAAAGAATGTGCCCCAAGAATGCGGCCATAGAACACCACATCATGCAGCATTCCGAAGGATAAACCAAGAATAAGTGCCGTATGACGGTGATGGTATACCGTCACAAACAGGATTACGATGAACACGAGATCAGGGATAATCCGCATCTCCCAGGCATTCGGAATCAGCCAGGGGAGAATAGTGTCTTCAAGGATAAATAAGAGGAACAACAATAGAATTAGAACGGATCTGCGCATCCTCACTATTCCGCACGCTCCTCCGTAAAGACAACGAAGAGTTCCTTCCAGTCCTGGAATCCTGCCGCCGGCTTGATGATTGCAGTGGAGGTTAAACCAAACTCCCCAGTCTTCACCTCTTGAACCGTACCGATGGTCATCCCGAGCGGATACAGTCCGCCGATGCCGGAAGAGATGATCAGGTCATCCTTGGCAACCGGATTTCCTGCCGGAATTTTGTTCATCATCAGCATACCGGTCTGCTGGTCGTATTTCTCAATCATCCCAAAGGTTTCGCCTTCCTTGTTGAACACCGTTGCCGCAATCGCCGGCTGGGAGTTGGGATCATTGATGTCCATCATCGTCATCAGCTTGACGGTGGAGGTGAAATTGCTCACATTGCTTATCACCCCAACGAGCCCTTCGACGGAAGTTACGGACATATTCAGCTTAATACCGTCCTTAGCCCCGAGATCAATGACCAGCATGTTGTTGCTTGGCTCTGTCGTCAGGCTGACTACATTAGCGATATGATACTCATAGTTATACAGATTCTTTTGAGCTTCAGTGAATTGAAGATCTATTTTATATTGCTCATTCCGGGCTTTAATGAAGTTATACTGCGCCTTATCCCGGGCGTATTGCGCTGCCAGGATTTTGAGCTGCTTATTCTCTTCAGCCAGATCATGCAGGTTCCCGATATCTTGGAACAAGCCCGCTACGTATCCAGCGGGCTTGTAGAACAAATTCTGCACGAAACCGGTCGTATCTCTGAGGAAGTTCTCCGGCCAGGACAAGGCTTTCCTTTGTCCCAGGCTGAAGCCCATCACCACGATAAACATAACCAGTGTAATCAGCAATATAAATAAACGTTTATTATTAAACAGCTTAAACAGTTTCAACACCCTCTAACAACCGAATTTCTCCCACATCAGGGGTTGACGTTCACAGGTCAGAATTGTCCTAGCGTTTGGAACGAAGACTCGAACTGCTGCGGCTCTTGAACAAATGAATATTCTCGAGTGCCTTGCCTGTACCAATAGCTACACAGTCCAGCGGATTCTCGGCAACGATAACCGGCATTCCGGTCTCACGCGCCAGCAGCTTGTCCAGGTTACGCAAAAGTGCACCGCCGCCTGTAAGCACAATACCGCGGTCCATAATGTCGGCAGCAAGCTCAGGCGGACATTTCTCCAGCGTTACTTTTACAGCTTCAACAATAGCATTCACTGTATCCGACAAAGCTTCACAGATCTCATCAGAGGTAATAGTCAGCGTCTTAGGAAGTCCCGTTACGAGATCGCGGCCGCGGATTTCCATAGTTTCGGCTTTCTCGAGCGGCAGAGCAGAACCTACATCCATCTTCAGCTGCTCCGAAGTGCGTTCCCCGATCATGAGATTATACTGGCGTTTGATATATTGGATGATGGACTCATCCGCTTCATCGCCGGCTACGCGCACAGAACGGCTTGTTACGATACCGCCGAGTGAGATGACCGCCACTTCGGTAGTTCCGCCGCCGATATCCACAACCATGCTTCCTGTAGGTTCCCATACCGGGAGATCTGCTCCGATGGCAGCGGCAAAAGGCTCTTCAATGATATAGGCCTCACGCGCTCCCGCCTGCTTCGTTGCATCTTCAACGGCGCGTTGTTCAACAGCCGTAATTCCGGATGGAACACAGACCATGACATTCGGGTGGCGCTGGAACATCGAGCGCTGCTTCTGTGCCTGGCGGATAAAATATTTGATCATTGTTGCCGTAGTATCAAAATCGGCAATGACCCCGTCCTTCATCGGACGAATGGCACGAATGTTGCCCGGTGTGCGTCCGATCATTTTTTTGGCGGACTCCCCTACAGCTTCAATCGTCTTAGTATCAGTGTTAATGGCTACCACGGAAGGCTCTCTTACAACAATCCCTTTACCGCGCACGTAGACAAGCGTATTCGCTGTCCCCAAGTCAATTCCTAAATCTTTCGTAAAACCACCTAACATCTTGTATGCTCCTTTTCCTTGTGGATCTAGACAATTGTATTACATATAACCTTTTTCTTTCAAACTTACAAAGCTGCTGTCACCAATGACCAGGTGATCCAGCACGTCGATGCCGACGATTTCACCTGCTTGCATCAGCCTTGAGGTCAAGGAGATGTCTTCAGGACTCGGTGTCGGATCACCGCTCGGATGATTATGTGCGCATATAATAGCTGCGCTGCTGCATTTCATGGCTGCCCGGAACACCTCGCGGGGATGCACAATGGAGGCGTTAAGGCTGCCCATGGACAATGTTTCCTGCGCAATAACATGATTCTTCGTATTCAGAAACAAGCAGATAAAATGCTCCTTCTGCAAATAACGCAGCTGCTCGGTCAGAATCTCCGCCGCGTCCTGGGGACTGCGGATGATAACCGGTTCTGTAAGCCGGGAGTTCGCCATGCGTCTTCCCAGCTCTATGCCTGCTTTCAGTTGCACGGCCTTGGCAGGGCCAATGCCTTTGATTGTTGTCAGTTCTTCAATGCTCAGGTCCGCCAGCCCGCGGAGGCCGCCTGTAATCCCCAGCAACCGCTGGGCGATATGAATAGCCGATTCACTCTGCGCACCTGTGCGCAGCAGAATAGCCAGCAGCTCCGCCTGACTTAATGATTCCGCCCCATAATGCATCATGCGCTCTCGTGGTCGTTCTTCATGGGGGAGGTCACGCAGCATAAATGTTTGCGACTCCATCCCTAACCCTCTTTCTTCCTGCTATCCTTGCCGGTTCAGTACAGAAATGCCGAACCCGGACAACATGCCGCTTAGCAGCGACAACGGCAGACCGACCACGTTAAAATAACAGCCTTCAATTTCGTCCACCAGGGTGGCACCAAGCCCTTGTATTGCATAAGAGCCGGCTTTGTCGGCAGGCTCCCCGGTCGCTATGTAGGCGCAGATTTCATCTTCGCTCATTGCTCTCATAGTTACAGAGGTTACCCTGTGATCCACCAGGGTCCGACCCTCTGCGAGACCGATACAGGCCACCCCGGTATATACCTGATGTGTCCTTCCCTGCAGCATGGCCAGCATCTTAGCGCTGTCCTGCTCGTCCACCGGCTTGCCGAGCACCTTGTCGTCAAGCACGACAATCGTGTCGCTGCCGACAATAACAGCATCCCGGTCTCCGGCTGCAGGGAGTACTGCCTCCGCTTTGCGCACAGCCAGATTACGCACGATGGTCTCAGGCGTCCATTCCGGCGGCGTACTCTCATCAGCATCACTGACCAGAACCTCGAAAGGCAGGCCAAGCGAGGCTAACAGTTCACGCCGCCGCGGCGAACCCGAAGCAAGAATAATGTGTCGCGTGTTGTCATGCTCCACTGTAATAAACGTCCCTTCTAGATGCCGGCAGCGAACGCTACAGTCTGCGGTACAGCCATACAGCTGTTATCATTCCGGCAAGACTGAGCAGGCACAATTTCAAATGGATAGTGATGTCATAGGTTATGATGTCCAAATCAGCTTGCGGCGACCACTTGAGTACAGTCGAGGTTGTAAGAAAAGACAGAGCTTTTACAGGTTCCAGCAGCTTGGCAATCCATGCTCCGGCCAGCCAGCCCAGAATTAGAAATAACAGCAGTGTTCCTACATTTTTCTTCTTCATTTTGGTCTTCCCTCGCCATTTTTTGACACCCTAATTATTATACGGTGAAACGGAGTTCAATACAAACGCAAAATCCGTTCAGGGAATGTTTACCACAGCCGTGCCGCATAAAGCCCGGTTTCACCAGTCTCCGCCGGGTGTGGTCCACTAACATTATCCGACTCCGGCACAATAGGCAACTGATTTATCATGCAGTAGCTATACTCGCGAGAAACACAGCAATCCCCCGTCCGGCAAACCGCCGGTACGGGGGATGGGCAACATCTTATACAATGGGGTGAACGTTCAGCTTATCGCAGACAGCAGACTTTTCTGGCCGGTCAAAAAGCTCATCATAGCCTCCTGCACTTCCCAGAGCAGGCCCTCTGCCTTATTCTTGCCGTACTCGTTCAGTGCGGATATTCCCCGGCTCATGGATTTCTCCAGCCCGGTGGCAATACTCTTCCCCTCCGGAGACAGCCCGGACTCGAGCTGCTTGACGGTTTCGGTCCACTGCATATGAAGATCACTTACCGCTGAGCTGTCTGTACCGCTGGCCGTACCGCTCAGCAGCGAAGCAGACAGGCCGCTCAGCTCACTCAACAACTGGCTGCTGACTGCAAAATAGCTGTCCACCGCTTCCGCCGTTCCGTTATAGCTGACCTGATCCACAGCGGGCAAGGCCACTTCCCTTACGTACAGCTCGATGCCCTGATTCTTCAGACCGCTGCTGAGCAGCTTGGCCTGCTCGCGCTCAGGCGACATCCCTGCATACACCCGGTTGCCGTCTGCTGGGTCCAGACCTGCGGCAAGCCCTGCGGCAAGCAGCTCCTGCTGAGCCTGCGCAGCACCAGCCGGTGTGCTGAATACGCCGTATTGGAGCAGATAATAGCTCTGCGCCGCAATCTGTACCGGAATATGCGCTGCCACCGCTTCACCGGTTCCTTCAACCGGCATGCCTGTGATATCTGCTTCCGCTCCCCCGCCAGTGTCATTCTGGCTCTGAACGATCCCCGTCTGAACAGCGGAACTGCCGCTTCCATTCCCGGTGCCCGTCCCTCCGCCGCTGATGAAGGACAGCGCTGCATAGCCGAGCAGGATTCCCGTGCCTAATGCCCCTGCTACTGATAAAGCGAACTTCCACCAATAAGAAGGGCGACGGGTATGGTAGGAGCCCCCATACAGATTCCCGTGCGTGCTGAACTGCCCGAACCGTTCCTGCTCAGCGCCCCGCTCATCCTCAAACAGCGGGTAGTGCTCACCTGGTGGTGCATTATCATCGTCCCTGTAAACCTCCGCATAAACTGGAATTGTGCGCGTACTTGAGTCTGGGAGATATGAATACTGTCCAGTATCATACTCTCCATCTGAATCATCCCAGTTACGGCGGCGCGGACCAGAGGATTTCATATAAGATACTTCAGCTGCACGGGGGATTTCCACCCGCTCCAGATCAACTATATATTCATCTGCACGGAGATGCGGGGCCGTTCTAATCTCCTCACGCTGTTCCCTGTCCTCAACCTCCAGGGTTATAACTGGTTCTCTTCCTATACGGCGGTCTGCCATTTCCGCCTTACGTTCTGCCGTCTCCCCATCAAACCGGAATGTCATTCTTCCGCTATTCAATGCTCCCACCTCGCTATCTTCAGTTCTATACTGAAATATATGATAGATGTGAGATGGATATGCTATTTTAATATATTTACACCAAACTAAGTACTTTCTCCCTGACCCCTTCCGCCGCGTAATGCTTGAGCAGTGTCCGGTAAGCCTGATCCGCAATAATGGAGCCCAGCTCAGGCGTTGTCAGCAGCTTCACCAGCTGGCCGGCAAAGACTGCGCTCGTGCCTGCGAGCAGAATATCCCGTCCCGTCTCACAGATTAATTCCTCCGAACCTCTCAAGCTGCAGACGACCGGCGTCCGCAGCGCCCAGGCTTCCAGGATCTTAATCTGCCCCCCGCAGCCTTCGCGCAAAGAAGCTACCACGGCGCTGGCCCGCCGGATGTAATCGGCTGTATGTTCAAATTCCCTGACAATTTCAATAGAAGCATCATTGCGGGCCAAAGCGGCAACCTCCGGATGTACTTTATCGCTGATCATATAGCAACGGAAATCCGGCACCTCCGCTTTGACCAGCGGGTATATCTTCTTTAAGAACAATAAAGCCACATTCTTGCCCTGGCCGGTATTCATATTCCAATGAAGGACTATGGATTTCTCCTTGATTACGGTCTCACCGGAGGCATAAGCAGGCTCCTTCAGGTCAATGTAAGGCGGAACTACATGCACCTTGCCTGCATCCGCAAAGGATAACGCCTTAAAAGAAAGGGCATCCCATTCTGTAGCGGTCAGCAGCAGACTGGTCTTGTTCATTAATCGGCGCTCTTCCCGGCGGATCAGTGCGGCATTCAGCTTATGATAGCTTTTGCTAATTCCGCGTTTGCCGGCCGCCCTATTCTCCAGCATTCTGCTCCCGAAACGGTGCGCATCTGTAATGATGACGGCCTCCGGAAGCATTGAGGCTACAATATCCAGGCAATTACTCAGCATATAATACGAAATAAACACATGACTGTATGTATTCAAGCGGCACATCTCTGTGACTTCCGCCCGCAAAGACTTGTCAGTACCGATCAGCGGAGAATGTGAGCGCAGCTTGTTCAGCGGGTGCAGCAGGGATCTCTGTGAAGCAGAAGACCTCTTCACCTGGTGCACTGTAAGCGCAGGTCCAGACTCTACCGCAGGCTCCCGGCGGCAATGACAATACTCGAGCAGATCAATATCAAACCGCTCCAGCAGAATATCAAGAAAATTCTCTGTTCTTATTTCTCCTTCTAAATCTTCGGGATAACGACTCTGGGCTGATAGGAACAGCATTTTCTCTCTCATGGCTATAGCTCCTTGGTTCTATGTAAATGGTTATTATTGTATACAAAGAAAAATAGGCCGGATTACATCCAGCCTTCATTTATGAATCTTTAGATGTAGATCAATAGTAACGCAGTTCCCGGAAAAAGATTGTCGATTTATGGGATGAAATAATATTTTTTTGTATTCCCCTTACAATTAGACAAGACTTAGCAGCTTTTCCCGGACACTTTCCGCCTCATAGTTAGCCAGCAGGGTCTGGTAGGCACGGTCCGCAAGCACTACTCCCTTTTCGTGATCCTGAAGTAATTGAGTCACGCTTTCGGCAAACGTAACCGGATCATCGGCAATCATAATATTCGCGGAATGCTCATACAGCAGCCCTTCTGCTCCTTTGGTGCTTGAAACGACAGGAGTCTTGAGCGCCCAGGCCTCCAGTATCTTCAGGCGTGTTCCGCTGCCCTCCTGCAGAGGAGCGATCACAACCTGCGCCTTTCGTATATAGTCCGCCACACTGTCGACATATCCGGTGATGATGATGGAAGGGTCCTTGTCCGCCAGAGCGGCAACCTCCGGATGCACATCCCGGCCGACGATATACCATTTGATGCCCGGAACCTTGGCTTTGATGAGCGGATAGATCTGACGGTAGAAATAGGTAGCTGCATTAATGTTCGGGAAGTAGTTCATATTGCCCGGGAGAATAATCCACGGCTCTTTCGGAAAAAGCGTATTTGTCCGATAATCGCCCATACGTATGAAGTTAGGAATCACCTGGACCTTAAAGGAATTTTTAAAGGAAAGTGCCTTGAAGCTCAGCCCGTCCTGTTCGGATGTTGTAAGCAGCAGATTGGTCTTGTCCATCAGCTTAAGCTCATCTCTGCGCGTCCATACCGCATTAAGGGAATAAAAGAGTTTGGCGATCCCCCTCTTCCTGCGGGCAAGCTGTGCAGACAATCCGCTCTCGAAGTTATGCGCGTCCGTGATTATAACAGTGCCAGGGAGGGAACGGCGCACAATGTCAATGCAGCAGCCGAGCAGACTGTGCGAAATAAAGACATGGCTGTATGCATGCTGTCCGCAGAGCTCTGTAATCTTCTCCTTCATATCCACATCTACATGGCTCATATAAGAGCAATTGCGCCATTTGTACAAGGAGCGAAGCATCGCCCTGCGGTAATTCATTGTGCGCTTCACCTCATGCACGGTAAGCGACGGTATGGCCTCCGTGTCTTTGGAACCTGAATACGTTAAGAGATCCACATCGTATTTGGCGAGTAAAATATTCAGAATATTGCCCGTTCTCAGCTTGCCACCGCTATCCTGCGGAAATGGATTCTCTGCAGATATGAACAGCAATTTTTCCCTCATGGCTTCTTCTCCTACTCTCCATTTATCTGTCTGTGTCTGGCAGTGCCAGGTATCTAGCATATATTACCCCAAAGTTCTGCGGAGTTTTGTCGTTTCTTGGCTAATGCAAAAATAATTTCAAAAAACTGTCATTTTACGAAGCCCGGATACAAAAACAGCGCTGCTCCAGTAAAAGGAGAAGCGCTGTTGTTCCTAATTTTGTGATTTAATTTAAATTGCAGTTTAGACTTATGGTCAGTACACTCAGGAATGTACTTCAAGCTCCCTCGCTGTATAGCCGTGGCTTCGGACCACACAATTGCGTCCGCGCTGCTTCGCCTGGTACAGGGCGGTATCGCTCAGCTTGTACAAAGTATTGAGCGGGACGCGCTCGCCCGAGACGATCGTAATCAGACCGATGCTCACTGTATAAGAGAGCGTTATCCCATCAATGGTGGCGTCCAGCACGGACCGGCGCAGACGCTCAGCCACTTCCTCACTCGCTTCCTCATCCGCCCGGTGCAGCAGCACAGCGAATTCTTCCCCGCCGAACCGTCCGAACAGGTCCCCGTTGCCAAGCTGGCGCTCAATTCTGCGGGCAAAGTCGCGCAGCACCTTGTCACCCGTGTCATGGCCATAGGTATCATTCACCTGTTTGAAATGGTCCACATCCAGCAGCAGGAAAGAGAAGGGCGCCATCTCCTTGGCAGCCGCAGCAATCAGGGGCCGGGCACGCAGCACGAAGGCTCTGCGGTTAAGAATGCCGGTGAGCTCATCGTATGTGGCTGCACGCTCAAGTTCCGCATAGGACTGCTCCCTGGAGAGCAGCATGAAGCCGGCGGT
Source organism: Paenibacillus phytohabitans (assembly GCF_013141775.1). GTDB lineage: Bacteria > Bacillota > Bacilli > Paenibacillales > Paenibacillaceae > Paenibacillus_AQ > Paenibacillus_AQ phytohabitans. Next base: position 27,317 of record NZ_WHOB01000052.1, read on the forward strand.
TCCGAGAAACATCAGCAGATATATTCCTATATAGAAAAAGACTTGCATCCACTCACCAATAGGTGAGCCCTCAGGCGGAGGATATACCAGTCTGCTTGCATTGCAGAACATCGAGAGGATAACAATACCGTAGAGCAAGCCCATAATTTCCTGAAGCGGTGTTTTTTTCACTTTCCAGCATAACATATACGCAGGATAGATCAGCAGCAGTGCCCCGGCAAGCGAGGCAGCTGCAATTAGCCGCGGTACGTCCGGAGACAGCAGATACAGGAGGAGCAGAGCAAGTGCGGCACATCCGGTTAGTGTATAATAAATCCGCTTTATCCGTTCGGAATAGACCTCCAGCATCTTGAGCAGTGCGAAGATTTCTGCGGTTCCACCGGCCAGATTCAAGAGAATAATGCAGGGAAGGACAACCTTAAATTCACGATATTCCCTTAACAGCAGAAGGATCATAATCACCAGCTGCAGAATTTTGGCGGTCAGGAACAGCAGGGATGTACCATCTTTCGGATAACGCGACCGGTAAGCCAGAGTGAGCATAACCGTAAAGAAATTACCAAAAAAGAGACACGCCAGCAGTGTCTTGAAATCCAGACTGGCAGCCATAGCGTCCACCCCCTTGCTCATCGATGTCATATGTATGATGTGTATAATCCCGTTCTTTTACCCGGCTCTGACCACACGGTCCCGTCCGTCCTGCTTCGCCTGATACAGGGCTCTGTCACTAAGCTTGTACAGGGTATTCAAGGCGGTCTGCTGATCCGGAAGCACTGTAATCATTCCGATGCTTACGGTGTACCCGCCGGCAAGACTGTCTCCCGAAGCCTCCTTAACGGCTTGGCGCAGTTCTTCCGCCTTGCGGCTGCTGTTCTCCGCATCCTGCCCATAGAGCATAATGGCGAATTCTTCGCCGCCAACCCGGCCGAACAAGTCACCGATTCCCAGCCGGCTCTCAATGGTAAGCGCGAAATCCTGAAGTACTACATCGCCTTTGTCATGTCCATATGTATCATTCACTATTTTGAAATGGTCCAGATCCAAGAGCAGCATTGAGCAGTATTCCCGCTTTCTTGCCGCCATCGCCAGCTTCAGCTCAGCCTCTATCAGAAAAGCCCTGCGGCCAAGGATTCCGGTAAGGCTGTCATAAGTGGCTATGCGCTTCAGCTTCTCATATGAATGCTCATTGGAGAGCAGGATGAAAGCCGCAATTCCCCCGACCAGCATCAAAAACATCCCCAGGTAATACAAATACTGTGCAGGATTAGCTGTCAGCGGTCCCATTTCCGGTTCCAGAATCAGCGCGACAAAGGACCGCAACAGCATCACGGCAGCAATGGTATAAAATACGCTTCCCATTATTTTCTGGAGCGGAGAACGTTCTTTACCCGCCGTCAAACGGTAGCCGGGGTAGATCACAAACAGCATTACCCATAGCGAGGTCGTGGCCACCCGCAGGTTCGCATGGTTGAAGAACAGGGCGATGATACAAAAGCTCAGAACACTGCCCGCAACCAGCCCCGAATAATAGAGCTTCGCCTTACGGTCCATCATCCCCATCATCATCAGCAGGGCCGAAATTTCCAGACCTCCTCCAGCCAGAATGAGCGCATTGCTTAGAGGTACGGCGATCCAATGGGGGATATAATCCCATAGCAGAATAGAGCCCCAGAAGACGACCTGAAGCCACTTTGCAGTTATAAAAAGGACCGAGGCGGTATCCTTGGCGAAATGGTAGCGGTAAAAGGTAATCAGCAGGCCGGAAAACAAGTTCCCCAAGATGAACAAGTACAACAATGTATTAATATCAAGCTGAAAGCTCATGAGTACACCACCAAATATGCGGGAATACCTTCTCTTTTAAGGACAATATCATTCACAAGCTATATCGGCAAAATGTTGGTTTAATTTCACTTCTAATTTCTCAGACCGCCAGATACCTCCTGACATAAAAAGAAGAAACGGCTTCGTTGTCCTTATTCAAGGAACGGAAACCGTTTCTGTTAAAATACCTAGCTATCCTATTACTGTAAAGAGATATGTGTAATCTGCATAGAATGGCCTAAGCCCTATTAACGATTCTTCAGATTATCCGCCAGTGCATACCCGACCTTCCAGATATCACCCGCACCCATTGTAATCACCAGATCACCGGGAGCAATGCGGTCCTGCAGGTCAGCCAGCACAGCTTCCTTCGTCGGCAGATGCCGTGCACCGGCGTTGCTGTTCTGCACAATGAGCTCCACCAGCTTCGCGGAGGTGACTCCCTCGATCTGCTTCTCTCCGGCAGGCGAGTAGATATCGGTAATAATCACTTCGTCCGCTTCGCTGAACGCACGGCTGAACGCATCCAGCAGGAAGAAGGTACGCGTGTAGCGCTGCGGCTGGAACACGGCGATAATCCGTTTGCCTGTAGCCTTGGCAGCACTAATGGTAGCCTGAATCTCCGTTGGATGATGCGCATAATCATCAATGACGAGAATCTCGTTGATCTCTCCCAGCACCTGGAAGCGCCGCTTGGCACCGTGGAATTTCACAATTGCTGCAGCGATCGCTTCAAAGGCAATGCCGGATTTCAGACAGGAAATTACCGCCGCCATTGAATTATACAGATTGTATTGCCCCGGAATGGAAAGCTCAATACGGCCCAGAACCTCCGTACCGCGATTCATCGTGTACGACACCTGGCGGTCGCCCAGAACGATGTCGGTCGCCGTGTAATCTGCAGTCTCCGAATAAATTCCGTAGGTGATAACCGTACCTTTTACTTGAGGCAGCAGAGATTTCACATTCTCATCATCCGCGCACACAATAGCCGTTCCGTCCTCACGCAGCTGGTTCATAAACTGCACATAAGCTTCCTTCAGCTGGCCGAAATCACCGCCGTAGTTCTCCAGATGGTCGGCTTCAATATTCGTTACAATCCCCAGCCAAGGATGGTACTGCAGGAATGAGCCATCACTCTCATCCGCTTCGGCTACGACGAATTCCCCTTGTCCTGCCTTGGCATTCGTACCGACGTTCATGATCTCCCCGCCAATAATATACGTAGGATCCACGCCGCAGTCTTCCATAACCAGAGCAATCATCGACGAGGTGGTAGTCTTGCCGTGCGCACCCGCAACAGCCACACCCTTGCGCTCATTCAGCAGACGGGCAAGCATCTGCGAACGGTGAAGAATCGGTATTTTGAGACGCTCCGCTTCTACCCATTCTACGTTATCCGATGCAAGCGCCGTAGAATATACGACCAGATCTGCGCCTTTGACCTGTTCGGCCGTATGTCCAATGTAGACCTTGGCACCTTTGGCAATCAATTTCTCCGTTAACTCTTGGGCAGCTACGTCAGAACCCGTAACTGTATATCCCATCTCCAGCATCACCCGGGCAATCGCGCTCATACCGTAGCCGCCGATCCCTATAAAATGCACACGTTCAGTAGTATCCAACAGTTCGTCACCAGCCTTTTTCAGAATCGGGTTGCCGTAAAAGCGTACTGCGTACATCAGAAATCAAATACAGCGTTCCGGACACGACCGCAAGGTCATCGTCCGCTGTGATCGTCTGCAGCAGATGCAGCGCTTGGCCCCAATTACGTTCTACTATGATTTCCAAGTTTTCCTTGGCATATTTATTCCGCAGACTTTCTGCGATGGCCTGCAGATCTTCCGCGTCCATTTTCTTCCGGAAATCCGGTTCGGTCAGGATGAGCGTATCCACTATAGGCAGTATATGCTTGAGATACGACTCGTGATGCTTATTTGCCAGCATCCCCATGAGCAAATTTAATTTACCGTATGGCCCAAACTGCGGAAGACTCTTGGCCAGGCTCTCTGCACCTTCCGGATTATGCGCTCCGTCCAGAATAATTCTGGGCGAAGTGCCTACTTCCTCCAGCCTTCCGGCCCAGAATGTACCGCGGAATCCCTCCAGCACATCCTCGTCCTCCAGCATGAAGGCCATATACTGACGCAGCACCTCAAGGACCATCATAGCTCCCGCTGCATTCTCCAGCTGATGTTCGCCTTTCATAGCGATATCCAGCTCTAGCGAGCGGAATGGACCCTGGAAGGTGAAATGCTGGTAGCCGTCCCTGAGCTCTACGCCACTATAGCTGAAATCTTCTCCAGCCAAATATAGAGTAGAACGGGTAGACGCCGCTTTAGCCTTCAGTACTGCGATAGCCTCCGGCTGGCTCACACAGCTGACTGCGGGAACGCCCGGCTTAATAATTCCGGCCTTCTCACCGGCAATCAGCTCCAGTGTATCTCCCAGCACATCGGTATGATCATGCCCCACATTCGTGATTACAGACACAACCGGGGTAACGATGTTCGTTACATCCAGCCTTCCCCCAAGACCAGTCTCCCATACGACTACATCCGGATAACAGACTTCGCCATAATAGAGAATGGCCAGTGCCGTCGACACCTCGAACATTGTCGGCGAACCCAGCTCACCGCCCGCGATCTCTTGAACCAGCGGACGCAGTTTATTAACCAGTTCCAGCAAAGTCTCTTCGGGAATATCGATTCCGTTGTACTGGAAACGGTTCGTGAATTTCGTGATATAAGGAGAAGTAAAGGTCCCCACCGTGTAACCGCTCTGAATAAGCACACGGGTCAGAAAGGCACAGGTAGAGCCTTTGCCGTTCGTCCCCGCTACGTGAATGAACTTGAGCTTGCGGTGCGGATGACCCAGCTTCTCCATCAGAAGCTCTATCCGTTCAAGACCCGGCCGGATACCGAAAGGAATCAGGCTGTTAATCCAGTCTACTGCTTCTGTATAAGAACTTAAGGGAGCGGCACTGCCGCTCCGTGTGATCTCTTCCATGTCCCTTATCCTCTCAGCTCTGCGATACGGGCCAGCACTTTCTCGCGTCTATCGGAATAGTCCGCCTGCTTCGCCCGCTCCTCTTCGATGACTTTAGCTGGCGCCTTGGCGACAAAGCCCTGATTGCCGAGCTTTTTCTCCACGCGTTCAACTTCGCTGTTCAGTGTCTGGACTTCTTTTTCCAGACGGGCAATTTCCTGTTCAATGTCGATCAGTCCTGATAACGGCAGAAGCAGCTCGGCGCCTGTAACCACAGCAGACATCACTTTATCCGGTGTCTGCGGCGCAAGCCCTGCTTCGAAGGAAGAGGTGTTGCAGAAGCGCCCGATGTAATTGTCGTTGCGGGAAATAATGTCCAGGGTTTCCTGCCCCCCGGCTTTGATAATCAGTTCTACCTTCTTGCTCATCGGCACGTTCACTTCCGCACGGATATTACGAACGGCACGGATAACATCCATCAGGAGATTCATTTCTGCCACTGCCTGCGGATTCTCAAGCGCAGAATCATACTTCGGCCATTCGGCCAGTGTGATGGTGTCGCCCTGATGCGGCAGATGCTGCCAGATCTCTTCCGTAATGAACGGCATGAACGGATGAATCAGGCGTAGCGTGCGGTCCAGTACATAGGCCAGAACCGATTGTGTCTTGGCCTTGGCAGCCGCGTCCGCTCCGTACAGCGAGAGCTTGGCGAATTCGATATACCAGTCGCACAGATCATCCCAGATGAAGTTGTACAGCAGCCGGCCGGTCTCGCCGAACTCGTACGAGTCAATTAGACGCGTAATATCGCGGGAAGTTTCGTTCAGGCGGTGCAGAATCCAGTGGTCCGCCGTGCTGAGCTCACCTGTAATGTCAATATCTTCAAAAGAAACACCTTCTAGATTCATCAGTGCAAAGCGTGAGGCATTCCATATCTTGTTGGCAAAATTCCGCGCCTGCTCTACCTTTTCCATCCGGAACCGCAGATCCTGACCGGCTGTGCTGCCTGTAGTAATCATATAGCGCATAGCGTCTGCGCCATACTGCTCGATTACATCCAGCGGATCGATACCGTTGCCGAGTGATTTGGACATTTTGCGTCCTTCAGCATCGCGTACGAGACCATGCATCAGCACGTCGGAGAATGGCTTCTGTCCGGTGAATTCCAGAGCCGAGAAGATCATGCGGGCTACCCAGAAGTAGATGATATCGTAGCCGGTAACCAGCACATTGTTCGGATAGTAACGCTGATAGTCGCTGCTGTTCTCATCAGGCCAGCCCAGTGTGGCGAACGGCCAGAGGTTCGAGCTGAACCAGGTATCCAGAACATCCTCATCCTGCTTCAGGTCTGTCAGGCCGCTGATCCGGCGTGCTTCTTCTTCATCATTCGCAACAACGATCTCTCCCGTAGATTCGGAGTACCAGGCCGGGATGCGGTGGCCCCACCACAATTGGCGGGAAATACACCAGTCGCGTACATTCTCGATCCAGTTCAGGTAAGTCTTCTCGAAGCGGTCCGGCACGAAGTTAACGCCGGTTCCATCCTTCTGCGCCGCGATAGCAGCTTCCGCCAGCGGCTGCATCTTCACGAACCACTGGGTGGACAGGTAAGGCTCAACTACGGCTCCCGAACGCTCGCTGTGTCCAACCTGATGTACGTGGTCCTCAATGGATACAAGCACACCCTGCTCCTTCAGGTCGGCAATGATCGCCTTGCGGCAGTCACTGCGGTCCAGTCCCTGGTATTTGCCTGCTTCCGCATTCATAATTCCGCCTTCATCCATCACATTAATCTGTGGAAGATTATGGCGCACGCCCATCTCAAAGTCATTCGGATCATGTGCCGGGGTAATCTTCACCGCGCCGCTGCCGAATTCCTTATCTACATAATCATCAGCGATAACCGGAATTTCCCGCAAGGTAATCGGCAGGATCAGGGTTTTGCCGATAAGATCCTTGTAACGGTCATCCTCCGGATGCACGGCAACCGCAGTATCGCCCAGCATCGTTTCCGGCCGGGTTGTAGCTACAGTAATATAGCCGCTGCCGTCCTTAAGCGGATAGCGCAGATGGTACAGATGGCCATTTACCTCTTTATATTCAACTTCGATGTCCGACAGAGCCGTGCGTGCAGCCGGATCCCAGTTGATAATGCGTTTGCCGCGGTAGATCAGGCCCTTCTGGTACAGCTCAACAAACACCTTGCTTACCGCCTTCTTCATTCCATCATCAAAGGTAAACCGTTCGCGGGAGTAATCCAGAGACAGGCCCATCTTGGCCCATTGGTCATGAATCGTCTCTGCATACTGGTCTTTCCAGGCCCATACCTGCTCCAGGAACTTCTCGCGTCCCAGATCATGGCGGGAGATTCCCTGCTGGCGCAGCTTCTGCTCTACCTTGGTCTGCGTAGCAATGCCTGCATGATCCGTACCCGGCAGCCACAAGGTATCATAACCCTGCATCCGCTTGGTTCGAATCAGCACATCCTGAAGCGTGAAATCCAGTGCGTGTCCGATATGCAGCATTCCTGTTACATTCGGCGGCGGAATTACGATGCTGTAAGGCTCCGCATCCGGCCGCTTGCCTGCTTCGAAGAAGCCGTTCTCCATCCAGTAAGTATACCATTTCTTCTCCGCCGACCCCGGATCATAGGTAGTCGGCATATCGCTTTGCTTGTGATTCGCAGTAGCGGTGTCTTCTGCCGCTTCCAGCTGGTTCGTCAGCTCTGCTGCTGTATTGTTGTTATCAGCCATTGTGAACCCTCCATTAGAGAAAATGATGAGAAGCATTTTGTATTCTGTAACAATCTGACAAGTGGAAACGGCTTTGCCGTCCTGTCTAAGGACGGTACCGTTTCAGCGAGAAATATAAGGATGATTGATAGAGTGAAACACATAAATCCTTATATTTAAATACAAAAAGACCCTTCGTCTCAAAGGACGAAAGGCCATTCTTTCGCGGTACCACCTTTGTTTCGCGCTAACAAAAAATAAACCCCCGCCTCAGACCCCTTACAGGTCCGTAAGCTTAGCGCGACACTCATGCAGATAACGGCTGCGTCCGGCCACATCCTAACCTGGTCTCCATATATATGGAGGCAAGCTCAGAAGGGCGACTCCGGGGCGACTTCGGGGGCTGCATCCTGCGGAAATTCACAGCAACTACAATTCCGCTCTCTGAAGGGCTGACCGCCTACTCTTCCCGTTCCCAGTCTTTATGCTAGTTATTACTTATGTCAATAATACATTCAGTCCTATTCCTAGTCAACCAGCATACACACAAAGGGCAGAGTTTATACCGCCCGGTTCAAAAAACTGTCTAACGGAGTTGTACACACAGGGCTAACAGAGTTAAATACACAGAGAGCCGCCCATCTACCGCTTACTTCCCGCTCCAGATCACGTTGACGATATTGTAGCCTCCATAGCTGCCAGTTCCCAGGTAGGCGTCTAGCGTAACCGAAAACGTGCTTCCGGCATCGATAATCGAGAAGGCTTCCGCGGAGATCTCCTCGGATTTGGCGGTGGCGCCTTTGCGCACAAAATACTCTTTGTACGTATTGCCAAGCGTCTCCAGGTCCTGCTTCGTCAGATAGCTGAACGTCGCGGACGGCGTGCCGGTCGCCGAGCCTTCGATCAGATTGAATACTTTGGCATCGGACGGAAGCGGGAAGTCGGACGGCAGGCTCTTCGGACGCTGTACCGGTACCGCGGCCGGTTCCGGAGAGGACGTGCCAGGAGAAGCGGAGCCGCCGATGACGACCCGGCTGTTTGCGGCGTCATAAGTGACAGAGGTGTTCAGCGCTTCACTGATTGAGCGTACAGGAAGGTACGTTGTGCCATTGTATGTGATCGGGGCAAGCGTTTTACCGTTGCCGTCTTTCATCGCATAGACCTGACCGTTCACGATGATCCCGAGCTTGTAATTCAGCGATGCCCGAATCTCCTGCAGGTTGCCCGCGGCATAGACGCCGGCTGAAGCAGTCAGCGCCACGCCCAATGCGATCGCAGCTGCCGTCACTCTTTTCTTCATAAATATCCCATCCTCCCAAGAAGTAGTGTATACCGGCGCACAGCTGGTTGAATCTGCAAGTACATAAGCCGATAGTGACCATTAACCCTGCCTAAGCGAATATGAACCCGCAACAGGCCGGGCCAAGATATATATACCCTATGTAAAAAAATAAGGCTGCCCCAAGCAGCCATGTCATGGCTTGTGGGACAGCCCCCCTGCAACTTCCTCCCGCATTCCCCGGTCCATCCTAGGGAATATACAAAACCTGGCCTTCTTCTACATTCTGTCCGGAGAGCCGGTTATACATGGACAGCTCTCTGGTACTGAGCTGATATTTCTCGGCAATCGTATCCAGCGTTTCTTCCCGCTGGACGATGCAGAGCCGCACTTTGCGGAATAGCTCTGTACCGCCAAGGCCGCCGATGAACCGGCTTTTCCATTCGGTATCATTCCCTGCCTCAGGAATAACCGCCGCTTTGGAGGCTACCTCCTCGGAATGGAGAATCTCCTGCTCCTTGCGCGCACGGCTGGAGCTGAGCAGCGAAGAGAAGGTCAATGGCTCCTGCTCGGCAATTGCCGGATCTTTTTTGCTGCCCAGCGCAATCTTGAGATCCTGCTTCTCCTCCTGGGGAGGTAAGAATTCCTCGGACACGAAGCTCTCATTGTCTATAGCCTGAACCTCTTCAGGCACTTCTTCATTCTCGGCCAGCACTGCTGCATCATCACTGGCTGCGGATGTGAATACCGGCTCTGCCTGATTGACTGCATGAAGACTGGCAGTACCCCAATGATCCACAGTATTCAACGCGGCTGTCCCCGTCTGGAAACCGGCCTCCTCCGTACCTGCCTTGAACGAATCATTTACCGCAGCAGGCTCTTCTGTCTTCTCCCGGGAAGGAAGAAAATGACTGGAGACCGGCTCAGCCGCAGATTTGCTGTAGCTCTGCCCGGAATCCGCTGTTCCGGATGGAAAGGTTGCGGGTGAGGAATCCAGGCTATGCGTTCTTACCTTGGGTTCCTTGTCCTTCAACTGAGCGGATACTAAGGCCGAAGGCTGAGTGTATAAAGAGCCTTCCAGGAATAGCGGATTACCCGCGGCTTCCACGGAATCCGCATATTCCTGATCCTCCACTGAAACCTCCGCGACACCTTCCCCGTAGGTCCAGAGCGAATTTTCATATAGCGCATCATTCTCCGGCCCGCGGTTATCCGCTTCAGCCTCAGGGGAGTAGGCTACTGTATATTCCTCCTGCTGCCAGGCCGGCTGGGCATCCGCGTTTCCGATTCCGCGCAGCGAGAGGACCCCTGTTATGTTGACGGTTCGCATTGTAAGCAGGTCAATATCGAAATTCTCGATCTCAACCCCTATGTCTTCAAGTGAGCTGACCCGGGTCAGCGGGACTGTGATTTCAACAGGAATCGCATGCTCCAGACGCTGTGTGCGATCATCTTCCCCCCGGTAGAGTCCGGTGAGCAGCAGTTGCCCGTGCAATTCCGCCCGGTCCTCCCGCTGGATTACCTGGATGTCGGGAATCAGCTCGACTTCCTCCAGCTCAGCTATTCCCGGAAGCTCTTCCGAAAGGTGAATGCGTTCATAAATATCAAACCGCAAGCCGTGTGACTGGTCAAACACGGGAAATGTCCTCCTTCTTGGCATAATCTATCCCTGAGACAAGCCCAGAGCATAAGCCCAAAATGTTACTCCACTCATGTATATGCTTCAATCAGGAAGGCATGACAACTTTGCCGCCTACTTCGGCGGACAGGAATTTATTTCGGATCGGTGAGTACCGTAAGAGGGTCAGGAATGGAATAATCCTGCGGGAGCCTTGCCCGCATGCTCGCCGCAAGCGGAATGCCGGGATACATCGCATTCAGCACATCGGCCGGATGGAAGGCTCCGGGAACGGGTCCTGCCGCCGGCTCTGCTCCCAAGGTGGAACGGACTGCCGGGCTTTGTACGCTCTCCCGCATACTTATGGCTTTACGGTATACATTCAGCGTTCCGGCCGCCATGACATCCAGTGAACGGCTGCGCTGCGCCCACTCCCTTGCCTGGAAGCCGGTACGTACTCTCAGCTCCTCATTATCCAGCAGCTGTTCCAGCAGCCCGGCCAGCCGGGCGGCATCACCGGGCGGAACGATCCAGCCGGTCTCCCCGTGGCGGACCATTTCCGGCATACCTGAAGTGCCGGCAACAATCGGGGCAATGCCTGCAAGCTGAGCCTCGGTGACCGAGAACGGCTGAGTATCCTGCAGGGAAGGCTGTACATAAATATCAGCCTCGCTTAGTGCTGCCGGAATATTATCCAGCTTCCCGGCAAAACGGATATGCTCCAGAATCCCAAGCTGGCGCGCCTGTTCCCTGAGCTCTTCCAGCAGGCTGCCTATGCCGGCCACTACACAGGTCCAGTCTGAGCGGTGCTTCTGCAGCATTCCCAGAGCCTCGATCAGCACATGCACACCTTTGATATATTCGAGGCGTCCGGCATACATGATTACTTTGGTTCCGCCTCCGATCTTAAGCGGTGAAGGCTTCGCCGCCCTGGCCGCATACTGCTCCAGATTCACTCCATACGGCAAAGTATGAATCCGTTCTCTGCTTACACCGAGCTCCTGGGTCAGCTGACCAATCCAGTTCGAAGAGACCATAATCAAGTCAGCCGACCGGGCCGCGAGCGCCTCCATCCGCCGGAAATACCGCCAGATCGGCCGGCGCTCATATTCCTCGCGGGTAAGTTCAGGCTCAAGCCCTTTGTATTCATAATAAGCTTCCCGGGACAATGCCCCGTGCACACTGGAGACAAGAGGAACCGGACGGCGCATAATCCGCCGCAGCGCGTAGGAGGCAATGGGGTCCTGGGCATGAATGACATCGTAATTCTCCAGCCCCAGAACCGCCGCTCCACCCTCAAATACATAACGCCCCAGCTCAAAGCTGAATATCCCATGCTCCAGATGCAGATGCGGGAATAAGGTAATATCGAGGTGCGGGAGCAGCAGGGTATAGAAAGCTTTTTTATCAAAAGAAGCATTCTGCCCGAGCAAATACAAGGTGTTGTTCTCCACATGGCTTCCCATGAGTGTAACGGAGTGTCCCTGTTCGCTCAGCTTATCGGCAAGCTGTTTCATATACGTCCAGATCCCGCCCATATTGGTAAGGCCCCAGTAGGTAACCAGCAATATTTTCATAACTTCCTCTCCCCGGCTTATAGATTCACTTCTGCACGAGAGCAGACGGCTCCACATTAACAAAGTATTATATGACCGCTGCCGGATATAGGACATGGGTGTATGGTTCAATCTATAAAAATTCCAAAATAACTTTATAATCAAAAAACGTCTTTTCGGTTATAATCGGTATAAATCCTGAAAGGAAAACTTCTGTCATGTCTAAAGCACGGGTATTTGACCTTTCCCTGTTTGCCGCTTCCGTTGCTATAGCTTTCATTCCCAAACATGCTATAGTTCTGGACTATACATATATCAAGGCGCTGGTGCTCTATACGCTCTTCTCCAGCTTCTACTTTCAACTGCGCATCGTGACCCGGAGCGGGAATTCTACAATCGATTATGCTATCAGCTATACCTCTTCGTTCGGAATTTTCGCCGGACCGCTAGGCACCTTTCTGTTCGAAACCGTATACCGCTTCATTGTGTTTTTCTATAAAAAGAAGACAAAAACCGCCGATCCCGGCGAATTTCTCGATACCTTCTACAACATCGGGTCCTTCACACTGGGCGGCTCGGCCGCGTATTATCTGTACACTGTGCTTCACCCTTTTGCGGAGAGATTTCCGCTCGGATACTGGCTCCTGTTTCTCCTGGTCGTCTGTGTCACCACATTGCTGTCCTCCACGTTCCTGATCATAACCTTCGCGCTCTCTGGAGACATCAAGACACGTAAGGAAGCCCGTCACCTGCTGTTCCGGAGCCGTAACCTGCTTGATTTCAGCAAGGTAGCCCTGACCAATGCGCTGCTCCTGCGCCTGCTGCAAATGGAGAAATGGGAAATGCTGATTGCCCTCTTCCTGCTCAATTACATCGTCAGCCTCTCCTTCTATTCCAAATCGCAAAGCGCCCAGCACAAATATGAACGCGACAAGTTCGAGCAGATGGCTTACCGCGACTTCCTGACAGGAACCTATAACCGGGCCCACATGGACAAGATGATGAAGGAGCTGAACCAGAGCGGGGAATATATCGGAATTGTAGTGGCGGATATCGACCGTTTCAAAAAAATCAACGATTCCTTCAACCACGCCGTCGGTGACCGCATCATTATTGACTTTGCGGATACACTGAAGCGATTTCTGCAGGAGGAAGACATCCTGTTCCGCAGCGGCGGGGAAGAGTTCACCGTGTTCCTCAGGAACAGAACCTTTGAGGAGTGCCAGTCACAGATTCAGGCAATCCTGGACAGCCTTCACGGACACAGCGTAGCCGCAGAATTCGAGGAACAGATGATCCGCGTGCCGTATTCCGCCTCTTTCGGACTGTACTATTACAAGGCAGACCCCGGCCAGAAGACTTCTATGGAAAAAGGCTATGTCTACGCCGACCAGCTTCTGCTTGAATCCAAAAAACTCGGCCGCAACCGGCTCTCGTACCGCAATGACCTTCGTCCGTAGCCGGACTTTAGAACGGTGAAGATCAGGTACGGGAGCGCTGTGTATTGCAACAAATGAACAATAACGCAAAGCAGCGATCCTCCAATGACCAAGAGAATCGCTGCTTTATTGACATTTAAAGCTTTTGAGAAGACAGAGGGCCTGTCTTCGCCAGTAAAAACCAACATTGGGACGGATACGCTTGCCTCTACCGTTCAGTATCTACAGCTTAGTCTCTACAGCTCAGTGGCATTAAAAGTATCTCCGCCTTCAATGGTGCCGGAGTTGAACCCTTTGTAGAACCAGCGTTTGCGCTGCTCGGAGGTGCCGTGAGTGAAGCTGTCAGGCACCACATAGCCTTGTGCCCGCTTCTGGATCGTGTCGTCCCCCACCGCGCTCGCCGCGGTTAAGGCTTCCTCCAGATCCCCTTCCTCCAGCAGGTTCATTCCTTGGGCATGCTTCGCCCATACCCCGGCATAATAATCGGCCTGCAGCTCAAAGCGGACCTGAACTTTGTTGAATTCGGTCTCGCTCAGGCTCTGGCGCAGTGAATTCAGCTGCTCGGAAGCCCCCAGTAGTGTCTGCACATGATGACCTACCTCATGGGCAATTACATAAGCCATGGCGAAATCGCCCGGCGCATTGAATTGCTGCTGCAGCTCGTCGTAGAAGCTGAGATCGATATACAGCTTTGCGTCCCCGGGGCAATAGAACGGCCCGACTGCCGAACTGGCGGTTCCGCAGGCAGAGTCCACGCTGCCGTTATAGAGTACCAGCGTAGGATCCTGGTACGTTTTCCCCTGCTCCTGGAAGACCTCGGACCAGACATCCTCGGTATCTGCGAGTACGACAGACACAAATTCCGACAATTCCTTCTCCTGCGCTGTCTGCTCATATGGTGCGTTAGAGCTGGTGCTGGAGCCTGTGGAAGTCAGATTGCCCATAATGTCACCGATATTCCCGCCGCTCAGCAGCGTAACGATCACCACAATAATAATCCCGCTAATTCCGCCGCCAATCAGCTTGCCGCCTCCGCCTCGGCTTCCTCTGCGGTCTTCTACATTCGAACTGCCTCTTCTGCCCTGCCATTTCATGGCCCAACCCCCAGTTATGAATTCCGGTTTACAGGATGTATTTCATCTTAATACTGTTATACCCATAAACGCAGGGGTCCCACTCGCCTCTCCCCGTAAAGCGGACATAAAAAAGACTCCCGCACAGCCGCAGCCGTGAAGGAGTCCCGTAAGCAAATATTAAAAGGGCAATTATTTGGCAGCTTTAGCAGCGTCCAAAATTGCTTTCAGATAGTTGGAGGTATCCACCAGAGTAGCACCGCTTACAGCATCAACTACTTGCTCTGCGGATTTCTTGCTAAGCGTCATTTCAAGGGATTTGATTGTTTTACCTGTAGCGAATTTCTCAACGGCAGCAATGTTCTTGTCATAAGAAACTGTGGAGCCTGCTGCTTCAGCCATATGCTCGCTGTAGTATTTAGCGTTAGCTTTCTTGGAAGCCAGAACTACGTTAGGGTCTTTGTAGCCGTTCAGGCCAAAGTCTTTGTCGGAGTTAGGAACGCCAGTTGCTACATCTGTACCCAGGAATTGATAATCATCCAGCGAAGCTGCAACGATTACACCGTTCTGTACTACAGCAACAGCTACTGTGAAGCATTTGGTACCATGGGCAGCCGCTTCCACCCGGCCTACCTTAAGTGGTGCGCTCGCTGCAGATGTTACACTGTTCAGGGCGCCGCTGTTGCCTACCCCTACAAGTGCCAACGAGATACCAGCTACGAGCATTAGTTTTGTTACTTTTTTCACAAAGATTCCCCCAGTTAATGTTATGAGATACGCTTACATACTATATTTATCAATATATTGGATATCCGTCTGTTACAAATGTTACTAGTAAACTGCAAATAATTGGGATATGTAATTTTAACAGGGAAATGAAGGGATAACTGGAGGTGAAACGCGCTAAAAAGCAGATCGCCCCCATAAAATCAGCAACAATTTCAGCTGCAATTCTCTTTCACAGTCACTTTATTATTCGTTATCGTAACCTTGGAATATCCGGATAAAGATTCGGTGTAGGAGCATATTCCAACAGTTTGAGCTACCTCCGGCGCCCTTGGATCTGTATATTTCAGATAAATGCCCCCTTCGCCGCTTAAGCTAAGACGGGGTCTGATTTTGATTGTTTTTCCGCTGCTGAGCGTTTTCCCTAGTTCATCTGTGGAGGCACCGGCAGCTGCGTTCGTAACCACACCAGTCTCAAGGATGCTCAGATCAAAGTCTGACTCATTGTTTACTGTCACCTTGAAGCCCTGGAACTGGGCAGCCATACTCAAAATGCCGTATTTGCTGTTCAACTGTGCGGCCAGTATCAGTCCGGTGGCAATAACCGCTGCACCCAGTGCTGTTGCCAGGATTACTCTGCGATTGCGTCTCATAGACTCATCTCCTTTACAGTAAGACGAACAGCAACGCGGAAATGTATCAGCGGGACCCTGCGCTCCGCCGGAATATTTACAGCCGGATAGGCTTGGGTAACAGACCAGCAAGAGCTGGAGAAGAAATAGCGGCGTTGGCCTCGTTCTGCCAATCTCTGTCACTTCTATCAGACTCTTCTGCAGAAAGCAAAAAAAGCAGCAACCTCCTATGGGAGAATCGCTGCTTGGTTAATTTACATAGCTTCGCGGATGACGATCAGCTGCTATATGAAATTCCATTTCAAATGGAAACTTGGTGATAGTTGTATTATGTACAACTAAAAACAGCGAAAAGAGCTGCTTGCCGCTTATAACTGTATTCTGTACAACTAAATCCGCACGAATCGGTGAAAATCTTCTATAACCGGCAGTTTAATTGCACGAAATACAACTAAACGGATAACCGGTTACTAATCAGCCGATTTAGTTGTACAAAGTGCAATTAAGCATGCCGCATACTCCTAGCCGTTATACTAATTCAGCGGCTCCCCGCCTAATTGCACGCGAAGCTTCCGCATATCCTCCGGCCATGGATCGGATACTTCAACCCTGCTTCGGGTCCAGGGGTGGGCAAAAATAAGCTTCTCGCCATGCAGCGCCTGCCGGTCTGCACCTGCCGGCTTTGCCTTGGCCTTAAGCTTAACCTCCGGCCGGCCCGGACCAGCCAGCTTGCCTGGCTCCTGAAGTCCCGGTGTAATGCCCGCCTTCTCCTGCTCTTCAAACCAGGCTGTAATCGCCGACTTCACCTTACCCGGCTCCGTACGCAGCGGCAGCTTGTCGTTCTTGCTGCCGCCCGCACGGACACTGGCCGTATGCCAGCCGGGTCCGCCGTAGAGGTCATCCCCGTACAGCGGATGACCCGCATGACTGAGGTGGACACGGATCTGGTGCGTGCGCCCCGTCTCCAGCTGCACCTTCAGCACAGTTCCGCCAGGCAGCGCTTCCCGCCCTATGATTCGCGTGACCGCCGCCTGTCCTCCCGGCGAGACCCGCCGGCGCGCCGCATGATGGCGGTCACGGCCGATCGGGGCATCGATCACGGTAAGTTCAGGCGGCACAATGCCTTCCACAATCGCCGCGTAGAGGCGGGATACGGTTTTGTCGCGCATATCCTCGTCCAGCACAAGCTGGGCGTATTCGTTCTTCGCATAGAGCACAGGTCCTGTTGTATCCTTATCCAGCCGGTGAATATGGCGGACGGCTACTCCTCCGCCGGAAGCGGCGTAATGCGCTGCGACGATATGATCCAGCGTTACGCCTGCTCCGCTGCCATCCGGATGAACCGCCATGCCGGCCGGTTTATGGACCACGAGGCAGAAGTCATCCTCGTACAGTACTTCAAGCTCCTGCCATACCGGCTCAATACCCGCTTCCCGGTAAGGGAACAGGGCCAGCATCAGCCGGTCGCCTTTCCACTGGATGCCGCCTTCGCGGCGCAGCCGCGCGTGCAGCTTCTCCGGCATCCCGGCCGTGCCGAGCAGCCAGGCGTCAATGGCGGCCTGCCTGTCGGCCGCAGCCGTAATCACCCGGCCCGGCATGACCTGAAGCCACTCTCCGCGCCGGATCGATTTGCCGCCGCCGGTGATGTTCCTGATAACCGCGCCAGTATTCCCTGCGTCTGCATCCGCTCCACCAGGGATACTTGTGCCGGACAACTCCTCCGGCCCGCCTGTCATAGCGACCTCAGGGCATTATAATGGCCCTCAATTGTATCATCAATATCCTGCTCGCTGTGCACAGCGGATACGAACATGCCTTCAAACTGGGATGGGGGAACGCTGATGCCCTGATCAAGCATTTTGCCGAAATAACGCTTGAACAGATCCAGGTTGCTGGTCTTGGCCGTCTCGAAGTTGACAACCGGTCCTTCAGTGAAGAACGGGCAGACCATAGAGCCCACACGGTTAATCGTGAGAGGGATGCCAGTTTCCTGCGCGTTACGCTTAAGGCCCTCTTCCAGACGTGCACCCAGCACCTCCAGACGGGTATATACTTCAGGTGTCAGCAGCTTCAGCGTGCTGTAACCAGCCGCCATGGCCAGCGGATTCCCGCTGAGCGTACCTGCCTGGTAGATTGGACCAGAGGGAGCGATCTGCTCCATAATCTCTCTTTTGCCGCCATAAGCACCTACCGGGAGACCGCCGCCGATAACCTTGCCGAAGCAGGTCAGATCAGGGTCCAGCCCGAACAGCCCTTGCGCACAGCCGCGGTCCACCCGGAAGCCGGTCATCACTTCATCAAAAATCAATAACGCGCCATACCCCGTCGTCACCTTGCGCAGACCCTCCAGGAAGCCCGGAAGCGGAGGCACTACGCCCATATTCCCGGCAATCGGCTCAACAATCACAGCGGCAATCTCATTGCCGTAACGTTCGAACGCGATTTTGACCCCTTCCAGGTCATTGTAAGGTACTGTTATGGTGTTGATGGCTACACCTTCCGGCACACCGGGGCTATCCGGCAGACCCAAAGTGGCAACCCCGGAACCGGCTTTGATCAGCAGGCTGTCGGCGTGGCCGTGGTAAGAGCCTTCGAACTTGAGGATTTTGCTGCGTCCTGTATATCCGCGGGCCAGTCGAATGGCGCTCATCGTAGCTTCCGTTCCCGAGTTCACCATACGCACAATGTCCACCGATGCTACACGTTCCACCACGGTCTTGGCCATTTCCGTCTCCAGCAGTGTGGGTGCGCCGAAGCTTGTCCCTTTAACCGCAGTCTCCTGCAGCGCCTTCACCACCTCCGGATGGGCATGGCCCATAATCAGCGGTCCCCACGAGCAGACGTAGTCGATGAAGCTGTTGCCGTCGATATCGTAGATGCGCGAGCCTTCACCTCTGTCTACATAAAGCGGGGTTAATCCTACGGATTTGAATGCCCGGACCGGGCTGTTCACTCCTCCCGGAATATACTGTTTTGCTTCTTCAAAAGCTGTGCGGGAAGCCTCTTCCCTGCGTGTAAGCGGCACATTGCCCATGCTTCTTCACTCCTGCTCTGCTGAATTATACAGCTGAATATAGTCTAGCCGCGCAGCCAGCGGGCTGCATCCTTGGCGAAATACGTAATAATAATATCTGCTCCGGCACGCTTCATGCCGGTCAGCATTTCCAGGACAACTGCCTGCTCATCGATCCAGCCCTGCTGTGCGGCCGCTTTTACCATTGAATATTCACCGCTCACGTTGTAAGCCACCAGTGGCAGATCGAACTGGTCGCGGATCGTCCGGATGACATCCAGATAAGCCAGCGCGGGCTTAACCATCAGCATATCAGCGCCTTCCAGTACATCAGAATCGGCTTCGCGGATCGCTTCCCGCAGATTGGCCGGGTCCATCTGGTACGTCTTGCGGTTGCCGAATTGCGGTGCAGAATCTGCTGCTTCACGGAAGGGGCCGTAGAAGGCGGATGCGTATTTTACCGAATAGGACATAATCGGCACATGCTCAAAACCATTCTCGTCAAGGCCGCTGCGGATCGCCTGCACGAACCCGTCCATCATATTGGAAGGCGCGATAATATCCGCACCGGCCCGGGCCTGGGATACCGCCGTGCGGGTCAGCAGCTCCAGCGAAGCATCGTTGATAACATCACCGTGAACTACGCCGTCTACCGTATGGGTATGTACCATGCCGCAATGACCGTGGTCGGTGAATTCACACAGACAGGTGTCGGCGACAACCAGCAGCTCGGGATACCACTGCTTAATCAGCCGGGTAGCCTCCTGCACAATGCCGTCCTCAGCGAATCCGGAGGAGCCGATGGCGTCCTTCGTTTCGGGAATGCCGAACAGCAGTACGGCCGGAATTCCCAGGGAGGCAATCTCATCCACTTCCGCCTTCAGGGTATCCAGCGAGAAGTGATACACGCCGGGCATGGAGCCAATCTCATTCTTCACACCGGTACCGTAGGTTACAAATATCGGCTGGATAAAGTCCAGCACGTTCAGGACAGTCTCCCGCACCATTCCGCGGATTCCGGCTGTACCGCGCAAGCGGCGGTGTCTAGTTATTGGAAAGCTCATTGCTGTTTCCTCCTGTACAGTAAGTATTTAAACACATCTATCTGTCTCAAGCCTTATTCGAATATGAAAACACAAAATGCAAAGTTGAAATGCATTGTTCAAAATTGCAGGGCCCAGACTGCATAGCGGAATAGCGGAAACCAGGCCGCAGGTTATCTGAGCCTCGTTGTTTCATTCCAGCGGCAGAGCTCCTGCACCAGCCCTTCGATCGTCGCTTCGTCCGGGAGCAAGCCCGGAGTCAACCCGGCCTCCACAGCAGTCTGTTCGGTTACCGGACCTATGCAGGCGATTTTGACCCCCGCCAGCAGCGTCAGCGGATCTTCCAGGCCCATCCGTTTCAGGATAGAGATGAAGTTGCGCACCGTGGAAGAGCTGGTGAAGGTGACCGCATGAATCCGTTTCTCTTCGAGCAGCTTCACCAGTTCAATATCATCTTCACCAGTAACCACAGTCTCATACGTATCCACTTCAGTCACTTCCAGCTCCAGCTCCTTCAGCTTGCCGGGCAGCCACTCGCGCGCCAGATCGCCGCGCGGCAGCAGCACCTTCTGCCCCGGCTGCAGCTGATCGCCGAAGGCTTCAATCAGCCCTTCTGCCTGGAACCGTCCAGGCAGCTCTTCGGCAATCAGCCCGCGCCCGGCAAGTGCCGCAGCTGTACCGGGTCCCACCGCGCATATCCGCGCGTGGTGCAGACCGCGCAGATCGGTCTTCAACTGCGCCAGATGGCGCATGAAGAAGTCCACGCCGTTCGGACTGGTGAAGAACACCCAGTCGTACTCTGGAAGCCGGCCAAGCGCTGAAGCAATCTCTGCCTGCTTGTCCGCATCACGCTGCATAACCGTCTCAATGACCGGGAACTCATACGGTTCGCCTCCAAGCTCCTCGATCCGGTCTACCAGTTCGCTGGCCTGGCTGCGGGCCCGCGTCACCACAATCCGCTTGCCGAACAGCGGCATCGCCTCAACCCACATGAGGTGCTCCCGCTGGAGCACTACATCGCCGACAACGATAACGGCCGGCGGCTGGAAATCCGCCGCCTTGACCTTCTCCTCAATGTCGGCAAGCGTGCCGGTCAGTGTCTCCTGATCGGCACGTGTCCCCCAGCGCACCAGCGCCACCGGCGTTTCCGGCGGACGCCCGTGCTTCATCAGCTGGGCGCTGATATATCCGATTTTGGCGACGCCCATCAGGAACACCAGGGTTCCCGTGGCATTCGTCACCTTATCCCAATGAATGGAATGATCCAGCTTATCCGGGCTCTCATGTCCGGTAATGATCGACAGGGAAGACGCAGCCTCCCGGTGGGTTACCGGAATACCGGCGTACGCCGGGACGCTGATAGCCGAGGTAATACCCGGCACAATCTCGTAGTAGATGCCATGCCGCCGCAGCAGCTCCGCTTCTTCTCCCACCCGGCCAAAAATCACCGGGTCTCCGCCCTTCAGACGCACTACCGTTTTGCCCTCCAGAGCGAGATCGACAAGCAGCTGATTAATGTCCTCCTGCTTCATCGTATGGCGGTCCGGCAGCTTGCCTACGTATATTTTCTCCCCGCCCGGCTTCATCCACTTCAACAGCCTTGGACTCGCCAGACGGTCATAGACCAGCACATCTGCCTTCTGGATACACTCCAGACCTTTAACCGTAATCAGCTTGGCATCCCCCGGACCTGCACCTACAAGATAAACCTTCCCCGCCATCTCCGTCATCCCCCTATCACCTTATCCCTAAATATCCTGTCCCTTTACATCCGCCAAAATCTTCTCTGCGCCCCTGGCAATCAGCTTGCGGGCAACCTCCGCACCGAGCTGCACCGGATCCTTCCCCGTACAGGTTTCTTTAAGGATTACCGATCCGTCCGGTGTTCCCACCATTCCGGTTAAAGTGATTGACAGGCCGCCTTCTCCAGAAGTCCCGCCGGAATGAATAGTCCCGGTTGTTCCCGTTGTCACGGCTTCCTCCGTGTCCAGCACAGCGTAGGCGCCGATCGGCACCTGACAGCCGCCGTTCAGCGCGCCGAGGAATGTGCGCTCCGCCGTCACCGTAAGAGCGGTGCGCTCATCATTGTAGAGCGCGAGCAGCTTACGCAGCTCCTCATCGTCCTCACGGCATTCGATGCCGAGAGCTCCCTGGCCTACAGCGGGCAGGCAGATTTCCGGCGGCAGATAAGCCGTTACCCGGTCCTGCCAGCCCATCCGCGACAAGCCTGCCGCTGCCAGCAGAATCGCGTCGTATTCGCCGCTCTCCAGCTTCTTCAGCCGCGAGTCAATATTGCCGCGTACCGGCTCAATTACCAGATCCGGCCGGAGCGCGGCCAGCTGGCTGGAGCGCCGCAGGCTGCTTGTGCCTACGCGCGCGCCCTGCGGCAGATCCTCAAGGCCTGCTCCGCTGCTTGAGATCAGGCAATCCCGCGGATCTACCCGCTTCGGTACTGCACCATTAATCAAGCCTTCCGGCAATTCGGAAGGCATATCCTTCATACTATGTACTGCCATATCGATTTCTTTGGCCAGCATGGCCTGCTCAATTTCCTTCACAAAAAGACCCTTACCGCCCACCTTGGACAGTGTGACATCAAGAATCCGGTCGCCTTTGGTAACAATCTTATGCACCTCAAAAGTAAAATCAAACCCATGCTCCCCGCTAAGCCGCTCCAGATCGGCAATCACATGCCCTGTCTGCGTCAGCGCCAGCGCACTCTGTCTGCTGCCCACAATAATCTTCCGCATGAACCATTCCCCCTGTTCAAGTTACCTGCACCCGCCCTGTTTCCTGCACGATACCTCTCATTCGCTCAATTGTGTCACTATTATTGCTGGAATCAAGGGCACTTTTGCCCTTGATTCGCTCCTTCGCTCCACTATTGCTGGAATTAAGGGCACTTTTGCCCTTCATTTGCTCATTCGCGCCAATTTCGCCGGAATCAAGGGCACTTTTACCCTTCATTTGCTCATCTGAGCTACTTTTACTGGAATTAAGGGGATTTATACCACTAATTTGTTCATTTCGGGCGATTTTGCCCGAATTAGAGGGATTTATCCCTCTAATTCGCTCATTTCGGCGGATTTAGCCCAAATCAAAGGGATTTATCCCTCTATTTTACCGCACAACAGTCAGCTTTGGTCATTCCAGCCACATACCCGCGAATCCGCCCAGTTCAACGTCATAAACACATCCACTTATTCTACTTATTCGTCCATTTCTCTAATCATTCGGCGTTCGGCCGTTCGTCCATTTAATCGTCTATTCAATATGTGGACATCAAGCATCAACCCGCCTTTGTTTGGAACAGATTCAGCTGCACGATCCTGTCGGCAGCTTGAGTCAATTTCTGCAGCCGCTTAAGTCTTTGCAGACTTAGTTTTGAAGCAGTCTTAATGATTGATGAATTAGTTTTGAAGCAGCCAGAGCAGATGCAAACTTACTCCGCAATCGCAGCAGTTGTACTTGATGCTTGCTCTATCCGCTTGTTCGATCTACGTCTCCTGATGACCTGCTGCACCCGATCAATCGATCTACGCCTCCCGATGACCTGCTCCACCCACTCATTCGATCTACGCCTCCCGATGGGCCGACTCCACCCGATCATTCCGCCTACTCCTCACGGTTACACGCAATCCATGATTCGATAACCTCTGATGTCCATGGTAAAAAGGTGCCCTGTCTCATCTTATTCAACACATCCAGCTTCCCCAGCTTCCGGAGCAGCCGTGCGCGAACCTCGGGCGATGGCTCCAGCCGCTTGATTTCGGTACGCAGCTCATACAGGAAATCCAGATAAGGCTCGTATTCCTCGCCCAGCAGCCCGGCGATCTGCGCCGTGATCTGCGCAGCAGCGGACGGTCCCGCCCCGGAGGTCGAGACCGCAACCGTCAACCGCCCCCGCCGGAGGATACCGGGCGTGATGAAGCTGCCCGCCTCGGCGTGGCTGGCCACATTGACCGGCAGGCCCAGCATCCGGGCCTCCCCGGCCACCGCTTCATTCACCGCCCTGTCGCTGCTGGCGGCATAGACCAAGACAGCTCCCTGGAGATCTCCGGGAGCATAGGGGCGGCTGACCCATTTCAGCCGCCCCTCCGCAGCCGCTGCGGACAACGTCCCGCTAAGCGCAGGACTGACAATCACCAGCTCCGCTCCTGCCTCCAGCAGCGGAGCCGCTTTACGTTCAGCCACAGCTCCGCCGCCGATCATTACCACCAGTCTGCCCTGAACATCCAGCATAATGGGCAAATATTTGCTCATCCCGCCTCACTCCAGCATCCGAAAATTAACTATACTCCACACCACAATACCCCAGCTTGCTCAACTAAGAAATCAGTCCCCGGTTGCCACTACAGCAGGACAGCAGGACAGCAGGACAGCGCACTAGAAAAGCTTTCTCATTAGGCCCATAGCACTTCAGTACAATAACTCGCTCCATAGCCACTATAGCACTTCAGTACAATAACTCGCTTCATTAGCCACCATTACATTTCAGTTCAATCACTCGCTCCATGAGCCACTATAGTACTTCAGGCAATCGCCTGCGCTCCTTAGCCGCCACAACCTGCCCGTATAACTTCCCGTTTCTTGCCTGTACATTCCAGCATAACCCCTTACTTCTTATACACCTGTGCTCTCGAGCACAATTCAGTCGCCTCCGCACTTCAGCACACTACCGCCCCCGCACTTCAGCAGACCAGCCGCCTCTGCACTTCAGCACACTACCGCCTCTGCACTTCAGCACACCAGCCACCACTGCACTTCAGCACACCAGCCGCCTCTGCACTTCAGCACACTATCCATCTCTGCACTTCAGCACACTACCGCCTCCGTACTTCAGCACCAGCCGCCTCCGCACTTCAGCACACTAGCTGCCTCCGCACTTCAGCACCAGCCGCCTCCGCACTTCAACACACCAGCCGCCTCTGCACTTCAGCACACTACCGCCTCCGTACTCCAGCACACCAGTCGCCTCCGCACTTCAGCACACTTGCTGCCTCCACACTTCAGCACACTAGCCGCCTGCATTCCAGCACCTGGCTTACCAGATCTACTACCCGCCCCAGCCATGGAACTCAGACCATGAATTCAGCAGGAAATTAAGGATGATAAAACCATAGCCGGTGATCGCCCAGCGTGCCATCGCAGTGCCGCTTCTGCGGCCGGAAACCTTCAATACTATATAGAGTATGTAGACTCCGAGGCCGATAAGCGTAGTCAGCACCTTCAGATCCTGGAACAGCGGCGTCCGCCCTTCCGCAATAATCGACAAGCCTGCCAGAATGAGCGAGGCCAGCAGCAGCGGCACACCGGCAAGGATAGCAGTATACGAATATTTGTCCATTGTCTCCAGGCTTGGGAGCCTGCGGACACGGTCATCCCACTTCTTATTCTTAAGCTTGGTATGCAGAAACAAATACATTATCGCAAATACGGTCCCCAGTGTCAGTGCGGCAAAGCTCAAATTGGCCAAAATCACATGCATCGCCAGCCAGCCGTGCACCGCACTCCAGCTCTGCAAGGCATGATCCTCTGCGGTCAGCCATACCCGGTTCAGCAGAAACACGCTGAACCCTGCCATGCTGAGCAGCAGAATCGTAAACTCGCCGCCCCGCGTGTACGCAACGGCAAGTGAGATCACCACCATACTGAAGGAGAACCAGAACAGGAAGTCGTACGGTGTGAAGATCGGCAGACCGCCCTCCTGGGAGAAGCGGATCGCCAGCCCCGCAAGCTGCAGCAGGCCCACAACAGCAAGAAGCCCTGTGCCCAGCCGCTTTCCGCCCGGATTGCGCCGAAGGCAATCCGAGAAAACAAACAGCAGGCTCAGGGCATATAGCAGCAGAGCGGCATCATATATTCCGTTCAGCAGTTGCATGTCGCTCACCCGCCCAGCAGGCCGGCCGGAGCAAACACCGCCCCCGGCACCGCGAACTTTCCGCCGGAGGATACTTCAGCAGGCGCCTCCTCAACCGGTACAGCACTACGGTCATCCGGACCCGGGTCCAGCTGCTCCTGCAGTGCAAAAATCTGGGTGAAGTACTCCAGAGCTTCATTCCCCTGCTTCCCGCCGGACAACTCCTTGATGACATTAATCGGATCATGCATCATCTGGTTCACAATACTTTTGGTCAGGCGGCGGATGACCTTGCGCTGATGCTCATCCAGTTCAGGCAGCTTGTTGAACAGACTGTCCATCGTTTCTTCATAAATCCCGTTCGACTTGTCCTGCAGCGCACGGATCACAGGTCTGACACCGAGCGTCTTCAGCCACAGCTGGAATTCATCCATTGCCTCACTGATCATCACTTCAATCTTGGCCGCTTCACTGCGGCGCATTTCCAGATTGCTCTCCACAATGCCTTCCAGATCATCGATATCATAGAGGAAGACATCCGGCACACTTGCCGCAGCCGGGTCAATATCACGGGGCACGGCGATGTCGATCATGAACAGCGGCCGTGACGGCCGGCGCTTCATTCCTTCAGCCACTTGGGCAGCCGTCAGCACATAACCGTCCGCTCCCGTGGAGCTGATCACAATATCCACTTCATCCAGACGCTTCAGCGCTTCCTCAATCGTACTCGGCTTGCCCGAGAACTTCTCGGCCAGCTCCACCGCCCGGGACAACGTCCGGTTGGCGACGATAACCTCAGCCGCGCCGCTGCTGTACAGATGCTTCACCGTCAGCTCGCTCATTTTGCCGGCGCCGAGAATGAGCACTCTTTTGCCGGTAAACATCCCGAAGATCCGCTTGCCCAGCTCCACCGCTGCATAACTGACCGAAACCGCACTTTCGCCGATAGATGTTTCGCTATGTGCACGTTTGCCGAGTGTCACGGCCTGCTTGAACAGCCGGTTGAACCACGTCCCGGTTACGCCCTCCGCCTGGGCAGTCAAAAAAGCACTGCGTACCTGTCCCAGGATCTGCGTCTCGCCGATCACCATGGAATCCAGGCCACAGGTTACACGCAGCAGGTGGGCAATCGCCTGCTCGTCTTCATATATATACATATGCTGCGCAAATACATCACTTTTTACACCGAACCACTGCTCCATGTAGCTGCGGATGAAATATCCGCACATATGAAGGCGGTCCACGACCACATAAATTTCCGTCCGGTTACAGGTGGCAACTACGACCCCTTCCAGAACGCTCTTCGTCTGCATCAGCTGATGAAGCGCAGCAGGCAGATCCTTCTCGGCAAAAGCGAACTGTTCTCTCACCTCTACGGGAGCCGTACGGTAATTCAGGCCAACGACGACAATATGCATCGCTTGTTCACCATCCTAATCTCTATTCATTGGTGTAGGCACTGTTACTGCTTGTTAGCATGTATTAGTATCAATTTCACAAGATCTCAAATCGCTGTGTTAAGTATATCACATCAAAATACGGCTTTTTACAAAACCTTTGAACTATTTATGAATTGCAGATAATAATTATTATAAATAAAAATCCGCCAAAGCACCATGCTTTAGAATGGGTTATTTAGAGTTTTTTTATGAATCCGCAGGTTATCTGTATTAAATATAATCCGGTGAGGGTCCGGCACAAATAAACCGGCTTAAAAATCATTTCGATCACACGAACGTCAACTTACATAACATTAAAACAAGATATTGACACACATTATTGCGGATGATAGCATATAACAAATGAAATGCGTAATATTATATAACACATTAGTCGAAAACAATCATTCATAAACCATTCGAGTCATTAATATGTCATATTATCTAATTAAATATCTCTTGTATAAGCTCGTTAATTTGGAATGAGCGTATCTACAGGCAACCGTAAATTGCCCCAGGCTACAAGAGGCCAGACAAGACACTGGAGCAACCAGTGAAGGGAACACGGCTATGCCCGGCTTCTCCTCCTGACGTACCAGTCTTGTCCTGCGCCTCTTGGTCCTGGGGTTTTTGGCATCTATAATAGAAGGAGTGAGGGCAATGAGTGCATCCTACGCACGGTTAAGTGAATCGATCAGCCAAGCCAAGAATGTGAGGATCTACAAGAATAAAGATACCGCCTATGACTTTAAGCTGTACCCTTTCGGAGAACGCGGAACTTACATTGCCCCTGAGCTGATCAGCGAGATTACCGACAGTCTGGCAGAGGCCGTTACGGAACAATTCCCGGAGTTCGATTACATCGTATCGCCTGAACCGGGCGGGCATACCTGGGGCATGCTTGCGGCCTACAAGCTGATGAAGCCGATGAATATCCTGCGCCTCAGCACGGAGCTGTATGAGAATTACGAGGTCAGCATCAAACGCGAGACGGCGTATAATGAGAATTATATTTATTTTGACGGATTCTCCGCCGGTGACCGGGTGCTGCTGCTGGATGATGTGATCAGTTCAGGCGCCACCATCCGCTGCATCGCTGAGCAAATGTCCGTTATGGGCATTGAGCTTGTGGGTGTGCAGGCAATTCTGGCCAAAGGGGAACACTACAAGCAGTTGGAAACGGACATCGGGGTGCCGGTAAGGTTTCTATCCAAGGTATGAAGTGTATAAATCAACAACCGCAGAATTGATGAAACTTTAGCAGGGGAGTGACAAGCCATGGCTTATTATTATGAGCAGCCTTCAAGAACCTTCAGTGAGTTCCTGCTGGTGCCCAGTCTGACCACCAAAGAGTGCATCCCGGGGAATGTCGATCTCCGGACGCCAGTAACCAAATTCCGCAAGGGCGAGACTCCGGCGCTGACCATGAATCTGCCTGTTACCTCAGCGGTCATGCAGGCCGTATCCGACCATAACATGGCGATTGCCCTGGCCAAAAGCGGCGGCATCTCCTTCATCTATGGCTCACAGTCGATCGAGCAGCAGGTCGAGATGGTCCGCCGGGTCAAGAAGTTCAAAGCCGGCTTCGTCCTCAGCGACTCCAATCTGAAGCCGGAGGATACACTGCAGGATGTACTGGCGCTGAAAGCGCGCAGCGGCCACTCCACCATTGCCATTACGGACAACGGGGAACCGACAGGCAAGCTGATGGGCATTGTCACAAGCCGCGATTACCGCGAGAACCGTCTGCCGCCGGAGTGCCCGATTACTGAATTTATGACGCCGTTATCTTCACTGATCTATGCCGAAGAAGGCATCACCCTAACCGAAGCCAATGATATGATCTGGGATCATAAGCTGAACTGCCTGCCGATTGTTAATGCCAGCGGCCATCTCGTCCACCTTGTGTTCCGCAAAGATTATGACAGTCATCAGGAGTATCCGCTGGAGCTGCATGATGACAACAAACAGCTTATTGTCGGCGCGGGCATCAACTCCCGGGATTACAAGGAGCGCGTACCGGCGCTGGTGGAAGCCGGGGCGGATGTCCTGTGCATTGATTCCTCTGACGGTTATTCCGAATGGCAGGCCGAAACCATCCATTATATTAAGGATACTTTCGGGGAGAAAGTGAAGGTTGGGGCGGGCAATGTCGTCGACAAGGAAGGTTTCCTGTACCTCGTGGAAGCCGGGGCGGATTTCATCAAAGTCGGCATCGGCGGCGGCTCCATCTGTATTACCCGGGAGCAAAAAGGAATCGGACGCGGCCAGGCCTCCTCCGTCATTGAAGTCGCGGCCGCCCGCCAGGAATATTACGAGCAGACCGGCATCTATGTCCCGATCTGTTCCGATGGCGGGATTGTCCATGATTACCATATTGTGCTAGCGCTGGCGATGGGTGCTGACTTCGTGATGCTGGGCCGCTATTTTGCCAGATTCGATGAAAGCCCCGGACGCAAGCTGCTGGTCGGCGGGAACTTCGTCAAGGAATATTGGGGTGAGGGGTCGAGCCGCGCCCGCAACTGGCAGCGTTATGACTTCGGCAATGCCGACAAAGAGAGCAAGCTGGAGTTCGAGGAAGGCGTGGATTCCTTCATTCCCTATGCCGGCCGGCTTAAGGATAATCTGGATCTCAGTATCAGCAAAATCAAATCAACCATGTGCAACTGCGGCTCGCTGACCATTCCGGCACTGCAGAAGCAGGCGAAGATTACATTGGTTTCCTCCACAACGATCTTTGAAGGAGGCGCACATGATGTTATGCTTAAGGAAAAGGACAGATCATCCTCCTGATCACATCCTAATCCATAAGGAGCGTCAACCATGACACAAATTACCAAAGTTCTGGTCAGCAAGGACCAGCTGCAGCAAAGAGTTCAGGAACTGGGCGCTGAAATATCGCGTGACTATGAAGGCAAAGAGCTTGTACTAATCGGTATTCTTAAGGGCGGCGCTGTATTCATGTCCGACCTGATGCGCGAAATCACCCTTCCGGTCGGCATTGATTACATGTCAGTTTCCAGTTACGGGGCAAGCTCCACTTCCTCCGGAGTGATCACGATCAAGAAGGATATCGATACCGATATCCGCGGCAAACATGTGCTGCTCGTCGAAGATCTGATCGACACCGGCCTGACTCTGCAGCATCTGAGGCAGCTGTTCGCCCTGCGCGAAGCTGCAAGCGTCCGTATCTGTACCATTCTAAGCAAACCTTCCCGCCGCCTGGTCGAAGTTCCGGTCGAATACTGCGGCATTGACATTCCCGATGAATTCGTTGTCGGCTATGGTCTGGATTACGCCGAGCAATTCCGCAATCTGCCTGAGGTGTGGATTGTGGAGACGGGCGATTAAACTAAGCTTGCTTCATAAGTTTAGTCCTCATCACTGTTGGATTTTAAGCTAATTCATGTTTGTCATTGAAACACCTTAAGCGCAGCAAAAACACCCGCAGACTGGAGATCGGTTATCTCTGGCTGCGGGTGTTCGGTTATTAATGGTTATTCAGCTTGCCCTGTGGTCAGCCCTTTAGCGGAAAAGGATCATTGCCATAGCTGACCGATTCGGAGATTCTGCCATCCTTGTTATGAATCTTCAGCTCGGTATGAGCCTTCTTCGCCTCTGCTCTACCGGCGCGTTCAGCTTCTTCCTTGGTGCGGTGATGGCTAAGCTTCCCGCCTCCGCTCCCCTGAATGTCCCAGCCTCCGTCTTCCCCCGGAGTGATGTGGATGTTATGTTTGCGCTTATCTTCCATGGAGCCGCTCCTCCTCTCATACTTCGTATCCCCTGAGTTCATGCATGCCCTTTATTAACCGCATTAATTCTTGTGCAATCAACAAGGCGCTGCCAGGGGATAACAAATTTAAGCCGAAGATACAGGCGCTCCTGCCGCCGGACGCTAGTAGCTGCGGCTGTCCTGAACATGAATATAGTTAACGCCTTGTGCGGTCAGTTTAGAGCCGCTTGTATTCGCAACGCGGACTTTTTTTTCCCTTTGCCGCTGAGGGAGAAACTGATATTATTGGCCAGCTTATTCTCCACAATCTGTTCCAGTGCACTATGATATCCCCCGATTGTTATACCCTCCAGGTTCTCCAGCACCGGTTCTTTGCCCTCTTCAATCGTCTTGAGAATTTGATAGATCAACGACTTGCTTCCGTCCATCTTCCATTCGCCTCCCGGGTCTATTGTGAGCGTTTACATTCCTTTCAGCTGCGTACACAAAGTGAATACTTTTGTATATGTATGTCTTATTCGACAATGTATACCCATTACCTCTTATTGGAAAAGCGGAAAAAAGCACCGGTTAAGGTGCTTCTCTCATTACAACGTGCTTATGCATTCTGCCGGTAAACCGGTGCACCCAGGGGAGAGCTGCCCGCTCCGCCGTCTACAGCGATATCGGCACCTTGGATATAAGAGGAATCATCCGAGGCCAGGAACAGCGCCACCTTGGCAATCTCTTCCGGATCACCCGCACGGCCCAGCGGAATGGAAAGCGACATGCCTGCTTCCACCTGGCTCCAGTTATCCATCGCGGATTGTCCCCAGATGGGTGTGCGCGTCACGCCAGGGGCAATGTTGTTAACCCGGATGCCCAGCGGGGAGAGTTCCGAAGCCAGCACTTTGGTCATGCTGCTGACCGCCCCTTTGCTGGCGGCGTATGCGGAGTTGCCGGGTCTGCCAGCCTTAGCCAGCACGGAGCCGGTCAGAATAACTGATGCCCCGGCCTTCAGATGAGGCAGTGCGGCCTGAACGGTGAAGAAGACACCGGTCACATTAATCTTGAGCACTTCCTCAAAAGTCTCCAAGTCTGTGCTGCCGAGCGGTGTTGAAGCCGCTATGCCTGCATTGGCATAGACAACATCCAGTCTGCCGAATGCCTCTATGGCTGCATTCACAGCCGTCACAGCGCTCTGCGGATCTGTCGCATCGGCCTGAACCGCAATGGCATGCTCCGCGCCCAGTTCTTCTACCGCCGCCTGCAAAGATAACGGATTACGGCCGGTAATAACGACTCTGGCACCTTCAGCAACAAACAATTTGGCGGCAGACAACCCGATTCCGCTATTCCCTCCTGTAATCAAGGCAACCTTACCCTCAAGCTTCCCCATCGTGAACACTCCTTAAGTTATAAGTTTATTTGTTGTTACTTGTTACTGTGTAATCAGGCTTCTGGTTGTTATCGGGACCGAACGTTCTACTATTATCAAAAAAAATTTGTCCGCCTCACATTTGCAATCTTAGCATATTGAGAACGAACGGTAAAGTATTAATTTCACCGGTGTTCTCAATAAGCCCCTCGCTTAACTCTCTCCATGAATTTGCCTGGTCACCGAGACCTCCAGCTTCTCAATAAAGCGCAAAGCCTGATTGCTGCCGGGCTCAAGCTCCAGCAGTTTACGGGCTATTCTTAGTGCCGTCTCGTAGTCTTTCAGTTTTGCATGGCAATAGATGATGCCGGTCATGCACTCCGTTTCATCCGGCTGGATCTTGGCCGCCAGCCCGAATGCTTCCAGTGCCGCCTTAAATTCACGCATTTCCAGAAGAACAAGACCTTTATTACGCACAGCATCATAACAGGACGGATCCAGTTCAAAGGCTCTCTCAAACTCCTTGAAGGCCGACTTGGAATCAGACATCCTAACGTAACACATTCCCAGGTTCAGATGCGTTTCAGACTGCGCTTCATTGAGCTTCAAGGATTGCTCATAACATTGCTGCGCCTGTACATAGTCCTCAACCTCATAATAATAGGTTCCCATATAATAAAGAGCATCTTCACTCGCCGGATTCATTCTCAGAGCTGTCTCATAATAACGGAACGCTTTGTCCAGCTCCCCTAGTCTGAAATACACCCGGCCGAGATTAAACACTGGTCTTTCCCACTCCGGACTCTCCTGCTGAAGACGTTCGAAACAGGAAAGCGCCGCCGGATACTCTCCTAGTGACAAGTGGCAGCAACCCATATAATTCAGACAGTCACCGGAATGCCCTAACTCCCACTCCTCCGTGAACAGTGCAAGCGCGCGAACGAAATCCCCGCTGGCATACGCTTCTTCACCCTGATCGTAAAAACTATCCACTTCCATCCCCTCCCTTTTATCCAACTCCTCTATATAGACAGCCATGCAAAAAGGAACAGATATCCCGCGATCCACAGCAGCGCAGCAATAATAATTAAAGCCCCTAAGTACCCCACCCAGCTGGCCGGTTTCCAGTTAAATTTAAAAATACAAAGTGAGACAACAATCAGAGCCGCCGATGGAACTCCAACAATTTGCAGCACTACCGTACTGATGATATCCATGATCCATCCCTGGGTAAGCCAATGATTCGTCAGCATGAAAAAGAACACGATTGATGCGAGATTCAGCACAACAGCGCTGATCCATAGTATTTTAACGGCTTTAACCATGCTCCACCTCCCACCTCTATCTCATTACCCAGCATACTGGTGAATTTTTCACAGCACCAGATATTCTGCAAATTGGATTGAAACAGGGCATCTGCTATTTAACCCCCGTAACTACATTTGCCCCTACTCTAACTGTACTTTCTGCAACTAAAAGTGATTTTTAATCACCCTTGAGAACTTTAATTGCAGTTCGTACACTTAAAAAATCCACTTTTGCCATAAAGGTACACTTTCCTCAATTTTAGTTGTACAGAATACACTTCGCCCGGTAAATCGGGTTTTTCTTAGTCTTTTAATTGCAGGAAATACAGTTATCCATTGACGCTGAACGCATGCCGAACGAACCGCTTTATAATCTCCGTACGCAGGCTTCCGCGTTATAATTCATGTACATTTTTCAGTTCAATCAATATATATCTATGGTGTACAAAAAAAACGGGTCCGCCCCTCGCCAGGACGACACCCGTATCTTCATTCATTAGAAATCTTACCGCCCCGTAGTCTCAAAAGAAAACTTGGACGTCCAGGTGGCACCTGCATCCTTCGTCACATAAAGTGTCGAGCTGTTCAGGTCTCTCACCGCAAGCCAGCCTTGATTATGATCGGTGAAGGAGATCGTTCCTTCGAAGCCGGGAACCGTCATCTGATTACTCCAGGCCTGCCCGTTATTCTTGGTGAATCCTATCCCCACTTGTTCCGCTGCAGGCTGGAATCCCACCAGGAAAGCCGTTGTTTTGCCGATCACCACCAGATTGCCGGGGCTGCCCGAAGCGGGCCCCTTCTTCACCTTGGCCGCGCCGCTTCCCGGAGCCGGACCGCCTCCAGCCGTCTCTTGGGCAATCACCCGGGTCCAGCTGCCGCCCGAGTTAGCGCTGCCGTAGAGCGAATAGGAAGTCTGCGACATTCCGTAACCGCCGTACAGTACGGCATACACCTGACTGCCGTTCGCATAGATTTGTCCGTATGAGGGTTCAGCGTACGAAGATTTCAGCATCAGCTTCCAGTTCGTTCCGCCGTCTGCCGTCCGCATCACCTGATACCCGCTGCCCGGTACAACGACCACGGCCCATCCGCTGCTCAGGCTGGTGAAATACGCTCCGCGCGTATTCGCAGGGGTCTTAATCAGACTCCAGCTCTCTCCGCCGTCATTCGTATAATAGGTGGACGCACGGTTGTAGCCGAATCCTTTGCTGCTGTCCAGAAACTCCACCCGCTCAAAGGTCACAGCCTTATTCGACAGCCTTTTCCAGGTAGAGCCTCCATCCGTGGTCCGGATCAGATATTTAGCCTGACCGTCATTGACCGCGGCAAGCGCCCAGCCATGGATATTATCAGGGAAGTCGATCTGCTGAAAGCTCCACTGCCCTTCATAAATCTTCTGGAAATGGCAGCCTCCGTCCGAGGTTCCAATCAGGAATCCGTTCCCGGCTGCCCGCCCCGTATCTGCACTCAGAAACTCTACATCAGAGAAGCTAAGCGGGATCGCATCTGCTCCGCTGTGTGCTGCCTGCAACTCCTGAAGCAGTCCATGATCTCCCGTGCTGCAGGACGGAGCCGGGGTTGGCGCCGGAGCCGCCGCCTGCACCGGGGAAGCCGAGGTCCCCCAGCCTAGAGTAAGGAGACTAGCGGTAAGGAGAGTTAATGTGGTCTGCTGCAATCTGGTTGTCCAATTCATTGGTGACACCTCCTAGAATATATATACCCTGTATGCGGACTGCTACTCTGCGCTGTGTAATTGCTTTTCCGGCACAAATCCATTAAATGGAGAAACAGCTTGCATTAATCCCGGACCGGGATAACAATAGGCTTATATTAGCCCTGTCTATGCAATACGGTCAAGTTGAAGAAAGGGAGTTGCACATGAGCATTCAAGATGAGATTGTTGCCTGTATGGCCATACATGGCGGCGATGTACTTACACAGGAGATTCAGACTGCCCACCGGCTGAGGCTGGCAGAATTCTGGGGGATATCATCTGGAGACCGGATTCTGGAGATCGGCTGCGGGCAGGGGGACACCACAGCTGTTCTGGCATATATGGCCGGTGAGAACGGATATGTTCATGCCATTGACCAGGCTTCCCCGGATTACGGCGCTCCCTTGACCCTGGGTCAGGCAGCGGCTCATTTACAGCAGTCACCGCTTGGCGGCCGGATTCATTTCGAGTTCGGGAAGGATCTGCTGTCACCGGAGGTGGACTATCCTGAACATACATACGATCTTGTGGTATTGTCTCATTGCTCGTGGTATTTCCAGTCCTCGCAGCAGCTGGCGGCTGTCCTGCAGAAGGCGCGGAGGTGGGGCAAGAAGCTCTGTTTCGCCGAATGGGATACCCGGATCACCGACACTGCACAGCTGCCGCATTTGCTGGCCGCTCTCATCCAGGCCCAGATTGAAGCATTCAAGCAGGGGAGCAGCTCCAACATCCGCACTCTTTTCGTGCCAGCTGATCTTAGAGACCTTATCGCACAAGCCGGGTGGACAGTGACCGCCGAGGATACCATCCATTCCCCCTTGCTGCAGGACGGACGCTGGGAAGTGGGCTTCACCCTGCAGGAGAGCCTGCAGGAAGCAGCAGAGGCTCCAGGCATCCCGCCCAAGCTAACCGAACTGGTGCAATCGCAAATCCGGCTGCTGCAAGAAATCTCAACCGTTCCGAATGTCCCCCCGATGCCGACGTTTCTATTGGTTGCCGAGTAACAGCAGAATAAGCAGAGAACACTTGCTAAGACAAGCGTTCTCTGCTCCCATGGACCAGGGTCCAAGACCTGCGTTAAGACGTGAGTTCAAGCAAATCCGTATCAGGGCCTCTATACTTGTACACGCTGAGTCAGAATGCAGTATTGCACAGTCAGTTCCCGCAGCACAGACTTCAGCACGCCTTCCAGCGAATTCTCCCATACATACGTATCCTGCTTCAGGTAATTCAGCACCGTCTTGCAGCTGTGATCGAAGCTGTTAATATGGCAATGATTATCCTTGTCCTCGAAATCCAGGCGCATTCTGGTAACCAGTGTCATATAATCCTCAATTAGAGCTTCCCTTACACCATCGCCTGCCCGGACAACCTTGTCCCACATGTAGATGCCACCTTCAATCATCTCAGAAGAATTCTCCACCAGCACAAGCCGTGAACTCACTCCGATCAGCCGCTTAATCCGCTCACTAATCTCCCGGTAATCCTCTTGTATCCCTTGTATTCCTTGTATCCCTTGTATCCCTTGTATCCCTTGATTGTTACTCACGCGTATTCCCCTCTCCGACTCCATAATTCGAGAAATCTACCTGTTAGCCTAACCTCGGAGGGTTGCGGGTCTATGTTCACTTTTATGAGTGTATTAAGAGTAAACCTCCTGTAATTCAATGTATATAATAAATGGTACAAAACTGTAACCAATTGAGCTGTTACATTATTGCTCTGCGGTTTAAATAATAAGTACAGAAGCTTACTAACATACAGCAACTAAGAGCAACTAAGGAAGTGAACGAGTATGATAAAAAAGGACATTCAACATGCGCTCCTCTCCAATCTGTGGCAACGCGTTCACTTGATCAGCGGAGAAACCTACACCGGAGTATGTAAAATAGATCACTCATCAGACGCACTGCATATCGCAACGAACCAAGGCAGCTTCACTGTCCCTTACTGGACAATCAAGCGTTTCGTTTAAGGCCTAGTTTCCGCGAACTGTCACCAAAATAAAGTATCTACCTCTGTTTCCTTCGCCGGACTCACTTTTGGCGGAATGAAGCAGGGGTATTTCTGCTTCTTATTCCTGCGCCGGACCCACTTTGGACGGAGTCCGGTGTTTTTCTGCTTCTCTTTCCTGCGCCAGACTCACTTTGGACAGAATCAAGTAACCATGTTCCCTCCATATGCCGAATTCTGACGGACGGACTTGGGTCAGATCCGGTAATGTTGTACTTTTTGCAGGATTTCTGGCGGTCGAGCGCTTCAAATCCGGTATTGTTGCACTTTTTGCAGGATTTCTGGCGGTTGGGCAGCTTAGAGCCCCGTATTGTTGTATTTTCTGCAAGATTACAGCGTATCGGCAGCTTAGAGCCCCGCATTGTTGTATTTTTTGCAAGATTCCTGGCGGCGACCTATACTCCCTCTCATTCCCGCGTCCTTCCCGCCTTATTCCCGCGCCGACGTATCCCGCTCCCGGCCAGCCCGCTTTCACTCCCCTTCCGGGGGAGTAGTTCCATATACAACAAAGACCCCATCCTCCACATGCGTGGATAACGAGGTCTTGTTGTCGTCAAAGTCAAACCACCGGATTCGGCACAATGCTGCCTCCGCGGCAATTCTTCAAATAATTCAGGGCATGTACCTGGCCGGTCATCTCCAGCTCATCACGGTAAACCGGATCATGCCAGCCTTCGATGTCGATCGTGCCCTTGTAGCCGCCCTGGCGGAGAATGGTGATAATATCGGTCCAGTTGGTATCGCCGAAG
This sequence comes from Paenibacillus phytohabitans, assembly GCF_013141775.1. Lineage (GTDB taxonomy): Bacteria > Bacillota > Bacilli > Paenibacillales > Paenibacillaceae > Paenibacillus_AQ > Paenibacillus_AQ phytohabitans. The sequence goes on from NZ_WHOB01000052.1 coordinate 65,412, forward strand.
CCGGGCGTGCGGTCCCATACATAAGGCTTCGGACCATGAATCCCGTATTCCTTGATTATATCCCAGCCGACAGTGACATCCTTACCGTGCACATGGAAGATCTTATCCACCCATTTGCGCAGCTGCGGGACCGGGTCGATCAGCGCGGTCAACTGGTGGGCAGGCTCCCATTCCAGCCCGAGATTATCTGCCGGAACGCTATTGAACATCTTCTCCCAGGCTGTAGGGTTATGCGCGATATTCCAGTCGCCCTTCTGCCAGCTGCCGCCCATCGCACAGTTCTCAAAAGCAATCCGCAGACCCTTGTCCGCGGCCCGCTTCGACAATTCTCCGAATACTTCGGCGAATCTCGGCAGGGACTCGTCAATTGAAGAGCCGGGAAGCCGCCCGGTGAAGCCGCCGACAATATCTGTGCCGAACAGATGCGCATGCTCGATCAGCTGTTCCCAGCCGGCCAGTGTATCTGCGCTCTCAACGTTGCCGCCTAGCGGGTTGCCATAGATCCCCACGGCGGAGATGACGAAATTATGCTCGGCAGCAAGCTCGCGGAGCCGCGCAGCCGTCTCCACTAAATCTGTATCACCTGTCGTCTGCCAGAAATTCAATTGGAAGGATTCGAAGCCATGCTTCACAATCTGCGGAATGACCTGGACGGCTTCACCGCCCCGGACCAAAGTGCCAATTCTCAAAGATTCTTGCATCCTGGATATCAACTCCAATACGTTTATAGTCAGCGCCCTGCTGTTATCGGCTCTTAATCATTTTGCAGGAGCCCCGTTTGAGCAAGACTGCATCATAGACAATATGCTGATGGTTCGTGCGATTCGAAATAAGATCAAATAATACCCCTACACTGGATAGAGCCATTTCCGTACCCGGCTGGCTGATCGTATCCAGCGCAGGATGATAATATTCTGCCATCTCAATGCCGTCAAAGCCGATAATCGAAATATCATCAGGGATGGACAAGCCGGCAGTAAGCACAGCCTTGGCCGCACCGATGGCAATGGTATCGGAAGCAGCAAATATTGCGGTCACCGCTCTGTCCCGGTTAAGCAGTCTGCGTGCAGCGTTGAAGCCAGAGCTCGGACTGTATTCACAATCCTCTACAAGCCCGGCATTGTAAGGCAGATTATTTTCTTCTAATGCCAGCTTATATCCCATAAGCCGCCGGCTGCCCGTAGTTTCATCCAATAAAGGTGATTTGGCCAGGAAGCCAATGTTCTTGTGTCCAAGCGAGATTAAATAACTGGTCGCCTTGTAGGCCTCTTTCGATTCATTGATGGTTACGCTGGAGAATATGGCCGGGTCCACTTCCTGGGATGTAGTAATCGTCGTCAGTACAAACGGAACCGTCAGCTGCTTGAACTTCTCTTCGGAATGATTATACGTACCGCCCATGAAAATAATCCCGCTTAAGTTCTTCTCCTTCACCAGTTGAATCGCCGCATTGATCTCATCGGTTCCATCCTCTACCTGATGGATGAGAAACGGATAGCCGCGCAGATTGACCTGCCGTTCAATTTCCTTGATCATGATGGCGAAGAACGGATTGGTAATTCCCTTGACCATGAGTGCAATGTTCTTGGATTGCGTGGTTTTTAAATTCCGTGCGTTGGAATTCGGAATATAATTGTATTCCTTCACGACACTCAGAACCTTCTCGCGGGTCGCATCACTCACCAGTCCCTTATTGTTGATAACCCTGGATACAGTCGAGATGCCGACTCCGGATATCCGCGCGATATCCTTAATATTAACGTCCACACTACTCCCCCATTTATAGGTAAGGGAGCTATAGACTATAGCTCCCAGGTACCTCTACATTCCTTTAGTTGACGGGTACAAATTCTGCCAATTGTTTCTCTACTTCGGCAATGACCTTGTCAATTCCTGCTTTTGTCAGCTGGTCGCGGTAATCTGCAACGGCTGCTTTTGGATCTTTGCTTGTTTTACCCAGCATCAGCTGAATACCGAGCTGTGCATTGACGTTCGAGATCGAAGCAATTTCAGTTGTTACATTCGAAGGATCGAAGCTGAAGCCGTTATACGGATCATCGATTGCTTCTTTATCCCATTCAGCAAACAGGTCTTTACGGATCGGGTTCTCAGTATCACTCGGAATCACGAACTTGTCGTTTCTGAGGGACCAGGCCGAGAAGCCTCCGCCATCTGTTTTTTCATTGAAGCCTTCCGGCTGCTTCTTCACGCCATCTTCAATGACGTAGTGCTTGCCTTCGATACCGTATTGCATCAGGTTGTAGTAGCTTTCATCGGTCATGAATTTCTCAATTACCATCAGAGAGCGCTCCGGATTAGAGGAATTCGCGCTGATTACTGTCGAGTTGTCTACACCCATTTTACGCTTGATTTTCTTATTCGCTTCAGCAAAAGTATAGAAGCTTGTAGGAGAGTCAGGCAGTGCCTTGATATCTCCGCCGTACTGCCCGATCCAGTCCTGGGCATGAGTCAGATAACCCGCAGAGTTCGCTGCTCTGAAGTTGTCCTTGCTGCCGAGGGAAGCGGACAGAACGTCTTTGCCCCAATAGCCCTTGTCGCCCCACTCACGCATTTTCACAGCCCAATCCTCGAATTCCTGGGTGAAGGCTGGATGGAATACGGTCTTGTAATCCTCCGGGCTCTTGGTGACCAGATTCAATTCATTCAGCGAGATACCAGGTGCGTTCAGCCACATGTCTGTAGTATCTACGAGCATTCTGTACATGTTCTGTGCATCCTCAGCCTTACCGTTAATTGGCGGGAAGGATTCGTTGGCAACCACATTATCCATGTATTTAACCATGTCATCGATTGTCTTAATTTCGGTCATGCCGTATTTCTTCAGCAGATCCGTACGGTATGCATAACCGGCAGGCGTGTATTCACTGAACAGACTCGGTACGCCGTAGATTTTGCCATTAACCTTGGTGTTCTGCCAGGAGGCTTCAGGAATCTCCGCCTTCAGCTTAGGCGCCACCTTGTCCAGCATGTCGGTAATGTCAGTCAGCGCCCCTTCAGTAGCCAGGGTGTAGTAAGACACAGCGGCACCCGGAGAAGCATGCGACAGATCGAACGATTCGCCGGAAGCGAACAGCAGCGGATACTTGGTAGCTACGTCCGGCCAGTCAATGTACTTGATTTCAAGTGTAGTATTCAGATCAGCCTTAAGCTTCTTATTGATCTCAGCCAGAATTTCTTTATTGGTAACTCCTTCACTGCCCCACAGGTAGTACACCAGCTTTGCTTCCTTAGAGGTGTCTACTCCTCCGGCATTGGTGGAACTGGATGGAGTGTTCGACGAACCTGAATTATTTCCATTTGCATTATTGCTTGACGAACAAGCGGATAGCACTCCAGTAAGCATGAGGACAGCAGCTAGAGAAGAAGCAATCTTTTTACCTTTCATTCGGTAAGCCTCCCTTTTCTTTTCTATATTATGGATTTTGCATCTATAACAAACACCCTTCGATTGAAGCAGGCGTCTATTAACCCTTAACAGCACCGACGGTAAGACCGGTTACGAAGTAACGCTGAATGAATGGATACAGGAGAATGATCGGGCCTGTGGCCAGCACGGCTGTAGCCATTTTAATGGATTGGGTTGGCAGATCGGCTGTATTAATGACCGCTCCCGAGTTGATGAGACTGCCCATATTCGCCTGGTTGATCATGCGCTGCAGGAAGTACTGGAGCGGGAACTTGGTCGGAGAGTCCATGTACAGCATCCCGTTGTACCACTCATTCCAGAAGCCCAGCGCCGAGAACAGCCCGATAGTCGCCAGTGAAGGAACCGCCAGCGGCATGAAGATCCGCCAGTAGATGCGGAAATCGCCTGCGCCGTCAATCGTGGCTGATTCATACAGGGAATCCGGGATCGCCTTCATGAAGTTACGCATCAGGAAGATCGACCACGCCCCTACCACAGCCGGCAGAATCATGGCGAACAGGTTGTCTTTCATATGCAGATGCTTGACCATCAGAATATAAGTCGGAATCAATCCTCCACTGAACAAGGTTGTGAAATAGATCAGGAAGGAGAAGAAGTTACGGTATTTGAAATCCTTGCGGTTCAGGACAAATCCGGCCATGGACATCATGAACAGCCCGAGCACCGTACCTACGACTGTGATAAAAATCGTAACCTGATAAGCATCCACCAGCTTGGAGGAGTTACTGAGCAACAATTCGTAGGCCTTGAAGGAAACCTCATTCGGAATCAGCTTATATCCCTCGCGGACAATCTCCTGCTCATTCATGAAGGAGGAAGAGATCATCAGCGCAAAAGGAAACACACAGAACAGTGCAAAGATCGTGATGCAGATGTAACTGATCACTTTTATGAAAACACTGCCGGAATCCTGTTTGATTTTAATAGATGTACTTGCCATTTTCATCACCCCTGTTTCGTGTCTTGTCTTAGAACAACGCGCTGTCCGGTTCAACCTTGCGTACAATAAAGTTAACCACAAGCACCAGGACCAGGCCGAATAAGGATTGGTAGAATCCTACTGCAGCACCCATCGAGAAGTTAAATTGTCCCACCAGGGAGCGGAAGACATACGTATCTATGATATCCGTCTGCGGATACAGCACGGAGTTTGTGCCAATGAGATTGTAGAACAGGTCGAAGGAGCCTTTGAGAATCCCGCCCATACCGAACAGCAGGAGCAGTATAAAGGTCGGCTTCAGAATAGGCAGGGTCATGTAGCGGATCCGCTGCCAGGTAGTAGCACCATCCATGTAGGCAGCCTCGTACAGATCATGGTTGATCCCTGTGATTGCAGCCAGATAGACAATCATACCGTAGCCGGTACCCGCCCAGATCTTGAAGGCCACAATAATGTATTTCCAGATTCCCGGATCGTTATAGAACTCGTAACGGTCCAGCCCTGCCCCCGAGATCATCGTATTGATGAATCCGGAGTTGAAGTTGAAGAGATTGTAAGCAAACACACCAACGATAACCATCGAGATAAAGTTTGGCAGGAGAATAACGGACTGGGAGATCTTCTTGAACCATTTCCCGGTTATCTCCGACAACATGATGGCAAACACAATCTGAATAATATTACCTAAAGCAAGGAATACCAGATTGTAGAGCAGCGTATTCTTGGTGATATTCCAGAGCTCTCCGGTCTGCACCAGGAATTCAAAGTTCTTCAGACCGATGAAATCACTGCCAAAGATACCTTTGTTGAGCTTGTAATCCACGAATGCAACATAAGCGCCGGGCATTACCGCATAATGAAAGACCGCGAAATACACAATGACAGGCAGCAGCATGAGATACAGCACTTTGTTCTTAAACAGTTCCCGGACGATATTTCCGCCCGCATGTACAAATCTTGCCAATGAGCCCACCTCCAAATTGAACGATGCATTCTTACAACATGCATATCTTTGTTTCACTTCTTGTCCTGCAGCCGGAATGACAACTGCGTGCATACCTTTAATAATTAACCGTATTGGACAGTATAGAAACGTTTCCATTATTTCTTTGTGTTTCCCCTTGCTCAGAGCATACTCCCAAGTTGTATACGCTGTCAAACATTTTTTATTTTCGAATTACAAGTAAAAAAATTACATTCAGCGTTACAAAAACGATAATTCGGTCGTTTTTTCGCAGATAATTGACTTTTTTTCGTCTTCAGACTAATATCGAGATGTATCACTTATGGAAACGTTTCTATTTATTCTTTACACGGACATGTCACCTTGTTCTTGTGACATCTGATGATGAATTCCCCCTAACTAATTCATGTCCCAATCACGTACTGGAAAGAGAGGGTTATTATGATTTTCAAACAACAATCAAACATGATTACCTTAACCCGGGATGACCTTAGTTATACGTTCCTGCCAACAGGAGACATCTTCGAGTTCACCCATGAGTCTACTCTCATTAATCAGTTCCAAGGCAATCCTGTAGATGGTTCAGCTAATAATATCTATCTGCGCGTGCATACGGAGCAAGGAATCAGCAACTATCCTTTACTCGGAATCCGCTCGGGCTCCAAGCTGTCCCATAGTCAAGACCAACTGATTTTTGAAGGTTCTATAGAAGCTATCAGCTACCGTGTCACCTTCGCGCCCGCCCGGGACGGAATCTGGTTCTGGCATATTCAGCTCTCCGGCAGCGGTGAGACCGTGGATGTGGTCTACGGACAGGATATCGGTGTCGCAGGCAAAGGCGGCGTGCTGGCCAATGAGCTGTACATGAGCCAATACCTGGATCACAGCATCTGGGAAGGCACGAACGGCTATGCCGTATGCTCCCGCCAGAACCAGCCGCAGGGGACTGCCTTCCCTTATCTGCAGCAGGGTGCAGTGGGTACCCGCGCAGTAGGTTATTCTACTGACGGTATGCAGTTCTTCGGCGTGTCCTACAAAGGCAGTTACGTGCCTGAGGTGCTCAGCGGCAATCTGCAGAACCGCAATTATCAATACGAGCTGGCCTATACCGCGCTGCAGACAGAGCTTATAACGCTGTCCGCTCCCGCCGAATTCGCCTTCTACGGGCTCTTCCGCCCTACTCATCCAGCTGCTGTAACAGAGCTAGAGTTCCAGGCCGAGCTGCAGGCAGCTTACGATGAAATCGACTGGAGCGCGGGTGAGGCTGCGCCGGCCAGAGATGTGCCTGTGCTAAGTACTGATATTGGCGCACCTTATGTCTCCACCCAGTGGTCACAAGCTGAGATTGATGCGGCTTACCCTAACCGGAAGCTTGAAGAAATTGAGAACGGGGAACTGCTCTCCTTCTTCACGGAGGAGCATGTCCATGTTGTACTGCAGCCCAAGGAGCTGCTGGTTGAACGTCCGCACGGCCATATCATCACTACGCTGCTCGATAAAAGCCAAGTCGATAACAACCTAATTTCTTCCACTAACTATATGTACGGAATCTTCAACGGCCAGACGGTTGTCGGCAATACCTCTTTCCATAAACTGCTCTCCACACCACGCGGCCTGCTGAATATTCAGCGAAACAGCGGACAGCGGATCTATGTCCGCCTGGATGGGGTCTACCGGATTCTTACGCTCCCGGCAGCTTACGAAATGGGCGTTAACTTTGCCAGATGGCATTACCAGGTTGAGGATGATCTGCTCACGGTTACCGTCTTTGCCGCAGCAGGCCAGCCGGATGTTGCCCTGCAGGTTCAGTCGAAGCTCGGCAAATCCTATGATTATCTGATCACGAACCAGCTTGTTATGGGTGAGCATGAATTCCAGCAGCCGGTAAGAGTTGAAGCCAAGGACGGTATTCTGCAGGTTCTTCCTGACGAAGCGTCTGTACAGCAGCTTCCTTATCCCGGTCTGCATTTCGATATCCAGCTTCCGGGAACTGCCTATACGTACAGCGATGACCGGATATTCTATACGGACAGACAGCCGCGCAACGGAACGCTGCTGACGATTTCCGTCACGCAGTCGGCAAGCTTCCAGCTTGTAATCCAAGGCCGGCTCACACAGGCCGACAGTCTTCCCCTGGTCTCTCCTTACACTCCGGAAACCGAGGAAGCGCTGTTTAAAGGCTTCTATGAAGCATTTACTTCGGGCTTCCACCTCCAGCTTGAAGGAGAAGAGCAGTCACGGATTGATATTCTGAACGAAACTGTATGGTGGTACACCCATAATGCGATGACCCATTTCATTATGCCGCATGGCCTTGAACAGCCGGGCGGAGCCGCATGGGGCACACGCGATGTATGCCAGGGGCCGATGGAGTATTTCCTGATGACCCAGCATTATGAGCTGGCTAGAAATGTACTGCTGAAGATCTACTCCCATCAGCTGTGGGAGAGTAAGGAATGGCCGCAATGGTTCATGTTCGACCAGCATCCGGTACAAGCCCATGAATGGCATGGCGATGTCGTACTCTGGCCGCTGAAATGCATCAGCGATTATATTATGGCTACAGGAGACTACACGATCCTTCAGGAACAGGTAGCTTACCACCATCTGGCAGATGCCCTGCCAAGCCAGCAGACCGAAACTGTGCTTGAGCATGTCAAAGCTGCTGTAGAGACGATCCGCGAACGCTTCGTACCGGGCACTTCCCTGATCAATTATGCCGGCGGCGACTGGGATGATACCCTGCAGCCTGCTGATGAAGCCTTGAAGACCAAGCTCGTGAGTGCCTGGACTGTCGCTTTGGCCTTCCAGGTCATCCGCAACCTGTCGCAGGTCACTACAGCCGATGCCGAATTCTCCGCCAGCCTTGCTGTAATGGCCGAAGAGATGAAGGAATCCTTCCGGACGCTGCTGATCAAGGATGGCGTCATCGCCGGCTTCGCCTACTTCCAGGAAGACGGAAGCATTGATTATATGCTTCATCCGCTGGATCAGCAGACGGGTATTAAGTACCGGTTACTGCCGATGACACGCAGTATCATCGCTGAACTGGTCACCCCTGAACAAGCGGTTGCCAATTTCCGCCTGATTGACGAGTATCTGAATCACCCGGATGGCGTACGTCTGATGGATCGTCCCGCCCGCTATGAAGGCGGCGTAAGTACGATCTTCCGCCGTGCCGAGCAAGCCGCCAGTGTCGGCCGCGAGATCAGCCTGCAGTATGTGCATGCCCATATCCGCTATCTCGAAGCTTCCGCCAAGCTTGGCGAAGCTGACCGCGCCTGGGAAGGCCTGTTCCAGATCAATCCGATCAACATCCGGCAGAGCGTCCCTAATGCCCAGCTGCGCCAGAGCAATATGTACTTCAGCAGCTCGGACGGGAATTTCCCTGACCGTTACAGCTATCAGCAGAACTTCGATCAGCTGCGCGACGGCAGTGTAGAAGTCAAAGGCGGCTGGCGCCTGTATTCCAGCGGTCCCGGAATCTATCTCAACCAGCTTATCTCAGCAATCCTGGGTATCCGCTTCAGCGAAGAAGAGCTGATCATTGATCCGGTACTGCCGGCCAGTCTTGACGGACTGCGCTTCACTTATGAGTGCTTCGGCCGTCCGTTAACCTTTGTTTATCACATCGGCTCAGGCCCGGCTCGTACTCCGGAGCTGCATGCAGCGGGAGTTGCGGTTACCGGCCAGGTCCTGTCCAATCCGTACCGCCCGGGTGCCGTAAGCATCGCCAAGAACAACCTGCTTACACTGCCTGGTGATGAACTGCATATCTATTTGGCACAATAATATATACAGACGATAACTTTCAGTACGCTTAACGAAGGAGTTAGCCATGACTAAACCGTTTATCCAAGATCTCGTGAACGATATGACACTAGACGAAAAGCTGGCCCAGCTAACCCAGCTCGGTCCTTACTATTGGGGTCTGGATGATACCGTGGATTTAACGGGTCCATTCAAAGAATTGAACATCAAGCCGCAGGTGATGGAGAACATCGGAAGTGTTCTGAACGGCATTGGCGCACGGAATGTCATTGAGCTGCAGACCCGGCATCTGGAATCCAGCCGCCAGAAGATTCCGCTGCTCTTCATGGCGGATGTCATTCACGGCTACCGGACCATCCTGCCGATTCCGCTGGCGATGGGCAGCAGCTTCGACCTTGAAGCCATCGAACGCTTCGCTGAAATCGCAGCCAGAGAGAGCGCCGCTGCCGGTATTCACGTCACCTTCTCCCCTATGACTGACCTCGTGCGCGATCCGCGCTGGGGCCGGGTTATGGAGACCTCCGGTGAGGACCCTTACCTGAACGCCCGCGTGACCGAGAGCATGGTCCGGGGCTATCAGGGGACAGACCTGAAGGAGCCGGGGCGGATCGCAGCCTGCGTGAAGCATTTCGCCGGCTACGGCGCGCCCGAAGGCGGCCGTGAATACAACACGGTGGATATGTCCACCGGTGTACTGCGCGAATTCTATCTGCCGGCTTATAAAGCTGCAGTAGATGCCGGTGTCGCAATGGTCATGGCCGCGTTCAATACCATTGACCGTATTCCGGCCAGCGGCAACAGCAAGCTGCTGCGCGGAATTCTGCGGGAGGAATGGGGCTTTGACGGCGTTACCATCGCCGACTTCAACTCTGTGAATGAGCTGGTGCCCCATGGCGCTGCGCAGGATGGCCGCGAAGCCGCCCACAAAAGCCTTGCCGCAGGCCTGGATATCGAGATGATGTCCACCCACTATCTGAATCACGGGGCCGCACTGGTCGAAGAAGGGCTGCTCGATATCAGCCTGATCGACGAAGCGGTCACCCGGGTACTGGAGCTGAAGGATGCCCTCGGGTTGTTCGACAACCCGTTCAAGGATGCCGATCCGGTGGCAGACGAAGCGGATAAGCCCAGCGCTGAGCATCTGCAGGCTGCACGGGAACTCGGTGCAAGCTCGGTGGTGCTGCTGAAGAACGAGAATGAAGTGCTGCCGCTGAAGCGGGGGATGAAGCTCGGTCTGGCCGGTCCATTCGCCACCTCTATTCATGTACTGGGCGGCTGGGCAGGCGCCGAGAAAGATCCGGCAGTCTCCCTCTACACCGGCATCACCGGCAAAATCCCGGCAGCAGATATTGTTACAGCAATGACCGGCGAGCTGGGAAGCATGCTGGAGGGTGTCTTCGATGTGGAAGACCACGCTGAGGAAGCCTTCGAACAGCTGAAGGATTGCGATGTCATTCTAGCCGCTGTCGGCGAGAATCAGCATGACACCGGGGAAGGCGGCAGCAAAGCCAGCCTCCGGCTGTCCGCGAACCAGGAGAAGCTGATCCGGCGTCTGAAGGATACCGGCAAGCCTGTCGTCACTATCGTATTCAGCGGCCGTCCGCTGGAGCTTGCGCCAGTGCTTGATGCAAGCGACGCGCTGGTACAGGCCTGGTTCCTGGGCAGCGAGTCGGGGAATTCCATTGCAGATGTGCTGTTCGGCGATTATAACCCGTCCGGACGCCTGTCCATGAGCTTCCCTTACTCGGTGGGACAGATTCCTGTGTACTATAATGCTTATCAGACGGGACGCCCGTATGATCCCCAGTATCCGAATGTGCGTTATGTAACCCGGTATCTGGATATCCCGAATGATCCGCTGTTCTGCTTCGGCTATGGCCTGAGCTACTCCAGCTTTGCTTACAGCAGCTTCAACGTTGAAGCTGCGGCTGATGGCCGGGTGCTCGCCTCCATTGAGGTAGAGAACACTTCGGAGGTTACCGGCAAGGAGACCGTCCAGCTCTATATCCGCGATGTTACCGCAAGTGTGGTCCGTCCCGTGAAGGAACTGAAGGGCTTCAAGCAGGTTACCCTCGCTGCGCATGAGAAGCAGATTATCACCTTCGAGATCACCAGCGAGATGCTGATGTTCTACGGCCAGGACGATGAGCTTGTGTTCGAGCCCGGAGACTTCGATATAATGATCGGCCGGAACTCCGGAGATCACGCTACGCAGCGGATCTGGATCAGCTGAGATGCTGCTAATGGCTGCACTTAGCCTTAGGCAGGTGAGTAAAGCTTCAGTTATCTGCATATAGCTTCAGGCGGGTGAGCACAGCTTCAGTTAGCTGCATTTAGCTTCAGGCGGGTGAGCACTGCTTCAGATCGCTATCCATAACCAGCTAGCTGTACACCAGAAAGCCGCCTATAGCTGGCGGCACACCAGAAAGCGCCAATCTTCCTCACCTTAGGGTGTAAGAGGATTGGCGCTTTTTTGATTTTCTATGCGGCCTCTGTAAGTTATGCTCCTGTATGTTATGAACCTGTCAGCAGCTCTATATCCAGCCGGGCAAAGGTATCCTTCCACTCCCGGGTGCAGCCGCTGTCGGTCAGCACCATGGAGATATGTTCCATCGGGGCAATCTGCGCAAAGGTAGTGACTCCGAATTTCGAATGGTCGGCGACCAGAATCGATTCCTCGGCCCGTTCCATCATTTTGCGGGAGATGAGTGCTTCTTCAAGATGATAATCGGTAATTCCTTCCGAGAGTGACAGACCTCCGGCAGAGATAAAAGCCTTGTTCACCTTGAACTGGCCCAGCAGCTCATGAGCAGTGATGCCTACAGCCGCCTGATAAGCGGCATTCACCTCACCTCCGGCAAAAATAATCTTCCCCTGAAACTGTTCCAGCGCACAGTTCAGGACCGGAACCGAGTTGGTAATGACCGTCACGTGGGCGCGGTCTGTAAGCTGCCGCATAATCTCAAGTGTGGTCGTCCCGTTATCGAGGATTACTGTCTCGCCATCCTGAATAAGCGAAGCCGCGAGCCTGCCAATAGCCTGCTTGTCCGTCAGATTCATCTGGGAACGCTTCATGAAGGTGGGTTCATTATTTCCGGAACGAATCCGTACGGCTCCCCCATATACCTTGCGCAGACGCCCTTCCTTCTCCAGACGGTCGAGATCACGCCGGATCGTCTCTGTGGTTACAGCGAACCGCTCAGCCAAAAAATGCACCTGCACTTTCCCCTCCAGATCCAGCTGGGAGAGGATGGTCTGCCTGCGTTCTTCATAGGTCAGGGACATGTATGATTCCTCCAGTTATAGTGAATTCGCGTTCGCGAATGCTAATTGCCTTATCCGATTTAGGTTATCCATATGTATATGTAATGTTGTTTTGAGTGTATTGTTGTTGATTTCCTCAGTATATGGAGCCGAATCCCACTTGTCAATGCAGCTGCTTTTATCAAAAGATTTCTCTAGTGGACGAGTAAATCTGCTTACGCTTACGCATCAGAAGCCTTAAATCCTTAAATCCTTAATTCCTTAATTCCTTAAGTTTCTTATTCCACCAATGCTCCCTGCACTTAGCGTCATTATCTTCTGTTCACACAAATGCCTGCGGTTTGCGTACGTATCGAAGGTGGCGATTCCTTGAATAGTTGTATTTCGTACAGTTAAAAGTTAGCTAAAGCGTGAATTTATTGCGATAAATGTATTCTGTACAACTAAACATGGCGTGTAGCGATCATTCAGGGAATGGCGGTCTATTTAATTGTATAGAATGCAGTTAAAATGCTCTGGCGCACCTATCCGGTAACTTTAGTTGTACAAAATACAGTTAAAGCCTGCGAAGCGAGAAATCGCTCTGCTTCAAGCAGGAGTAAAGTTCCGCACCGGTTATATTTCCAACTATAGTTCTATTGCACTTTCTGCAGCAGATAGCCCCTAAATCCGCCGAAAAATAGAATCTAATGCACTCCGTACATTAGAATTTTATGAAAGGAGTCTTTTGGAGCGAAATTAGAGGAATCAGTTGTATGAAATACAGCAGAATGAGATTTCACGCCGGTTTGAGCAAAATCTATTGCAGAAAGTGCAATCCATCCAATTATAGATTGACAGAAACGGATTATCGCCCTAAAATCAACATGAAACAACATAATAAAATACAAAACAACACAAAAGCACTTTAACACCTAATGAACTAAATTCATAACTTTATTCAGGCAGAGAGGGGATTTTCACATGAAGCACAAATTATCATTCCGCCAGGACGGAACCTTTACCATCGTACAATTCACCGATCTTCACTGGATGGATGGAAGAGCCGAGGATCAGCGGACGAGGGAGCTTATGGAACGCGTGATGGAAGCGGAGCAGCCGGATCTCGTTATTTTCACAGGAGATCTGATCTATACCGGACCTGTCCCCGAAGGAGAGAAGGCATGCGAGCAGCCCAAGCGGGCGTTCCGGGAGGCTGTGGCTGCTGTAGAGAAGAGCGGTACTCCCTGGGCCTTCGTCTTCGGCAATCATGATACCGAGCAAGTTGTCTCCTATAGTGAGCTGATGGATATTGCACTGGAGCACCCCCACTGCCTGGCTGAAGCAGGTCCGGCAGAGCTGGCCGGTTCTGGCAATTATACGCTTGAGATCGCGGGCACCGGCACCACGGCGGGCGCCATTCTCTATATGCTGGACACCGGCGCCTACTCCGGGCTTGCGCAGATTCCCGGCTATAACTGGGTCCGGCAGAGCCAGATCCGCTGGCTGACAGAGCAATCAGCCCGGCTGAATCCCCAGGCAGGTGAGGCCAAGCTGCCTGCGCTGGCATTCTTCCATATCCCGCTCCCGGAATATGCCGAAATGTGGTCCACGCAGACCTGCTACGGCCATAAATTCGAGCAGGTCTGTGCTCCGGTGCTTAATTCGGGACTCTTCACAGCTATGGTGGAAATGGGCGATGTGGCAGGTACTTTTTGCGGACATGATCATGTTAACGACTTCACCGGCAGCCTGCATGGCATCCGGCTCAGCTATGGGCGGGCCACCGGCTACAATACTTACGGGCGGGAAGGCTTCATGCGGGGTGCACGTGTCATCCGGCTGACTGAGGGCGATAAGCAGTTCGAGACTTGGCTCCGGCTTGAGGATGGCTCGGCTCTGCTGGAACAACCCTCCCATCCCCCTGCACCTGCCGCTGATGAACACTAATCATTTCTTAAGGGGTTGAAATTTAATGCTGCTGCCAATTCTTTTGGTTCTGGCTTCCGGGATGTGTCACGCAGTGTGGAGCATGTTCACCAAAAGAAGCCGGGACAAAAGCATCTTCCTGTGGTCGATCATGATGATCTCTACTATTCTGCTGCTCCCTATCCTAATAACCGAGCTGTGGACTCACCCGCTTACAGCCGGAGCTTATGCCCTGCTGCTGCTGTCTGTAGCGCTGCAGGCCTTGTATTCCTGGCTTTTATCCAGAACCTATGAGATGGGTGACTTATCACAGATATATCCGGTGATGCGGGGGACGAGCACGCTGCTCATCCCGCTGATCGGTGTTCTTTTTCTGGGCGAATCGCTGACTGTCTATGGATGGGCCGGCATTGCCTTCATGCTCGGCGGATTCGCAGTGCTCAGCGGACTGGGCTCCAGAAGCTCAACCGCATCCCTCTCTGCATCCACATCCGCCGCCTTCCGGAAGTCCGGATATACGCCGATTCTTATGGCGCTCTGCGTGGGACTCTGCACAACCTGCTATGTATTCGTCGATAAGCTGAACCTCCAGCATATGTCTCCGCTGGCGCTGCTTGAGGTCACCAATATCGGTTTTGTCGCCGGTCTGACACCGGCAGTCCTGAAATCGCGCAAGCTGCTGGAGGAGTGGAAGAGCAACAAGTTCACCATCCTGCTGGGAAGCGTGCTGAATCCGGGCTCGTATCTGCTGTTCCTCTTCGCGCTGCAGCAGGCGCCGCTCGCCCATATCAGCCCGTTGCGGGAGATCGGGACCATATTCGCTACGTTCCTGGGCATCCTCCTGCTGAAAGAGCAGCAGGGCTTGCGGCGGATTCTGTGCTCTGTAGTCATCTTCGGCGGCATTCTGCTTGTCGGGGTATGGGGGTAAAGCAGGCACCCGCCATTTCCCGGCAGGATAACCTCGAAACATGTCGAATAAAGAACGTATGATGAAGACTAACTTAACGAAGCAAACCATGATCAATACCAAAAGCATATTGAATCTCAAGCATGCTCTGTTGCTGCTATTATATCTGACCCTCCTGATCAGCATACGTTATCTGTGGTTCAACGCGTATGCCGCGCCGGAGCACCCGGAAGTGAAGCAAGGTGTCCTCGATATGCGGGGCTGGGACTTCGAGAATTCCCGGTCTGTGCGGCTGGATGGTGAATGGGAATTCTATCCCGGCCAATTCCTCACCCAAGAGAGCTTCACCGGGCTTACCCCGGCTGCGCAGCATGTTGTGCAGGTTCCCGGCGACTGGAGCAGCGGTTTCCCTGAAGAAGGACATTCTTCCTTCGGCTACGGAACTTACAGGCTGCGCATTCTGGTTGACCAGCTGCAGCAGCAGCCGTATGGCTTCTGGATTCAGCGTATTCAAGCTTCCTCCGGCATTGAGATTAACGGACAGACTGAGGGCAGCTTCGGTCAACTGGCCGTGAGCCGCCAGGACTACAAACCTAAGGCTGTTTCCTATACGGCGGCCTATAATGCGGCAGGACAGCAGGAGATCACGCTGCTGGTCCGTGCAGCCAATTACGACCACCCGCTTGAAGGTGGGATTGTCCGCTCCATCCGTTTCGGCTCCCAGGCAGCGATTGATACAGAACGATTGTATTCTATCGGCTTCCAGATGGTCACTTTTGTGATCATGCTGCTGCATGCGATGTATGCGGGAATTCTATTCTTTTTCAACCGCCGGCAAAAAGCGTTCCTGGTGTTCTGCCTGCTGCTCCTGGCGGTAGGTGCTTCAATAGTGACCGATAATGATACCCTGCTGCTGCTCTGGCTGCCAATCAACTATACCTGGGCGCTGAAGCTCAAAATGCTGGCTTATCCTGCGATCTCCCTGTTCATGCTGCTGCTGACCCGCAGCTTCTCCGCACAGGAGCGCCCGGGCCGCTTGTTCAAAGGTTACCTCCTTGCCCTGTGCCTCTACACCGTCTATGTACTGGTACTGCCTGCGCAGTATGTTGTATATGCAAGGCCTCTCTTCTCAGTGCTCTACCTGCTTCCGGTCGCAGGCGTCGTATACTCCATTGGCCGTATGGTTGCCCGGCAGGAGCAGGACTCCGTATTTCTGCTGTTTGCCGCCGCGGCTATCGGCTCCAGTGTCCTTGGCGGATCCTTGGAATCGAGCAGCAAAGCAAGTATTCTGTATTATCCGGTAGATGTCATCGCAGCCATCATCGGGTTCTCCGCTTACTGGTTCAAGCGGTATTTCCGCAATGCAGAAGAGAACCGGCTGCTTAACCAGCAGTTGAAGGAAAGCGATCATCTGAAGGACCAGTTCCTGGCGAATACTGCACATGAACTCAGAACACCGCTGCACGGCATCATCAGCATCGCCCAAACCGTAACAGCGAAGGAGAAATCCCTCCAGGATCATCAAAGCTACCAGGATCTGGAGCTGCTCATTACCATCAGCCGCCGGATGTCCCATATGCTGAATGATCTGCTCGATGTGACCCGTCTGCAGGAGAAGCGGATTGTATTACAGCGTGAACCGCTGGCCGTCGGGCCGCTGGTAACCGGAATTCTGAATATGTTTGAATTCATGACGGACAGCAAGCAGCTGCAGCTGCGTAACGAATTACCCGCTTCCCTGCCGCCCGTATGGGGTGATGAGAAGCGGATTGTGCAGATTCTCTATAACCTGCTGCGCAATGCCATCAAATACACGCAGGCCGGAACAGTCACCATATCTGCCGAGGTTACCGGCAAGACCGCAAAGATTAGCGTGTCCGATACCGGTATAGGCATCGACAAGGAGACACAAGCGAGGATCTTCTCGCCTTATGAGCAAGGGAGTAAAGGCATCAATGACGGAGGCGGAATCGGGCTTGGCTTAAGCATCAGCAAGCAGCTGGCAGAGCTTCACGGCGGAGACCTTACCGTGGATTCCGAACCCGGGAAGGGGTCCGTGTTCACCTTCACCCTTCCCCTCGCATCTGCTTCTGAGGTCCGGCATGCGCCGGAAGAGGCCGCTGCTGCAAGGATGAATGACAGCCCGGACATGGAAGACCTTCTGCTTGAACAGGGGAGACTGTTATTCCGGCAGTCTGATACCAGCAGTATCACTGCAGTTGCATCACAAGAGATCCCTTCGCACCCTCAGATGCAGCTGCAGGAGACCTCCATGACGGCCAAGACTCTTATTCTCGCCGTGGATGATGATCCGGTCAATCTTAAGGTGCTCGCCAGCATACTCTCGGATGAACAGCATCAGCTGGTCACCGTCACCAGCGCCCAGGAAGCCCTGGACCTGCTTGGCACCGAACCCTGGGACCTGCTGATCGCCGATGTCATGATGCCGTACATGTCCGGCTACGAGCTGACGCGGATCGCCCGGCAGCGCTTCTCCGTCTCGGAGCTGCCGATCCTGCTGCTCACTGCCCGCAATCAGCCGGTGGATATCTATACGGGATTCTTATCCGGAGCCAATGATTATGTCGCGAAGCCCGTGGATGCTCTGGAGCTGAAATACCGGGTCCGCTCCCTGACCGGACTGAAGCAGTCTATTAATCAGAGCCTGCGGCTGGAGGCTGCTTACCTGCAGGCGCAAATTCAGCCGCACTTCCTGTTCAACACGCTGAACGCACTGCTGGCCTTAAGTGAATTCGACCTCCCGAAGATGCGTGATCTCGGAGAGGCGTTCTCCTCCTATCTGCGAATCAGCTTCGACTATATGAACTCGCAGCAGCTGGTCGGACTGTCCCATGAGCTGGAGCTGGTTGAGTCCTATCTGTTTATTGAGAAGGCCAGGTTTGACGAACGCCTGCAGATCGAATGGGATGTGGAACCGGGGATCGAGCTGCTCCTCCCGCCGCTTACCCTCCAGCCGCTGGTCGAGAATGCGGTTAGACACGGCCTGCTGAGCCGGAAGGCCGGCGGCCTGCTGCATATCCGCATTCACCGCCGGCAGGGGTACACATCGTTTGAAGTAGAGGATAACGGCAAAGGGATGCCTGATGAGCAGGTTCTTCATCTGCTGGATGACAGCGGACTCGGCTTGCCTTCCCGCGGCATCGGACTGCTGAATACCAACCGGCGGCTGACACAGCTGTATGGCCAGGGACTGGTCATTCACAGCCAGCTTGGAGCCGGCACCACCGTTTCTTTTGTTATTCCGGAGCGGAAGCAGCCGGAAGATGTTTAACTTCACGGTTATGCCTATCAGTCACAACATAAAGAACCTGACTCCTCCTTCATTGGAGGGTCAGGTTCTTTATTGTCGCTATACACTGTCAGCCAATCTCAATGACTCTGGCCGAATAGGTCTGGGGGAGCCGGACACACAGCACCGCCCGCTCGGCATCCCAGGCGGCCACAGCGGATTCCGCCCAGGCTGGATAGAGGCATCGAACATTTCCACTCTGCCCACCGTTCTTCCCCTGCGCCGCCCCCTTCGCCCACTTGCCCAGCGGAATCTCGATAAGCTCCTCTTCCTGATCCATCCGCCAGACGGCCAGTACGATCCGGCCGCCCAGCTGCAGACCCAGGCAGGCCCGGCTGGAATGCAGCTGCGGAATGCCCAGCGGCCAGAAGGCGGCGGCTTCCGCCAGCTCCTGCCGGAGCGACTTGTAGCAGGCGATGCCTTCGCGGACCAGAGCGCTGCCGGCTTCGCCAAGCTCCGCCAGCGGTCCGCCCAGAATGACGCGGGACAGCATCACGTTGACCATGTTGAAGATGACAGCTTCATCATCGGAAGTGGTCAGCGGATAGGACCAGATTCCGGCCTGCTCCGGCGGTATGACCGATGGGCTTGCGGCGGCAATCATGCCCATCAGCCGGTAGTCCATCTGGTCGCTGACACACTGCAGGCTGAAGCGCTCCAGGGTAGCATAATCCATCCGCATGCCTCCGCTGGCACAGCTCTCGACAATAAGCTCCGGGTGACGGAGGAACAGGCGGTCCGCCCAGGCCAGATAAGCCCGGTTATGACCCATCAGGCCATCACCCAGACTCTCCGCCGCGATATCCGTGCCGGTTCCGGCGTTCTGGTTGTAGTCGAACTTGAAGTAGCCGATGCCCAGCTCCGCAATGAGCCGGTCCACGGTGTCATCGGCATGCCGCACAACCTCCGGGTTGCGGAAATCAAGCTGGTACCGCCCGGCATCGACCACTCTGCGGCCGCGCTTGCAGAAGAACCAGTCATCAGGCCGACTGCTGAGCGGACTGTTCCGGTGCACAGATTCCAGCTCCAGCCACAATCCCGGAATCAGGCCTTTGGAGCGGATATAGCCGGTCATTGCCGCGAGACCGCCTTCGAAGCGGCCCTCCGACGGCAGCCATTCTCCCAGCTCCCCCTCATACCAGCCTGCATCAATGCAGTAAATCTCGCAGCCGGCAGCCGCAGCCGCGTCCACCAGCGGCTGCACTCTGGCCGTAGTCGGATCGCCCCACAAGCTGTGCATGAAATCGTTATAGACTACAGGCAGCGTGCGGTTATCTTCATTCTTCCTCCGCACCTGCCGCAGATAACGGGTCAGCTCCCGGGCGGCTTCGGTGAAGCCCCCTTGAACCGCTCCGGCTACCGCAGGAACCGATTCGAAGCTCTCTCCCGGCTGGAGCGTCCGGCTCCAGTGTCCCTCGTCCTCATTCGGCCCGCTCAGCCTGACATACAGCTCATTCACCTCGGCATCGCTGAGTTCCCATTGCCAGGAGCCGTTATGCTCAATCTGCCAGAACAGGCAGGAGCCTGATTCTGTATTCTCAAGAATGGCTATCGGCAGATGTTCATAGGAGGACCAAGTGCCGAGCGAATGCACCGACAGCCGATTCACCGAATGATCGAACACCCGGCTGAGGCCCCATTCAGGCAGGCTATGCTGCTGCCACTGCACCTCTCCACACCAGGAATTACGCGGCAGGTGCAGCATCATCTTCCGGTCCCACGGGAGGCTGCCTTCCTTGGCCGCGCCGTTATAGGCAAAGGAAGATATATACTCAATCGGCAGCGGCTGCTCTCCTTCATTGCGCAACTCCGTCCAGGTTCTCGCCAGGGACAAACCTGTGTAGAACTTGAAATGGCTAATCACAGCCAGCCCGGTAGCGGCATCGGACTGGCGGATCTCCAGCCTGCGGCTGTCTCCGGCTTCACTGAACAGGTGCGACTGATATTTCAGGCGGGTGCCCGGCACCGTTCCGACATGCTTGAGCCCGTGATGGATCACATGATCCTCTCCTGTAATCTGCACATCCACCAGGCGGCGGTTCGCATAGCTTTTATCGTCCAGCGTTTCTTCTTCATACGTCCCGGAGGCAAAATGCAGCAGCTTCACGCTGCCTTCGTCTGTCACTTCAATGAGCACATGCAACATAGCTTCGTGATGCTCAATACGTATCATTGCCATACTTCTCTCCCCTGTTGTGCTGCGTATTATGCCGTTATAGCGGTCTTTTGGCCGGCTCCGCCTTTAGGCGTACTGTAACCGTGGTACCGGCGCCGGGCTTAGACGCGATGCTGATTCCATAATGATTGCCGGCATAGAGCCTGATGCGCTCATTCACGTTGTACAGCCCGTAGGAGCTGCCGGTGGAATCAGGCTTTGCCTCATGCGGCTCCTCCATCAGCAGTTGGCGCGCCTGCTCCTCTTCCATGCCGATTCCGTCGTCGGACACTTTGAAGATCAGATCGCCTTCTTCCTCTCTGACGGAGATGGTAATCGTTCCGCGTTTGTCTTTGGACTTCAGGATTCCATGCAAAAGGGCATTCTCGACAATCGGCTGCAGGATCAGCTTGGGCATCTGGTAGGCACCCAGCCCGGGCTCGGTATCCAGCACGAAGGCGAATGCATCCAGAAACCGGCTCTGCTGGATCTTCAGATAGACTGCGGCCAGACTCAGCTCATCCTCTACGCTGACGATGCTCCGGCCCTTGCTCAGGCTGAGCCTGAAGTATTTAGCCAGGCTATCGATCATCTGGCTGATGTCGGTTGCCCCTTTGCCGATGGCAATCCAATTGATTGTATCCAGCGTATTGTAGAGGAAATGCGGGTTAATCTGGGCCTGTAGCGCCTGCAGCTGGGCCTCGCGTTCATGAATTTCGGCTCTGTACTTCTCCTCCACCAGCGTCCGCACCCGGAGAATCAGATGATCGACACTCCGCTCCAGCATATGAAAATCGCCGTTGACCGGAGGAAGCTCAATCAGCCCTTCACTTCCCTCCTTGCGGATGACGGTAATAACCTGCATGACTCTGCGGTTCATTCCGCGGACAATGATGGCGAGCAGCACAAAGGGCAGGATCAGGAACAGCGCCACATACTCCATCAGCGAGGTCCATTCCGACCTCTGCGTCAGCTCCACAGCACGGCGCGACAGCTGGGATTCCGTTCCCTGAGCGACCAGCCTCCAGCCGGTGGGCTGCAGCGTTGTATACATCACATCGTTGACCTCCGTGCCTATCTTCAGCGTGGAGCTGCCCTCGCTGCTCAGCTTCATGTCTTCCAGAATGGCAGGAGCAATCTTCGTACCGATTATTGCGCGGTCAGGATGATAGACAATCGTTCCGTCCGCGTCCGTCAGATAGACCTGCGTGCCCGGCGCGAATTGGAGCGCGGACAGAATATCCGCCACCATCTTCTCCTCCACATCGATCATCAGCACTCCGGATACCTTATCGTACCGGTCCGGATCGCGCAGCATGCGGGCGAACGAGAACACGCGGGCCTTCCCGATATCAAGAAAAGATTCCTCGTAAGCCCCAATCGGAACAATGCCTCCGTTGGCCTCAATGACGGGGGAATACCAGGCTTTGTTCTTCAGGCTGTCCAGCGAGAAGAAATTGATTTTCTCACCCGCATACAGCTTCGATTGATCGACGTACAAGCGCACGTGGAATACATCGGAGTTCGACTGTACCGTATCGACGAGAAATCTCAGGTCCTTAATGACCTGCAGCTGAATCTCCATCGACTGGTCATCGGCGCCGACGGAGAGGTACGAGTGGAGGTTCGGGTTCATAAAAGCCGCATTGCTGATATCGTAGATATGCTCCAGGCGGTAAGACAGGTTGCTTCCCGCCTGCTTCAGCGCCTGCTGCATGGTCCGGATCACTTCACTCTTCAGAATGGAGGCCGAACGCTCGTAATAGCCATACAGGAAGATTCCCGCCGGAACAACAATCAGCAGCAGATAGGCCAGCAGCCACTGCCGGGGAATCCGGATGCGGCGGGCCAGGCTTACGGCCGAGCCGAAGGCTGAGGACAACAGGTGCCAGAGGCTTGCCGCTGCCCTACGCATGGCTGTCCCGGTATGCGCTCGGTGTAACTCCCGTCGCTTTTTTGAACAGCTTGGTGAAGTAGCTCGGGTCCGTATAGCCGATGGCATAACAGATATCATAGAATTTGTACTGCGGATCGCGCAGCAGCTCCTTCGCCTTCTCCACCCGGATCTGCGTCAGGAATTCGTTGATTGTCTGCCCGGTCTCCTGCTTGAACAGCAGACTGACATAGGTTGGCGTCAGATAGACCTCCTTGCCAATGTCCGTTACCGTCAAGGCCCCGTCCGCATATCTTTGCTTGATGATCTCGCGTACCCTTTCAATCAGATTGGCTACCTTGCCGGTCCGCTTCTCGCGGATACGCGCACAGACACTGCTGAGATGAGCTTCAATCAGCTCCCGCATCTCGCCAAGCGTCTCCTGCTCGAACAGTGTCTCCCACAGCCGGGCTTCCGCCGCCTCCAGCTCGGGAGATCCGGCATTCAGCTCCAGCAGCAGCTGCCCGACCGCGAGGACAATCTGCAGGCAGATGTTGCGCCCGTATTTAAGCCCGTCACGGCGGCCCCGGTTCAAATCCGTGAACAGCTGATCCAGCACCTCGCGCATCCGGTCCGGATCAGCCGCCTTCAGTGCCGACAGCAGCTGCTCGCTATGATCCGGATCGTATCTAGTGAAGCTGGCCGGCTCCGACTCGGGATTCTCCAGGCTGTCCATGGTGATAATCCGGTTTTTGCCCAAATACCATTTATGATCGGCCGCTTCACGCGCCTGCTTATAGGAATGAACCAGCCCGGGAAGGCCGGTCACCCGCTCGCTGATGCCGATGGTGACGCTGATCTTCAGCCATTTCTCCAGATTGCCGAGGATATCCCCCGCCAGCTCCAGCAGTGCTTCGGCATTGTCCGCAGCGCCGCCGTCCTCCGGATTCTCCCGCAGAATGCCGACAAACTCCCCGATCCGGTGCTCAAAGGCATAGCCGGTAAGGTGCTGGCCGATCAGCTCCTGGCAGATGTTCAGCACGGAATACCACAGCAGCTGCTGATCCGTCTCCGAACGGCTCCCTGTGACCTCTGCGAGATCATCGACAGAAATAACGATCACCCAGTACACGGCATCCAGCGGCAGATTCAGACCGAGGAAACGCAGCCGTTCATCCAGACTCTGGCGGGGGGCGCCGGTGCTGATCAGGGACAGCAGGAACTTCTCCCGCAGCAGCGGCATGCCCTCCTTCAGCTTACTCTGCATGTCCACCTTGAACCGGTGCTCCGCCCGCTCGGCATCGAGATGGCTGACCACCCGCTGGATAACCGCGCTGAGCTCCTCCAGATTCACCGGCTTGAAGATGTAATCGACCGCGCTTACCTTAAGCGCCGATTTCAGATAATCGGCATCATCATGGCCGCTGACAAAAATAATCTTCGTCCGGGGATACCCGGCATGGATATGCCGGGACAGCGTAATCCCGTCCATCTTGGGCATACGGACATCGGTCAGCACAATATCCGGCTGCTCCTTCCCGATCACCTCAAAGGCCACATCCCCGTCATCCGCCTCACCAATCACTTCAATACCGTACGAGGACCAGTTGAAATAGGAGCGCAAGCCGAAGCGAACCGTTGGCTCATCATCCACAATTAGCAGTTTGTACACAGCCCCGTCCTCCTTTATGTAGATTGAACTAGAGATATAGAATCAAGAATCAGTCGCCACTGCGGTGAATGTTTGGACTTCCGGCCGCTGTTGTCCCCGGATTCTTGAATTTGTAACGCTGGTCGCGGTGGAAATCCGGGTGACTGCTGATGCTTCCGAAGCGGGCTTTCCTGCGGAAAGCTTTCAGGCGTACGCTGTCGCTCCTACAGTTCCAAATTCCCCCTCCGTACCTTTGCTTTTTTGGGGTAGTTTTTAAGTTCATTTTATCTACATTAGCACCTATATAGATTGAACTTCAGAATCTAATTATGTGGGCCTGGCGGAATACGTCAATACCTTACACTTGATCCGTTACTGGCAGTGTGTTGACTTTTAAATAATCAATGTAGACATAAATGTTGTACGTTTTGCAACTTGAGTTCATAGATAGTCCGATGTTCGGGAGGATTGTTGTATAAAATACAAGAATCCTCCCGCAAATTCGTTTGAAATAGGTGAAATCCTGCAGTTTCTACAACAATTTCGGATTTGGGCTGATTTAATGAAGAGAATGTTGTATTATGTGCAAGATTTTATGAAAATCTACCTGATCACTGCCCGGAAAGCGGATGAATCGAGGATATCCCGCGGCAACAGCAGCCACCATGAAGTCCCATATTCACAGAGTGATGTGAAATCTTGCGTGAAGTTCTTCAGTTCAATCTATATAGTTAATGTTAACTTATAAAACGCACATCCTGGCGCTTCAGCGCCTCATGCAGCTTATCGGCCGGAACATCCCGCAGCGGCACAGACTCATCCAGCGAGATGGCGGCCGCAGCGCCTGCCGCCTGGCCCAGCGCGTAGCAGGTGGCCTGCATGCGCATGGAGGACATGGCCACATGTGTAGCCGATATCGGCCTTCCGGCCACCAGCAGATTCACGACCTGCTCCGGCACCATGCACCGGTAAGGAATATCATACCCGCTGATGGCCCGTTCATCGGTCGTTCCCGCTCCGTCGGGGCTATGAATATCAATCTCGTAGTTGGTCTGTGCGACCACATCCGGGAACCGGGCTCCGCTGACCACATCCTGCTCGGTCAGGGTGTAAATTCCCTCAATCTGGTTGCTCTCCCGGACCCCGGTCTGCGGGGCAACATGCGAGAGTGCATACGTCCCGAAGCCGTTTCTCTGCAAATAATTCACAATCGAGAACACCTGCCGGAGCGCTTCCGTCTCCGCGTAATTCACCTCTTCTATTTTAGCTCCGTTCGCCTTCACACGCGACATATTTACAAGCAGTGTACCGTCGCCGTTCTGCTCCCAGTAGAGCTCGCGCCCTTGCGGCAGATCCGCCAGCTCCTTGTATTCATAGCAGCCTTCGGGAAGGATCGGGATCACCGGCTTGCCGGTATTCTGCATCATGAACATCAGGGTCATCGGCTGGGTCAGTCCGTCTTCTTCTCTGCCCGAGTGATACGGGACTCCCGCTTCAACCGCTACTCTTGCATCACCCGTGCAGTCAATGAATTGCTCCCCTTCAAAAGCCTTCAGTCCTTCCCGGGTGGAGACAATGACCGCCTTGATCCTGCCGCCCTCCTGCACCGTGCCCACGAACTCGGCATGGTAGTATACCTGCACCTGCTCTTTTTTCATTTTCTCATTCATATACTGCCGCATCAGAAAAGGCGAATACTGCGGTGCAATCGACTCGTCATGCCCCTGCGGCAATGATTCTGCCAGCATCTCCGCAATAATCTCACGGTAGATCCCGGTCACATTCCCGATGGGCATAAATACGCTGACATTAGCCAGGGTTCCCATCCCGCCGAGCTGTGCCGATTTCTCCAGCAGCACCACCTGCTTGCCGCATCTTGCCGAACTGATTGCCGCCGCCGTGCCCGCAGGACCGCCGCCTATAACAATAACTTCCGCATGCAGCACGGTCTGAACCTGCCGCTGAAATGAATATTCCAGGTTATTCAAATTTTCCGTCTCCCTTCATGGAAAGGAAGCGGCAAGCTCCCGTAATCCAAGCTGCCGCTCCTATGGTTTATTTGCTTACAGTTGCGTACCAGTCATTGATTTCCTTCGCACTCGCTTCTTCCCCGGCGGCCTTATACTTGGCCTGGAAATCTGCCAGTCCGTCCAGCGTATCCGCTCCGGCAATCAGCTTAATCGTGTAATCCCCCGCCATCGATTCCAGCTGCAGATTGTTCTTCGCATATTCCGGCATGTACGGTGCCAGCCCCAGAATATTCTGGATCTTGTATTCATCCGGCAGTTGGTTATTCAGGCTGTCGAACGCTTCGAACTGCACCGGATTCTTCCGTGCCCGGGCCTGCCAGTACAGCGGATAGTTCTGTTCGTCCGTGCC
>NZ_WHOB01000053.1 GCF_013141775.1 Paenibacillus phytohabitans
GCAGGATAGAGGAGGAGGACAGGTGGAAGTTGTTAAAAAGGCCAAAGAGATGAAGAAAATCATCGGGGTGCTTTCGGCGCTTAGTTCCCCCGGAATCGGCTTGGTGCTGATTTTTCTTGGATTGGCTGCACTAGTGGTGTTATTTGTCTTCTTGCCGTTCATGATCTTCTCGGATACCGACAGCTATAAGCCACAAACAGCAGGTCAGTATGCCTGGATGGCTCCTGTACAGCTGGATGTGGACGGAACGGCCTACGTCTGGCCGGTACCGACCATTGATCGGGTTTCTTCTCCGTTTGCGCTGCGTGATCTGTTTGGCACCACTCGAATGCACAAGGGAATTGATATTGCGAATGGTGCTGCGAATACTGAGCTACAGGCGGTCTATGCCATGGCAGCGGGAACGGTGACGATGGCTGGAGCCGCAAGTGGTTATGGACAGGCGATTATGATCGATCACGGCAATGGGTTAGTGACCATATACGGACATCTTTCTACTCAGATGAACGTATCGGTGGGGGATGTAGTGAGCAAAGGGCAGCTGATCGGAGCCATTGGGCAAGGTATTGTCGGTCGGTCTACCGGACCCCATTTACATTTTCAAGTGGAACTGAACCGGGTGCCGGTTGATCCCCTGGAGTATGTATTTGCTCCTGGTACAGAAATACCTACATTGCCAAGAGAGCTGGGATACCAGTCCTTAAATATCGAATATGTGCTGCAATTTCTGGAGAAGCGAAAATCAGCGCTGGCGGATCGCAGCCTACTTCAAATGATCGATGAGGCGGGGCGAATCAAAAATGTCTCTCCTTATTTGCTTATCGCCATTACCGGTCAAGAACAGTCATTTGTGCCGAGAAACAATAACCATGCCTCGGAGATTATCCGCAATCCGTGGAATGTTTTTGGCTGCTGGTGCAAGGGGAAGGGGGCGCAACTCTCGACTGGTGAGTCCGCGCAGATTGCGGCGAATACGATTATTAAGCTGTCTCAGGATCTTCCAGCCGGAAGAGATCCCATCCAGTGGTTGTCTGCTAAAGATAATCCACGTGGTTATTATGCTGCACATAACGGATGGTGGATAGGGGTATCCAAGTACTTCAAATTGTTAGTTGCGGGGAGTGGTTGAAAATGAATTTAACAGTTGTCATTATCGCGATATTGCTATGGGTGTTTTACAAGAAAGGCAGCAATGGTTTGCCGACCTGGCTCGTCAAAACATTGGGTGTATTTTTGGTGATTATGCTGTTGCGAAATCTTACCGAGGCGTATCATTTTGTATTTGACGAGTCCGATGCGTGGTGGCCTCTCGTGAAAGAGAATGCGGCTCGGTTCAATCAGCAGCTGAGAGATCTGATCCAGACCATGATGAAAGGAAGCTGAGTCCACAGTGAGCACTCCAGATCCACCGTCAAAGGAATCTTTTGGACAGTACGTGAACCGCCTGACTGTCATGGCTGCATTGGGAAGTGTAGTCGTATTGTTCCTGCAACCAGCACCAGAACTCAGCCATTTGGCAAAAATGGTGCTCCGGTATGCAGTAACACTGTGGCTCTGCATTGTGGGTGTTCCTCATATTACGACATTCGCTTGGAAGCATCGGAAACGCATGCGGCCATGGTTTAACCAGTTGCTGCAAATGATTCGAAACCGGGAATTGAAACTGGGGCCATCATCATCAGACATTTCGCTCAGCAAGCTGCCGAATGCCGGTGGTGTGGAATCTATGTCTTCCACACCCGAGCGGGGTGAACCCAATCATAGGCCGGTTATGCTTGCGGGCGTACAGAGTGTTCAATCGGGACCCTATGCTCTATTCCCACCGAACCCTCGGCCGTATTCTTCTTCTACATTATCGGCAGAGCAGGCATCGGAGCTCATCTTCAATACTGTCCAATTGGCAGGACTGAAAATGGATGAACCGCCAGAAATTCTGTCCATCGATGCCGGGCCAACGCTACAAACCATTTCTTTTCGATTACCCGCCCGTCTGCAGCTCAGTGACCTGGTCAAAAAAAGAGATGATCTAGCGAATCATATCGGGCAAGATCAGGGGTTTGCGGTGGCTTCTTCTGCTTTTCCAAGTTCAGCAGCTTTTGTAATACCACATCAAGAACGTGCATTTGTGTATATGAGTGATTTGGTAAATGAACTTAGGGAATTTTCTAAAACTGCTCAATTACCAATGGTGTTCGGGAAGGATATGGAGGGTAAACCAGTTTTGGTAGACCTGGCCAAGTTACCTCATTTGCTTGTGGCTGGATTCACCGGATCGGGAAAGTCTGTTTATATCAATGGATTACTTACTTCTCTGGCAACAACACGTTCTCCGCAACAAGTGAAATTTTTGCTCATTGACCCCAAAATGGTCGAACTTATGATGTATACCGGCTTACCGCATTTAATCTCTCCACCTGTGACTGACCCGATGCGAGTGTCACTTGCGCTTAAAAAAATTGTGGTAGAGATGGAGAAGCGGTATACACGTTTCGCACAAGTGGGTGCCCGTAATTTGTTGCAATATAATCGAAATCATCCACAAGAACAAATACCTTATATTGTGACCGTTATAGATGAATATGCTGATTTAATGGTACTTGCTAAAACAGATGTGGAGGACACCGTGCAACGTCTGACGCAAATGGGTAGAGCTGCGGGAATTCATTTAATTATGGGTACTCAGCGTCCCAGTGTGGATGTGGTGACTGGTGTTATTAAATCGAATCTTCCGTCTCGGGTGGCATTCCAGTTGCGGAGTGTTTATGATTACAAAACTGTCCTGGATACAGGTAATCCACATTTACTTGGCGGCGGAGATGGGATCTGCATGCTGAACGGTGGAGGGCAAAAGAGATTCCAGTCGGCGGCGATCAGCGCGGATGATGATGAAACCACCCAGTATATTGAGAAACTCAAGAGTTATTGGCGGAATGATATGCGTATGGATAAGGCCGATTCAGAGCAAGTGAATGAAAGTTCCTCGGTGTTTGCTACGATATTTGAAGAGGTTGAAACGGAGCAAATGGCTACTGAATCTGTAGAGCAGAACCCATTGAGTGAATTCCCCACAGGAGAATGGGCTGATCTGGAGGAAGAGGAGGAGCCGCTCATCAATGAGAGTGTGTATGAACAAGTAATCCGCTTAGCAAGGGATCATAACGGAGTATCCGGCAGATTGCTTCAGCAAGCGTTGAACATTGACTACATAACAGCGGCTACTTATGTAGATCAACTCAGCAAAGAAGGGAAAGTGGCACCTGAGTATGATCCAGAGACAGGGTTGAAGCCTTGGCTAGTGGATAGCCGGGAGAGCGATGAAAAATTGCTGCTGCGAGTTCAGCGAATGATTTGTGAGACGAGATCCACCCGTTCCACCGATATTCAGCAAGCCCTTGGAATGCGCAAGGAGAAGGTGCTGCAACTGATGGGCCAATTGGTGAAGTTGGATTTTTTACTTCCCCCGACAAGTACAAAAGGTGGGTACACGCTTGCATGGGATGAGGATCGAATTCAAAGCTTTTTAGACAATGAAGAGGAGTAATCTCTTTTTAATAGATTTCTAGTTCCCGTTTCTAGTTCCCGTTTCTAGTTCCCGTTTATTAAAGCCGAAAACCCGCGTGATAATAGGCTTTTTTCTGATTTTCGAAATCAACAGAGCAATTGGGAACTAGAACGGGAACTAGAAAAATGAGCCTGATTTTAATCAAAATAGAATACGCAGCAATATTAGCTATGAGGAGTGTGAATAATTTGGACCAGGAATCATATGAACATGCTCAGAAAATTGAACATTTAAGAGGAATAGATCCTAAGAAATTGGCGCAGAGACGCTTGAATGATCTGATCCAATCCTACAAGAATGGAGATATTTCAGCGGATGATTTGCGCCGTTATACCAATATTGATCCAGAAAGTTTGTAGTATCTATTTATTAATAGGGGGTCTGAAATGAAAGAGACGGTTTGTCAAACGCCTTGTTCTATTTGCGAATGTGAAGGTGATGAGGATTCAGGTGTTATCTGTGAGGAATGCCTTGAAAAATATTTGAATGGAGAAATGGGAACATAGGGGGAATTGTTATGAATAAAACTATAGCTGGACATACCTTGGCTATCCGAAATACTAAGCAAGCGATTGATCGTGCCAATGCATCCGGGAACATCCACGAAGCAGAATTTCTTACACGCAAAATATTGCCTAACCTGGAGGAACGGTTGGCTGAGTGTAGATTGGCAGCAGCTGCCGGTGCTCACCTGGATGTCGGTGAACCCACCGGTGCGCCTGCAGGAGCCCGGCAACAGCCTTGCCCTGGTTAATTGGTCGGCGGCTGCGCGCGGATCCGCAGCAGCAGCGGTAGACGTTCTTCCGGAGGCCCGTGCGCCCGGCGCGCCGGTTGGCCACACTGCCGGCTGCAGATCTACCGCAGCAGCTGCCGGCGCTCTCCTGGATGCCGGTGAACCCACCGGTGCGCCTGCAGGAGCCCGGCAACAGCCTTGCCCCGGTTAATCGGTCGCCGGCTGCGCGCGGATCCGCAGCAGCGGTAGACGTTCTTCCGGAGGCCCGTGCGCCCGGCGCGCCGGTTGGCCACACTGCCGACTGCCGATCTATTGCAGCTGCTGCCGATGAGCTCCAGTACCTGGCTGCCTTCGGGGCAGCGATCGATAACTCGCCGGGGGTCAACCAACCCGCCTGCAGGACCCGGTAACGGTCTCGCCCTGGTTAATCGGTCGCCGGCTGCGCGCGGATCCGCAGCAG
>NZ_WHOB01000054.1 GCF_013141775.1 Paenibacillus phytohabitans
GCCGGCTGCGCGCGGATCCGCAGCTGCTGCGGTAGACGTTCTTCCGGAGGCCGGTGCGCCCGGCGCGCCTGTTGGCCACACTGCCGGCTGCAGATCTATTGCAGCTACTCACGGTGCTCTCCTGGATGCCGGTGAACCCACCGGTGCGCCTGCAGAAGCCCAGCAACAGCCTTGCCCTGGTTAATCGGTCACCGGCTGCGCGCGGATCCGCAGCCGCTGCGGTAGACGTTCTTCCGGAGGCCGGTGCGCGCCGGTTGGCCACACTGCCGGCCGCAGATCTATTGCAGCTACTCCCGGCGCTCACCTGGATGCCGGTGAACCCACCGGTGCGCCTGCAGGAGTCCGGCAACTGCCTTGCCCTGGTTAATCGGTTGCCGGTTGCGCGCGGATCCGCAGCTGCTGCGGTAGACGTTCTTCCGGTGGCCCGTGCGCCCGGCGCGCCTGTTGGCCACACTGCCGGCTGCAGATCTACCGCACCTGCTGCCGGGCTCCCTTGATGCCAGTGAGCTCCATTACCTGGCTGCCGCCGTTGCATCGATCGATAACTCGCCGGGGGTCCACCGGCCCGCCTGCAGGAGCCCGGCACCGGCCTCGCCCTGGTTGATTGGTCGCCGGCTGACCACACTGCTATC
>NZ_WHOB01000055.1 GCF_013141775.1 Paenibacillus phytohabitans
GCCGTGCGGCGCGGCGCGAGGGGCGTGCCCGCGGTGCCTCTGCCGCGGGGGCCCCCGCCCCGCCCGCCGGCGAAGCTGCGGGCGGGGCTTCTTCGGCGCCGCTGACTTGCGGCGGCGCGAGGCAGTAGCGGAGATGCCACCTCTCCGCTAAGCCGTACAGGCGGGCGCGGTAAGCCGCCGGGCCGTAGACGGCCTCGATGCGTTCCCGCGCCAGGCTGCCAATGGCAGCCGCCATGGCCGGAGCAGCCAGCAGCAGGTTCACCCGCTCGGCCAGCGCACCGATGTTGGCCGCAGGCACAAGCAGCTCACCGCAGCCTGCAGCGTTCAGAATCTCCCGCAAGCCGCCGGAATCATAAGCGACTACCGGCTTACCGAAGGCATAGCCTTCCAGTGCCGTCATGCCGAAGCCTTCACGGATCAGGCTGGGAACGACCAGCAGATCCATGGCGCAGTAGGCTGCGGGCAGACATTCTTCATATCCGACAAATCTGAACCGGGAGGTTAACCCCTCCAGCTTCACTTTGCGGAC
This sequence comes from Paenibacillus phytohabitans, assembly GCF_013141775.1. GTDB lineage: Bacteria > Bacillota > Bacilli > Paenibacillales > Paenibacillaceae > Paenibacillus_AQ > Paenibacillus_AQ phytohabitans. The sequence goes on from NZ_WHOB01000055.1 coordinate 530, forward strand.
ACAGCGTTCATAATAGCTTTTGTCTCCGGGGGAACCCACTACAATGTAGCGGGCTGCCGGATGCTGCTCATGCACAAGGACAGCCATTTTGACGAAATGCTCCAGACCTTTTTCTTTATTAATGAAGGAAGAGACATAACCGATCAGCGGTTCCTCCGGCGCTACCTTCAATTCACTCCGCCGTTCTCCCCGGAGCTTGCTCCAGGCTTCAAACATCATTTCCGTTTCATTCCAGGACGGGGGGAGCTGGGTCACCTTGCCTTCACGGATATCCTCGGGGAAGCAAGCCGCAGCCGTCTGCGAGATGGCCAGTATCTCATCGCTGTTGTTATGGATCAGCTCCACGCTGATCGGAGTGTATTCGTTATCCGTAATGGTCTCGGAGATCTTCCACACCACCGGAATGCCCAGTGATTTCGCTGCCATCGGCGGCAGAGCATGCACACAGGTACTGGAAATAATGAACGACGGGCGCACACCCGCAAGCCAGTCACTCAGCTCCTGGTACTCACGGCTCTCCTGAAGCTTGCGGATGTCTGCCGGAAGGCCTGCGTATGGAGTGTACATTCCATAGACAAGCGGAATAGATAACAGCTGGACATTGATTCCGTAGCTCCGAGCCAGGCGCGTCAGCTTCCCGTCCTGCGGGGCTACGAGAATACAATTAAAGTAAGGAGACAGCTCCCGGCTGAAGAACAACAGCAGCTTCTCCGCACCCGTAATACTGCGTGTATTGGAAACATGGGAAAAGAGGACGATTGTAGCTTTGTCGGCCATGGTGTCTCGGCGCTCCCCCGCGAGGGGCTGTGGAGCAGCCATTCACCTCCCTAAAAGTTTTACGAAGCTTAGCATCAAGGCAATTTCATCGCAGTAAAACTCGCTTCGAAAGCATAAACTTAAGTTTTACGAAGCATTCACTTCAGAGCATCTTCATCGCAGTAAAACTCGCTTCGGAAGCATAAACTTAAGTTTTACGAAGCATTCACTGCAGAGCATTTCTTCGTGTAAAACTCGCTCCGGAAGCATCATCTTAAGTTTTACGAGCATGCGCTAAGTTTTACTTTCTTTCATCCGGTGGATATCCGCCGCAGGCAGGCTAACATCATAACCCGGTACTCCATCCAGTATATTGAGGGGGCACAGATGCCGGCACGACACCTGTCCCCGGTGATACGCACATTTTTGAAGCGTTCTGCGGAGTGTTTAGCCGTAAATAACCGTCAGCAGCTGATTCAGGCGTTTGGTGTAGGTGTGATCCTTCAGGGTCCGTTCAAAAGCGCGCAGTGCCATATCCCGGCGTTCCTCCTCATGCGTCAGGTAGAAACGGATTTTATCCATCATTTCCTGCGGACTTGAAAAGGTGTCAATCTCTTCCCCGACCTTATAGAAGGAACCCATATCATCCCGGGCGTCACTGAGCTGCAGCGTGCCGCTGGCGGCGATTTCGAAGGTGCGGGGGTTCGGCGATGCGGCCGGAATATACAGCGTATTGTTATTGGCTACCTCATCAATGTGGGAGCGGTGCAGGTTGATGACAATCTTCGAACCGCTGTAGGTGACTGCCGTTTCCTGCGGAGACATCCATTTACCGATCTCAATCCGGTCACCATAGATAGGCGCTTCCGGCAGACGGTCCCACCAGATTCCGTTAATCACCGTGTTGTAGCTCATTAGCTCCGGCATGATATCGCGGAAGAAATTGATCCGGTTCCAGTAAGCAGACCCGATGAAGCTGACATCGCGGCTGACCGGCGAACGTCCGGTAGTCGGGCGGTAATGCTCGCGGTGGGCGGCAAAAGGCAGATAATGAACTTCAGTGCACCCGAGGCCGCGGTAGAACTCCACGCAATTACGCTCCAGAGTGAATACATAGTCATAGTGGGCGACGATTTTCATGGTGAAATCCGTATAGTACGGATCATCTGTGAGCCATATCGCAGTCTTAATGCCTCTGCCGCGCAGAACGGCGACCTGATCCAGCGGTAAATCCAGACCGTCCAGGACCAGGACCAGATCCGGACGCTGGGCCGAAGCCAGCTCCACCAGATTCTGGCGCACATCCGTAATGGTTACCTGCGCGGTCAGTCTTTGCAGGGCGAAGAGTACCGCATCATCAAGCGGAGAATACGGATACCCTTTGCCTGAAGCCACATACATGACATGGATATTGCGTACGGGAAGCGGTTCTTCCGGCCGGCCATCCAGAATCGCCAGGCGTCCGCGCAGGTACCCTTCATCGTATCCGACCTTGAAGCCGGTCAGGCGGCCACTCAGTTTCTGCTCTTCCGCAGGGGTCCGCGGCAGAGGCGGCGCAGGCATTATAAATTGATTATTCATGTTTATTCGCTCCTTCTATCCCATAATGGATTTCACCCTTGTGCAGCAAGAACTCCCAGCAAATGAGGCAATCGCGCGGTAAACGTGTGGTGGCGCAGTGTCGTCTGCAGTCCCCGCAGCGCATACTTGCGGCGCTCCTGCTCATGCTTCAGGTAATAGTCAATTTTGCGTTTCAGCTCGTCGGCAGAGGCAAAGGTCTCCAGGTCATGACCCGGACGGTAGTGGCTGCCCAGGTCCTCGCGGATATCGGTCAGCTGCATCGTTCCGCAGGCACTGATCTCATAGGTCCGGGGATTAATGGAGAGAGACGGCAGCTGGAAGGTATTCCGGTTGTCCTGCCCGCCTTCCCACGGACGGTGAATATTAATGACAAGCTTGGCACCGCTGTAATAGTTGGCCGTTTCCTCGGGAGGGATGAAGCCGCTTTTGATGAATGGAGACAGCTCTTCGAAGGTGTTCAGCCGTTCCCAGAAGCCGCCGGCGATCAGCACCTTCTTGCCGCGGAGGAACGGGGCCAGCTCATCGAACAGCTCCGTCCGGTTGCGGAAGGCATTGCCGATAAACACAACATCGTATTGATACTGCGGTCCGGTACGGCGCGGGTAGAACATCTGCGGGTTGACGCACAGCGGAAGGTAATGCACCGAAGTCACACCCAGCGAACGGTAGAACTCCACGCAGCCCAGTTCGTGTGTAAACACGTAATCATAGTGCCGGCAAATGACTGATGTGTCCTCGGTAAAATAAGGGTCATCCACAAACCAGATCGCTGCCGGAATACCCAGTTTTCTTATTTCCGTAATTTGTTCCAGATGGTTCTCGGGAAACACATGCAGCCCGTTCATCACTAGCACCGCTCCCGGCGACTCACGCGATGCCACCTCCAGCATGGTTTCCGGAGAACAGATAATTAGCTCACTGACCAGCTGCCGCAGCGCTTCTGTTACTCCCGTGTCTATCGCCTGAAACCCTTGGGGGACATACATCAGCTTAAACGGCCGGCATGCACCCACTACAGGAGAATTCAGACGCTTCACGGCTTCACACAAGCCGAGATGGTACCCTTGCGTGTAACCGTCTCGGTAATCCCGCGGACGCACGTTTCTCTTTTTTGCTTTCACGGCCTTCACCCTGCCCCGTCATATTCTCAAGACAGTGTACTATATGCGGAGTCAGCATCCGCCTCATGGACATCTGTCTGTATTGCGGCGAAATTGGCACATGCCCCCTGTCTTTCGCCCGCATGGCCCGAACCTTTGCAGATTTCATCCACTCCAGTTCCCCGGAAAGCGAGGGGGTAGCGCCGAAGCCTTTAGTCAGGTGCTTTGCGGGCACCCCAAAATTCATATAGAATCGAAGGAACAGTTTTCCATCTATCCGGCTAAGAGGAGGAATTTAAAAATGAGTTCGATGTATGACCCGATGCTCTATCTCCGCCATGTAGACCTGCTTCGTGAACAGGTACCTTCCTTTGATACCTATCCGTTTAACCTGCCGGTGGTGCGGGCATTGGAGCGGATTGCTTTTCAGAAGCAGGTCACATTTCTTGTAGGGGAGAACGGAACAGGGAAATCGACTGTACTGGAGGGAATCGCAGCCGCCTGGGGGTTCAATCCGGAGGGCGGGACGCTGAACTTCTCTTTTAACACCCGAGCCTCGCATTCGAGTCTCTATGAATATCTGCGGATTGCCAAAGGGGTCAAGCGGCCGAAGGACGGCTTCTTCCTGCGTGCGGAGAGTTACTACAATGTGGCTACTTATATCGATGAGCTGGACGAGGACCCGGAGGCTGGGAGATCCATCAAAGACTCCTACGGCGGCAATTCTCTGCATGAGCAGTCCCATGGAGAATCCTTCTTCTCCACTTTCGTCCACCGCTTCGGCGGACAGGGCATCTATATCCTGGACGAGCCGGAGGCGGCCTTGTCCCCCTTGCGGCAGATGTCGCTGCTGGTTCGGATGCATGAGCTGGCAGCACAGAACTCCCAGTTCATCATCGCTACTCACTCCCCGATTCTGATGTCCTATCCGGGTGCGGATATATTCCTGCTGGAGGGAGCGAGCATTACGCCTGTGGCTCTGGAAGATACAGACCACTATACGGTGACGCGGGCCTTCATGACCGACCGGCAGAGAATGCTCCGTGAGCTGCTGGGTGATGATTATGCTTCGGATGCTTCGGACACATAACAGAACAAAATCACCCTAGCAGGTGAATTAGGCTGGAGCTATGCAGCCGGTGCAGCTGATGTAGATTTTAAGCCCATCTCACTTTGCTCTATTCTGACTACTTTTGTTTGGGGCAGCCGCCGGTAAAATCAGGGGCACTTTTGCCCCTCATTCTTGCCTTGGGCCTACGTCCGGCGAAATCAGCAGAGGGATTTATCCCTCTAATTTCCTCATACCGCCCTCTTTCGGCGGAATCAGAGGGATTTATCCCTTTAATTTCCTCCTACCGTCCACTTTCAGCGGAATTAGAGGGATTTATCCCTCTAATTTCCTCCTACCGCCTGCATTCGGCGGAATCAGAGGGATTTATCCCTTTAATTTTCTCCTGCCGCCCACTTTTGGCGGATTCAGGGGCACTTTTGCCCCTCTTTCCCTCCTGCCGCCCACATCCGGCAGATTCAGGGGCACTTTTGCCCCTCTTTCCCGCCTGCCGCCCACATCCGGCGGATTCAGGGGCACTTTTGCCCCTCTTTCCCGCCTGCCGCCCACATCCGGCAGATTCAGGGGCACCTTTGCCCTCTTTCCCGCCCGCCGCCCACTTTCGGCGGATTCAGGGGCACTTTTGCCCCTCTTTCCCTCCTGCCGCCCACTTTTGGCGGAATCAGAGGGATTTATCCCTTTGATTTCCCCATACCGCCTGCATTCGGCGGATTGAGAAGGATTTATCCCTTTGATTTTCTCCTACCACCCACTTTTGGCGGATTCAGGGGCACTTTTGCCCCTCTTTCCCGCCCGCCGCCCACTTTCGGCGGATTCAGGGGCACTTTTGCCCCTCTTTCCTGCCTGCCGCCCACTTTCGGCGGATTCAGGCGCACCTTTGCCCTCTTTCCCGCCTGCCGCCCACATCCGGCATATTCAGGGGCACTTTTGCCCCTCTTTCCTGCCTGCCGCCCACTTTCGGCGGATTCAGGGGCACTTTTGCCCCTCTTTCCCGCCTGCCGCCCACTTTTGGCGGATTCAGGGGCACTTTTGCCCCTCTTTCCTGCCTGCCGTCCACTTTCGGCGGATTCAGGGGCACTTTTGCCCCTCATTCTTGCCTGCCGCCCACTTTCGGCGGATTCAGGGGCACTTTTGCCCCTCTTTCCCGCCTGCCGCCCACATCCGGCGGAAGCAGAGGGATTTATCCTTTGATTTCCCAAGTCTCCAATTTCCGGGGATTCGGTGGGATTGCCTGTACCAGAACCAATTTGTCCTTCAGACGGACCTACTCCAATTTCCAAAGAAACATATCCACAACAGACGAATATCCTACTTTCCTATACAATCAAAAAAGACACTTTAGCGGCACATCTGCCGTTAAAGTGTCTTTTGAATTTACAAAGCTGCTCTTTGATTCTCTAATAAAGCTGGTCGTCCTTCTCTGTATTGCAATCACTGTATTCATTGAGGAGCGCATCCAGCTTTACCGATTGGCGAAGCACCCTTACATCCTGCATCCCGTGTTCCAGGGCTAGTTTGTTCAGTTCCTGCCTTGCCTGTTCAATCTTGTCCTTGTAATCATCATTACCCATAGCGGCCCCCTTGTAGGATGAGGCTGTTCCAAGCCATTTTCCACTCTTTTACTAAAGTTCCAAACACATTGTATTCTATAATCCGTAACGGGTCAATTAGCGGTTTGCCGCGAAAACAGGTTTCAAAAGCATAACGAGTTTATGCACAGCCCAGCCAAACATCGCTACCGCCATCATATCGAAACAGACATTGAACAGGAACAGATGCTTGCCGATATCCGCCCGGCCGTCACCCAGCACCGGAACAAGGAATGAGAATAACCCGATCAGTCCCAGCAGCATCATCAGTTCACCGGCAATCCGCGCCTGCTGCCCCCTGCTGCGGAAATAGTGAGTCATTACAATCGCATAATACACCAGGTAGAATAGAGCCAGAAACCCGAGTGTATGCGGCAGATAATTCTTCTTGAACTGGCTCCAAGTACTATAGGTATAGTCGATAGCCCCCTTGGGCTTATTCATGCTTTTCTCATAGCTTCCAAGATAATAGGGACGGATGGACATGCTGTTCTTCGCTGCATATTTCATATTCTCTACCAGTCGCGAAGGATGTCCCAGATAGAAGAAGAGTACGTCTGTATGAGATACAAGATTATAGAAATCCGCTGTAAGCGAAGGATCATCCTGCTTAATGGCCGTGCCGGCCTGGAAATAATTTGTACCCGCCAGCACTTCCAACCGCTCCGGCAGACCCAGCTCACGCAGATCCCCGCGCACATCCGTCGACTCGTTCAGAATTCCGAAAAATACCGTCTGATAGAGGTTGATATGCTTGAGTTCCTTCGGCGCAGCCACATACATGATTACGGACACGAGCGCCGTTGCCACCGCGAACCGCAGCGCCAGCTTACGCCAGCTGCCTGTTCCATGCAGTGTCCGCAGACGGAGGAAGATCAGCGCAAACGCCAGGCCGACGGGGGCATTCTGAATTTTGGAGCAGATCAGGAACAGGACGGCGATGAAGAAGAGCGTCAGTTCTTTGGGTGTCGGCCGTTCCTGCCCCGTCAGTCTCAGTCCCAGCGCAAAGGTAAGCAGCATGAACACCATCGATACCGGCTCACCGAACAGCGAATTGAAATAGGCCAGATAACCAATGTCATAGAAGACAAACAACAGCGCCGCACCAAGCAGCAGTCCTGTGATATAAGAGCTTTTGGCCCCCAGCTTCACAATCAGCCAAGTCGCGGCAAGCAGCAGCAGCGCATATACGCCGCCCAGCAGGCGGATATCAAAATAACTCCCGTGAACCAGCCCGGCGAGCAGTCTCGGGATCAGCACAAGCAGAATCTGCGAGGATGGATAAAAGCCCGTAAACAGATTTTCATAGGAAAATCTGGAATGACTGAAGCTGAAAAAGCGGTCGGCATAGCTCTCCGCAGCATCATAATAATTCAGTCCGATCGTATTCATCATCCGCAGGAAATCACCATTGTCAGCAACACCAATGAATGGCCTTATAAACAGCAGGTAGATGATCAATATAGAGCCGGCCAGGGTTATGAGATATTCCGATTTTAATAGTCTTTTCATAATTCCTCCTAGCGCTGCGGAAGCAGCTTCACATATTCATCGGACAAGCCCATCAGCTTCAGGATATAGTCATAATCGGTCTGATATTTACTGAAATCCTCAACCGGCTTATACGTATCCAGCGAGATGGCCTCTCCGTCCGCGAAGCTTTTCCCGGGCACGAACATCACCTCATCATTAAAAAAGGAGCCTGTCGGCAAATAATAACGCATCCCTACCACATTGCTCTTAATGTTCAGCAGATCATGCCCAAAAGCGGTAAAGCCTTCGTCCTTCAGCGATACCCCCAGCAGGTTGGCCACAGTAGGAAGCACATCCAGCTGTCCGCCGGTCCGCTCCACGACCTGTCCCTGCTCCATCCCGGGCACATGAATAATCAGCGGAATATTAAACCGGCTGATCCGGTCATCGTACGGAGTTCCAAGCGCTTCCTCCACCTGCTCCGCCGGGACATCCTTCGGCTGCAGGCCGAAATGGTCGCCGTACAGCACCAGCACAGTATCATCCCACATGCCCTGCTGCTTCAACCCGTCAATCAAAGTGCCGACCGCATAATCCGTATAATTCACTGCCGTCAGGTAATCGCCCAGCATTGTGCCCTGCAGATCATCCGGAACCTTAATCTTCTTGAAGCTATCCGGAATCTGGAATGGATGATGGCTGGAGGCCGTTACAAGCTGGGCATAAAAAGGCGTACCCTTCTTCTGCAATGCCGCCAGCTTCTCCACCGCCGTAGCATACAGCTGCTCATCCGAAGCCCCGAAGGCGTTGAAGTGATCATTTTTAAAATACCCTTTATCATAGTAGCCATTGAAGCCAAGCGCCGGGTAGAGCTCATTGCGGTTCCAGAAGCCTACCTTGTTCACATGGAAGGTGTAAGCTTCATACCCCTTATCCCGCAGCAGACGCGGCAGGCCCGGCAGTTCCCGGTCCCCGAAGCCCGTTGACATCGCAAGCGAAGCAATGGGATAAATTGAGGTGTTGCTTATGAACTCCGCATCCGAGGTGTTGCCCGGACCGACCTGCTGGAAGACATGCGGGAAATAAAAGCCCTCTCCGGCCAAGCCGTTCAGCACCGGTGTCAGCTCCTGTCCATCCAGCGACTGGTGCAGCGGGAAATTCTGAAATGCCTCCATTTGGATTACAATTACATTTTTACCCTTTTGTGATCCAAAATATTCCGGCAGTCCCCCTGCGATATCCTTGTATGGATAACCAGCCTCCAGCGCCTCCACCTTGGCAATTGTTTCATTAATATCCCCAGTGCCGATGAGGCCGTTATCCTCCTGGGCTTTGATCGCGGCAACCACCTCATAGTTCAGAAATCCGGCGCTTTCCGCCTGAACCAGCTCATTCGTAATTCCGCGTGCCGAATCAATGGAATAGGCCGACAACGAACCGCCGCCGATAATAGCCACCAGCAGGGCGACCAGATAGACTCTCCGGGCTCTGCGTGAAGACTGACTTCCACGGTGCTGCTGTACGGGACCATTCTTCCATCTGCGGAACAGCGAGTAGATTATCATAATGATCAGATCGGCAAAAAACAGGTAATCAATCAGCTCAATCGTAGATTCTACGCTTTCTTTCACCTGGAACACCTGATTCAGCTCATAGAGCGCCAGATAAGTCGGCACCGAGCCGAAATGGTTGAAGTACACACTGGCCGCGAAGAACAGCAGCGACAACAGACCGTTGAAGCTCCAGAAAACGGTCTTCCTCATCCGCACAGGTGTAATAAGAGCCAGCACCCCCATCATCAGCAGCACCGGGGCAATATCCGCAGCAATCCATTCCCACGCAATCCGGTCAAAAAACAAACCTCTCAGCAGCAGCAGCTTCAGCCAGACCAGTCCGATAACGATATAGAAATGAGCCTGCACCGGCGCATGTTTCATTTCGTTCATAATAATACTTTCCCCTCTTACTCTCTATATTGAAAATCTGTGTAAACTCTATTGCATTTTTCTGTAAAAGTTCAGATTTCTCTAGTATAGCAATACTTGAAATAGTTATCAAAACTGGAGGTTCTATTAAATGTAAAAAACGCCGCCCTGGCGGGGCATGCGTCTTTGTTCAATCTTATGAAAATGATAGATTATTCGGCAGTGGCTGGCGTCTGCTGGATCATGTAAAAAGTGCCGTCCAGATTATACGACCCGGTAATGATTGTTGCTCCGTCCGGACTTTTAAAAGCAATCGATCCTATGCCCGACATCTCTTTGACAAATGTATAATCCTCCAGCCGGATGCCGAACATTTCATCGGCGATGGCAGCAGCCGCAAGCTGAAGCTTGGCCTTATCCATATTCAGCAGATTCGTGTTTGGATCGGCGGAGGTGAATGAATTTTCATCGTAAAGCGCCATGTCTTCTACTTGAATAATATCTTGTGTAGCGTAGTCCATCATAACTGTAGTAGCCCCGCGTTCACTCTCTCCATACGTCAAAACGAGTACATCCCATTTCTGCGCAACAGTGCGCTTGATGGAATAGAGGTGATCGGTGCCCTTTTCCCTTAGCAGCTTAATTGCCTTAAGACCTTCCTGCTTCACTTCCGCACTCACCTCATTCTCACCCATTTTGAAGGTCGAGCTGCGGTAGACGCCGTTCTCGTAATCAATCTGCCCTTCCTCCGCTATGAGACTGTCATCGGTCTGAATGCCCTGTTCATCAGCGTTTGTCCCGTAGTGGACGGAATGGTGAAGCGCAGTAACTGTGAATTCTCCCTTGTAACCAGCTTTCCGCAGCTGATCCATCGCTTCATCAATGAATTTAGAATCGATTTGTTCAGGAGAGAAAAAGGTATCCATGTACGTCCGCACTACCTTGCCAGTCTCTGTTTCAAACCAGATTTTAGCAAAACTATCCCCATCTTTAAATTCTTCCAGGGTTTCTCCTTCTTCCACGAGCGGCTCTAGGCTCACAAAGGGAAGCTTCTTTCCCAGCTGCTCAAGCATTACCTGTTCAGCGGTCGCCCTGAGCCCTTCATCCGTAAGATCAGCCTGGCCCGCAACCGGAGGATCGATTATTCCGGCGCTGCTTACCTGTAACGGATTAAAACCCCCGGGCTGACCGGACCAGCCACTTCCCCAATACACTGCCCCGGCTCCGAACAACAGGAGGATGATGGCGGCGGAGAGTATCCGCAGGCGGATTGCCCTGCGCCGCCGGCCGGATGGCAGCACCTGGTTTAGTGAGGAACCGTCCATTCCAATCTGCCGGGCCACCTTGCCAGCAGCTTCTTCCGTAAATTTCATTTCCGGAAACGGGCCTTTACGGGCCTGCTCATACCACTGCGGCTCCTGCTCACGCTTATCCATTACTCCATCCTCCTTAGTTTGTCCTGGATTTTATGACGTGCGCGGTGCAGCCTCGATTTGACAGTGCCCGGGGATATCCGGATCAGCTCTGCGATTTCCCGGACCGACAGCTCTGCCTTAAGATCAAGCACCAGCACCTCACGCAGCTTATCCGGCAGCTTCATTATCATGCTCCAGATCTCATCCACTTGCCGGTTACCGAGATATTCCATCTCCGCCGAACGGGCAACGACTGCCTGCCCCGCTGCCTCTTCCTGATGCTGAGCCTCAGCGGGTAAAGGCTGCATCCCGCCCCACAGCCCGGAGCGGAAAAACCGCGATTTGCGGTAGGAGAATACCGTATTGCGGGCAATCGTGAACAGCCAGGTTTTGAGCGATGAAAGCCCCCGGTAGGTACCGATCCGGTAATAGCATTTGATGAACACCTCCTGCGTGAGATCATCCGCCTGATCACTGTTTTTGGTCAAGAAATAAATATAATTCCACACATCTTCCCCATAAAGCTTCATTATCTGCCGCAGCTGCTCTTCACTGATAGCCTCCGCCTGCTCCAATCCATCCAGTTCCAATGGGTTCACCTCACTATATTTGACCTCAAGAGTGGAGGGACGGTTCACTTTTTCTAATAAAAATCAACTCATTCCTTCATCCAGCCTGCTCCTCAGTGTTAAAAGCGGACTTCCAGGGCAGCCGACGTTGTTGCGTAAATTTTTTAATTTAAAAATCCTGCAGAGGATACAACATTTCCGCCAGTACAGCGTGTATTTAACTCAAAAAAACAAAAAAACAGAGGACCTGAGTCCCCTGCATAGTATATAGCTTGAACGAGAGGCTTGCCCACTGTTCGCACCGATTCCAATTGCGGTGAATATTGCGACTTCCTGCCGCTCTGTTCCCGGAACACCGGTTAGTTAGCTCTTAAGAGCGATATGTGTGATGATCCTGAGCGTGCTTCAGAAATAGAGCCATTACCCAAGCGGAGTGTTCACCAGCAGCCTTTTGATGGAACGGTTAGCTTCATGGAGCACAGTTTCCTTATCGACGGTCTTCAGCAGGCCTTTATGCATCAGGATTTGTCCGTCCACAATCGTCGTTTCCACATCCGCACGGGTGGCGGAATAGACAATCCGCGAGATCGGATCTACATCATAGGAAGGGAAGGTATGGAAATTATACAGGTTGAGGATCGCCAGATCGGCTTTTTTGCCAACCTCGATGCTGCCGATCTGATCCTCCATGCCCACCGCCTTCGCACCCCCGATCGTTGCCATCCGGAACACACTTCTGGCGTCCATCGTGGTCGGCCCATGCTGCGGCTTCTGGATCACCGCCGCCAGACGCATTTCATTGAACATATCCAGGTTGTTGTTGCATGGAGCACCGTCCGCGCCAAGGCTAAGATGGATATGATCATGCAGCATTCCAGGAGTGTCGGCAATGCCGGAGGCCAGCTTCAGGTTGGAGCCCGGGCAGTGGCTGACATGAACTCCGCGGTCCCGCAGAATCCGCTTCTCCTCCTCATCGAGCCAGACGCAGTGGGCCAGAATCAGGCGCTCATTCGCCAGCCCCAGATGATCCAGATAGACCACGTTACGCATACCGGTCATCGCCTGCACAATCTCGATCTCCCCCAGATTCTCGGAAGCATGGGTGTGCACCTTGACCCCGTAGTGCTCCGAGAGGTTACGTACCTCTTTCAGCAGCGGCTCCGTGCAGGAAATGACAAAACGCGGGGAAAATGCATATTGAATCCGCCCGTTGCCATATCCATTCCACTTCTCCAGCAGATCCACGCTCTCCTGAAGGGAAGCTGCCGTATCCTCCTGCAGCGCTGCCGGTGCATCCGCATTCTTCTGATCCATCATCACCTTGCCGGATAGGGCGCGGATGCCGCTTTTGGCGATTGCCTGGAAGGCAAAGTCTGTATGATTCACCGTCTCCATATCCACTATGGTCGTTGTGCCGCTTGTAATTAACTCCCCAATGCCGAGCATAGCGGAATAATACAGCGACTCCTCATCATGCGCCGCCTCCAGCGGCCAGATCCGCTTGCGCAGCCAGTCCATCAGCTCCAGATCATCGCCTTTGCCGCGGAACAGTGTCTGGCACAGATGAATATGGGTCTGCACAAATCCGGGAATTACCGTGCGGTTCTTCGCATCAATTACTGTCTCTTCCCCCTGCGCCTCCAGGCCGCTGCCGATCTCCACAATCAGATCATCCTTGATGCGGATATCCCCGTATATAATCTCCTCTTGCTTGTTCATTGTAATAATCTCCGCATGCTTGATCAGGATGTTCGCCATAACCCATTCCCCCTAGTCTTGTTGATGTCCAGCTGGCTTATAACACAAAAAGGCCACAAAAATATGCCTCAGCATATTTTCGTAGCCAGAAATTTACGGTTCCCGGTAGAGACCCTTAAACCAATTATTAAGGATATACGAAAAGGACTATTCAATTGCTTCTGAATAATCCCATCATAAAGTAAAGACAACTTTCTTGTCAACATAAGTTATAAATATTAACACGAAACTATTTACGGCAGATTAAAATGAATTATCCCCTATTATTATCTTCAAATATGTAATATAACATTACATAAACTGTCCGGAAATCTCCGTCAGTACCTTCTCAAATACAGGAAAAGCCGCTACCCGGCCGGGAAAATGAATCTCGCCTCTCTGCACATAGCCAAGTGAGGGATAAATTTTGAGTACCCGTTCATTCTTCGCATAAGTATCCATCCGAATACTGCTATACCCGCTGTGACGGGCGTGCTCTTCAGCGAAAGCAATCAGCTGCCGGGCGATCCCTTTACCTTGGAACTCCGGATGAACCGCGAGCCGGTGCATGATCAGATGCGGCCCCTGCTGCTGTAACCATTCAATTGCCCCATATTGCTCCGCCTGATTCTCATCCAGCACAATAATACCGGCAATGGCTTCGTTGTCCAGACAGACAAATAATGTGCCTGTATCAATATCCGCTGCAATGATCTCACGGTTCGGATAGCTCTCATCCCATTGATCGCTTCCGCCTGCCTGCATAACTTGTACACATTTGGCAATCAGATCCATAATCTCTCCGATTTCATTGCTCTGTGCTCTTCGTATCTCATTCCCAATCATGTATAGTCCCCGCTTTCCTACCTGGCATTCGAACCCGGTAAAGTTCTGTTAAGAAGTCTACCATATCCGGGCGAAAATTCCGATAGGCCGCCATTTCCAGTATCGTCCATAGGCTATAGAGGCGGCAGGAGAACTTGCCAACCTCTATAGCCGCTCATCTTCTAAGCCACAGCTGCTGCTCGCTCAGCCCAGCTCCAGCTTATGCCCGTCTTCGAAGCCCTTGGCGAAACCTGCGTCGAACCCCACGTTGTATGCTTCGGTGTAGCCCTGCTGAAAGGCGTCTCCCGGCGGCAGCTCCGGAGGGACGCCCAGATCCGGGGGGAGCGGGACTACCTGCGCTACCGGCGGCGCTTCGACTGCCGGAACAACCTGTACCGGCGGCTGAACCACATGCACCCTGCGGACAAGCCGGCGGCGGAGTCTTCTTTTCTTGCGCAGCAGCGGCGCTCTCTTGCCCGTCTTGCGGATCAGTCCTCTGCGCGTTTTGCGTCCAAGGCCTCTGCGCACCCTGGTCTTCCGTGACAACAGCAGTGTGCGTCTGCGGCCCTTGCTGCCTGAGCGCAGCTTGCCAAGTCTCTTTCTCTTCATCTGTCTACTCCTCCTGTACTTCATCTACTTCTTGCAGCAGTACCCTCTGAGCAATCCTTGCTCAGCCATGGCGCAGCAGGAATTCCCTGTTTGGGCTCATGCAGTGAAATGCCGGATATCATCCGGCACATTGAACTCTGGTACCCGCTCAGAATCCTGATATTGTCGCTCAGCTTGCGGGCTGTCAGCTCCGATTGCCCCGTAACTTCGGCAATGCTCTCGAGGATGGCTGCGAGCGCGGCTTGACTGCGGGCGATCGAGCGGATCATCTCCAGCTTAACGGCATGTTCGGAGAGAAGCCCGCCGCTCATTTGCTATCGTCTCCGAAGCTGAATCCATCCCCGCCGTCTCCGCCGAAATCACCGCCGCCCTCATCTTCACCGCTGCCCAGTACTGCTTTCAGATTACTGTACAGCCCGTTCTCCAGCTTCGTCAGCCCCTCCACCATCTCTACGATCACTTCGTGGATGGAGAGTGATTCCTTCAACTGGTCTTCATGGGAGTCGAATGCTCTAGCGTGGATATGATGATGGGTCCACTGCTTCACTTTTTCCGCTTCCACCGCTTTGGCCTCGAGGATCATCGCGATGTTCCACTGGATTACAGCGGTCGACTCCAGCATTTGCAGATAAGCCTTTTCTCTGCTCATCTTCCGCCTCCTTGCTCTGGTTACGCGTTACTCTTCTTCCTGACCGTTTAGTTCCTTGATCACTCTGCCTACTCCCTCTGCCATCGCTTCTTCAAGATCGGCAAGTGCATTCAAGTAAGCAATAATGTTCTTGTTAACCTGACCTGAGCTTTCTACCAGCCCACTGAATCCGCCGAAATCAGGGTCCGCATCCGGCAGATCGTGAACTATTTGCGACATACGGACGGCTACGTGGCGTTCGGCGTCGAGAATCCGAGCCATCTGTTCGTGCGTATGGGCCATGTGCTGCAGGACTTTTGTAATTTTACTCTGCACCTTCATGTCTCCTTTGCTCAAACGCCCTGCTACAGCATATGCGGCATCAGCCGTGACGGTGCCGGAGAAGCTCCGCAAGTTATGGAGGTCCGCGTGTCATAAGACCGCTAAGCGCTGCGGCTCCAGATGCTGCGGCTGCTAAGTGGAAAAACGTCACTTAATTTATTCGAATGACCGGGAATCAGAGCAACAAGTGGAAAAAGGACAACTATTTCTATATTGGCCGGGCAAAAAAGTACATTTGGGAAGAAATAAATGCCTTTTTTCCACTTAGGGTGGATACAAAAGACAAAACGGGATTATTAAGTGGAGAAAATCCAACTGCTTCCGGCGCGAAGCACTGGCGCGGAACTCGAGGAGGGGACTGGCGCGGAACTCGAGGAGGGGACTGGCGCGGAACTCGTGGGGCATGGAGGGGAACTAGAGCGGATAATGCCGAGGCTTACGGGAAAGTTACCAGCTGGAGGATATTGACAAGCAGCTCAACGGCAGACTATGCTTGGCTGAAATCGGAGCTATATTATAGTTGTCCGGATCTATGTATCCGGAGTGGAACTGGAGGTAATCTATGAAACTTACAGACAACCGTCTGAATCTGCGGCCCCTGACTGCAGCCGAGCTGGAACTGGCCTTGGACAATTACGCGGAGCTGGAGCAGTCGCTGGGCTTGAACGTAACCGCAGCCCAAACCCTGCTGGATGACGAAGAGATGCGTTATGCCATGCGGGTGAGGCGCGCCAAGGTTCTCCAGGATGAGCAGAACTATCCCTGGCTGACCAATTGGGCCATTATTCATCTGGAGGAGCAGCGGATTATCGGCTTCCTGATCCTCAAGGGCGGGCCGAATGAGCAAGGCGAGGTTATTCTTGGTTATGTCATTGATGAGAAGTACCGGGGGCATGGCTACGCTACGGAAGCGGTGCGGCACATCACGGCCTGGATCTTCAATCATCCGGATGCACGCTGGGTCATCGCGGATACCGAGAAGGATAATACTGCCTCGCACCGCGTGCTGCAGCATCTGGATGCAGAGCTGTACCGGGAGACCGAAGACCTGCTCTGGTGGAGAATCGCCCGGCCCGCCATTAGCTTCGATGATGATACTGGTATTTTGCGGGGACCCCAAAACATATAAACACCTATCTATTAAAAAAGCTGCCCCTCAGGGCAGCGTATCTCTCAGCTTTTCTCCGGCTTCGCGCAAGGACTGGAACGTTCCCGCGTCACTCCACCAGCCCTTGAGCACATCATAGCTAAGCTTGCGCTCTGCGGCATAAATATTGTTCACGTCGGTAATTTCCAGCTCACCCCTCTTGGAAGGGGATACGCGGCGGATAATATCGAATACCGCTTCGTCGTACATATAAATACCTGTAACACAGAATTTAGTCTTCGGACGCTCCGGCTTCTCTTCAATATAAGCAATCAGGGACGAATCCCCGCTGTCAAACACCGGAACCCCGTATCTCCGCGCATCATCGACCGGTTTCAATAACACCTTCGCCGTTCCCTGCGGCTGCTGCAGATAACTCTCCACATAAGGCTTCAGATCATCCATAAAAAGATTGTCACCAAGCAGCACAACAAACCGTTCCCCCGGCAAAATAAATCCTTCTGCCAGCTCGAGCGCTTCCGCGATGCCTCCTGCAGCTTCCTGGATTTTGTAAGTCAGGGATACACCGAATTCCGCGCCGCTTCCCAAAAAGTCGGTGTACTGTCCTGCGGACTGTTTGCTGATGACCAGGAGAATATCGGTTATACCCCCCCGGCGCAGCCGGTCAATGCCGTAACACACCATAGGATACTTGCCGACCGGAAGCAAATGTTTGTTCATAAGCCGGGTCAACGGGTAAAGCCTTGTTCCTGTTCCGCCCGCCAGTATGACTCCTTTCACTTACTTTCCTCCTCTTTATCTATGTCTTTAGCCTTTGGCCTGGCCCCTCAGATGAATTGTGCGGGATCTACATGCCATTTCTCCATAAATAATCTGCGGTTACGCTCCACCAGCTCCTGAAGTGAGGAAGAGTAGACTTCCCTGAAGCTGGCGCTGCCTTCATGATACACCAGACAATCTCCCGCGATCAGCAGCCGGTATCCCTTCAGTCTGGCGCGGTAGCAGTAATCATCATCCTCGTAATGGCCCGGTGAAAAGCGTTCATCCAGCAGGCCGATGGTATCCATGAGCTCTCTTTTGAATAATAAGCACAGCCCTACAAGCCTTCTGGCCTCCAGCCGTTTCGCCGCATCTGGAGCATTCGCCAAACGGGCTTCAGCATGATAACCCGGAATATCCGTATACCCCGTCTCCACCTGCTGCCGTCCGCTGGCATAATTGGTCACCGGACCCACCATTCCGATATCCGGGGCGCTGTACAAAGCGCTCTTCAGATTCGCCAGCCAGCCCTGCGACACAATAACATCATTGTTCAGCAGCAAAAGCTCATCTCCCGCAGCCAGCTGCAGCCCCAGATTGCAGGCCAGCGGAAAGCCGCGGTTCTCCGGAAGGGAAACAAGGGTAAGCTTATTCGTGCGGCAGTAAGCATCCGTTTCGTCACTTGAGGCATTGTCGACTACAATAATTTCATAGGGTGAATCCGTATACGCCCTGATTGATTCAACACAGGAACGCAGCAGGCCGAGCCTGTTATACGTTGGAATAATAATGCTGGTCAGTGTCATAGGGCATTCCTCCACGCCGCCATCTGCCGGCGCTGCTCCTGCAGATGGCTCTCGGACAGCCGCCCGCTTGCCTGCTGCTCTCCAAGAACCTGGGCCAGCGCCTCGGCATGATCACCGGCGATCAGCTGTTCCATCGCATTTCCGGCCCCTGTGTTGCTCTGGCGCAGCCGGTTATGCTTGATCACATTCACCGTGCCTGCCTTCTCCACCCGCAGCTGCCGCATAATCGAGAGCGCATGCGCTTTCGGCGGCACCATAAGCTCACGGTAGCCGATCCGCTCCAGCGCCTTCCTTGACATGGCATGGGGAACAGCTGTCATCGAGCTGACGCCCAGATCACTCCGCCCCAGTACGGCATTCAGATACATTTTGCAGCGGGTAACCGCATCGCTGAGGGCAAAGGGGGGCAGCAGATGATCAAGATCATTCAAGGCTACATCAACACCGCCATCCACCGCCTCCGCAAAAAGAGACATGTGCCGGGCGGGAATTACCATATCCCCGTCCAGGAACAGCAGAATATCCCCCCGGCTGAGCTTGGCGCCAAGCGACCGTCCCACATCATGTCCGGCAGATTCCGGAATATGCACAATTGTCGCCTGGGGGCACAGCCGGGTACGCTGGAAGCTGCGGTCGCTGCAGCCGTTAAGCACGACAATAATCTCCAGCGGCTTGAGCCGGGTTACCTGATCAAGCAGCTTCAACAAGGTCTGCTCCTCATTCCTGGCCGAGATAACCACGGACAATGAACCGTGCAGAGCCGGCAGCTGCCGTCCTGCTCCGCTGCCGGCGGCAGAAGCCCCCGCAGCCGTGCGGCGGGAACCCGCTTTGCCTGCCGCCGGCCGCCGGACAGCTGCGGCTTTGGCGGCGGCGCTCCGGCGGGGCGCAGCAGCGGCTGGTTTGGCCGCCTTGCTCCGGGAGGCGGAGCTGCCCGGCCGGGTACGCCGGGCAGAGGCCCTGCTCCTGCCCGATGCTTTTACACGGGAAGATACGTGAACCTCCTGCCGGTGTCCGGGTGAAGGCTCCGGTGCTGCTGTCATCTCACCATCCCCCTTCGCCGGTTGCCGTCAATGAAGCCTGCTCTTTCGCCTCTGCGCTGAAGGACCAGACCTGCCGCATCCAGATGATCCGTGAGAATAACCTCACGCAAGGGATCTGTTCCCGCCTGCTTGGGCCGTACGGCATTCAGCCTGCCGACCGGCACCTTATGCACGGCCTTCACCTGCAGGCCCTCAAGCACCGCCTGCGCGTGTGCCAGAGGCGGCCGTGATAACAGGCCGCTTCCCAGAGAAGCAAGGGCTCTGCGGCTGAGTGCATGAGGCACCGCTGTCAGCGAACAGCCCTTCAGGTCCGGACGGCCAAGCATAATGTTGAGCACATGCTTGGAGAGCACCACCGGATGCGGGAATTCCTGACGGACCGGACCGGAGTAATCATTCAGAGCCACATCTGTTCCATGACTGACTGCGGCCACAAAGGGACGCAGCTGTGAAGCGTTAAGCACAAAATCCCCGTCAATAAAGAGCAGGACCTCTCCCTTGGCCGCCTCTGCTCCAACACTGCGGCCCACATCATGACCGAGCGGCTGCTCGAAGTGAATGACATGTGCCCCCAGTGCCAATGCAATCTCTGCCGTATTGTCGGCAGAACCGTTAACCACAACAATAACCTCACAGCGGGGATGGACTTCCCTGGCTCCGGCAATCACCTTGCCAATCGTTCCGGCTTCATTCATAGCCGGAATGATCACCGACACATAGGGGGCGGGGTGATTGGCCGCAGGGAACGGCACGGCAGGGCGCACCGGCCGGGAAATCCGCCGCTTGGGTTGCAAAGCCCGCCGCCCCGTGCGGCGGGCAGATGTACGTGTGTGTTTCAAGCTCATCCACCTTCCTTGCAGGGCATGGTCTCCGGGCTGAGGGTTACATCACAGTCTATGTAATCCGCTGTCCCGGGTAACGGCAAGTGTCTCCCTTCTTGCAGAAATTTGGACAAATGCCCTCCCGCTGCCGCAGTCCGGTTGAACCCGGATTTCGCCGGCCTTATCAACACAAAGAGCGCAGCCTCCGGCTGCGCTCTAGTATTGTTTATCTTCCTGCTCTAATCAAACACACGATGATCTGCAGCCGGCTTCACCAGAGGCGAACCGAGGGCGATCCAGGACAGCACTCCATAGAAGTGAGGAGTTTCGCGCAGGCGCACTACTTCAATCGTCGCGTCCCCGCCCGATCTGTTCTTCAGCGAAGCATGGAAATACGGCTGGTTGGTCATGGCGACCAGCACATAGCCGGTATGGCCGAAGCTTTCATCAAAAGATACAGTTACCTCAACACTCTGCGCGTCTCCATTAAACATAAAGGCCGTCATGCCGAACTGCTGCAGAACCTCCCGGTTTCCGGCACTCTGTACCGGACTGAACGACAGATGCTCGGGATTAACCGTTCCGGGCGCCAGATGGTCTCCGGTCACTGCACCTTGAGCAATATGATAGCTCTGCACGCTGTCTTCTTCCAGATGGCGGGATTGAATGGCAAATGAAGTGATTTTGGAAGCATCCACCGCTTCGTCCTGAAGCTCTGCACTCCCTACCGAACCTTCGGTCAGATGTTGGGTTCCGATGCTGCCAAGAGCAAGCTTCTCGCCGGTAATGCTGCCGTCCGTCAGCTGCCCTGCACCGCGCGTTTCCTCTGTAAGCTGCTCAAGCTTCTTCACAATGCCGCTGCTCAAATGACGCTCTTCCAGTGCGCCGTCTGCCAGATGCTCTCCTTGGATGCTCTGCCCTTGCAGATGCTGGGCACCTACTGCGCCTGCCGCCAGCTTGCTTCCAGTGATGCTTCCGTCTGCCAGCAATTCGGAGGTTAGCGTATCCTCGGCCAGATGGTCCAGACGGATGCTGCCGGAGCGGATATGGCGGCCGTCTACCGCGCCCGGGGCCAGATGGCCCCCGAATATGCTGCCCGGAGCCAGATGATAGGAACCCACTGCACCTGCCGCCAGCTTGCTGCCGGTGATGCTGCCGTCTGCCAGCTGCCCCGCATTACGCGTTTCCGCTGCGAGATGCTCCAGCTTCTTCACAATGCCGCTGCTCAAATGACGCTCTTCCAGCGCACCGTCTGTCAGATGTCCGCTCTGGATGCTCTGCTCCTGCAGATGTTGGGCACTTACTGCACCTAGCCCCAGCTTGCTGCCAGTGATGCTGCCGTCTGCTATCTGCCCTGCATTGCGAGTCTCCGCTGCGAGATGCTCCAGCTTCGTCACAATACCGCTTCCCAAATGACGCTCTTCCAGTGCACCGTCTGTCAGATGTCCGCTGTGGATGCTCTGCTCCTGCAGATGCTGGGCACCTACTGCGCCTGCCGCCAGCTTGCTTCCGGTGATGCTGCCGTCTGCTATCTGCCCTGCATTGCGAGTCTCCGCTGCGAGATGCTCCAGCTTCGTCACAATACCGCTGCTCAAATGACGCTCTTCCAGCGCACCGTCTGTCAGATGTCCGCTCTGGATGCTCTGCTCCTGCAGATGCTGGGCACCTATAGCGCCTACCGCCAGCTTGCTGCCGGTGATGCTGCCGTCTGCTATCTGCCCTGCATTGCGCGTTTCCGCTGCGAGAAGCTCCAGCTTCGTCACAATACCGCTGCTCAAATGACGCTCTTCCAGTGCGCCGTCTGTCAGATGTCCGCTCTGGATGCTCTGCTCCTGCAGATGCTGAGCACCTACAGCGCCTGCCGCCAGCTTGCTGCCTCCGACACTGCCGTCTGCCAGCAGCTCTGAGCTCAGCGTATCTTCAGCGAGATGCTCACGCTTGATGCTACCCGCGCGCAGATGGCAGCTGTCCACTGCTTCCGGTGCCAGGTGACCGCCATAGACGCTGCCGGAAGCCAGATGAACAGAGCCTACTGCGCCAGCCGCCAGCTTGCTTCCTCTAATACTACCGTCAGGCAGCAGTTCAGAGCTGCGGACTTCCTGCGCCAGATGTTCCAGCAGGATGCTGCCGGAGGCCAAGTGATGCCCTTCCAGCGACCCTTCCGCGACATGCTCTCCGTGGACGCTCTGCGGCTTCAGATGCTGCGGCCCCACTGCCTCTGCCGCCAGCTTGCTGCTTCCAATACTGCCGTCAGGCAACAGCTCAGCACTTCGTACTTCGTCTGCCAGATGCTCAAGCTTAATGATACCCGAACTTAAATGCCGCTCCTCAAGCGATTCATCCGCAAGATGCTCTCCATGGATGCTCTCCAGCTGCAGATGCTGTGAATGTACAGCTCCTGTGGCCAGCTTGCTTTCGTCAATGCTGCCATCCGGCAGCAGCTCGGCGCTCAGCGTCTCGGAAGCCAGATGTGCAAGCTGGATGCTGCCGGTGCGGATATGGCGGCTGTCCACTGCATCTGGAGCCAGATGACCGCCATAGATGCTGCCCGCAGCCAGATGGAAGGAGCCCACCGCACCTGCCGCCAGCTTGCTTCCGCCAATACTGCCGTCCGGCAGCAGCTCCGCACTCCGGGTTTCATCTGCCAGATGCTCAAGCTTGATCAGACCGGAATGCAAATGCCGTTCCTGCAGTATGCCGTCAACCAGATGCTCACCATAGATACTCTCCTGCTGCAGATTCAGCGAGCTTACCGCACCTGCGGCCAGCTTCTCACTGCTAATGCTGCCATCCGGCAGCAGATCTGAGGTCAGTGCATCCTGGGACAGATGTGCCAGCTGGATGCTGCCGGGCCGGATATGACGGCTGTCTACGGCACCTGCCGCCAGATGGCCGCCATACACGCTGCCTGCCGCCAGATGAAAAGCACCTACAGCGCCTGCTCCCAGCTTGCTGCCTACGATGCTGCCATCCGGCAGTAGATCTGCACTGCGCGCTTCTTTCGCCAGATGCGCCAGCGTGATCTCGCCTGCACGGATGTGCTGCCCTTCTACGGCTTCCGGCGTCAAATGGATAGTCTGCACACTGTCCGGAGCCAGATGGACGGATTCCACAGCCCCCGGCGCCAGCTTCTCCCCGCTGATACTGCCGTCCGGCAGAAGCTCCCCGCTGCGGACTTCTTCCGCCAGATGAGTCAGGCTGATGCTGCCGCCGGCTATATGCTGTCCTTCTACCGAGGATTCGGCCAAGTGGCTGCCAGTCACACTTCCTGCCGCGAGATGACGGGCGGCTACAGCACCCTCCGCCAGCTTGGCGGCACCGATGCTGCCATCCTGAATCTGGATGGAGGATACAGAGCTAGGAATGATATGTCCGTTACCGACCGACATCGGACGGATATGCGCTCCGCCCACACTTCCCGGCGCGAGATGTCTGCCCTGCACCGATGTATCGCTGATGGAATCCGGTCCAACGGCACCTGCTGCCAGATGTTCGCTCTGCACAGCTAAAGCTGCCAGCTTTGAAGCACTCACACTGCCGTCAGCCAGCTTGATCGAGGTAACCGATAAATCGCCAAGTTTGTCTGTTGAGACGCTCTCCGGCGATAATTTCAATGAAGTTACAGCATGGTCGGCCAAATGATGCGGCTGTACAATACTGGCAGCGAGGTGTGCCTCCTTCACTGCTCCGGAAGCCAGCTTATCTCCCGATACCGAACCGGACTGCAAGGCGGATGAAGTTACACTATTTTCCCCGAGATGCCTGCGCTCTACAGCTCCCGGAGCCAGATGTTCAGCGTCAACCGCTTCCTCCTGCAGCACGCGGCTGCTGATGCTGCCATCGGCCAGATGCTTCTCTTCAACGGCACAGACGGCGATATGTTCTCCGCTCACCGCTTCTCTGGCGAGGGCATTTCCGCCAACCGCACCAGTGGCCAGCTTGGCGGAAATGACACTCCCGTCCGCCAGCTTGGTTGAGCTGACACTCTGAGGACTAAGATGTTCTCCCGTAACAGAGTCATACGCCAGCTGCTCTTCCGTAACGGCCCCGGGAGCCAAATGTCCGGCAAGAACGGCATGCTGCTGGAGCTGCGGGGATCCGACGGATTCCATAGCCAGGTGTGAATTGTCTACGGCTTCGCGCTGCAGATGAGCCGAGGTGATGGCCTGCAGGGCAATTTGCGGTCCGCGTACTGCGGATTTGGCGATATGGCGTGTAGTTACCGCTTCATCAGCCAGCTTATGCGGCAGGATGCTCTGGTCCGCGATCTTGGAGGAAGTCACCGCCTGCTCGATCAGCTGTGTTGTACCCACTGCACCCTCTGCCAGCTTCACGAATGAAATACTGCGGTCCGCCAGATGCCGGCTGCCAATTTCCCCGTCAGCGATATGCTCCGCATTTACGCTCTCCGGGCTTAAGTGCTGGCTGCGGACAGCCTTCTCCTTGATCTGCCGTGATCCAACTGCTGCGTCCGCGAGATGCCCGCCGTCAATGATGCCCGCCTGAAGCTGCTCTTTCCCGATCAGCCGGGTAGCCAGCTGCTCCCGTCCAATTGCGCCAGGAGCCAGATGCTTCGATGTAATGACGCCTTCACCTACGTGGCGGCCTTCAATCACCGCGTCGCCCAGCTTCACGCCGCTGATCTCTCCATCGGCGATTTTGTCACCGGATATCGCTTCATCTGCCAATTTCGAGCGGTCAATGCTGCCGTTGCCGATGTGGCGGCTGACAATACTGCTGCTGAGAATTTTCTCGCCGGTAACCGCACCGTCATCCAGCAGCTCCGCCGTGATGATGAACTCGCTGAGATGCCTGCTGCTGATGGCTCCATCGGCAATCTGCCCTCCGCCAATAATCCGGTCCGCCAGCTTCTCCGGACCGATGCTGCCGTTCTTCAGCTTTTCTCCGCCAATGGAATGATCCAGCAGCTTCCCTCCGCTGATACTGCCTTCCGCCAGATGCTCGCCGGCAATGGATTCCGGAGCAATCTTAGAGGAAGTTATCGCCTTGTCCGCGATGTTGATGTTCTGCACAGCATAGTCCTGCAGCCATGGCGTACCAATGATGCCGAACTTCAGCTTGGACCCGTCAATCGTGCGCGGAGCAATCTTGGCACCGGTGACTGCCGCATCGGACAGATCATCGGTATAGACGGGCTGCAGGCGCTCTTTTTCCACAGTTACAATGACAGCCGGCTCCACCAGAGATTCAACATCCTCATGCTCCTCCTGGTCCTCTTCCACTACCGTTTCCTGAATAGCCTCTGGTTCAAGCAAAGTCTGCCGGACCGCCTCCGGCGCCTCCAGGATTTCCACCCCGCTGACCTGCAGCGTCCGGTCCACAGTATCCACCGCTTCTACGGCGGCAGATTCTTTCACTTCTTGTATTTTGGGACTGCTTTTCAACATGCTAAGTTCAGTCTTATTGGGATCATCTACATAATAGAGCGGCTTTTTTGAACTGCGATGCTGATTTCTTTTGGAACTCTTCACAAGCAGTCTCCTCCTTCCATCTGTTGTTTCTCCTAGGCATCATATGCAGTAGTATGGGCTGATGACACCATTCCCCCGGCTAAGCTTTGTTAAGAAAAGGGTGTAGTGTTCAAAAGAATTCCATTCTCTCCTTTCAAAAAAGGGCATCTGCCGCCGCGCATCCGTCCAACCCTGACGGGCACGTACACACATACAATGACAGGAGACGAAAAATCAGCCGGGAAGCTACTTCAAGATAACGGGAGGAACGAACATGGGGCAAAAGCTCGTTGGGATACTGCTAAATGCCGCTGTGCACGGGGGCGTTCCCCGGTTAAAAACCGGACAGGAATCTCTGGCCAACTACGAGGAGGCCGCCGCCGCATACGGATTAACCCCTTGCTTTCTGAAGCTGTCCGGCATCGATACGCAGACCGGCTTCAGCAGGGCATATATAAAGGGTCCGCACGGATACCGGAGTCAAGTCATCCCGACGCCGGAGGTCATCCATAACCGGGCGATCTATGACCCGGGCAGCAGCGGCGTCCAGCGGCTGCTCCGGCAGGGTATTCAGGTATACAATACATGCAACCGCTACGGCAAGGATCAGATTCACGGCCTGCTGGAGCAAAACCAGGAACTGCAGACGGTTCTGCCAGTCACATCCGCCGGAATGTCCGGCCTGAAGGAAATGATGGAGAGATATCCGGATCTCATTCTCAAGCCTTGCCGGGGAAGTGTAGGCAACGGGGTTATGCGTCTTACAAGGATCAGCGGGGCGGGGCGGTGGAAATGGAGCTACTCTCCTAACGGCTCAAGACGCTGGTACAGTGTGCCGGTGAATCAGGGCGCCATCCCCCGGGCACTCCGCGCCAGACTCTCTTCGGTACCGTACCTGGTGCAGGAGCGGATACCACTGGCTGAGATAAACGGCCGCCCCTTTGATCTGCGCATTACTGTACAGCGCGGCTGGGGCGGAGACTGGCAGGTGACCGGCATGTTCGCCAAGCTGGCGGCACCGGGCGGCTTCGTGTCCAACATCGCCAGGGGAGGCGAAGCACTGAGTTCATCCTTCGCTCTGGAAAAGGCTTTCCCCGGCGAAGCAGCCGCACGGATCCGCATGTCAGTCCTCTCCCTCAGTCTCGCCATTGCCCGTGAGCTGGAGCAGAGCCTCCCGGGCCTTGCCGATATCGGTCTGGACATCGGGGTTACGGGGAGCGGACGCTTATATTTCATCGAATGCAACGGGCGCGACCAGCGTTACGGCTTCAAGAAAGCCGGGCTCGGCCCCATCTGGAAAGAAAGCTACCGCCGGCCCATGGGCTATGCCAGATACCTGTATGAAGAGGCTGCACGGCATAACTCTTATTGATTTGTCTTCTATTCTATGTCAATATAATGCAGAGCGGGTGAGGTCCGAGGCTACTCGGACCTTGCTGCTGCATGATGGAAGGGAGATGGGCATGGTTAAACAATTGCTGCGGCTGATGACCGAGCTATCCTCACACAGATGGCTTTCCCGGGTAATGGGCGCTTTTTCCCATAGCAGACTCAGCCGCTTTATGATTCCGGTATTTATTCGTTCCTATCATATTCCTGCTGCCGAGGCGGAGAAGACTGCCGGAGAATACCGTACACTTAATGAATTCTTCAGCAGACGCCTGAAGCCGGGAATGCGGCCGGTGGCAAGCGGTGAACAGGCTGTGGCAAGTCCTGTGGATGCCATGATTACGGCAATGGGCGACATTAACTGCGGAACAATAATGAATGTGAAGGGTCAGGATTATACGCTGGAGGATTTGCTTAATCATTCGCCACACCTCGAATTGTATAAAAAAGGCTACTATTTCGTCCTCTACCTGAGCCCCACCGATTATCACCGGATTCATTCCCCGTTAACCGGACAGCTGCGGGAGAGCGATTATATCCGCGGGCGGGCTTATCCCGTGAATGATTTCGGCATGCGGCATATGAAGAGTGTCCTGAGCCGCAACGAACGGCTGATTACTTATATAGCCGGCAACTATGGCGAAACCGCCGTGGTCAAGGTAGGCGCAATGAATGTGAGCAGTATCCGCTACACGGATGAATCCGCTACTGAATGGCAAATAGGCGACGATCTGGCCTATTTCGAGTTCGGCTCTACCGTAGTCCTGCTGCTGGAGAGCGGCACCTTCACCCCGCGCCCCGGGCTTACCGTAGACACGAAGGTGAAGATGGGCGAGCTGCTGGGTGAGATGCAGCGGGCTACTTAGCTGCCGGGCAGAGTCCGGCTTGAATGAAACAACTAAGATGAATTTATGGAAGGCTCCCCAGACAGACAAAGCCCCGCACCAGGATACGTGAGTGTATCTTGTGCGGGGCTTTATTATGGGGTTGAAGAAACCCTTCGCAATATCATCCGGACCGGATGACTCCTGCGTTAATCGTATATTTACCGTATAAAGGTATTCCTTACCTGCTCCGCTCTCTGAGCATCAGTATACCCGGCTTACCTTCGGCTCATCTACCCAATCGCTGGCGCAATGTATTCGGTTTTTCGCATACATTCGGCTCGTCTGCGCTATCTTTGGTGCATTGTACTCGGTTTTTCGCATACAATCGGCTCAACTGCGCTATCTTTGGTGCAGTGTATTCGGTCTTTCGCATACAATCCCTCATCCAGCCCATTTCCAGCTTAATCAAAGGGATTTATCCCTCTAATTCCCTCATCTAGCCCACTTCCAGCGTAATCAAAGGGATTTATCCCTCTAATTCCCCGAGTTACTCCGTAATCTTACTCTGATTAGCCACCTCGCGCGCTTTCTCCTGTACCTCTTCCGGCTCGCCGAGATAGAAGCGGCTGATCGGCTTCACATCATCATCCAGCTTGTAGACCAGCGGGACGCCGGTTGGAATATTGAGATCCAGCAGCGCCGTCTCATCAATATCCTCCATGTATTTGATCAGGGCCCGCAGCGTGTTGCCATGCGCCGAGATCAGGACGCGTTCCTTCTTGCGGATCAGCGGCACAATCCGGTTGCCCCAGAAATCGCCAACCCGGTGCACGGTATCCTCCAGGCTCTCTCCGCGCGGAATATCGCCGGGACGCACTTCCTTATAGCGGATATCATTTCTGGCATAACGCGGATCATCCGGCTCCAGCATCGGAGGCCGGACCGAGAGGCTGCGCCGCCAGATATGGAGCTGTTCCTCTCCGTATTTCAGTGCGGTTTCACTTTTGCTGAGGCCCTGCAGCGCTCCGTAATGGCGCTCATTCAGCTTCCACGATTTCTGCACGGGAATCCACAGCAGGTCCATCTCATCCAGCACATAGTTTAGTGTCTTAATTGAACGCTTCAGCACCGAGGCGAAGGCAAGATCGAACGTGTATCCCGCATCCTTCAGCAGCTTGCCTGCTTTCTTTGCCTCTTCCACACCCTTCTCCGTCAGATCGGGATCACTCCAGCCCGTAAACAGGTTCTGCCGGTTGTATTCACTCTCTCCATGCCGTATCAGTACTATTTCGTACATAAGTTCTCTCCTTCTCCCGTGTGTTTATTCAGCTGCTCTTAGCGGCAGCTTCTCAGTTCTTATGCGGTTCATTCTTATATTCTGTCACAGACAGATGCTCTCTTCAACTTTACGTCCCCGGCTTCCCTGCAGCCATTGTAATAGAAGAAACGGCCCCGCCTTGAATGGGCGCGCCGTTCCGTCAGAGGTCTATATTATCTATTCCCCAAAAAACCCTGCCGGTAATCCGGCAGGACTGACCTTCTCCCGCCTGGACGAGAAGGGCTTTCATACTTTTCCGCTGTGCTCCCGGGTCACCGGGCCATCCATCCCTATTCGGGAGCGCTGGTTGTCAGCGTATTTCCGACGGGCTTTTGCCGGTATGCTGCTTGAACTGGCGGCTGAAGAAGAAGATGTCGCGGTAGCCCAGCGCATCCGCCACCTCAGTCACATTCATACCGGCGTACAGCAAGAGATGCTGGGCCCGTTCAATCCGGGTGCGGATCACATAGGACTGAACGGAGGAGCCGGTGATCTCTTTGAACTTGATCGAGAAGTAACGCGGCGACAGCCCTGCCCGTGCGGCCAGATCCTCCACCCGGTGCGCAGCCCCTGGATGCTGGCTGACATAGTTAGCCACCTCGTGGATCACCTCAGCCAGCTGGTTGCTGACATGGCGCTCGATTGGCACGACCTGGTCCTGCCGCAGCAGATGAATCATCAGCTGCTTCAGGATCAGGCGGCCTTCTTCCTCTGCAGCGTAGGTCTGCACCAGGAACAGGCGGACGTAACGGGCCAGCAGATGCTCGAACTCCACGGTCTCCGTCAGTTCGTGATAAGGCGCAGGAATCTCCGTCACCTCTTCAGCGACATCGAAATGAATATATGTAAGCACAAGCGGTTTCTGCGGATTATGTGTAGCACTGGTGTGATCCCCCGGGCGGAACAGGAAGCAGCTTCCCTTCCCCACCTGATAGGGCACCCCGCTGCGCACAACGGTTCCTTCCCCGCTCCAGACATAGAACAAATCATAATTTTGCAGCGGCTTCTCTCTTTTTTGCCACTTCCAGCCCGGTTCACAGACGATCTTCGCCAGGGCCGGGAGGATTACAAAAGAGGATGGCGATGCATGCAGCATATTGGTCCCTCCTAAAGTTTTGTGGGCATGCCTTCCCTGTATTCCTTCGAAATAACTGGCAGTAACACCCGCTTCGAATGCGTAAGCTTACTTTTCATAATACCTTGTCCGGTTCCCTTTTGTACATCTTCCCCTACCCGCAGGACTGTTCCTATCAACAATCCATCTGTTAAAATATAGGAATCATCCTACAATAGATCGGCGGGAAGTATATGGACTACCACTATCTCTTTCACTATTATGATGAATCCACCGGCCCCTTCCGGAATCTGTCTGACCTTTCGCCTGAATCAGCGGAGACGGTGCTGCAGGATATCCGGGAGCAGAGTAAGGGCTTTGCCAGCCAGCGTTCCGCCGATTATCTGCAGATTCGCCGCAGCCTTGAACAGAGGGCGAGAGCGCAATTTATCGCCAAAGGAGGCAAGCCGGTCCGCCGGCATCCGCATTACATGACTTTGGGGCGATGCCCCTGGCTGCAGCAGTGGTATCCACAGGGGATGGAGCTGAATATCCCGGTTGCGGCCTTCAACCCTGAGCGGATCAGCTTCACCTATGGCGATTTATTTCCCACTATGCGCTATACGGACGGCAAACCTTACCGCGGGCAGGTCTACACACTGAAAGAGATCCTTGAGGTGGTCCGCGAATACGGCCTGCCGCAGAAATGGAACGCAGCAGGAGACTCTGGTCCTGAGCGTTACGTCGAAGTCCAGATCTGGGAGGAGCCGCCCGGCTTATTCCAAAAGTATTTGTGAAAACGCGGCATTCCTCAGTGACGGCGGCAATTCACGGTGATATAATGTTAGGCAATGTTAGCGTATATATCCCAGAAGAATACCGGAAGGATGAAACTGATGAATCCACTGGCTGGACAATTGAATGACAGCATCAAGGCAGGCAATGAACATGTGTACGATATGCTCTCTAATCTCGGCAAAGCAATCTATTTCCCCAAAGAGGGAATCCTGAGCCAGTCTGCAGAAGCGACGGCTCATGCCAAGAAGTATAATGCTACCATCGGTATTGCTACCGAGAACGGAATGCCGATGCACCTTGGTGTGATCCAGGATAAACTCTCCGCCTACAGCCCCAAAGACCTGTACGGCTACGCGCCTCCTGCAGGCAAGCCGGAGCTGCGTACGGTATGGCGGGAGAAGATGCTGCGTGAGAATCCGTCGCTTGAAGGCAAATCCTTCAGCAATCCTGTCGTTACGAACGCCCTGACACACGGGCTTAGCATAGTTGCCGACTTGTTCGCAGAACAAGGGGATGCCGTCATCTATCCGGACAAAAACTGGGAGAACTACGAGCTGACCTTCGGCATCCGCCGTCTGACCGAAACCGTTAACTATCCGCTGTTCACCGAAGATATGAGCTTCAACAGCGAAGGACTGCTGGATGCGCTGCTGGCCCAGAAGGACCGCGGCAAAGCCATCGTCCTGCTCAATTTCCCTAATAACCCGACAGGGTATACACCAGGCATTAAAGAAGGCGAAGCCATCGTTGCCGCAATCCTGCGTGCCGCTGAAGAAGGCGTTAATGTCGTAGTCGTCAGCGATGATGCTTATTTCGGACTCTTTTTCGAGGATTCACTGAAGGAATCGCTGTTTGGCAAGCTCGCGAACCTGCATCCCCGTGTGCTGGCAATTAAGATTGACGGAGCCACTAAAGAAGAATTTGTCTGGGGCTTCCGCGTCGGCTTCATCACCTATGCTTCCGAGAACAAAGAGCTGCTGGCTGCCCTGGAGCAGAAGACACTCGGGATTATCCGGGCCACCATCTCCAGCGGAGCACATCCGTCCCAGACCTTTGTACTGGATGCGCTGAAGGCGCCGGAATTCGCCGCCCAGAAGGAAGAGAAGTTCCAGATCATGAAAGGCCGGGCCAACAAAGTGAAGGCGCTGCTGGACAGCGGCAAATACGGAGATGACGTATGGACTTATTATCCGTTCAACTCCGGGTACTTCATGTGTCTGAAACTGCTCACCGTGCCGGCTGAAACTTTACGGCTCCACCTGATCCACAATTACGGGCTGGGCACCATCGCCCTCGGCGAAAGTGATCTGCGCATTGCCTTCTCCTGCATCGAAGAGAATCAGCTTGAGGATCTGTTCGATCTGGTCTATGCAGGCATCCGCGATTTGGAGAAATCCTGATTCCCAGCCTTGGCATACGTTAGTCAGCCCCGGAAATCCGGGGCTGATTTTTTTTGCCCTGCCCTATGGCATTGGCCTATACACGTTCTTCCCTCCGCACATACAATACGATGTACTCAAGTACAACAACTCAAACGCGAAAGGGGAATGAACATGAGCGAAGAAGTTAGAGGCGGATACGGATACGGACACGGTGCATTCACAAGCACAGGCGCAATTCTGGTTCTCTTTATCCTGCTGGTTATCATCAGCCGTTCACTCTTTGTCTAACCGGGAATAAGTCCCTGGAGGGAGCCCAGTGCTCTCTCCGCTCCCCGTGTTGCAGCATTCCCTGTTCCACCCAAGTAGAAACAGCTTTGCCGTCCTTTTAAGGGACGGTGTTGTTTCAGCGAGAAATAGAAGGATAAGTTATCGTGTGAAACATATAAATTCTTATATTTTGAAATTAAGAGGGCAACTCCCTCTATATAAAAATGGCCTCACGCTCCGCGTCAGCAGAGTATGAGGTCATTTTTAATGTGCATATTTTTGTTGCTAAAAGAGTCTGTTCTACAAATCATCCTCATCCGTCCGGGCTTCCTTGCGGGTGGAGTAGGCCTTGAACAGATAGGCCAGCAGCGCTCCGCACGCCAATGTTCCCAGAACCGGCAGCGGACGCGCTCCCGCCTGAAGCAGAAGAGGCAGTCCGGTCAGCAGAGCCAGTAACAGATGCGCCCGGAATACAAACTGGATGGTTCCCTTGCTCTTGCTGCCTTCCGGCAGCGGATACACGGTCAGCCAGAACGACTCGCTGTGCAGCTTGCGCAGCGCCGTCAGCTGAATCCCCATCAGGAAGAGGAAGAAGATATAAATACCGCTGCCGGTGTAGCTGTCCTGATTCATCCAGACCAGGAACAGGTCCAATACGGCAATCCGCAGAACGATTCCGAAGATATCACCTCTGGCGAAGCTTTTGGTCAGGAGGAAGCGGTAGGCGGAATTCCGCTGCCAGGTTATGCCGCCGCCCCACCGGGACAGGTAGCGCCGGGCATAGACCCGCTGCTCACGTCCAGGGACATCAACGAACCAGCCGAGGACCATAAGCGCCCGGGTCCCCTGATTCTTCTCCATCGTAATCAGGCGTTCCCACGGAACAGAATGCCGGCCGGGTACGGCCAGCGCTGCCGCGTAGGCTGCGGCCAGAATTACGATGAAGATCAGCGCGCGGACCGGCGGCTGCCATACCCAGGCCGCAACCATCAGGGTGCCCACTGCCCAGCGCAACAGGTTGTAGCCTATGGCGGCCGGCCGGGAGAGCATAGCGGTCTCCCGCCATAACCCGAAGCTGGCGAGCAGCTTCACCAGGATCAGGACCAGGAGAGTGGCCAGCAGCCCCTTATGGGATTCATCCGTGCGTATGTACAGCGGCCATAAGGTAATGAGTACAAAAGCCAGCCGCAGGATCTTCCACACATTCCCGCTGACCCAGGAAGGGGCGAAATACTCCTTCATCCGGTGGCCCTGCGGCAGCAGGAAGATCGTATCCGGAGTCTGCAGATAGGTCCGGAAGCTGCTGTGCACCGCCGCCGGCACCAGCAGGACGAGCATAATCCAGCGGATGGGGATACCTGCCGGGATATCACGCAGCAGGGAAGTGTACCAGGCGGAGAAGATGATCAGCACCAGCAGGAACACCATGGCTACCCCGCTCTGGATGATATACCCCATATAGGGGATCAGGCTTCCTGTAAACCGGCTGCGCCGCTGCCGGCGCAGCTCCTTCAAATCCATATCATTTCCCTCCCTGAACCAGTTCGTAGAACAGCTGCTCCAAGTTCAAGCCCTGCAGCCCGGCCTTCGCGGTCATCTCGGCGAGTGTTCCCTCCGCAATTACCATTCCGCGGTGCAGCACAATGAACCGGTCGCAGTAGTTCTCGATGGTGGAGAGGATATGCGAGCTCAGCAGAATGGACGCCCCGGATTTCTTCAGGTCCAGCATGAAATCCAGCAGAGAGCGGATGCCGAGCGGATCGAGGCCGAGGAACGGCTCGTCAATCACATACAGTGCCGGGCGTGCAACGAACGCACACATAATCATCACCTTCTGCTTCATGCCTTTGGACAGATGGGACGACAACGTATCCATCTTGTCCTCCATATTAAAGAGTGCAGCCAGCTGGCCGGTGCGCGATTCATAATCGCTGCGCTCCACGCCGTAAGCTCTGGCCGTAAATTCAACATGCTCACGGACGGTCATCTCCTCATAGAGGAGAGGGGACTCCGGAACGAAGGAAAGCGCACTGTGGTAGCTCTCAGGATCGCTGCTGCGCGTCTTGCCCTGCACAGTAATCTCGCCCTTATGCGGAGACATGAGTCCAAGAATATGCTTCATGGTTGTACTTTTGCCTGCGCCGTTCAAACCGATAAGCCCGACCATTTCACCGGGCTGAACCTGCAGGCCGATATCATGCAGCACCGGCTTGTTCAGGCTGTATCCTCCGCTTAAGCCCGTAATTTGCAATACGGGAGCTGTGTTCATTGGCCGTCACCTCTCGGGGTTTTGTTCTTGAGCCACTTCGGGGCTCCCTTGTTCTTGCGGTTCTTGTCCCGCTCCGCATTGCTGCGTGCCTTGCCTGCGGGTGATGCCGCGCTGCGCGTGCTCGCGGCAATCCCCGGCCGGTGCTGCTCACGCCGCACCGTACCAGCCCCATCCCCAGCGCCAGCTGCGCCCGGCTGCCCTGCCGGAGCTTCGCCGCCCGTCCCTCCGGCTGTTCCAGCCGCCGAGGTCCGTACCTGCGGCTTGCCGGTGCGCGGCCCGGCTTCGCTGCCGCGCGGGGCAGAGCCTTCGCGGCGGCCTGCACCTGCGCCGCCGCCGCGGAATTCACTGCGCTCGCCCTCCGTCAGCGCCTTGCCAAAGGCCATTTCCCGCTCGTCCAGCTGGATATCCAGCTCGCGGGCGAATTTGCGCATGATGAACGTCTGCTGCTCCGTAACAATCGTTACGGACAGTCCGCGTTTGCCCATGCGCCCCGTGCGTCCGGCACGGTGGACATAGTGCTCGGAGTCAAAGGCCGGATCGAAGCTGACGACCAGCGTCAGATTCTCAATGTCCAGGCCTCTGGCCGCCACGTCGCTGGCGACCAGCACCTTGAGCTTGCCGTCACGGAAGCGGGCCAGCACGTTGGCGCGCGTAACCTTGTCGGCATCGCCGTACAGCGCTGCGGCAGGTAGTCCCAGATGATTCAGCTTCGCGGTCACCTCAGCAATATCATCGGTCGCATTCACGAACACTATCGCCCGTTCAGGCTTGTAGTGGCGGATCACCCGGCGCAGCATATCCACCTTGTTCCGCTCCTCGGATACCACGTAGTGATGCTCCAGACTCTGGGCCGTCATCATCCCGGGATCAATGCCCACCTCTGCGATGTTCTTCATTTCCTTGTTGGCCAGGAGCTTGGTCTCCGGTCCGATGGTCGCGGACAGCATAACCAACTGGCGTGTGCGCAGCGCGCTGCTGACGATCTTCGTCACTTCTCCCGCACCGCTGAGCTGGAACATCTGGTCCGCCTCATCGAGAATAATCGTCGTCACCTCATGCATCTTCAGCTTGCGCAGCCCGATCAGCTCCCGCACGCGTCCCGGTGTACCTACAACCAGCTGGGGATGCTCGCGCAGCTTGTCAATCTGGCGTTTGATCGCCGCCCCGCCGATCAGCCCCATCGCCCGGATGCCCCGGTGGGCTCCGTAGCGCTCTGCTTCGCGGAGAATCTGCATCGCCAGCTCCTGGGTTGGTGCCAGCACCAGCTTCTGCACCGATTTCTGGTCCGGATTGATCCCTTGCAGCAGCGGCAGCAGGTAGGCCAGAGTTTTGCCTGTCCCTGTCTGGGATGCGGCCAGAACATCTCTTCCTTCCAGCAGAAGCGGGATCGTCTGCTCCTGTACAGGGGATGGTTCGGTGATGCCGAATTCAGACAATCGGGCAACGAGGTCTTCCTGAATGCCGATAGCTGCAAAAGAAGCTTTATTCATAATAGTAATTCATCCTTTTCGCTTAAGATAATATGTTCATTATATGCCAAAAAGGCCTCTCCACCAAATGGAAGGCCATAAGTTCCAATCTACGCCATATTTTATATATGTAATTCCATCCTGCATGCAAAAGGGGACAAGCCGTTTGCTTCATAGCTGAGTAATCATTTTCTGTTCATTGCGTTATAGGTCAGCTTATCCGCCAGCCGCGGAAACAAGCCGTATAGACGAATCCCGAAGGCTGCCAGACCGGGCAGATCCACTTCTTCCTTGCCTTTGTCCATCAGCTTCACAATCTTCGCAGACACATGCTGCGGAGTCATCATGATCCGGCTCACGCTTTTCTCATAATTGCCTGAAGGATCGGCGGTCTTGAAGAATTCGGTGGCGATGGGTCCGGGGTTCACAGCCGAGACAATAATTCCGCTCTTGCGGAGCTCCTGGCGGAGCGCATTGGTGAAGCCGAGAACAGCATGTTTCGTAGCCGTATAGGCAACTGCGCGGGCTGTGCCGATTTTGCCGGCCATCGAGGCCACATTCACGATCTGACCGCTGCCGCGCTCCAGCATATGAGGCACTACCGCCTTGGTGCAGCGGACAATCCCCATATAGTTCACGTCCATCATGGCATCGAATTCGCCGGGCTCCATCTCCGTAAAAGCCGCAAACTTGCCATAACCGGCATTGTTGAGAAGAATGTCGATTCTGCCGTACTGTTCAAGAATCTCCGCGAAGGTACGCTCCACTGCCGCCTCATCGGTCACATCACAGACGAACAGTCCAAAAACGCCCGGTATCCCGGCCGCGGTTTCTTTCAGCTTGTCTTCCGAACGGGCCAGCAGAATGGGAACGGCCCCACGCTGGCTGAGCATCTGTGCCGTAAGCGCACCGATGCCGCTCGAAGCTCCTGTAATAACAACAACCTTGCCTTGTAATGCCATGGAATGTGTTCAGCTCCCGAATATCCGCCTAAGAGATCATAACCTGAATATCAAGCTCCCCGATGCCTTCCATCATAAGCGGAATACTCAGCGCTCTGCGCGGAAGGATCGACATGCTCTCTGTCTTCATTAACTTCGGCGGTGTAATGTCTACCGAAACCCCTTGATTGGAGAGAATAGTACTGGCATTGCCGCTGATCATGTTGCCAAGCTCCGAAATGGCACTTTGGCCCATCTCGTCCATTTCCGTAATCACATAGCCGCCCATCATGGCCGAAACCATCTTAAGCGCCACGTGCTCGGCGATTCCGAAGATAATATTCCCGCTGAGCTGACCTGTCATTCCCACTTGAATCCATATATGATTATCGATCAGTTCAATGTCCTTAATACCCAGAATACCGGTAGACGGCGAGACTTGTATCACCTGTTCAATTACAATTCGTGCAGACTCTAGAAACGGATTGATTACTTCTGCTTTCATGAAAGTGCTGTCCCCCCTCGACCAGGCTTTAGTCATATACCAAAAGTCCTAAGCAATAATGATTTATTATACTTCATATATCGGCATTATTCATCAAAAATTAATGGTCTTGTCGAATGAATTCACAAGATAGTTTGGACGGCGACATTGCCCTGCCGGGTGTAATCTCCTATAATTTAATCAAATGCCAACACTGAACGTAAGATTTGCGGCGCAATTCCCTCCGGGTGCAGCACTCACTGCGTATTTCCCCCTCATTCCTGGCAGACAATCCGCAGCATGCAGACCCTGGCCCATCAAGCTGTTAACGGCGCAAACGTCCTCTGGAAAGAAGTCACTTTCCCACAACGATACCAATATACGGCGGCACCAATACCGGTAGCCATTAGGGGGCAGTCCATGAATATCAGCCAGCTTGAAACACTGATTACCATTTCCAAAACCATGAGCTTCCGCAAGGCGGGAGAACTACTCAATTTGACCCAGCCGGCGGTTTCAGCACAGATCAAAAGTCTCGAAGAAGAATTCAAGACCCAGCTTGTGGACCGGAATCAGCCTGTAACCCTGACAGACCGGGGCCAGGTATTCCTCACGCATGCGGAGCAGATTGTAGGTATCGTTGAAGAGCTTAAGCAGCGTCTTGCGGATCTCGAAGAGAATCCCCAGGGGCATATTATTCTCGGCACGACCACCTCCATTGCCATTCAGATTCTGCCGCGGATTCTGTCCTATTTCCAGGACCAGTTCCCGCATATCAAAACCTCGATCTCGTCCATGTCCTCTTCACAAATCTATCAGCATGTCGAGAATGGTCTCGTCGATGTCGGCATTGGCTATCTGATCGGCCGCAGTCCCGGAATGACAACTTCCGTCCTGTATTATGATACCTTTGAACTGGTCGTCTCGCCCCGCCATCCTCTGGCCCAGGTCAAATCGGCCGGTATTGAGGCGCTTGGCAAAACACCGCTCATCCTGCTGTCCCCGGACACCGTCGGCCGGAGATTCGCCGATGAAGTACTCGCCAAACACGGCATCCAGCCCCAGGTCATCATGGAGCTGACCAGCAGCGAAGAGGTGAAACGGATGGTGGAGCTGGATCTCGGGGCAGCCGTTATTTCCAAACAGTCCGTAACCGCCGAGGTCCGAAGCGGTACGCTCAAAATCGTCCCGATCATTGAGCTTGAGGTCACCCACCCTGTAGGCGTCATCACCAAATCCGGGAAGTACGTCAATTCGGCCATGAGGCAGTTTCTGAGCGATCTTAAGGGAATGCCCGAAACCCAGTTCATCGGCTCAGAGTAACTAATGATCAGCAACCTGCAACCTATTCTGCCACCTTGGCCTAAGGAGATGTTACCTCTATGAATTTCGACCTGCATACCCAT
The DNA here is from genome assembly GCF_013141775.1 of Paenibacillus phytohabitans. Taxonomy (GTDB): domain Bacteria; phylum Bacillota; class Bacilli; order Paenibacillales; family Paenibacillaceae; genus Paenibacillus_AQ; species Paenibacillus_AQ phytohabitans. The sequence continues at coordinate 39,757 of NZ_WHOB01000055.1, forward strand.
CATTTCCGCTGCGGTCATGCTGACGGAAACATCAGGGATTATATTGAAGCCGGGATAACCGCGGGTCTTGATGTGATCGGGATTTCCGATCACACGCCCTATTTCGGAAGTCCGTCCGAGCAGGCTTTTCCGCGTATCGCGATGGCCAAATCGGAGCTTGTCCACTACGTGGAGGAAGTACTGGCTCTGCAAAAGGAGTACGAAGGCCGCATTGATGTCCTGCTCGGCATTGAGTCCGACTATTTCCCCGAGCATGCGGAGCTGTACCGGAAGACGCTTGCTGCTTATCCGTTTGACTATGTGATCGGTTCGGTGCACAGCGTGGACGGCAACAGCATTTTTAATAAAAGCCGCTGGAAGGGTCTGGGTCCGAAGCAGCAGCTGGCAGCCAAAGCGGAGTATTACCGGCTGATCGCCGAATCCGCGCGCAGCGGCATGTTCCAGATCCTCGGACACATTGATGCGATGAAGGGTAACTACCCGCAGTTCTCGGAGATCTCCGCTCCCCGGGAGATTGACGAAGCCTTAAGCACAATCAGCGAATGCGGGCTGGCCATCGAGATCAACACCTCGGGCGGCACCAAGCTGTGCGGCGGCTGGTATCCGTCGGATGAGATTCTGGAGCGGGCGCTGCATTTCGGCGTGGAGGTCAGCTTCGGCTCCGATGCCCATAAGCCTTCCCGGGTGGCTGATCAGCGCAATAGCGTTGCCGCGCGGCTTAAGGAGATCGGATTTAAGCACTGGGTCTACTACAAACGGCGCGAGAAGATTACAGTAGGACTATAGCTGTAGATAACGGAGACGGCTTAATTCTCTGCTGGACAAAATAAATGCACCGCATGTGGTCCGGCTGTTGACGATGCTTGCCATCGTCCGCCGTTACCGCTGCGGTGCTTTTTGCTAAGGTTATTCTTTATTCAGATTATCGCAGGTGAAGCCCTGCTGCTTAAGCGTCCGCCCGGCGTCGCCGTACTGCGGATTCAGGGCATAGAAGCGGGCAATTGTACTGCTCCAATCCCTCTCGGTCAGCCCTTGAGCCCTAAGCGACTCACGGTGGGTCTCATTGTACTCTTGGATCAGGGCTTTCTGATCAGGGTTATATGTTTCTTCATGATACACAGCCGCCATAGGCAGGCGCGGCTTCTTCGGCAGCTCTTCACCCGGATAGCCGATACACAGGCCGGCCACCGGGAATACATATTCGGGCAGCTGCAGCAGCTCAATCACTTCCGCTGTGCGGCGGCGCACGCCGCCGATCGGGATAATCCCCAGTCCCAGCGACTCCGCAGCAGCCACCGCATTCGCTAAAGCGATGCCGACATCGGTTGCACCGACCAGCAGCGCATCCACATCTCCTGCCGCTTCAAACGGCTGGTCTTCCAGCTCTGCCGCCAGCCGGGCCCGGTGAAAGTCCATGCAGAACACCAGGAATACCGGCGCTTCGGCCACATGCTTCTGGTTCCCGCTCAATACCGACAGCTGCCGCTTCCGTTCTTCGCTGCGTACCGCAATGACCGATACCTGCTGGCCGTTCACCCAGGATGGTGCAGCCTGGGCTGCCTCAATTATGGTCTTCAGCTTCTCTGGTTCTACCGCCTGCCTTGTATATTGCCGGAAAGATCGGTGGTTCGTAAGTAGTCTAATCACTTCGTTCAAGAGCTATGTCCTCCTCGCCAAATGCTGTTTCTGTATATCCATCATAGCCTAATGACTCCGGCTACCGCCAGCAGAAAGCGGTGATACCGGAATCCGGCATACGGCACGCCACAAAAAAATGGACCCGAATCATCGGGTCCCAACAGCAGTTATATTTTCAAAAGGGGGTCATGTACTTAGTTTAACCGGAGACTGTTAGAGTTTGATAACGGCATTATTTCATTTGTGTAACATTGTGAAGACTTTCATTACATCGCCCGAGCCGTCCGCCATCGGCAGTGTCCGCTCCAGGGTCAGACCATTCTTGAGCATCACCTGCTCCGATCTGAGGTTGTCCCCGCGGCAGCGTCCCTCCACCTTCAGCAGCTCCAGTTCGCGGAACCCGTAGGCCAGCAGCAGCCCCAGTGCTTCAGTGGCGAAGCCGCGCCCCCACCATGCAGGATTAAGCATATACCCCAGCACCGCCTTGCCCTCATGCCGGTTCCAGTTCTGCAGGGAGACCGATCCGATCAGATCCGGCTGTCCTTTGAGATAGATGCCTGCATGCAATGCGCAAAGGTCATAACCATGCAGCATCCGGTTCACCAGCTTATCCAGAACGCCCTGCTGGGAGGATGAGCCCTGGCGCAGCTGAATATGCGGCTGCACCTCCGGATGGGAGAGCAGCGCCCGCAGCACTGCACCGTCAGCGGATGCCATACTTTTCAGTTCTACCGCCGCTCCCTGCAGCGCCATACCCATAATCGCTTCATAAGTGCTCATGAACTTCACCCTCTTCTGCTGCTCTCGTTAAGCCGCATCCTCAAGCTCTGCCGTCTTACTCCCGGCGCAGAGTCAGTACAGTAAGCTCCGGCCGGCACATGAAGCGCAGCGGCATCATGGTTTCGCCGAATCCCCTGTTCACATACACCGGCATCGCCTTATTCTCTGTGTAATACAGTCCGTCTATGTATTTCTGCGAGCCGTAAGGCGTGAACGGCGCACCCAGCATCGGCAGACGGATCTGACCGCCGTGGCTGTGCCCTGAGAGCTGCAGGTGAAACGGATACCCTTCCGCCGTATCGGCGTAATCCGGCTCATGCATCATCAGCACCGTGAACGTGCCGTCCGGGATGCCCTGGATTGCGGCCTCCGGGTCCGGCTTGCCATGCAGCATATCGTCCAGTCCTGCCACCGCCATCACGGCGCCGCCCTGCTTGATCAGATAGGACTGGTTCCGCAGCACACGGAAGCCGGACTCGTTCAGCAGGCGGGTTAGCAGCTCCGTATTCTTGTAATCATGGTTGCCCAGGATGGCGTACTTGCCCAGCGGAGCTTCAAGCTCTGCCAGTATAGCGACCGAGTCTGTCAAATCCTCGGCGTAGCTGTCCACAATATCCCCGGTGAAGCAGATCAGATCCGGCTTCTCCTCCTTGATGTGCTTAGTCAGCCGGGCCAGATCATGCGCATCCTTGTTGAAGCCCAGATGCACATCGCTGAAATGAACGAGCCGGGTACCGGCAAAAGCCGAAGGGAGATCCTTCAGCGGCAGCTCCCTCCGCGTAATCTCCAGCCAGTTCGGCTCGCCCTGCCAGGCATAGCCGCCGGTAAGCAGGCCGGCGCCAACTACGGTTGCCGCCCCCCGGGCGAGGAACTGGCGGCGGGTCATTTTGCGGCCGCCGGCCCCCTCTTTCTGCGGAGGGGTATGACCGCCGGTGCCTGCTGCCGGCAGGTCAGACCTGGGAGAGCCCCCGGACGATTTTGTACTCATAGGGAGATTCTCCTTTCTATCCTGAAATCTATTCGGTTAATGCCGCTTATGTTCGTATACAGAGCATGCTGCGCTTATTGGCAACATTTCCTCCGGTTCATTCATCAGCGCCTGAGATACGGCTAATGCTCAGGCTAATCCGCTGGTTCATCAGACATCTTATCGCTTCCAGGCCGCTTCCGCGGGGTTCCGGCATCCGGTGCTTCCCGTTCATCCGGTGCTTCCTTTTCTTCCTGTTCTTCCTGCTCCCTCTCCTCATCCTTATCCGTTACAGCTTCTTCCACTTTGTCATCAATGTCCACTTCTATAGCCGCCTCAATCTCCTCTTCAGTGGTGCCGGGTCCGAGAATTTTGCGGAACAAGCCAAGCATGGACAGGGCATAGGCAACGGTTATGAAGCTGAAGCAGATCTGCATAACTACAACAAGCCGCGAAGTGTTATCTATGGGAGCCACATCCCCGTAACCTACTGTCGTAAATGTAGCTACGCTGAAGTACAGGAAGGTGATCAGCTGGCTGAGCAGATCCTGGCCTATCCCCTCGCCCTGGAAGGAGGACTGGCCAAACAGCTTATATATGGATGTATATACGACTGTAAAAAAAATAATGCAGGTAAACGCCGCGATGCTGATCCGGACCAGTGTCTGCTGCAGCCTGACTTCCTTGCTGTTGGAGTCCTTGATCTCATGAAAAATAAACAGAATATAGAACAGGACCGAAGCCAGGACAAAAATCAGAATCAGACCGCGCAGTCCCCGGTTGCCGGGTACAATGGTGCCCAGATCGATCAGGTTCAGCAGATCCTCAACTGAAATCAGGGCATAGATCAGAATGGGAGCCAGCAGAACGCCTTTGCCCATCCAGCTCAGCTTAATCCGGAGAAACCACAGCGCCAGCAATATGATTACAGCAAAATTGAAAATCCATATCCACCACGCCATGCCTTACTCTCCTGTTCTACGGCCCCGGACTCCTGTCCTGCCCTGAAGGTACCGTTATCCTCACGGATAAAATGCTGCGATCCGGCCCTGCCCCCTGTGCCTAACCGGCAGTGCGTTCACCGGTACTTGTCTTCACCTGCACATCGTCTTCTCCTGCTCCGCTGATTACAGTGATCCGGCATTCTTCCTCCGGTGTCTCCTTGTATGCCAGAGCGATGCCTTTATGCTCAATATCCTTGCGGCTGACCCGCCGCAGCTTTAAGCTTACTTCGATCTCCTTCGTGAACGGAAACGGGGTAAGCGTCAGCGTGGCGTTGTCCTGCCACTCTGCCTGAATCGCACGTCCGGAGGTGAAGCTGAATTCCTCGCTGCCCGAGAAGCCGTCTGCGAACCAGGGATGCTTCTCGGACTCGGCGCTGCCCGGCTCGCTCAGGGCCAGAAACAGCGACAGGTCATCACAGAACTGCAGCAGTCTGGCGTCATAATACAGTTCGCCTTCTTCAAGCGGCCAGCTCTGCTCCAGCTCACGGTGGATACGGGCTCTGCGCTCCGCTTCATCCTGCAGATACCGGGTGAGTTCCGGACATTCCTCACCCGATACCTCGATCAGCCGCTCGAAATGGGAGCTGCACAGCAGCGCCCCATAAGGCGTATCCGCTTCAACCTCGTTGATGCCCCGTCTATAAAAAGTCAGCTTAGGCACAACCGGGAAGTCGATGAAGCTGTACGGCGCATCTTCCGCATCGTTCCAGAACGGCGTCTCATCCAGATCGATCCAGCCCCGGTCATGATTGCTCACCGCCCGCAGCACCTCCTCCCGGCGGCCTTCCGCAGGCGTATGCTCCTCCTTGAACCACTTCGCAAATTCCCCGGCCAGCAGCCCGTGCTCATGCTGCTTCACCATCACAAACGCTCCGTCCTGTTCACGACAAATCACTGTAATTCCTCCCCGTTATCCGCTGTCTGAATCCTGCCATCCACTATGTAGATTATAACATATCCACCTATATTTATTGGAATGCGGCGCACCTTAACGGCTCTATTGTATGCGCAACACAATATAAGACTGTCTAAAAATGTACCCTTTTTTCACCCTGAAAGAAACATATCCTGCTGCAATAGCCCTTTCCAGTTCCAACCGGAACAGGAAATGAACTCCTGACGCAAACAGGCCCTTCAGGAAATACTCCTGAACGGCCTGTGGTTTAAGGATAGCAGCTGATTACACTGCCGCAGATATAAATCGCAAAGAAAATGCAAGCTGTATAGTTACACGCCCAGCCAGCGCTTGAACATATGCTTCGTCGTCTGCTTGTTGATCTCGGCAATGGAGGTGGTCAGCGGAATTCCCTTCGGGCAGGCGCGCACGCAGTTCTGCGAGTTGCCGCAGCCGTCGATGCCGCCGTCTTCCATCAGTGCCTCCAGGCGCTCATCGGAGTTCATCTCACCCGTAGGGTGGGCGTTGAACAGGCGCACCTGCGAGATGGCCGCAGGACCGATGAAATTGGTCTTCTCATTGACATTCGGGCAAGCCTCCAGGCAGACACCGCAGGTCATGCACTTGGATAACTCATAAGCCCACTGGCGCTTCTTCTCCGGCATCCGGGGTCCCGGACCCAGATCATAAGTGCCGTCGATCGGAATCCAGGCCTTAACCCGCTTCAGGGCATTGAACATCCGGCTGCGGTCAATCACCAGGTCGCGCACGACCGGGAAGGTCTTCATCGGTTCAATGCGCACCGGCTGCTCCAGATTATCGATCAGCGCTGCGCAGGCCTGCCGCGGCTTGCCGTTGATCACCATGGAACAGGCGCCGCATACTTCCTCCAGACAGTTCGATTCCCAGCACACCGGAACCGTATTGTCACCCTTCGCGTTCACCGGATTGCGCTGGATTTCCATCAGCGCGCTGATCACATTCATTCCCGGACGGTAGGCAAGCTCGAACTCCTCCGTATACGGGTTCGTTTCCGGCTCGTCTTGGCGGGTAATGATAAATTTTACGTTTTTGGGAGCTGCTGCAGTTTCCGCCATGTCAGTTACCTCCTAAAATTTTGGATAGCATAGCCTTCTCCGAATCCAGTTCGCCAAACTCGCTCCGGAAGCACACGCTTTAAGTTTTTAACGTAATGATGATCTTTCGTTTCCGGCGCTAACTGCACTTTGTACAATTAAAACCAGGGGTTCCAGGCTAATTTACGATTTAACTGCACTGAGTACAGTTATATTTCATAAAAAGGCTCATTCCAGCCAGTCCAGAAGATTCTAACTGCACTGAGTACAGTTATTCGTCTCCCATGCGGCAGCGGTGCAGGAATAGCTGCATGAAATACAGTTAAACTACAGATTCCCCGCCGCCAGGACATGCCAGCCATTCAGCGTCCCTACTGTACTGCCGCTTCGTCCTATCAGTCCTTCGAGTAATCCCGGACCCGCGGAGGAATCAGCGAGACATCGACTTCGTCGTAAGAGATTTGCGGGCCATCGGCCGTCCAGGTAGCCTTGGTCGTCTTGAGAAATTCCTCATCATTGCGCGTCGGGAACTCCGGCTTGTAATGCGCGCCCCGGCTCTCGTTGCGCAGCAGCGCCCCGAGGGTCATTGCTTCTGACAGCTCCAGCATATTCCACAGCTGGCGGGTGAAGGCAACGCCCTGGTTGCTCCAGCGTGAAGTGTCGCTCATGTTAATGTTGCGGTAGCGTTCCTTCAGCTCTTTGATTTTGCCGATGGTCGCTTCAAGCTTCTTGTTCTCACGCACCACGGTCATGTTGGCCGTCATCCATTCGCCAAGCTCCTTGTGGATTACGTAAGCATTCTCCGTACCTGTCATCCCCAGCAGAGACTCATATTTGTCCGTCTGAGTCTTGTGGAAGCTGTCAAACACCGTGGAGGAGATATCCTGGACCGACTTCTTGAGCCCCTTGATGTATTCCACAGCCTTCGGCCCCGATACCATGCCGCCATATATCGCCGATACCAGCGAGTTTGCTCCAAGGCGGTTCGCCCCGTGATATTGATATTCACATTCCCCTGCGGCGAACAAGCCGGGAATATTCGTCATCTGGTTATAGTCAACCCACATGCCGCCCATCGAATAATGCACAGCGGGGAAGATTTTCATCGGAATTTTGCGGGGATCATCCCCCATGAATTTCTCGTAGATCTCAATAATGCCGCCCAGCTTGACGTCGAGCTCCTTCGGGTCCTTATGCGAAAGATCCAGGTACACCATGTTCTCGCCGTTAATGCCCAGCCCCTGATCCACACACACATTGAAAATCTCACGTGTTGCGATATCGCGCGGCACCAGATTACCGTAAGAAGGATATTTCTCTTCGAGGAAATACCATGGCTTGCCGTCCTTATAGGTCCAGATACGTCCGCCTTCGCCGCGTGCCGATTCCGACATCAGCCGCAGCTTGTCATCGCCCGGGATGGCTGTCGGGTGGATCTGGATGAATTCCCCGTTCGCATAATGTACACCCTGCTGATATACAGCGCTTGCAGCGGTTCCTGTGTTAATGACCGAGTTCGTCGTTTTGCCGAAAATAATTCCCGGACCGCCGCTCGCCAGAATGACCGCATCCGCCGGGAAGGTCTGAATCTCCATCGTCTTCAGATTCTGGGCACTGATGCCGCGGCATACACGCTCGTCATCGAGGATGACGGAGAGGAACTCCCAGTTCTCGCTTTTGGTTACCAGGCCTTCAGCCTCCCAGCGGCGCACCTGCTCATCCAGCGCATACAGCAGCTGCTGGCCGGTTGTCGCTCCGGCGAACGCTGTCCGGTGGCGCTTCGTCCCGCCGAACCGGCGGAAGTCGAGCAGCCCCTCCGGCGTGCGGTTGAACATAACGCCCATCCGGTCCATCAGGTGGATAATGCCCGGTGCGGCTTCGCACATCGCTTTGACCGGAGGCTGGTTGGCCAGGAAGTCGCCGCCGTAGACGGTATCATCGAAATGCTCCCAGGGCGAGTCTCCCTCGCCCTTTGTATTTACTGCGCCGTTGATACCGCCTTGCGCGCAGACCGAATGTGATCTTTTGACAGGGACCAGTGAGAATAGATGTACATGCGCGCCGGATTCGGCGGCCTTAATGGTAGCCATCAGGCCGGCCAGACCGCCGCCCACGATGATGATATCGGCTGATGCCATGATTGTTCCCCTCCTATATTAAAATCTGTATATTCCTAAATAAAGCTGCGCAGCGACTGCATCGCCGTGGCCGCGGTTTGAAATTCATCGTCACGGAAAGTCACCAGTGACAGTACGAACATGAAGGTAACAAGTACGAACACACCGAGACAGAGGATAGAGGACACCCGCTGCGAACGCGGCCCCACAGTAATCCCCCAGCTGATCAGGAAGGACCACAGGCCATTGGAGAAATGGAAGCAGGCTGCTACAATACCGATGATATAGAAGGTCATCAGCAGCGGATTAGTCACAATATTGTGCATGACACCGCCCAGTTCTTCATGCTCTACATTGCCAAGCGCCACCTGTACACGGGTATCGTACAGATGCCAGACAATGAAGATGAAGGTGACGATTCCGCTGATGCGCTGCAGCGTATAACGCCAGTTTCTTTCCAGATTGTAGCGGTTCAGGTTCGGCTTCGACTGATAAGCGATGTACAGGCCGTACACTCCGTGGTACAGCAGCGGCAGCCAGATGCCGAACAATTCCAGGAAGAAGACCAGCGGCAGGCTGTTCAGCCAGAGCACACTGTCTGTGAAACCGGAAGCACCACCCTCTACTGCTGCGAAGTTCGTCAGCATGTGCTCAAGGAAAAAGGCCCCAAGCGGGATAATGCCGAGCAAGGAATGAATCTTTCTGGAATAAAATCCTCTCATGCAAAGTGTCCCCTTTCCAATTAAAACAGCGTTTTCAAATTATCTTTTTAAAGAGCATACACCGCCGGGAGTACAGTTGAAACAGGGCAGCGGCAGGCTGCAGTAAGCAGCAAAATGTCTATTTGCACCACTTTTCATTGTTTTCCCGGACTTTGCTTTATTATTCACAATATGTGAATATCTTGTGTCACTTTTCATGTTACTCTTTTTTCGCTTATAAGGGAATTGCAATCTAATTATTAATCGTTATACAATAAACGCATAAGAATATTTTTAATATGATAATAATTCTCATTTAGATTAGGAATTCACTTCAGTTTCAGACGAATACTCATATAAATCAACGTATCTCCCGGCTCCCGGCTATGCTTTTTATCACTAATTCATTGGAATCCTTAACCAGCAATCATCTAATACAATCCGCCGTTTACAGATCGGGACAAAGGAGTGCTTGTAATGTACGATGATTTAGACGCTTTTGCTGCAGTTGTGGAGCATTCCAGCCTGAACCGGGCCTCCCGCCAGCTTAACCTGTCCCAGCCCGCTCTGTCCCGTAAAATTTCCAAGCTGGAGGAACGGCTCGGCGTTGCCCTGTTTCACCGTTTCGGCAAGCGGCTGGAGCTTACAGAGGTCGGACGGCTTACTTATACCTATGCGCTGGAGCAGCGGCAGCAGCGTTCCAAGTTCCTGGAAGCGTTGTCCAAGTTCAAGGAAGGCGAACCGCAGCTCGTCACGCTGGGGGCCAGCCTGACCACACTGCAAACCACGCTGCCGCCGCTGGTGAATGCCTACATGGAGAAATACCCGGCGGCCGAGCTGAAACTGATCACCGGGAAGACGCATGAGATGGTTACCGCAGTCAGCGAGGGCAAATGCGATGTCGGCATCATCGCCTCCCAGGTTCAGGAGCCGGGGCTGCGCTGCATCCCGCTGTTCGAGGACCAGCTCCGGCTGGTCGTTGCCGAGCACCACCCGCTGGCCCAGTCTCCGCGGCTCACGATGGAGCATCTCTCCCGGCTGCCGATGATTCTCTTCTCCAAGGGCACCTGGTACCGCCGGACGACTGATGATCTGTTCCAGCGCTGCGGCGTTGATCCCGATGTGCGGATGGAGATCGACTCCTTCGAAGCGATTGTCCGGCTGCTGCCGACGATCAAGGCGGCCGCGCTGCTGCCGAAGTCTTATCTCCGCCCGGAGCTGCTGAACGGCGGGGGACTAATCTCCCTGCACATCAAGGAGCTGGAGCAGACACAGCGGACCACCTGCCTGATCTACCAGGGCAGCGGCGGACTTAGCACCGCAGCACGCTGCCTCGTACAGGTAACCGAAGAAGTGTTCCTGTCTGGACGCGAATAACAGAAATCACCCGGCAAGCTTCCATATCGCTATGGATTAGCCTGCCGGGTGAATGTGTTACAGAGATTTTATGACATAGAATTAGCGGAACTTGCCTGCATCAATGGCAGCTTGCTTCTCATCCAGAACTTCCTGGTAGCCTGCATCCAGGTAAGTCTTCTTGGCTGCTTCATAGGTAGCATCGAATTCAGCTTCAGGAGCGAGTACAACCTTCACGTACAGTTCCTGGAACAGTGTATTCAGGTCCGCTTTGTATTCGTTTACCTTCTCCAGTACAACGTTGAACAGGGCATCCGGTGTACGGAATTCGGCAACTTCATCGTAATACTTCACCAGATCATCAGCAAGCGTCTCATAGCCGGCCGGTGCCCAGTTGCGTAGATTAGCCGTGCGGGTTTTGGCTGCATCCGGATACTGGGCAATTTCAGTTACAAGGCCCCAGTAATCTTTGTTATTGTTCTGTGCCAGAACAGCTTCGCCTTTGTAATCTGGATTCTTCAGCGCGATGCCGTCTGCATCAAGCGTATAGTTCTCCCCTTCGATACCGTTCTGGAATTTGAACAGGTTCTCCGGCTGGCTGAGCCATTCCAGATACATCCAGACTGCAGCACGTTCCTCAGGTGTAGATTCATAGTTAATCCCCATGATGAAGCCGAACGGCCAGTAGGCGCGTCCTTGAGGCTTATTGCCTTCCGGAACACCTGCATATGGAGGCACTACAGCAAATTCAGCATCCGGGTTGTTCTGCAGGGTAGCCGCAAAAACATCCGTATTGTTTGCCAGGTAGAAGGCGAAGTTCCCTGTTTTGCCGGAAACAAATTCAGCTTTGACCTTAGGCTCGTCGTTACGCAGATAGAATTCCTTATCAAGCAGACCGTTATTATACTGATAGTTCAGGTTTCGTAAGAAAGCCTCTGTATCAGCCGTGGTAAGGTCAGCTACGCTAAGGTCGGAATACAGCGCACGGTATTTCGCGTCAACCGGCCATTCACGGAAGGCATAGTTAAAGTTGTAGAAGTTCTGCAGCAGGTTGCCGCCGGTCACACCGAGTCCGGCCTCTTTCCATTTCGCCAGCATCTCGTTGTACTTCTCCAGCGAAGTCAAATCTTCAACCTTCATGCCAACCTTTTCAACCCAGTCCTTGCGGATAATGTTGACGAAGTTGTCAGCTTCCGGGCGGGCAGCGAAGAAGAAGGTTTTCTGATCATCCACTGTACCATACTGCTCAATAGTAGAGCCCATGTTTTTCCAATAGGTTGGTGCGTAATTCTCGATTTCAGTATAATCCAGCGGCTGCATAACATCCTCACCATAATAAGTAAGCGCTTGCGGCATATCGTAATGGAAGATGATATCAGGGGCTTTATGCGATGCCAGCAGCTGCTCGTAATCTGTTACCTCTTTGGCGCGGGTAATCGGCACGTAATTGACTTCGATATTGTACTTGTCGCCAAATTCCGCTTGTACCCAGCGGGTATAATAGTTATCGGACACATTCCAGCCCTCATACGCCCGTTCGTAGACCGGAATATCCAGCGAGACCTTCTTCTCGAAGCCCTTGGAGTAATCAGGGAAACTTCCTTGAGTCTGGTTCGTGGCTGCGGCTGATTCTGCCGGGGCTGTGGTAGGCTCAGTGTTGCCATTCTTAGCGTTGTTATTTCCCCCGGAGCATCCGGCCAGCATACCGGCCGTCATCACAGATGCCATCAATAATGAAACAAAACCTTTTTTGTTCATCGCAATTCCCCCATTTGTAATTTTCGGATTCAAATAGAATTACTATATACTAGAGCGCTGGACTACTCCTTGACCGCCCCGAGCATAACACCTTGAACGAAGTATTTCTGGACGAACGGATACACACAGAGAATAGGCAGAGTAGCAAATACTACAACGGATGCCTTAAGGACCTCCGGATTACTGAGCTGGACCTGGGTGGCTTCCAGCTGGAAGCTTTCACTCGCCTGGATAACCAGATAATACAGCTTGAGCTGCAGCGGCCGCAGGGAGATCTCATGCTTAATATAGAACAGGGCATCCTGGTAAGCATTCCAGCGGCCGACTGCGTAGAAGAGCGCCAGTGTAGCCATAATCGGCTTGGACAGCGGCAGGACAATGCTGAACAGGATCCGGAAATGCCCGGCACCGTCGATCCGCGCCGATTCTTCCAGACTTACCGGAATACCGTGCGTTAGTGAAGTCTTCATAATCAGCAGATTGAAGGCACTGAACGATAAGGGCAGAACCAGTGACCAGATCGTATCCATCAGTCCCAGATTGTTAATATTCATATAGTCCGGGATGATGCCTCCACTGAAGTACATCGTGAACAGGAAGATGAAGGTGATGACCCGGCGGCCCTTGAACTGGGCTCTCGACAGCGGGTATGCGGCACAGATGGTCAGAATCATTCCCAGAATCGTGAATAGTACAGTCACGATAACCGTGATATACAATGAACGGAGGATACTGGCATCCGCGAAGATTTTTTTGTACGCTTCGATGGTGAAGCCTTGCGGCCACAGAAAGACCTTATTGGCAATGACAAAGGAGTCAGAGCTCAGGGATTTCGATACGACATGAATAAACGGCAGCAGGCATATTAGCGAAACTAAGATGATTGCGAAGCGGATCAGAAATTCCCAGATATCTATACGTGCTTTATGGGGTGCGGCAGAGCCCCCGGCTGTTGCTTTCATGGTTCCTCTCCTTTCTACAATATTCCATCCTCGCCAAGTTTCTTGGCTACACGGTCCGCTGAGATGACCAGAATAATACCGATGACGGACTGGAATAATCCGATGGCTGTCGCCCGGCTGAAGTTGCCGCTCTCGATCCCCCAGCGGTACACCAGCACCGGAATGGTCGTGGTGAACTCTGTGGTGGCCTTATTCTGCAGAGCGTAAATACGCTCGAATGAGCCGTCCATCACTTTCCCCAGAGCCATGATCAGCAAGGTCACAATAGTCGCACGGATGGAAGGCAGCGTGATATTCCATACTTTTCTCCAGCGTCCTGCTCCATCGACCGTAGCCGCTTCATACATCTCCGGATTAATCCCGCTCATCGCCGCCAGGTAGATAATGGTGCCCCAGCCCATACTCTGCCACACACCGATGGCCAGATAGCTGATCAGCCAGTTATTGTCTTCCTGCAGGAACGGAATACGGGTACCGCCCATGAGTTCAATCAGATTGTTAACAACACCGCCGCCTTCACTAAGAAGCTGATAAGCGATAGCCCCGATAATGACCCAGGACAGGAAGTGAGGCAAGTACAGTATCGTCTGATTAATGCGCTTGAAGCGTATGCTTTTAACCTCATTCAGCAGCAGCGCCAGCACAATCGGCATTGTGAAGCTGAAGCAGAGGTCAAGCACGTTGAGCAGCAGCGTATTCCGGACGGCCTTAATGAAATCGGCCTTGGCGAACAGTTCCCGGAAGACTTCCATTCCGACCCAGTCACTGCCCCAGAAGCCCCGTGCAATTTTGTAATCCTTAAAAGCAATTACAAGTCCGGTCATCGGCAAATATTTGAATACGATTACAAATGCCAGCGGAAGCATAACGAGCAGGTAGAGCTGCCAGTCACGCTGCAAATAATATCCGAATCCCTGTTTCTTTCTTAATAGAGGACTGTTGTTTGTTTGTGAAGCGCTTGCAACTTTCAAAATTTTCACCTCCTGCCTTCAATGTTCTTCTTGCCGGCCAATGTCCTCCGGCTCGATTCCTATGCTATCCCCTTTGCCTGATCTTGAAAATCATGAGTATTGATGATCACCATCAAAATTGATTGAAGTGCGGTTTCTAAGGCTTTACCGCGCCATAATGATCAAATATGATAGGCATTCCCAAAAATAAAGCGCTTTCATCAATAGGCAAAAAAAACGGCCAGGAGAACTCCTAGGAGCTCTTACTCTTGGCCGATTTAAAGCTGCTTGGCGGCATGCCTTCATATTTACGGAAAAAGCGGTTGAAGCTCTGAACATTATAATAGCCAACCTCTGCTGCGATTTGCTTGATGGAGCATTCAGTATCCAGCAGCAGCTCTTTGGCCTTCTCGATCCGCAGCTGATTCACAAAATCAATCATGCTATTGCCGGTTTGCTCATAGACGATCTTGCGCATATAAGAATAGCTGATGCCGATTTCCTTGGCCATATCCTCGAACACAATCTCTTCACGGAAATTTTTCTTCAAATAATGAATGATTCGTTCCGCATGATTGGTTTCACTCGTGCTGCGGTCCAGGCTCTGTACGATTTCAGTGAAGAAACCATGCAGATATTCCTCCAGCTCATCCAGTGTATCCATTGCAGCAAGAATGGAATACACATTCCCTCTGCCCATAACCATCCTGCCTGTGCTGATATGATTCTCACGGAGGTGCTTGATCGTTGCCCCCATCAGCTGATAGTAGATGAACATAATATTATCGTAGGAAATATTCTCTTCCGAAGCGATCTGGCTGCGGATGCTCTGAAGCTCTTTGAATATCCCGGCCAGCTCACCGGCATCCAGGAAGTTGAGAATCCTCCGCTCACTGCTCTCGGAATCGAGATATTTGCGGCTGCCCTCCTCTTCATCGTGCCAGTACATAATGCTTCCCGCCCCGTTAATCATCCGGCGCTTGATGACTTCCATCGCTTCAAACAGCCGCAGGGCAACCCTCTCGGGTGCGTCAGCCAAATCACTTACACCGATCGTGACTGAATGCTCCAGCAATTCAAGTGATTGATCCCGGATCTGCTCCAGCGCCTGACGGATCAGCCCCTCCTTCTCCCCGGACTCATCCGGAGCAAGGTTCAGCACAATCACTATACAGCCATCGTTATGATAGACACTGCGGGCGAGTATACCCTCCGGGAAGAAGCTCTCATACTTCGCATTCAGCAGATACCGGTGATAGCTGCGCGTCTCCACATTGGTATTGCCCACATACCGCCGGTACTGGTCGATAGACACGACAACAACCCTGTAGCATACTTCCGGAAAAGCCTCCGTGATCCGGGGCGGAATCTCACCGCGCAAAAGACGGTGAACTGCAAGACTCCGGGTATCCTGCTCACGCTCCTGCAGCAGCTGGAACAGGCTTTCCTCTTCCTCCTGCATGCGTTTGAACGCCATATCCAGGAAGGCTAGCTCATTCTTATTGACCACACCCAGGTCGCTCTTCGAGCGGATCGTCCGCACCAGCTGCCGGAGGGGCCTGGACAGCCAGGTCGCAAGAAAGATGGCAAGCAGCGTCCCGAGCAATATGATAGCTCCGGTAAGCAGAATGATATTCCCCTGCATATCCCGTGATTTGATCATCAGCTCATCCATGGAGCTCCAGCTCACATTCCACCATCCGGACATTGCCGAACGGCTCCATGCGTATATCATCCGCTTGCCGTCCAGCTCGTGGAATGTATAGCCTTCACTGGATTCCTGGTTCAGTATTTCCTGAAGGTAAGGCAGCTTCTGACCGTCAGAGAGCAGCAGTGAATGATCATTGTAGGAAATGACCTTACCGTCTGAGTCCAGCAGCAGGTAGTTGCTGTCTCCGATCTCTGTAGCATGCAGATATTTGCCGATCTGGCTCTCTTTCAGGTTGACTACGATAATCCCGCGGGTGGTGGAGGACAGGCGGTTGAGGGGATAAACATACGACACCACATTTTCACCCGACTCCAGCTTACGGGGAACCCACACCCCGCTGATGCCTCTGCGTCCTTCAAGCGCTTCTGTGATCCAATCGATGGACTCGTACCGTTCCAGCGTCGTGATGCTACTGTCAGTAGAGAACACATAATCCGAATCATTCAAATAAAAGTACGAAGAGTACACACCGTCTACCCGGCGGTTCAAGTTCAGCAGCTCTTTCGTCACGGAGAGTGCCAGGCTCACGTTGTTGTAATTTGCGTTAATTTCATCGTACGTCTCAAAGCTGCGGATACGGTCAAAAATATTCGTCGCCGCCAGACGCGACGTGTCCTGGGCCAGATTGGCAAGCGCGTTCTCATTTAACTTGCGGTTGGCATTCAGTCCGGCAAGCGTCGATTCTCCAATGGCTGCTTCTGAGTTCTGTATAATCTGTGACCCGCTGTACCATGTCAGAATCGCTGTGGGAATGGCCATGATGCAGAATAGTATCAGTGCCAGCTGCAGGATCATCGGTGTTTTTTTCATATTGCTATCCCCCTAAGGATGTCTCTATATATAACTGCCTTGAAATTATCTTCTGTCCATACCTCAGCTGGCTGTATCAATATGTTACCGCTTACATTTAAATTTTCCAACCCCCTGAGACAATTAATTTGTGCCTCGCGGCAAATCTCTCCGTCCGGATCACTTCAATGTTTTTATTTTAACATTTCAGATTACATTTTACATATGTGTATAGGAAATTTTTTCAAACAAATTCGAAAACGAAGCCCATTTCCGTCATTTGCAGGTGAATGTCACTTGACACCGGACCGATTTCCGCTTAAGGTTAGTTACATAAGTAATTAACCAGTTAGGTGGTGAAGCGGTGGGTATCCAGATGGATGACAACCGGCCGATTTTCGTGCAGATTGCGGAGCTGATTGAGAATGACATCATCGATGGAACCGTGCCCGAGGAGACCCAGGTGCCTTCCACGAACCAGTTCGCAGCCTTTTACAGCATCAATCCGGCAACGGCGGCCAAAGGCGTGAATCTGCTCGTAGAGCAGGGAATCTTGTATAAAAAGCGGGGGATCGGAATGTTTGTTGCAGCGGGAGCACGCTCCGAATTGACGAATAAGCGCAGGCAGCAGTTCTATGAGCAATATGTGGTGGCAATGATCCGTGAGGCCGCGAAGCTGGGCATTACAACGGAGCAATTGTCTGAAATGATCCGTAAGGGGGATGAGAACCGATGATGGTTACGGGGAAGAAGCATGAAGCAGCGGCAGCTCCATCCGGCGCAAAGCTCGATTTAAGCCATGTAAGCAAGGTTTTCCGCGGAGGCCAGGGCGTACATGATATCTCGCTGAGCCTGGAGCCGGAGATGATTCATGGACTGATCGGAGCCAACGGCAGCGGCAAAAGCACCCTGCTCTCCCTCATTGCCGGCCAGAGGTTCGCAGACAGCGGACTGATCACGTATGGCGGCGATCATGTGAATGAGCATGCAGCGGCACTGAGTCAGATCTGTCTGGTCAAGACCTATGAACGCTCCTGGGAGAACTACTCATTGAAGGAAATCTTCAAGTTCGCCTCGATCTTCTACCCCCATTGGGATGAGCAGCTGGCCAGTGAGCTGATGGACAAATTCCAGCTAAAGGGCAGCAAGAATTACCAGCAGCTGTCGCGCGGCGGCCAATCCATGACAGGGATCATTAAGGGGCTGGCCAGCCGTGCTCCGCTGACGCTGCTGGATGAGCCGGTAATCGGCCTGGATGCCTCGATGCGCGAAATCTTTTACCGGACCCTGCTTGAGGATTACAGCAATAATCCACGCACCTTTGTAGTAACTACACATCTGATCGAAGAAGCGGAGAACCTGTTTGAACGGATGGTTTATATCAAAAGAGGTCGTGTCGCCTTCCAGGGTCCTGTAGAGGATTTTGCCGCCAACGCCGTCTATGCTTCCGGGCCCGCTACTGTGCTGGAGAAGCTGCTGGGGGATGTCCGGGTACTGCACAGTGAACGCCTGGGGGGCAAGCTGCTGCTTGCGCTTGAGGATCTCTCCGGCCCCGCCGAACGCAGAATGCTCCAGGATCAGGGCGTTGAGCTGTCTCCGGTTCCGCTGCAGAAGCTGTTCGTATATCTGACGCTGCGCGATGCAGAGAATTCGCAAGGAGGCGGAAACCGATGAGCTACCGGAGTTTAATGAAGTTTCACCTGAAAGATTACCGCAGAGGCGCCTTGATTCTGCTGAGTATATTCGTATGTGTGGACACCGCCCTGGTACTGTTGATGAAGTTTCTGCCCGCCTGGGATATGGGAACGGCGGACAATATCTTCAGCATTAACCGCAATATTATGTCTATCTTCATGATTATCAGCATGATCGTTACGGTGGCCATTACCTTTCCGCTGATGAGCAGCTTCAGTGTGACCCGCCGCAATTTCTACGTCAGCTCGCTGCTGGCCCTGCTGGCCTTCTGCATAACGGCTGCGCTGGCGGAGACTGCCGTGTATCTGATCGGCCGGGCTGTTCTTCCTTCGATCGGACTCCCGGTTGATGTGGACCGGCCGATCCTGCTCTCTGCGTACGTGTTCATGCTGACCCTGCTCGATGTCTCGGTAGCCACCTTCCTGATCGGCGCCTGTTATTACAGATTCAAAGTAATCACCGGAACCCTGCTGGCCATCGTGTATTTCGGGGCTGTCTCCCTCATTTCCCAAATGTTCCCTTCGATGGAGTACATGGAGAACTTCGCACTATTCTCTTCAGATCCCGCAATGCTCGAGCCTGGAACCACTCTCCTCGCGTGGGGGATCATCGCCCTGTGCGCGGGGGCCGGGTGGCTGATATACCGCCGGACTGACATACGGATGTAGCCGTCTTTCTGAAGAGCAAAAAACGCCCGGCTGCACGTCAGCCGGACGTTTTTTTGCATTCTTTTATAGAGATACACAGGCTGGTATTCCGCACCTAATCCGCATTCACCGCTTCATCCTCGAACTCTCCGATGCTGTCATTGGAGCCGATAACCACCATAATATCCCCCTGATGCACATGGTCATGCGCCGTCGGGGCAACGATGATGCCGTCCTCACGGTTCAGGGCGATGATGCTGCAGCCGTATTTGGCGCGCGTGTTCAGCTCGGAGAGGCTTTTGCCGTCCATACAGGCAGGCACTGTCAGCTCAACAACCTTGTAATCCTTGGAGATCTCAATATAGTCCAGTAAGTTGGGTGTCACCAGCTGGTGGGCCACACGGATTCCCATATCACGCTCCGGAAAAATCACCCGGTCCACGCCCAGCTTCGACAATGCGCGCCCATGCAGAATCGAGATCGCTTTGCCGACCACCTGCTTGACACCAAGCTCCTTGAGCAGAATTGCGGCCAGTATGCTCCGCTCCATATTATCGCCGATCGCCACAATCCCGCAGTCGAAATTGCGCACTCCGAGGGAGCGCATAATCCCTTCATCCGTAGCATCCGCCATCACCGCATGGGTCAGCCGGCCGGTCATTTCCTCCACCCGCTCCTCCTGATGGTCGATCCCAAGCACCTCATAGCCCATGGACATCAGCTCTAGCGCCAGACTTGAACCGAAGCGGCCCAGGCCGATTACAACAAACTGTTGTGCTTTCATGTCTCTATTTCCCCTTATCCAATTATCATTTTGCCTTCCGGATACTTATACAAAGGTTTACCCTGTTTCGGACCCAGTGCATAGGCCAGCGTCAGAAGTCCAAGCCGTCCGGCGAACATCGTCAGGCAGATCAGGATTTTGCCGACCTGTGTCAGCTCCGGCGTCAGTCCCAGACTTAGTCCCACATTGGCGAAGGCCGAGGTCGTCTCGAACAGAATCATCAGAAAAGGCAGACCCTCTGTAGTCGACAGCATCATCGATACCGCAACGATCAGCAGCAAGGCCAGCAGCGTAATGGTCAAGGCCTTGAATACGCGCTCCTGGGCCAGCCGGTAACGGAAGAGTACGATGTCCTCCCGGCCGCGCAGCATGGAGATGACTGCTCCGATCATCAGCGTGAAGGTTGTCGTCTTGATGCCGCCGCCGGTTGAACCCGGGGAAGCGCCGATAAACATCAGAATGACGATGAAAAACTGTGTCGCCTGGCGCAATCCTGTAATATCCAGCGTATTGGCTCCGGCTGTACGCGGTGCAACGGACTGGAACAGGGATGCCCAGATTTTGGTCCCGAGGTTCATAGGTCCCAGCGTCCGTGCGTTGGTGAACTCGAAGATGAAGATCACTGCCATCCCTGTCAGAATAAGTCCGAAGGTCATCGACAGCACTACCTTACTGTGCAGCGACAGCCGGCGTTTCCTCCGGTACTCGGCCAGATCGGACATCACGATGAAGCCAATCCCGCCGGAGATGATCAGGAACATCACGACCAAGTTGATCACAGGGTCACCGACATATGCTGTCAGGCTGTTATCATGGCCGCCAAACAGATCAAACCCGGCATTGTTAAACATCGACACCGCATGAAACAGGCCATAATATAAGGCACGCGGAAGCGGCATATCAAAGGCAAAGCGGACGGACAGCAGGATGGCTCCTGCCGCCTCAATAACCAGCGAGTAGATCAGCACTTTGCGGATCAGCCGCACAATCCCCTCCATCGAGCTCTGATTCATTGCTTCCTGAAGAATCAGCCGGTCCCGCAGCGAGATTCTGCGTTTAAGCACAAGCGCAAACAGCGTGGCCATCGTCATGAAGCCGAGTCCGCCGATCTGGATCAGCACCAGAATGACGGCCTGTCCGAATCCGGTGAGGTGGGTTCCGGTATCCACAACGGCAAGTCCGGTCACACATGCGGCAGAGGTCGCAGTAAACAGCGCATCCATGAAATGAAGCGGCTCCCCGGCTACACTTGATACCGGAAGCATGAGCAGTAAAGTGCCTATCATAATTACTGCGGCGAACCCAAGCACCAGGATTTGCGGAGGAGCAAGCTTCAGAAATCTGAAGCCCGTTATTTTGGGAAACGGTGAAACCAAACTCCTCATCCTTTCAGGTTCCTTATTGGAAGTTAAGAATTGTTCAATATCAAATAAACATACAAAATTATATACGTTATTGCCTAACTTCACAAAGAATCATTTTCAAAATAAGCTGGAGTACAAATAAAGAACAATCTGCAAATAAACAAGCATAAGCTTGGACCTCTCCACGTAAAAGGATAATACGGCAATTTTTTGTAACTGCCGGGCAAGTAATATTATAATGGAATGTACAAGAGTATTCATTTCAAGGAGGCGTTTCATGAATCCCGTCGGCCAGCCCCTACAGCAGCGGCCCCTTACCACCAAACTTATCCTTGCTGGAATTCTCGGACTTATTGTGTTTGTCATGTTCCAGGTCGCCCCCCAGCTCTTCCAGGGCTCCGGTGAGGACACAGCAATTATCAGCAAAAGCGAAGTGCAGGACAAAGCCGCCGCATTCGCAGCACAGCAGCTCGGCCACGAAGCAGGAGTGAAGGATGAATGGACTATCCTCTATAAGACAGACTCCTCTTTCTACGGCTATATGTCCCGGGAGAAGCTACTTGAGGATTACACCAAGAACAAGCTGGACCAGCGGTACCCGTTCGATGTCTACCATGCCGCACTTTATCCTTCCGGTGAAGCGGATGCCCTGCTCTCCGTGGATATCAATATGTATACCGGTGAAGTAGTCGCCTTCGCCCGCGGAGCCGATGCCGGTGCCGCAGGACTCGATTACGGGGAAAGACCGGCCAAGGTTGTAACGATTTCTGCCGGTACTGCAATAACTGCAAGCAGTGAAGCGGGTCTTACCCTCGAGCAAAAAGAAAAGCTGGCCCGCCCGTGGCTGCAGCTATGGGGTGCAAATCCGGCGAAGCTCCAGATCGAGACGGGCAGCGATGAGTACGGGCTTGTCTACACGGAGAGCTCGGTTAAGGTCGGAGATGCGCTGCTGCATTATAACTTTAACTTCTCCGGTGAGCAGGTCTCCTATTTCCGCGCAGGATTCACTGCCCCGGCCTGGCATGATAGCTATGTTGAAGACCAGACCGCTCTTGCCAAGAAGCTCACCTTGTTCGGCTATGGTCTGCCTACACTGCTTCTGGGTATTCTTGCGCTGATCTACAGCATTCTGCGCCGGGGTCACACGTCCTGGAGGCGCGGGCTCTTCCTTAGCTCCGCCCACTTCCTGATTATGATGGTCAGCAGCTACAATGTGCTTCCCGAATCAGGCGGTGACAGTGCCGAAGCGCGGATTACCGCTGTAGTGATGTTCATCATCTATGTTCTGTACAGCCTGCTAATGTCCTCACTGCTCTACTTCTCACTGGTTGGAGGCGACGGCCTGTGGCGCGCAGAAGAGAAGCTTAACCCCTGGCCACGTGCCAAAGAGCCCGGTTACGGCCAGTATGTACTGGACAGTATCCGCGCCGGATATGTGTGGGCATTCGTCCTGCTCGGCGTGCAGACCATCATGTTCATTATTCTGTCGTTCGCCTTGGATAACTGGTCCACTACGGATGCCAGCCAGTCTCCCTACAATATGAAATACGCCTGGCTGCTGCCAATTGTCGCCTGGCTTGCCGGTCTCTCTGAAGAGGCTGTCTACCGGTTGTTCGGCATCCGGATGCTCAAGAAGCTCGTGAAGAATACCTTCATTGCTGCACTGATCACTACGCTGATCTGGGCGCTCGGGCATACCCTCTACCCGATCTATCCGGTCAGTTCGCGCCCGATTGAGCTAACCGTAATCGGTTTGCTGTTCAGCTATATTTTCCTGCGCTACGGCTTCATCGCTGTGATGTTCAGCCATGTGGTGTTTGACAGCATACTGATGGGGGCCACGCTGATCTTCATGCAGGATAAGGTGAACATCGGCGCCGGTATTGTCACGATCATCCTGCCATTCATCGTCGGCTACATCGTGTACCGCTTCAACCCTCCGCGGGGGCCGGAGCAGGCGGAGCCGGTCCAGCCTCTGACCTAGACATAGACAGAACCGTATTGATCGGCCCTGCATATCCAAATGAGGCTGTCCCAGAAGCCATGAATGGCTGCTTGGGACAGCTCTTTATTTTGTAGTAGCATCAACGTGGGCACTTGGGTGGACGCTCCGCGAACGGACCGTTGTTTATGCGGGATACGAAACACTTTTTCAACAAACACAAAAAAAGAAATCGCCTTTTTGGTAAAATGGAGGTACCGCCCAACCATTTCAAAAGGAGCGATTTCTTTGTACATTCAATAGTCCATGGACCAACTTTGCTTGCCAATGGATCTGGAAAATGACATTCCTTTGGACCCCCTCGCTCGTGTCGTGGATGCAGCCGTCAACCGGCTGAACGACACCCTCTTTGACGCTGCCTATTCCCGGTGGCGGCCGCGACAGCTCCCCTCCTGAAAGGCTCACCATAGCCATCATCTACGCCAATCCCCAGCGCACTTATTCGTCCCGCCCAATCGTTTACAGTGCCCCGATTACGGTGTGCGGTATGCGGTATGCGGTATACTTAATTGCACTTCGTACAACTAAATCGTCTGATTTATAACCGATTCTCCGTTTAGTTGTATTTCGTACAATTAAATGGCCATGTGAACCTTCATTTTCACCATTCTGGCAGATTTAGTTGTACAGACTACAGTTATAAGAGGCAAGCCTGCCTTTTCGCAGTTTTTAATTGCACAGTATACAACTATTAGTGAATTCCCACTTGGAACTGAATACATCAATTGCTGCATTGTTGGATGAACTCGGCGAGTCCTCCAAATCCAAATCAGTGGTGAGAAACTTGAACTTGCTGCGACGCGGGAGCACGAAGAACGATTGCTGCAGAAGCCCAAAGATAAACCGCTGGGAGCCCTAAATAGGTGTCTCAAGTAGAAGAAATTCTACTTATGGGATAGCCCCTTCTGCTCATAATCCGGTAGGTACACCGTCTTTAGGCCTCGTCCTGCACAGATTGATACGGACGGCAGGGAAACCGGAGCCGGATCAGCGTCCCTTCACCAAGCGAGCTGTGAATGGCTACGCCATACTGCTTGCCGTACTGCAGCTGAATCCGCTGGTCCACATTGCGGATGCCATAGCCGATTCCCTGGCCCGCAGGCTCCAGAATCTGCCCGATCAGCTCTTCCTTCATCCCGAGCCCGTTATCCTCCACCTCGAAAATCATATCCGCTCCTTCCCGGTAAGCCCGGATGATCAGCGAGATCTCATCATCGTACCAGGCATGCTCCAGCGCATTCTCCACAAATGGCTGCAGAATAAACTTCACGCTCTCGCTCTCCAGAACCTCCGGTGCAATATCATAAGCCACCTGGATACGGTCCACATTCTTAATCCGCTGAATATCCAGATAAGACTCGGCAATCTGCAGTTCCTGCTCCACCGGAATGATCATCTCCCCGCGGTGCAGCGTCAGCCGGTAGAACCTGGCCAGCGAACGGATGACCTCATGCAGCTTATCGATCTCCCCCAGCTTGGCCATCCGGCTGATCGAAGAGAAGGTATTATACAGGAAATGCGGATTCATCTGGGAATGCAGCACCTGCAGCTCGGTCTCTTTCTTCTCCAGGTTGACGACATAGACCTCGTCAATTAACCGCTGTATCGTTGAAGCCATGTCGTTAAAAGCACTGCCGATTTCCGCAAACTCATCATTGCCCTGCACCGGCATCCGTTTGTGGAAATCCCCTTCCTTAAAAGACTTCAGGGAAGCGATCAGCTTCTGGAAGCTCCGTGCGAAATACTGGGACATCACCAGACTGATCAGAAAGAGCAGGATCAGAGTGATCAGACAGATGCCGATGGTCACATTACGGACCTGCTGTGAATTCTTCTGCAGTGAAGAATACGGAATCCAGGCTACTACGCTGGCGGGCATATTCGTAACCGGCTGTTTAATTTGCATATAGGAATCCGGCTGCTGAATATAGCCTGAAGCAGCTGAGGGCAGCAAATCCGGTTTAACCTTGTTGCGGGAGCTTATGAAGAGCAGGCGGTTGTCATTATCCACGATGAACAGAATACTGTCCTCGCCCAGCTGTCCCGAACCGGCATCAGAGAAGATATACTTCATATTCGCCGTCATTTTGATCAGGCCGTTCAGCTGCAGTGTATCGTAATTGATCAAGGGACGCAGGTAGGAGATGCTCGCGTCCGTCCTGTCATTGCCCACCTGCCGCCATTCATAGGAGCCGTAATGCAGCTTCAGCCTTCTATACCAGTCTTCATTCTCAATACGGTCCATGTGAAATAGGGAATACTTACGGACATCGCCCGTTGCACTCTCGTTGTAATAGAATTCTCCGACATTAGGGTTGCTGACATACACGGACAGCTTAACCTCCGGGTCCGGCAGATTCGCAGCATTCTCCAGCCTCGGAAGAATATACTGCGACATGATGCTATATTTCTCCCAGCCGGAATGATAACCTGTTAAATAACGCGAGAGGGTCTGATCCGCATACAGCTCGTCGGTGCTGCGGACCACATCCTTCAGCCGGTAATCGACGTTGCTGGCAATTTGCCTGACAGCCACCTCCAGATTGCTTCTGGTGTGCTCCTCAGTGGAACGCACGGAGGAGACATAGGCGTAGCTTCCGATGCCGATAACCGGTGTCAGCACCAGCAGCAGATAGGAAATAAGCAGCTTGTAGCCCAAGGGCAGGTATACGGGTTTCGTACGCTTCCTCTGCATGCCGGATCAGCTCTGCTTTCTGTAATCGGCTGCAGTAATATTGAAATATTCCCGGAATTGCCTGCTGAAATAAGCGATATTCTTGTAGCCCACCTTATCAGCCACTTCGTAGATTTTGTATTGATGCTGATCAAGCAGGAGAATCGCTTTCTCCATCCGGATCCGCACAAGGTACTCATTGAAGCTCTCGCCTGTGTGCTCCTTGAACAGGACCCCGAGATGGTTGGGTGAATAGGCGAAATGGCTGGCCACCAGCCGTAAGGTAAGATTCTCCGTCAGCCGCTCCTGAATATAGACCTCAATTTGCTCCATCAGCCGGCGGTTCTTATGCTGCTTCTTCATAAACAGGATCTCGGAAATCTGGAACAGCGTATACCGCAGCCAGCGCTTAATATCATCCACCGTCTCCAGATGATGAATGGCGTCCATTTGCTGCAGACTCTCATAGGTTTCGTTCAGCGTCCCCAGATAGGCTTCGAGCCGGGTGACGATATGAATGGAGAAATGATAGACCTTCACCGGATGCTCGAACAGGGCCGCCATCTCGAACAGCTCATCGATGCAGTCGCAAATATCAGCCAGCCTGTAGCCTGCCATAGCCCCGAACATTCCCTCCAGCACGACGCTCAGCTCTTTAATATCCTGGGTCATTCCCGGCTTGTTCATTACGGGGGGAATCACTCTGTTCTTGCCGAGGAACATTTTTCCGTTCATATACGCCTTGGCCTGGGAAAAAGATGAGGTCAGCGCTTCCAGAGCAAACACCTCAGCTCCATAACTCACAGTAATAGTATAAGCAGTGTGCCGGCGAACCTTCAGCACCAGCTGCTGAAGCCACTCCTCCAGCTCCAGACGCTGCCCGGTATACACGAAACCAAGCTGTGAACGGTTCAGCCGGCACCATTTCCCCGCACCGGCAGATTCAATCTCTGTCCCAATATATTGGAACAGCCTGTCCAGACCGGCATAGACCTCCTCCGGATGCTCCTGCACCCGCCGGAGGACATCATCTGCCTCAATCAGCACTGCGGAGGCGCTGGAGAAGGCCAGATCCAGCGGATACCGGGCCAGGAAGGCCCCCAGTGTCGCACCGTCAATACTGCCTTCCAGCAGGTGCTGCAGCACATCATTTTTGATGAAATCAAAGGACGCGATCACGCCGCCGTCTTCCGGACCTTTGCTCCGCTCAAGATTCAGTTCAGCCGTAGCGGTGCGCAGCACGCCGATGAGCTCCTCATCATCAACCGGTTTCAGAATATAGGCATGCGCCTTCAAATCAAGCGCCTGCTTCGCATAGTGAAATTCCTGGTATCCGCTGATGAACACGATCTTCAGCCCCGGATTCAGCTCCAGCGCCAGGCGGGACAGCTCCATGCCGGAAACCACGGGCATCCTGATGTCCGTGATCAGCAGATCAATCTCATGATTCTCGATATATTGAAGAGCGGCAAGCGGATTACTCTCGCTGCAGACCACTTCAATGGCAAGCTCACTCCAGGGAATCAGGCAGCGCAGACCCTCCAAGTCATAATTTTCATCGTCCACCAAGACGGCTCTGTACATCGCAATCAGCACTCCTTCATGCGGAAAAGAGGGTACGTATCGTATCCCTCTTCTTTCCAAACGTTTAGTATTGTGGGGAATAGGCCTTGATCTTCTTAAGATTGTTCCGCCATACTCCGGTTTTCCAGGCGAGCAGCCTGTCATATCCCAAGCCCGCCGCCTCCCTGTCTGCTTCCTCCATCAGCTGCCTGACCTCTTCCCCGCTTGCCGCAAAAATCATCCGGGGGATTACCTGCGCATACTGGTCTTTCAGTCTTTGCAGAATGATTCCCTCTTCGGAGGCAGGCGCCGGATCGAGATTGGAGAATTCGGTGATGTTCATCGCCGTCCTGAACGTTACATTCGCTTGCCCGAGTGTTGTCCAGTCCCGGGCCTCCGCAGGCAGCAGCTTCTCGCGTCTGGCTTTGGCTGAATCAATATATGAGGTATTACCATACCAGTTGAATTCTCCGATCTTCAGAGCATCATACTGCTTCAAATTACGGCCAATATAGGAATCATTTGGAACCGGAATTCCATCCTCCACTTTATCATAAAACATTCCCTGCGGCCCGAAGAAAATAATACGCTGTCCCTCCGGGCTCGTCGCCCAGTTCATATAGGAGAAAATGGCCTCCGGATCTCTGGCCCCGGTTGTAATCACATTGACATTCCAGCCCAGCGTATTGTATCCGGAAGGGTATACCTTATCCGGATCCACACCTGCCCGGTGCACCGGCCAGATGATATCGTATCCGTCTTGCGGATCTTTGGCCGAGAGCTGATTATCCGCCTCGCGGCCAATCCCTTCCACGATGGCGTCATACGCGCCGAATACAGCGATCCGGCCGGTTTTGAGCTTCTCCAGCACCTGATCCCGGGTTTCGGTTAATAGATCCGGAGACGTCAGCCCTTGGCGGACCAGCCGGTTAGCCAGCAGAAGCGTCTCCAGGAAAGCCGGATCCCGGTACACAGAAGTCAATCGGGAGCCGGCGGGCACACCGAAGATTTGTCCTGAACCGGGAGAGATGAAGCTTGGTGTCCGGTTATCCGCCGCACCGCTGTACAGCATGCCGATCATCTGTATATCCGCTCCGTCCCGGGTCTCCCCGAAGTCAATCGGGACGAGTTCAGGATACTTTTGCTGCACCCGCTTCAGATAAGCCTCCAGATCATCCCATGTCTCCAGCTTAGGGGAGCCAAGTGCCCGGTAGATCTTCTTCTCAACCAGGAAACCGGCGTTACCGCTGCCGTTGCTGCCGTTAATATACCAGTTCGGAATCTGGTACAGCTTGCCGTCTTCACTGCGCAGCATGTTCAATGTATCCTCGCCTATGGTCTGGACAAATTCAGGATATTCCGCCAGATAAGGGTCGAGTGCCACCAGCTTGCCTGCTTTTTGCAGCCGTTCCACATCCTTGCCCCGGTCCATGACCAGCACATCGGGAAGCTGATCCGAGACAATCATCGCGTTCAGCTTCTGGGCGGCAGCCCCGCTGGATTGTACCGGAGTGAGCGCAACCTTCAGATTATCGGTGATCCACCGGCTATGCGGCCTGCCCTCCCAGGTCGGAGCCGTATACCAGTCATAGTTCACAAATACGGTGAACCGGACCGGCTTCACCTTGGCAGCCAATGCTGAAAGGGCGGTGGCCGGATGATCCGCAGGCAACGTATTGCCGGGATCACCGGAACTGCCGGAATTGCTGCGATTAGCTCTATCAGCATTACCAGTCCTGTCAGTGGTATTGGCGTTACCAGTGCTACCGGCATCGGCAGTTCGGCTTGAGCTCAGTGCGTTAGGGCCGTCCTCCGAAGTGGCCTCCTGCGTTTGGAGGTCCGTTAGTTGACCGCCGTTTGAGCAGGCAGCAAGACCACCCAGAACCAGCATAACTAACAGCAATTGCAGCAATTTGCCTCCCCTCCCCCCATTGCAGGCAGCCCGGTTCTGCCTTTCCTGCAAGAACCGCAATAACATTGACCTGTGCATAATCCTCACCATTTCTTTACGTTGATGCCTCTATTCTATCGCCAATGCCGCCCTGATTAATAGACCGACATTTCCCATAAAGAATAGCCGTACTGTGTGCCCCTCTCCGTACCGTTCACCTTCACATACCGCGCGCTGACCGGGGTGAAGCTGATATCGTCCAGTTCCCCGTCTCCGGTTGCCGCCGAATAAGCCGTTGTCCAGTTCGTGCCATCTGCCGAAGTCTCAATGGTATAGGATTTGGCATATGCTCCCTCCCAGTTCAGCAGGACGCGGCTGACCGTCTGAGCAGAGCCGAGATCAACCTGAATCCACTGCGGATCACTGAAGGCCGATTCCCAGCGGGTGCCAGGATCCCCATCTACTGCTCCTGCAGCGGGCTGTTTCGGATTCTCCGAAGCGGTAACTGCCTTATTCAGGGCAAGGTTCACCGACGGCGGTGTTCCGCCGGTAATCACCTGCTGCACGGAGGCATCATTGTATCCAGCTGCAGTTACCGTAACCGCGTAAGTCTTCGCTGCTGGGAACAGCGCGGTGTTCAGCGTAATTTTACCGGCTGTCACGGTATAATCCGCAGCCGCCGCTGTAGTTCCATCCACCTTCACCGCATTGATTGCGCCTCTCCATGCTGCATTATCCGTGAATGTCAGCTCAACCGGCTGGCCGGCTGCATTCTGCGTTGTATCGGCTGCCAGGGCAGGCGGAGCAAGCGGTGTCACGGTGCCGCCGCTGCCGTACACTTCCAATTCCCATAAAGAATAGCCGTATTGTGTGCCGCGCTCCGTCCCGTTTACCTTCACATAACGTGCGCTGACCGGGTTAAAGCTGACATCATCGAGGGTCCCGTCTCCAGTTGTGGTGGAATACGCTGGCGTCCAGTTCGTACCCTCTGCTGAAGTCTCGATCGTATACGATTTGGCATATGCTCCCTCCCAGTTCAGCAGGACACGGCTGACCGTCTGAGCAGAGCCGAGATCAACCTGAATCCACTGCGGATCACTGAAGGCCGATTCCCAGCGGGTGCCCGGATCTCCGTCCACTGCACCCGCAGCCGGCTGTCTCGGATTCTCCGAGGCGGTAACCGCCTTGTTCAGGGCCAGGTTCGCGGAGGTTGTTCCGCCGGTGACCACTTGCTGCACTGAAGCATCGTTATAGCCCGTTGCAGACACCGTAATCGTGTAGGTCTTCGCCGCAGGGAACAGCGCGGTGTTCAGCGTGATTTTACCGGCTGCCACGGTATAATTCGCTGCCGCAGCTGAGGTTCCGTCCACCTTCACCGTACTGACCGCACTTCTCCAGGCTGCATTATCCGTGAACGTTAATTCAATAGGCTGGCCGGCTGCATACTGCGTTGTATCCGCTGTCAGGGCGGGCGGAGTGAGCAGCGTCCCCGAATTCACCTTCGTCGGGTCAACCTTCACCAGCTTCTTGGCTTCAACTACAGCAGAGCCCGTAATTCCTCCCGCGTTGCGGAACGTAACGGTAATTGCCGCATTCGTCGGATTCCAGACCAGTGCACTATATGCCGATCCTTTCTTATACACAGTTGCACTATACCCGTTCGCCGCCCAAATGTCTTTGGTGCGTGATCCAAGAGTGGCCATGTTATGCACGAACCAGTACGTGTTGAACAATTCATTCTGCTGCGGAAGTGCCGGATTCCATTTATTCAGTACAGCCTGCGGATCGCTCAGCGCCTGAATCGGCCAGACAATATGGTACCAGTCCGTTTCCGGCCCACCGTTATCTGCCACGAAGCCGCTGTATAATGCGGCAGCCTTGGCCGTGTCGAACCCGTAGCTGGTTAAATATTCAGCCGTTGGCAGCCAGTGAATCCCATAGACATACACCGGATTGCCGTTGAAAAAGGTTCCGAAGAAGTTCGAGCTTCCGTAAATCTGCCCGACAGATTTATGTGTATAGCCCGGAAGCCAGTTGTCCTGGTCGTAGTTGAACCAGTACTGCTGCACTGCTCTAAGCTCGGTCGTGAAGCCCATAATGGACGCATCCCGGAACGCTGTGTTGCCGGTCAGTGTGCTCCACATATACTGGCCTACCCAGCCGAACAGTGATTCCCCTGCCGCTTCCTGGTTATTGCCGCTGTCATTGTCAGCATAACCGCCGGCCCATGAATGTCCTTCATACGGGTCGAAGTTGCGGAAGTACGGATATTTCGGATCGTTCTTCGACGGATTGGCATAATCGCGGATCAGCTCATCAACCATCCCGCTGAATTTGTTCCTGAAGTCGGTATCATAGGTAGCGAGCACGGCGGAAGCAAAGACATAATAGCCATACGTAAAGTGATGGTCTGTAATGCCGGAGTTCGCGCCGAACTCGCTGTTCTTATAGATCAGAGTGCCCCAGTCGGAATTGTAGTCAAAATAGTAGTTAGCTTCTCCCGAAGTATACGTATACCAGTCTGTAAGCACCGTCTTCATCCGGGAAAGGAACAGATTCTTGTAGCTCTCGCTGCCGATTTGATCGGCGATCAGCACACCCATTGCCAGCGGATGCAGCTTCTTGCCCTGCCAGTACGCATCAGCCTGCATCAGATTGGTGGCGGTGTCCGTATCCAGCAGCGCCAGATAATTGAGCAGATCCTGTCGGGAGTAGCCGGAATCGCCGGGCTCGGTGAACTGCGGCACAATGCCGTAGAATTTATCGGCAGTGGCAAAGGAATTGCCCTCCGTAACCTTCATCGTTCCGCGGATCGACGGGAAGGAGACCGCAGTCAGCGGCGTAGTAGTAACCTTCCACTGGTGGGGAAGCTGCGCCATCAGCGTTGTATTCGGAAAGCCCGAACGCTTGAGTTCTGTAGTCGCATTGAAGGTGGTCGTGACATCCGATGTGGTCTCGTTGAAGGTATAAGCCACCTTCGTATCCGTCACGAATGCATATCCGTGCTGGTAGAAGTAATTCAGATTTGCGGGTGCCGGAAGAGCCGACAAGCTCAGGTAGTTCTGGCCTCCGCCCAGCTGGATTTTGAGCTTGGCGCCGACTTTCTTGAAGGTTGTGCCGGCCGGTGCATACAGTCCATAGTTTCGGGTCACCATTACGGGCGTTGGCGCGCCATTGGAATTCGTGACCGCAATGCCGATATGGTCTGCAGTAACCGTGGCGCCGTCAGCCGCCAGAATCGTATTATTGCTGTCATCGAAGAAGCGGGCCGTTGCCGGCAGGTAGACTTCAGGACTGGCCGGATCGCTGAATTGTGAATAGAGATAAGGCGAGCCTTTGACGAAGGTCGTCTTCATCTTCTCAGCAGTGCCATCGCTTAACACGGCAGTTGCTGACCAGTCGCCGTAAGCGGTTATCCGGTTCGACATCCCTGAAGTATTAATATTGCTGGCCATCAGGAACAGATCCGGGCTGCCTGCGGCTTCCTGCGCCTTGCCGTCGGCGCTTAAATAGCCTGCGCCCGGGTTCAGAACGCTTAGTCCCTGCTTGGTATATTTCGATTTGAGCGGAAGCGTAATAATACCGTTGCCGAGCTGATTGATCATGATCGACTGCCACCAGTCATTGGAAGGCAGCGGCGCAGTCAGTGCATCCGATTTATACAGCGGATATTTGGGCTGGGGAACCGAGAGGTCATTCGCGGCATAGCTGCCTTGACCTACGGCCACTGTTGTCAGCGCCGGCAGTGCCGGAATGTTATAGACCGGCTTGGGATCGCCTGTCACATAATCATACGCCTGGAATTCAAAGATCGAGTAGCCGAAAGAGGTTGCTCTGCTGATGCCGTTCATCCGCAGATAGCGGCCGCTGGCATAGACCGGAAGATTAAGCGTGCCTCCGTCGCCGTGAAGCTCCCGGTAGATTGTAGTCCATGAACTGCCGTTATTCGAAACCTGAATATCATAGGTCCGGCCGGCGGCAGCCTCCCAATTGAGGATGACCCGGCCAAGCGTCCGTACGCTGCCAAGGTCCACGCTAAGCCATTCATTATCGGTAGCGTTGGAAGACCAGCGCGTGGTCATGTTACCATCAAACGCCAGTGCCGGCAATGTGGAGCCAGCCGGGAGATAGTCAGCCACCTGATAAGACGATGCCGTCGCCGGCTTGTTCAAGGCCACATTCGGCCCTAGCACTACCGGAGGAGGATTAACGCCCCCCGTGCCGTAAACCTCGAACTCGAAGAGGGAAATGCCGTATTGCGTCAGGCTCCGCACGGTTGCAAATACCCGCACATAGCGGCCGGTGCCGCTAAGCGTGAGATCATCCACGCCGCCATCACCCGTAGTTGTGGAATAGACATCACTCCAGTTCAATTCGTCCGCGGATACCTGGATTTTGTAGGACTTGGCATACGCCCCTTCCCAGCGGAGTACAACGCGGTCTACTGCGGCAGATGCCCCGAGATCAACATAAATCCAGTTCGGGTCTGCCCCCCATGCACTGCTCCAGCGGGAACCCGTATTGCCGTCCACGGCCAGATCCGGGGTGTTATTGCCCTCCGTGCCCGACGCATAAGCAGGGCGGTCCTGGGAGAGCAGATAAGAGCCAGCGGCATGCGCCCGGCCGGGCGGAATGACCAATGCGACACTTAGCAGCATGATTATGCTCAGAAAAAAAGCGGTGCCGTTTATACCTTTCTTGCGTTTTAACCTTTTCGAATATGTCATTACCCTTAATCCTCCTCATGTCTATTGGTATGCAGCCATCCAGCCCATAGCAAATTCTTTCCCGGTGTGATCATCAGCCTCCTTTTACCTTGGTTTAAGCAGTCTACATCCCATGTATATAAGCGCTTTCATAGCTTCAAGCTAAGCGTACCTTTTACCGAAACCGGTTGCAATTATACAAATCAACGATTTTATGCAGAAAGTAAGGATTAACTTATTTTCGCAGCAAAAGCCCGCTCTTTCATCATCTAACGGACAAAAATAGAGGCTACTTCTGGGGCAGCCTCCGGTGAAATAAAGAGCACCAATGCTCCTCACTTCTTTCGGGGAAGCGCATTGTATTCGGTTTTTCACATACATCAGGCCTGATAACCCTCACAGAAGCACATTGTATTCGGTTTTTCGCATACATTAGGCCTGATAACCCTCACGGAAGCAGATTGCTTGTATTCGGTTTTTCGCATACATTTGGTCCGGTTACCCTGAGGGAAGCACATTGTATTCGATTTTTCGCATACATTTGGTCCTCCATCGGCCCGTCTTCCGGGGGTTCAGCGGAATTCCTGACGTATAGCATAATTTCCTAAATCACCAAAAAACCGGCCCCCATGGGGCCGGCCTCTGTTTCGTTACCGTTTGAGCCTATTTATAATGACGGTTCCTCATCCTTGAGCGCATCCAGAATCTGCCGGGCCAGCTTCTCGCCAATAGACAGAACACGGAAATCTTCCACGGAAGCTTCCTTGATCTTCTTCAACGAGCCGAAATGCTTCAGCAGCGACTTCCGGCGCTTCTCCCCGATTCCCGGAACCGAATCCAGCTTCGAGGTGACCATCGATTTGCCGCGCTGTTCGCGGTGGAACGTAATTGCGAACCGGTGAACCTCATCCTGAATCCGCTGCAGGAGATAGAATTCCTGGCTG
Source organism: Paenibacillus phytohabitans (assembly GCF_013141775.1). Classification (GTDB taxonomy): domain Bacteria; phylum Bacillota; class Bacilli; order Paenibacillales; family Paenibacillaceae; genus Paenibacillus_AQ; species Paenibacillus_AQ phytohabitans. Next base: position 74,731 of record NZ_WHOB01000055.1, read on the forward strand.
TCCCGGGCCAGCGATACCGGTTCGGCGGAATCCCCGACCAGCAGCTGCGCCGTTCTGTGCTTATCATCCTTGACGATACCGCAGACCGGAATGAACAGACCCAGCTCATTCTGCAGAATATCGATCGCCGAGGAGATCTGGCCTTTGCCTCCATCGACCACGATCAGGTCAGGCTTCGGCAGATTCTCCTTGAGCACCCGTTCATACCGGCGGCGGATGACCTCACGCATCGTCTCATAATCATCCGGCCCCTGCACAGTGCGGACCTTATATTTACGGTACTCTTTGCGGGCTGGCTTGCCGTCAATGAACACAACCATGGCCGAGACCGGATTCGTCCCCTGGATATTCGAGTTATCGAAAGCTTCAATCCGGTTAAGCGATTCAAGTCCCAGGCTCTGTCCCAGACTGCTCGCCGCACCGGAGGTGCGCTCCTCATCCCGCTCAATCAGACGGAACTTCTCATCCAGCGCCACCCGGCTGTTCTGGCAGGCCATGCCGACCATCTGCTTCTTGAGCCCGCGCTGCGGCACAAGTACTTTGATGCCCAGCCATTCCTGCAGGGCTGCCGCTCCTCCGGCCGCGTCCACGGTTCCTTCAGCAGCCGCTTCCTGTTCCGCCTGCTCCTGCGGCGGCGCTGCAACCTCCGCCCTATCCTCCGCCTCCAGCGCTGCCTGCATTTCCCGGCTGCCCAGCATGCCTGCAGCAGTCTGCAAGCCCGTTACCGCAGCACCTGTACCGGTCTCTGGCGTTAGCGCTTTGACAGCTCCGTCACTCAGCATATCCGGCAGCAGGATCTCCTGCGGCAATGCCGGGTTATCGCTGTAATACTGCGTCACATAAGACATGAAGTCACTGTACGCCTCCCCGTAGAACGGAAAAGCCGACGAGTGGCGCTGAATCATTTTCCCCTGCCGCATATACAGGATCTGCACACACATCCAGCCCTTGTCTACCGCGTAACCGAAGACGTCACGGTCCTTGGTGTCAGCCGTATTGATCTTCTGCTTCTCCATCAGGGCATCGATGTGAATAATCTGATCCCGCAGCTCCTTGGCCCGCTCGAAATACAGCTCTTCTGCGGCTTCCTGCATTTTCTTATGCAGATCCTTCTTCACCGCATCATGCCCCCCGTTCAGGAAGGACGAGATACTCTGCGTAATCTCCTCGTAAGCAGACTTCGGCACTTCCTTCTCGCAGGGAGCCAGACACTGGCCCATGTGATAATACAGGCAGACCTCCTTCGGCATCACCCCGCACTTGCGCAGCGGATACATACGGTCCAGCAGCTTCTTGGTCTGCTGGGCCGCATAGCTATTCGGATACGGGCCGAAATATTTAGCTTTATCTTTCAGCACCCGCCGCGTGACCTCAAGGCGCGGATGCGTTTCATTCGTTATTTTCAAATACGGAAAAGTCTTATCATCCTTCAGCAGCACGTTGTAACGCGGCATATGCTTCTTGATCAGATTGCACTCCAGAATGAGTGCTTCCATATTGCTCGATGTGACGATATATTCGAAATCAACAATATTGGCGACAAGCCGCTGCGTCTTGCCGTTGTGGCTGCCGGTGAAATAAGAGCGCACGCGGTTCTTCAGCACCTTGGCCTTGCCCACATAAATAATCGTACCCTCATCATTCTTCATTAGATAGCAGCCGGGCAGATCAGGCAGCAGCGCCAGTTTGTTGCGGATATTATCCATATAATCCATGAGTTCTCCCCCACCTGTTACTACAGTGTTATAAGGTAAGTTTAGAATAGAATGTACTACAGATTCAAGCCTTATTATAGAACACCCGTTTCTATTTGACACACAAAGCGCCTTCGGATGACCGAAGGCGCTTTGTGTGAAGGGGCCGCGAGGCCCCCGGATACAGCAGAATTAATCTTTTATTGATGTTTTGCTACGATATTCTTAAGGGAATCCTTGGAGTTCAGTCCTACGACTTTGTCCACGGGTTGGCCGTCTTTGAAGAAGATCAGAGTAGGGATACTCATCACTCCAAAACGGGAAGCCGTCTCAGGATTCTCATCTACATTCAATTTAGCAATTTTTACGCCGTCTCCCAGCTCGGTGGACAATTCCTCCAGAATAGGGGCAAGCATTTTGCAAGGGCCGCACCAAGGTGCCCAGAAGTCTACTACTACAGTACCTTGACCTTCCACTTCATTACCGAAGGATTGGTCAGACACGTTCACGATAGCCATGATATTGTTCCTCCTCAAAGTTTTGTGAGCATCCGCTTCCTGAAACAGTATTGTTCAAAATACTTGGAAGCCTAAGCTTAGCTGTACGAAATAAGATCCGCTTCTATAGCGTGAGCCAAGGCGGCGAAAATTACTCCGAGAATATAGCGGGATAAAATGCTTCATGTAATATGATAACCAGATTACCATTTAGCGACACATCCACAGTATAACATAATTACAATGCATTTAATATATGTTTCATAAAATTATATTGTATAAAATCAAATTAGCCTAAGGTTTAACTTCATCGTCCGGGAGGTTCCGGATATCCCGAAATATTCGAATCCAAGCTTGTCATATAAGCGGACGGCCGCCTGATTCTCCGGATCTACACTAAGAGAAACCGATGGGTATCCATCGGATACGGCTTGCTGGATGATGGCCTCCATTAGTCTGATTCCCAAGCCCCGCTTTCTATAGCCGGGCCGTATAGCGACACCTAATTCAGGGGTTCCAGCATCCACGAATCCATAGCTTTGGTTCGTCTCATCAAACAGTCTGTACCATGCAGCACCTGCGGGCTGATTGTCAATCAGAGCGATTAGCGCCCTATCACCTTCTTTTCCCCAATTCTCGTTGTACTTCACGATATCCGGTGAACTCAGCAGCTCACTCCTGGAGGGCTTCCCTTGTACTATATTGATTGACTCATAATGCATATCCATTAGAAAATCGTATTCCTGCGGTTCCATAGGTCTAATACTTATCATCGAATCACCTCTTTGCATCTCATACAAGGCTAGGCGCTGATCTTATCTTTACATCTTCCCGGCAAGTTCGTATACTTGAAGAAAGCGCATTAATTGTCAATGACTTCTCTCACATGTATAACTGTAACTTACTTTGCACAGTCATGCAACAGCAAGGAGGAAGAAACGATGGATGTCAACGCGCAAGTCCGTGACCCGCGGGAGCATGTCAACGAAGAGCCCCGTAATGACCTTGGCGACCTAATGGCCGGTTTTTTTGGAATGACAGGATTTATGACCGTAGTTTTCTTCGGGATGGTTATCATCAAGTTCATTATGTCCGAATAAAGCTGCAGGCAGCAGAGCAACACCGAAGTTTACGCAAAAGCTAGATGCATACGGAGAACTCATACCAAACAGCGGCGGGGCCAGGGACTTCAATGTCCGGGTCCCGCCGCTGTTTGTGTGCGGCAGAGCGGCACTGATTTGAATCGTTGAGTAACGCAAAATCCTGCACCAAATACAACATTTTCTTCGCTTAAGCGGCCTAAATCGATGGACACCCCATTTCTTATGCTCCCAAGTTGCATTCCTTACAACATTTAGGCCTCTTAAGCAACAAAGGACGGACCACTCATAACCTCCGCAGCCAGCTAAGCGGCGGGATTATAAATGCTCCGTCCAGTTATACATATCATGCAGCGGAATTTATCTTACCGTACCCCGCTGATTGTCCCCATGGAGCGGAATGACATCCACAAACGGGGCGATCCGGTCCATCAGCCGCTGGCCTTTGTAGACCTCTTCGCCATCCTTGCTGGTCATGCTTAGATGCTTCTCCAGCCCATCCAGCGGATAGTTCGAGGTGTAGAAGGTCGGCTTGCGGTTCATCCGGTAATTCAGGATCGCACCCAGCACATGGTCACGGGCCCAGGGATTCAGGTTCTCGGCACCGATATCGTCAAAAATGAGCAGATCGCAGTTTTTCATCGTATCTACCATTTCCTTAAGCTTCTGGTTGTCCATCATAATTAACTTCAATTCTTCAATGAAGTCCGGCATGTATACAATCACGCCGCTGTGACCGGCAATCGCAAGCTCATGGAGCAGATAGCACATCAGGAAGGTCTTGCCTGTCCCGAAGCTGCCCTGCAGATAGATCCCGCGCGAAGTCAGGCCCTCGGCCCGCACAGTCGCAATGTAATCGAATATCCGGTTCACGGCACTGGCCCGCCGGGGGTCCTTGCCCATAATGTCCATCTCATCATATCCGCCGTTCAGCACCCGTTCATCCACATAGAAGCTGCGGATCCGCTTGCGGATGTTATCCTGGTTATCCTGCGCGATCTTCAGCTTGCAGGGTGTCTTGCGCTCATACAGATCAGGTATCCCGTTAACAGTCTCCACTGTAAGCTTGCTGTAGTGTCCCTGGAAATCATTCGGACAGTTCTCAAGGCCCGGACAGTTCTTGCAGTGGCGGTCCTCCTCGACATACTGGTAGAGCCGGCTTAAGTGCAGCCTCAGCCTTGACTCATCCAGCTCGGGATGATCAGCCTGAAGCTGCTTGACCAGGGGATTATTAAACAGTCCCTGCTCCAGATCACGGGAGCGCTGGCGCAGAGCGGAATTGTTCATCGAACGCAGCACTTCGCCCATAGACTCCATCGCCGCACCTCGCTTTCTTTAGGGCGTTCTCAGGACGCCCTTTTTCTTACTGGCCTTAATCTCGGCCGCTTTCTTCATCATCGCCGCGAATTCCTCATCCGATACGGTCCCGGCACTGCCGTCATCCAGCACAATCGGGATCTCCGGCTTGCCGGAACGTCCGGTGTTCTTCGTATATGAACGCTGGCGTGTCCCCGCCGCGGCCGTGCCGGCAGAGCCGGAAGCCGCTCCTTTGCCCTTCACCTTGGACTGGTCGCGGATATAACGCACAGCCTTCTCGTAAGTATTCACCTGCTTGACCAGCATGTTGGAGGCAATGGCCTCCACGAAATTGCGGTTCATCCGCTGGTCGCCGCCGGAGGCCACCATGGTCATCAAATAGTGAATGAGTACATTGATGACTTCACCGTTCAGCTTGTAGTTCAAATCGATCTTCTCGAAGATATCCATCAGCTGGCCCGGAACAGCCCCGGGGAAAAACGTCTGCAGCAGACGTGTATAAGGTTCGTTGCGCAGCATCATATTATATTGGTGAATGTCGCATTTGGACATAAATTGCGGAGGCACTTCTACATAGAATTCCATTTCGACAGACTGCTCCACCGGCGCACCGGAAGGATCACTCTCATCAGCGGCAGCAGAGCGCAGCGATACCACCTTGGCAGCGGCGATCTCACGTTTCTCCTGGCGCTTCATATCCTGGCGGAAATGCTGGCTGGCCTTGTACTGCAGTGTATCCAGAATCACCTCGCCATCCGGCGTGAAAACATCGTCCTCGTCCAGCAGGCGGCATAGATCCTGCGGGCCAAGCTCGTACTTGCGGGCCACATAATTAATAACGCCCATCTGGTTATGATCGAAACGCAGCTTCTCTACATGCGCACGGTTAACCGACTCACGCGGGAACCGCAGAATGATGTCGCTGTAGCCGATATTCGGCTCACCATCGTCAACTGTTCCCGGCTGACGCACGGTAGCCACCTCGGCCAGCGCCTGCTCCAGTTCGTAATCAATGACATGTGTATTGAGCTCAAAAATATCATAAAAGGGCAGCGAAATATTCTCTTTACCGACCGACCGCCGGCTCCATTCTTCCGGTTCCCGGTTCCAGAACTGCTCGCGCAGCGACAATACGGCAAATTTGCCGATCTTATCCCTGAGCAGCAGCGTTAAATGCTGGGTCGCAAAAAATTCCGACGGCGACAATGGCGGCATTAATTCGTACTCGTACATATAATCATCGTTCTCCGCGGCATAAATCCGGCAGGTCTGCAGCAGCCCCACCGCTTCCAGCCGTGAAGCCTGGTCAACTAAATATTTGCGGCCCTTCTCATTAGGCTCCACGCCCAGGGTCATAAAGAGCCTGCGCTGCTGCTCCACACCGGAGTACCCGATGGATTCAGCCGGAATATGCTCGAACAGCAGTCTGTACAGGCTGATGGCAAAAGCACCGACCATCGGCTGATAGACCGAACCGAGCATTCGTCCATCCACATGGCTTAGACCGAATTCGCGGGAAACGCAGTACCGATGATGTTCGGTGAAATGATGCAGGTTGCTCATACGCATCTGCGGAAAACCTCCCCCTCTTCTATACGAATTCATATAGATTTCTATTCTATCACAAAACACCCGGCCGGAAATGTAAAAAAAGGCCCAAAAAAGCTGCTTT